>NZ_JBGGTX010000002.1:0-1026218 GCF_041287255.1 Tamlana flava
TTCCAGAATTTATTGGAACTGGTTATGAAGGTGTATCAATTAAGAATGTTTTACAAATGTCCTCTGGTGTAGAGTTCAACGAAGATTACAGTGATTTTAATTCTGACATTAATGTATTGGGGCGCTATTTTGCTTTAGGAATGCCTATGAGAGATTTTGCAAAAAGATTGAAAAGATCAAGAAAACCTGGTACTTATAACCAATACGTTAGTGTAGACACCCAAGTTTTGGGCATGATTCTCACTAAAGCTACTGGCACGTCAATTTCTGAATACATGGCTAAGAAATTGTGGGAACCCATAGGGGCGGAATCAGATGCCTATTGGATAATAGACAATGAAGGCATGGAATTTGCCATTGGAGGGCTTAACTGTACAGCTGTAGACTATGCTAAAATTGGACAGCTATTTCTTGACAACGGTAATTGGAAAGGAAAACAATTAATTAATTCCAGCTGGGTCAGGGCTTCAACTACTCCTGATGCCCCTCATTTAATGCCTGGCATAAGACATAATGCAAAGAGAAAAGAGGGATATGGCTACCAATGGTGGATTCCTCTTGAAGCAAAAGATGAATTTAACGCTCAAGGTATTTATACTCAATTTATATATGTAGACCCCGATAAGGATATGGTAATAGTAAAATTATCGTCTAATTACCATTTCAAGAATGATACCACAGGGTTCTTTCATGACCTCGAGATTGCACTTTACAGAACTATTGCTAATTCCTTGTAAAGCCAAATAAATTCCCGTTAAAATAAAAAGCCTTTATAACAAGTAAGCTATTATTTATTTAAATTCAAGCTTTAATTCTTTTAATAATTGCAAGAATTGCTGCTATGGTAAGAAGTAAGGACATAATTCCAATAATGCATAACAGAGCGACAATTATCACTCCAAGTACGACTTCCCCGTTAGGAATATAGGGACTTTTTCCTTCAATGTTCTGCTTAACTCCTTGAATAATATGGGCAATTCCAAATAGTAAAGTAAAAAAACTTATAAAACCTGATATTATAAGAATAACTACATTTAATAAAACAGGTTTGTTTAATAGTGGATTTCTCATAACATTCTGTGCGTCTAACCTTTTCAAGTTACAAAAAAAATAATAACTAATTGTTTGCATCCACAGTCGTACTTTTAGATAAAAAAGAAACCTCTCTAAAACAAAAAAGCATCCCAATTCCGAAACATCGGAAAAGGAAAGCTTTCCATTGGTTACCAAGTGTTACTTTGGTAAACTACATCACGCCTTAGGCGTGAACAACACAACTACTTTTACTTGCCAAAAAAAGCCCTAATCTCTTAGAGCTTTTAGCAATTTGGCGGTCTGGACGGGACTCGAACCCGCGACCTTCGCCGTGACAGGGCGACATTCTAACCAACTGAACTACCAGACCGTTGCGCTATTGCGGATGCAAATATACATGGCTTTTTTTATATCTCAAATCTTTTTCAAAGTTTTTTAAAAATATTTTTATCCGAATTTTTGCCGCTCTATCATATAGGTGGTGAGGATATTATTAAAATCTTTATTGATATCTGCTTCTACATATTTTATCTTGTATTGCGCACATTTTAAGCGTAAAGCAGCAAAATAATCTTCAACCGCTTGTGTGTAGTTTTCCTTTATGGAATCTGCATATAAATTAATATGCTCTCCCGTTTCCACATCTATAAAGCGTTTCGGTTTGTTGTCAAAATCGAATTTCAGCTCCTTTTCTTTATCAAATACATGAAACAATATCACTTCGTGCTTGTTATATTTTAAATGCCTTAATGCTTCAAAAAGCCTCACATCATCTTCGGCCGTTTGAAACATATCTGTAAACAAAAAAATCATGGAACGCCTGTGGATTTTTTCAGCTATCTCATGTAGATATTTAAAAGTTTCGGTTTGTTTATTTAATGGTTTTGAAATAACGGCTTCGCTTAAATGGTTCAACAGCATTTGGTGGTGCCGCTCACTTCCTTTCTCCGGAGCATAGTAATCGTAAGCATCACTGTAAATACTTAAGCCCACTGCATCGCGCTGCCTTTTTAAAATTTGCATTAATGAAGCAGCAGCTAGTACCGAAAACCCAATTTTGTTTAAATGCCCGATGGAAAAGGAATCCATTTTCGGATAGTGCATCGAGCTACTGTTGTCTAAAATGATATGACACCGTAAGTTCGTTTCATCATCATAGCGCTTCGTGTAAAGCTTGTCTGTTTTGGCAAACAATTTCCAATCAATATGGCGCGTGCTCTCTCCTTGGTTATAAATTTTATGTTCAGCAAATTCTGCCGAAAACCCATGAAAGGGACTTTTGTGCATCCCAGCAATAAACCCTTCAACCACTTGCTTCGCAAGAAGTCCGAGGTTTTTAAAACCTTCCGCTTTATTTAATTCCGTTTGTAAATCCAATTAAATAACCTTATCGACGATACCGTAGGCCACTGACTCTTCAGCACCCATCCAATGGTCTCTGTTAAAGTCTTTCATTACTTTATCAAACTTTTGCCCACAGTTATCTGCTAATATTTTAGCACTCAGTTCTTTGGTTTTCAATATTTCCTGAGCAGTAATTTCAATGTCACTTGCCGGACCACGAGCACCTCCGCTAGGTTGATGTATCATCACACGAGCGTGTGGTTGAATAAACCGTTTACCTTTAGTGCCAACCGAAAGAAGTATAGAGCCCATTGATGCCGCCAATCCGGTGCATATGGTCGAAACATCACTCTTTAAAGATTTGATGCAATCATACATGGCGAAACCAGAGGTTACATATCCTCCCGGGCTATTGATGTACAGGTGAATATCTTTGGTTTCCAAAGCATCCAAATAAAGTAACCTATCGATTACGTGCTTTGCAGATTCGTCATCTACTTGCCCCCACAAAAAAACTTTGCGCTCTTCAATGAGCTTGTTATCAATGATATCCTGAATTTTTAATGTTTTGCTCATAGTTCTAATTATTTGCATCTAAAATAAAAAAAGGTTTGCCATAATGGCAAACCTTTTCAATTTTCTTTTTCCTCTGTATTAATCAACTTTTTTGAATATCAGATGAAACAGCTAAAATTATATTCAATTAAAATTGAAATCTAATGTTTTGGTGCTTAACAATTTATTACAAAAGCGAATCAATCGCGTCTGTGTATGCATTTTTAGGAGCAACCCCTACTTGTCTTCCAACAACCTCACCATTTTGGAACACCAAAACTGTTGGGATGTTACGTACACCGTACTTGGCTGCAAACTCTTGGTTGGCATCAACATCTACCTTTCCAACAACAGCCTTGCCATCATATTCGTCACTGATTTGTTCAATGATTGGACCTACCATTCTACATGGTCCGCACCAAGCTGCCCAAAAATCTACCAATACGGGTTTATCACTTTTTAAAACCGTTTCCTCAAAGGTTGCATCCGTTATCTCTACTGCCATAATATTTATATTTAACAAGTTCTTTATTTATTTTAAAACACAAAATTAGTCAAAAAAAACTCTAAAGTTTACAAACCGTCAATTTGTTTTCCTTATAGCTTTATCAATTCACATTATTACAATAGCTTACATCTCCAAAACAATTTAATTCAATCTAAAATAACAGTCTAAAATTAATTTTATTGAGTCCTCAAATTCCTTAAATTGTTTCCAAAACTCAAAGCGACAAATATTCCTTGTTAGCTAAATCCAAAATCAAAAGCATCTAAGAAAAACCAAAAGAATGGATTATCTTTGCAAGGTTTAAAAAGCATTTAAATTCTAGCCACGTGCAATGACAAAAATCAATGTTATCATTCCTGCTTACAACGAAGGCAGTTCAATAGCTCAAGTTGTAAATGATATCCCAAAAACTGTTGATGAAGTTATTGTAGTAAACAACAATTCTACAGATGATACTGAAATTAACGCACAAAAAGCAGGCGCAACCATTTTAACTGAAGAAAAAAAAGGCTATGGATATGCTTGTTTGAAAGGCATGAGCTATATAGCCAACAAAAAGGAAAAACCAGAAATTGTGGTTTTTCTGGATGGCGATTACAGTGATTATCCCGAAGAACTGGATAAAATAGTTGCCCCAATTATTGAAAAAAATATAGATTTTGTTGTTGGCGCAAGAGTGAAAAAACTAAGAGCAGAAGGCTCGATGACCTATCCGCAAATTTTAGGCAACTATCTAGCAACCAGTTTAATGAAATTATTTTTTGGTTCAACATTTACAGACCTCGGACCATTCCGGGCCATTAAATATGTAAAGTTACTTGGCCTAAAAATGGAAGACAAAACCTATGGCTGGACAGTTGAAATGCAACTTAAGGTTTTGAAACAAAAATTATCATATATTGAGGTGCCCGTACATTACAGAAACAGAATTGGTGTTTCAAAAGTATCTGGTACGGTAAAAGGTGCTATATTTGCAGGCATAAAAATCTTGGGTTGGATTTTTAAATACAGTTTTAAAAAATGATAGTAGAAACGGCAACAATTATTATTTACACCATTTCGCTTTTGCTCATATTTATGTATGCTTTGGCACAGTTAAACTTATTGTTTAACTATTTGTCTTCCAAAAAGAAGCAAGACGATTGCCCTAAATTCGATTTATCAAACCCTGATGAAGTTCCTTATGTAACCATTCAGCTTCCTGTGTACAATGAAATGTACGTTATGGAACGCTTACTTGACAACATTGCCGAAATTGATTACCCCAAAGACAAACTTGAAATTCAAGTTCTGGATGATTCTACAGATGAAACCGTTGAAAGTACCCGCGAACATGTTGAAAAACTCCAAGCCACAGGGTTGGACATAAAACACATTACCCGAAAAGACCGTACAGGTTTTAAAGCAGGAGCATTGAAAGAAGGCTTAAAAATTGCCAAAGGAGAATTCTTGGCCATCTTCGATTCTGATTTCCTTCCCAAAAAAGATTGGCTAAAACGTACCGTACCTTATTTTAAAGATGAAAAAATAGGTGTTGTACAAACCCGCTGGGGGCACATCAACAGGAATTTTTCCTTACTTACAAAAATTCAAGCCTTCGCCCTCGATGCCCATTTTACATTAGAGCAGGTTGGCAGAAACAGCAAAGGACATTTTATAAATTTTAACGGCACCGCCGGTTTGTGGCGAAAGAGTTGCATCATTGATGCTGGCAACTGGGAAGGTGACACCCTAACTGAAGATTTAGACCTAAGTTACCGCGCCCAATTAAAAAATTGGAAGTTCAAGTATTTAGAGGACGTAGAAACCCCTGCCGAACTGCCAGTAGTTATAAGTGCGGCACGTTCGCAACAATTTAGATGGAACAAAGGAGGCGCCGAAAACTTCCGAAAAATGCTTGGTCGTGTTATAAAAAGCCATGACATTTCTTTTAAAACTAAGATTCATGGACTATTACATCTCTTGAATAGCACCATGTTTTTAAACGTACTTATTGTTGGGGTATTGAGCATACCTATGCTTTACATTAAAAACGAATATGCCCATTTACGCCCATATTTTTACGTCATGAGCTTTTTTGTAATGAGCACCATTATCTTTTTTATTTGCTATTGGTTTATGTACAAAAACATTTATGGCCCCGGCTTTAAAAACTTTATAAGATATATTGGGATGTTTTTTGTGTTTTTCTCTATTGCCATGGGTTTTTCGCTTCACAATTCCATAGCCGTTTTAGAAGGTCATTTGGGGAAAAAATCTGAGTTTGTTCGTACTCCAAAGTTCAACCTTAGCAAATACAAAGACAACTGGAAAACCAATAAATACATGAAGAAAACCGTATCGGTACATGTTATTTTTGAAGGTTTGCTTATGCTTTATTTTGCCTTTGGAATGTACAGTGCTTTCATTGTAGGAAACCAAGGTGGTGATTTCGGACTTTTCCCTTTTCACCTCATGCTTTTTGCAGGTTTTGGCTATGTATTTTTTAAGTCGTTGCTCTCAAAAGTATAAAACTTCAGCTTACGCCATACCCGTTTTGGCATTACATTCTTTGTTTAGTTGACCGGAAACTTTAAAGGGGAAGAATAGCATTTAATGCTATATTTACCTTATGCTTTTAAACAAATCCTTTTTAAAACTTAATAGACTTCCGCTATTAATGGTCTTATCAAGCGGATTGTTCTATTGGGCATTCGGATATGACTTAACCCGAATAGATTATGTGAAGCTTTTAATGCTCTATGCCGCCTTGTTCTACATGTTTTACAAACTGGTGCAGATATTCAAAAGTAACCTAAAACTTCTAACGTATCTAGCTTTTAGTTTCAGGGCCATTTTTATTATAGCCATACCGAACCTTTCACAAGATTTCTACCGTTTTATTTGGGATGGCCGAATCATTTTGGCGGGAATAAACCCCTATTTGTTTACCCCAGAATCCTTCATTATCCAAGGTAATTTTCCAATAATGCAAGCCAAAGAATTATACGAGGGCATGGGTGCTTTAAGTGCTGGGCATTTTACCAATTACCCGCCCATAAGTCAATTATGTTTTACCATTACTGCTTTTTTTGCAGGTAAAAGTATTTTGGGTTCTGTTGTAATTATGCGCCTATTAATTATTGCATCCGATTTTGGCACACTTTATTTTGGCAAAAAACTCCTAGAAAAACTCAAAATCCCATCGCACAACATCTTTTGGTATATTTTAAATCCATTCATTATAATAGAACTTACCGGAAATCTACATTTTGAAGGCATTATGATTTTCTTTTTGGTGTGGGGCTTATATCTGTTGCTAATCAAAAAATGGCAATGGGCAGCAGTAGTTTTGGCGCTCTCCATTTCAGTAAAATTAGTGCCACTGATTTTTTTACCCTTGTTTTTTCAATGGTTTACAAAAGGCGTCGACATTGCGAACGGAAGGAAACAATCTGCTTCAAATAGTAAGATTACTTCACCGTTGCCCCGTCCTAGTGACAAAAACAATTGTGTTTCGACTGCGCTCAACCTGACAAGGTTAACTCTGTTTTATGCCATTGTAGGCTCTGTAACATTATTGCTTTTTGTGCCTTTTTATTCTTCAGCATTTGTAAATAACTATACCGAAACCGTGGCTTTATGGTTTCAGGAATTTGAGTTTAATGCTAGTTTGTACTATTTGGCACGCGAAAGAGGATATGCTTTTAGAGGCTATAATGAAATTGCCATTATTGGAAAAATAATACCCTTTATTGTTGCCACCTTTGTTATAATAATTGCTTTTTTCAGAAGTAACAAAACCACAGTTCAACTCATCACCGCCATGTTGTTCGTGCTATCGTTTTATTACTTTACGGCCACCACAGTACATCCATGGTATGTTGCAACACTTTTAATTTTATCGGTGTTCACCAAATATAAATTTCCATTGCTTTGGAGCTTTGTTATCATTCTGAGTTACTTAGCCTATCTGGGGGTCAATAGCATAGATAAATCTGAAAACCTGTTGGTTATCGCTTTGGAGTATACTTTGGTTTATGGTATATTTATTTGGGAAGTTTTTATAAAAAAGGCTTCCAAAAAGGAAGCCTAAATTTTGAAGCCATGTTTCAATATTAATTCAGAATGAAACTAAGCCTTTTCTAGATTGGTTATGGTATTAATTTCTTCTTCATCCTCATAACCATCTGCATCTTTTGTAACCTTAATTTCCTTGTTAAAGGTGATTTTAAACTTTGCTCCCACAAGGTCATCCGAATTCAAGTTAAATGCTTTTAGCACAGATTCCTCAACTTTTTGAAAGGTCAGGGTGTGCTCTTCATCATCCTTTCCTTTGGTAATAAAATTATAGCCATAATCTTCGTGTCCATCGTAAGTAGCGAACACAACAAGTCCATTTTGAGCTTCCGAAACACTAAAAGAATCTTCATAAGTGATTGCTTTTGTATACCCTGAAAGCGTGAAAAGCAAGAGTAGCAAACTACTTAAAAGTATTAATTTTTTTGTTTTCATCGTAGTAGATATTTTGGTTTATCATCTATTGGAAATCGAATTCACCGCACCCGATCTACCTATGAATTTTCACAAAAACTACTGAAATCCAGTTAATTAAAGATACATATTAATCTAACATCTTTTTTAAAATACATTAAAAAGTTTTGCAATAAACATATCAATAACCTCAATAACAATTAGGATGATAATAATCCATTCCAAACGGCTGCTTTCTTTATGATCCATGATGTCTTTAAAGAGCTCAAGGTTTTCTTTAATGATTTCTATTCTGTCGTGAATCAATCGGTAACGGTCAGTTAAATCGAACGAATATTTTAAATCTTGATTGAGTTTATTGAGTTGCTCATTTTCCCAAGTAATATCTGGCGAATCAAAAATGTACAGATTCTCTGAAATTTTGTTTTTAATGTTAAGTGCCTTCCCAATAAAGCGTTTCAGTTTGTTTCCAGAGATATCCAGCTTTCCGTATTCCTCAAGATAAGAGGTGTGTTTGTTGGTTTCATTAAGTAGTTCTTCTGTAATTTCGGAATACCTATCTAGTGCTACAGACTGCGAAGTGTTCAGCATAACCAAACGAACCATTTCTTGATCCATTCTGGGCAATACAATCTTATCAAACTGGACCTTTAATGTCCCTTGCTCGACAACCACTTCTGCAGATTCTGATAGTTTTTCAGAAAAATAATTATTACAAAACGGTCTTATTTTTTGTAAAGCTTCATCTATTGCATGTTTCTCTAAGTTAAAAAAACTGACCATCCCATATTGAAACAGGTATACAAACGCATTTTCCGAAATCTTGTAATACAGCTCGTCACTATCTTGAAAAAGCATTTGCCACCGCAAATGATTTTTGCTTTCTTTGATATTGATAGTACTCGCCACTTGATAAGCAACGGTTACGTACATTACTTTTTGAAGGTATCCTCGGCGTTTTTAAAACTCTTGAATTCGATTAAATAGTCGTTTGGATCCTTGACAAAAAAAGACTGGTGTTCTCCCGATTTACCTTGTAGAAATGTAGATTCCTTTACCAAATCCAGTTTTTGCTCCCTTAGTTTTTTGTAGATTTCACCCCATGTTTTGGTATCTAAAATAATTCCAAAATGAAATGAAGGAAGCATTTTGCCTTCAAACACATAATTAGGGCTATTAAAACTGAATTTTCCCGATTTAATGAAGGTGACTTGATGCCCATATAAATTTACATCAATCCAGTTTTGGGTCGATCTACCCAAGGACGCACCAATATTGGTGTAAAAACTACTGGTCTCTCTTACACTTTGGCAAGGTAAAGACATGTGAAAGGCTGTTTGCATAGCGCATGATTAAAGAGGTTTTAAACTTTCAACTCTGTAAATAACATCGTCTCCGTCTTCATCTTCAACAAATGTTATTCTAAAATCCTTATCAATTAAGCTTTTATCGTTTTTTAAATCGAATTGTTTTAAAACGCGCGGGTGCACTTCTTCAAAGGCCAATTCCTCACCGTTTTCAAACCAAAATGTAAAGTAACCGTTTTTGTAGTGCTTAAAAGCGGCTGTTCTCATGGTACTGTAATTTATTAGTCGTTATCGTCATCATCTGAATCCTCATCAACCATGTCTGGTTCTTGGATAGCATCTGGGTCGTTGTTATCAAAATCTTCGTAATCGTCCTCATCATAATTCTCCATAGTGATTGCCAATTTGGTACTAACTTTCACTAAATATTTGGTGTCGGCAGTTGTTACTTCAACAGCTTCTATAATTTCGTTATGCTGATTTCTGAAGGATATGATTTGGTCGTCATCATAACCATCAGGGTATTTTTCAACTAAAAGCGCTAAAATCTCTGGGGTTAATTTTTTAAAATCTACAATGACACGCTTTAAATTATCATTTCTATTTTTCATGGGTTGATTTTTTTATTCCGTTTAGGGTAACATTTGAGTTTTGTTGATCTAAATATAATATTTATGATTGTTTAATTCGAATAACATCATAAAAATCTTTTCTTCTGTCTTTTAGGTTCTTTACGGCGCCAAAGGAATGCAGCTCGCGCAATAAACTTATATCTACGTCTGCAACCAAAATCATTTCAGTGTTTGGTGTTGCTTCTGCTTTAATGCCACTACTAGGAAAAGAAAAGTCGCAAGGTGTAAAAACAGCCGATTGTGCATATTGTATATCCATGTTATTAACATTGGGTAAATTACCTACACTACCCGCTATGGCAACGTAGCATTCATTTTCTACAGCTCTAGCCTGAGCGCACAAACGCACTCGTGAATAGCCATTTTGTGTATCCGTCAAAAAAGGAACAAATAAAATATCCATACCCTCATCGGCGAGCAAACGAGATAATTCTGGAAACTCAGAGTCATAACAAATTAGAATACCTATTTTACCACAATCCGTACTAAAAGTTTTCAGTTTATTGCCTCTTTGCATGCCCCAAACCTTAGCTTCATCTGGAGTAACATGTATTTTTTCATAACGCTCGACACTGCCATCTCTACGGCACAAATAGCCAACATTATATAGTTTATCCTCCACAACTTCAGGCATACTTCCAGAAATTATATTAATGTTGTAGGATATTGAAAACTCCTTTAGTTTATTAATTATGGTTTCTGTAAATCTTGCCAATTCTCTAATCGCATCTGGTTCATGCAAATGGTTGAATTCTGCCATTAAAGGGGCATTGAAAAATTCTGGGAACACTGCAAAATCAGACCTATAGGCCGCAACACTATCAATAAAATATTCTACTTGTTGCATGAGTTCACTCAAACTATGATAGGGTCGCATTTGCCATTGAATCAATCCGAGCCTTACAATAGTTTTTACTGTGCTGGCCTTTTTACTTGGTTTGGTGTAGTAAATATTATCCCACTCCATAAGCACGGCATATTCATTGGATGCCGTATCTCCTTCCAAATAGCCTTTTAAAATACGTATTGGGTGAAAATCGTTAGAAATTTGAAAGTTTAGCACAGGATCGTTTATTTCTTTGCGCTTAACCTTTTCTATATATTGTTTTGGAGTGAGCTCTTTATGTTTATGATAGTTGGGCATTCTACCACCAAAAACAATACTTTTTAAATTCAATTGCTCGCAAACTTCCTTTCTGTAATCATAAAGACGCCTTCCCAATCGAAGACCTCTATAAGCAGGTTTTATAAAAACATCAATACCATAAAGCACATCGCCATCTGAATTGTGGTTTTTAAACGATTCGCCTGCAATGATATCTTGGTAGGTATGGTCGGCATCAATACTGTCATAATCCACAATTAAGGATAGTGCGCAACCGGCAATATCGCCATCTACCAGAATTACAACCTGCCCTTCTGGAAATATTGAAGTTAAATCGGAAATGTGATGTTTTTTCCAATATGAATTTAGAACACCGCCGTACGACTCCAAAGTAGCCGCTTTCAATTCCTCGTAATCATCAATGGTGAGGTATCGAAGTTCAACGTTTTCTATGTTTTCAACTTTAGACATTACCAACCCAATAAATAAGCAAAAATTAAAGGTGCTACAATTGTTGCGTCACTTTCTACAATATACTTTGGTGTATTAATATCCAATTTACCCCAGGTTATTTTTTCGTTTGGCACGGCTCCTGAATATGACCCATAACTTGTTGTAGAATCACTTATTTGGCAGAAATAACTCCAAAATGGCGTATCGGTCCGTTCCATATCCTGATACAGCATAGGCACAACACATATTGGAAAATCACCTGCAATACCACCGCCAATTTGGAAAAAGCCAATTCCTTTTTTGGAATTTTCAGTGTACCAATCGGCCAAAAAGGTCATGTACTCAATACCCGATTTCATGGTACTTGCTTTTAATTCGCCTTTTAGCACATAGCTTGCAAAAATATTGCCCATAGTACTGTCTTCCCAACCTGGGCAAACAATTGGCAAATTCTTTTCTGCCGCAGCATACATCCATGAGTCTTTTAAGTCAATTTCATAGTACTGCTCCAAAACGCCTGACAATAGCATTTTATACATATACTCATGCGGCAAATAGCGTTCGCCCTTGGCATCAGCTTCCTTCCAAATTTCATAAATATGTTTTTGTAAGCGCCTGAATGCCTCGTGTTCTGGAATGCAGGTATCTGTAACTCGATTTAGTCCTTTTTCCAATAAATCCCACTCTTCTTGCGGGGTTAAATCACGGTAATTAGGTACACGCTTGTAGTGTGAATGGGCTACCAAGTTCATGATATCTTCTTCAAGATTGGCTCCTGTGCAAGAAACAATTTGCACTTTATCCTGACGTATCATTTCTGCGAAACTTTTGCCCAATTCGGCAGTACTCATAGCACCTGCCAAGGAAACCAGCATTTTTGCGCCAGACTCTAGCTGAGATTCATAGCCTTTTGCCGCATCCACTAAAGCAGCGGCATTAAAATGTAAATAATGTTTTTCTATAAATTGTGAAATAGGACCTTTTGTAGTTGTCATCATCAAATTTTATGTCGTTATTTTTTTACTGAACTGCTGTAGACTTCATGACCTTCAACAGTTTCTTTATACTGTTCGTAACCCAATATTTTTAATAAATCTTCGCTTTTTTGCTGTTCGCTAAATAACTTGGTTGTAATATTTCCATCAGCATCCCTATCAATCAAAATATGTTTTGGTGATGGGATTAAACAATGTTGTAAACCGCCAAAACCCCCAATGGTTTCTTGGTAGGCTCCAGTATTAAAAAAGCCTATGTACAAGGGTTTATCAATATTATATTTTGGGAGATAAATGGCGTTCATGTGCTGCTCACTGTTGTAATAATCGTCGCTATCGCAAGTTAAACCACCCAACAATACACGCTCGTAACTATCTTGCCAACGGTTAATAGGTAACAGGATAAAGCGTTTATTAATAGCCCATGTATCGGGCAAGGTAGTAATAAACGAAGAGTTTATCATATTCCATTTTTCTCGGTCATTTTGCTGTTTTTGGTACAAAACTTCGTAGATGGCACCTCCGCTTTCCCCAACGGTAAAACTTCCAAATTCTGTAAAAATATGAGGCACATCGACATCCTCTTCATCACAAGCAATTTTGATTTGATTGATAATTTCATCAATCATATACTCATAATCAAACTCAAAAGCCAAAGAGTTTTTTATTGGAAATCCCCCACCTATATTCAAACTGTCCAATGTTGGGCAAATCTTTTTCAGATTGGTGTAAACCTTCAAACACTTTAATAATTCGTTCCAATAATAGGCATTGTCGCGAATACCGGTATTAATGAAAAAGTGAAGCATTTTAAGCTTAACTTTTTTATTGTTGGCAATCTGGCTTTTATAAAAAGGCACGATGTTTTTATAACCAATGCCCAAACGTGAGGTGTAAAACTCAAATTTAGGTTCTTCTTCAGAGGCTATTCTGATACCGACATTGAACTTGCCCTTGATTTCTTTGGAAAGCAAATCAATTTCCTCATAATTATCAATAATTGGTATGGCATTTTTGTGGCCATTATTAATTAAACGGGCAATATTTGTAATGTACTGTGCACGTTTAAAACCGTTACTAATTACATAAGTTTCATCGGTTATTTTTCCGGATGCTTTTAAATTTTCAACTATATCAATATCAAAAGCAGAAGAGGTTTCTATATGAATGTCATTTTTTAAGGCCTCATCCAAAACATGTTTAAAATGAGAACTTTTGGTACAATAGCAGTAGTTGTATTTTCCTTTGAATTTATGTTCCCTAATGGCATTGGCAAACCATGTTTTTGCCCTTTTAATATTATTTGATATCTGTGGCAGATACGTAAATTTAAGCGGCGCTCCGTATTGCTTTGTGAGTTCCATTAAATCTATGTCATGGAAATGCAACTGGCCTTTATCAACTTTAAATTCTTCGGTAGGAAAATCAAAAGTTTGATTGATTAAATCAATGTATTTAGTATTCAATTTATTTTTTAATTAAAGTTAAAAATGCAATAGATAGTTTAACTACAGGTTAAGATAATAAAAAATAAATAATATCAAATTTGGATTTCCCTACAAGTGGTAGGTACAAAAGCAAACTCATGCTGAATAGCATAAATTGGAGAAACGGAAGTTAGCTTTAAAATTCGGTCGCTTAAGCGGTAAGCTGCTTTTGAATATGACTTCCTAATTTTCAAAAGCCCGAACATAGAAACAGGTTTCAAATTGTTCAGCTAAAAGAGTGGAACAAATGTAATTTTTTTTTCAATACAACTGAGAAATTACATTTTTTTTTGAATTTTTTTCAAGCAAAAGAAAAGTCAGTTTTTTACATCGAAAAAACTGACTTTTACAACCAAACTATTGTCACCTTAAAACTATAAAAATCAACTTTTTGATTCGCTTAAATGGATGCCTTGTTTCAACAAAACGGCACCCATAGCTAATAACCAAACCACCTTAACATGGAACAATGGTTTATAGATTTCAAAATTATCTGGAATAAATAAAATAACGGACATAGCGGCAAATCCCAGCAAAATTGTAAACCAACTCAGCCAAGTGCTTACCATTTTCCACTTGATTAGAGCAAAACCTAAAAGCACTAAACCAACTCCTGAAAATATGCGCCCAAAGCGTATAAAACAAGTTACATATTGGTTAGTAAATAAAAGGTTATACATGAAATCTTCCAATTCTTCAGCAGACATGCCAACAGTTTGTCCAACACCCCAAGCACCATGGTTATAATAATAAGCTGAAGCAATAGCCAATGTAAAAGTGCCTATTATTGTCATACCAGCCCCAGGTAAAATAACCACGCGATAAGGTTTTCTTGCCGTGGCAGCCACAAAAGCGAACAGAGCAATGCCCATTGTTACCCAACCAAAGATATGAATGCGATACATCCAAATCCAGTACCATACATTTTTGCCTACCTCAGTAAAATCTGAAGCCACAATATATTCACCTATATGATGTGGTGATAAAACCCAACCAAACCATAATAATAGCGCAGCCAAAATAAACGCCCATCCTGTGAACCTTGTTTCGAAGTCTTTTTTAATATTTTCCATCAAATAATTGTCTTTAAGTACTTTGCAATATAGATTTATACTTTACTCTTCTATGTAATATTTGTTACATAAGAGAATTCTACTTATTGAAAACACTAAAATGATTTGATGTTCATTAAATCTAAAACAAGTTTATGTTGGCAAAAAAGCAAGTTATCAGACAGAATTTTGTCTACAAAGTTCCTCTATTTGCTTGTTCGCGTTCAATAGATTCGAAAAGCGCTTTAAAATTGCCAGCCCCAAAACCACGAGCCCCCATGCGTTGGATAATTTCAAAAAATAACGTAGGCCTATCCTCAACTGGCTTGGTGAAAATTTGTAACAAATAGCCCTCTTCATCGGCATCAATCATAATACCCAAGTTTTTTAAAATTTCGATATTCTCTTGAAGTTTATGGCTGTGTTCTTCCAAGCGGCCAGGGACAGCTTTATAATATTCCTCTGGTGGTTTAGATAAAAACTCTACTCCCCTTTGTCGTAATTGTGTTACTGTGCCAATGATATCATCGGTTGCAACCGCTATATGCTGCACTCCTGAGCCTTCATAAAAATCAAGATATTCCTCAATTTGCGATTTCTTTTTCCCTTCTGCAGGTTCGTTTATAGGGAATTTTATGCGACCATTACCGTTACTCATTACTTTACTCATCAATGCGGAGTATTCGGTATGGATTTGCTTATCATCAAAAGAAAGGAAGTTTTCAAAACCCATAACATCTTCATACCATTTCACCCATTTGTTCATTTGTCCCCAACCAACATTACCAACCATGTGGTCAATATATTTTAATCCTACCGGCTCTGGATTATAATCTGATGTCCACGCCAGAAATCCTGGCAAAAATGCACCATTGTAATTTTTGCGCTCAACAAACATGTGTACCGTTTCACCATAAGTGTAAATTCCCGCCCTAACGACCTCACCAAATTCGTCTTTTTCAACACGAGGTTCCATGTAAGATTTGGCACCCCTACTTGTTGTTTCTTGGTAAGCGTTTCTGGCATTCTCAACCCAAAGGGCTATTACCTTTACGCCATCACCGTGTTTTACAATATGCTCATTAATTGGTGAACTACTACTAAGTGGTGTTGTTAAAACCAATTTGATTTTGTCTTGTTTTAGCACATAACTTACAGAGTCTTTGGAGCCTGTTTCCAAACCTTTATAGGCGTAGGATTGAAATCCAAAAGCTGTTTTATAAAAATGCGCTGATTGTTTGGCATTACCTACATAGAATTCTACATAGTCTGTTCCCAAAAGTGGCAAGAAGTCTTGTGCGCCTTCAAATATTTTTTCTAAACCGTAGTTTACTGATTTTATGTCTTTACTCATGATTAGATATTGATTTGTTTATTTGTGTAGTCGTTTAATTGATAACAAATATTTACTCTAGCCACGATTTAAAATAACTTTCGTCAGCTATTTTAAGGGCTTCTTCGGTTACTTTTAATGGCTTAAAGGTGTCAACCATTACAGCCAATTCTTCAGTTTCAGTTTTTCCAATGCTTCGTTCCGTTGCTCCAGGATGTGGCCCGTGAGGTATGCCGGCTGGGTGCAAGGATATATGCCCTGCCTTAATATCATTTCTACTCATAAAATCACCATCAACATAATACAGCACCTCATCGCTGTCTATATTACTATGGTTATAGGGCGCTGGAATGGATTGTGGGTGATAGTCATACAAACGCGGTACAAAACTACACACTACAAAGGCATCGGTCTCAAAAGTTTGATGAACTGGCGGCGGCTGATGAATACGCCCAGTAATCGGTTCAAAATCGTGGATGGAAAAAGCATACGGATAATTATAGCCATCGTACCCAACCACGTCAAAAGGATGAGAGGCATAAACCATCTCGATAATGTCGTCCTGCTTTTTAACTTTGATCAGAAACTCACCAGATTTGTTATTGGTTTCCAGTTCTTGTGGTCTTCTAATATCCCGTTCGCAAAATGGTGAATGTTCCATTAATTGCCCGAACCAATTTCGGTAACGTTTTGGGGTGTAAATAGGGCGACGCGATTCTACAATAAACAGCCTGTTGTCTTCCGAATCAAAATCCATTTTATAAATGACCCCCCGTGGAACCAATAAATAATCGCCATACTTAAAATCCAAATTTCCTAAATGCGTTCTTAATTTCCCGGAACCTTTGTGAATAAAAATCAATTCGTCGGCATCGGTATTCTTATAAAAATAATCTTTGGTTGATTCTTGCGGCGCTGCCAAAATAATGGCACAATCACTATTAATCAAAACAGTTTTTCTACTATCTAGAAAGTCCTTTTCAGGTTTAACCTGAAACCCCTTAAAACGATAGGATTGTATGTTATTAGCCTTGGCAATTTTTGGCGCCACACTATATTGTTTTCTTATCTCTTTTACTTGAGTGGGGCGCTGCTCATGATAGCTGTTTGTATACATGCCATCAAACCCAATAGTGCCAAAAAGCTGCTCGTAATATAGACTACCATCTGGCTTTCTAAACTGGGTATGGCGTTTATGCGGAATATTTCCTAATTTATGATAAAAAGGCATTTTTTTAAATTTAAAAGTTAACTCTAAGAAAATCAATAGATTCTACTAAAGATAGTGAATTTAAAGAAGATTCCCGTCAAAACGGGAATGGCAATAAGGCCTACTTATTCAGGATTTCTCTTGATAAGGAAATGTAGAAATTGTAATAAGTCTGGCCAAAAAGGAATCATAGTGTAACAAATATCGTAATTTCTTCGGAGTTTTTAAATTTCAGAATCCTAAAAAGCTAGAACCAAAAACCAAGATTGAAAAACCACTTACTCTCACCTCTTTCTGGTGAATAACTATACTTTGCTTGAACGGGGCCCAAAAATGTTTCAATGGCATACCCCAAAGCATAACCTCTGTAGTCTGGCAACGTAAACCATTCACCCGAATCAAAAATATTGTCTTCTACATTTGCCCAATTGCCCTCTAGAGTTATGTGGTGCTTTTTAAAGATTTCATAGTCTGCAATGGCCCAAGATTTTACATAACTATTTCCTGTTAAGGTAATAAAATCGTAACCCAAAAAAGGCACGAAATTGTTAATCAAATTGGCACCGTAGCCCCCTAATGCAAAATCGAGTGTTCTGGTAGATTTATCACCCAATTTAAAACCGCCGCTGGTCTGTAAATTAAAGGACAATTTATCTGAAACGCTAAACGCATAGCCCATATCGGCCTTGGCAATTGAAAAATCCTTAAAGTCGTCAATAAAACCAGAAGCATACAGGTAAATGTTTAAATCGCCATTAAAATACACGCCACGTTTAGGAAAATATTTATCATCATAAGTATCTAATTTTAAGTTGCCAAAAAGACTTAAATAATCTGTGTTCTCAAACAAAAAATTATCATTTGGGTTAGTTCCTGAAATGGTTTCAGATTTTATTTCCAACCGCTTATGTTCCACACCCATACCAAGGGAAAAATCCCTCCTGAACAGTGTTTGCAAATAGAATTGATTGGTTTGGTCCTCTAGTTTTACATCAAGATTTCTCAAACCTGTAGCAGCAATTTGGTCATCATCCAACAGTAGCTGTGCACTAATGCCTTTATTAAATTGATTGTATCTAGACCTTAACCCAATACTCCAATAAAAACCCTTGTCAATTAAATATTCAAAATTATACCGCACATTATCCCCAAGAATAATATCTAACGAGCCCACATCATTTTTAAAAAACACGCGTTTTTTTGTGAGGTTTAACAATGCGCTGGTTTTATATAAATCGTCATAATGAATTCCCAATTTTAAAAATGTATTTACTTGGGACTCCTTAACATTGGCCATAAAGTCATAACCTTCCTTTCCTTCAGTTTGCTTAAGCTGATATTGAAATGCATCAAAATTATTGGTGGCCACCACGTTATAAATACCTTCATTAAAATCTTTATAACTAATTTTTTCATCACTTTTTAATTTCAGCTTCCCTAAAATGTAAGCTCTTGTATAGTTTTTGTTCCCTTTAAATTCAAAGTTGTTGATTTTAATACTATCCATTGGTTTTGGATGGAACACGTCTTCCATTTCATCATCGCTGCAAGAAGCCAAAGTTCTTAGCACATTTAATTTAGATAAAGCAGATTCTCTACCTTCTTCAATGATGTTACCTACTTTATCAAAAGCAACCACATTGTAATCTTTAATGTTTGGTTTTATGTAAACATCGGTTTGTTTCGATTTTAACTTCATGGCATTGATGGTGCGGAAATTGTTTATTTGCATTAAAACCTCAGGTGCAGAAACTAATTCTTCGCGTTTGGCCAAACCGTCCTGAACATCAACACCAATGATAACGTCCATGCCCTTATCCCGCAGTTCATCAATAGGGTAATTATTCACCACACCTCCGTCAATTAAAATTTCATCGTCAATTATTACGGGCTGAAAAAGCGAAGGCAAAGCACCACTCGCCATAATTGATTGGGTGAGATTTCCGCTGTCCAAAATAACTTGTTGCCCTGTTTCTACATTTGTAGCAATGCAGAAAAACGGAATGGGCAGGTTACTAAAATCGTTAATATGATTGACGGGAAGCAAGAGCTTTAAAATTAAACCATAGGCTACATTGCCACGCGATAATGCTGATGGCAACTTAATTTTAAAATCATTAAAGGGAAGTGTAACGGCATATTTTTCTGAATTATCACGCTCATAAAAAGCTTTTGATGCACGGGGCAAATCGTCGTTAATGATGTTGTCGAAATCAACTAATTGAAAAATGGAATCGAGTTCCTTACCGGAATAGCCTGAGGCATACAATGCACCTATAATAGCACCCATACTCGCTCCAGCAATGTAATCTACCTTTACACCCAAGCTATCAATAACCTTTAAAACGCCAACATGGGCCAAGCCTTTTGCACCACCACCACTTAACACCAAGCCTATTTTTGGCTTGATATTTTCTGTTTCATTTTGTGCCTGTACAGAAAATGAAGCGAGTAGAATTAGGGTTAATATGATGGGTTTTAACTTCAATTATTTGTTATGATAATAATTATAAATCTTTTCGGCGCGCGACACTCCAACCACAGCTTCCAATTCGTCCAATTTGGCATTGGCTACCCGCTTTGCCGATTTAAAATGCTTCAACAAATCAACAACCGTTTTTTCGCCCACACCGGGTATAGTTTCCAATTCGGTATTTAATGCACTTTTACTGCGCTTATTCCGGTGGTGCTCAATACCAAAACGGTGCGCTTCATTACGTAATTGCTGAATTATTTTTAAAGTTTCACTTTTCTTATCTAAATATAAGGGAATTGGGTCATTTGGATAAAATAATTCTTCCAAACGTTTCGCAATTCCGACAATAGCAATTTTGCCCCTCAAACCCAAAGCATCCAAACTTTTTAATGCCGACGATAATTGGCCTTTTCCACCATCAATAATAATGAGCTGTGGAAAAGGTTGGTCTTCATCCAAAAAACGCTTATAACGGCGATATACCACTTCTTCCATGGATGCAAAATCGTCTGGGCCTTCAACGGTTTTTATATTGAAATGCCGATAATCCTTTTTACTCGGTTTGCCATTTTTAAACACTACGCAAGCTGCTACTGGATTGGTGCCCTGTATGTTGGAGTTGTCAAAACACTCAATATGGCGCGGTTCTTCCGAGAGCCTTAAATCGGCTTTCATTTGAGCCATAATACGGTGGGCATGCCTATCGGGGTCAACAATCTTCATCTGCTTAAACCGCTCCATCCTATAATATTTGGCATTGCGGAGCGATAAATCCAGAATATGTTTTTTATCACCCAACTTAGGAATAGTTAATTTAACATCTTCACCTAAATTGACTTTAAAAGGCACATAAATTTCTTTGGAATTTGAATTGAACCGATGCCTGATTTCGGTAATGGCCAACTCTAAAAGTTCCTTATCGGTTTCATCCAATTTCTTTTTTATTTCCAACGTATGCGCCCTAATTATAGAACCATAAGATAGCTGTAAAAAATTGATGTAGCCGTAACTTTCGTCACTTATAATGGAAAACACATCTACATTGCTAATTTTTGGATTTACAATAGTAGATTTAGCTTGGTAATTTTCTAAAATATCAACTTTATCTTTAATTTTTTGAGCGTCTTCAAACTGCATCTGCTCGGCATATTCATGCATTTGTGCTTTAAATTGTTGTAGCGAGTCTTTAAAGTTTCCTTTTAAAATTTCCTTTATGGCTTTTATATTTTCGTTGTATTCCTCCTCGGTTTCCAAATCCTCACACGGACCTTTACAATTTCCTAAATGGTACTCTAAACATACTTTATATTTTCCTGCCTTGATTTTTTCTTCAGCCAAATCGTAATTGCAGGTACGCAAACTGTAAAGACCTTTTATTAAATCGAGCAAAGTTTGCACCGTTTTCACACTAGTGTAAGGTCCGAAATATTCACTGCCATCTTTAAAAACACGTCGGGTAGAAAACACCCTTGGGAACCGTTCATTTTTAATACAAATCCACGGATAGGATTTATCGTCCTTTAGCATCACATTGTAGCGTGGTTGATACTTTTTTATGAGGTTATTTTCCAGCAACAATGCATCGGTTTCTGTATCAACCACAATATGCTTGATGTTGGCAATTTTTTTTACCAACACTCTGGTTTTGCCACTGTCGTGTGTTTTTGTAAAATAAGAGCTAACCCGCTTCTTTAAATTTTTGGCTTTGCCTACGTAAATTATGGCACCTTCTTTATCATAATATTGATAAACTCCAGGTTGGTTGGGCAGGGTTTTTAATTGTATCTCTAAATCGGGGGTATCCATTCTTGTAAAGGTAATTATTTTAATTTTTCCTACTTGATTATCCCACTGAATTAATGTTTTAATTTTGTGAAAATTTTTAAATTTTAAATGGATTATTTATCTAACTTCGCGCGCATTTCAAAAGCCTTAAATACTGCTACTTAGAATTGATTTTCAACAACCTTCTTATAGCAGAAAAATGCCTTAATAATGAGATTGACTTATGAAAAAAATAATAGGACGCGTTGATGTTGTAGACTTTCCAAATTTGGGATTGTATAATATTAACGTTAAAATAGATACAGGGGCATACACCTCGGCCATTCATTGTTCTGAAATAATTGAAGAAGGCAACACTTTGCGCTGTATATTTAATAGCGCCACACACCAAAACTTCGGAAAAACCGAAATTGTTTTTGATACCTTTTGGTGTACAGATGTAAAAAGCAGCAACGGTTACAAGGAAAACAGGTATAAAGTAAAATCTGAAGTGGTATTTTTTGGAAAAACGTACAAGATTAACTTAACTTTAAGCACGAGAGATGATATGAGATTTCCAGTGTTGATTGGCAGGCAGTTTTTAAAACGAAAGTTTATTGTGGATGTAGATTTGGAAAACATCTCTTTTTTAACAAGCAAGCATGAACATAGTTATACTTTCTAGAAACCGAAATTTATACTCTACCGACCGTTTGGTTGAAGAAGGTGAAATACGTGGGCATAAAGTAGAAGTGATAGACCCGCTAAAATGCGACATCATCATTGAAAAAGAAAAACCCACAATTTATTACAAAGACCGTTATCTAGATTATGTAGATGCCATAATACCTCGCATTGGCGCATCAGTTACTTTTTATGGTTGTGCTGTGGTAAGGCAGTTTGAAATGATGGGCGTTTTTACCATTTGCACATCAGATGCCATAATACGTTCCAGAGACAAACTGCGTAGTTTGCAACGCTTAAGCAAAGCAGGAATTGGCATGCCTAAAACGGTTTTTACCAACTATTCCAGAGATGTTGTAGAAGTTATAGAACACGTCGGTGGTACGCCAGTAATTATTAAACTATTGGAAGGCACGCAGGGTTTAGGTGTAGTTTTGGCAGAAACAAAAAATGCGGCCGAATCGGTTTTGGAGGCCTTTAATGGTTTACAAGCAAGGGTAATTGTTCAAGAATTCATAAAGGAAGCCGGTGGCGCAGATTTACGTGCTTTGGTGGTAGACGGACAAGTAGTAGGCGCTATGAAACGCCAAGGAAAAGAGGGCGAATTCCGCTCCAATTTACATCGTGGCGGAAATGCCGAAATCATAAAATTGAGTCACGACGAACTAAAATTGGCCATGAATGCGTCGCGGGCCTTAAAGTTACCCGTTTGTGGGGTTGATATGTTGCAATCTGCCCGAGGGCCGTTGCTTTTAGAAGTAAACTCAACCCCAGGATTGGAAGGTATTGAAGGGGCTACTGGACGCAATATCGCGAAAGCCATCATTCGATATATTGAAAAATACTCAAAATAAATGCCCGAAGTAAAGCCAGACGTCATACATATTCTAGGTGAAGCCATAAAACCTGGTGAAAGCAGGGAATTGAATATTGATGTGGCCAATTTACACACCTCTTCTCCTGTAAACATTCCCGTTATTGTTGAGCGCTCAAAAAAACCCGGCCCTTCTGTTTTATTCACGGCCGGTATTCATGGCGATGAAGTTAACGGTGTTGAAATTGTGCGCCAACTTATTGCCAAAGGCATTAATAAACCCAAATGTGGTACGATTATTTGCATGCCCGTCATTAATATTTTTGGGTTTATAAATTTAAAACGCGAATTTCCTGATGGACGCGATTTAAACCGTGTGTTTCCTGGAAGTCCTTCAGGATCCTTGGCTGGAAGAGTGGCGCATAAACTAGTTAAAGAGGTGGTACCTCATGCCGATTTAATCATTGATTTTCACACGGGGGGCTCCGGAAGGTTTAATGCCCCGCAACTAAGATTTACAAAAGACAATAAAGACCTCAACGAACTGGCCAAGGCTTTTGGGGCTCCTTTTGTTTTATACTCAAAAAACCTCTCAAAATCCTTTAGAACGACTTGCGCCAAAATGGGCAAACCCCTTTTGCTTTTTGAAGGTGGAAAATCATTTCATATAGATGATATTGTCACTAACTCTGGGGTTAACGGTTCCAAACGTATTTTGAAAGATTTGGGAATGCTAAAAACAGTCTTCAAATCAACCAAACCCAAAAAAGAATGCATCTTTGTTAGCAGTAGCAAATGGCAACGTGCCAAGTATTCGGGTATGTTTAAGGCTTCTGTAACTATTGGTTCTTATGTAAAAAAAGAGGATGTGTTGGGGAATATTACCGATCCCTATGGCAAGTTCAATTATTTTGTAAGAGCTTCAAATTCAGGTTACATCATTAATGTAAACGAGTCACCAATTGTCTATCAAGGTGATGCTTTGTTTCATATTACTACCAAACTTAAAAAGTAGTTAAATGAACAAAAATGAGTTGCGCATTAAATACAAAAACCTTCGGAAAGCCTTAACTTCAAACAAAGTTGAAGATTTAAGCCTTGCCATTTCAAACCAACTGCTAAAGCTTCATATTTGGAATTTTTCGTTCTATCAAATCTTCCTTTCGATAGAAGAACAAAAGGAAGTCAACACCGATTACATTTTGAATATCTTATCTGGAAAAGACAAAAACATCCTGATTTCAAAAAGCAATTTTGAGACCATGGAATTGACCCATTTTTTGCTAACTGATAGCACGAAAATTGAAAAAAATAAGCACAATATCCCTGAACCTGTTGATGGCATAGAAATTTCAAACGATAAAATTGAAGTTGTTTTTATACCGCTTTTAGCCTTTGACAAACAAGGAAACCGTGTTGGGTATGGCAAAGGGTTTTACGACAAGTTTTTGGCCAAATGCAACCCAAAAACCCTAAAAATAGGACTGTCCTTTTTTGAAGCCGAAGATAAAATCAACGATGTTTTTGAGAGTGATATAAAGCTGGATTATTGTGTAACGGTTAATACCATTTATCAATTTTAGTCTTTGCAGTTTTCACAGTATGTTTTCCTTAAATAAGGGTCGTCCAACAACTGAAAAGTAATCCCTCCTTTATCTATGGAATTGAATAATTTGCAAAAACGTTGACTGTTCATGTTAACGGCATTTAACATGATAGTTCTGTAGTTTGGGTCCTTTGTAAGCTCTTTATCAACGAGGGTTAAGTTTAAATAATAAAACAGTAAATCTTCGTCAATATCAATACTTCTAGCCTTTCTTTCCAAAAGCTCAACGGCTAAATTGGAATGCCCATAATAACTAAAAGATTGTGCTAAACTTAAATAATCGTAATCTGATAGAGTCGTTTTTTTATAGTTTCTATTGACAAACTCCACGGAGGCATCCTTTGTATCAAAGTCTCCATCTACCATTAGGTTATCTGCCGTAACCATGTGATAGTTGACCAACATTCTTGAGATGAGCGCTTTATCAATGCCATATTTTTTTAAGCCATTTATTTCATTTAATAAGTCTGAATCTTTTACATCAATGGCTTTAAGGCTCCAAAGTTTAATCTTTAAAGCTACAAGATTATATTTAACCTCGTTGTCGTTCGGCGCAAGTTTTTCAAGGGCCAACATCTCATTGTACACAATTAAAGCTTGCCTAAAATCCAATACATATTTAATGGCTGAGTTTTTATTTAAAAGCTTTATAAATTCGGGGTCCTTCGGCACGCTCATTCCACGCAAAAAATCCAATGGAATTTCACCCGATTTAAGCTTTTCAAAAATGGAGTTTTGAAAATCTAAAGCTTCATCTATTTTATTTGCTGCCACTGCTAAATTGAACTTTTCCAAAAGCGCTTCAACATCTTCACTTTTATACTTGTCCTTTCTTTCTAGCTGCAACTCTAAAATAGCCTTTCTATGCTTTCTAAAAATGGGCTCCATTTCTCTTGAAAGGGAACCAGCAATTTTTGATTTCACTTCATTTTTGGACAACGAAGATAGGTTTTCGTATTTCGTCCCTTTTATGTCATTAAAAAACTCCACCCAGTTTTCTGAAGTCGTAACATTAGTTTCAATGGGTAGCTTCTGAAATGATTGCAAAGCCGATACAATATTTTTAGCACGCAACTCCTGCAATTCCAAATTTCTGTGGGTAATTCCTTCAATTGAAGAATATGCCTTAATGTTTATGGTCTTTATATTGAAACCTGTTAATCTTAAAGAATCATAAATGGGTTTTATGTCTTCTTGGGAATATTTGGATTTATTCTTTTGAAAGGGGATAATGAATTTCAATGTTTTATTCCGGGTAATGTAGTTTTCATTATTAGTAGTTTTTATTTTCCTCGTATCGTAGGTTAATGAATCTAAATACATTCCCATGTCCAACAAATCTGACGTATAGGTGTCAAGGTCGTAAAGCACGTTGTATTGACATAGATTCTTGTTACCAATAAACAAAATATTCCATTCCATTTCCCTATCAAGAAAGGCTTCAGGTATTTTGCCCACCCAAGTGCTATAAATATTATTTTCTACTTGTTTCAACCCTTTTTTTAAGGCTTCTGAGTAAACAGGCTCAAGCAAAAGCCCTTTGATTTGGGTGTTCTTAACGGTTTCTAATTCACAGGAATACCTATCTTTTAAAACAATATCAATGGCCAAACCGTCTCCAACATTTTGAAACAAATCATTATACCATTCTTTATCATTTATTTCAAAATAAAGATTTTCATTTTCTCTTTTTATGGAAAATTTGGCTTCTGCAGGTTGATTTTTAAAGGCTTTGATGCAAGTTTCGCATTTTCGTTTTCTGTCTTTGCCAGAAAAATCAATATCGTAGGTGTTTTGGCAAGCAGCAATTTTAATACTAAACACAATAAGTAAAGATGTGAGAAGGGATTTAAGGAACATTTAATTGAGAGCGATTAAACTAGGTTTTCTTTCAAAGCTAAAATTAGCAAATACTTTTGAAGTAGTAATTACAAAGCTGTACTTATTTTCAGCTATCTTTTTTTGAAAATGCCTTTTTATTAAACACGATAAGCATGATGAAACCCGTGCTTATGGCTACATCGGCAACGTTAAAAACAGGCTCAAAAAAGTTGAAGCGTTTACCTCCGTAAAGCGGAAACCATTTGGGCAAGTCAACCTCAAACAAGGGAAAATACAGCATATCCACAACACGCCCATGTAAAAGCGAATCATAACCACCGGATTCCGGCAAAAATGTAGCAACTTGACTTATGCTATCATCAAATAAAATGCCATAAAATACAGAATCGATAATATTGCCTAAAGCCCCAGAAAATATCAACGCTATAGCTAAAATTAATACACGGGAACTTTTCTTTTTTGTAGCATCGTATAGCCAATACCCGATACCAAATATCGCCACAATTCTAAATAACGTTAGTGCAACTTTGGCTGTTCTATCCGACACAACCGAAATAAAATCGCTGATTTTTGTGCCCCAAGCCATACCGTCATTTTCAATAAAGTATATTTTAAACCAATCAAAAACATCAACACTTTCATGTAGTGTAAAATGAGTTTTGATGTATATTTTACTTATTTGGTCTACAAGTAAAATAACGACGATTAGTATGATGGATTTTTTTAGAGACATTTTTAAAATATAGATTCTCTTTTAATCAGGAATAACTAATTGCATTTAAATGAAAAACGCCCCGTTTAAAACGAGACGTTTTAAATTTATTAATTTTTTTTGCCCTATTGCTGCATGTTTTTGGCTTCAATGCTCAGCGTAGCATGAGGCACAAGCTTTAAACGTTCTTTATTAATAAGCTTTCCTGTTACGCGGCACACACCATAGGTTTTGTTTTCTATTCTGATTAACGCATTTTTTAAATCGCGAATAAACTTTTCCTGACGTATAGCCAAAGCAGAATTAGATTCTTTACTCATAACCTCGCTACCTTCATCAAATGCTTTAAAGGTCGGGGATGTATCGTCAGTACCATTGTTATGGTCGTTCATGTAAGCACTTTTTATAAGTTCTAAATCGTGCTGTGCTTTTTGTATTTTTTCTTTGATTAGCTCTTTGAATTCGGCTAAATCTTTATCTGAATATCTTGCGGTATCTCCCATGTTCTTAATGTTTTTGTATAAACAATTTGGTATTTACATCATCAAAGGCAATTTCTATACCATTGTCCAATTTATCTATAATTTCAAGTTCGTTCGTTAATGTTTCCGATTTAATATAAGTCATATTTGCTCCAACGGCATTTACAACCTGCTCGTCTTTTTGAAGGGTTACATCAATTTTATCTGTCACCTCAAAACCTGAGTCTTTACGTAAATTTTGTATGCGGTTAATCAATTCTCTCGCAATACCCTCCCTGCGTAATTCATCTGTAATTGTTACATCTAAAGCAACCGTTAAAGTTCCTTCATTGGCAACCAACCACCCTTCAATATCTTGTGACGTAATTTCTACATCATCTAAGGCTAAAGATATATTTTTTCCATTAACATCAATATCCAAAATGCTGTTTTGTTCTATTTTGTTAATATCTTCCGCTGAAAAGTTAATTACTGCATTGGCGATTGCTTTCATGTCTTTTCCAAAACGCGGACCAAGAGTTTTAAAGTTTGGTTTTATTTGTTTTACCAAGATATCTGAGGCGTCTTCCAAAAGTTCAATTTCCTTGACGTTAACCTCGTGTTTGATTAAGTTTGAAACGGCAGCAATTTCTTCCTTTTGTTGCGCGCTAGAAACCGGAATCATTATTTTTTGAAGAGGCTGACGTACTTTAATCTTCTCTTTAGCTCTTAACGATAATACCAATGACGATATTGTTTGGGCACTTTCCATTTTGCGTTCCAAAGGCTTATCTACAAAAGCTTCGTTGTAAACTGGAAAATCTGCTAAATGTACGCTTTCAAAATTTTCCTTTTTGGTTACGCTATTCAAATCTAAATACAATCTATCCATAAAGAACGGAGCAATTGGCGCTCCCAATTTTGCGATGGTCCCCATACACTGATAAAGTGTTTGATAAGCCGAAATTTTATCTTGTTGGTAATCGCCTTTCCAGTAACGTCTTCTGCTTAAACGTACAAACCAGTTACTTAAATAATCTTGAGTAAAGTCTGAAATTGCTCTTGCCGCTTTTGTCGGCTCATAATCGGCATAAAAAGAATCCACTTTTTTGATTAAAGTGTTCAATTCTGAAAGTATCCAACGGTCTATTTCCGGTCTTTCATCTATTGAAATATCGGGCTCGCTATAGTTGAAATTATCAAGGTTGGCATATAGCTGAAAGAATGAGTATGTATTGTAAAGTGTTCCGAAAAATTTACGTTTTACTTCTTCAACACCGTCTAAATCAAACTTTAAATTATCCCATGGATTGGCATTGCTTATCATGTACCAACGTGTTGCATCGGCACCATAGTTCCCTAAAGTTTCAAAAGGATCTACGGCATTGCCCAAACGTTTAGACATTTTTTGTCCATTTTTATCCAATACAAGCCCATTGGACACCACGTTTTTATAAGCAACAGAATCGAAAACCATAGTACCTATAGCATGAAGCGTATAAAACCAACCACGAGTTTGGTCCACACCCTCTGCGATAAAATCTGCCGGAAAAGTAGTTCCTTTATCGATTAAATCTTTGTTTTCAAACGGGTAATGCCATTGTGCATAAGGCATAGAACCTGAATCGAACCAAACATCAATTAAATCGCTTTCGCGGAACATTTTTTGACCTGAAGCGGACACCAAAACAATGTCGTCCACAATGTTTTTATGTAAATCTATTTTAGCATAGTTTTCTTCGGAATTGTTCCCGACTTCAAAATCTTTGAAAATATCGGCTTTCATGAAACCTGCTTCAACAGAACGTTGCATTTCGGCCTTTAACTCTTCAACGGAACCGATGCAAATTTCCTCTTTACCATCTTCAGTTCTCCAAATTGGCAACGGAATACCCCAATAACGTGAGCGCGACAAATTCCAATCGTTAGCATTGGCTAACCAGTTACCAAAACGCCCTGTTCCTGTTGCTTTTGGTTTCCAATTGATGGTTTCGTTAAGCTCGAACATTCTATCTTTAATGTCAGTCACTTTAATAAACCATGAATCTAACGGATAATATAAAATTGGTTTATCGGTACGCCAACAGTTAGGATAGCTGTGTTTATATTTTTCAACCTTAAAGGCTTTGTTTTCTTCTTTTAATTGAATTGCAATTTCAACATCAACCGAACGCTCAGGTGCTTCACCGTCATTGTAATATTCATTCTTTACATATTTGCCAGCATATTCGCCCATTTCTGGACGAAAACGTCCCTGAAAATCTACAAGAGGAACCAAGTTTCCATTCTCATCTTTTACCAACATTGGTGGCACTTCTGGTGTAGCTTGTTTAGCCACCAAGGCATCATCGGCGCCAAAAGTAGGCGCGGTGTGCACAATTCCTGTACCGTCTTCTGTGGTTACAAAATCTCCAGAAATAACCCTAAAAGCATTTTCTGGATTATCATTTGGTAAGGCAAACGGCAACAATTGTTCATATTTTATCCCAACCAAATCTTTACCAATAAATTCTTTAACAACGTAATATGGGATTTTTTTATCACCAGCTTTGTACGCTAATAAATCTGATTTGTCTTCAACTCTATTAAACTTTCCAGAGAATTGATAGTTCACCAATTTTTTAGCCAAAACTACATTTATAGGCTCAAACGTGTATTGGTTGTAGGTTTCAACCAACACATAAACAATTTTTGGACCAACAGTTAACGCGGTGTTACTAGGCAAAGTCCAAGGTGTAGTTGTCCAAGCTAAGAAATAAATGTCTCCTTCATTCTGCAAAAAGTATGGCAGAAATCCTTCAATAGCTTTAAACTGAGCAACAATAGTTGTATCTGTTACATCTTGATAAGTTCCCGGTTGGTTTAACTCATGTGAGCTCAATCCTGTTCCCGCTTTTGGCGAATAAGGCTGAATGGTATAACCTTTATATAACAAATTCTTAGTGTAAATCTGCTTCAGCAACCACCAAACCGATTCCATGTATTTAGGCTCATAGGTAATGTATGGGTCGTCCATATCTACCCAATAGCCCATTTTTTGAGTCAAATCGTTCCAAATATCTGTATAGCGCATTACAGCTTTACGGCAGGCCGCATTATAATCTTCAACCGAAATGGTTTTACCGATATCTTCTTTGGTGATACCCAATTCTTTTTCAACGCCCAACTCAATAGGCAACCCATGGGTGTCCCAACCTGCTTTACGTTTTACCTGATAGCCTTTTTGGGTTTTGAATCTGCAAAAAATATCTTTAATGGCACGTGCCATAACATGGTGTATTCCTGGAAGCCCATTCGCTGAAGGTGGCCCTTCAAAAAACACAAATGTTTCATTGCCTTCCTTTGTAGACACACTTTTTTCAAACACATTATTTTCTTGCCAATAGTTTAGAATGTCGCCTGCTACTTTTGGTAAGTCAAGTCCTTTATATTCAGGAAATTTAGCACTCATTTAATGGTAAATCTTTTAAGTCCGCGAATTTAAGAATTTATCCTTAAATCGTTGCCTACAATGGATAAAAAAAGCCAAAACAATTGTTTTGGCTTTTTTCGACTAACTCAAATAATCCATAAGAAAAGTGGAATAAATGATAATAAAAGCGACCCCTATAAATTTCGTAGGTTAAAATTAGTAGTTTTGGGCTATCTAATTTGTTTCGCGTACTTTAACCAAAATTTCAGTAAAATGGATTGTAATAAAAATGAGGGAATAATACTATCTGATTTTTAATAGTATATGATTTAAATATCTAATAAGATTAGTTTCAAAAATCGACAAATCCTAACAAAATATAGATAAAATGTATTTTTTAAATACAAAAGACCGATTATTAGCATTAAGGTATTCGGCCTTTACGGAATTAAGATAATTCGGCTACCAAATCCTCGATTTTTGAAATCAATTGAACTTTAATTAAAGTATTTTTCAGGGAAATTTTATTGTATTTCGACACAAAAATGGTTGAAAAGCCAAGTTTTTCAGCTTCCAAAATGCGTTGTTCGACACGTTGTACGGGACGAATTTCGCCAGACAAGCCAACCTCAGCAGCAAAACAAAAATCTTTTTGAAGTGGCACATCTTCATTTGATGATAAAATTGAGGCTACCACGGCCAAATCTATGGCTGGGTCATCGACCGTAATGCCACCTGTAATATTCAAGAATACATCTTTGGCACCCAAACGGAAGCCTGCACGCTTTTCCAAGACCGCCAAAAGCATGTTTAATCGTTTGGCATTAAAGCCTGTGGCACTACGCTGTGGCGTTCCATAAACTGCCGTACTCACCAAAGCTTGAACCTCAATCATGAGTGGGCGCATGCCTTCAAGTGTAGCTGCAATGGCATTTCCCGAAAGCTCTTCGTCTTTTTTGGAGATTAAAATTTCTGATGGATTGGAAACTTCGCGCAAACCCGAGCCCTGCATTTCATAAATGCCCAATTCGTTGGTTGAGCCAAAACGGTTTTTGTGTGCCCGTAAAATTCTAAATACATGATTACGGTCTCCTTCAAATTGTAAGACCGTGTCTACCATATGTTCTAAAATTTTTGGGCCTGCGATATTGCCGTCTTTCGTAATATGGCCTATCAATAGTACGGGTGTTGCCGTTTCCTTGGCGAATTTAATAAGCTCGGCCGTACATTCCTTAATTTGTGAAATACTGCCAGAAGACGATTCTATATAATCGCTATGAAGGGTTTGAATGGAATCGATGATAACAATATCAGGCTGCAAAGCCTCTATTTGTTTGAAAATGTTTTGGGTTTTGGTTTCCGTTAAAATGTAGCAATTGCTGTTTTCCGGATTAATGCGTTCAGCGCGCATTTTTATTTGTTTTTGGCTTTCCTCGCCGGAAACGTACAGCGTTTTATATGGTAATTTCAATGAAATTTGAAGCAACAAAGTACTTTTTCCTATGCCTGGCTCGCCCCCCAAAAGTGTTAATGATCCAGGAACTATGCCCCCACCCAAAACTCGGTTAAATTCAGAATCAAAAGTATCTAATCGGGGTTCATTTGTGGTGTCAATCTCATTGATTTTCAATGGAACCGAAGTTCGCTTAACGGAAGAAGTTGAAGATTTCCAATCACTTTTTTCGGGCTTTTGAATAACCTCTTCCACAATGGTGTTCCATTCTTTACACGCATTACATTGGCCTTGCCATTTGGCAAATTGTGTACCGCAATTTTGACAAAAAAATGTTGTTTTTACTTTTGCCATTAAAAACCAAAATCTTGTTTTATTAAATCGGCTCTTTCAAGAACTTCATCTTTTGTTATACCAGCAATTTCTTCAAGTGTATAAGCCGATTGGTATGTACGCATAGCCTTTTTTGGCTCGCCAGTTTCTTCATAAAATCTTCCTAAATAATAGCCTCCAAGAAGGGTTTCAGGGTATTCCTTTCTGGCCATTTTGCCTAGCTCTTCGTAATATTCAAATAACTCATTTTTTTCAATGGCTGCAGCAATGGCTCTAAAATCATTAATCAATACCTTTTTTTCAATACCGAATAGGTCCAATATGGTTTGGTATTTTTCTTGAAGGTAAAGCACCGGTGAAGTATCCAATTCAAGAATAACGTCTTTATATTCGTCTTTTGAAATTGGCCGAAACACTTTAAAAATGCCCTCAATAGCGCTGGGAATGGCATGTGTTGGCACTGAATAGTGGGATGGCTTTTCAAAACTATCAAAATCATAGACCAAATTTTCATTGTCCAAAGCATAAATATCATCATTTAGCGCCGTTGTCATTTGCAAAATTGACGAGGAATTATTTTTGGTATTAGCCAAATAATAAAAGGTTTTTGTGCCAATCTTGCTTAAAACACTAGGGACATAATCCAACATATTTGGTGCCAGTTCAGGGCTAATCACAATATAACTTTGAAACAACGGCTGAGGCTTTAACAAATAATAGTTAATGAAATTTGCCGTTTCGCCATGGCCTACTGCAACCTTAAAATTTCCCACCCTGAAATTTCTTTCCAAATAAGGCACCAATTCCATACCAACAAACTCAAAAAAGGCCGCGCCAGTTTCAATAGGCAGTGAGTTTTGTTCAGAATATAGAGTATCATCAAATCGCTTTCCAAATTGATTAACCCCAACCACAATGGCTTGGGGCATATCTTCCCAGTAGGAAAAATAATCAACATTTCCAGCTACGGCTTCAAACATATAATCACCGTCCAAAACCACAAACAACGGATATGTTAGGTCAGTATTTGAATCATAGTTTCTTGGCAACTGAATTTTTATTTGACGTTCTTCACCAAGTTTTGAAGATTGAATGTTTTCATATTTTACTTGAGCTATAATGCTAATGGAACTTAACATCATTACCAAAAAGAACAAGGCAGATTTCTTCATTTTGAATTGATTTGAGTTTTATCAACGGCAAGGTAATAAATATACAGAGAGATAAAAAGAATGTTTTTACAGTTACACTGCTTTTTTTCTGTTGTATATGGGAAGTAGAATGAGTGACAGGCCTCCGCAAATAATAATCATTAGGGTTTGGGATGCCCACATTATCCAACCAAAGGCTATACTTGGTTCTTCGGCTATCCCAAATACAGAAAAGCCCAAATAAACCGCTAATGGGTACGCCCCAATACCCCCACTGGTTGCAGCTATACTAAAACTAGCTGAGATAAACCCTATTAAAATGGCAGCAAAAGGAATGTCTCTCGTTTCTTCAATTGAAAAAGATGTAACGTAAAACATAAGCACGTACATGCCCCAAATAAAAAGCGTATGGAAAATAAAGGGCCACTTTTTCTTCATTTTAAAGATGCTTAAAGCCCCTTCAACCAACCCGTTAAAAAAGCCTTTTATTTTTAATGAAATTTTAGAATCGCTCTTTTTAATGTACCAAAAAAAGGCGGCCGCCAAAGCCAAAATTAGCACTAAGGCCAAACCTATCTTAAATGGGTCAAACTTTTCTGAAAAGAAGCTGTATATAAAGTCGAACTGTAAAAATAGTGTAACTACAATAATCCCAAACATGACAATTAAATCTGCTATCCGTTCGGCCACAATGGTGCCAAAACCCTTTTCAAAAGGCACGCCTTCGTAGTTGGTTAAGATTGAAGCCCGCGCCACTTCACCAGACCTTGGAATAGTATAATTTATAAGGTATGTTGCAAAAACTGCCATAACACTGTTGCCGAACTTGATGTTATATCCCATTGGCTCAAGCTGAAAACGCCATCTGTAAGCTCGCGACAAATGACTGAACAACCCTAAAAAAACACCTAAAACCACCCAACTTTTTGTTGAAGATTGCCAATACTCGATAATTTTTGGCAACGGAACTTCTTTCAAAGAATACCAGACCAAAAAAACTCCCAATAATAATGGGAGTAAGAATTTAACACTATTTTTAAGCTTTTTGTTCAATGTCTATTTTAGCAAGTTGGTGGCTTCGTCAGGAAACACCAACGAGGGCTTAAACACCTTGGCCTCTTCAATACCCATAAAGGCATAGGTGATTAAAATTAAGGTGTCGCCCACTGACACTTTTCTGGCAGCTGCTCCATTTAGCGTAATTTCACCAGAATTTCTGGGACCAGGAATACAATAGGTTTCCAATCGCTCGCCGTTATCATTATTCACAATTTGGACTTTTTCACCTTGAATGATGTTGGCCGCATCCATTAAATCTTCGTCAATGGTTATACTACCTATATAGTTGAGTTCAGCACCAGTGCACTTAACTCTATGAATCTTAGATTTTACTACTTGAATTTGCATGCCGCAAAGATAATTAATTTAAAGCGATATTGTCAATTAGCCTAATATCATCTGCATATACTGCAATAAATGCCCTATATCTTTTTTTGTTTGATTTTCGTTTAACTGGTTTTAAGGTTTCTGTTTCCGAAATAATGAAATATTCCAACTCCAATAATTCATGTTTAGAAAACTGATTTTCAACCCACTCCGTTACTTTACCAGCACTTTTTGTGCCAAATTTTTCTTTAGCAGCTTTTAAGGTTTTATAAATAAAAGGCGCTGCTTTTTTATACTCTGGTTTTAAGCGGGTATTTCGCGAACTCATGGCCAGACCGTTAGATTCACGATGGATTTTACAGCCCACTATTTTTACAGGAATACGGTGCTTTTCAACCATTTTTCTAATGATTTGGAGTTGCTGAAAATCTTTCTCTCCAAAGTATGCCTTGTGGGGTTTTACAATTTCAAAAAAACGCTTCACAACAGTACCAACACCATCAAAATGACCATGACGAAATTTGCCTTCCATTTCAAACTCCAAGCCATCAAAATCAAATTTTTCTGAAACTGCATGACCTTCATAAATATCATCAACTGTTGGTGCATAAACCAAAACATCGGCCTTGCTAACAGTTTTTAATAAGCTAACGTCATTTTCTAATGTTCGGGGATATTTTTCCAAATCATCTTTTTTATCAAATTGTGTTGGGTTTACAAAAATGCTAACAACAACTTTATAGTTCTCTCCCAAAGCCCTCTTTACCAATTGCAAATGCCCTTGATGCAAGGCACCCATAGTTGGCACCAGTCCAATACTTAGGTTTTTTGCTTTTAAATCTTCAACAACCTTAAGTAATTGTTGTTTTTCCGTGTAAACTTCCACCTTTTAATAAAAAATTAACGCGTGCAAACTTAAGATTTTACAGTCAATTAGCATAAAATTTTGTACTTTTGCGTGTTTTTTATTTCGAAATCTTAGAAGCAGAACCTTATTTCTTGTGGGCATTTTGAAATTTCAAATTTAAAATGGAATCAGTTGTTGCTTTGTATTGAGCGAACACTAGTACACAAAACATAACATATGAAAGATAAGAGGATATTGTACGTATCATCTGAAGTAGTGCCTTATTTACCAGAAACCGAAATTTCATCAATGTCTTTTGAAGCGCCACGTATGGTCAATCAACAAGGCGGGCAAATAAGAATCTTTATGCCCAGGTACGGGAACATTAATGAACGAAGACACCAACTACACGAAGTAATTAGATTATCAGGAATAAATTTGGTGGTGAACGATTTGGATATGCCGCTTATCATAAAGGTAGCCTCAATTCCTAAAGAGCGCATTCAGGTTTATTTTATTGATAATGACGAGTATTTTAAGAGAAAAGCAACACTAACCGACGAAGAAGGTAATTTGTTTTCAGACAATGATGAACGTGCCATTTTCTTTGCAAAAGGTGTTATTGAAACTGTAAAAAAATTAAACTGGTCGCCAGATATTATTCATGTTCACGGTTGGTTAGCTTCTTTATTGCCACTTTATTTAAAAGAATACTACAAAGACGAACCTCTTTTTAACGAAAGCAAAATTGTAACATCTATTTACAATCAAAGTTTCGACAATACGTTAAACAAAGATATGGCCAATAAAATTAAATTTGATAATATTGATGAGGAAGCTATAAAAGCACTGGAAGTACCATCATACATTAATTTAATGAAAATTGCCGTGGATTATTCTGATGCGCTCATCATAGGTTCTGAAAACATCCCCGAAGATTTGGATTCCTATATTAAAGCCTCAGAAAAACCTATTCTAGAATACAAAAGCAAAGATGAATTTGGTGAAGCTTACACAACATTCTTCAACGAAGCTGTTTTAAGCTAAACTAATTCATTATAACTACATATGAAAAGACCCAATAAAGCCCTTAAGTCACTATTCGCTTTTTTACTTATTACCTCATCTTTCATTGCTTGCGATAAAGACTTCAGCGTTATAGAAAGCGATGTTTTAGGAGAAGATAATTCCAATTTCAGCCGTAAAGTTGATTCAACTCGAATAATAGCTGCGTACAATAAAAAATTGGAAGCCGTACAAATCAATAATTTGGCTTCAAACCTATTGGGATTTTTTAACGACCCTGCCTTTGGAAAAACTACGGCCAGCATTGTAAGCCAAATGGTTCCTTTGTCATTTAATCCAGATTTTGGCGTTAATCCAGTAATAGACTCTATAGTTGTTCATATTCCATATTTCAGTTCCGTAATTGGCACTGACGATAACGGATATTCTATTTACGCTTTAGATTCACTATATGGCAATCCTAATGCAGAAATTAAACTTTCTGTTTATCAAAACACCTATTTCTTAAGGGATTTTGACCCTAGTAGTAGTGCTAATGCAACGCAAAAATATTTCTCTAATGCCAGTAACACAGTTAATTCTATAGTAACAAACGAAACTACCGTTAATTTTGACGACCATACAGGCGAACTGATTTATCAGGAAAATAACTTTCTACCTAGTCCTGCTGTTACTTTTGTCGGTACTGCTACAGACACAACGCGCTCTGCTCCTGCATTCCACGCAAGAATAGCGACCACTGACGCGAAGGCTTTTTGGAAATCTACCATCTTAGACAAGCAAGATGATGCCGTTTTAAGTAATGCCAATAATTTTAAAGGCTATTTTAGGGGGCTTTACTTGAAGGCAGAAGCTGTCAATGATGATGGCAATATGATTTTATTGAATTTAGCTTCAACCAATGCCAATATCAAAATCCATTACAGCAGTGGTGAAACAGATGCCAGAACGCAATCTACGTATACGTTGAACTTTTCAGGAAATATATTGAATTCATTGATAAACGATTTTAGTACTCCCTTGGAAGATGGAAATACAACCGAAGGTGACGAAACCCTCTACCTAAAGGGCTCGGAAGGCTCAATGGCTGTTGTAGATTTGTTTCCTGATGGAATACAAGATTTTTTAGATGAATTTACTGATGGAAATGGAAATCCCACAAGGCTTATAAACGAAGCGCATTTGGTCATTTACGAAGATGAAACCATGCCAACAAAACCTAACGACGAAAATGGGGATGCTTATCATAAATACGACCGAATTTACGCTTACGATGTAAAAAATAACATTCCGTTGGTTGATTATTCATATGACCAATCAGATAACCCGCAATCACCATTTATCTCTAAATTCATCAGCTTAGGAGTGCGAGATACGATTACGGGCAAATATAAAATTCGTGTTACTGAGCACATTAAAAACATTTTACTAAGGGATTCAACCAACACAAAAATTGGTTTGGTGATGTCCAACAACGTTAATTATACGAGTAACGCAGAACTGCTAAATGCAAATGGTAGTGTTATGGCAATTCCAGCAGCTACAATTGTAAGTCCAAGAGGTACAATTTTGCACGGAAATAAATCCCAAAACGAACCAAAAAGATTGAAGCTAAAGATATTTTATACTGAAGCTAAATAAAAAATAGACCCTTTATTCAAGTTTTGATAGATTAAAATTCATTTTCATTTAAATGATATGAGTTTCATCGTTAGAACTAGGAATTAACATAATAAATAACTTTTTTAATTATTTATTTAACATATTTGTTCTGAATTTATCCCCTCAAAAAGCTAAAAATGTAGAACCATGTGTGGAATTGTAGGATATTTAGGCCAGAGAGAAGCTTATCCCATTATCATAGAAGGCCTTAAAAGGCTAGAGTATAGAGGCTACGACAGCGCAGGTATTGCGTTATTTGACGGTACAGATCTTAAAGTTTGTAAAACGAAAGGTAAAGTTACCGATTTAGAAAACCGATCTGAAAAAGAAATAACAAGACACGGTAACGTGGGTATTGGCCATACACGATGGGCAACCCATGGCGTACCTAATGATATAAATTCCCATCCACACGTCTCAAATTCGGGTGATCTTGTAATTATCCACAACGGAATTATTGAAAATTACGAGTCGCTAAAACAGGAATTAATCTCTAGAGGGTACACGTTCAAATCGGATACCGACACAGAAGTCTTAATCAATTTAATTGAAGACGTAAAAAAACAAGATGGTGTAAAACTAGGCAAGGCCGTACAAGTAGCTTTAAACCAAGTATTTGGAGCCTACGCAATTGCCGTTTTTGATAAAAATAAACCTGAAGAAGTTGTAGTTGCCAGATTAGGAAGCCCATTAGCCATTGGAATTGGTAAAGATGAAGATGAGTTTTTCATAGCCAGTGATGCTTCTCCATTTTTGGAATACACTAAAAATGCTGTTTACTTAGAAGATGAGGAAATGGCTGTTATTAGATTCCATAAAGGTGTTAAAATTCGAAAAATTAAAGATGATTCTTTGGTTGATACCTATGTTCAAGAGCTGCAAATCAATTTAGAGCAAATTGAAAAAGGGGGTTATGAGCATTTCATGTTAAAAGAAATTCATGAACAACCTAAAGCCATACAAGACACCTACAGAGGTAGGCTACGACGAAACGAGGCCATCATTAAAATGTCTGGAGTTGAAGACAACATGAAGAAGTTCCTCAATACCAATCGTATTATTATTGTGGCATGTGGTACGTCGTGGCATGCTGGTTTAGTGGCCGAATACATTTTTGAAGATTTAGCTAGAATACCGGTTGAAGTGGAGTATGCTTCAGAGTTCAGATATCGAAACCCCATAATTACAGAAAACGATATTGTTATAGCCATTTCACAGTCTGGTGAAACAGCAGATACTTTGGCCGCCATAAAATTGGCAAAATCTAAAGGAGCGTTTGTTTTTGGTGTTTGTAATGTGGTTGGATCATCTATAGCTAGAGAATCTCACGCAGGTGCATACACGCATGCTGGCCCAGAAATTGGTGTTGCTTCAACAAAGGCATTTACCACTCAAATAACCGTTTTAACACTTATTGCACTGAGGTTGGCAAGAGCAAAAGGCACGATTAGCAGCTCAGATTTTCGTCAGCACCTGTTGGAATTGGAAATGATTCCGAAAAAAGTAGAAAAAGCATTGGTGTCTGATGCCCATATTAAAGAAGTTGCAGAAATATATAAAGATGTCCACAATTTCTTGTATTTAGGTAGAGGCTATAATTTCCCTGTTGCTTTAGAAGGCGCACTTAAACTAAAGGAAATTTCATATATCCATGCTGAGGGATATCCAGCAGCCGAAATGAAACATGGTCCTATTGCGTTAATTGATGAAAACATGCCTATCGTAGTCATTGCAACGAAAAAAGGCCACTACGAAAAGATTGTTAGCAATATTCAAGAAATTAAATCAAGAAAAGGAAAAATTATAGGCATCGTTACAGAAGGAGATGTTCAAGTCAGGGCACTTGCAGACCACGTCATTGAAGTACCAGAGACTTTAGAGTCGCTTTCACCATTACTTACCACAATTCCTTTACAGTTATTGTCTTACCATATAGCTGTCATGTTGGGTAAAAATGTTGACCAACCGCGTAATTTGGCAAAATCTGTAACGGTAGAATAACGTAACTTTCGTTTATAAAACATTTAAAAATTGGCATGATTGGATGGTACTAATCATGCCAATTTTCATTTTAAGAGATGTTTGCTTCAAAAATATTCAAAAAAAAACGTCTGATTTTCATAAAAAACATACTATGCGTGCATAATTTTTTATTTTTTTAAGCGCAATAAAAAATTATATCTTTATCTTAACACGATAAAATTTAAACTAATTTAAATGAAAACAATTCTACCCTTTTTATTGTTGTTTTTTTGTGGTACAATTTATTCCCAAACAACAATTTCTGGCTCTGTTGTTGATGACACTGGTCAACCCTTACCTGGCGCAAACATCATTATCTTAGGAACCTCAACAGGTACTGTTACGGATTTTGATGGTAAATTTACTCTAACTTACAGTCAAAATCCTCCTTTCAACATTCAGGCCAGTAGTGTTGGTTTTGAAACTGATTCCAAGGAAGTAACTTCAAACAACCAAGTCTTAAACTTTGTTCTTAAGGAAGGAACATCATTAGACGAAGTTGTTATCTCAGCTTCCAGAACACCAGAGCGTATATTTGAATCACCAGTTACTGTTGAACGTTTTGGTATTCAAGAAATTAAAAGCACGGCTTCGGCAGATTTCTATGGTGGATTAGAAAACTTAAAAGGTGTTGACATAAATACCAATAGTTTAACATTTAAATCGGTTAATACTAGAGGTTTTGCCACCTTTGCGAACAACCGATTTATGCAATTGGTTGATGGTATGGATAACTCTACACCCGCACTTAACTTTCCTATAGGAAATCTAGTTGGAATGGTTGAAACAGATGTGCAAAGCGTGGAAATACTTCCTGGTGCTGCATCTGCATTGTACGGTGCAAATGCATTTAACGGAATTTTATTTATGCGCAGTAAAAACCCATTTGATCATCATGGCATTAGCGCTTATTACAAACAAGGTATTACATCACAAGAAACTGCGGGAGATAACGACTATAAAGATTTTGGGATTAGAGCCGCTCAGAAATTTAGCGATAAGTTCGCTGGCAAGGTTAACTTTGGGTATCTACAGGGAACCGACTGGATGGCAACCAGTGAAGAAGACAAACTCAACAGGGGGTTTGACAGAACGAACCCCAATTACGATGGCATTAACATATATGGGGATGATGAGAGCCTCAATATGACCCTTGTTGCAGATGGACTTGTCCAAGCTGGCTTACTCCCTCAAGCATTAGCTGACTTGGTACCTTCTCAAAGTGTAAGTAGAACTGGATATAACGAACGTGATTTAACCGATTATAATGCTGAAAGTATAAAAGCAGATTGGGGCTTGTATTTTAGACCATGGGCAAACGATTTTGAGATTCAGTATGTTGGAAAAGTAGGCGTCGGTACTACCATCTATCAAGGTGCCAACAGGTATTATATTAAAGGCTTTTTTCAACAGCAACATAAATTAGAATTTAGAAATAATAATTTCTTTCTTAGAGGTTACGTAGTAACAGATAAGGCAGGTGACTCTTACGACATGACCTTTACGGGCAGAAATATTAATAGAGCTTGGAAAGATGATACTGTTTGGCATGGTGAGTATGTTGCCAATTATGCCTTGGCATTTGCCGGGCTTATACCCAATATCCCAATGGGAAATGATGATGCGGCCCATGTTTTTGCAAGACAAGTTGCTGATGAAGTAATAGATTTTGATCCAACTAATCTGGCAAACCCTTTTGCTGATGATGGTATTGAACGTTTTTTACCAGGAACTCCTGAATTTGAAGCAGCATTCAACAGAAGCATAAATGATCCAGACTTATCAACCGGGTCTAAATTTCAAGACCAATCAAAGTATTACCATGCCGATGCTAATTATAATTTTGGTCATTTATGGGATGTTGCTGAGGTTCAAGTTGGTGGATCATATAGAAAATATAGTTTAAATTCATCTGGAACCATTTATACTGATACTGATGGCCCTATAGACTATTCAGAATTTGGTTTATACACCCAAATTCAAAAGAATATGGAGCTCAATGAGACTATGGATTTAAAACTCACAGGATCTATTCGTTATGATAAATCAGAGTTTTTCGATGGCTTCTTTTCTCCAAGATTTTCTGCTGGTTTAACAGTTAATGATAACCATAATATTAGGGCTTCTGTACAAACAGGATTTAGAAACCCGACAACCCAAGATTTGTTTATTGGACTAAATTCTGGAAGAGCCACATTAATAGGCTCTGCTCCAGATAATTTAGATAGATATTCTCGAGATTACCCAGTTAGTTTAGTCGCGCAAGGAGGGTTGGGGCAACCATCAAATGTTAACCAAACCGGACGTGCTGCCTACGAAAACTCATATACATTAGCTTCTTTTTTACAAGTGTTAGATACTGGTAATCCAACACTTTTAGAGGTTGCTAATCCTGATATTGTTAAACCCGAACAAATAACTTCTTATGAGGTAGGATATCGGGGAAAACTGGATAATTTTACTATAGATTTTAGCGCTTACTATAACTCCTATAAAGACTTCTTAACGCAACCTGTAGTAGTATCTCCATTATATGGTGATGTTACAGACGCCACTCCTGTTCCTGGTGTAGGATTACCGCTTTCAGCCATCGCCATTGCTAATGCAGACTTCCAAATATATAGTACTTATACTAATTCTCCAGCCAATGTGAATTCATATGGTGCATCATTAGGATTATCAACTAAAGTGTTTGGTAACTTTGATTTAAGTGGAAATTACACCTATGCTAAGCTAGACTTCGACCAAAGCAGTAATCCAGATTTAACAACAAACTTTAATACCCCAGAGCACCGCGTTAAAACTTCCTTTGGAAATACCGATTTATTTAAAAACTTTGGATTTAATTTATCATGGCGATGGAGTGACAATTACTTCTGGGAATCATCTTTTGGCAACGGTGCAGTACCCGCATATCATGTTTTAGATGCTCAAATTAATTTAAAAGTCCCTAGCTTTAAATCAACATTTAAAGCTGGAGCTACAAATTTATTAGGAGATGAATACACACAAGCCTTTGGAACAGGATTTATAGGCTCCATGTATTATGTCTCTTGGATAATTAACAATCTATAAATACCTCTAGAAAATTTAACTAAAACACCTTCAAATTGAAGGTGTTTTTTTATTCTAAAAAACCTAAAAAAACAACTTTTATTTTAAATTAAAAGATATATCTTTGCAGCCGAAAACTTAGATTGTTTTCCAACAATTAAATCGCATAATATTAAACACATAAGTAATGTCTAAAGTTACAGGTAAAGTTGCACAAATAGTAGGTCCGGTTATCGATGTTGAGTTTGGTGCTGGTTCAGAACTTCCAAAAATTTATGATTCATTAGAAATTAAAAGACCTGACGGTTCTATTTTAGTATTAGAAGTACAATCTCACATTGGTGAAGACACTGTACGTACTATCGCAATGGACTCTTCGGATGGTTTAAGCAGAGGAACTGAAGTTATCGCTACTGGTGCTCCTATACAAATGCCGATTGGCGATGATGTTTACGGACGTTTATTTAATGTAATTGGCGATGCCATTGATGGTTTAGGAGATTTACCAAAAGCTGGAAAATCTGGTTTACCAATTCACCGTGAGGCACCTGCATTTGAAGACTTGTCAACTTCTACCGAAGTTTTATTTACAGGTATTAAAGTAATCGACTTAATTGAGCCTTACGCTAAAGGTGGTAAAATTGGTTTATTCGGTGGTGCCGGTGTAGGTAAAACAGTATTGATTCAGGAATTGATTAATAATATTGCAAAAGGTCACGGTGGTTTATCAGTATTTGCTGGTGTAGGTGAAAGAACTCGTGAAGGAAACGATCTTTTAAGAGAGATGTTGGAATCTGGAATTATCCGTTACGGTGAAGATTTTATGCACTCTATGGAAGCTGGTGGATGGGATTTATCTAAAGTGGACAAATCTAAAATGAAAGAATCTAAAGCAACTTTCGTATTCGGACAGATGAACGAACCTCCTGGAGCTCGTGCTCGTGTGGCACTTTCTGGATTGACTATTGCCGAATATTTCCGTGATGGTGCTGGCGACGGACAAGGAAAAGATGTATTATTTTTCGTAGACAACATCTTCCGTTTTACACAAGCTGGTTCTGAGGTATCTGCACTTCTTGGTCGTATGCCTTCTGCGGTAGGTTACCAACCAACATTGGCAACAGAGATGGGTGCCATGCAAGAGCGTATTACTTCAACTAAAAAAGGATCTATTACATCTGTACAAGCGGTTTATGTTCCTGCGGATGACTTAACTGACCCTGCGCCTGCTACAACTTTTGCCCACTTAGATGCTACAACAGTATTATCCCGTAAAATTGCTGAGCTTGGTATTTACCCTGCGGTGGATCCATTAGATTCTACCTCTCGTATTTTAACCAAAGAAATTTTAGGTGCAGATCACTATAACTGTGCACAACGCGTAAAAGAGTTATTGCAACGTTATAAAGAATTACAAGATATTATCGCTATCCTTGGTATGGAAGAGCTATCTGAAGAGGATAAATTGGCCGTAGGTAGAGCAAGACGTGTACAACGCTTCCTTTCTCAACCTTTCCACGTGGCTGAGCAATTTACAGGTATCCCTGGTGTATTAGTTGACATTAAAGAAACCATCAAAGGTTTTAACATGATTATGGATGGTGAATTAGACCACCTTCCAGAAGCAGCGTTTAACCTTAAAGGTACTATTGAAGAAGCTATTGAAGCTGGAGATAAAATGTTAGCTGAAGCGTAAAACAGCTTAAAGCTATAAGCTTAAAGCCTAAAGCATTAAACTATGTACTTAGAAATTGTATCACCAGAAGCAACCTTATTTAGCGGCGAAGTAGATTCTGTAGCTGTACCAGGAGTAAACGGTGAGTTTCAAATGTTAAATAATCACGCGCCTATTGTTTCTTTATTAAAAGAAGGTGTTGTAAAGATTTTTGGAAACATTGAATTGGATGAAGAGGTTCAGGATAAATTTACCAAAGGAGACAAAAGCACTACTTTATTAAATATAAATTCTGGAACAATAGAAATGAAAGATAACAAAGTAATAGTATTAGCTGATTAAGCACTTTACTTTTAGAATATAAAAAAACGCAAAACTTAAGTTTTGCGTTTTTTTTATGCCTTATTTTTTATCGATTCCAACTCTACCCTCAATTCCTGAAACATATTCATAATACTGCTTAACTTTAGTTCATCCTTATCATATTCTTGGGTATTAATACAGCAGGTAAATTCCCAAATCTCAATAATATCCTCCATTTTAACATCAAATGGCTGGTATGCTTTATTATCTGAATGCAACTCCAAACAGCCTTTCTCTTTAATTTTATTGTACAACCGTTTATATACCAGTCCATCATTTTTGGTAAGCACAATATAAGTCCTCCCATCTTTTACATCAGTGATGTCATCAACAAATTTGGCAACGACAAACGAGCCTTCCTTTACGGGTAACATAGAATCACCACTTATTGGAAAGGCTCGATGTGTTCCTGTGGGTAAAAAAGGTAATTTTATTTTTTGAAGCTGCTCAATATACTCGGGGTCGGCATAACCTTGTAAGTAACCCGCCGAAGCCTTGGCCGGTATAATTTCTATTAAATCTTCATTAGCTTCATTAACGGTTACGGGGAATAACACACGCTTATTTCCCACTTCTATAAATGAAGTGTCCTTTGCCAAACGCAAATCATTTTTCACTAAAATATCTATGGGAATATTAAAATAGTTCGACAACTCGATCAAACGGTCTATTGGCGGTTCAGAGCGCCCTTCTTCATAAGAACCAACCATGGAACGTGTCCATTTTAACTCTTCGGCAAAACGCTCTTGTGAAAACTTTTTAAGCTTTCGTAAATGTTTTATGTTGGACTGGATGTACTTCATTCAAAAATAAACTTTAACATTATTTGCTACAAATATAAGCAATAAAAACTACAATTAGTAGCTAATTTTGTAATCCTATGTATTTAAACTGTCACACATATTACAGCTTGCGGTATGGCACAATTAAGCCAGAAAAACTTCTTGCTATTGCCTGTAAAAATGGTTTGCAAACATTAGCCTTAACCGATATAAACAACACATCGGCTTGTTTGGATTTTGTAAGGCTATCTGAAAAATATAAAATAAAACCTGTGTTGGGCATCGATTTTAGAAATGGCGCACAGCAACAATTCATTTTACTGGCAAAAAACAATGAAGGGTTTCAAAACATAAATGCTTATCTATCTATATATTTACACAACAATAATCTAAAAATCCCTGAAAGAGCACCCCAATTAGAGCATACCTTTGTTATTTACCCTTATCAACATCACAAAAATTTCGAATTAAGGGAGAATGAATTTCTGGGCATTAAACCAAAGGATTTAAACAAGCTCAAATTCTCTAAATGGAATAACTTCCGAAGCAAGCTAGTGGTGCTCCAAACGGTTTCCTTTGAGACAAAAAAAGATTTTAATACACACCGTTTGCTGCGCGCCATAGACAATAACACCTTATTGAGCAAGCTTCCAAAAAGTGAAGAAGGTAAGCCCTCAGATAGAATGCTTCTGCATGATGAATTGTATGAAACCTATCAGGAATTTCCAGAGCTTCTTGATAACACCTCAACTATTTTAAATGATTGTAGCATTGCATTTGATTTTTCACAGAAAACACCAAACAATCAAAAATCATTTACTGAAAGTGAAGCGTCTGATTACCAATTGCTGGAGAAATTAACTTATGAAGGATTGCCCTATCGCTATGAAAACCCCACGGAAATCATTTATAACCGCATTGAAAAAGAGCTTAAAATCATTAAAGAAAAAGGCTTTGTGTCTTATTTCCTTATCAATTGGAAAATTATAACGTACGCCCAAAGCAAAGGTTACTTTTATGTTGGCCGTGGTAGTGGCGCGAATAGTATTGTGGCTTATCTACTCCGAATTACTGATGTAGACCCCATAGAACTCGATTTATATTTTGAACGGTTCATTAATTTATTCCGGAAAAATCCACCTGATTTTGATATTGATTTTTCATGGACCGACCGTGACGATATTACCAATTTTATTTTTAAAACCTTTAAAAACACAGCGCTTTTAACCGTATACAATACTTTTAAGTTTAAGGCGTCGGTACGCGAATTAGGAAAAGTGTTCGGTTTGCCCAAAACCGAAATGGATGTGCTTACCCGTGGGCATTACAACGTAAACGATTTGGATAAATTATCGCAACTTGTATTAATATATAGTAAATATATTCAAGGATTTCCAAACTATCTGGGCATTCATGCTAGTGGTATTATTATTTCAGAAAAACCAATTCATTATTACACCGCTACCTTTTTGCCCCCTAAAGGCTATGCCACAACACAATTTGATATGATAGTTGCGGAAGATATTGGACTTTATAAATTTGATATTTTAAGTCAGCGTGGATTGGGAAAAATTAAAGATGCAGTAGAAATTGTAAAGTACAACCATCCCGAAAAAAAACCTATAGATATTCATAATATCAAACGTTTCAAACAAGATGAACGCATAAAATATATGCTCAGAAACGCCAAAGCCATTGGTTGTTTTTATGTAGAATCGCCCGCCATGCGCATGTTGCTTAAAAAGCTGCAAGTAGACACCTATTTGGGCTTGGTTGCGGCCAGTTCCATTATACGTCCAGGTGTTGCAAAATCAGGAATGATGCGCGAGTATATTTTACGTTATCGGTATCCCGAACGCTGTAAAAATGGCCATCCGGTTTTACTTAAAATCATGCCCGAAACTTATGGTGTTATGGTGTATCAGGAAGACGTTATTAAAGTTGCCCATATTTTTGGCGGATTATCTTTAGGTGAAGCTGACAAATTACGCCGAGGTATGTCGGGCAAGTTCCGTTCGCGCGATGAATTTCTAGCCGTAAAAGACTTATTTTTTGAAAACTGCAGAAAAAAAGGAGAACCCGAAACGGTGATTAATGAAATTTGGAACCAGATAGAAAGCTTTGCCGGTTATGCTTTTGCAAAAGGGCACTCAGCTTCTTATGCCGTAGAAAGCTATCAAAGTTTGTTTTTAAAAGCTTATTTTCCGTTGGAATATATGGTAGCCACCATTAATAATTTTGGTGGTTTTTACCGAACCGAACTGTATGTACACGAGGCAAGAATGCATGGCGGCATTATTGAAGCGCCTTGTGTCAATATAAGCTTTAATGAAGCCATCATTAAAGACAAAACCATTTATTTGGGCTTTATTTTACTGCATGCTTTAGAAACAAAAACCATAAAAAAAATTATTGCTGAACGTCAAAAAAATGGGGTTTTTAAAAGTTTGGATGATTTTATTGAACGCATTCCTATTTCTGTAGAACAAATCTCTATACTTATAAAAATCAATGCATTTCGTTTTACGGGAATCAATAAACGAGAATTGCTTTGGGAAGCACATTTAAAAATTAGCAAAACCATAGTTGAGGAGCATATTATAAAGTTGTTTAAAACCGAACGAATAAACTACAAAACGCCAAAACTTTCAAGTACCGATTTAGAGAATGCCTTTGATGAAATGGAGCTTTTGGGTTTCCCGTTATGCAACCCGTTTCATTTATTGCAAACACCCACATCAAACCCTTTGCGGGCGAAAAATTTAATCGATTTTCAAAACAAAACCATCACTATTGAAGTTTATTTGGTAGCTACAAAAAACACCAAAACATCCAATGGAAAAAGCATGCACTTCGGCACGTTTTTAGACTACGATGGCGATTTTATCGATACGGTACACTTTCCGCCAATAGCGGCAAAATATCCATTCCGTGGAAAAGGCATTTATACCGTTACCGGAAAAGTAATGGTGGAGTTTGATTGTGTGACTATTGAAGTTTCAAGCATGGAACGTGCTGCCGTTATTGAAGACCCGCGTTATGCCGTAAATTCTTTGAATCACACCTTTCAGAATAAAAAAAGTTTTGCCGACCATAAAGCAAACCAGCTATCGCCCATGTTGCCGAAAACATTGGGGCATGCCCAACAAATTTATAATAATCAATAAGATTAACGCTGTTCTTTATGGGTTACGACCGCTCTATAGTGCACATGGATTTAGACACATTCTTCGTGTCCTGCGAACGTCTGCTTGATAGTCGATTAATTGGCAAACCCGTACTTATTGGTGGCACTTCCGATAGAGGTGTTGTGGCCTCTTGTAGCTATGAGGCCCGAAAATTTGGCGTACACTCGGCAATGCCCATGCGCATGGCTAAAATGCTGTGCCCAGAAGCCATCATACTTCGCGGGAATTCTGGTATTTATACTAAATTTTCACAAAATGTTACTGAAGTTATAAAAGAAACCGTGCCTTTATATGAGAAGACATCCATTGATGAATTCTACATCGACCTCACAGGCATGGATAAGTTTTTTGGCTGCCATAAATTGGCTTCAGAACTACGCCAACGTATTATAAAAGAAACCGGGTTGCCCATTTCGTTTGGGCTATCCATCAACAAAACAGTTTCTAAGATTGCTACTGGAGAAGCCAAACCCAACAATGAAATACGCATTATTTCAGGCACCGAGAAACCATTTTTGGCACCACTTTCAGTAAAAAAAATACCCATGGTTGGTAATGTTACCTACAAAGCGTTGTGTGATTTAGGGGTAAAACGCATTAAAACTGTGCAAGATATGCCCATGGAACTGATGCACCGCGTATTGGGAAAGAATGGATTGAGCATCTGGAAAAAAGCAAATGGCATAGACAACACGCCTGTAATTCAATACCATGAGCGTAAATCTATTTCAACCGAACGCACTTTTAACAAAGACACCACCGATGTTGACAAACTAAAAGGCATCATCATTGCCATGGCCGAAAATTTAGCCTACCAATTGCGTCGAGGTAATAAATTAACAGCTTGCATTACTTTTAAAATTCGGTATTCCGATTTTCAAACGTACACACAACAACAACGTATTCCATATAGCGCTATGGACCACACTATTATTCCCGTGGTTTTGGATTTATACAGAAAACTGTATAACCGCCGACTTTTAGTACGACTTATAGGTGTGAAATTTAGCCACTTAGTTGAAGGCGGGCATCAAATAAATCTTTTTGAAGACAACGAAAAACAACTACATTTAAGTCAGGCCATTGATAAAATGCGTGAACGCTATGGCGATAGAGCTGTTATAAACGCCGCAGGAATGGAAGCCAAGAGCATCAGTAGATGGAACCCGTTTACAGGGGAACCGCCTCCTTTATTGGCCAATAGGCGGCAGTAAAATTAAGTACAAAGATTAAAACAACTTGCCTTTTTCTAAAATAGCATAGCCTGTACGCTTATAAAACACCTTTTTGCCATTGGCACAAAACGTATAACTGCCAGTCGATTTCTTTTCTGAGACGGATAAAAGCAACACATCTTCTACGGTACAATCATAATCTTTGGCCACTTTAGCTTTAATATGATCAATGGTAGCACGACCCCTTTTTAACTGGTCTTGAATTTTTTTGTTCAACTTAGGCTCTTCAAAATCATCCGTTAAGTTACAACCATTTTCAATACTAGGTTCGGGAATTTCATTTTTCTTCACTTGGGCAACAGGCACCTCAGCATCAATATACTCCCAAGTGTAATCGGCCTTAAGCAACACGCGCCTGCCGTCTTCTGTTTTAACAATATAATTATTCTGCGCAAAACTGGTATATGATATAAAGAAAAGCAAAAGGAAAAAACATAGTTTCATAACAAGATTTTTTTGAATAACCCAAAAGTACAACTTTAATCTTCAACATACTCCAAAATATCGGCTGGTTGGCAATCCAAAGCTTTGAAAATAGCCTCAAGCGTTGAAAACCGTACAGCCTTGGCCTTACCGGATTTTAATATGGAAAGGTTAGCTTCGGTAATTCCGATAATTTCAGCCAACTCTTTACTTTTCATATCCCGCTTGGCAAGTACAACATCAAGATTTACAATAATGGACATGGCTTAACTGGTTAAATCATTTTCTTCTTTTAGCCTTCTTGCGTTGCTAAAAACTTCACTTAATACTTGGAAAAACAAACCAATGGCTATCCAAACAATGCTAAATTGAAAATTGTATTCAAATTCATGATGATGGGTAAAACCTCCAGGATGGTAAGTCGTGTAATAATAATTGATGGGAATACAAGAGACCAAAATGAACCCGACCCCAATTAAAATTAAATACTTGCCAATTCTATGAAACAAATTAATAACAACATTATCAAAAACCTTCAATTCTTGGAACAATAAAATGATTTTACGGAAAAGAAAGAGGCAATAAACTAAAGCCAAATACAGAGCGAATTCCAATAACGAGGAAATAATTAATCCTGCACCTAGTATAGTGCATTGTTTTCGATCATATTCAAACCCAGCAGAATTTATCTTGAGCAAGACAACAATAGCAACTACAGGAACAATAATAACAACGGCTATATTAACATAATAAACAATATCTGCAATCAACTTAAGTAGGTTGAGTTTTTTCATATTTAAAAAATTATCGAATAACAATAACAAATATGTAAATATTATCGAATAACAATAATTTTTTATCGTAAAAAGATATTTTAAAACCTGTTAGCTCTTTGTACCTTTACCATATGTTTCCAAAAAAACTTCAGCGAAAACTAGACAACCGTAAAGTAGATAACGCCTTTCGAGAGCTTGGTACACCTTCTAATTTGGTAGATTTTTCATCCAATGATTATTTAGGGTTTTCAAAGTCCGAAAACATTTTTAAAATCGCACATCTGTTTTTAGTTGAGAACAACATTAAACAAAATGGGGCAACAGGTTCACGATTGCTATCAGGCAACCATAATTTGTATCATTTGGTCGAAACCGAACTCTGCAGGTTTCACAATAGTAAAGCTGCCCTGATTTTTAATTCGGGCTATGATGCCAATATTGGTTTTTTTTCAAGTGTACCACAACGCGGTGATATTATTTTTTATGATGAATTGATACATGCTTCTATTCGCGATGGAATTTCAATGAGCCATGCAAAATCATATAAATTCAAGCATAATGATTTAGAAGAATTGGAGAGAAAATGTCAGGTTGAGCGCAATCGAAGTCCATTGGAAACCAATATCTATATCGTTACAGAATCAGTATTTTCAATGGATGGTGATTCCCCCAATCTTACAAAACTTTCTGAACTATGCGAGAAACACCAAGCCTATTTGGTAGTTGATGAAGCCCATTCCGTTGGTGTTTTTGATAATAATAGGGCAGGGTTAATTCAACAGTTAAAACTTGAACATGATGTTTTTGCACGAATCATAACTTTTGGAAAAGCCTTGGGATGCCATGGTGCCGCTATTTTAGGAGACGAAAGTTTAAAACAGTTTTTGGTGAATTTTTCACGTAGTTTTATTTACACTACGGCACTACCACCACACAGCTTGGCAACCATGTATTCAGCGTACAAAGAATTGTCAAAAACAAAGAAAATCAGTAAGCTTCAAGAAAACATTATATTCTTTAAAGTCGAAATAGCCCATAAAAATCTTAAAAACCTGTTTATCGAAAGTAATTCTGCTATTCATTGCTGCATTATTTCGGGTAATGAATATGTAAAAACCATAGCTAAAAAAATTCAAGAAAAAGGTTTTGATGTCAAACCCATTTTATCGCCTACCGTCCCCAAAGGCCAAGAACGATTGCGCTTTTGTTTACATGCCTTTAATAGTAAAAAAGAAATTTCGGAAGTCTTGCAACTCTTAGCTAACTTTGCTGTTAAATTTGAATAGATGATTGATAATTACACCATTTTGGCTGTTTATGAATTTTCAACCGAGGCTCAATTAACAAAATTGAAGTTAGAATCGGAAAATATACGGACAATGTTGGCGGACGAAAAAACCATTGATGCCGACCCTTTAATCAGTCAAGCCATAGGTGGTGTTAAGCTTCTTGTGCACAATTGTGACCTTGAAAGAGCCACAGAAATTTACAATGACATAAGACTGTATCGCAAAGACAAGGATAATAACGATATTCATTGCCCAAATTGCCATTCAACAAAAATATTAACAGCCCCACCAAGCAACACAAATATTTTTTACATGCTTTTTCCTTTTTTTGAAAAGCTTAAATACCAGTGCAACAATTGTAAAATGATTTTTAAATGAAAACCTATTTCATCACAGGAATCTCAACCGATGTTGGCAAAACTATTGCCTCAGCCATTATAACCGAGGCCTTAGAAGCAGATTATTGGAAACCCGTTCAAGCGGGCGACTTGAACAATTGCGACACAAAAAAAGTAAAGGCTTTAGTTTCGAACACCAAATCAAAATTCCACCCTAACGCTTATGCTATGCAAACGCCAATGAGTCCGCATGCAGCTGCAAAAATTGATGTGGTAAACATTGAGTTAAAAAACATCAAACCCCCGAAAACAAAAAATCATTTGGTCATTGAAGGTGCCGGGGGCCTGCTTGTTCCCTTAAATGACAAACAAACAGTGTTCAATCTCGTTAAACCAGACTACAAAGTTATAGTTGTTTCACGGCATTATCTTGGAAGCATAAACCACACCCTTCTGACCACAAACGCCTTAAAAGAAAAAGGTTTTGATGTTTCAATTATCTTTAGCGGAAATGAGCACGAATCAACAGAGTCCATCATCAAAAAAATGACAAATGTACCCGTCATAGGGCGAATTGAAGAAGAACCTTATTTCGATAAAAACGTGATTAAAGAATACGCTGAAATGTTTAGAGAGCGCTTATGAGTTTGAACGAAAGAGATAAAAAACACCTTTGGCACCCACTGACGCAGCATAAATTACATCCAGATGCTATTGCCATTACCAAAGCGAATGGATGCATCTTAACTGATGAAAACGGGAACGAATACATAGATGCGATAGCCTCATGGTACACCTGCATGTATGGGCATTGCAACCCATATATCACCAACAAAGTCATGGGGCAGATGCAACAACTGGATCAAGTGGTTTTTAGCGGGTTCACCCATGAGCCAGCCATTAAGTTAAGTGAAGAACTAATAAAAATACTACCTGATAATCAAAACAAAATATTCTTTAGTGACAACGGTTCAACTGCAGTTGAAATTGGTATTAAAATGGCTCTGCAATACCACTTTAACAGTGATGATAAAAAGGACACCTTAATTGCTTTTGAAGACGGATTTCATGGTGACACCTTTGGGGCAATGAGTGTTTCAGGATTGTCCGTTTACAATGGCCCTTTTGAAGATTTCTTTTTAACCGTAAAACGGATTCCTGTGCCGAATGGAAAAAATCATGATGTCATTTTAAAAAACCTTCAAAGTTTGGCTTCAAAAAACAAAGTTGCTGGCTTTGTTTACGAGCCTTTGGTACAAGGGGCTGCAGCCATGAAAATGCATGATGTAGAGGGCTTGAACATGATATTGAAATTTTGTAAGGATCAAAATATTATCACCGTGGCAGACGAGGTTATGACAGGCTTTGGTAAAACAGGAAAACATTTCGCATCACTACATCTAGAAAGCCAACCCGATATTATTTGCTTAAGCAAAGCCTTAACTGGCGGATTATTGCCCATGGCGCTTACAACCTGCTCCCAAAAAATTTATGCCGCTTTTTACAGTGATGATATTGGAAAAGGGCTCTTCCACGGGCACACCTATTCAGCCAATCCATTGGCTTGTACAGCCGCACTGGCAAGTATTGAATTATTACAATCTGAAAACATACAGAGAAATATAACTAGAATTATAAAATCGCATGAAGCTTTCAACAAACGCATAAAAATACATCCAAAGGTAAAAGAGACAAGACAAACGGGCGTTATTTTTGCCCTTGATCTAAATGTAGAAATGGAACGCTATGGGAACCTTCGTGATCAGCTTTTTAAATTCTTTATGGAAAACGGTGTGTTCTTGCGTCCATTAGGAAACACCATTTATATTCAGGCACCCTATTTGATTACTGAAGAACAATTGGAAAAAGTCTATCGGGTTATTGAAGAATCTTTATCAATAGTGTAAATTTGCAAATTTAACGTTCAATCTGAACTCCTGTCTGGCGACATGCAGATGTTTCAGGTTCACATAAAAATTTATGAGATGCTGAAATAAATTCAGCATGACAAAAAACATGAACAACCCAATCTCGATAACAGCCATTGCATCTATTTCTCCACTTGGAAAAACAACAGATGAAATTTGGAAAACCTACCAAAATAAAAGCCATTGCATTACTAAAAAAATGGTTTCAGGCAAAAATGTTCTGGTTGCCGAAATTTTCGAAGAAGCAAAAAAAGAGATTGAAAATTTAAAACAATCCGACAACAAATACAGGTCTCTGGATGACACCGTTTTATATGCCATCTATGCATCAAGACAAGCGGTAAAGCAGTCAGGTTGGACCGCAACCGATAATTTTGGAATCAACATTGGTTCATCACGTGGCGCAACGCAGCTTTTTGAAACCTATCATGAATCCTTTCTAAAAAACAATAAAGCCGAAACCCTAAGCTCCCCGACCACAACACTGGGTAATATTTCATCTTGGGTGGCACACGATTTACAAACTGAAGGCCCAGAAATCAGTCATTCCATAACTTGTTCTACAGCCTTGCATGCCATGCTAAACGGCATTGCATGGATAAACTCTAGTATTTGCAACAAATTTTTGGTTGGGGGCAGTGAAGCACCGATAACACCTTTCACTATTGCGCAAATGCAGGCTTTAAAGATTTACTCAAAAGAAAATCATAAATTTCCCTGTCGTGCACTAGATTTCAATAAAACCAAAAACACCATGGTTTTAGGTGAGGGGGCATCAATGGCATGCCTTGAATCGGGAAGTCAAAGAAACGCTCTTGCTTTAATCAATGGTTTTGGTTTTGCAACGGAAATTTTAGAACACAATATTTCCATTTCGAGTGATGCTAAGTGTTTTCAAAAATCGATGCGTATGGCATTGGACAATATGAACCCAGACGATGTTGATATTATTGTTATGCATGCGCCAGGAACCATTAAAGGCGATACTTCAGAACACAAAGCTATTGAGGCCGTTTTTAAAACCAATGTTCCAGCTTTAACCTCCAATAAATGGAAAATTGGCCATACTTTTGGGGCATCGGGTGCCTTAAGTATCGAACTTGCGGTTTTAATGCTTCAATACCAAGAATTTATTGGTATTCCATATTTAAAACATCAAAAAGCACCAAAAAAAATCGAAAAAATCATGGTAAATGCTGTGGGCTTTGGCGGTAATGCCGTGAGCATTTTATTATCAAAAGCATGACCAATAATATTTTAATTAGTATTTTTGATTTTAACTAACCTGCAGATTAATGAGCGCAATCAAACACAATTGGACTAAAGAGGAAATCCTTGATATTTACAACAAACCTTTAATGGAACTGCTTTACGAAGCGGCAACAGCACACCGTTTGCACCACGACCCTAATACGGTGCAAGTTAGCACGTTGCTATCCATAAAAACTGGTGGCTGCCCAGAAGATTGTGGCTACTGCCCACAGGCAGCACGCTACCATACCGATATTGATGGCAACGATTTAATGAGCGTTCAGCAGGTAAAAGCCCAAGCTTTGCGCGCAAAATCCAGCGGAAGTTCTCGGGTTTGTATGGGTGCAGCTTGGCGGAATGTTAAAGACGGCGAAGAGTTTGATCAAGTATTGGAAATGGTTCGTACCATCAATAAATTGGACATGGAAGTGTGCTGTACCCTTGGTATGCTTACCGAAAACCAAGCCAAAAGATTAGCCGAAGCAGGTTTGTACGCCTACAACCATAATTTAGATTCTTCAGAGGAATATTATAAAGAAGTTATTTCCACCAGAGGTTTTAGCGATCGTTTGGAAACCATTGATAATGTTCGGAAAACCAATGTAACCGTCTGTAGTGGTGGTATTATTGGTATGGGCGAAAAAGTTGAAGATCGCGCCGAAATGTTGGTAGCGCTATCTACATTAAATCCCCAACCGGAATCGGTACCAATAAATGCTTTGGTTGCTGTTGAAGGCACTCCCCTTGAAGACCAAGAACCTATTTCTATTTGGGACATGGTGCGCATGGTGGCAACCACGAGAATTGTCATGCCCGAAACGCAAGTGCGCTTAAGTGCAGGCCGTACACAAATGACAAAAGAAGGCCAAGCCATGTGTTTCTTTGCAGGAGCGAATTCTATTTTTGCTGGGGATAAATTATTGACCACACCAAATCCTGATGTTAATGAGGACATGGAAATGTTCAAACTTTTGGGGTTAAATCCGCAAAAGCCTTTTATTAAAAAGATGCAGCCCAAAACGGTTGAAGCCCAGGACTCACAATATGAAGCTTTGGGGGAAAAACCGAAATGGAGTAGACCAGAGCACACCATTGAGCGCAATGAAGCTGCAAAAGAAAAAGCGAAAATAGCTAAGTAAATCTTTTTGCGTTAAGGATTGCAGCCCTTCGGCTACGCTCAGGGTAAACTTATAGCTTTTGGCAAGGCAAGAAGGATCAAGCTAAGACTAGTGGCGTAAAGTGTCATCTCCTAGGGTAGCACCATGACTATTTTAAATCTCATAACGTTTTATTAACTTTAGCCCACTAAACTTTGAAGCGTTGTCGTTGAACTTACTGGATATTCCGCGGGTAAAAACCATTACCAAAGCCGATTTTTTAGAACATTATTTTAAACCACAAAAACCTGTGGTCATTGAGCGTTTTATTGAGGATTGGCCTGCTTACACCAAGTGGAATTTAGACTACATTAAGCAAGTTGCCAGAGATATTACCATACCTCTTTACGACAACAGACCTGTTTATTATAAAGATGGTTTTAACGAGCCACACGCTAAAATGAAGCTGACCGATTATATTGATCTGTTAAAGCGGGAGCCCACCAAATACCGTATTTTTTTATGGAATGCCCTAAAGGAAATGCCATCTTTACAACAAGATTTTAAATTTCCTGATTTCGGGTTGCGCCTCATTAAAAGCATCCCGATGTTGTTTTTTGGTGGTGAAGACTCTTATACCTTTATGCATTACGATATTGATTTGGCCAATATTTTTCATTTTCATTTTGAGGGCAAAAAGCGAATCATTTTGTTCGACCAAAATCAGAACAAGTATCTGTATAAAATTCCACATTCCTTAATCACCAGAGAGGATATTGATTTCAATAACCCTGATTTTGAAAAATGGCCTATGCTAAAACAGGCCAACGGCTACCAAACAGAACTGAGCCATGGCGAGGTGTTATATATGCCCGAAGGTTATTGGCACTATATGCGCTACATTACCCCAGGGTTTTCAATGAGTTTGCGCGCCATTGCGCGAAACCCAAAAAACTTTGGCAAAGCAGTTTACAATGTTTTTATTATGCGCAATTTCGACAACATTATGAGGCGCATAAAAAAACAAAAATGGATTGACTGGAAAAACCAACAGGCCATCATCAATACACACAAGCATTTGTAGTTTTTGTCTCTTTTTTATAAAACTTATAATATATTTGCCACTTAAATTTAAAACTCAAATCATGAATAAATTTATTTTAGTGTTAGCCCTTTTGTGTGTTTCACTAGTTAGTTCGCAAGCATATGTTGGTAGTGGCGACAACAAATTTCAAGTGGGCGCCAATTTTCAAAATAACGGTACTGGACTTAATTTAAGTTTCGATTATGGTATAGGTGAAAACATTTCTGTTGGTATTTCATCTACCTACCTGCTAGGTATTGACAATACCTTAAAAAACAATGCCGATGAGGCTTTAAATGCAGATTTTGATAATCGTCTTGATGTTCGTGCCCGTTTTAACGCCAACTTAGGAAACGTTATAAATGTTGATGAAAATTTTGATGTTTACCCTGGTTTGAGTCTTGGACTGAAAAACTTTGGTGGCCATTTAGGTGCCCGTTACTTTTTTAGCGATGGCTTTGGTCTTTATACCGAATTAAACGTACCGTTTGCAAAATATAAAACAGGAACATTAACCCCTCCTGAAAAATTGCACAATCAGTTTACCATTAATTTAGGGGCTTCATTTAACTTGTAAAAATGGTCATTTTAAGATGCTGAAACAAATTCAGCATGACATAAAACGTAAAAAGGCAGGTTTAACATATATTATAAACCTGCCTTTTTTATTTATTAAATCGACAATATTTACTTTACTAGTTCATTGGCTTTTTCGTAAACCAAGTGCGATTCCCAGCCCCTATATAACAGATAATCGATCAACTTCTTCCGTTTCTTAAAAACATTACTTTCTTTTAACGTGGAAGCTTTTTTTTCGGCTAGCACATTAAAAACCTCGATATAATCAACATTTTCAATTTCAGTAAGTCCTTTATTTATATTAACTTTGTCTATGTCTTTTTTCTTGAGTTCATAAGTTAAACGGCATCTTCCCCATTTCTTGATATTGAATTTCCCCTTTACAAATGCTCTGGCAAAACGTTCTTCGTTTAGAAAGTTATGCTCTATTAAGTGCACTATTATTATGTCTTTTGCTTCAGGAATCATGTGCATTTCTTGAAGTTTCTGCTTAACTTCTTTGTGACAACGTTCTTGATATACACAATAGTTTTCAAGCTTTTTTTTAGCTTCATCTAAAGTGTACGTATGTTTTTTAACCATTTGAGTAAAGGTAAAGAGAATCGATTAATAGCAAATCTGAATTTTTATTTTACCAAATCTAAAAATTAAACTTGACTAAATGAAAAAAGTATTTTTAATTATTATAGCCTTTTTATGTGCTGGTTTAATACATTCCCAAGAAATCGCCTCATTTAGCTCTTTAGCCAATTCTGGCTGTAGTGGCACTATTTATAGCGATTCCGATATTACAACAAGTGGCATATGTAGAAGTTCGGACATTGTTGAAAACACGGGATTAACATACAATTCTAGACGTTGGACTACAGCTACAACGTTAGACCTTAATGACTATTTGGAGTGGACCATAACACCAAACGCAGGTCATCAAATCGATTTAACAACCATGGACATTACTTATGATCGGAGTCCTATGGATGGGCCAACAAAGGTTGATATCCAAGTTAACACGGGTTCTGGTTTTGTGTCAATATTTACAGATGCTGTCGTTTCTCCTTCAGGTGAAGACAACAATGGCATTGATTTATCGGCATATACAAATGTAACTGCAACTATCACTTTTAGGTTATATGCTTTTCAAGCTGGGTCAGATTTAGGGACATTTGATATTCAAGAAAATACAACTTCTAACAAAGGGATTATCATAAACGGAACGGTATCTCCGTTCTGTTCTTCTACCGTAACGTGGGATGGTACAGTATGGAGCAATGGTACGGGACCAGACTTAACTACCGAGGCCATATTGAATGCTAGTTACAACACAACTGTTAATGGTGGAAGCTTTAGCGCATGCAGCTTAACAGTTAATTCAGGGGCTACGCTAACTGTTGATAACGGAACTTTTGTTGAAGTGGAAAACGATGTTACTGTTGATGGCAGTTTGATTGTGCAAACACAAGGTAATTTTGTGCAAAATGACGATGCTGGAACATTTACAAACAACGGTCTTTCAAGAGTAAACAAACAAACAGCAACAAAAGCCGCTTGGTATTATTACACTTATTGGAGTTCACCTGTGATGGGAGAGACTATTGGTAGTGTTTTCCCAGATGTTGATGGAGACCGCCGCTTTTTGTTTAATGCTGCAAACTTTGTCGACAACGATGGTAATGACATTGATGATAATGGTGATGACTGGCAACCTGCTTACTCGGGAGACACTATGACCCCAGGTGTTGGTTATGCGGTTACTGAATCTCGTTTTTTCTTTGGTGGCTCTGGTACTGCTTCCTTTGAAGGTGAATTCAATACTGGAGATGTAGATGTGAACATAACTTACAATGTTGCAAATACAGGAATGAAATGGAACTTTATAGGCAACCCATACCCTTCTGCCATTGATTTTGTGGCTTTCCATGCGGCAAACTCCTCTGTAGTCGATGGTGTCGCTTATTTTTGGTCGCAAGCTACTCCACCTGATAGCGCTAATCCAGGGAACCAAGATTTAAATTTTAGTAATAACGATTATGCTACATATACCGTTGGAGTTGGTGGTGCAGCAGGTGGTGGTCCTGACACTCCCGACCAATTCATCCCATCTGCACAAGGCTTTTTTATTGCGGCAGTAACCAACGGAACGGCCACATTTACTAATGCTATGCGTATGGCTGATGGAATAAGTAACACTCAATTTTTTAGAGGTTCTGGTTCAAAAAAGAAATCCCATAGCCTTGTGGAAAACAGACTATGGGTGAATTTAACTTCGGATAATGGAGTGTTCAATCAAATATTAGTTGGCTATGTTAATGGCGCAACTAATGGAAATGATGGTTTAGCCTATGATGCACCTAGGCTAATTACTCCTGACGCTCCCTCGGTTTTATATACTTCAATGGAGGAAAACAATAAAAAATACGTCATCCAAGGTAAAAACATCAACAGTATTAACGAAGATGAAGTCATCAAACTTGGTTTTAGCACCAAAATTGATGTGGCAACACTTTACAAATTATCTATAGCCCAACTAGAAGGTGATTTTTTAAGCAGCAACAATGTTTATTTAAAAGATAATTTGCTAAATAGTGTTCACGATTTATCTCTTTCAGATTACACCTTTACTTCTGAGGTTGGTGAATTTAACAACCGTTTTGAAATCGTGTTTAAACAGGAAGCACTTTCTACGGATTTTGATTTGGCAAATGCAAATAGTTTAAAAATTGTTGAGTTATATAACCATGATGTTCGGTTTACAACTTCCAACAACTTAAAAATTAAAGCGGTTAATATTTACGATTTATTTGGCAGACAGTTGTATCAACTTAAAGGGCAAAATACTTCCGAAACTTATACACTATCAAATTTAAAAAGCACGGTTTATATAGCAAAGGTTGAACTTTCCAATGGAGCCATTGTTACTAAAAAGGCTATAAAGAAATAACTAAAACAAAATTCTAAAAACTAAAACCGCTCGCAATATTCTGTTGCGGGCGGTTTTTTTATATCATAAACTATACTTTAACGCCAAAATAAAGTTGCGCCCGGGTGCAGCAATCCCAGAAGAATAGGTTTTATAGCGTTGATCGGTGATGTTTTCTAAACTCGCCGTTAAAGTAGCCGAGCGATTAATTTCAAATTGAGTCCTAAAATTAAGCGTATACCATGACGGGCTATATGGATTTCCGTTTTCATCCAAAGCATAGATGTAATCCTTCTCAATTTCGGAAGGCGCCAATTGATCGAAAGATAAATCGCCATTATAGTTGGCAAATAAGTCTAATTTTACATCATTTAACAACCAGATTAAATGTGTGTTTCCAAAATTTGGAGCCACATGTCTAATGGGAACTTCTATATTTCCAGCCGTTTCTGTACCCCCAATAATACTGTATTGTGAGGTTAATTTTAATTTGGGTGTTATGGGCATTTTTAAGGCTATTTCAAAACCATGTATCCAAGCTTTTGATGCATTTTGAATAGCCTGTACATTGCTTAATTCACCATCATATTTAATCTCCGTTGCGCCATTTAATGTATAGTCCCGTCGCACCAAAGCGTTATCTAAATAGGTGTAATAGGTGCTCATGTCTAGCACCAATTTATCATCAAAATTCAATTTTAAACCAACTTCCCCGCCATAGGCATATTCAGGTCTTAAATTTTCGTTTGGCACCACAACTGAGCCTGGCTCAGAATCAAATACTTTACCAACATCATCTATATTTGGTGCCCTAAAGGCCGATGATGCATTCAGTTTCCATTGTATATTACTGTTTGGCGACCAACTTATACCTGCAGTTCCATTAAGTGAACCTGCCGTACTTTTTGAGGATATGAAAGGCAAATCTAAATACATATTGTTTTCTGTGAAATCTGCACTAGAAACCACATGATTGAACCGCAATCCTGATTGAAAGACAAATTTTGGATTGGGCTTATATTTAATACTGGAATAAATAGCAGCAGCTTGCCAAGTTGCTCCATTTGGGTATCGTGAAACTGTTGGCATTATGGTGTTAGTATCAATATTTTCTTCTTGCCCGTTTGAATTTACCTTGTTATAAATATACTCGGCACCGTAAAAAAATTGCGTTTTAAGGCTTAATGTTTTTTCAAAATCCAAACTGATGGAATAGGCATTAACAGCTTCATTACGAATGTTCCTAGTTGATGACCGAAAATTTCTATCCATCCTACTTTCCTGAAAATTTTGATAAGCCATGGTAGCTTTTATCTTGTCGTATAAATTCGAACTACTGCTCAGTTTGGTAATCTGCAAATTGCCCATAAACCAGTTTTGTGGGCCATAATTCCATTCTGCAGAGCGTAACTCACTGTTTCGGTATCGAATCAATCGGTCATATCTGGGCACATCTGAAGTTGTGGAATAGAACAAACCCAAATCAAAACTTAAATTCTCATAGGGTTCGTACCGTACTTTTTGCATCAAGTTCAGCTGATTATACCCAGTATATTTTTGAATTAAAGGATTACTATTTTGAATAATGACATCGCCCTCACTGGTTTCAATCACAAATTCTGGTCGTAAATACTCGTCGGGCCCATGTCTTCCCATTTTTAAATCACCAAAACTTGAATAACTGGTATTGGTAATAAAAGCCCATTTTTTGCAACCTAGATTAAAATCAAAATGCCCTGTTTTTTCATCATTCGCAGAACTGTACCTCACCAAAGCATTTGATTGGAACAACAGCGAATCGGTATACGAAGGTTTAGGCTTTTGCGTATAAAAGCTCATAACCCCGCCTATGGCATCACTTCCGTAAATAACGGAGCCAGAGCCCAAAGTGACCTCGGTGTGCTCAACAGAAAACGGATCTACAGAAATAACATTTTGCAAATTTCCTCCTCTAAAAATGGCATTGTTCATGCGAACGCCATCAACAGTGATTAATAATCTATTAGTAGAAAACCCACGTATCATAGGGCTGCCTCCACCCAACTGACTCTTTTGAATGTAGACCTGGCCAGTATTTTCCAATAAATCGGCGCTGGTTTGGGGATTTGAAAATGCAACATGTTCTGCGCTTTCTCGTACTATTTTTTGAGGGATGTCCTTTTTGTTCTGTTTGAATTTTGAAGCCGAAATAACTATTTCCTCCAATCCTTGGGTATTTGATACCAAAAACACACGGTTAGATTTCCCTATTTGTTTCTTGGTCAGTTTTTTTAAAACATGAGATAAATGCTTAAAATAAATGGTTTCATCATCTGAAAAAACGTCGAGTTCGGCTTCACCTCTAAAATTGGTTATCACGCTTTTAGATTTATCGATATTATAAATAGCAACACCAAAAATGGGTTCTTTGGTCACACTATTAAGCACTTTAATGTTTTGGCCTTGAAAAGAAATATATATATGTAAAAAAAAGAAAAGTAAATAATGAGACTTCATGTTTAGCTAAAAACTTGATTAAATACCTGCAGCGACTTGGGAACCTTAAAGCTTCCTAAATGTAGTTCATAATATAACAATATTATACTTAAAAACGCTTGTCTTTGTTTGGCATTGATTTTTATATCAGGTAAAGCATCAAATGTTGTGCCCAATAAAGTTTTTAGCAGTGTTAAATTTTCGCCACTAATACTGTATTTATTACTTGCCTTTTGCTCGAATCTTCCTTCGTATAGATTAAATAAAGGATAGTCCACATCGCTCATTTCAGGATAAAAACCCAAATATTTTGTGAGTTTCAGAAGGAACAACAAATGAAATTTTGAATACTCGGCTTGAGAGTCCAACCATAAAAGTGTGCTTTCCAAAAAACTATAAAGTGTTTCATTCGGTTCCTCTTCCTGAAGTGTGCTCGACAACACTTCCGCTATAAACATTACAATAGCACTTTTTAAAACATGGGTATGTAAACTATTGTAAATGAAATTTGGTTTAGCTTCCTTAATGGCCTGTAACGACCTCGTATTTTTATGAATCAGTACGAGTTGCAATTGGGAAAGTAGTTGAAAATAAGCCACTTTGGCATTTCCCTTTTTACTTTTTAAGACACCACATAACAGAAAACTCACCACCCCAAGCTGTTGGGAGTAACATTTTACAATGAGGTCGTTATCCTTATATCTTAATTTTGAAAGAACAATGGCGTTTGTAGTAATAAGCATTAGCGTACCACCATTAATTTTAAAACTTTAGTTTCGTAGCTTTCCAAATCGGAAAGCATTATTAAATACACCCCAGAAGCCACAACATTGTTGGCTAGGTTCTTTCCATTCCAATAGGCCGTACCACCATCAATCTCTAAATTATAACCAGAATATCTTTGATTAGTGCTTGACTGTGCTTCGGCAACCAGATTACCTTCAATATCCGTGATTTTGATATTAACGTTTTCCGATATGTCCTTAATCTTTACCTTTTCATCAACAATATTAAATCCGGGCCTAACGGGGTTTGGATATGCATAGGCACTTTCCAAATCTTCAAAAGGGCTTGACCCTCCCGAACGAAATGACACTAAGCCTTTAGTTGTGGCAATATATACAATACCATTAACTTCGTCCAAAGAAATGTCTCTGATGCTATTTGATGGCAAAGGAGAATTATCTTTTGTAAAGTGATATATGGTCTTTTGACCATTTGGTGAAAAATAAAACAGCCCAGAATCAACTGTTCCTATCCACTTGTTATTCGAGCCATCAACCTTAATATCTGTGATATATTGTTGGAATAATAATTCTTTTGCAATACCATCTTCCTCTATAATGATTTCGTCTACGCTGGGATTGTTATCATCAAAAAAATTGGAGGTGTTGTACAAAACTCGTAAACCAACTACAGTTCCAATCCATAACTGGTTCCTTTTATCCATGGCCAAAGCACTTGCATACTTGGTTGGCATATTTTCATCGTCCTGATAAATAGCCTTCATTGTTTTGCTGCCATTTTTTTCATTAAAAGCTATTACTCCGTAATTGTAACTAGAAACCCATTTGATTTGATTGTTGTCTATAACGATATCACTAAATCCATTATTGCTATTTGCATTTGGTATAATCCCATCTAAAGCATAGGATTTCCATTGGTTGTTCGATGGATTATATGATTTTAATTGATTTTCAACAAGTCCCATTGTTAACCATAAAATTCCATTATTATCAAAAGCTGAAGCACCTACTCTAATATCTATAGAGCTTGGGTTGTTAGGATCAACTAAAGATTCCAAACCACTATTCGATACGTCATACAAAATGGTTGGGACATTGTCGTTAACTTCTAATAATCCGCTAAAAAAAGAACTGATAAATACTTGATTATTGCTAAAGGGATTGACGGCAATTTTGTTTAAACATTTGGCCTCGAAAATTTCGTCATATTCAGTGTTTATCCACCCACCATCTTTAAAATGGCTTATGCCTCTTCTGTTTAAGGGATAAGGGTTGTAAAAAAAATCGTATTCTCCAAAGCTAACCCATAAACCATTTGGTTCTGTTTGGAGTGAAAAAGGCGTATTTAAAAGAGGCCCTTGGGGGTGAACTTCTTCAAGGGTGGCAGAGTCCGTAATAGATGTTCTTAAAATTCCAAAATCATTGGTGCCAATAAAGATGTTTTCAGAATTTATTGTTGCACAGCTATAATTAGTAGTAAAAGTAGGATCTATTACAACTTGTGATAAAATATTGAAATTGGAATCATAAACAAATACCTCATTTAGCGTTGTAACTATTAAGTTTCCATCATAAACTCTTAAATCTTGAGGAATGCGAGAATAAGTAAACATTTCGTTAAATGAATCATTTATAATTTGGTATATTTTTCTATTTGTATTTATTGCGTAAAGTCTGTCTTGTTGGGCTTCAATAGAAAGCCAATCACCAGTATTGATTGATTGCCAATTTTGAAAATCAATTAAATTAGGGCTAGAAACCAATGCTTTTTTTATTCCATTACCTCCACGGCATGAAGCATAAATATAATCACCTAAAATGGCTGTTTGTGTCACTTGAACTTGTGTGCCTCCACTGCCAATAAAGTAAGTATCACCGAATTCTAAACGTTCCAAATCAAACACCGAAATGCCAAAATTAGTTGAGATATATAGAGCATTTTGATATGCATTAAAATGATTAATTTTTTTGTTGGTGGAAGGGATTGTAGGCTTACCAATGATATCAACTACGGTTAAAACATTTTCATCATTATCAAAAACGATTTCAATCAGACCATTTACATAACCAACGACCAATAATTGATAAATTTCACTGTAGTAAACTGCCGAAATAGTTTCACCGGACAGCCCATTAACGGTGGTTATTTCAGTCATTTCATTAGTTTCAGTATCTAAACTAAATATGGCATTCTCTGCTGCAGCAAAAATTTTACCGTTGCCCTGAGTAACATCCTTAATTTCCCTATATGAAAAATGGCCTTGCCAAAGCGCGGAAAAGTCTTGGGAAAATTGCACCAATGGTAAAAGTAAGACAACTAAAACTACAATTTTTTTAAACATAGATTTTTTGAAAATTCAAATATATTTATAACTAACGAGTTTTACTTTAAAATAATATAATTAAAAAGCAAAAGGCTTCCTTTTTAGGAAGCCTTTTGCTTAAATTAATTTTGAAATTTTAAACTATTCCCTGAGCTAGCATAGCATCGGCTACTTTTACAAATCCTGCAATATTAGCACCTCTTACATAATCAACATATCCATCATCATCTGTTCCGTATTCAATACAAGACTGGTGAATGTCGGCCATGATGTCCTGTAGCTTTTTATCAACTTCTTCTCTTGTCCATTTATATCTTAGTGAATTTTGTGTCATTTCCAGTCCAGAAGTTGCTACGCCTCCGGCATTTGACGCTTTACCTGGGGCAAACAATATTTTCGCTTTATGGAATGCCGCTATGGCCTCCTTAGTTGACGGCATATTGGCGCCTTCACTAACGCAAATGCAACCATTTTGTAAAAGTGTTTTGGCGTCATTTTCATTAAGTTCATTTTGGGTAGCGCACGGTAAGGCAATGTCACATTTTACATCCCATGGTGTTTTACCATGGTGATATTCGGCATTAGGGTATTCATCGACATATTCTTTAATCCTTCCTCTTTTTACGTTTTTCAATTGCATTATAAATGCCAATTTTTCCTTGTCAATACCCTCAAAATCGTAAATATAGCCGTCAGAATCTGAAAGCGTTAAAACCTTTCCGCCTAATTGAATAACCTTTTCTGCGGCATATTGAGCCACGTTACCAGAACCCGACACCACGACTTCCTTTCCTTCAAAATTTCGGTTTTTTGTCTCAAGCATTTTTTTGGCAAAATAGACCGTACCATACCCCGTGGCTTCTGGCCTAATTAAAGAACCTCCCCAAGACATCCCTTTTCCGGTTAGCACTCCTGTAAACTCATTTCTTAGTTTTTTATACTTCCCAAATAAAAAGCCAATTTCTCTAGAGCCAACACCTATATCACCCGCGGGAATATCTGTATTTGGGCCAATATGCCTGAACAATTCACTCATAAAGGCATGACAAAATCTCATGATTTCATTATCACTCTTACCTTTGGGGTCAAAATCACTACCTCCTTTACCTCCACCCATTGGAAGGGTTGTCAGACTATTTTTAAATACCTGCTCGAAAGCCAAAAATTTTAAAATACTTGCATTTACCGAAGGGTGAAAGCGTAAACCTCCTTTGTAGGGCCCAATTGCTGAATTCATTTGAATTCTATAACCCCGGTTTACCTGTATTTCACCCTTATCGTCCACCCAACATACCCGAAACGAAATCAATCTCTCGGGTTCAACCATTCTGAGCAAAATATTTTTTCCATAATATATATCATGTTTTACAATGTAAGGAATTACGGTTTCAGCCACTTCTTCCACTGCTTGTAAAAACTCAGGTTCGTGTCCATTTCTTTCCCTTACCTGATCCAAAAATTCTTTAATGATGCTTTTCATACATACAATTATTGCTTAATATTTATTGAATATATAGTTTATTGCCACAAATATACTATATCTTCAAAAAAACAAGCTATTTTTTTTGAATTTCGCAATAAATAATTTTGATTGATTTTACCAAATTCACTAATATTTGTTTGTTTACCTAGTTTTTATATATTTGTTTGAGTAACGCCCTCAAAAAAACACACCTTTTTTATGCTTAACTTCAAATCTTTAGCTTATGGGCTTTTATTGTTTGTTAGCGTTCAAGCGGCTTTTGCCCAACTAGGTTTTTCTCATGAATTGGGTGTTATAGCAGGTCCTGTAGAGTTTCGTTCAGATTATGGTGGTAGATTTGAAGAAGTTACCAACTTAGGGAATTCTGGAATTGGTATCGGAATTATTCATTATATAAGTTTTGCTTACAGTGCCGATTGTAACTGTTACACAACAGACACCTATTTTAACGACCATTTTAAATTAAGAAGTGAAGTTTCTTGGAACAGAACCAGATTAGACCATCATGGATTTTGGGTACAGGCAGATAAGGTTAGCCCTGATGCCGATAAACTCAGAGCACATTCTGGTGTCGCCGAAAATTTTGATATTGGGATGCAACTGGAATATTTTCCTTTAAGTATTCGCTCTTTCCAAGCATTTGCCTATCGAATTGCACCATTTGTAAGTTTAGGTGCCCATTACACCACATCATCGCCTAAAGCAACGACAACATATGGTAATGGCAATATTTACAATCCAGATAATATCTATTCTTTTTGGTATAAAGATGATTCTTATCTCCCTCCTATCCCTAGTGGCCAACAAAGGGAATATCCCATTAATTTAAGTCAACGCAATGCATGGTCTGTAGTAACTAGTGTAGGGTTTCGGTATAAACTTACCAAGCTTTCAGATTTAATGTTGGATTTAAGATGGCAGTATTACTTTAGTGATTGGATTGATGGATTTAATCACCAGTTTAGAGATTACAACAAATACAACGATTGGCTTATTTGGCTTAATTTTGGATACATCTATTATTTAGATTAATCCCTCTTTTTTTTTACTTTCTCACTGTTTTTATAACATAACTCAAATTCCATTAAGCAAACATTATTTATGGACTAAATAATTCATTTTAATTCGGCATATTTAAATGCAATAATTACCTTTAAGGGTAGTTAATAAATTAATCATGTTTGGCAAAAACTCCTACCTGTTTTTTTTTCTATTTATGGCCTTTGTCGCTTGTAACGATGAGACAAAAACATCATTTTCTGAAATTAACATACCCCTAGAAAACAATAACATTGTTGAGATAAATATTCCTGAGGCTAAGGGAAACAAAACAATAGCCAACCATATAAATTCTGAAATATCAAAAACGGTATCAGCTGCTCTGCACATTGGCAATTCAGATATGATTGAATTAAAACCGATTGAGGAAAGTGTTAAAGCTTTCAATGATGAATACGAATCTTTTAAGAACGACTTTCCTGAAACTAACCTGATATGGGAAGCCCAAATTGATGGCGAAGTAATATATCAGTCACCTGAAATAATAAGCATAGCCATTACCTCTTATGTCAACACGGGTGGTGCACACGGACTTTTGAATATTTCGTTTTTAAATTTTGAAAGTACGACTGGACAAAAAATATCAAGCGGCAAATTAATCAATAATTTAGAAGGATTTAAAACCTTGGCCAAAACCCATTTCGATAAAAGCATTTCAGGAAAAGAACGTATTGTTTTTGAATCAGACACCTTCCAACTACCTGCTAACATGGCATATTCAGAAAGCGGTATTGTTTTGCTTTATAACACCTATGAAATTGCACCCTATTCAACCGGAATTATAGAGTTTGCTATTCCTTTTGAAGAAGCAGAACCCTTTTTAGTTTTTAATGACTTTTAAAAGCGCCAAAACATACCCATAATGTATACCTTCATGGACAAGCACAAATTGCAATGCCTCATCAACATTGTGCAATGTGTTTCCTGTAGTTGAAACCGTATAAACATTATAGTCTTTAAAAACACCTTTTTTATAATCTTCCTCGGTTTTTTTTATGGTAGAAAATAATAAGCCCTTAATTTCATCAACCTCAGCTTGGTTGACATTGTCCTCTGGTTTAGAATCTTTTCTGTATTTATTCACTAAATCGTCCGAAACCATCATGTCCAATCCAGATAATTTACAAGCCAGTAACTGCTCTGTCACCACAATGTGCCCTATATTCCAAATAATATTGTTGTTAAAACCTTCGGGTATTTTGTTTAAATCTTCCAAGGAAGAATTTTCAATTATTTTGCTAAAAATTCCTCGTGTATTGTTCAAAACTTTAAATGTAAAGTCCATAATGTTTAAATTTTTGGATAAATATAACTTAATTTGTTTTTTTAGAAACAACTAAGTCAAATGAAAAAAGTATATTACTTAAAGACCTGCAGCACCTGTATAAGGATATTAAAAGAGCTGAATTTATCATCGGAATTCATTCTTCAAGACATAAAAAATGAAGAAATAACGGTACAACAATTAGAGCAAATGAAAGATTTGGCGGGTAGTTATGAGGCTCTTTTCAGCAAACGTTCTAAGCTGTACAAAGAAATGGACCTTAAAAACCAAAATTTAACTGAACGCGACTTTAAACACTATATTCTTCATCATTACACCTTTTTAAGCCGCCCTGTCATTATCGTTAAAGACAAGATTTTCATTGGAAATTCGAAAAACACAATAGAAGCGGTGAAGGCAGCACTTATCTAAGAAAAATATCTATTTCAAATGAATTTTTCAAAAAAAGGGATTAAAAAAGTCCTTGAAAAACAAGGACTTTAAAATTACTCGTTGGCCTACTAGGGCTCGAACCTAGACTCTTCTGGACCAAAACCAGACGTGTTGCCAGTTACACCATAGGCCATTGTGCAATTGAGGGTGCAAATTTAGTACAAAGTTTTATTTGTACAAGCATTTTTATCAAAAAATAATCGTAAAAACTTAACGTTTACTTAAAAACATTTGCGGTTAAGTAATTATTGTTAAATTCGCCAAAGCAAATAAACACAGACATATATGGCACATTTCAATTTTAAAAAATGGAACACACTCTTGGGTTGGTTCTCTTTTTTAATTGCGCTTATCACATACAGTTTAACAGTTGAACCCACGGTAAGCTTTTGGGATGCCGGCGAATATATTTTAACCTCCTCCAAATTGCAGGTTGGCCACCCACCTGGGGCTCCTCTTTTTCAAATGTTGGGTGCATTTTTCTCCATATTTACCTTTGGAAATAATGAACTCGTTGGTTGGATGATGAACATGATGAGTGCCGTTGCAAGTGCCTTCACCATCCTTTTTATGTTTTGGACTATTACCTTACTTCTTAAGAAAATAGTTGTTGGAAATAGCGATATATCTCAAAGTAAATCAATGGCTATTTTGGGCAGCAGTTTGGTTGGCAGTTTGGCTTTTGCATTTACAGATTCGTTTTGGTTTAATGCGGTAGAGACGGAGGTTTACGCCATGGCCACTTTAATTATGTCTGCTTTATTTTGGCTTGGGTTGCGTTGGGAACAGGATATGGATAAACCTCGAGGTAACCGATGGCTTATTTTAATCGCATTTGTAATTGGGCTTTCGTTTGGAGTCCACTTTATGGGCTTGCTCACTATTCCTGCCATTGGGCTTATCTATTACTTTAAAAATTACAAAACCATTACGGTCAAAAATTTCATTATTGCCAATGTAGTTTCTGTTGGCATATTACTGTTCGTTTTTAAATTATTGGCCCCCAATATTCTTAAAATCTTTAGTGCTACCGAAATATTCTTCGTGAACACCATTGGTCTCCCTTTCAATTCTGGATCGATAATTGCTGGGATTGTATTGGTTGCTTTAATTAACTATGGGTTGCGATTCACCCGCAAAAAAGGCTATGTTCATCTCAATACGGGCATTCTTTGCATCACCTTTATAATTATAGGGTTTTCTACATGGTTAATGCTTCCCATTCGTGCCAATGCCAATGTAGTCATAAATGAAAATAATCCATCAAGTGCCAGAGAACTTTTGGCCTATTACAATTTGGAACAATACCCAGAAACACACCTATTCTATGGGCCACAGTTTACCGATCAATATGCATATTTAGATGAAAAAAATCCATACATAGACGACAAACCTAAGTACGAAAAAGATGAGAAAAAAGGGGAGTACGTTATTGTGAACGACTACAAAAACGCAAAACAGAATTACAACTCCAAGCATGCCTCCTTCCTTCCTCGTATGTGGAGTACTGAACATGCCGAAAATTATATGATGTTCTCTGGCTTTTTAGATTTTAAATTGAAGCCTGAGTACCAAATGGAAAACGAACTGCGTTCTTCAATAAATAATTTTAGAAAGGATGTTAACAACGGAAATATAGATTATGAAGATTACCACAACTTCTTAAAGCAATTTAAAGAATACATTGATATTGAAAAACCATCATTGGCCAGCAACATTAAGTATTTATTTGAATACCAATTGGGTTATATGTATTGGCGCTATTTTATGTGGAATTTTGCCGGAAGACAAGATGATATTCAAGGGAAATATGATAACCACGGCAATTGGATATCAGGCATAAAACCTTTGGATGAATGGCATTTGGGATATTCTCAAGACAATTTACCAAGTGATATAAAAAATAACAAAGCAAGAAATACTTACTATTTATTGCCTTTAATTCTAGGCCTGCTTGGTTTTTTCTTTTTGTTTAATAAAGACAAAAAATTGTTTTGGGTCATGTTAGTTTTTTTCCTCTTTACTGGTGTTGCCATTCAGGTTTATACCAATGTCCGACCTTTTGAACCGAGGGAACGCGATTATTCCGTTGTGGGTTCATTTTATGTATTTGCCCTTTGGATAGGCTTTGGGGTTTATGGCCTTTATGACACTTTAAAAACTTACATCCCAAAAAAATTGGCAGCTGCACTAATTACTTTTGTTTGCCTTATTTTAGTTCCGGGCATCATGGCTGCAAACAACTGGGACGACCATGATAGATCGGAGAAATATACGGCAAAATCTATGGCACATATGTATCTCGACTCGTGCGCCCAAAATGCCATTTTGTTTACCATTGGCGATAACGATACGTTTGCGCTTTGGTATGCCCAAGAGATTGAAGGCTACCGCACCGATGTACGTGTTGTAAATACTAGTTTGTTCCAAACCGATTGGTACATTGATCAAATGAAGCGCAAGGCTTATGAAAGCGACCCTATACCATCCCAACTTACGCACGATTTATATCAATACGGCACCAACGATTATATTGTTATCCAACAAGTTATTCCAGACACCTTAACTGTTGAACGGTTTTTGGATTTTGTGGCTAGCGATAACCCAAAAACAAAATATAAATTCGTTTTACAACAGAGAGGAATCGATATTTCGCAGATACGTTCGCAAGATTTGAATGCCAGCTATCTGCCTACTCCACATTTGCGCATTCCAGTTAATAAAGAAAATGTTTTGGGGTCTGGAATTGTAAAACCAGCAGATGCGGATAAAATAGTGCCATATATTGACATTACGATTACAGGAGGGGCTCTATATAAAAACAGACTACTGATGCTAGACGTTATAGCGAACAACGAATGGAAACGCCCTATTTATTTTACCGGTGGGAGCTTTGGTGATGACGATTATATTTGGATGAAAGATTATCTGCAACTAGATGGGCTTTGTTATAAATTAGTGCCAATAAAAACACCTGTAGACCGTGCCAACCCTTTTGACATGGGACGTGTTGATAGCGAATTAATGTATGAAAAGGTTAAAAATTGGGATTGGGGCAATAGCGGCAGCCCAGATATTTATCACGACCCAGAAACACGTAAAAACTCAATAACCTATCGTGGTAATTTGGCGCGCTTAATTCAGCAACTTATAAACGAGAATAAGCTAGATAAGGCGGAGGAAATTGCCGATATCGCTATGGAAAACATGCCTGTTGATTATTTTGGTTTTTACACATTACTTGAGCCTTATATCAGCGCATATTATGAAGTAGGAAACAAAGAAAAAGCCAGATCACTTTTTAAAGAAGTAGCCAAAAAATACCAAGAAAACCTAGCTTATTATAGCAGCTTAAAAACCGATAGTCAAGAACGTTTATTTGAGGAGATTTATACGGATATTAGCCGCTATAAAGCCCTAGTAGATGTGATAGTGAAACATGATGAAGAATTTGCTGAAATTGAGGGCAAAGTGTTTAATAATTATTTAAGGTCGTTTAAGCATTTTTATGGAGGTGATGAACCCGAAAAAGAACCTTTTGACCCTGATATACCCCAAGACACCAGTTTGCCTATAGATACTGCTGATTAATTTATGGACTTTACACCCATAAAAACACCTTTGGTCGCCAAGAAAATGTTCCCTAGCTATATTTGGGATATTCCTTCAACCGAAAAGGTGATTTATTTGACTTTTGATGATGGTCCAACACTCGAAATAACAAACTGGGCCTTAAATACACTAAAACAATACAACGCCAAGGCTACCTTTTTTTGTATTGGAAACAATGTTGAAAAACACCCTGAAATATTTCAAAATATTCTTAAAGCAGGTCATGTAATCGGCAATCATACTTTCAACCATGTAAAAGGGTGGAAAACCAAGACTGAAGATTATCTGACAGAGGTAGATAAGGCTCAAAAAATTATAGAATTGCACCAATCACCAATTGTCAATTTATTCCGTCCTCCTTATGGCCAAATTACCCCTAAACAAGGCAAAAAACTTATTGAAGTGGGCTATAAGATAATTATGTGGGACGTCCTTTCTTTTGATTGGGATAAAAGTGTAATGCCCGAAACTTGTTTAAACAATGTTATTGACAAAACCGTTAATGGCAGTATTATAGTTTTTCATGACAGCATTAAGGCTTCGAAAAACATGCAATATGCATTGCCCAAAGTATTGAATTATTTTAGCGAAAAAGGATATCGGTTTAAAACCTTAGAAGAAGTTTAACCTAAGATTTTAACTCTTTTTTTTAAAGATACTCCTTTACAATGCCAATTAAGGTGTTGGCATCTTGCTCGCCGCTTTGGCGCCATTTCATCTCGCCGTCTTTGTAGATAATAAGGGTTGGTAAAGTTTTAACGCGCAGGGCTTCGGCAAGTTCCTGATTTTTTTCAACATCAATTTTAATAACCTTTGCTTTATCTCCTAAAGCGGCAGCTACATCTCTTAAAATTAAATGCATTGCCCCGGTTTGGTCATCCCACTCTGTATAAAAATCTAACAAAACTGGAATTGATACGTCTATTAGCTCCCCAAATTTTGACATACTTTATTGTTTATTAATCATATGCACTTATACAAATATAGCATTTCTCACGAATTATGCATCACTTGTACCCTTTTTAAGCTCTATAACTGTTATTTCAGGCCATATACCAACACGCCCTGGATAACCTAAAAACCCAAAACCCCGGTTTACATTAATGTATTGGCCCTTTTCTTTATAAACACCTGCCCAATATTTATAGCGCCATTTTGCGGGGCTCCACTTAACCCATCCGGGAATTTCAATACCAAACTGCATACCATGGGTATGACCGCTTAGCGTTAAATGATAATGGTAATCATCATCTATAACTTTTTGCTGCCAATGCGTTGGGTCGTGGCTCATTAATATTTTAAAATCGTTTGGGTCTATATTCTCTGATGCCTTTTTCAAATCACCTGCCTGTTTAAATCCGCCGCTACCCCAATTTTCAACGCCAACAATAGCAATGCGCTGCCCATCCTTTTCAATGAATCTGCTTTCATTTAAAAGCAAGTCGTAACCCATGTCTTTTTGCAATTGAATCAGGTCTTCAAAATTCCGCTTTTTTTCTTCCGAAGATGACCAATCGACATAATCGCCATAATCATGGTTTCCCAAAATAGAAAAAACACCATCTTTTGCCTTTAACGAACCAAACAAGTCTGTCCAAGGCAACATTTCGGAAGACTTATTGTTTACCATATCCCCTGTGAACAAAATAGCATCCGAAGCTTGCTCATTTATAAGATTAATACCATATTCAATTTTCTCGCGGTTATCAAAACTACCTGAATGCACATCACTAATTTGCGTGATTTTATATCCATCAAAAGCTTCTGGCAAATCTTCAAAATGAAGTGTATAATTTAAAACCCTAAATTGATACTTGCCCCGATACATGCCGTAAAGTATAGATGAGAACGGAATGGCGGCAAGGCCAAGTGCAATTTGGCTGATAAACTTTCGTCGCGATGGCAAATAAAACGAATCATTTTTAGCAAGAAATTTGTCATAAAGCCCATAGATTACCCTTCCAATATCTTCTACTAAAAGAAGCGGAATTAATACAAGCCCCAATGAAATAAAGGCCAACAAAAATCCAAAGGCATAACTTTTGGCAGGAGTTAAAACGCGCCCCTCGGTATATACCGCAAATTGAATGATAAAATTGCCCGCAATTACCAAAGCAATTAAAATAAACAGGTAATGCAACCAAATATTTTTGGTCACCGTTCTAAGGGCCAGAAAGCCATAAAAAGTTATTGCGGCGTAAAACAGTAAAAGTAAAGCCCAGCGTAGCATCGTTCTTTTTTACCCAAAGATAACAGTATTATAAATGAATAACGCATTAAGGGTTTTATTTAACTAATTGTTAAGAGTTTAACCGATGTGTTATAAACATCACACAAACCCAAACCATTATAAATTCAATTTTACGCATAACTTTTCGTAGCTTTGGTTTTCTTTCAAAATTAAACCAATGTCAGACCAAAAACGTCTCTTTTTAGTAGATGCCTACGCCCTTATTTTTCGTGGCTATTATGCTTTTATAAAAAACCCAAGAATAAATTCGAAAGGTGAAGATACCTCGGCTATTATGGGGTTTATGAACTCGCTTTTGGATGTTATAAAACGAGAGCGCCCAGACCATTTGGCAGTTTGTTTTGACAAAGGGGGAAGTGCCGACCGTCTTGAAATGTTTGAGGAATACAAGGCCAACCGAGATGAAACACCCGAAGGCATAAAAACCGCAGTGCCATACATCCACGAGATTTTAAAAGCGATGCACATTCCCATTATCGAAAAAAGTGGTTATGAGGCTGATGACATTATTGGAACGCTATCCCGTCAAGCGGAAAATGAAGGCTACAAAACCTATATGGTAACGCCCGATAAGGATTTTGCACAATTGGTAACCGACAATATTTTTATGTATCGACCAAAATCGTTTGGTGGTGGTTACGAAACTTGGGGCATTCCCGAGGTAAAGAAAAAATTTGAGGTGGAAACTCCGGAACAAGTTATTGATTTATTAGGGATGATGGGTGATTCCAGTGATAACATACCAGGATTACCAGGTGTTGGTGAAAAAACAGCGAAAAAGTTTATCAAGGAGTTTGGCAGCATGGAAGGGCTTTTAGCAAATACCGATAAGCTTAAAGGCAAAATGAAAGAGAAGGTTGAGGAAAATGCTGAATTGGGAAGATTATCTAAAAAATTGGCAAAAATCATGCTGGATGTGCCTGTTGAATTTCATGCTGAAGATTTTGAACTCAACCATCCCGACATTGAAAAAGTAAAGGAAATTTTTCAGAATCTAGAATTCAGAAGGCTCACTGAAAATTTCATAAAAACATTTTCTGATGGTGAAGAACCTTCAGCAGAATTGGAAAGCAATTCAAATCAAAAGACGGCTTCAAATACTGTCGAAAAGTCCCAAACTCCAAAAGAAAAAGCATCGGCCGGTGCAGGGCAATTTTCATTATTTGGTGCTGACGGTGATGTTGAAGATAATATTTCTACCACGACATCTTACACAAGAAAAACAGCCGAAACCACCTCACATTTTTACCAAAGTGTGGCAACAGGTATGGCCACGAAATTGTTCATTAAAAACTTAATGAGCCAAAATTCGGTTTGCTTTGACACCGAAACTACGGGCATTAACCCCATAACGGCAGAGTTGGTTGGCATTGCATTTTCATGGGAAGCTAATAAAGGTTTCTATTTACCTTTTCCTGAAAATAGAGACGAAGCCCAAACGTTAATTGAAGAACTTCGTCCGTTTTTTGAAAATGAAAACATTCAAAAAATTGGACAAAACTTAAAGTATGATATAAAGGTTTTGGCCAAATACAATGTTCAAGTTAGGGGCAAGCTTTTTGATACCATGTTGGCACATTACCTTATCAATCCTGATATGCGCCATAATATGGATGTGCTATCGGAAACATATCTCAATTATACACCTATTTCAATTGAAGAATTAATCGGAAAAAAAGGTAAAAACCAACTTTCGATGCGCGAGGTTCCTTTAGAAAAGCAAACGGAATATGCTGTTGAGGATGCCGATATTACACTTCAACTTAAAGAGCATTTTCAAAACGAATTGGGCGAGGCCAATACCCAAAAACTGTTTGATGACATTGAAATCCCTTTGCTTCGAGTTTTGGCAGCCATGGAATTGGAAGGCATTAATTTGGATAAAGACTTTTTAAACTCTTTGTCCGAACAGCTTGAAAACGATATTGACACCCTTGAGAAAAGTATTTATGAAGCTGCTGGTGAAGAATTCAATATTGCATCGCCAAAACAATTGGGCGAAATTTTGTTTGACAAAATGAAACTGGTAGACAAGCCCAAAAAGACTAAAACAGGTCAATACGCCACTTCAGAAGATATTTTAAGCTATTTGGCCAAAGACCATAAAATTATCCAACAAATATTGGATTTTAGAGGCCTATCAAAATTAAAAAGCACATATGTTGATGCCTTGCCATTGCAGGTTGAACCATCAACGAGAAGAGTACACACAGATTATATGCAAACGGTTGCCGCTACTGGACGTTTGAGTAGTAACAACCCCAATTTACAGAACATTCCAATTCGTACCGAACGCGGGCGACAAGTAAGAAAAGCGTTTATCCCCAGAAATGAAGATTACATTTTATTAGCTGCTGATTACAGCCAAATAGAACTTCGTATTATCGCCGCATTGAGTAAAGAAGAAACTATGATTGAAGCTTTCAAACACGGCGAAGACATTCATGCTTCAACGGCCTCAAAAGTATTTAATGTGCCTATTGAAGAAGTTACTCGCGAGCAACGAAGCAATGCAAAAACGGTGAATTTTGGTATTATTTACGGTGTTTCAGCTTTCGGATTGAGCAACCAAACCGATTTATCTAGAAGTGAAGCCAAGGAGTTAATCGACACCTATTACACCACCTATCCCAAATTAAAAAACTTCATTAGTGAGCAAGTGGATTTTGCGCGCGACCATGGTTACGTACAAACCGTATTGGGGAGACGTCGCTATTTAAAAGACATTAATTCCAGGAATGCCGTGGTGCGTGGTGCCGCAGAGCGCAATGCCGTAAATGCACCGATACAAGGTAGCGCGGCCGACATCATTAAAATTGCCATGATAAACATTTTTGCAAAGCTTGAAGCAGGCCATTACAAAAGCAAAATGCTTTTGCAAGTACATGACGAATTGGTATTTGATGTATACAAGCCAGAATTGGAAACCATCAAAACACTGGTGAAAACAGAAATGGAAAATGCCTATAAATTGGATGTGCCTTTAGATGTTGATTTAGGTGTTGGTAACAATTGGTTGGAGGCGCATTAAAAACATTCTCCTTGAGTGAGAGTAAATCACTTCCTCTTCTTTCGATATTTCACCTTATTCTTCCTTTGATTAAAAGGAACGGCATCGTTAAACGTATGCTTAGGTTTACCAGGTTTGTTTTTACGCCATTTTTCAGCTTTTTCAGGCAAAAGAACTTTAAGTAAATCTTGTCTTCCAAGTTTGTTTAAGGTGTTTTTAATCCAAGCTTTGTTTTCTTCTTTATACCAAAAGAAAAATCGGTGCTGTTCGTCCTTTTCCTTTTTGGTTTTTGGTGTTTTTACTTCCTGTAAAGTATATGGGTGATAACCACTGTAATAAATTACCGTAGCCACCGTCATGGGCGTTGGTGTAAATCCCTGAACTTGCTCCAATTGAAAGCCCATGTCTTTCGTTTCAGCCGCAAGATTGGCCATATCTTCAACTTCACATGCTGGATGATTGGATATAAAATATGGGATAAGTTGCAGATTGAGCTTGTGCTTAAGGTTAACTTTATCAAACCGATCTTTAAACTTATGGAAATAACTGAACGAAGGTTTGCGCATAAGTTTCAATACCGGATCACTGGTATGCTCAGGAGCAACTTTCAATCTTCCGGAAACGTGTTTGGTCATCACCTCTTCTGTGTAATCATCCAATTCTTTTGCATCAGCATTTTTATTGAATTCTGGCACCAACATATCATGACGTATGCCACTTCCAATGAACGACTTTTTCACTTTTGGATGACTGTCAACAGCTTTATACAGTTCCGTTAACGGTTTATGGGATGTATCTAAATTGCTACAAATAACTGGTGAAATACAACTTGGCGCCACACACTTATCACAAATAGATTGTATTTTTCCTTTCATTTTATACATATTCGCACTGGGGCCTCCAATATCAGACAAATAACCCTTAAAATCTGGCATATTGGTAACTTTATCCACCTCCTTCAAAATGGATTCTTGACTTCGAGAGGCAATAAATTTTCCTTGGTGCGCCGAAATAGTACAGAAACTGCAGCCCCCAAAACACCCTCGATGAATATTGATGGAAAACTTAATCATTTCAAAAGCTGGAACCGGTCCACGCTTATCGTATTTTGGGTGCGGCAAACGCGTGTAAGGCAAATCAAAAGAAGCATCAATTTCTTCTTCAGTCATAGTTGGATATGGCGGATTTATCATCAGCATCTTATCACCTACTTTCTGAAAAATTCGTCGGGCATACAACTTATTTGACTCTTGCTCAATAATTTTAAAATTAGAGGCGTAGGCCCTTTTATCTTTTAAGCAGACTTCGTGTGAGGCTATTTCAACATCTTCCCAATTTTTATTTTTTGGAATATCCGAGTCATTATTAATAAGCAATGCGGTTTGATTGACCGTGTTTATACTCTCAAAAGGCACCCCTTTTTCCAGTAATCGAACAACCTCTCGTAATGGCTGTTCGCCCATTCCATAAACCAACATATCAGCCTTTGATGTCTCTAAAATAGTGGGCATCAACTTATCGCTCCAATAATCGTAATGAGTTACACGACGCAGGGAGGCCTCAATACCACCAATCAAAACAGGAACATCGGGCCATTTTTCCTTTAAAATATTACTGTAAACTGTAGTAGCATAATCTGGTCTGAAACCAATATCGCCATTTGGCGTGTATGCATCCTTATCACGACGCTTTTTATTGGCGTTGTAGTTACTCACCATAGGGTCCATACAGCCACCGGTTACACCAAAAAACAATCTAGGCTTGCCAAGCTTTACAAAATCCTGAAGGTTGTCATTTACATTGGGCTGCGGAACGATTGCCACCCGTAAGCCAAAACTTTCAAGTAAACGCCCAATAACCGCAGGGCCAAACGTGGGGTGGTCTACATAGGCATCTCCGCTGAACAGGATAACATCTAGATATTCCCATCCGCGAATTTTAACCTCTTTGTTTGTGGTAGGCAACCAATCTGAAAGTTGTAACTCTTGCATAATTTGCAAAAATACTTAAAAATTAATCGGTTAGTGTTAAATATACCATCAATTACACATAAAAACAATACGTTTTGACAGCCTTTTCAGTGGTTAAATAGAATGTTTCTTAATCAAAAAAAGCCTATTTTTATTGTGCTGAAAATGTTGACTTTCTCCAAAAATTTAAGAATTAACATGAAACGATTCGGAGAAAATTAGTCATATCAATACAGCCTTTTTAAGCCCAAAATTGTAATGAACAAACATTCCAACATAGTAGTTGATTGGTTTGGTGAAAATACAGAACTTTATTTTGCAATAACCAGTGGAAGCTTTTGGCTATCAGGCATTATTTTTTCATTTCTTTTAAATACTCCTGAAATCGTCCCAACTACATTATATATCATCGGCGGTATTTTCGGTGCTTATTTTACATTAATCACTGCTGGTAAAGATATCCTAAAAGGGAAAGTTCAAATAGATTTTTTAATGCTGTTTGCCGCATTTGGCGCTGCCATATTAGGAAAATGGGGCGAAGGCACTTTGCTGCTTTTTTTGTTTAGTTTAGGGCATGCATTAGAACACTATGCTATGAATCGAGCAAGAAAGTCTATTGCTGCACTTTCCAATTTAACACCACCCATGGCACTCGTTAAAAGAAATGCCACTGTTGAAGAGGTTTCTATCGAACAATTAAAAATTGGCGACATTATCATCATAAAACCTAACTCTAAAATTGCAGCCGATGGTGTAATAAGTAAAGGAAAAAGCACTGTTAATCAAGCTCCCATAACAGGCGAAAGCATGCCTGTAGAAAAATATCCGTCTAGCAATTGGGAAAACGAAATCGATGTTTCAAAATTGGCTGCCGAAAATCGTGTGTTTGCAGGAACCATTAACGGAGCAGGAGCTTTAGAAGTAAAAGTTCTAAAGCAATCTAAAGACAGCACATTAGCAAGTTTAATCAATTTAGTTAAAGAAGCTGAAGCCCAAAAATCGCCAACACAACACCTTACCGATAAATTTGAAAAAAATTACGTGCCCATTATATTGGCAGTAGTCTTTTCACTCTGCTTTGCGTTTTTAGTTATTGACGAAACTTTTAAACAAAGTTTTTACAGAGCCATGTCTGTTTTAATAGCGGCATCACCTTGTGCATTGGCAATTTCTACACCCAGCGCAGTTTTAGCGGGTATTGCCAGAGGCGCCAAACAAGGGGTTTTAATAAAAGGGGGGCGACCGTTAGAAGACTTAGCTGGCATACGTGCTATAGCATTCGATAAAACAGGGACACTTACCAGAGGCAAGCCAACACTCACGCATGCCATTCCTTTTGGCACTAACACCAAAGAAGAATTATTAATAACGGCAATAGCTGTTGAAAAATTAAGTGATCACCCTTTAGCTGTATCTATTGTTGAAGGTGGCGAAAAAGAATTAGGCAAGAACCTAACGATTCCACCCGCAGAACACTTAACATCATTAACCGCTCGTGGCATTAGAGCTCAATGGAATGGAAGCAATGTGCATATTGGTAATCGAAGGCTTTTTGAAGAATTAACACAAAAAGATGTTCCCTTAGAAATCAACGTACGGATGCAAGAACTAGAATCTCGAGGCCATACCACAATGATTATTCATCAAGACAATAATTATTTAGGAATAATTTCAGTTATGGATGTTGCTCGTTCTGAAGCAGCTTCAACACTTCAAACTCTGAAAAAAATGGGCATAAAAAAGATGGTAATGCTTACTGGAGACCATCAAAAAGTGGCAGATGCCATTGCTAAAAAAATTGGCATTACTGACCCAATGGGCAGTTTGCTCCCCGAGGAAAAAGTTAAAGCCATAGAACATTTAAAAACCGAATTAGGCAATGTTGCCATGGTTGGCGATGGTGTTAACGATGCGCCTGCCATGGTAAAAAGTAGCGTTGGCATTGCCATGGGGGCTGCAGGTTCTGATGTTGCCCTAGAAACTGCTGACATTGCATTATTGGCTGACAAACTAGACAATTTACCCTTTTCTATTGGTTTAGGTAGATACGCTAAACGTATTATCAAACAAAACCTAATTATTAGTCTTGGTATGGTAGCTCTTCTGGTTCCGTTAACCATTATTGGGGCTATATCCCTGGGGCCAGCTGTTGTGGGTCATGAAGGGTCAACAATATTAGTTGTTTTAAATGCTTTAAGACTCCTAAAATATAATCCGCCAACAATCGAAGAACTAGCGTAGGTTAATCCACATAGGCATCTTCACTAAACAGGATAAGATTTTGATATTTCCATATGCCTATTTCAACTATTGATGAATTTCAACTATATTTAGTGAACCTAAACAAACTATAAAGCCATTAAATTATGAAAACATCCAGACGAAAGTTCTTAACTTCAATCAGCCTTCTTGCAGCAGGAATAGCCATGCCTATATCCGCATTTAGTTTCAGTTCTAACAAAGAAAAACTAAAAGTCGTTTTGGTTGGCACGGGCATACGTGGAACCAGTTTTTGGGGCAAAAGATTGGTCGATGAATTTTCAGATATTCTTGAGTTTGTTGGGCTATGCGATATTAATCCGGGCCGATTGAAATATGCCAAATCATACATGGGGGTTAATTGCCCAACCTTCGTTGATTTTGAAAAAATGATTTCAGAAACCAAACCAGATTTGGTTATTGTTACAACAAAAGACTCAACCCATCACGAATTTATAATTAAAGGATTGGATATGGGTTGTGATGTTTTGACTGAAAAACCGCTGACAACAGATGAAACTAAATGCCAAGCCATACTTGATGCGGAAAGAAGGTCGAACAAAAATCTAATCGTTGGCTTTAATTACCGATGGAGCCCGTACAATACCAAAATAAAAGAATTACTGAGGAACAATTCCATTGGAAAAATTACCTCGGTAGATTTTCATTGGTATTTAAATACTTATCACGGTGCTTCTTATTTTAGAAGATGGCACGGATTAAGAGATTCCGGCGGAACACTTTGGGTGCACAAAGCAACGCACCATTTTGATTTATTGAATTGGTGGATTGATTCAGACCCAAGTGAGGTCTTTGCCTATGGCGATTTAGAATACTATGGGGAAAATGGACCGTTTAGAGGTGATAATTGCAGAACATGTAACCATAAAAATGACTGTGATTTTTACTGGGATATTACAAAAAATGAGCGCTTAATGAAACTTTATGTCGATAACGAAAAACACGATGGTTATATAAGGGACAATTGTTTGTTCAGAAAAGAAATCAATATATACGATAAAATGTCGGCGCAGGTTAAATACAAAAATAACGTTACATTAAATTATTCACTTACCACATATTCTCCTTTTGAAGGTTGGAGAGTTGCCTTCAATGGCACCGAGGGAAGAATCGAAGCTTGGTTGGACATTCCTTACCAAAAAAATGAAACGGTAAATCAGGCAGAAATGCATGCCAAAGAAATGGACCAAACTTCAAAAGAGGAAGAGAAATATGAGCCCATTATTGTGCACAAACTTTGGAAAGATTATGACGTTGAGAATGTAGCTTTTGAGCGTGGCGGCCATGGTGGTGGTGATAAACGTTTACATGACAAGATATTTAAAACACCCAATATTGCTGATGAATACGACAGAGCTGCTGGGATAAGAGATGGCGTTATGTCCGTTTTAATAGGCATTGCGGCACGAAAAAGCATAGAATCTAGAGAACCCATAAAAATTGCGGAATTAACCGATTTGGAACCTCGAGCCAAAAGGATTTCGTAATATTAAAAGTCTTATGACGATGAACAGAAAGACCGATTAACATTAGTTTTTTTTATCCCAAAAAATTCACCCAAATTATTATTCGATTAAAATCCTTTAAAACCTTTTAAAAACAAGCTGTTTCCAACATTTAAAATAGGCTTTAAAAAACCCTATATACTATTTGGTAATCAAATATATAATCGTAAATTTGCAAACTCTTTTTGAGAGAGGAATGTTTAATAATTAAAAAATCAATTAGTGTGGACACATTAAGCTACAAAACGATTTCAGCAAACAAAGCTACTGTTAACAAGGAGTGGGTTTTGGTTGATGCTGAAGGTCAGGCGCTTGGTCGTTTAGCTTCAAAGGTTGCAAAACTTTTAAGAGGCAAGCACAAGCCAAACTTCACACCTCATGTTGATTGTGGCGATAACGTAATTGTTATCAATGCAGAAAAAATCAGTTTATCTGGTAACAAATGGAACGATAAGGTTTACTTACGTCACACCGGATATCCAGGAGGTCAAAGAAGTTTAACTGCTACCGAATTGTTTGGAAAAGACCCAGCAAGAGTAGTAGAAAAATCAGTTAAAGGAATGCTGCCTAAAAACAAATTAGGTGCAGATTTATTCCGTAATCTAACAGTTGTTGTTGGTTCAGAACATGCTCATGCAGCACAGAAACCAAAAGCAATCAATTTAAACGAATTTAATTAATGGAAGTAATTCACAAAATCGGCCGTAGAAAGACGGCTGTTGCTCGTGCTTATGTTGCCCAAGGAAACGGTAACATTACGATTAACAAAAAGGACTTGGCTAATTACTTTACTACGGCTACATTACAGTACAAAGTAAAGCAACCATTGGCCATGACTAACAATGAAAGCAACTTTGATATTACAGTAAATGTATATGGAGGTGGTATTACTGGTCAGGCAGAAGCTGTTCGTTTGGCAATTTCTCGTGCTTTGTGCGAGGCAGATGCTGAAAACAGAGGTATCCTTAAACCAGAAGGCTTATTAACAAGAGACCCAAGAATGGTGGAGCGTAAAAAATTCGGTCAGAAGAAAGCTCGTAAGAAATTCCAATTCTCTAAACGTTAATATCAAAACAAATTATTTAACACAGTTATTGTTGTACCTAGCCTTAAAAAGCAGGTTTAGTTTAGCATCTAAATGGTTAAGGCAAATTTTAAAAAATGACCACTTAATCATTGCTAATTCAACAGAACGTAAACTATTACAAACATGGCAGTAGAAGTAAAAGAATTACTTGAAGCAGGTGTACACTTCGGACACCTTACACGTAAGTGGGACCCAAACATGGCTCCTTACGTATATATGGAGCGTAACGGCATCCATATCATTAACCTATATAAAACAGCGGCTAAAATTGAAGAGGCCGGAGCAGCTCTTGCTAAAATTGCAGCTTCAGGCCGTAAAGTTTTATTCGTTGCAACAAAAAAACAAGCAAAAGATATTGTTGCTGAAAAAGCTGGTGAAATTAACATGCCTTACATCACTGAAAGATGGCCAGGTGGTATGTTAACCAACTTCGTAACTATTAGAAAAGCTGTTAAAAAAATGGCTTCAATCGATAGAATGAAGAAAGACGGTACCTTCAACACCTTATCTAAAAAAGAGCGTTTACAAGTTGATCGTTTAAGAGCTAAGTTAGAGAAAAACTTAGGTTCTATCAGCGACATGACTCGTTTACCAGGTGCGTTATTTGTTGTAGATATTAAGCGTGAGCACATCGCGATTAAGGAAGCTCAAAAATTAAACATTCCTATTTTTGCAATGGTTGATACCAACTCAGACCCACGTCAAGTTGATTATGTTATCCCTGCAAATGATGATGCTTCTAAATCAATCGATAAAATTTTATCTCACGTTGCATCTGCAATAGCATCAGGTTTAGCTGAACGTAAAGCAGAAAAAGATGCTGTAGACGTTGAAGATGACGCTCCAAAAGCTAAAAAAGCAAAAGCTAAAGTAGCTGTTGCTGACGAAGAAGAATAAATAACATTAACAAAACATGATAAAGTCGTTTGATTCTTTTCTTTGTTGAAATAAATTAAACGACTTTTTTAAATTTAAAAATACTATGAGTACTACAGTAAAAATTACAGCAGCTGAAGTAAACAAATTAAGACAAGCCACCGGAGCCGGTATGATGGACTGCAAAAAAGCACTTGTTGAGGCTGAAGGTGATTTTGACAAAGCAATCGCCGTATTGCGTAAAAAAGGACAAAAAGTAGCAGAAAAAAGAGCCGACAGAGAATCTTCTGAAGGTGCTGCTGTTGCTAAAATAAATGCAGATGAAACTGCAGGCGTTGCCATTGTTTTAGGTTGTGAAACTGATTTTGTTGGTAAAAACGAAAACTTTTTGGCATTGGCCAACGATTTGGCTGAGCTTGCTTTAAATTATGACTCAAAAGAAGCGTTTTTAGCTGCCGATTTCGGCGGAATGTCTGTTGCTGATAAATTAGTTGAGCAAACAGGTGTTATTGGTGAAAAACTAGACATCACTGCTTTTGAAAAATTGGAAGCTGCTTATGTTGGTCAATACGTTCACATTAACAAAATTGCTGCTTTAGTAGGTTTAACTGCTAAGGTTGACAATGCTGATGTTTTGGTAAAAGACCTTGCTATGCAAGTAGCTTCAATGGGTGCAACCACTTTGTCTTACAAAGATTTTGACCCTGTATTCGTTGCATCAGAAACTGAGGCTAGAATTGCTGTAATAGAAAAAGATAACGAAGAATTGGCACGTTTGGGTAAAACACTTAAAAACGTTCCTAAATATATTTCTATGGCCCAATTAACTCCTGAAGTTTTAGCGGAAGCTGAAGAAGCTGCAAAAGCAGAATTAAAAGCTGAAGGTAAACCAGAGCAAATCTGGGATAGAATTTTACCAGGAAAAATGGAACGTTTTATTTCTGACAACACAACTTTAGACCAAGAAAAATGTTTATTGGATCAAAAATTTATCAAAGACGAAAAGAAAACGGTTGCAGAATATGTTTCTTCTTATGGTAACGTAGAAATCTCTGGTTTTAAACGCGCTACAGTAGGTTAATTAGCTATAAAATATAGCGGATATAATAATAAAGCTTCTCTGATTCAGAGGAGCTTTATTATTTAAAATACAAATCTACTATTCCCGAATTGATAAACTTCCCTTCTTTGGAATATACAAAAAATTTAAATTTTCCCTCCTCATAGAAATCATATGGAAAATAGGTAAAGTCGGATGTTTTGCTGATATTATAAACTTCATCTTTAAACTTTATATATTTACCCGATGTATTAGAATATTTATCAATATAAACCTTAATTTGCTCAGTACCCATTTTATTTGGATAATTGTCTACATATACCCAAATTTTTCCACCACCATTTTTTTTGTCCATTGAAAACCGAGTAAATTGTTTTGACTTACTTGGAATTTTATTGTCGTTTTCCTTTACAGAAACATTTGAAAAATAAACTTTAGATTTACTGTAAGAAGTTGAACTTGTATTTGTGAAAAAGGGTTTCTTTTCTTTTAATTTTCTTGATGCAATTAACGAGTTTATTTGACTTGCCGTTTTTATTTTTTGTTTTGCCCCTGTGGTTGTATTGATTGACGAAGACCGACTAGGCAATGTTAATCCAGAAGCAATTAGCTTTTTATGGGCCTGAATATCTATTGCAGATATATAATACATTCCATTAATCCCGCCTACAAGACCGATACCGGTTTTATTCCCTTTGGCTGTAGCAATTCCAATTACCTCATTTTTCTCATCAAAAACAGGGCCTCCACTGTTTCCTGGATGAATTTCTGCATCTGTTTTTATGTAGCCATAGTCTGAATTAAACACGTAATCATGGCCACTCATTATACCTACGCTTAAAGTGCTTAGATCTCTCAACATCAAATCGGCAGAACCCTGAAATTGTGCAGGATAACCAAATACACACAATTTTTCTCCCTGTGAAACATTGTCGGAGTTTCCTATTGGTAATTTGGTGAAATCTGGCTTTGCAATAGGCTTACCATCCATATCGCTTATAATTTTCAACAACGCACCATCAAATGCCCCCACTCCAATAGAGACAACCTCCGCTCTATACAATTTATAGTCATTTTCATTTTTACCATTAAAAACTTGAATTACCGGGGTTGTATAACCTGAACTGTAAACTTTTATCAAATTGATGTCATTTGCAATTTCATCCGAATAAACCGAAAAATTAGATTTTTTAGTTTTTCCTAAATAGTAGTCATAATCAATATATCCTTTAACAGCGGTTTCAACCACATGTTTATTGGTGAAAACGTAACCATCTTTAGTAACCACGAACCCCGAACCCCTACTTAAATAACCTTTGCCCGGTTTTTGCTTTTCCAATTCGGAATCAAACATTAAAATTTTAACAACCCCTTGGTAATATTCTGAAGCTATAAATTTTGTATCTAAACCTTTAACCTTATCATCTTTACATGAAAAAATTGAGAGAATAAAAAAGAGAAGTAAAAATTTATTTTTCATTGTGATTAGCATTGAAAACTATATAAAAAAACAAAAAAAAATTATCCTATGAAAATTAAATCACTCAAAATCAACTATGAAGCAATGCCAATATCTTTCTGGAAACTAAATTCTAAAAATCAACGATTTATTTAATCGATCCAATAAAGCCAAATTCCACTTTTCTAAATTACAATAATGATTATATTTGCTAAACTTTCTAAACATAATGAAATACAAAAGAATACTCCTCAAATTATCTGGCGAAGCCCTTATGGGAAAGCGTCAATACGGTATTGATCCTGAACGCTTAGCCGAATATGCAGAAGATATAAAAACCATAATAGATAAAGGCATAGAAGTGGCCATAGTAATAGGCGGCGGAAACATTTTTAGAGGTGTTGCCGGTGCTAGCAAAGGTATGGACCGTGTACAAGGAGATTATATGGGCATGTTGGCCACCGTAATAAATGGACTGGCTTTACAAGGTGCTCTGGAAGATATAGATATCCCAACTCGACTGCAAACCGCCATAAAAATTAATGAGGTAGCAGAGCCCTTTATAAGAAGAAAAGCCATGAGACACTTGGAAAAAGGACGTGTTGTTATTTTTGGTGGTGGTACGGGAAATCCTTATTTTACAACAGATTCGGCTGCGGTTTTACGTGCTATTGAAATACAAGCTGATGTTATTTTAAAGGGAACGCGTGTTGACGGCATTTATAACGCAGATCCTGAAAAAGATAAAAAAGCGATAAAATTCAATACACTTTCCTTCGATGATGTATTGAGAAAAGGTTTGAAAGTGATGGATACCACAGCTTTCACCTTAAGTCAGGAAAATAATTTGCCCATTATTGTTTTTGATATGAACAAAAAAGGAAACCTGCTTAAAGTAGTTTCTGGTGAAAACATCGGAACCGTTGTTAATGTTTAACATTTGGGGCAATTTTTGAAAAAGGATACCTAGTTTGACCTAAAAGTTTTTGCAATGAACGAAGACATACAATTTATATTAGATACTGCAAAAGAGGCCATGGAAAATGCCATTGCCCATTTAAAAAAGGAATTTGTTAATATTAGGGCAGGTAAAGCAAGCCCGGCAATGCTGGGAAGTGTAATGGTAGAGTATTATGGAGCTCAAACCCCTTTAAACCAAGTTGCCAATGTAAACACCCCAGATGGACGGACAATTACCGTTCAACCTTGGGAAAAAAGCATGCTTCAAGAAATTGAACGTAGTATATCTTATGCCAATCTTGGGTTTAACCCCATGAATAACGGCGAAACCATAATTATTAATGTGCCACCGTTAACAGAAGAACGCAGACGTACATTGGCAAAACAAGCCAAAGCCGAAGCAGAAGACGCCAAGGTTAGTATACGGTCAGCCAGAAAAGATGCCAATAACGACATTAAAAAAACAGAGGATGTTTCAGAGGATGTTAAAGGCAACGCCGAGATTGACATACAAGAAATGACAGATTCCTACGTTAAAAAGATTGATGAACTCTTTGAACATAAGGAAAAAGAAATCATGACAGTTTAAAGAAGGGCGACTAATTTGTCGCTCTTTTTGTAAAAACACAGCATTTAATTGGGGCAGACTTTGAAACGTTTTACTCTTTTCCTTTTTATTCTTTTTTCTGCTTCTTTGGCACAATCCCAATCTTTTCAGAGGGAAGTGAAAGAACCCGAACAGGATTCCGTTAAAAAAAGTGTGTTTTTAAAAAGTATTGGTAACGGCTATTTTCCGACAAAATATTTTAACGCAGATTTAAGATATTTAATCAAATACAATCAATATGAAGGTATTAGAATGGGATTGGGCGGTGTTACTAATGAGACTTTTTCAGAAAAATACAGACTAAATACCTACGTAGTTTACGGATTTAGGGACCATCGTTTTAAATATAGCATTGGTGGTGGTTTTCGTATAACGGAAAAAACAAACAGCTGGCTAAATCTATCTTACACAGACGACTTACAGGAAACGGGCAGCACCAAATTTTTAACTGACGGCAGATTTTTTCAGTTTTTTGAACCAAGATTGATTAACATCGACCTTTTTCATAGGCACATTACAAAATCGTTATCGTTTGAACATGAATTTAACCCTAAAATGATAGCTGAAACAGAATTTTCAATTAGCAATATTGATCCTACATACAGTTACGCTTACATTTTGAACAATGAGGCAGTATCTTCATTTGATTTGAGCATTGCTAAAGTAGCATTTCAATGGAGTCCGTTTAATAAAGTTGACTCTTCCAATGAAAGTAATGAAAAAATAAATGAGGGCTATCCTAGATTCACCCTTCAGTACACCAAAAGTTTTAATGATATTTTTGGAAGTAATTTCAACTTTTCAAAATTCGATTTCAAGACCAATTACAAAATTGGAAATGAAGATGATGCGTTTTCAGAAATTACCCTAGTTTCAGGAATTGTAAACGGCGATACCCCTTTAACGCATTTATACCATGCTTACCCCAATAACATTACAAAAGAAACCATACTACAACGTTTCTCTGTTGCGGGATTGAACAGTTTTGAAACAATGTATTTCAATGAATTCTTTTCAGATAAGTTTGCCACACTACAATTAAAACATTTTTTGAAACCTTTTACTATATCACCACGGTTTAAACCTCAGCTTGTGTTAATTACACGATACGCCATTGGTGATATGAAAAACCCCGAAAGACACCAAAACGTAACCTTTGGTTCTTTAAAAAAAGGGTATACCGAATCTGGCTTTGAACTCAACAAGCTTCTATTCGGTTTTGGCTTGAGCTTTACCTATCGTTACGGCGCTTACCACTTACCCCAAATTGACGATAATGTAGCATTTAAATTTACATTTAACGTCTCATTATGAGGTATTATACTCCTTTTTCCTACCTTTGCGCAACTTTAAATAAGGCATGTTAAAACTTTTTTCAAAAGACTTTTGGAGCGTCACCGCAAGATTGATTTTAAGAAATAAAATCGTCATTCTTGTAGGTATTATCGTAGCTACATTTATGTTGGCCCAAAAGTGGGAAAACATGCGTTTTACCTATACGGAAGCTAATTTATTGCCCGACGACCATGAGGTAAACATGGTTTACAACAACTTTTTAAAAACTTTTGGTGAAGAGGGCAATCTAGTTATACTTGGCGTAAAGGACAGTACGCTTTTTACCGTTGAAAAATTAAATGCTTGGAACAAACTTTCGCACAGTTTTAAAGAAAATGAGGCGGTTGAAACGGTTATTTCATTAAGAGACCTCCAAAAACTTGTAAAGGATACTAAAAATGAAAAATTCGAATTAGAGCCCTTTATAATTGATAGCATTATCTCAATATCTCAAATTGAGACTTTACAGAACGAGCTTTTTGAACAGTATCCTTTTTATGATAATTTTTTGTTTAATAAGAAAACAAAAACCATTAGAACGGCCATCTATTTAAAAAAGGATATTGTTAATACATCGGCCAGAAAAGATTTTGTGATTAATGTATTAGAGCCAAAAATTGAAGCATTTGAAAGCAAGAATAATTTGGATGTTAGGGTTTCTGGCATGCCTTACATTCGTACATTGAACGCCCAGCTTATTGTGGATGAAATTGGATGGTTTGTTGCGGTTGCTTTGTTGGTTACCTCACTGATTTTCTTCTTATTCTTTAGGTCGTTTCGCGCCACTTTTATCTCTCTCATAGTAGTTTGTATAGGTGTTATGTGGACCTTAGGTATTATTGGTTTAATGAATTATGAGATAACCGTTTTAACAGCGTTAATTCCACCTTTAATTATTGTTATTGGTATTCCCAACTGTATTTTCTTGATCAATAAATACCAACACGAGGTTAAATTACATGGTAATAAAGTAAAATCGTTGCAACGGGTTATCACGAAAATTGGTAACGCCACATTAATGACCAACGTAACCACCGCTTCAGGTTTTGCAACATTTATTTTAACCGAAAGCAAACTTTTAAAAGAGTTTGGTATTGTAGCGTCTTTGAGCATTTTAGCCATTTTTATGCTTTGCCTATTAATTATACCTATTATCTACACGTTTCTGCCCTACCCAAAAGATCGCCACTTGGAGCACCTCAACAAGCGTTGGATTGGTGGTTTTGTTAATTGGATGGAACATATGGTAAAAGACAGGCGCATCGCCATATATTTTACATCTGTAATTCTATTGGCGGTAAGCATTATTGGTATTTATCAAATAAAGATTTCGGGCAGTTTAATTGAGGATATGCCCCAAAAATCAGATTTTGTAAATGATATTCGGTTTTTTGAGGAAGAATTTAGTGGTATCATGCCTTTAGAAATTATGGTAGACACCAAACGCAAAAAAGGAGTAATGAAACTGTCTACTTTGAAGCGCATGGATGAACTTGAAGGCTTAATTAATGAAATACCTGAACTGTCTAAACCTGTTTCGGTGGTTGGTTTGGTAAAATATTCCAAACAGGCCTACTACAACGGAAATACAAAATTTTACCAACTGCCGACTTCACAGGAAAACAACTTTATTTTATCGTACGCAAAAAACTCATCCTCTAATTTAGATTTGCTTAAAAACTTTGTGGACAGCACTGGCCAGTACGCCCGTATCACAACGTTTATGAAAGATATTGGCACCGATAAAATGGAACGTATTGAGGAAAACCTTCAAGCTAAAATCGACAAGGTTTTACCTGAGGAAAGATACGATGTAACCATGACAGGAAAAGCATTGGTATTCCAAAAAGGAACAAAATACTTGGTTAAGAATCTGGCTATTTCATTATCCTTGGCCATTTTTTTAATCTCACTTTTTATGGCGTATATGTTCCGTTCGGGCCGAATGATTCTTATTTCGCTTATACCAAACCTTTTACCATTATTAGTAACAGCGGGCTTAATGGGCTATTTGGGTGTACCTATTAAACCTTCAACCATATTGGTGTTTAGTATTGCCTTTGGTATTTCTGTGGATGACACCATTCATTTTTTGGCAAAATACCGTCAAGAATTGCAGGCTAATAATTGGAAAATCAAAGTGTCGGTTTATGGAGCTCTACGAGAAACTGGTGTGAGTATGTTCTATACTTCCATTGTTCTGTTTTTTGGTTTTTCTGTATTTACTATTTCTAGTTTTGGAGGCACGGTAGCGTTAGGTGCTTTGGTTTCAGCAACATTACTTTTTGCCATGTTGTCAAACTTATTACTATTGCCTTCTTTATTGTTGTCTTTAGAGCGCAGTATTGCTAATAAGGAAGTTCTCAGAGAACCTTCAATTAATATTATCCCAGAGGAAGACGAATAACTTTTTGTCGTTTTTGAACCTTCATAGATTGTAAGCCGATACGCTTTTTTTATATTTACAATATAAATTTAAGCACATGCAATCAAGAACAGTTTCAGAGTTACTGACCCAGGATATCATTATTCCAGAAGTTGAAGTAAAAGGTTGGGTAAAAACCTTCAGGGCCAATCGGTTTATAGCTTTGAATGACGGCTCCACCTTGAGTAATATTCAGTGCGTTGTTGATTTTGAAAACTACGATGAAAATCTTTTAAAAAGAGTAACTACAGGTGCAGCCATTCATGTAAAAGGTGAATTGGTTGAGAGTCAAGGTAAGGGTCAAAAAGTGGAAATACAAGTTAAAGAACTCACTGTTTTAGGAGACTCAGACCCTGAGTCCTACCCCATTCAACCAAAAAAACATTCGTTTGAATTCTTAAGGGAACATGCTCATTTACGAACCAGAACCAATACGTTTAGTGCAGTAATGCGTTTACGTTCAGCGTTATCGTTTGCCATTCATAAATATTTTAATGACAATGGATTTTACTATATGCACGCGCCAATTATTACGGGTAGCGATGCCGAAGGTGCTGGTGAAATGTTTCAGGTTACCAATCTTGATTTGAAAAATCCGCCTATAAACGAAGAAGGAAATATTGATTATTCCAAAGATTTCTTCGGAAAGGAAACCAATTTAACTGTTTCTGGGCAATTGGAAGCAGAAACCTATGCCATGTCCCTGGGAAAAGTGTACACTTTTGGTCCAACGTTTAGAGCAGAAAACTCGAATACCTCTCGCCATTTGGCAGAATTTTGGATGATAGAACCCGAAGTTGCTTTTATGGATCTTGCAGGAAATATGGATTTGGCCGAAGACTTTATGAAGTCTGTTATAAAATACATTTTGAACAATAACCGTGAGGATTTAGAGTTTTTAGATAAGCGTTTGCAGGACGAAGACAAAACCAAACCGCAAGATGAGCGCAGCAGCATGACGTTAATAGAAAAGCTGAATTTTGTTACAGACAATCATTTTAAACGAGTTAGCTATACCGAAGCCATCGATATTTTAAGAAATTCAAAACCCAACAAGAAAAAGAAATTTAAATATTTAATAGAAGAATGGGGGACGGATTTGCAGAGTGAGCATGAGCGTTTTCTTGTGGAAAAACACTTTAAATGCCCTGTTATTCTGTTTGATTATCCTGCAAATATTAAGGCCTTTTACATGCGCTTGAATGACGATGGAAAAACCGTTAGAGCTATGGACATACTATTCCCAGGCATTGGTGAAATTGTTGGTGGTGCACAACGCGAAGAACGTTTGGAGGTTTTAAAACAAAAAATGGCAGCCATTAATATTCCAGAAAAAGAACTTTGGTGGTATTTAGACTTAAGAAAGTACGGAACCGCTGTTCATTCTGGGTTTGGATTGGGCTTTGAACGATTGGTGATGTTCGCTACAGGAATGAGCAATATTAGGGATGTAATTCCATTTCCACGCACTCCCCAAAATGCAGAATTCTAAAGAAATTATAATAAAAGGACAAACATGGCATGACTTTGGAATACAAATCCCTTTTTTTATCTTTGATTAACGACCTTAGAATTGGCTCTAGAGAGATTAAAACTAAAAAGAACTTAAAATTAAGAAGCTAGCTTCGGAATGTTAAATCTCGATTATCGAGTAACAACCTTAAATCAAAACATGCTTAAACAACATTTACAGTTCAAATTATCGCAAAAACTGTCGCCACAGCAAATTCAATTGATGAAATTGATACAATTGCCAACGCAAGCTTTTGAGCAACGTTTAAAACAGGAATTAGAAGAAAATCCAGCTTTGGAAGGCGGTAAAGAAGAAGCACAAAACGATTTGGATTCAGACTTTGATAATACTACAGATGACTTTGACGATAATGAAGCCATAGGCACTGACGAAATAAATGTTGACGAGTACTTGAGCGATGACGAAATTCCGGACTATAGAACACAAGCCAACAACTACAGCAGTGATGATGAAGAAAAGACCATGCCCTATGCAGCGGGAACTTCATTCACCCAGCATTTATTAAACCAATTAAATACGTACAGACTAACAGAGGAGGAACGCGATATTGCCGAATTTTTAGTCGGCAGCGTTGATGAAAGTGGGTACATACGACGTGATTTAAGTGATATAATGGATGATTTGGCTTTTACCCAAAATGTTTATACCTCTGAGGAAAAAATTGAAAAAGTATTAAAAATTGTCCATCAATTAGATCCTGCGGGAGTTGGCGCAAGAAACTTACAAGAGTGTTTGAGCATCCAACTGCACCGAAAAGAAAAAAGTCCAGACACTGATTTGGCAATTGAAATCATTGACAATGCCTTCGATCAGTTCACTAAAAAGCACTATAAAAAACTGCTTCAAAAGTTCGATGTTTCCGAAATTCAGTTGAAAGACGCCATTTCTGAAATTGAACATTTAAACCCAAAACCGGGTGGTTCTTATGCTGGCAATAACAGAATTGTAGAACACGTTGTGCCAGATTTTGCCATAAAAATTGTAGATGGTGAACTTGAATTAACGCTCAATGGGAGAAATGCCCCAGAGCTTCATGTTTCCAGAGAATACAACAACATGCTTAAAGGCTACAAAGAGTCAAAAGACAAATCGAAATCACAAAAAGATGCCGTAATATTCATCAAGCAAAAGTTGGATGCAGCCAAATGGTTTATTGAAGCCATTAAACAACGCCAACAAACTTTGTTTGTCACCATGAGTGCCATAATGCATTATCAAAAGGAGTATTTTTTAACTGGAGATGAGCGTAACTTAAAACCAATGATTCTTAAGGATATTGCCGATGAGATAAACATGGATGTTTCTACGGTATCAAGAGTTGCGAATAGCAAATATGTGGACACGCCTTATGGTACAAAACTAATCAAGGAATTCTTTTCAGAATCCATGAAAAATGATCAAGGTGAAGACGTTTCCACTAAAGAAATAAAGAAAATCCTCGAAACAGTTATTGAAGAAGAAAATAAAAGGAAACCGCTAACAGACGAAAATTTAGCTTCAATTTTAAAGGATAAAGGCTATCCTATTGCAAGGCGAACCGTTGCAAAATACAGAGAGCAACTTGACATTCCAGTAGCGCGATTACGAAAAAAAATATGATGGATAAGCTACTAAAAAGCATCTCGTATATTTTTCATCCTCTTGTAATGCCCCTTTTTGCAATATGGTTTTATTTTGAAATTTCACCGAGGTTTATTCCTGATGACATTGTTCAAGGCAAGCTCATTTCAATATTTATATTAACGGTTCTGCTTCCCATTCTAACCTATTTTCTTTTAAAGACTTTAGGTAAGGTCAATTCCGTTCACCTTGAAACTCCAAGAGAACGCTTATATCCTTTAATGCTTTATTGCGTCATAATTATAATAGCATTGCAGCGTATTATTACACCATCACAAGCTATAGAAATCTATTTCTTTTTAATTGGCTTACTCATCTCCAATATGACATGTTTACTTATGGCAATCATGAATTTTAAAATTAGCTTACACATGATGGCGGTTTGTGGAGTATTTATGTTTTTTGTGGCCCTTAGCATCCATTTTAGCATAAACATCAATGGAGCCTTAGCCATGATGGCTATTATGATTGGAGCCATTGCAACTTCTCGTTTGCATTTAAAAGCCCATAACGGGAAAGAACTAATTATTGGCATTTTTATTGGAGCTATCCCCCAATTGATTTTGGTAAATTATTGGCTTTAAAATAGAAGCCTGACTTAGTTTAAAGGATATAAAACATTAATCCAATTTTAATAGCTTTCATATCTATTTGTTTATTGTCAAGCTGGGCATTCCCATTAAAAATTGGATTTAATACGTAATATATATGCAGGTTCCATGTATTGTAACCCACACTGAATGTTGGCCCATATTGAAGGTCATTAAAATCGCCTCTGTCGCTATATCTAAAGTCCCCCAAATCGCCTTTGTGCTTGACGGTATTGATGAATGCGTATCCCAATTTAAACCCTGCGTAAATACGCCAAAAGTTATAATCTTGGGGTGTTGAAGTTCGCCATCTAAACTCTATTGGAAGTTCAATTAAGTGCGTAGAGAAGTTGTTCTTTCTATATGTATTGTTTCCCTCTACAACACTATAGTTAAAATCTCCGCTAACCGATTTACTGACCAACAAGTTCTGGTTATGGGAATTTGCAGAATAACCTAGGCCAATGCCAATAGCCAGATTACGTCTTTCATTAATTGGCATATCCTTTATAAATCCTAAATGAAACCCTAATGAAAAACCACTTTGCTTAACCCCGATTGGCCGTTTATCAAGTAAATTATAAGTTACACCTGCATAAAATTGGTCTTCTTTATAGAGAGAATCTAATTCTTGAATTGGTTCGTCCTGTGCAAAACAACTACTGATGGCTAGGATAGATATGGCAATTAGAAATGGCTTCATTAAAAAAAGGATATTTTATGCCTTTAAAAGTAAGTATATTTACTAAAAACTAAAAGGCGCTTTGATTTATTCAAAGCGCCTTTAATATAAAATTAAGAGTGTAAAATTATTTGTTATCTAATACACTACCCTTTTTGGTAGTATAATTAATTTTAAGCGCATTTACTTTACGCAATTCTTGTTTAATATCTCCAATTAACCCCATATTAGCATCGCTATCAACTTTTAGAGCGGTAGTTAAAAATGGGACTAATTCTTCACGCTTGGAGGCTCTCTCTTCAGCTATAAAGGCGGCAATATCACTTACATTGGCAAAATCATCATTAAGCTGTATTCTTGCCTCAGTACCATATTGTCTGTAATTTGCACTTGGCTTTCCTGCGTAAATGTACATTACCAAATCCTTTTTATCCAACTTTTCAACCTGATCGGCATATGGTAAGTTATTCTGTATTTTCAAGGTGTTTTGCCTCATAACCGTGGCCACCATAAAAAAGAATAATAACATAAATACAATATCTGGTAAAGCCGCTGTATTAACCGCTGGTATTTCGCCTCCTTTTTTCTTTTTAAATTTAGACATAATAGTTAATGTTAAATTTTAATTATTGTACTTCTGAAAGCTTTTGAGGATAATCAAGTTTTATTTGTTCAATTTGATCCTTAAGCTTTGTTTTGTTGCCAGGCCAGTTTACATCATTGTAATCTGCTTCCATTTCAGTAAACGTTTTCCCGTAAAGTTCTTCGGCTCTTCTATTCCTTAATTCGTTATATGCAGCTACAAGTTCGTTTTGAACCGCGATATAAGTTTTATAACTAGTTTCACGTTCATTTTTTAAAGAAATGATGGCCTTGTCAGGATTATCAGAAGAATCTGAATCCTTTTTTCCCTTACAGTAGTCACATGACCCGTCACCTCCATTATCTAAAAACTCTCTAGCCGCCTCTCTCAAATCCTTAAGCTCCATTAATTCGTCTTCAACAAGCAATTGATCTTTACCATTCAAAAGAACTGTAAAAATATTTTTTTGCTTGATGATAGGCGGTTCAGTTTCCTCTATAGGCGGCAACTTTCTATTTAAACCAGAATCGGTTTCAATAGTGGTTGTAACCAAAAAGAATATTAATAATAAGAAAGCAATGTCGGCCATTGAGCCTGCATTAACTTCTGGTGCTGCTCTTTTTGCCATAATTTATTTATTAAATATTTTTTTTGCTCCACCGTATAACATAGAAGCAATTGCCAAAAACGCCAAGATGTAAAATGCAATAAGTCCCGCACCAACAGTTTTTGACGTTGATTCAGTGATATCTGCACCTTTATCTATAAAAGGTTTTAAGTTTAAGTCTGTTCCTGAGGATATTCCGTAAGAAATTAATATGACCGCTAAAAACGCTCCAACAGTGATTAATGTCTTTTTAATATTTCCTGCAAATAGACCTTTTAAAACAAATATTAAAACAAGCGCAAGCACAATAGCTAAAACAGCATACGCAACATATAAGATGTTTCCACTCATGCTTTGGGCACTTTCCTCATCTCCTGCCATAATCATTAACGCAAAAATCGCACCAATAATTGCAAGAGCAAAGGCTACTATTTTTAAAATTTTATGTAAACCCATAATTTTCTCTTTTTAAAATTATTACTTTTTGTTTCTTATCAATAGGTCCATTAACGTAATAGAAGCGTCTTCCATGTTGTTAACAATACTATCGATTTTAGCAATAATATAATTGTAGAAAATTTGAAGTATAATAGCAACCACAAGACCAAATACGGTGGTTAAAAGTGCTACTTTAATACCACCCGCTACAAGTGATGGTTGCATGTCTCCAGCTGCTTCAATTTTATCGAATGCCTGAATCATACCAATTACCGTACCCATGAAACCAAGCATCGGTGCAAGAGCGATAAATAATGAAATCCAAGATACATTCTTTTCTAATTGTCCCATTTGAACACCACCATAAGCAACAACAGCTTTTTCAGCAGCATCTAAGCCTTCATCCGTCCTATCCAATCCTTGGTAGAAAATTGACGCGATAGGCCCTTTTGTATTTCTACAAACTTCTTTTGCAGCTTCAACTCCTCCGGAAGATAATGCATCTTCTACTTCTTGAGTTAATTTTTTAGTATTGGTAGTAGAAAGGTTTAAAAAGATTATTCTTTCTATGGCAATTGCTAATCCCAGAATTAAACATAACAATACAATGCCCATAAATCCTGGACCTCCTTCAATAAAACGCTTCTTTAATTCTTGATGGAAACTCAACTCTTCAGCAGGTGCTGCTTCTTCATCTTGTGTCGTCGATACCGTTGTTGTAACAGCCGTACTTGTGTTTGCAATTGTTGTTGCATTAGCAGTTCCGAATACCATCATTCCAGTGATGGCAAGGATAGAAAATAATCTTTTCATGTTCTAGATCTTAATTTTATTAGTTAAAGTGTTAAAGATATAAAAAAAAAGCAATTAAAAATAAAAATAACAGCAGAGAGGAAGGGATTCGAACCCTCGATACCCTTTTGGAGTATACACACTTTCCAGGCGTGCGCCTTCGACCACTCGGCCACCTCTCTATAATTTTTAGTCACTTAAATTTTGGAGGCTCAAATAACGAAAAAATCTTCGATTGCTCAAATTTTAACAGTTAATTTTATGACATTTCACCCCTTAGAGGTGCTTCATATGTGGTTTTGAATGTTTTAACCTTTTTAGCATTTAAGCCTAATAAAAACATAAGTTTTGTCAATGCTGCTTCGGAGGTCATATCTTTCCCTGAAATTACACCAATACACTTTAGTGCACTGCTTGTCTCGTAATGCCCCATCATAACACTTCCGCCAGAGCATTGCGTTACGTTTATAATATGAATGCCTCTTGAAATGTTCTTCTTTAAAACATCTAGAAACCATTTTTCGGTAGTACAATTTCCCGCACCGTAAGTTTCAAGAATAACGGCCTTTAAACTATTTGTATTGAATATACTTTCTATAACCGAATTGGAAATCCCTGGAAACAATTTAATAAGAGCGATATTAGTGTCTAAATTTTTATGGACTTTTAGTTTCCTTTTTAAATTGGGTTCAAACAAATACTCTTTGTTAATTTTTAGATGCACCCCTGATTCAGCTAAATCGGGATAGTTGAAAGATGCAAATGCCTGAAAATGTTCAGCATTTAATTTGGTTGTTCTGTTCCCGCGGTACAGTTTATACTCAAAATACAAACACACTTCCTTAATTATGGGTTTGCCTTTTTCCTGTAACGAGGCAAGTTGAATGGATGTAATCAAGTTTTCTTTAGCATCGGTGCGCAAATCTCCTATAGGCAATTGCGAGCCTGTGAAGATGACTGGTTTTGCCAAATTTTCCAACATAAAACTCAAAGCCGAAGCCGAATAACTCATAGTGTCGCTTCCATGAAGCACCACAAATCCATCAAATTCCTTGTAGTGCGATTCTATAATTTCGACAGTCTGCACCCAATATTTGGGATTCATATTGCTTGAGTCTATAGGGTGCTCAAATGAAACCGTTTCAATATTACAGTCCAATAAATTCAGTTCAGGAATATTATTTAAAAGGTTTTTAAAATTGAATGCTTTTAAGGCTCCCGTTTTAAAATCTTTTACCATACCAATGGTTCCACCAGTGTATATGAGAAGAATGTTAGGTTTCGTATTGGGCATATCTATATTTTAAAAACTTCTTTTGAATTTTCAGTAGTTATTGCTGCTAACTCTTCTAAAGATACATTATATATTGATGCTAGTTTTTCCAATACTTTTATTATATAAGCGCTTTCGTTTCTTTTTCCCCTAAAGGGAACTGGAGCCAAGTAAGGAGAGTCTGTTTCCAGAACGATATGTTTCAGGTCTATTTGGTTTAAAAACTGGTCTATTTTCCCATTCTTGAAAGTGGCCACCCCGCCAATACCTAATTTAAGATTATATGATATTGCCTGATGGGCTTGCTCCAATGTTCCTGTGAAACAGTGAAAAATACCATATAAATCTTCATCTTTTTCTGTTTCCAATACCTCAAAAATTTCATCAAAAGCTTCACGGCAATGGATTACAATGGGCAATCCGTATTTTTTCGCCAATTGTATTTGGTGCTTAAATGCTTTTTTCTGGATATCTAAAGTAGATTTATCCCAATACAGGTCTATGCCTATTTCGCCAACAGCATAGAATTTTCGCATTGCAAGCATTTCTTCCACATGCATTAATTCTTCTTCATAATTCTCTTTTACATGGGTTGGGTGCAAGCCCATCATTAAAAAGACATTTTTCGGAAAATCCTTTTCAAGCTGAAGCATCGAATCGGTATAAGTTGAATCTATGGCCGGAATGAAAAACCGAGACACTCCTGCTTCCAAAGCCCGTTCAATCATTTGCTTTCTGTCTTCATTAAACGCCTCGCTGTATAAATGGGTGTGCGTATCTGTAACTATCATGCTGTAAAAATAGTGAAGTCTGTAATTTTTGATGCGCAACTACAATCAAAATCACAAAAGTTTTATTTTATATCTTTTTTAGGGTAGTAATTCTTTCAATAGCCCTATTTTTATTCTTTAAAATAATGACACATGGCAGAAACACTTCAAAAGTTTCTAATTGAAAAAGGATACACTAAAATAAAGCTGCACCTCACTAAAACAAATCATTTTGAAATTAAGGCTAGCATCAATGGCAAGAAAGGCTTGTTTATATTAGATACTGGCGCATCAAATTCGTGTGTTGGTTTTGAAGGCATTGAAACTTTTCAACTTAATGCCGAAGACTCTCTAATAAAAGCTGCTGGGGCAGGTGCCGTTAACATGGAAACTAAAACCTCGCAAAAAAACAAGGTTAAAATCGGCAAATGGAAGAACAATAAAGTTGTTTTGGTCTTGTTCAATTTAACACATGTTAATATGGCGCTTACTGAACATAAGTCCAAACCTGTTGATGGCATTATTGGGGCAGACATTTTGAAAAAAGGGAAAGCCATAATAGATTATGAAAAGAAATACTTATATTTAAAATTATAAGCCATTGGCAAAAACTCTCTCTAAGTTTTAATGAATACCTCTATTGTAATAGCAGACGACCACCCACTTATGCTGCGGGGTCTTGCCGACTTTTTAACTTCAAAAGGGTTTAACATTTTGGGCAGTGCCCAGGATGGCAACACAGCATACAGTCTTATTGTAAAACTAAAACCGGAAATAGCTATTCTTGACATTAGAATGCCACATAAAACTGGATTGGAAATTGCCGAGGCATGCAAAAAAAATGGTTTGCCAACAAAGATTATCCTGATAACTTTTGACAAGGAAGAAGAACTGTATGACCAAGCCAAAGCGAACAACGTATACGGTTATATTTTAAAGGAATTTGCCATAGAAGAAATTGAAACCTGCATAAAACATGTTCTTAATGGAACACCCTACTTTAGTGAAGAAATTGCCGATTACCTTGACTCAAGCAATCAACAAAAAAAGCCAGAGGTTTTAAACTCGCTTACAAAATCTGAACTAAAAATCGTGAAGCTAATTTCAGTAAACAAAACGAGTCAAGAAATAGCGAACGAGCTTTCTATTTCTATAAGGACCGTAGATAAACACCGAAGTAATATAGTTCACAAACTAAATCTGGACAACAAGCCCACATCGCTTTCCATTTGGGCCAACTTAAATAAAGCATATTTATAAATGTGCTCAAAATAAGTACTTGTGCGTATTTTTTCTATCGATTTTATTGATTACATTTACAAGGCTATTAATTAGTTCTTAGGGAGAATTATTGGAAGCTCTAAATTGTAATGATTTAGAGCTTTCGCTTTTTAATATGGTAAGTTCCCATCAAAAAAAATACGTAGAAGTGCTTATTTTTTTTGTTGTTGCCTCAGCGTACCTTTACTGAGCTATTAATTAATTCTTTTGAGAGAGGATTTTTTAAAGACTCTGCGCTGTAAAGGCGCAGAGTATTTTAAAGTTTAAAGCCACAAAAATGAATCCCCAAATGGAAAGAAGAAACAATTTTCTCAATAAATATTGTTTTATAGGTTTAGTTATTTTAGTTATTGCAATTATATCCATAAATGTTTTCGCTTATTTTATTTAGTTAGTTTTAGTCCCAATCAAGCATAGATTTAGAGCATCTATGAAAAGAAAAATCTCTTGAAGTATTAACTCCAAGAGATTTTTTAATGAACTGTAACTTAAGCTTAAGCCTAAATTAACGTATCTATTCTTGTGCTGCTGGTGCCTCTGCTGCTGGAGTTTCTGCTCCTTCAGTTGCCTCTGCCCCTTCTGCTCCTTCTTCAACTTCCTCTTCTTCATCATCTGCATCAAGGATAGCTGTTCTAGCTGTTTTAATTTGACATACCACAGTATTGTCTGAATGTAAAAATGTGTAATTTTCACTCGGTAAATCACCAACAGCAACCTTATCACCAATTTTTAAAGGAGTAATATCGATTTCAATGAAATCTGGTAAGTTAACTGGTAATGCCTTAATACGTAGTTTTCTGTTGTTTCTTCTTAAAACACCACCGTTTTTAACACCTCGAGAGTTTCCTACCAAATTAACAGGAATATCTAAAGCAATTTCTTTGTTTTCAAATAATTGATAAAAGTCTACGTGTAAAATGTTGTCTGTTACGGCATGAAACTGAATGTCTTGCAGAACTGCGTCAAACCTTGTTCCGTTGTCAAGCTCAATCACAACTGTATGTGCATTTGGTGTGTATACAAGTTTAGAGAAAGCCAATTCTGGTGCAGAGAAATGTACTGGCTTATCTCCTCCGTATAGTACGCAAGGAACCTGACCAGCATTACGTAAGGCTTTTGTTGCTTTTTTGCCCACGCTTTCTCTTTGAGATCCGTTGATTGTAATTGATTTCATAATTGTTATTTATATTAATTTAATTTACTCTTTTTAATTGTTGAGTCAAGTTTACATGACAAATTTTGAGGCTATGGACTGGTTGTTATGTACTTTTTCCATAACCTCAGCAAATAAATCTGCACAACTTAAAACTTTAATTTTATCGCTAAGAGGTTTTACCGGTATTGAATCTGTAACGATTAATTCTTGCAATTTTGAATTATTCAAATTGTCATATGCATTACCAGATAAAATAGGATGCGTACAAATGGCTCTTACACTTAAGGCTCCGCGATCCATCATTAAATCTGCAGCTTTTGTGAGTGTTCCGGCAGTGTCTACCATATCGTCTACCAGAACCACATTTTTTCCTTCAACATTACCAATAAGCTCCATGTGCGAAATTATATTGGCCTTCTCACGTTGCTTATAACAAATAACCACATCACTTTCCAAAGCTTTGGAGTAGGCATATGCCCTTTTTGAACCTCCCATATCTGGTGATGCAATTGTTAAATTATCCAAATTCAAACTCCTTAAATAAGGCAGAAAAATAGTAGATGCAAACAAATGATCCACTGGCTTTTCAAAGAACCCTTGTATTTGGTCAGCGTGCAAATCCATTGTAATAATACGGGTAGCTCCTGCCGCCTCCAACATTTTAGCCACCAATTTGGCCGCAATAGGTACTCTAGGCTTATCTTTTCTGTCTTGTCTTGCCCATCCAAAATAAGGTAAAACTGCCGTTATATGCCTTGCCGATGCACGCTTTGCCGCATCAATCATCAACAACATTTCCATTAAGTTTTCTGGCCCAGGGTTGGTGGAGCCAATAATGAAAATACGAGTGCCGCGAATGGACTCCTCATAGGATGGCTGAAACTCACCATCACTATATGTTGAGGTAATAACATTCCCCAATTCGGCACCAAATGCCTTAGCAATTTTTTCACCAAGCACTTTACTTTGAGTACAAGCAAAAATTTTAGCTTCAGTTATTACAATTGGCATAGTTAATCTGTTGTTTTATAGCGTAAAACGACGCCCTATTTTAAACGAGGTGCAAATTTATGTATTTATTTTAACCTAAAAAGTATATTAACTAGTATTTTTATGTGTAATATCGAAAAAATATATATTTTTGCTGTCCGAAATAAGCTCAAGTGGCGGAATTGGTAGACGCGCTGGATTCAAAATCCAGTTCTTTCGGGAGTGTGGGTTCGATTCCCACCTTGAGTACTTGATAAAACCGTAATTCGTTAAAAAACAACGTTTTACGGTTTTGTTTTTTGCATACTTGACAACCTTTCGACAACGAGCATCAAATAAATAGTATATTACCCCCAACATTTTTAAAATTATTACCCATGTTTTTACATAGGTAAATGTCTAATAAAATTAATAATATATAGTTGAATCTCAAGTTTTTACATTGAATGTACTTTGATTATTAAGTGTTATAATACTTAAAACGAGAAAAAATCCCTAAAAATGGACCGTTTTAATTACAGATTCCATATCCCACCATATATATGCTTCCATATATTGTCAATCAATGTAATTGTTAAAAATGATTCAAAGTTTGATTTAATTTATAATCACATCCATTTATAAGATTTTTTTAATTTTAGTTCACTAAACAGAATGTAAATAAGCACCATATTGTTTATTTCTTAATTGACATTAAAATTATTTTGGCGCAGATAATTGGACAAATAGAATCTCTTAAAAAAATCAGACATGAATTAAATCGAAATGGTATTACCAAAATTAATTCAATAGGTGATATAAAGAATTTTTTAAATAATTGTGAGTCTAAAATTCAGACGATTATAAGACAGAACGAAATAGACTTAAACCATGAAATTAAAAACTTAAAAAAGGAATTGATATCACTTCAGAAAGAATTAGAAACTTCAAAAAATTATTTATCTGACAATCTTGATTCTGAAATATTATTACTCAATGAAAAAATTGAAGGTCTTAAATTGGCGAACTCAAATTTCATGTTTGCAAAATTTATCAACTGGATAAAGGTTAAAAAAATAGGATTTAGAAGAAATACCTTAGTAAAAAAACTTGATAAAATTGTTGAGAATCGAACTAATTACTTCAAGAAAAAAATCAATAAAACAATTAAGTTAATTGACGAGTTAACTAACAACAGAGATGTTGTTGTTTCCAAACGTAGCAAGCCACAAATAACAGAAATTTTAAATACTAAAAAAGTCTTAGAGAAACTCAATCCCTTAATAGCTGGTGCTATAGGTGAAAACTTAGTTGTGAAAGAATTAAAGAACCTTCCAGATGATTATTTTTTATTCAATGACTTTTCAATGAATTTTAATCCTCCAATCTATAATAGAAAAGAGAATGATAGAATATTTAGTATCCAAATAGATCATTTATTAATAAGTAAAGCAGGTATCTTTATTATTGAAACTAAAAATTGGAGTAGGAATTCTATAGAACGATTTGATTTCAGATCTCCAATCGAACAAATTAAAAGAACCAATTACGCACTATTTGTAACCCTTAATAGTGAGTTCGAGTATAATAGACTTAATTTGAATGCTCACCATTGGGGACCAAAACAAATACCAATTAGAAATGTAATTGCCATGATAAATGAAAAACCAAAAGAGAGATTTAAATATGTTGCCGTGAAGTCACTTTACGAGTTAACAGACTATTTTAACTTTTTTGATCCAATATTTACTAAATCAGAAGTGAATAAAATATCCCGTTATTTAAGATCAATTAAAGAATAAAATAGCACCCCCTTTATTCTAAAATTCTAAAAAAACTAGTGCGTGTTATTATACCATTGAAACAGCACTTGCCGTTTCGGGGTGAGGGTAGTTTTGTTTTACAATTAGACAAACACTGAGATATTGACTTTAGGAGATTTAAAAAACCCAGGCAACACTTAATAATAGCCACTAGTACTTAATCGTGCTTTTCTATAAGGAGCGGTAAGTGTGAAAGGTACGATTTATAAATATCTAAAAAACGGGAAATAAGGTTAGGGCGTTATATTTCTGTAAGAAATAGTTTCTTTTTTATTTGTGATTAACTTATATTTACTGTGTGCTTTTATTGCTATTCTGTTTTGGCACTAACGGCAAAAATGTAATGAGTTCCAAATCAGTTCATTTAGACTACATTAAAGCCAAGGGAGCGTTTTCGGTTGATTGCTCCTTTCAAATTTTCAGTAAAGAAGAGATTGATGTGCTTCAAAAGTATGGTCATTGGTTTAATGGCTTGGTAAATGGAGATTTAAAGCCCTTAACTGAAGCCCAAAAAAGGTTTGTTGAGGTTGTGCAAGAAGGGCTTACACCAAGTAATCTATTTGAAAAGGCATGGGTTAAATATTTGGGTCGTAAAAGATTGGAGGATGAAAATCCAGAGCTATTTAAGTTAAGCTATCAATATAAAGAAGAAGGATTTCACACAAGAGAAGATTATTATAAGCTTCATCCAAGTAGAAGAAATCGTAAGTAAACCATAATGAAGTTAACCAATAAAGACATTCAACTTGCTTTAAAACTATCTAAAACCATTCAGCATTTCCTTGAAATTACTGGAAACACCAACCTCAGGTCAACCGATGTTTTTCCATATTTAAAAAGACATGGTTATTTTAAAAACGATGTTGATAACGGAAAGGAATTTAGAAGCTTTTTAAAAAAACTGTATAAGGCAAATATGCTTGGTTCTTTAGTGCCACAGTGCCATTATATTCCATCCTTGAATAACCCAAATTTTGGCGAGTGGTACTTTCATGATGCTAAAGATAAAATGCCTAAAGCCAATGGCATAAAAAGCAATGGGCATGAAAAAAACTTTGAAAATAACCTGAGCCAAATAAAAAGCACGTATGCCAAAATGGATATTAACGAGGCTATTGATATTGTTCAAATGCTAATAGCTGGAATTAATCCTGTTACAGAAAGACTCCAAGATGATTTAGGGGTATGTGCAGACCCAACCGTTATTGAAGCCTTAAAAACCATCATAGACCCAGAAGCTTATAGAGAAGAAATTGATGCACTTACAAAAACGTCTGAAATTAAGAAACCCAAAAGTTCAGCTCCAAAAGAAAACAAAACCGAATACCTATCGGCAACGGCTTTGGGCAAATTAAAAGATAAAACTTATAGTGAGGTTATTTCGGTAATGACGAAATATCAATATATTGCCGATAAAGAACAAATAACCTATTTAGGCTTTGAAAAGGGCTTAATGTTTAGGCAAAACCCCAATGGTAACAAATGGATTGTTTACCCAGAATCATTAAAAGAATTATTAGATTAGAAGCTTAAAACCAACCCATGAGCGAAGAACAAAAAAAACTACTGGAAGCCCAATTATGGAACATTGCCAACGAACTACGTGGCAAAATGGATGCCGATGAATTTCGGGATTATATTTTAGGCTTTATCTTCTACAAATACCTTTCAGAAAAACAATATTTATACGCCAATCAGTTGTTGGAAACCGAAACCATTAAGGACTACCTTAAAGTTACGGATACCGATGATTTAGATGCCATAAGGGAAGAATCTCTTTTAAAGTTGGGTTACTTCCTAAAACCTAACGAATTGTTCAGCTCCGTTGCCAAAAAAGGCAATGCCAATACCGAAAATGAAAGCAATTTTATTTTAGCCGATTTGGATAGCATCCTGAACAGTATTGAGCAAAGTACCATGGGAACGGAAAGCGAAGATGACTTTAACAAGCTTTTTGAAGATTTAGACCTCAACAGTACCAAATTGGGCAGAAGTACCGAAGCTAGAAATACATTGATTGCCAAAGTACTTTCGCATTTGGATAAAATTGACTTTGCTTTAGAGGATGCCGATGCCGATGTTTTGGGCGATGCCTATGAGTACCTTATAGGGCAATTTGCCAGTGGTGCAGGCAAAAAGGCAGGAGAGTTTTATACACCGCAACAAGTCTCTAAAATACTGGCTAAAATAGTTACCACGGGAAAGAAACGATTAAAGAATGTATACGACCCTACCTGTGGTAGTGGCTCGTTGTTATTGCGTGTAGCACGTGAGGTAGAGGTAGATGATTTTTTTGGGCAGGAATTGAACCGAACCACCTACAATCTAGCCCGAATGAACATGATTCTGCACGATGTGCATTACCGCCATTTTGATATAAAGCAAGAAGACACCTTAGAACATCCACAGCACTTGGATATGCGTTTTGAGGCAGTGGTTGCCAATCCGCCATTTTCGGCCAAATGGAAAGGAAAGGACAACCCACTTAATGAAAATGATGAGCGTTTTAGCCAATACGGGCGTTTAGCACCTACTAGTAAAGCCGATTTTGCGTTTGTACAGCACATGCTTTACCAATTGGCAGATAATGGCACGATGGCTTGCGTATTGCCCCATGGGGTATTGTTTAGAGGTTCTGCCGAAGAAACCATTAGGAAATATGTGATAAAAGACCTCAACTATCTGGATGCCATTATAGGCTTGCCTGCCAATATTTTTTATGGTACGGGCATACCCACCTGTATTATGGTATTGAGCAAATGCCGAGTAAACGACGATAACATTTTGTTTATTGATGCCTCCAACGGATTTGAAAAGGATGGCAATAAGAACAAACTGACCGATGAACATATCGATACCATTGTTGAAACCTACCGAGACCGCAAAACCATTGATAAATACAGTTATGTAGCCACTTTGGACGAGGTTAAGGATAATGATTATAACCTCAACATACCACGCTATGTAGATACCTTTGAAGAAGAAGAACCTATTGATTTAGAAACAGTGGCGAATGATTTACAAGCTTTGGAAAGCAATATGGTAGAAACCGATGCCACCATTGTCGACTTTTGCCAACAACTTAATATTAAAACACCGTTTTAGTATGATGGAACAAAAACAAGTGCCAGAGTTGAGGTTTGCTGAGTTTAAAGATGAATGGATTAAGGCTAGTTTACAAGATTTATGTGACAAAACTATTTCTTATGGCATTGTACAAACTGGTGAAAATATCGAAAAAGGAATACCATGTGTAAGGGTAGTGGATTTGACAAATTCCAAACTTGATATTTATAGCATGATTAAAACCTCTGAAGAAGTAAGTAATTCTTATAAGAAAACAATTTTAGAAGAAAACGAAATTATGTTAGCTCTCAGGGGTGATATAGGCATGGTTAAGTTGGTTGGAAAAGAGCTTGTTGGGGCTAATTTGACCAGAGGTGTAGCACGCATAAGCGCAAGAGAATCAATTATTACACCTTCTTTCATGAACTGGGTTTTACAATCCGAAAAATCAATAAAAAGCATTAATGAAAAAGTAAATGGCTCAGCATTAAAAGAAATCCCATTAAGTGGTCTTAGAAGAGTAAAGGTTGTTCTTTCTAAAGCTCTAAAAGAACAAAAAAAAATAGCCTCGTTTCTTTCATCGGTTGATAAAAAAATAGAGCAATTAAATAAAAAGAAAAGCCTTTTAGAGCAATACAAAAAAGGCGTGATGCAACAATTGTTTTCCCAAAAGTTAAGGTTTAAAGATGATGATGGGAGTGATTATCCTGAGTGGAGAAAAGGAAAAATGAAGGATTTTGGTCGTTTTTATTATGGCAAAAGTGCTCCAAAATGGTCAATTTCTGATGATGCTGAAACACCATGTGTTAGATATGGTGAATTATATAGTACTTATAATGGGCAAATCAATGAAATTAAGTCATATACAAATATTAAACGTTCCGAACTAAAATTCAGTAAAGGAGGTGAAATACTTATTCCACGTGTCGGGGAAGACCCTTTGGATTTTGCTCATTGTAGCGTATTAAATTTATCAAATGTTGCCATTGGTGAAATGATATCCGTCTATAATACTAAGGAAGAAAGCTTGTTCACTGTCTACTGCATAAATTCAACATTAAAAAAAGAGTTTGCAAAAGTTGTAGAAGGAGGTAATGTCTCTAATCTTTATTTTAAATACTTAGAAGAGATTTTTATTTCCTTTCCATGTATAGAAGAACAAACCAAAATTGCCAACTTTTTAAGTGCCATCGATACAAAAATAGCCTTGTTAAACACCCAAATAGAAAACACACAGCAGTTTAAAAAGGGCTTGTTGCAACAGATGTTTGTTTAAAAATAGTTATGATGTTAAGTATTCAGAAATTATTGGATATAGGCTTTATTGAATTGAAAGCCCCCAATGGAAATGTATATTACAAAAAAGGATTTTATTTGATGGTTCCATCAGGAATTGGTTGGCATTTTCTGAATGAAAAGGATGGTAATGATAGTTTTATTTATATGGAAACTGAAGATGAGTTATTTGACAAAATAGGAGCAATTCATGCCTTTAGGCTTCCAAAAAAAGAGGACAATATTTATCCATACACCAAGAAAAATGTTTTGGCTTTATTAAACCATTACTTTAAAATTAATATGGGGGATATTCAATGGATTATTGATTTAAAGGATATTGAATTGAATCAACTGGAATATATAGCTAAAAAAGTTTCTGAACACCAATACTTTTTGGACAAGCAATTTAAATTAAGTGGGAATACAGTTTCTAATTATATGAAATATGGAATAGACGGCCTGTATAGAGATTTTAGCAAATTTAAAGGGTCGGAAGAAAGAACAAGAATTACCAAAGAATTAAGGGATTTAATTTTAAATGGATAAAAGACTAAAAGTTAATTATGGTAGTTTAGATGATATTCCGCTTCCTGAAATAGTTTACAAGTATAGGGATTGGTCAAATGAATATCATAAAAGATTTATTACTGAAAGAGAGGTATATATGGCCTCTCCTAGGGCTTTTGAAGATGAATTGGATTGTCATAGCCCAACAAGATTTGATTTATTGACAAAAAAACAGATTTATGAATATTTTTTATGGAGTTCCAAAAAACAAAATAAAGGTCATTCCCGTCAAGAACATCGCAAATTTGCGAGAGACTGGGCTAAAACTTCTTTAGTGAATGACAAGAAATATGTTAAAAAATTTATGGAGGACTCAATAGAAGAATATTATGACCATGAAGGAATATTAAGTTTGACCGAAAACTGGAATAATGATAAAATGTGGAACAAATATGCAAGTAACGGTGAAGGTTTTTGTTTAGGTTACAATGCTAGAACAATGTTTAGATATTTGGGTGGAGGAGGTTATGTTGACTATGTTGATGAATTGCCAGATATATTTCCAGAGCCAATTATGCAGTTTGAAGAAGCAATGAATAATAGAATTTATAAAAAGCTCAAAAAATGGAGTTTTGAAGAAGAGTATAGGACTAAAAAGTTTTTTCCTAGTCCCGCTTCTTCAATTGAAAGAAGAACAACACTACCAAGAGAAGCATTCAGTTGTGTTATTTTAGGAGATAATATTTCGGATACACATAAATCTGAAATTGAATTGGCTGTTAAAGAATTTATTGGTGAAATAGGTGTTTTTCATAGAAAAGATTACATATAAAATTGACTACTCAACCAGAATACATATTAGAAGAAAACTTAGTAAGCCAATTACAAGAATTAGGTTATGGTAAAGTCGTCATCAAAGATGAGGCAGACCTCATCCTTAACTTAAAATCGCAACTGGAGAAGCATAACAAAGCCACCTATTCGGATAACGAGTTTAAGCAAATCCTAAACGATTTATCCAAAGGGAACATCTACGAAAAGGCAAAAACGTTACGGGATAAAATAACCTACAACAAAGATGATGGGCAAACGGGTTATGTAGAGTTAATCAATCAGTTGCATTGGTGCAAAAACCAATATCAGGTAACGCACCAAATCACCATGGAAGGCTCCTATAAGAACCGTTATGATGTTACCATACTCATTAATGGTTTGCCCTTGGTGCAAATAGAGCTTAAAAAGCGTGGTTTGGAAATGAAGGAAGCCTTTAACCAAATAAACCGCTATGAAAGGCATTCATTCACCGCAGGGAAGGGGTTATTTCAGTTTATTCAATTGTTTGTAATCAGTAATGGGGTAAACACCAAATACTACGTTAATAATCCGGTTAAAGCCCGTTCGTTTAAACAAACCTTCTTTTGGGCAGATGAAAACAACAAAATCATTACCCAATTAAGTGAGTTTGCCAATGTGTTTTTAGAGCCATGCCATCTTTCAAAAATCATTACCAAATACATTGTCCTCAACACCGCCAATACGCTTATGGTATTGCGCCCTTATCAATACTATGCCACCGAGGCTATTGTGGAGCGTGTTAAGAACAGCAATAAGTTTGGTTATATATGGCATACCACAGGCTCAGGTAAGACCTTAACATCCTTTAAAACCGCCCAAATACTCACCAATTTAGAAGGGGTGCATAAAGTGGTTTTTGTGGTGGATAGAAAGGATTTGGATTACCAAACCATAAAGGAGTTCAATAGCTTTAGTGAAGGCAGTATTGATGCCACCAATAACACCAATGCATTGGTCAAGCAATTGGCAGACGATACAAAGCTGATTGTTACCACCATCCAGAAATTGAATACCGCCATTTTAAAGCCTAAACACATGGGTAAAATGGAGGCGCTTCAAAAGGAAAAAATGGTCTTTATATTTGATGAATGCCATAGAAGTCAGTTTGGCGATACCCATAACCGAATAAAATCCTTTTTCCACAATTCACAAATGTTTGGCTTTACAGGTACGCCCATTTTTGCGGATAATTCAGTTAAAAATGCCTTGGGTAAACGTACCACCAAAGACCTCTTTGAAGAATGTTTGCATAAATACGTTATAACCGATGCCATAAAGGATAGAAATGTTTTGAAGTTTTCTATTGAATACATGAACACCGTAAAACTGAAGGATGACGTGGTTGATATTAAAGTGGAGGATATTAACACGGCTGAGGTATTGGAAGCCCCTGAGCGTTTGGAGAATAATGTGGATTACATTATTAACAACCACAACCGAAAAACGCACAGCAAGAAGTTTACAGCTATTTTTTGTGTTCAGAACGTCAAGACCCTTATAAAGTATTACGACCTCTTTAAGGCTAAAAAAGAATCAGGCATACATGATTTAAGTATCGCCACCATTTATTCCTACCAAGCCAACCAATTGGATGAGGATGCCAACGGGTTTATTCCTGATGAGGACTTTGAGGATTTTGCAGCAGAACCACAATCGCAATACGATACGAAGCACACCAGGGAAAAACTGGATGAGTTTATTACGGATTACAACAAGATGTTCCAAACCAATTACTCTACCAATGAGTTTTATGGGTATTATAAAGACATTGGCAAACGGGTAAAGCATAAACAGGTGGATGTGCTTTTGGTAGTCAATATGTTTTTAACTGGTTTTGACAGCAAATTGCTAAATACCATTTATGTTGATAAAAACCTGAAATATCATGGTTTAATACAAGCCTATTCACGCACCAACAGGATATTGGATGAGCTAAAATCTCAGGGCAATGTGGTTGCCTTTAGAAACCTTAAAGAAGCCACAGATGAAGCCATAACGCTTTTTTCAAATAAGGATGCCATTGAGGAAATCATCATTCAGCCTTACGAAGATTATATCAAGAGCTTTAATGAAGCTGTGGATAGGGTTTTGAAAATTGCACCAACATTTAATAGTGTTAACGATTTGGTCTCTGAAACCGAAGAATTGGAATTTGTTAAGGCATTTAGGGAATTGATGCGTGTGAAAAACGTGTTGAGCACTTTTACCGAGTTTAGTCATGATGATTTGGGCATGGATGAACAGACCTTTGAAAACTATAAAAGCAAATACCTAGACCTTTACGATACCATTAAATCAGAGACCCAAAAAGAGAAAGTATCGATACTTAATGACATTGATTTTGAATTGGAGTTAATACGTAGGGATGAAATCAATGTGGCTTATATTCTTACCTTACTGGCTAAACTATCAGAAACCCATAAACCAGAAGAACGGGAGCATCAAAAGAAAAAGATTTCTGAAATGTTGGACACAGAAGTTCAATTAAGAAGCAAGAAGGAGCTCATTGAAAAGTTTATTGAGGAGAACTTGCCATTAATTAGGGATTCTGAGCAGGTAAATGATGCCTTTGATGCCTTCTGGACTATTGAGAAAAAGAAAGCCATTAAAAACCTTTCCAAAGAAGAAAACCTGGATTTTAAAAAGCTTGTTGATGTGGTGAGCAATTATCTGTTCACGGAAAAAGAGCCACTTAGGGATGAGGTTATTGCAACCATGAACGAAAGACCAAGTTTAAAGGAAAGAGGAAAATCATCAAAACGAATCTTATCCAAGATAAAGGACTTTATTGAGACTTTTATTGATGGGATATAAAATTAGCTAAATATGAGTATAGCAGATTGGATACAAACTATTGGTCTTTTTATTGCATTTATTGGTATCGGTGCAGGTGTCTATTACAATAGGCGACAGTTAAAAGAATTAAACAAGCATTTGAGACTTCAGTTTTTCTCTGAATACACAAAAAGGTATCAAGAGATAATGTTGAACTTGCCAGAGGATATAATGAGCGATGATTTTAATATTAAAAAGCTTGATAAAAAAGACTATTCTAAAACAATGCGGTATCTCAGGGCATACCTAGATTTATGCAGTGAAGAATATGATTTGTGGTTGTCTGGGAATTTAGAGGAAAGGGTTTGGATGAATTGGGAGCAAGGAATAAGAAGTAAATTTTCTAATAAATCATTCCGTAGAGCTTGGGATAGGTCAAGCTATGATTCTTTTTATTACGCAGATTTTAATTCTTGGATGAATAATGTTATTCTGAAAGATGTTAAGAATTAATATGGCGTTTAAAATTCTAAAATAGAGTTTTATTAAAGCTAAACTACATAGTTAATTGTGGTAAAGTTTTATTTTAAATCATTCATTTTAAACTCATCCACTCTTTTGGAACCATCGTTAAATATTTCATAAACATAAATAATATCATTTTTTTCAGAATAGGCTAATTTATCACTTCTCCATCTTCCAGGTTCAGCTCCCCAGTTAACATCATAACCATCAAATCTAACCTTGTTTTTATAATTTGAACCATCAAAATAGTAAACTACATTGTAATAACCCTCTGGATTATAACTAGATGTCATTATTGAAGGTGGTCTTCCAAAAATACTTGATATAACTGCTTTAGAAATCAATAACTCCTTATCCCTATTTTTTATTTTTTCTTCATCAATTCTTTTAGCTAGTTGTTGACGTTTTAAATTTAAATGGCTTGAGGTGTCAATTCGATTTAAATACTCTAAGGATTTATTAAACTTATTTTTTTCAAAAAAAAGCAAAGCATCTTCTAAATGCTTTTCTTCTAAAATACTGTCTTTTTGTTCTAAAAATTGTAATTTATCATTATAAACAGGACTATCTGATGTTATTTTTTGCAATAAGTAATTTGCCACATACTCATCGTACTCAACCAAATATTTTTTTTTCGCTTTCTCTAAAGTTAAACTGTCAATTTTTTTATAAAGAGCTATATCATTTTTGTCTGGATTTTTCAAGTTTTGCAATTCAATCCTTGCTAAATCAAATTCTCCAAGGATGTAATATTCTTTAGCTAATTCAGAATTATTCTTGCATGAAACTAAAAAAATTATAAATAGATAATAAATGGTCTTATTCATATTTAAAAAGAATTATTGGTATAATGTTTTTCGCTTATTATTAAGGTTAGTTATGACTTATGAAAGGTAGATAAAATATTCGAAACTATAATGTCTGTTTGAATTCCATTAATTCCAACCAATGCGGTTATTAAAAAATGATTTGCTTGTCCAAATCTTTTCTTGAATTCTTTTTCAGCAGGGCTTGATTTCCTATTTCTAATTGTCTGGCAGGAGTTGAACCTGCTCTCTTCCCTTTAAAGAACGCAGCAAAGGGATTTTAAGGGAAGCGCCCCACGGCCTCAGACACTTTTAATTATTTATTTTTTCTTGTACCTCTTTAAAAGTGAGTCCTTTTTCATTCACCCATTCAGTAAATCCATTTGAATTTCTTCCTAAAATCATATTCGATGCTGCACTTGGACTATTAAAAACTGTATCTTCAGCGAAAATTAGCTTGTCTTTATTTTCTACCATAATTTCAGTTTCAACTAATTTTCTTCTCATATTTCTATAAGTTTCCGTGCAAGAATTCGATAAATTCTTTTTTGCTTCACTTCCTTTCAAAACTATATAGCCTTGGTCAGTTTCTTTCATTGAAGCTTTAAATGTCCTGGTTTTTATAAAATAGGTTTCGTGAGTGAAATTAGATTTTTCTATTTCATTTTCAGTCGATTGTTTTACTGTTGATGAAATGAGGAATTTGAAGCCCATAACAGGAAGAATTAACTTAATTTGCTCAAGAAAATATTCCATATCTGAAATATCTGCCTCGTGTAGAGTTGGTAAACTTGGTGAATTTCCATTATCAATTTGAGCAGTTTTAGCTTCAATAGCCAATTGAACAAGTCTTGATTCCAGATATCTAATTTGAGTTTTTGTTAATAATTCATCTTTACTTACGAAGAAAATAAGTTCCTTAAAATCCTTATTTGGGTCACTTAAATGTTGTTTTAGTCGAGTTTTTATATTTTCAGCTTCTCCGATATATATTTTCTCATCGAACGCATCATCTGTCGGGTCTCCTTTCAAACAGTAAATTCCAGGATTATCGAATTCACTTCTGTTCATTATTTTATTAACAGTTGCTCGAGGACTATAAATTGCTTTTCCTACCCAATTTCCTATTTCACTTAGTCGTGGTCCATAGGCGGTTCCGTCAATCATGTATACTGTCAGTTTCTTTCCCATTCAGTTTTCTTTGTTTTTAATTAATGCCAACGGTCTTGTTTATAAAAAGTAGCGGCTTCTACACATTTATTTTTCAGATTAACAAAGACCTTTAATTTATTCATTTTATTATGATTAACCACCAAAACCGCTATCTTTTATATACGCAGTTAGGGTGCGTTATTTTTGTATTGATATCCAATTTTTTTCAGCCAACCAAGTAATAATTCCCATTGTGGCTCAATCCATTGTGAAGTCAAATGATAATTGCCACAAAATATTTCTCTCGCATAATATCTTTTCCTTCCATATTCATCTTCGATTGGTCTATTTTTATTTCTTAAAACCTCAAAATTAGAGTTGAAAACTCGCTTAGAGTATTCAGGTTTTTGAAGTTCATTTATTTCTCTGTCAGACAAAAGGTTCAGTTCAAATGCTTTTCTAAAACTATGCTGAACAAATTGTCCAATCTTCATTCCGTTTACCTCCTTTTTTGAACTTGTAATTCGATTGATTACAGGTTTTGGTGCTGTTAACGTTAAATTTCTTTTTCGAATGTCAAGATTCATTAATTTAATTGCACGAGAAAACAATTCAGTCGTATCGTGTTCCTCGTTTATATTATCCAAAAGTGAATCTACAATCACCGAATAAAACTGTTCATTTGATATAAAGTCAATCGAAATATTGTCATCGTTTATTACTTCATTTGCTTTTATCATTAAATCTTCGATAATTACTTGAGTTGCAGGATTGACTTTTGGTGTAATGAAATATGAATTAAATTTCTCGTTTTCATCAAAGTACGATTGCATTATAAAAATTGTTCTGAAAATCTTTTTTACGATTCTTAAGGCGGTTTCTGTTTTATTACCGTAGTTCAAACCTGCTGAATGAAATGCTACATCTATTCCATAAATCGTTTCTTCTGCTGTGTTAATTCCTAAAACATCAATTTCGGCTTGTTTAATTAATTGGTCAAATGAATTGTTTTTAAAAATTCCGCTAAAGTGTTCTGATGAAGAAACCTTGTTGAATAATTCTCTTGCTCTTTCTTTTTCATATTCAGTTACTGTCCAATTTCCGCTCGTAGTCCAATTGGTTTGTACAATTCTACATCCCTCAACGTGTTTTAAATAACTGTAAATAAGTGATTCTGCAATTTCTATTTTCATTCAATCACGATTTTTGGTCTAATGCACCCTAACGGTCTGTGCAAACGCAGGTGGGGCACATAGCCCCACTTGCCGTTTTGCACTTTGTTATATGCCGCTTTCTTTTTCTTTTCTTTTTATCCAATCTTGGTGAAGTTGAAACCATTTATGATTTGACCTTCCCAATTTACCCGCTTGTCTTGGATGAACTAATGGAAGAAGTTGATAGTTTTTGTCATCAATTTCTATTTCATGTAATTCGCCGTATTCTTTAAAATCTGATAATCTTCGGTATTTATTATCGAATTTATTCGCAAATTCTTTTATCGGAATATCTCCGAGCAGGATGATTGTATCGGCACCTGAATTTTCCAATTCCTCTTTAATTTCTTCCAACCTTCTTTCATTGCAAAATCTTGATGGCACTTTTTCAAGCGTTACTTTTGGCAAGTTGAATTTTTTCTCTATAGGTTCGTATTCTCTTTTTATTGCTTTTAACTGACCGTCATTCAACCTTGAATAAGGTAATAAATCACATAACCAAACATCATCTCTTGTTAACCCCAAAGGTTTCAAGTAACTTTCGTCTAATTCTATTCCCGAAGGTCCATTAAAACTTGGGGCTGCTGGTTGTAATCTTCCTATTTCGGATGGTATTTGAATTTTAGTTATAATTTGTTTTGCCTCTTTCTGATTTCCTCTCCAAAATATTTCAGGTTCACTCGCAACTGCAAGAGCCTTGACTTTTACTTTATTATCTGAACCAATCCATTTTGCATGTACAGCACTTGCATATACTCCTAAGACAAAATACTTTTTCCAAGATTTATCTATTTGCTCAACCTTTTTGACTTTTTCTCCGAATGGGTAGTTCATTTTTCCTTAGTTGGATATAACGGTTTGGCTATGATTCCGTTGCGATGAAAATCCGTAGGATTTTCGGAGTAGGAATCGAGCCAAGTTAAAGGTAACAAATTTTGGTCTAGCATGTTGCAAGCAATGGATTATAGCCGATGTTGGCAGTAGTTTTTATTTTTCTGAGTATTTCTGAATTTCAGTCGAGTCACAAATAATAATGTCCCTATTTCCATTTAACTCTTTTAATTTTAGAATGCAGTCCTCAAAAGACGAAAATTTATGGTGCCGAGATTGTCCATATTTTTGACCTACTTGAGTATATAATCTCCAAAAATTATTACTTTTTTTTTCGATATATCCTTCGTTAGATTTAAAATCATATGAAATTGAGTAATAGTTCGTGCCTAAAATTTGTCTGCCTTCATTGTCTCTAATAAATGCAACGTCTTTAATACCATCTTTCACAACATATAAATTCATACTTATTTTGTTTTTGTTTAAAGTAAGCTGTTGGTCCAAAACAATTCATTAAACTTTTCAAGAAAATCAATCGTATTCTTAAAATCTTTTCGGTCAATATAAATTTCTAGTTCTTCCAAACTTGGAATATAAACTTTTAGATGCACCTCTTGGTCGTTCTCATCATAGTCTAAATAGTTATAAATAAAGCAAACGTGTTTATCTGCTCCCAAATACTCATTATTAGCCAACCAATTTTTTAAATTAGGTGGAGAATTTTTAATTTTTTCATATTCTATTAATTCCTGCTCAAAATACTTTTCATATCTATGAAAATCTGAAATCTTATCAAGAGCTTCATACAAATCCAAAAAGATTTCATGGTCGGTTGGTTTTCCAAATGGAGGTAGTCGGATTACAGTACCATCATCATCTGTAAAAAGATGTTGGCTGTAAACAAAATCATAAGTCTTTTTAAATAAATCTGAATATTTTAAAAGCCACCATTCAATTTGTGATATTTTTATTTTTCCGTTATTATTAAGCCGTTTTAATTCAGATATTTTAATATTCAACTTCATTATTTATTTAGCTTTCGAGAACGGTTGTAATAAAGTAAGAACAGACCAGATGAAATTATAAACGTAGAAATTGCTGGTTTATAATTGTAGAAGTAAACTTTACTGTAAGACCAACCTCCCCCAAATGCACTTCTTTTTACCCATTCAGAGTCGTGAAAAGTACTATTGAATACTATAATACTGATTATAAACCCAAGTGTCAATGAAAGAATTATGTTATTGACTAATTTTTATGAGCCATTTATTAAAAAATGAATGAAATGTTTAAATTGATTTTTCATGGGTGTTATTTAAATTACTGGCAACAGTTGGATAAACGTATTACGTTTATCTACATTATATTTATTCCGTTAAATATACATAATATTCTTACACTTTAAGAGAGTTCTTAACGTAATTGAAACTGCTTTTAGCTATTTGAGATATGTCTCATCTGTTTTTGGAAAATATTTTCCAATTACTACATATACAAGCAACAAAAACTACAATATATAGTGAAATTTGTGATATGAAATATACCTCCTTTTTTTCGACTATTGTAAAAGAGCAAGGACAGCCCCATCTATCAAATGACCAGTTTAGGCGGATGATGAACATTGTACATTTGGAGTCCTATATTGACGCATTGTACTTTCTGCAAAAAAAGGAGAAACACAGGCGATATGAGATGCTGATATTCGCAAAGCACAGAAAATTGGTTGAAAATACAGGTAATTTAGAGCCTAAGCTATTGATGGAAGAAATGGTTAGATTTTCAAGAATTTAGTTTTTGATAATCCCACAGAACTGAAAGCACTCGACATACTCATTTGGATTTAGTTCGCCTTCAGCCAGTACGAAGCCAAAGCCGTTCCATTTTCCCTTGGAAATACGGTATCCCTTGTCAATATCCTGTATCTTTAAATTGTACGACCCATGAATTGAGGGGATATGCCATTGTAAATCTTTAAAATTCATAACTTTATAAAGATAAAATAAATCGCTGATGTGCTACGATATAAAAGCAAATTTAGAAACACAGTTAAAAAGAGCCAGGCAAAGAGGAGATGCGAGTGCAGTAGAGGAAATAATGGAGAGGTTGATACCGTATACCGATTTGCCAATCTACCATGCCTCTGGGTTTAGCCATCCAGAACTGCTTATTTATACTGATGAGTCTCCAGATTTTCCAACGGTAGCAACATGGGGGTTGGTACCACATTGGGTGAAGGATGATGCAGGTGTTAGGAAGATTTGGAACAACACCCTGAATGCTAGAGGTGAAACGATTTTTGAAAAACCATCCTTTAGGTATGCTGCTGAACATAATAGATGTTTAATCTACCTAGATGGTTTTTATGAGCACCATCATTACGGTAAGAATACCTATCCCTATTTTATTTATAGGAAGGATGGTAAGCCCATTGTCTTGGCTGGGCTATGGTCGGAATGGAGGCACGATAATGGCGGAATAATGAACACATTTACCATTGTTACCACTGAAGGCAACCCCATGATGGCCAGAATACATAACAACCCAAAACTAAAGGGCCCGAGAATGCCACTGATATTGACCGAGGAGGAAGAAGATAAGTGGTTGGCACCTATTAACGATGACTTGGATGAAACCGCCGTTAAAGAGCTTATAAGGCCTTTTCCTGAAGAAGAATTAGCATCGCATACTGTTGCTAAACTAAGGGGCAAGGAATATGCTGGTAATGTTGAGGAGATTTCGGAAGAGGTGGTTTATCCTGAGCTGAATACTTTATTTAATTGATGTTATTGCCTCTGTTCTTGGATTAACTTTTTTCCTTCATCTAAATTGATACTAGTGCTTTGACTAAACTGAATTAAAGTCAGTTAGCTCTTACTATAACTACCTTTATTGTTTTTATTGAAGGGTGTAATTACGTCAGCTCCTTGCTTGAGCCTTTTCAAGTTTTACTCAAACGATAAATCATTGTTATTTAGGATAGTTCAGGATCTATAATTTTTTCAATTATTTATTTCCAACAGATTCAAAATATCTTCTGCTAAAAAAGGGTTCAAATTTTTACCTGATAACACCTTTATAAATCCGAGCTTGCATTTATTTTCTCCTTTTCTTCCTTTATGGAAAGACCCAAATTCAGTTTTTTCTGGATTGGAAGATGGATATAGCAAAATGCTTTTTGAGGAGTTCCAATACATGTTATATGCAAACATTTGCTTTAAATCATCATCACCTGGTTTATTCGGGTCGATAACTTTCCATTTGGTGTCAATTATGAAAGTTTCTTGGGAACCATCTGGTTTAGAATAGTTTAAAACAATATCTGGTTTTATAAGTTTACGCTCCCAGAATTTGTCACTATTTTGGAATTTAACCTTTAAATTATCATCTTGATGCTTAGCCAATATTCGATAGACGTATTCTTCCCAAAGTTTATTCATGTCAAATAACAGTGCCAACATATTTTCATCACCACCTTTAATATCTGGTGAATAATTAAGAAGAATCATTTTGGAAATTTTAATAGCCTCATCGTAGATTGTTGATTTCCGATTAGCTACCAATGATTCAAAATGGGTTTTATTGATGCTGTTTTCTTTAACCTCTGGAAAATTTCCCAATGTCCTAACTATAGAATCTGTTAGTGAAGTATTGTTAGTTATAGTCTTCAATACCAAAAGTGCCTTATACAAAATTTGATTTAATAAGTGATCATAATCGTAAACCTGGTGTATAGTATAAAATCGCTCCTTATGTATTAGATTGTTTTGGATGTTCTTACCGAAATTAAGTCGCCCTTTAAGTGCATTCAAATTTCCACTATTCTTTCTGTATTTTTTTATTAGCCCATGTTCCAATAAGTAATCTACTTCTTTAATGAACATTTCAAAATATAAATCGAGAAGAGAATAGTATCGCTTTCTTAATGAGGCTTCACTGACAGAGTCTACTTTAACCTTTTTACATTTAGCAAGCATCTTTAACAAGATATCATGCCAATATTTTTTGTCGTCCTCTGAAGCCTTTAGCTTATCAGCCTTAGGCAAAATTTCAATAGTTATATTTCCAATTTGGATGACGCCTACATAGTGTTTGAACTTAACACCGTTTCTGATTCCATCGAAATAAATATTATTGTTTTTGTCGTTATACTCCCAGAGTTTATTGATTACTTTTTCGCCAAGTTCCTTGCCTTCCGAACACTTTGAGTGAATGGTTAATTTTTCATATTCAAAAACCCTTATTAATCGGCTCATTTAAATACTTTTAAAATCCCATCTTTCGGAAGTTGTAATTTTATAGACTGGCCTTTCCTTTAAATCTGAAGATACATCCGTATCATATCCTTCAAATTTTGCAAATTCAAAATCATCAGAAACGTCCTTAGTGACAAAGCTATCACCAAGCACTAATCCAATTTTACCATAATCGCCGAAGAAATATTCTTCTAATAATGGTATTACTTCATTTTGAAAGCACTTTTTCAAAGAAGGCAAATCATTAACCTTCAAGAAATAGGAATGCCCTATTTTATGATCTTTATCTATTAGTTTTTCAATACGAATATTGATGGTTTCCAATAAATCCTTTAAGTTTACTCCATCCACAATCCCGTATACTTTTCCTGAACGGCCTTCAGTTAGAATTAATTCTGGTTTAGGTGGCTTTTCATTAAAGGAAAAACGACGTCTTAAAGCGGTATCAAGAGCCTCAATACTCCTGTCTGCAGTATTCATAGTTCCAATAATATGTACGTTTTGGGGCACTTTAAATGGAACTTTGGAGTATGGTAAAATGACTTCCAATTCTTCCTTCCCTCCTGCACGTTTATCTTTTTCTATAAGCGTAATTAACTCACCAAAAATTGAAGATACATTTCCTCTATTAATCTCGTCTATGATTAGCACATAATCTTTTACTTTTTTTGATTCAGATTCTATAAGTTGCCCATTATTAACAAAAAAATCTTTTTTCATTTTAACATCACTGGTACTTGTATCTGCCAATTGACATATTCTTTTAAACACGCCATCTTCGATCTTATAAAACACCTCTTTCTTTTCATTTATCTTAGGCTTAATCCCCTCTACAAAATCTTCATAGCTAAAAGATTGATGAAAAGTGCAGAATGCAATTTGACCATTGGTATTATCCCAATTTTTGATTAGGAGCTCCTTAAATCTTTTATTCAATGCATCACGATTATTTTTATTTTCAGTATAAAAATCAGGATCTACAATTTTTAAAGACTCGTTAACAGTATTAAATGTTTTTCCGGTCCCTGGAGGTCCAAACAATATTTTGTTCAATACTTTATTCTCTTGTTTCATAGATGTTGAATTCACAAATTGTGATCTAAAATTTTTATCATAAACAGCCTTCTCAAACTCATTATTACTATGTTTTCTAAAGCCTGTTTTATTTGTTCTTTTAAGTTCTTGGTCAAATCCTTTAAAAATGGAATCTTTATCAGATTCTGAAAAATTTACTTCATTAAAATGTGTATAGTATGGATGAGGTGCATTTCCTTTAAACGCCTCACTATTTGGTCTTATTTTATCTATTGAAAGAACACCAAATTTTCCTTTTTTATTAGACTTGAAAAGACTCCAAGAATAACGCTGACCAATTGTGAAGCTTAAATTGTTATTAGTGGTACTAAATAACAGTCTATCATCTCCTTCTTCTAATTTAAATTCATCCAACACTTCAAATAGAAATGAAAAGTAAGTTCTTAAATCTTCATGATTGAATTTCTTTAAATATTCTTCAAAAGAGGAAAAATCGAAATCAGTTGAAGTTTCATTATCAGAATTTTGGTTTAAGATCCATTCTTTTATATCATTTAATTTTTCACTTAATTCAGGATTTAATTGGATTGCCTCATTCAAAATATTAATAGCAGTTTCGTTTTTTTTCAAATAGCTAAAGCCTACCTGACCAACACGATTAAGATTTTCTAAATATCCCTTTTCTTTTAGGTCTTCAATCTTATTAGGCAATACAACGCTAAGGCCTTTATCTGCAATTAAATTATAAGATTCCCTCTCATTTATATCGACCCAATCTTTTAATACCTCTGTTTTACCATAGAAGCCCACAATCTTGCCTTGGGAATAAAAAATAATCAGATTATTACCCCCTCTAACAGCTGGAGAGTTCGTAAATTTCACAAAACCATAGACCTTATTATCTTTATTTCGAGGGTTGTCAAAATCAAAATTCCAACTTTCGTGGGGAATATTACCACCACTAACCCAAGTATGACCACTCGTGTCCTCGCTTATTTCCTTCCAATTTTTACTGTTCCAAGTTATATTTGCAAGGATAATACTAAATGGTGCTATACTCTTTTGGTTCTTTTTTATCTCCAAAATGTTATTTAACATTTTATCGAATTTTTCATCTGAGAAGATCATTTCATTTCTTAGCCCCATGTCATCAATAATCTTATCTATTTTAGGCTTTTCAACTGCTAAAAATTGTTCCAAATTTTCAAGCACAGCATTTGTTTCGTACTTTTTTACATAGTCTTTGTCATCAAGCTTTTCAAACCCTCCAAGTGTTTTTATTATTTTATCATAACAAGCTAAGAGCTTCTCATCGTTTACTTTTTTAAAAATGATATGAATTTTACAGTTTTCCTGATTTTTACTATTAATTTCAACAACAAAACCGATACTTTTAGTAGAAAGATTTCCGGCTCCTATTTTTGAAAAACCAACTGAAAGATATCTATCGGTACCTTGAAACCAATACCCTTTATCTAAACGGTTATTTCTGTTTTGTTGTCTTAAACCGAATTTTAAATCAGGGATTTGAGTTCTTTTTTGGATTAAAAAATCTAAAATTATATTGCTCCAATCCACAATACTTGATGCTTTAATTGGTGAATCTGATTTTACCATGTCCTATAATAATCAATATTTTACAATAATTTTTTACCTCAACCAATGTTTCAATTTAAACTTTTGCCAATAAAAACTCTGTTACTTTATACCAATCGGGAAATTCCTGGCTTCCAAATTGAATCCATTTACCACCAAAATCCTTTGCTCCATTATTTGGCCTATCATCAATTAAATAATCGCCTGAGTTTAAATTTTTATGATGGGATATAATCAACCTCTTATAGAATAATGAATCTTTATCTTTTCCATAGTATTTATGCACCCATTCAATTTTATGAAGCCAAGCACTTGGGTTAAGCCAAGGCGCCGTTGACAAGAGGTATAAATCATATTTTTTAGACAGTATTTTAATAGATTCAATGGAATTAGTTATTGGTTCCATTAGCGAGAATATATTAGGTACTTCGTCCAATCGTCCCTCATATTCGTTAAGGGTGTTTTGGTCAAGTTTATCAATTCCTGTTTGGAAATCAACAAGGACATTGTCCATATCAATGTAAATTATTTTTTTCTTCATATTCTTTTACCTTATCGTAGCGCATCCTTCATATTGCGCAATCCATTTTTCATTTGACACAGAACGGTTTGTGTAAACTGATTTTTAATGAAGTTTTACAAAGGGTTGTAGCCAGTTTTATTCAGTGTATATTTTATATTCGTCTATTTTCATTTGCAGTCTATTGTTCAAGTATTCATTCTTGTCATTTAGCATTTCGCTAATCATCATTGCTTCATAAAGATAATTTTGGATTTTATCTTTTTTCCAATGTTTTGGTGGCTCTTGAAGATTGGTGATTCTATCAGCTAATTTTACCATTCCAACCTCTTTTTCTAATGCATTGATACGTTTCAAACAATCAATCATTCTTTCTTTTTTTAAAGATAAGTTTTCGTCTTTCGTTAAAGCTTGAACTCCTAAAGCAACTCTATGACCAAATTTACTTTCTATCTCCTCGAAGTTTGTTTCTGTGTCTTCAATAGTATCGTGTAGTAATGCTAACTGAATCGCAAAATCTATATCAAAACTATTATTTGTATTATAAGCCAATAATATCTCCATAGCCACATTTGAGATATGCAATAAGTAATTAGATTCCGTTCCAGGAACTGTTTGATTTTTGTGCTTTTCTCCAGCAAACTTTATTGCTTTTTGATAAATTTCTTGAGTCATTGTATTTTAAAATAGACTTTTATCCCCACGTAAATGATTCAAATTCAATATTATTTTCTACCATAAACGCACCAAACTTCGAGTAAGCATCATTTTCGTTAAAACGATTTTTAATTTCTTTCAGTAAATCTTTTTTTTCATTAATATCAATATTAAAAAGGTTCGCTATTTTTTTTGCTTCGTTATACTTTATATTGTATTGATATTCATAATCTGAATCATACATCAATTCATTTACCCTTTTTCCAATATCATAACCATCAAAAATCAGTTCGTTCTTATCGTTAAAATACACTTTCATCGAAATTTTAATATTAGGGCTTTCAAATTCGTAAAGAGTGATTTTTTCCATATGAGATTTTTATTTGGCTACAACGGTTTGGCTATGATTTCGGCGTGGAATCATCCGCAGAACTATTCCGCATAGAAATCAAGCTAAATATATGTTCTACTTACGGTTTTTGCACCATAGCCACAATCAATTATAGCCGTTGTTAGCGGCAGGTTTCTATTTGTTACTATAAATTTTTCATTTTCCGAATGTATTGTACTGATAAGAGTAATGTTGTACATGTGATTTTAAGAAGTCTGTACAAATAAAGTTAATGGTCTTTAAATTGACGAACGGATTTCAATTTGCCATTGGCAAACTTAATGGTAAATTCATCAACATATCTATTAGTCCCTTTATATTTCCAGGTTTCGATAACCTCTCCAAATCCATAATCATTTATATCTGTAGATTGTGGGCGTCCCATTAAAATCTGAACGGAATCTTTTGACATATATGTATGTAATTTCACTATACCATTTTTTGTGGTGAGTTCGAATGATTGGATGTTTTTTCGGGTATTATTGAGTTTATCTGAAATTCGTTGGTTATCTTTTAATGCGTTATCGTATTCGTTTGAAAGTTGTTTTAATGCGTTAACGTTTTCGTCTGAAAGTTGTTGCAAATCTTTCAATGTTTGCATTCGGATTTCTTCTCTTAATTGATATTCTGCTTTATTGTTTATTATCCCGATAATATGCAATACTCCGACTGTACAGACTGCTCCAAGTACAAACCCTAACGCTATTTTCAAAATTGTATTCATACTGCTATAATTTTAGTTCTTTTCAATAATAATTCTTTAATGCATTGTTGTTGTTATTGCAACTTTGGGCTAAGGGTTCGTATAACCGTCAGTTATCGGTTTAGTTTACTTTGTGTTTCGGTTAAGCACTGTCATTAGCAATTCTGAGTGGATTCGGACGTAGTCGAATCCGCCGTAATTGCGGTTATACATTGTTAGCTACAGCCTTACTTTCTTGTTTTATTCTTTCTACAAATTCATTACATTTTTGAATAAACTCATCAAGTTTTAGTTCAAACTCTTTAAGTCCAATCCACCTATCCCAGCTTTCTGGAAACTTTTTATTTATGCCAAGATTATCGAATAATGGTATGGTGCTTTTGCAAAAGTCGTATGCGATATTTTTGTCCATTCCTAAACTTTCAAGTTGTTGAGCTGAATACCCAATATAACAATCACCATTTTTACTTACTTGGAATATTGTTATTCGTGAACCACTACCATTCGGGTCAGCAATTTTGGCAACGTAGGTAGCTTGTTTCCATTCTATAAGGTAATCTTCGTTCTCAAATTTATCTAAAATCTTTTTGGCAATCCGGACTGTGTCGCTGTCTGTATTATCTAAAAGAATTTCAAAAAATTCATTTTCGGAAAGTGTCGAGCGTTTGCCTTTTTTGGAATTCGTGTTAGTTTCAAAATCGCTTTGTATTTCAATTGTGCTATTTGTACTATTCTCAATTCTAATAATTGCTCTTGTAATTTCTTTTGTTCTTGTGATTAAATTGGGTATTACAATCACACCATTTTGATTATGGTTTTTATATACTTGCAATTCGACAAGTCCGAGTGTAAAAAAAAGTTGTGCAGAATTTGACAAGTACTCAACCATATCTTCCACACTTTCTCTAATCCCATCTCCTACGACAAGTAAAAGAAATCGACCACGCTTCAGGTTTCTTTCCACATTGTCAATGAGTTTTGATTCCATTTCTTCATCTATCACTTCGTAATTATTGATTGATTGAATTATGCCCATCTTTTGAGGATTTCTATTTTTTATTTCGTCATCTAATCGCTGAAAACTCCAGTTTGTTAGCTCTTTGGCGTAATCAATTATTTGCCCTACAACTTCTCGCTTTGCTTCTGGGTTTCGCCATAGCTTTGTTTCTACGATTGTAATATAACCATCTGAAGAAATAAATAAGTTGTCGATATATCCTACTTTTGTAGATATTTCTCTACCAAGAGGTATCAAAGGTGTAAAACCAATTTCTAAATTATCAACTGGAAGAATTTGAGGATTTTCGTAAATCAGTTTTTGTAACCAATCTTCTTGAAACAATTTTTTAGTCAGTGGAATTCGCTCTAATTTTTGAGTTCGGTCATTTGAGATGATAAATGGTGTTCCCTGACTTCTATTTCCTTTATCAGTCATTCTCGATTTTGGTTTTTAGGTTGTAGCTAAGAGCTGGATAAACGTAATACGTTTATCTACATTATGTTTATTCCGTTAAATATACGTAATATTCTTACGAGTTTTGAGGGATTTTAAAGGAATTGAAATTGTTTTGTTAAACCACCACAAAGTTAAATTAATCCATTAGATTAACTGTCTTTCTAAAGCTTCTGACTTCTTTTATGGTGTTGTGTTCTGTATTAGGAACAACCTCAAAAAATAACTTTTCTGTGGCATAACATTTAATGGTAACATCTTTAGTTTTATAAGAATATTTACTTGTCCCAAACAATAGATATATTTTCTGTATAAAACATAATTCCACGAAAAGGCTAGTATTTCTATTAACCTTTCTTCTAGCTATTAACAATCCTAGTTACCTAGAAGTAACAACACTTTTTTGGCTACTGATTTTTTCTCATATAGATTTCTAGTGTAGTATTCTTTTAGCACATCTTTGATTTCATTTGTAAGCCTACCTACTGCTTCTTTCATTATCCAATCGGGTATTTCTTTGTAGAAGTTCTCGGCTATTGAGCCAGTAATACAAGCTAGTGTATCACTATCTCCACCAATTGATATAGCATTTCTTATAGCATCCTCAAAGTCTGTGCTTTCAAGGAAACAAATGATGGCTTCGGGAACTGTGGCTTGACAGGTTTCGTTGTATTCATAGGTTTTTCTTAAAAGATATACTGACCTTTTTAACTTGTACTTAAACTCCTTTTCGATAATCTTTTTAATCTCTTCTTTGCTGAAATTCCTTTTCGCTAACCTACATGCTACTGCTACTGCTTGAGCACCCTTAATTCCTTCAGGGTGGTTATGTGAAACTTCAGTTACATATTTTGCAGTATATCTTACATCTGCGGTCAATTCTGCAAGTGATGATACTCGCATAGCCGCACCATTGCCAAAACTGTTGCTTTTCTTGAAATTAGCATAATTCCCATTTCTGAATTGGTATAACCATTTAGTAAAATTGTTCCCGTATGTCTTGTGAAGGTGGGGATATTCTTTATACCATTCGTTTAAATGCCAACAAAGCCTTGGTTGAGAAATTTGTCTGTCCTGCATCAAAAACTCTGCAATAGCAATACTCATTACAGTATCATCTGTAAACGTGCTTTTTTCACTAAATAATTCAAATTCTTTTGTTTTGATGTTGTCAAATTCGTAAACAGAACCGACAATATCACCTATTATTGCGCCAATCATGACTTATATATGTTTGTTAAGATAAGTGTGAACGTTTTTATGCGTTTGAGCTTTTTTACTGTATTTTATTGCATTATGAGTAGCAACAACATTTATCTTTACTTTAACGATTATCCTTGGTTTCCACCTTAACTCGTCTATTTTATCAAGAATTAGAATGTCAGTTTCATATCCACAAAAATTCTGATATTCTTGGTCGTCGTCTTTGCAAGTCAGACTTTCATTGGCATAAGGAAGGTTTATGCCATCCATTACACGTAAATTTGGATTAACAGTTTTAAAGACTTTTCAATTTCTTCAATTATTGTCTTGACCCAATCAAGTTCATTCTTAATATTTTCGGTGCTTGATATTAATGATGATATTTGAGTTGAATTTTTTTCCTATTCCAAGATTATCTTTCTTATATCAATCATATGTCCTGAATCGTTGTATATGTGAATGAAATACATACCTGTGCTCCATGTAGATATATCAACGGTGAATTGCTGTTGGTTGACCTCAGAATAAAACATGGATTGTGCTAAACTGTTCTTAATTTCGACAGCATATCCATTTACTTTGTTGTAATCCCCATTATCTATTGTAATCATATCATGTGTAGGGTTGGGATAAACAGTGAACCTATTTAAATAAGTTATTGGGTTATAGCTTAAGGTAGTAACATCAATAATCAGTGTGTCCGTTACAGTTATGGTCTGATAGCAAATACCCTCGTTAAATAAATCATTAATTTCCTCATCTGTTAAAGCCCGATTCCATATACCAATATCATCAATTTTACCATTGGCATATTCTCCATAACCTTGAACATTCCTTCCTATTTGTAATGGCATTGAACTATTTTGTGGATTTGATGCTGGGAATACACCTGAATTGGAATCAAATATTTTCACTCCATTCATGTAAAATTTAGTAATACCGTTATTGATTGTGACAGCAACGTGTTGCCATATGTTTAGTTCCTCTTCAATAGCAACTGTAGACTCTTCATTTAAAAGAAAAGCAGTTAACCCCCCAAACCCGAACATAAACTCGAAATTACCCCAATTAAATTGAGTGTCTGATTTTGTTACAATAGGGTAAAAATATCCACCAAATCTAGGCTCAAAATACATTTGCTTAATATTAACCCAAGAAGAAATGGTTATTTCTGAAATATTCTGTAATGAAGTTGAATTCATCACCATAATATAATCATCCACACCATCGAAAGAATAAGCGCTATTAGGATTTCCAAATCTGTCCTCTGTTAATACTGGACCGTTAACCGTTCCGTTATTGCCATTTCCACTTTCATCATTGGCGTTTCCGTTAAATGGGTAATAGGCAACTAATCCATCTTGTGAAATTTGTGAAAAAGCAAAAACTGAAGTTGTCATTAATACTGATAGGGCGAAGTTTTTTAGGTTGAATAAATAAGTCATAATGTTAAATTTTTTAGTACTGTTTATTGGTTGGGATAACATCAATAATAATGGTTTTTGTCCTTTTTTAAATATATGGATTTTTTCACCGTAAGCAAAAGTAATTCCCTACAATAAATTATTGTATGATAATTATCATGATGAGAATAGTCTTTGCCCGAAATAGTATTAAATCTCAATTGCCTTAATCAGTTCCGTTAAATCTGAATACCCTATTAATGCTGCAGAATTTGAGTACTTTCCTAGTTTGACAATTTGATATAAATTAGATTCTAAAGCACCAATATTCGCCTTACGAATTCTAGTATCTATTTTAACACCATAAGTGATTCTATATCTCCGAGAGTAAAATCAGTAAACATAGTAATAACACCTGTTTTATATACAAATGCATCCATTTTGGTTTTTACAGTTTCAGATTCATTTTTTAGGTCTTGAGAATGCATAGTTCGAAGTAACTAGTACGATTAGAATTATTTTTAATGATTTCAGTTAAAAAAGTTTTAAGGTTGTTTCCAAATTAACTATGTATAAAACAAATCTATTATTTTAGTCAATATATTTGTTGAGGAAACCCGTAATTCAATGAAACTAATGCTGATAACACCTGCCAGAGGAGTTTTTGGTCATTCGTCTGCATCGTTTTCCTGCTTGGGTTTTCCCAGTACATTGGGTTGCTGAGGTTTTCTTTTGAATAGATCGGGTTGGCAATAAATTAGTTTGTGATGCTTTTGCTGTTGCCGTTACTTTTGTTTTGTTGGTACTTGGTTTGCAAACGGAACAGGCCGTATAATTTAATTCCTTTGCTTTTTCTAGTGTAATTTCTCTTTTGGAATATTTTAAATAATGGCACGTACTTTTATGGTATTTCTCACCACTTTTAGTAGTATAAACAGTTTGAGAGTTGACTGTACATCCTACTATAAAAATTATAACTGGAAATATGCTTTTTAAAATATTCACTGTTTAGCTCATTTTCTCTTGTTTTTCCTCCACTCCCAAGGTGGAATGACAGTAGGTTCTTGCCATAATCCAATCTTACTTTGTCTAGCTTTATCTTCCAAGCTTTGAAGCACAGAATCTTTTGAATATTGTCTGTAATGCCAAGCTAAACCATTCTTAATAAGTTGCTCGCTTAAATCTAAAGAATCATTGTACCTAATGAGAGCAATCGACCTTCCGTATCTGTCTTTTTTCAATATATGTAAGTTTACATACTTATTAAAAATGGCATTGGAAGTAAATTGTTTTGCTCTTTTAGAAAATGGTTGCTTTCTTTCAGGGCAATCTATATTGGCGACACGAATTTTTAATTGGGTAGAATCTTTAGTTAGAAGTTTGAATGTATCGCCATCTGTAATTGCAGTTACTTTACCATTTATATTTTGGCCCATATGCGGATATGGGTTTAATAAAACATATACAAATAATAATATTAATCCAATTCTATTCAATATCCTTCTAGTTTGATCCGATGTAATAAGCACTTGAATATTCACCATAAAGGCTTTCACTGCCCGCAAAATTTCTTACTCCTGCAGCATTCACAGAAGCAGTAACTTTGTATTCTCCACTTTTGAGTTTTACTGTTTTTGTGGAACCGGGAGTAATGTCAATTTTTCTAACTTCAACTCCGCTATATCTTATGGTCAACGTATATCTAGTATCGTTTTCAATTTCAATTGAAGACTGACTATTATTCTCATTTCCTATTAGCTGAGAAGGAGGTATTTGTCCATGCTCACCTGAAAATATTTCATCTACCTCTAACATTATAATAGTTTCCATAATTTTATCTCTCTCAGGATGGTTTGGATAATCTTCTATGAACCGTTTCCAAGTTTTAGAATCATTGATAGTGAGAGCGTTTGCATAGGATTTGTCTTTATTCAGCTCCTTTAACTCATTTATCCGATTTCTTGCCAAATCTGCATGAGATTTATAGCCTTCAGAATTGAGGTAATCTTCTAATTCATTTATATCTTTTGAAGACGCTAAAATGTCTTCAATTTTATCATCAGCAAGAATTCTTACATCTGGATCACTAACATTCTTTATCCAAATCTTTATCGAGTCTATACTTTTTGTGTTATTAATTTGTCTTACCAAAATTTGCAAATTGAGATTTTTTAATAGATTATTTGCTTCTACAACCTCTTGATAGGTTCCAAAATTGTTAATGATTATTGTAAGATTTCTTTTTGCTTTGGAATAATCTCCTTTTTCAATCAAAATTCTCGAAAGACTTAACAAACTTTCAACAGAATCCTGCTCTTTCTCTAATAATTCATCTGCATTAAATTGCTGCATCTTTTTTCCATCTTTACAAGAAAAGGTGAAAAGAAAGACAATAAGTAGAAGACTAGAAAATGGTAAACGCATCTGTTTTAGAAATTTGGATATACAAATAATTAAATAACATGATAATTACTGAGTTAACACATAACCATATAATCGAAAAAACCACCGAATTAATCAATTTTAGTCCTACTTTCATGACAAATAGGGTTATTAAATAGGAAACCGTAATTGAACAAACATTAACAATTAATATAATTGACGACCAACTGAGCATACTCATGAAACTGGCGTTATCATTTAAATTGTAAGTCACCATATTTGTAAGTGTATCAAATAGAATAAAGTTTGCAATTAAAAAACTAAAATTAACCGATATAAGATAGGGTAATTTAGATTTAATATCATCTTCATCTAATTCGACTCTCTTTAAGCCTTTGAATAGAACAATCCTATTCACCAAAATAAGGGTTGCTAGGTAATAAGCTAAAATTAGCATACCTAAAATGTAAAAACTATCTTGATTCATATTTATTAATTTAAATTTAAATTCCAGTATTGGACTTCACTCATTTCTATTGGAATTCGGCCCATTCTAAATCCTTTGGATGTCGTTTCCCATAAATAGTATTTCTTTTGATCTTGCACTTTGAAAACTAAATCTTCATTATATATTTTATCAAGTGATATCCCTAGTACCGAATGCATATACAATTCACTACCAAAAATGGCAACTTCATAATTGAAATGTTTCAATAAACAGAAGAGGAATAGAGTTCTTGAATCACAATCACCTTTAATATCCTTCAAAAACTCTGATGGGGATTTAATACCAAACCTAACATAGCCTTGACACGGATTGTTAAGTAATAATTCCCTTATCGATGGATCCCTATAATCATAAGGATTACAACTATCATCTAAAATTGCAAAATAAGGAATACTTTGAACCATACTAACCGCAACTTGTGGAAAATCTTCATAGCTTAGATTATTTTTTGTTCTTATAGAGTCTAATGAGTTGATAACATGGTATAAGGATTCTTCAGATACTTGATACAACCGTTTCAAAATTAAATTATAATCATTTTCTGATCTTATATTGGGCAATGTTTTCTTAATATTTCGTTCATAGTTAACAAAATCACTGTTAACTCTAAGATAGGTTTCAAAAGGTCTATTTTTAAAATCTTTCCATTTAATATGATGAACAAAATCTAAAGTTGAGTTATCCTTTTCTTGCGCTTTTGTTTCGGGTATTGGTTCAATAGCTCTAGACTCATTGAAGTCAGATTTAAAATTAGTGAAAAAGTTGAATAGACTAAATCCTATAAACAGAAAAAAAAGTATATTAAAAAAATAACCAAAATACCTAATTAAACTAATTCTTTTCATCAAATAAGATATTCCCCAAATGATAAGAATTGCTCCTATTAAATATAACAAGTTCCATCCAAGGGCGCTAAATAAGGCGAATATTATAATTCCTAAAATTGATAGATGGAACAGAAAACCCAATACAGTAAATATAAGTGCAAAAACGGCACCGATTCCATCCCAAAAGTCATTTGAATATTGTTTGTTTTTTTTATAATTATAATTTGATTCTGGTGTTAAAAGATTACCCCAAAAATCTTTTGAAGAGACATCTTTTAAGGCATGTCCGAGTACCTTGGCACCTGAGATTTCTTTTCTTGCTTTTACAAAATTGGCTTGAAACTTATAATCTTTTTCAATCTCAATTTCAACCTCATTAGATTTGAAACTCTTAAAATCTTCACCCCAATTGATAAAAGAAGCATTTTTATTAGGAACAGCTGTAATCTTGACTTTTTCTCCTAATGCATAAAGCTCCTTTTCAGGTTCAATAATAATTTTACCTGGCCCAGAAACCTTATCAAACAACTCATAGAATGTAACTTTTTCTACCTCAGTTCTGATTTTCTTTTTTAAGCCATAAGCTTCTAGAACTAAAGTTGAATATATTTTTGTCCCCTCTTTTACAGAGTTTATTCTATTGACCTTTAAATAGCCATTGTCAGACACATACTTATCACTGCATATTATTTTATCGAATATTATACTATAACCCTTTGTGACATCGTCAGGTAAATAAACTTTAGTCTTTTCTGGCAAGTCTATTCCAAAAACTCTATCCTTTTTAATACCATCTGGGATATTAGGCGAGTTATATTTTTCTTTAACTTCAAATTTTGCAGAAAGTACATTGTCAACATCAAATACTTCACTAAGTCCATCATTTATTTTTTTACCTGAAACTTTAAGTTCAAGTATACCAGAGACATAGTGAAAGTCTTCAAAGTCAATATTAATTTCAACTACCTTCATTTAAAAGCCATTTTGAAAATTCTTTCTCACTACCAAGCTGAGGATGTTCAATTCTTTCTGTATTGTAAGGAGGGTCTTTATATGGTGTTTTAAATTCTAAGTTAAACTCAGGGAATTTCCTGTTTAAAATATTATTATAACTTTTTAAGAAATAATTGTAGTTCTGCTCTAGAAGATTTCTTTGGACAGTAATTTTATTTCTGTAATAGTTATTGTCAAAGTCAATTCTAAACTTCAAATAAAATGGCAATGAGAAAAACACGATAAATAATACAGAAAATGGCCATATATATATTAAATTCTTATCCATTAATATCATTTTCTCAATGAAAAAATTTCTAGAGTACTGATATTCTATAAATTGATTAAGTGATTTATTTTTTTCCAACTGGAATCTTTCAATTTCATATTTTAAGTCATTATCTGAAATCTTTAACTCTTTTAGTTCTTTCACCTTAGCTGAATAATCAAGATTCAAACTTTCATTTTTTTTATAAATGGATTCAACAATTTTTACATTCATTAAATTGTCTACCTCGTCTGAAAAAAAATAATACTCAATAGGTTGAGATACTAATAGACCTAAGGCAAACAAAAAACTAAATCTAATAACATATGAAATTGAGACTTCTATTTTTTTTCCCTTTTTATGAGGCAAAACATTTTTAGTCAATGTGTATTGTATGAACAAATAAAGAAACAATACTAAAACTGAGGCATAAATTCCAATTAGTAGGCCTAAATAGTAAGATTCTAATAGCTTATATACCCCATAGGAAATACTAATGAAAGTTATAAGCATTACATGAATGACTATAAGCCCTATGCAACTGAATTTTATTCTTACGTATTTATTACAATTATGAAGAATATTTCTATCCTCGCCGGCAAACCACCATAGAAATCTATTATTTTCTAATAACCTTAATTTCATATCCTAAGAATATTTAATAAAATCCTCTGGGTTTTCATCAATTTTTCTTTTTTCGGATTCTTCAAATTTTTCTATGGCATATTTAGTGATTCGCATTTGCGCATCATGAAACTCCTTTTGCTCTTGAATTAATTTTTCGGCCTTTAAAAACCTTACTAACTCCCTTTGAACTCCTTCTTTATCCTCATAATAATCTTCTTCTATATAAACACCGTTATCAGCTAGTTCTAATGCCTTATAGTTTTCGGTCATATAGTCATATGGTGATTTTATTAACATAAGCTTAAAGAAAATAGGCGTCAGCTCAATTGCTAAGAACAATAAAGTTAAAAACCAAGAAACTGTAGGGTATTCATCTTCCGCTATGGTAATCCGTTCAGCCAGACCATCAAGCCCAGACAAACTAAAGCTTAAATTATCAATCTCTTTGTTTTTTTCAGATATATAGCTACCTATCTCTTTATTCAAATCTGCAATAAGAGGCTCAAGGTTTGAACGCATTTTATCACGTTCTTTTTGCCGGTCTTGCATAATTAAATCAAGTCTTTTAGCTTGAACTCCATATCCTCTATTATTCTCCTGCGTCATTTCAGCATTAAGATTCATTTCTGCCATAGTAACTGCGTCTTCCGCTTTGTCAATTTGTTTCTGATATTCAGCAATTTTAGAATTTTTCTCGGCGATTCTAGCTGCAAACTTATCCTCTATTCCTTTTATAGCATCTTGCTTTAGTTCTTCCTGCTTTACTCGTAGCTTGGCATCTATTTCTCCTTTTAAAATTCTAATTTCTAGTGGTTTTGATATTGAAATAGCAATAATACAACCCATTATTATTCTTGGAAGTGCACTTTTGAATTCACCCCATGTAATGGCCTCAGTACCATCTCCTTTACCAGTACTAGTAATAATAAACCTATCAATATTATAAATTATTAAACCCCATATGAGTCCGAAAATAAGTGCTATTATCATGGTTCCGAGATCTGTAGTCTCTGTAAATCCAGAAATGTTATTAATAGTAGAACCACCTTCTGTCAAAGTCCAAAGTTCAGTAACATCTGATTGTTTGGGTTTAAAAATCGTATAAAAAGCATATCCTCCCGACAGTCCAGCCATTATTGCCGTGGCAATTACTATACCCCCTAAGCAAAAATATTTTATTTGATCACTATAAGTTGATTGGCTTAAAATATATTCATCACCTCCAGCAGCTTTCCAAAATAACTTCATAACCTTCGACGGTTTTGGTGTTTTGTATATCATATCATCCATATTGCTCAATTATTTTATTTAGTGTATTTCTTGAATTACTTAAATCAGTTAATTTTTTACCAGCTCTGATATTATTATAAACTTGTTTTATGCTAAGAACTTTTGAGCTTTTAATCGGTGAAATGTTTACAGTAAAAGTGTTACTTTCAATATTCTTGTTTTTTAAAAGAAACCTAAGTTTTCGCCTATAGTAAATTTCTTTTTCGTTTTGGAGATTATATGGTTTTGTAGAATTTATAACTGGAGTTTTATATTGAATTACTTTCTCGGGTGTAATTTCTATAAGAACCTTCGCCTTAAAGAATATACTCCTTAATTCCAGTTTAACATGATTTGTTCCGTTCAAGGGAGCAACAATGTAAAATTTTTGAATCGGAACCCTTACATTATTGATCTTTAAATATATTACTCCTTGCAAATCTAATATCAAACTATACAACTGTTTGTTATTAGATCTGTAGTAAAAAATATGGTTGCTCACTAATTTGGGTTTTCTAAAAAAGTTGAAAATTTTAGTGAGCATTGGTTAGATGTGGTTGATTATGGTTCAGAATAAACTTTTAATTTTTTTAAAATATTAAATCATGAGTTTTCTTACTAATAAACATGTTTAAATGTCAAAAATTCTGGTAAATTACCTCTCAGACTTTTTCAAAATATTCTAATTTTTGTTTTTCTTTAAAATCACTAACTCAAAGCTATACTATTTCAATAAAATGTCCTTACGGATTTCCGTAGTTAAAATGAGTTTATCAAAATAAAAAAGCACGTCTTTTTATAGACGTGCAATTTCATTCTCTCACAAGAGATTAATTAATAGCAATACAATATTAATTTATACAAATCTAAATTCATTACGGGATTCCATAGAGAAGTGAATTTTTATATAAGACCAAGATCCTTAGCTATGGAAACTAGATGAATAGTATTATTAGCTTGAAATTGAATTTTTAATTTGTTAAGTCGTTTTTCTATGGAACTTAGACTGCTCGGAGATATTTTTTTTCTTTTTAACTTAAGACTAATATCTTCTTGGGATTTTCCTTTTGATAAATCCTTGAGTAATAAAACATCAAAATCATCAATCTCTAAAGCCGTTTTTTGATTTAATGCTTGTTTAACCTGTTCAGAAAGATATAAATTGCTATTGTATGTCTCCCTTATTGCTTGGGCAAGTTCATCCAATCCCTTTCTTCCTTTGCATACATATCCTATTATATTGTAGGATTCAACCAGTCTTCTAACCCTTTGTAATCTATCTTCTATAGAATATACTATAATATTCAAATCAGGGCATTCATTGCTCAATATCCTTATTAGATCTTCTCCAGATGGGTACTTCTGTTCTCTATGATCTGACTTAAAAGATAAATCCGTTATTAATAAATCAAATGGTTCTTTATCTAAAAGACCTTTTTTTATTTTAAGGTAAGCGTCATCACAATATTCTACCCTTTCTACATTTTTTAAGCCTAAAGAATTTGCTATTGTTAATACGCCAAGATTTATGCTTCCGAGATCATCTGCAATGATTACTTTTTTATACATAACTATAATGTAATTTTAGCCTTAAAACCTTTCCCTGGTTCTGAATCAAAAGTAATTGTTCCATTTACTGCCTGAATACGGTTTTCCGTATTTCTAAGACCATTTTGTTTTTTTAAAATACATCCAATACCATTATCACTGTAGTTAATTGCTATTCGTTGATTCATTTTTTCAAACGAAATAATGACGAATGAAGCCTGACTATGCTTTTTGGCATTGGTCATTAATTCCTGTAGAACCCTATAAAGTGCTGTCTTTTTTAGTTCTGATATCGATGACCAGGATACCGATTTTAAATTCTTGGCAATAACTCGAATATTTTCATCATTATAGTTTTGTAATAAGTCTGTCAAAACGATTGAGAAATCCTTCATAAAATTAATGGATTTATTCTCTTTTGAAATGTCTCTAGTTTTATTATAAATAAGCTCTAAATCATCTAACAACTCGTCTTCGACTGGTTGAATATTTTGATACTTCGACATGACTTGGTAAACGTCATTTGCTACCTCATCATGAATTTTTTTAGAAATTCTTTTTTCTGTGTTATATACTTGTTGAAGTTTTTCCTTTTTATGTTGGAATCTCAAATAAAAGTATATAAAAATAAAAATCAACACTAAGAACGCCCCAATAAATTGATAGGCTATTTTTTGAGACTTTTCCTTTTCTTGTTTAAACTTATAATCATTGGCAAGGCGTTCTTGTTCAGCATAGTTAAATTTTATCAGAGCATATTTGTTTTCCCTTAATTGGTTGACCCTCTTTAAACTATCATTCACCTTCAGGAATTCTTGTACGGACTCATTGCCTTCAATAGTCATTTTGTTCTTTAATGCATCCTCTAAGTATGAGGAGCTTCCCAATGATTTTGCTGTCTCATACGCTAGTTCTGCATTATCATTTGCCAATGACATTTGATTTTTTTCTTTGTAATATTGTGAGAGATATTTGTAGCTAGAATATATTCCATGTCTGTCATTTATTTCTAATCTTAGTTGTAGCGCTTTCTTTAAATGCTCCAAAGCATTTGGACGGTTCAATTTTGACTCTACAAAGCCCAGATTATCTAAAGCTCGAGCTTCTTGTTTTTTATCACTAGTTCTCTTGCTTTTTTGATAAACTTCAAGAAATTCTTTTTCTGCAAGTTCATAGTCTCCCCGTTCAATGTGCACTAAGGCTATATTATTTTTTATAATATTAATGTACTCACCAGCTTCAGCTAATTTTAAGCCTTTGTTGAATTGATACAATGCAGCATCATAATCCATTAGTTCCATATAAGTCCTCCCTAATTGGTTGTAGAGACCTATTTTGCTAAAGATTGCAAAATCATTATCCGGATAACCCTTCAAATGTTGCAGTGCTTCTACAGCTGTTGATTCACTTCCATAATAATCCCCTAATTCATATTGGATAATCGCTTGCTGCCTTAGATATTTTATGGTGGCAATAGAATCATTATTTCTTATGCTTTCTTGTTTTCTTTTGTTGAAAAAATCAAATGCCTTAGGAAGGCTTGTTTCGTCTTTCGGATTATTCGCTAAATTAAAGTAGTACTGAATACTATCAATTTGTTTGTTCTGAATTAAATTTGATTCAGTTGCATGGCTAAGAAATACGAGTCCTAAAAATAAGAGGAATGAAAAATTATATTTCATTCCCCTAAAGTAGTAAGTTATTTTAATTTAACACTTAGTCTCCAGTATTTGAATCTGGTGGCGGTATGGGTGGAATATTACCTCCATTTCCACAGCATTCTTCTTCAGTTGCAACTGACCCATCTCCAGGAATATCTTCTGGAGCACATGAGTATAATGCTAGATTAAGGAAAACCGTAAACATGATTAAAACTATTTTTTTCATTTGAGATGATTTTTTAAAATTTGACAATGGTGGTGCTGGCCATTGCTACAGAGCATTGGCTTTGAAAGCATCACAGATTTAAAAAAGAAGAGACGTCTCCCTTCGTTGGGAAGTAGTGGAGTCCAGAAGTAAAGTGTATTAACACTTCCCAGAGATGATACTACTTTACTTTGAGACTCCTAAATGATTGATTTCCGTATGTAATTGTGAGTCGGGAAATCAATCAAGACAAATGAAAAAATAATGGTTTGGAAACACTGGAAATAGCTTGGAAATTAAAGGGAAATATTATGGAATTTGATTTCCATTTAGCATCCATAGATTATTTGTTTAATTTTAACCTCAAACACAACCAATAATGCACAAAAATCTCATCATTGAAGCTTTTAAAAAGGCTAAGAATGACCTAATAAAAGAGGGGCGAAATAAACCTTCTAAAGTGGTCATTTCTGAAAAACTATCAGATTATATTTCTGAGCATACCAAGACACAGTTGGGAGAAAGACGATTTAGGGATTATTATGATAGAGCATTGGAAATATCTTCGGAAAAGGAAAAGGATATCACAATACAACAGCATGATATTGTAACTGCATTATGTAACTATTTAGAATATGACAGCTATGAAGATTATAAATCGGAAAAACAGATAAGAAACTATAAAATACTCTATTATATTCTTGGAATTGTTTTAATAACGGTAATTTCAATTTTAATCTTTAACTTTAATTCTAATTGCTGGATGGAATGGAAAGATGATCACTATGAAATAGTTGATTTTGATTCGGAAAAGTTAAACAACGGTAAATTAAAACTTTGTAAGCAAGATCGCTTAGAAGATTTTAAAAGAATTCAGGTTAATTGTTCTACTTCTTTTTTTAAGATAAATGGAGATGTAAAAATATGGTATGGTAAGAATAGTGATAAAAAACTAGAATATTTTTCTTCTTATGGTTTACATCCTAAAACGGGTAAAACTTTGAAACCCATAACAGAATATATGATAAGGAATCATATTTGCAATCCTGAATAGTTTACCCTAATACAAAACATTATTAAAACTACCTTCCGTATTTAAGGGATCTGACTGCCTTTTAAGGCTTTATCAAAATTTATATCCAAGATTAAAGGTTATATGTTAAGAGATATTTCAAAATGAAAATAGTTTGGAAAGATATGGATATGATTCTAACGAATAATATAAATAACTCTTTATAAGTCTGACAAAAATTTTAATATCTATAAAGAGCATTGAGAAACGGACATTTTACATAATGTGCTTATAGTTTAAAGCTTGTTTGGAATGTTAATATTGTATTGATATTTCTCACAATTCTACTCAAAAAAGAAGTTAATAGAACACTGTTTAAAAAAGTCTTCGCTCCACCATTGCTCCATAATTCCAAAAAATTAGTGTGCGTGCTTATACGATTGGAATAACACTTGCTGTTTCGGGGTGTGGGGTCTAATTTAAGCGTGACATATTGACGTTTTAGGACGTTTTAGGATTTTGTGATGGTTTACCCCACTGTCAAGTATTATCGCTCGTATTTGAAGGATAGGTCGCTTTTATTTAAAGCCTTAATATCAAAGGTGGGGATGACCCCTATTTGATCATTAAAAACACGTTTAATAATTTCCATGGCTTCATCTCGGTATTCAACTTTAACCAGGACGGAATCGTGAATTGTAAATGGAACAATACCGTTTACGACAAGCTCTTTGGCGATACAATCGATGAACAAATAGCTTTCAATTTGTTGCAAATAAATAGGTAGCAGTTTATGGTCTTTTAGCTTGAAAATCTTAACCGCATGAAATATGAAGGGATAAACACTGGCAAAAATTTTTTTATCCTTTTCAAAGGGTATTGTTTTCTTGTAATTTTGATAAATTCCATTTTGAGAGAACAAGATCCTAAATATAATGTTCTTTGCTTCAGCCCTTGAAATATCTTCCGTATAACTTTTGGTAAAATCATCGTACAGATTTCCTTTTAAAACAGCCTCATAGAAGGTTCTAAAATTCACCATTTCCGATTTTTCTTGATTTTGGTGAATTAAACGAATCTTTCGAATCGCTTTAATACCAAAGGTTTCGGTAATTTTACTTTCATCTAAATAACAACATAAGGTATCCCTATAGTTAATAATATTATCTATTAATACCCCTAATAAAAAAGGTTGCGAATTTTTGAGGTCGATGCTAACGTAATCACCCTTGATAAATTGCCTTAACTCTGACTTTAAATTGGTCAGATTGGTGTCAAGCCGACCATTGGTCTTGTTTCTTTTAAAATATCTGAGCCTTTTATCCTGGATATGGTTTATGGAGGTTAAATATGATAGCTTTTTGGACGGTTCTGGAACCCCCTCGATCCATTTCTTTGCTCCTTCATAGTCAAACTCCATTTTCATTAATTCGTCCTTCATACTCTTTAAATGAGGCTCCAGCCTGTTGTAGTGGGCTTTTCTTTTACGAAGATTCTTTATTATTCGCTTACCCAACCTGCTATTTGGCTTGATGGTGAATTCAACTAACCCATTTACGTACATGGGGTTTAACTTATACCCCTGTGACTTAACACCATTTTGATAGGATTCATTGCTAATTATAAATTCACCTTTCTCCAATATTTTAATATAACTATCTATATTACTGACGGTTAACTCTCTTAAATATTTACGGTTTAGATTTATAAAATCTTCTTTCTTGTAAATATTCCCCATAAAGATCAAATGATGAACTATATAATAGAAATATTCCCGCTGAAAGCTAATTTTCGTTGGGTTTGCCTTTAAATATTTATCAAGTTCATCGACAAATAATTTAGGCACATACAGGACTATCGGCTGGCTGACCCTCATAACCAAAATTCACTTAAATAGTGAAAAACGGCTTGTAAATGGGCTATAAAATCGCTATCTTTCGGTTGTCTTTTATATGGGTTGTTATGGTGGTTTTTCATTATTTCAGCCCTTTATTTTTTCCGTTATATCGTTTTGTATCTCCATTGTACTGGTTAAGGATGGTGTTGTCCATGCCCATATGCCAAATGCTTTGCTGGTTGGGTAACTAACACATCCATATCTCTTATTTATGGCCCTTATGAAAACTTCGTAGTATATACTTTCACCTGTATTGACTAAGTACAAGTACGCTGAGTTTGTCTTGCTTAATTGGGTGAAATGGAAGCCTTTTACCCGCCCTTTACCAACGAAGTCGGTCTTTAATTTTTTAATCGCCATTGCCCTTAATTTTTAAGTTTTACAATGGCATCCTCAAGTTCCTGACGTTTGTAATACACACGTCCCCCAATTTGATAAGAGGTTAATATCCCTTTCTTAGTCCAGTTATGAACACTTGAAAGATCAATCTTAAGTAATTCAGCCACTTCATTACGTGTTAAATACTCGGTTGGCTCCTTGGGTTGGAAATTTAATTTGAGATCTTCTAATTGAGAACTTATTCCCTTAAGGATTGCCTCAGTGATTGAATTTTGGAATTGGCTAATTAATGAAATAATTAATTGAATTGATTGCATAACCTATTGTTTTAAATGTTATGCAACAAAGGAAGATTAGGTTTTTTTTAGGTTTCCCTAATTCGATTTAATAGGGACTAATTTGAGGGATTAAAGCCGATTGAAGCAAGCTTTGTTTTTACTTTTTGAATAGCTTTTTCGTTTCTCAAGGGGTTATTTTTTTGATCTACATTTATATTATTTATGGGATTAATGTAAGACTGGACAGTTGTTACTTTAATACCAGTAAAACCACTTATAGCGGCTGCCAGAGCATTCGTAGATGCTGAAAACGGTTCTTTTGATTTTAGGAAATCAAATATGCCCAATAGTTTCAACATTATTATTTTCTCTGTTCCCTTTGCATCACTGAGATCTAGTAAGTCTTCTTCACTTTTTTGTTGAGCCAAATTGAATCTATTTAATCTGACATTAAAGTCTACTAGACGATTTTTTAAGTTTTTACGGATATTTGGAATTTCTTTAACAAATTGAGGATATTCCCTTTCCAATAGTTGTTCTATTATTTGTTCTCTTCTTTCAGGTGTTGCAGTTTTAAAAACTTTATACCGCTTTTGTAAATTGCTTCTTAGCTCTTCCATAATTTGTTCGTCTGTTATATTTTCATAGAGCTTTATTTTTGCCTCAGTTTCTTTAATCCCTAGATTTAAAAAATCAACCTCGTTTTTATCATTGTTTTCATTCAAGAATCTTTTTAATTCTCGGTCATAGCGTTCGTTTTCCTGATTATACAAATAATAGTACATAATTTTACTGGTTTGATACGTTTTTAACAATATTTAGTTGAGGTTCTCGCCTTTCTTTTAATTCTTGAGTTTGATAATACTCCAAAAACACATCCAGATGTTCATCATTGCTTTGGTTTATGTACTCTAAAAATGTACTCTCTTTTTTATGACCTGTAACACGCATAATAACAGGAGTAGGCAATTTTCTATAATGAATGCAAGCAAAAGTTCGTCTTCCGGAATGCGTCGATATATATTCGTGCTTTGGCCTAAGCTCTTTTTTATTTCTGTTTGTTTCCTTATCGATTTTTGTCCCCATTACCATTTCATCAATTTTTGCAAGTTTGCAAATGGTTTTAATGTGTTCGTTAAGTTTCTGCGTTGAAATTTTATATGGCAAACCCTTTTCGTAAATCTCTTTTACTTTTGGCAATACGGGTATTGTAATATTCTTATTTCCTTTGCCTTGTTTGATAGAGATTATTAATCCTTCACCATATTTTTTAAAGTTTGGTTCTATTATTCTGTTTGTCAAATCTGTTCCCCTTTGGCCAGTATAACAGCCAAGTATTAGCCATTTACGGGCATTGTTTAAGGCTTCACTACCTTTCAAATCGGCTTCCTCTATCTTTTTAATATCATTTTCATTTAGAAAAATTACATCCATGTCATCATCATATGGAGAAACCCTTTTAAATTTTATAGTATGGAAGTCTTTAGATATTTCTGTAAACTCAGATGCAACCCTGACAACTTTCTGTAAATCGGTTAATTTCTTTATTGCAGTTGTAGGACTGTACTTTTTAACGTCAAATAACCACTTTTTAAAGGCATCAAATCCCATTTTGTTAAGATCTAAAATGTGTATAGTTTTCTTGTTTTGATATTCTTTGAAACTTTGAAAAAGACCCTTATATGATTTCAATCTGTTTTTACTTAAACCATACCCGCCCTTTGCATTTTCCATTAAATGAGCATTATTGATAACATGTTCTATCCAATACAATACATTCGTTTGTATATGATTCTCCTTCACACGTCCAAAATGAACATCAATATTATACTTTAACCAATTAATATCGATTTCAACTCCATTTTTACTTGCAACATTGTATTTTTTCAAAATGTTGATTTTTAAATCAAGTAAATCAGTTGTTAAGTTTTTATTGGTGCTGGTGTTTTGTTTTGGAAGTCTAGTAGTATTACTCCAGTCTTTAGGGTTAATAAAAAATCCCGTCTTGGCTCTAGGTGTCAAACCTCGTTTAATTGAAAGTCTTAAATAAATAGGTACATTTTCAGCATTACTAAATAATTCAAAACTAATGGTTGCCATGATGTAGAATGTTTGAACACTCAAATATATCTATAAATAAAATTTTTGACAACATTTTGACAACCAAAATAAGTCTTGATTAAATATTATTCTATTTTATTCAATTACAACACAACCTTTATTGTCAGTGCATTGCGTTGATTTTATTGTGATTGTTCTGGTTTTAATAAGGCAATTTAGACATAATAATTGAACAGTTTCGATTCCCACCTTGAGTACTACATATAAAGTCAATTAGTTGTAATTCAATTAGTTGGCTTTTTTGTTTATGGTCTTTTTAAATATAGACTAAAAAATATAAAAATTAATAAAGGCCTATTATTTAATAGGCCCTATTAGAATATTAATTTTTTAAAAACTTTTTAAAGAAATATCCATCATCAGATTCAAATTTTAAAATATACAAACCCTGTGGAAGGTTTTGTACATTAATTTGATTATTCTTAATGATTCCATTCCTTTTATTTACACCAAACATATCGTAAACAGAGTAAGATGTGTTAGTAAGGGATATTAGACCTTTTAGATAGATAATATCATCCACTCCATTTGGATACAAAATGAAATTATTTTTAATATGATCAGGTTTAATAAATTCTTCGGTTATTTTGCCATTATCGTGGGGTACAGAAATTTTTATTTGTCTCTCTGTATAGTTCCATGAATCATCAAAGACTCTAACATTAATGTAATATTCCCTTCCATTTCCATTACCAGATCGTTCAGCTCTTAATAATACATTATGCTCATCAATTATTTCCCAATCAGGAGATTTGTCACCGTCTCCAAGGCCATTTTCGGGCTCATTGCTCGTAATATAAAGTTCGGTTGTTGTTGAACCACAATTGTCAGTAACATTATATTCTATTGGTATTTGCTCCATTTTATGATTTGGTGGCCAAAGAGGTTCATAGAATTCGTTTAAATCTGAGATAACCGGTGGTTCTATATCGTAAACTATAACATTAAAATTACATGTGGCAATATCACCTGTTGAAGTGGTCAAGACAAACGTGTTTGATGTTGTACCTACAGGGAAAAATGAACCACTTGGTAGACCGGAAGTCTGTTCAATACTTATTTCACCGCCACAATTTGCGGCAGGAACAACTTCTGGGTAATCCACATAAGCACCGCACATACCGGGAAAATTCTCTACATAAATGTCCCAAGGACATTGAATTTCAGGATCAGAACACGTAGTTGCCATAAAATTATATTCCCTCGATAATCTATTAAAAGTTACATTATAAGTTCCTTCAAGAACAGGAATATTAGGGCCACTTAAAAACGCTACACCAGTTGGAAATGTGCCGCCTCCCCAATTAGTGGTCCAATCTTGGTTTAGCCTGAATTTCACCTCTCCTGAACTAAAATAATAATCGTTCAAGGTATAATTTTTGCCGTCTTCGGTTTGCATATCAATGCCATTTGACCAACCATTTAATGATGATCCAATAATTTCAATATTTAAATAGTCAAAATTATATTCACCTGTTTCAATATTAAATGTGATATTATATTTTCCTCCTGTAATGGGTATATTTGGCCCGTCACGTGTTGCAATACCAGACGGAAAGGTGTCACCTCCCCAATTGATATCCCAACTATCATCCTGTCTAAATTTCGCCTCTCCTGAGTAAATTCTGAAATTGTATAAAGTATAAGTTATGCCATCGGTAGTTTGCATATCGATATCATCTGACCATCCATTGAGAGCTGAACCTAATATTCCAATGCTGGCAGGACAATTATCTAAACATGTAAAAGAATACTCTCCCGTTAATCTGTTAAAAGTTATGTCATAATTGGTTTCAAAATGTATGGGGATATTAGGGCCATTTGGCCATCCTATACCAGATGGAAAAGTGTCGCCTCCCCAATTGATTTCCCAACTATTATCCTGTCTAAATTTTAATTCTCCCTCCTTTAGTGGGTAGTTATAAAGAACATAGTTGATGCCATCTGTGGTTTCCATATTTACATCTTCATTCCATCCATTGACGGCTGAACCCAAAATACTTATAGAATGTTCTTTAACACCTAGATCTGTTAAAACAATATTGTCAAAATACGTGGTTGTATTGTCAGTGCCCATTTCAAAGCTTAATTTGTGGAATGGAAATACAGCAAAAGCATCAAAATCTATACTTATAGTTTGCCATTCTGTGGTAGCATCATATAAATATCGGTCGTATCCAATCAGAGTTGTCCAGTTTCCACCAAATTCTCCCAAATAAACACCAAAGGAACGATCTGCATCTGCTTTTACGTCAAATGAAAGTTCATAGGAATGCCCTTGGGTTAATTGGAAACCATATTGTTCTAACTGAACATTCCATGTCTGATCTCCAGGATTAATTATGTTAAAATTACATACACCATCCACAACAGTAGGGTTAGCTTCTGAACCATTTCCATAGTAATTCACCCAAAACGTCCAGGTATTAATAGGTGGTGAAGCTCCTATATCGGGAATGATTTCGGTGGTAAAACTAAAATCACCATCGTATAAAATATTTTGTGATTGACTTACACTAAATGTGAAGCTCATAATCACTAAAATCAATAATTTAAAGTAATTTTTTTTCATGACCCTTAGATTTAAAAAAATAAGTTAATTAATTTACTTATGTCTTAAGTGTCATACAATGAGATATATCAGTTTAGGTCAATTAACTGAATAAAAAAACAATTAATGAAAAATTCATATTTTCTGGTATATTCTTAACGTTCTGAGGCTTTTGCTTAAATCGTTTAACAAATCCTCTATGTGACTAGGAACGTTTTCAAAACCACTGTTTAATATACCTTTGTTGGCATAAAAATCGCATTTCTTGAAACTTATTTTAATTGTTTTTTTACCTTCCTCAGGGTAATTTTATTTTAATCGGGATAAACACATACTCTCTATCTTCAAAAACCAACCATGTAATGTAGTTCAATCCCAAGCTATAGTCTTTACCTGTTCCTAGGCACATGGTGTCATTCGTAAACTCCTCAAACCAAAGTTTTTCTTTTTTCCTCCTTTATCAGATTCATCTTAGTTGAGTAAATCGATTGAAGTTTTTAATTGATTAAAAGCCTTTTTAATTTTTGAAAGTGGCGATGCTATATTCATGCGCATAAACAATTTATAATCGGCACCAAAGGACCCCCCTGATGCCAGGCCTAATTTGGCTTTGTTAAAAACTAACTTTTTCAAATCAGTTTCAGATAGGTTAAGTGCTGTAAAATCCAACCAAATTTGGTAAGTGCCCTCTGGCCTAATCATTTTTACCCTTGGCAATTCATCATTCAGGAAATTTTGTATCCAGTTTATCGTTTGTTCCAAATAATCCACTAATTGATTTACCCAGTCTTCGCCATGCGTGTAGGCCGCCAAAATAGCATAGGCCGATAAGGCACTTCCTTGGTGCAAATACATAGAGGCTACAAAACCATAAATCTCATCAAATAGCTTTTTATTGGTCGTATAAATATAGCCATCGGCAATGCTTTGCATACCAAATGTTTTTGCCGGTGACCCTAAAATGGCTATATGGTTTTGAATACCATTAAACGATAAAACGCTATTGAACTTTGAATTGGAAAACACGATTTCTGAATGCACCTCGTCACTAACAATCATCACACCATAAGTGTTTGCAAGATCAATGAGACTTTGCAACTCATCACGTTTCCAAACACGTCCAACAGGGTTATGCGGATTACAAAGCAAGATGATTTTGGTGTTCCCCAATTTTAATTGTTGCTCCATATTTTCAAAATCCATGGCGTAATGCCCGTTTTTGATTTTTAATGAGTTGTCCAGGACTGTGCGATTTGCCATTTTTATGGCCTTGTAAAACTGATGGTAAACCGGCGTTTGTATCATGACGCCATCACCTTCTTTAGTCAAGGTTCTTAGTAGTACAGCTATTGCGGTAAGTACACCGTTTACTTGAATAAAAGACTTTGATTGCAAGTCCAAATTATGGCGTTTTAAATTCCAATCGGCTATGGCTTGGGTGACCTTTGGGGTAATATCCTCATAGGCATACACACTTCTCTCAACAATCCGCTCCAATGCCTGTGTAATTGGTAGCGCTACTTTAAAATCCATATCCGCAATCCACAAGGGCATCACATCAACGGTTCCAAACATAGCTTTTAAATAACTTGGGTTATTTTTAACAAAATTATTTTCAACTTTATATTCGTTATCAAATAAGGTCATAATTTATGTTTTCTGGATAACTACCAATCAAAGCTAACAATATTGAGCCGCTTCATCTCCATTTTATATTGATTTTGTGTTGGCATTTCTTGAATATGAGTCACATTCGGCAACTGATTTCAATCTTAAAAATCAAATTCTTTTTTGAAGCTCTTATAGAATGTTCTTATATAAAAAAAGGAAGCTAAGCGCTTCCTTTTTACTTTTAAATATTTATCTAAGATTTTCCAAGAATCCTAAACATCCCTGTTCCACAGGTAGGGCATTTTCCTTTCATTGCTTTTCTACCATTTTTCATGGTAACTTCAGCCGCATCTTTGATTTCTTTTTTGTCTTTGCACTTTACACAGTATCCTTCCATAATTTTATTCTTTTTTATTAGTTAAAATTCATATTGATAAATATAAGCTATATTCCTTTATGGTAACAATAAAAACTTAATTTTCCCTACCACCATTTCATCTCCGAACTAATCCTCTTGTTAAAAACCAACCTAAATATAGGTCAATCCTGTGCAACCTTAGTCAGCACCCGTTCCAAAGCATATGGCGTTATCAGTAAACTCTTCAAGCCGAATTTTTTCCTTCCCCCCGCCTTTCTCAGATTCATCTTCCTTTCTGTTGAAGCTTTTATGTAACAATACTTTTCTTTAACCATTTCTTAGGCTTTTACGGCCATGGCACTTTTTTTAAACCCGAAACATCAACCACAATGCTTTCCAGACTTAGCCCAGCTAAACTGAATGAAAACCTGTCGGTTTTGTTTTTATTCGATGTTGCACTTCCGTTTTGGGCGTGAATTTTTATTGCCAAAAATAGGGTAATGATGAGGTTAATTGTTTTGATTTTAACGCTTTAAAAAATTACAATCTTAAATAAATGGGAGGGAAATATGGAACAAACTTAAAAACTATTTCAAAAAAAATTAATTTAAGTTTTAACGGGCATATAATCTTCTTTCGTCCCATCAACATTAATAGCTATTATCGTTCCATAATCTGCTTCCTATCTGTGAGTTTTCGTTACCTTTGTAAACTTTAAAAGACACGTTTATGATCTATTCAATGACAGGTTACGGTAAATCTGTTTTGCAATTACCCACAAAAAAAATAACCATTGAGCTTAAATCCTTAAATAGTAAAAATTTAGATTTAAATGTCCGAATGCCCTCAATTTATCGAGAAAAAGAATTAGCAGTCAGAAAACTACTTGCAGATAAATTGGTGCGCGGCAAAATAGATTTTTCTATTTACGTTGAAGCCACTGCAGAAGACACCTCAACGCAAATTAACACGCCTGTGGTCAAACAATACATGGCGCAACTTAAAGACTTGGTAGATGTTGACGATTTGGAGCTTTTAAAAATGGCCGTTCGTTTTCCCGACGCTTTAAATACAGTTCGTGAAGAAATTGACGAGCAAGAATGGAAAACCATTGAATCTGAAATTGATAAAGCAACAGACGATTTAATCATACACCGCCTAAATGAGGGAAAAGTACTTGAGCAAGATTTTAAAGAACGCATCATTACCATCTACGACTTGCTTGAAAAAGTTGTAGAAATGGATCCAGAACGCATTCAAGCTGTTCGCGAACGTTTGTTAAAAGGCATAGAAGAGTTAAAGGAAAAATATGATGAAAACCGATTTGAACAAGAATTGGTGTACTACATAGAAAAATTTGATATTACTGAAGAAAAAGTAAGGTTAAAAAACCATCTTAACTATTTCACTGAATCTATGAATTCCGAAGAATCCAATGGGAAAAAGCTTGGTTTTATAAGTCAAGAAATGGGACGTGAAATTAACACCATTGGTTCAAAAAGCAACTATGCTGCCATGCAACAACTGGTAGTCCAAATGAAAGATGAATTGGAAAAAATTAAGGAACAATTATTAAACGTCCTTTAAAACTAGAGTTCACAAATTAATTATTATTCGCAAAATTAGTGGCAAAGAATAAAAACAAAGGCAAGCTCATCGTATTTTCGGCACCGTCAGGATCTGGTAAAACAACCATTGTTAGACATCTTTTGGGATTGGAAGATTTAAATTTAGAGTTTTCCATTTCTGCAACGTCAAGAGAAAAACGAGGAACCGAAGTTGATGGGAAAGATTACTACTTTCTATCAGCCAAAGAATTTAAGAACAAGATAAAAAAAGAAGAGTTTTTAGAATGGGAAGAGGTTTACAGAGATAACTTTTACGGCACTTTAAAAACCGAAGTTGAGCGTATTTGGGCCAATGGGAAGAATGTTATTTTTGACATTGATGTTTCTGGTGGCTTACGCATAAAACGAAAATTCCCTGAAGAAACCTTGGCCATTTTTGTAAAACCGCCTAGCATTGACGAATTGAAAATTCGTTTGAAAAAACGTAAAACTGAAAGCGAGGACAAAATAAATATGCGCGTTGCCAAAGCCTCGGCAGAATTGGCCACAGCCCCTCTTTTTGACACAATTATTGTGAACGACAACTTAGAAAAGGCATTTGATGAAGCTTACAAAAAAGTAAGCGACTTCATAAATTCTTAAACCAAAGATTTTGAAAGTAGGATTGTTTTTTGGCTCTTTCAACCCCATTCATATCGGGCATTTGGTAATTGCCAACCATATGGCCGAATACAGTGATTTAGACCAAGTTTGGTTCGTCGTTACGCCTCACAATCCTTTTAAAAAGAAAAACACTTTGCTGGATGATTACCAAAGGTTAGAAATGGTATATCTTGCAACAAAAGATTACACAAAATTGAAGCCTTGCGACATTGAGTTCAATTTGCCACAACCTAACTACACCGTCAACACTTTGGCATATTTACAGGAAAAATATCCTGAACACGATTTTGCACTGATAATGGGTGAGGATAATTTAAAGAATTTCCACAAGTGGAAAAACTATGAGGTCATTTTGGAAAACCATCATATTTATATGTATCCGCGTATTTCAGAAAACAAAATAGAAACACAATTTGATGGGCACAGCAACATTCACACTATTGATGCGCCCATTATGGAATTATCTTCAACCTTTATAAGGAATGCTGTTAAAGCAGGTAAAAACGTTCAGCCCATGCTACCAAACCATGTCTGGAAATATTTAGATGAAATGAATTTTTACAAATAGGTTTATCTGCCAACAAAGCCACTACAAAATAGTAATAAGCAAACCCAAAATTAAATCCTTCACATTAAGGTTTGAATTCTTAAATCTGAAACAGCAAACATCTTAAAAAAAGAAACCGCCTAAAACAAAGTGTTTTAAACGGTTTCTAAACTAAATAACCAACCAAAATTTTTATTTAACCCTAGTGTTTTCCCTTGGGTTGTCTACTTTATCTTTTCTAAACTTACGCATCTTGTTTTGAGGCGCAGTTGTTTTTCCTTTTGTATCCCCAGATTTTAAATATTGAATATATCCACGACCTTCAAATTCATAGACTGTTTCGGATACTGGATGATATAATTCTATCTTTCCATCATTGATAACGCTTAATTCAAAATATTCATTGCCCAAATAATCATAATCTAATGTTAAAGTTTTTAGGTAAAAATCTCCTGCAACATCACCTACACCATAAAGTCCAGTGTAATCCCAATATAAATTGTTAACGTTAGAGCCAACAGGGTCTTGAGAACTTCTAAACTCCGAGTCATTTCCGCCAGCTAAAAATTGAAGATAATTTTCATTATCGAACTCGTTAATGGCGCCGTAGTCGCTTGTAAAGGTTTTTTCCCAAGCCTCATATTCTTGCAAGAAATAATGGATATTATCATAAAATACGTATTCGTAATCAAAATTACTGCGTTGATAACCATCTAAAAAGTAGGATGTATCGTTATTTGGATTGTAAAGCTCAATAGTATTTGCATCTATTTCGTAAACATCAAAAGTTTCAAAACCATCAATATCGTGGTAAACATCCAAAATCATATCATATGCATCGTATTCACCCACATCAATGCCATAGCCATTGCCACTATTTCCTAATCCAACAATGTTGTTATTGGCATAAACAATACCATTTCTGAAAGAAATAGTAAACGCCTTTTGTAAAAATGGCGTAACACCGTAACCTTTTGTTGCATTAATATCAACATACCAAAGCTCGTAAGAACCGAGTAACTGATTAAGTGTAATTCCGGGCTCCACAAAGTCATCAACTATTACACGTTCTTCCACAATAACCTCTCTATAGCAAGATGTAAATAGTGTTGTAAATAATGCGAAGCTTAAAAGTATTTTTATTGTCTTCATAATCAAACATTTTTTGGGTTTCTATTAAAAGCGTTTCAAAACGCGTGCCAAAAAACAAACCGTTAATGTTTTAGCACCTTAAGATTGATTAATATTTTACGTATTTTTGAAGAGCTAAATAAGATATTATTAATGGACAAACCTTTAAAATATGCGGTTTTTGGAGCAGGTAGTTGGGCAACGGCCATAGTAAAAATGCTTTCGGAAAACTTAGATGAAATTGGCTGGTACATGCGAAGTGTTTACACCAAAGAACATTTATTACGAGAGCAGCACAACCCCAATTATTTGAGTTCGGTTGAGTTTCATTTAGAACAATTAAAGCTTAGTAACGACATTAATGAAATTGCCGAATATGCAGATGTTTTAATTTTTGTAATTCCTTCTGCCTTCATACACAGTGAGCTTGAAAAACTAGCAGTCAATATTTCCAAAAAAATCATTGTATCGGCGGTTAAAGGTATTATGCCAGAAACTGGTTTGTTGGTTGGTGAGCATTTTCACGAAGCCTACAACGTACCTTTCGATAATATCGCCGTTATAGCCGGGCCATGCCATGCTGAAGAGGTGGCACTTGAACGATTATCGTACCTCACCATTTCATGTTCAGATGAGGAAAAGGCAAAGGCCATAGCCAAAAACTTAAGCAGCGATTATATAAACACAAAAACAAGTGACGATATTATTGGTGTTGAATACGCCGTAATGTTAAAAAACATATATGCCATAGCAGCTGGAATTGCACACGGATTGGGTTATGGTGATAATTTCCAAAGTGTGCTAATGAGTAATTCCATTCGGGAAATGAAGCGTTTCATAAAAAAAGTACACAAAATGAAACGTAACATTAATAATTCGGCATATTTGGGAGATTTGTTGGTTACAGGCTACTCCGTGTTTTCCAGAAACCGTATGTTCGGTAATATGATTGGCAAAGGCTACACCGTAAAATCTGCCCAAATGGAAATGAGCATGGTTGCCGAAGGTTATTACGCTACCAAAAGTGCCTACGTACTTAACCAAAAAAACAAAAAGAAAGCGCAAACACCTATAATTGATGCTGTTTACGACATTCTTTATGAAAATAAGAATCCAAAAAAAGTGTTTAAAAAATTAACGGAACGGTTGGATTAAATGAAATATTAAGAAATGAACATTCCAGACAATCACATTAATTATGTTGAGTTCAAAGCCCATGACTTAGAGAAAACAAAACGTTTTTACACCTCATGCTTCGGTTGGACTTTTACTGATTATGGACCAACTTACGTAGCGTTTTCGGAAAGTGGCCTTGAAGGTGGGTTTGAAAAAACAGACAGTAAAATTATAAATGGTGCATTAATTGTACTATACCATAAAAATCTTGACACCGTGAAACAAAGTATACTCAAAGCAAAAGGAACAATCTCAAAAGACATTTTTTCTTTTCCTGGTGGGCAAAGATTTCACTTTTTAGACCCCTCGGGCAATGAACTTGCCGTGTGGTCTGACCAATAAAAATTCAAATGAAAAAAATTAATGAAAAAGATGAAAAAAATTAACTTCAAAATGAAGGACTTGGGAAGCTCAAAGATTATTTTTATCATGCTTCTTTTTATTTCATTATACAAGAAAACATATGCTCAGTCATGGCCTTCAGAAGCCCACGACCCATCCAGTATTGTAAAATGTGGTGACCGATATTGGTACTTTTCAACTGGAGACGCTTTTAGTGAAACTGCAATGTTTGCAAAATATTCCTATGACATGGTTACATGGCAGGATGGCCCGCCACCTTTCACACCAACAGATTTCCCCGAATGGATTAATGATTATGTACATGGAGCAACTGACTCGAATGGTCAGCCTGTTTTTAATGGTTACTTTTGGGCTCCAGATATTATTTACATGAACAATCAATATTATTTATACTATTCTTGTTCAGAGTGGGGTACCATGACCTCTACCATAGGCTGCGTTACCAATAAATCATTGAACCCCGAAGACCCAGATTATAATTGGGTAGATGTAGGTTTTTTAGGGCTGTATTCCTATCAACCTGGTATAGCCTTAAATGTAATCGACCCAGCCCTTTCTCGTGGTAATGATGGAAAAATATGGATGACATACGGGTCTTTTAATGAAAGGGGCATGGTTGTTACTGAGATTGATTCAATATCAGGAAAGCCTAAAACATATGCTGGGAATATTCCAGGTAAAACTATAGCTAATTCGTGGACAGGGCCAAATAGCTGGGATTACGCTGAAGGTGAAGGTGCGTGTATGGTTTTCAGAAATGGGTATTATTATCTTTTTTATAACAAAGGGGGCTGTTGTAGGGGTGTTGACAGTGATTATTATGTTGTTATGGGTCGCTCCCAAGATCCAAAGGGACCATTTGTAGATAAAGAAGGAAAACAGATGAGAGTTTATGGCGCCGAAAGTGGTGGCACGGTTGTTTTACAACATGATGATAACCGCGGATTTGATGATCGCTATTTTGGGCCAGGCCATATTGGGGTATTCAATGAAAATGGAACAGATTATATAACTTTCCACTATTATCAACCTCCTTCAGGTTGGCCAGCTAGATTAGGCCTAGCTAAATTAGATTGGGGCTCCGACGGGTGGCCTTTCATATCTCTGGATTTTTTAGAAGAAGGATATTATACCCTTAAAAATGTGAATAGCAATAAATTTCTGGATGTTCAGAACCATAATGCCGTGAATGGTGCAACGCTTTATCAGTATTCAGAAAATCAAACAGAAGACGCCCAAAAGTGGTTATTTACACCCTTAGGAACTGGTGAATATACCATTCAGAGTTACGAAGACGAAAGCCTTTATGTTGAGGCAGCAGGAAACAATAATGAAGAATTACTGCTATTAACCAATCAATACACTGGTGCTATCAATCAAAAGTTTAGAGTGGTACAATCGCCCAATGGTCAAATTTTAATCTACCCCTCCATTCAGAATAACCTTTTTGAAATACCATTTGCTTATACTTTTGATTATCAGGTTAAACTATGGCCCAATACAAACCACCCATGCCAAAGGTGGATTGCAACTAAATTTGAACCGTCATTAAGCGTATCAAGGAACGACAAATTCAACGTTATAATGTCTCCAAATCCTGCTTTAGATTACATCCATATTAAAGGCGATAATATTTATGGCGTAGAAATTTATAATGACTTAGGACAAAAAATTGTCTCATCCAATATCAAAAACGCTTCTAAAGATTATACAATTGAGATAAACACACTTAGTTCAGGAATTTATACAGTTAAAATTTTTGGAGAAAACAGTTTAGCTTTTAAAAAGCTAATAAAAAAGTAAGTTTAACAGACTGATTTAAGTACAAAAAGATTCATCGGCTTAAAACTTCAAATAAAAAAGGCTTGCCCATATGGGCAAGCCTTTTTATTCAAATCCCTAAAGTTGTGACTCCACCAGGATTCGAACCTGGATCTAAAGTTTAGGAAACTTTTGTTCTATCCCTTGAACTATGGAGCCAAAAAATCCTCAATTAAAAATTGCGTTTCAAGCGATAAATATAATGGGTTTTATAAAAATACCGTCAAATTTATTATTTAAAATCGGCATGCAAATTGTTGCGTTTTAATTAAAAAAGGACAGTACTTTTAATTCATGGAATAATTAGTTTCTATTAAAAAATAGTTATTACCATAATTAAGTTTAACTTTCATAAATGAAAAGCCATTAAAAATTCATGAAAAAATTACGTCTATTTTTTATCACTCTAATAGCGTTATACCTCATACTGCTTATTCCATTCACTAAAGACAACAATGAAATTTATAATGCTTCAAAAACTCCTTTCAATTGGAATCAAGACGCATTATGGGTTTCGTTAGAAAAGTCATTTCAAAGAGCCAAAGAAATGCAATCGTTTAAACTGGATTCTTTAGTTGAAAAACTAACCATTGAGACTGATGTGTTTTTTAGTGACCTTGAAAACACGGTTCACAACCCTGATGACACAATTTACGGTTTGATTGAAAAATCATTTTTTAAAATAGCTCCGCTAATTGCTGCACAAAAAATTAAATCTGATTGGTATTTAAAATTCTACAATCGGATTCGGAAAAAGTTAAAGGAAGATTCAAAACATTGGGATATGAGCTCTCCCATTGCACGAAATACATCTTACCGAATACTTTATGGTATGAGAGCTGCCACTGAAGAGATATTGTTGCAAACCAATGATAACGAATTTATTTCTAAATCATTGGTTACAGACGAACCTTCTATAACGCCATTTGTAAACGTTTTTGGAATTAAAGTGCATTCTGGCGATTTATTGGTAAGCAGAGGTGGTGCTGAAGTTTCTGCTTTTATTTCGAGAGGCAACGATTATCCAGGCAATTTTTCACACGTGGCCCTAATCCATATTGATAAAGAGACAAATGCCCCTTATTTTGTTGAAGCACATATTGAAAGAGGTGTTGCCATATCTAATTTAAATGAATATTTAAAAGACAAAAAGTTAAGGTTTATGGTGTTAAGGCCGAGATTTGATTTACAAGAAATAACATCTAACCCCTCACTTCCCTACGAAGCCTCAAAATTTATTTTTGATGAATGCCAAACAAGGCATATCTCTTATGATTTTAAAATGGACTATCATGATGATTCTGCCATGTTTTGTTCTGAAGTAGGTTCATACGCCTATAAACATTATGGTATTAATTTATGGGAATTTCAATCTACAATCTCCTCAAACGGAATCATTAATTGGTTGCATGATTTTGGTGTTAATTACTTTTTAACACAAATGCCTTCCGATTTAGAGTATGATCCTGCACTTAGCGTCGTGGGCGAGTGGAGAAATAAAGAAACGCTTTTTCAAGACCATATTGACAATGCCGTTATGGATGCACTAATAGGAGAAGCGAATAATGGCAAAAAACTTGATTATAATCTTTGGGCATTGCCCATAGCAAGACTTGTTAAAGGTTATTGTTTCATTCAAAATACATTTGGTATAGAATCTATCATACCTGAAGGAATGGATGCCGTTACCGCATTAAAAAACAACTACTTTGTTGAACAATTCCAAAACCTAAAATTTAAAACGATTAAGAAGGTAGAGCAATTTAAGAAAGAAAGAGGCTATTTGCCTCCGTATTGGCAACTTGTACGTATGGCTGAAGAATCCATTTAAGTTTAAATTAGGTATAAAAAAGCCATCAAAATTGATGGCTTTCTAATTTTTATTCTTTCACTGGGCTAGAACCTAGGGCCCTTTAATTAATAATAAACGTTTATTAATCTAATATTCCTCCTCCAAAACTTAAAGTAATGGAATGAAAATTACCCGTAACATCTGTGAGGATTTTTCTTGAATTATAGTTAACAATATTATACTTGTATCTGATACCAAAATAATTTTTCCTGTTATAGTAAAATCTGTACATCAGACCAATATTTATGTTCGATGAAAAAATATTTGTAGATTCTTCTATTGTTACGCGATCATCACCAAATAATAAGGTTTCCAAAAAAGTTGGATCACGATATTCACCGGGCACAATTTCAAACATATCCAGACCAATGCCTCCAAGTAAAAGGATTTGGTTTTTATTATGTGTCCAAATATCCCTTAGAATATCAATCCCAACATAACCTCCCAAATAATGATTGGTCATAGTTCCATCTGCAAGTTGATATTCCATTTTTGTATTAGTAAAACGAACATCAAATGTAAGATCGTAAGTCATTTGTTTGTGGATAAGACCAACCGAACCACCAAAGGTAGGTTTTACCCCAATAAGATTAGCATTCTTGGTTGGTATAAATGTACCTATCGCTAAGTCCCAGTGAACCTTTGTCCTTTTTATAGAGTCATTAAAGGGCTCAAGTTCTTGCGCTTTTACTTCAAAATCTTCGTTGTTAGTAAGTTTTTCCTTTGAAAAAAACTGAGCAAATCCCATCAAAGGAATAAGGGTGATAATGATTAAATATTTCAGATTTTTCATGACTAATATTTTTATCCCATTCATTGGAGGATATAATTAGCAAATCAAACTAATCATAAATCCGCGCCCAAGCAATGATATATATCATCTTGAATCTGCCTTTCAAATTATTGGTAACCTTCCAAGTTTATATACGAACTCAAATTACGATGATAAAATAGCTATACTTGGTTTATTATTTCCTGAACAACTGCTTCTGGGAAAAAACAAATGTCGAACCATAAAACAGAATATAGTAATAGAGCTTCTTTGTAGAGTAATTGCGGATTTCCAAGGATTAGACAAAAAAAGCCATCAATAATGATGGCTTGTCCAATCTAGCTCCTCAGGTTGGGCTCGAACCAACGACCCTCTGATTAACAGTCAGATGCTCTAACCAACTGAGCTACTGAGGAAGATATCTTTTCGCTTTTGCGAGCGCAAATATATATATATTTTTAGTTAACGCAATAGGTTTTTTAAAAAAATTTAATTGAAAATGGCTTTATAAATATCGTTGCCATTTGCAAAAAGCACCAAGGCTATTAAAATGAAAAAACCAACCATTTGCGCATATTCCATAAATTTATCGCCCGGTTTTCTGCCAGAAACCATTTCATAGAGTAAAAACATAACGTGGCCTCCATCTAATGCCGGAATGGGCAATAAGTTTAATACGCCTAGCATGATGGATAAGAAAGCCGTTATGGTCCAAAATACTTGCCAGCTCCAGAAACTTGGGAAAATATCATAAATGGCCTTAAACCCACCAACTCCTCTATAAGCCCCTGTACTTGGCGTAAAAATTGCAGCCAATTGGTCCCAGTATGAAGAAAGTCTTTCTTTGGTCTTTTTAAGGCCAACAGGAAATGATTCGAAAAAACCATATTCTTTGGTTACATAATCATAATAACCCAAAGCCTCTAAAGTTTCTGAGGTGGAAGCTGCGGCATATACAAGACCCAACTTACCCTCCTCATTTATTTTAAGTGGCAAATTAATATTTTGATTATCTCTTTTCACAGTTGCCGTTACCTCTTGGCCTTTTAAGCCATCTAAAGCTTCTTTAACCTCGTCAATGTATTTGGTTTCATGGTTGTTTACAGCTAAAAGAATGTCACCTTTTTTAAATCCGCTAGCCTTGTTATATGAAGTATCCGGCACTTCCATAATAATGAATGGTTGCCTTAAATTGATGAACCCTCTTTCCTTTGAATCCATTAATTGAGCGAGAAAATCCTCGGGCATGGTTATGGTAGACTTGACCCCGTCTCGTTCAATTAAAACCTGACTTCCAAACAATACTTTTTCAGAAATCTGGGAAAAGGTTTCGATTTTTTCGCCATCAACAGCTAAAATCTTATCTCCCGTTTGCAATCCTGCTTTGTTGGCTACGGTACTTTCAATGGCTAAACCGTCCTTTATATTTTCAACTGGCAAAACACGCTCTCCGTAATAATAGCTCATGCCAATATATATCAAAATTGCTAGCAAAAAGTTAACCGTTACACCACCAAGCATGATAATTAATCGCTGCCATGCTGGCTTAGAACGAAATTCCCATGGCTGCGGTTCTTGGGCCATTTGTTCGGTGTCCATGCTTTCGTCAATCATCCCAGAAATCTTCACGTAACCTCCCAATGGCAACCAACCTATTCCATATACCGTTTCACCAATTTTCTTTTTAAACAAAGAAAACTTTATATCAAAAAACAGATAAAATTTTTCCACTCTAGTTTTAAACGCCTTTGCGGGAAGAAAATGTCCGAGCTCGTGCAAGATTATAAGCAGTGAAAGGCTCAACAAAAATTGGGATATTTTTATAACAAACTCCATAAATCTTGTAACAATTTTTTATAATCGCACAAAAGTAAGGTTTTAGATTCAGTTAGAAAACATATATAATCTATTGCCTAGTTTTTTAACACGCTTTTATTAATTGTGCCCTGGTTTGTGTATAATTTGACAAAAAGAACGCCCGACGAAAATAAAGATGTTTTGATACTTGGAGACCAATTGGATTGATATAGCAGTTGCCCAAGTGCGTTAAACACTTTAATTTCTGTAATATTTAAACTTTCAGGTTTTTCTATAGTTATATCCTCAGAAGTTGGGTTTGGATAGAGCGACAACTGTGACTTTAAATCTGGTTGATTTACACCCAAGATTACCGTATTATTTTTTGAAATAAGATCTGAATCAGGGTCAAATTCAACAGATGCTACGGTAAAATTAACTGCATTGAAAAAATCTTCGTCATTCGCTGTATTATTTAGTATTATATCCAAAGTTTCACCCAATGTTCCTTTTAGCCTTAAGGGTATTGGAGCTTCAAAATATGATACAGAAGCATCACTTTGGGTTTGAGAAATATTAATTTGAACTTGGTTTGTTGATGGCTGGCTCCAATGAATTGTATAAGTTGGATATCCTTGATTATAGAGCCAATCGTTGAAAAATTCATTTAAATTTTCACCGGAAACAGTTTCCATGATTGCAATAAAATCTTCCGTTTTTGCGTAACCGTATGCATGATTTACATCCACCAAATAATCTTTCATGCCTTGAAAAAAAACTGCATCACCTAGCTTTTTCCTTATCATATGTAACACCATGGCACCCTTGTTGTAGCTTAATCGACTATTAAAAATTCGGCCCACACTGGTTGTGTCAGCATCTGAAAGATATACCGCCCCATTTGGTGCAGATGTAATGGAGCTGTTAAGCTGTTGTTTCCAAGAACTAAATGCCGTATTTCCATCCAGGTTTTCTATCGTTAAACCTGCTAAATAGGTCGCAAAACCTTCGTTTAGCCAAATATCTTTCCAACTTCCGCAGGTAATTTTGTTGCCAAACCATTGATGTGCCAATTCGTGCGCAATTAAACCCCGACTAAAGTTTCCCATAAACGATACTGTGGTATGTTCCATGCCACCGCCCCAGCCAAATTGTGCATGCCCGTATTTTTCATTGGCAAAAGGATACTCTTCAAATAAATTGGCAAACAAATCCATGATATCTACCGTTATGGCCGTACTGGATTGAGCTGAAGCCAAATTTTCTGGATAAACATAGTTTACAATATCAAAAGGATTTCCGTTGTTTGGAACTGTATGCAAATACACCTCATAATTTGTTACTGCTATGGCAACTAAATAAGCCGGAATGGGGTAACGGTGCTTAAAATGTGTTGTTTTATTGGCTCCATTGGTAATTTGGCTTTGTTCCAAACCGTTGGAAACGGCAATATATTCTTCATTTGAAGGATTCAATTTTGGTGTTGTAATAAATACATCTATAGAATCTGCTTTATCAATTAAATCCTGTTTGCACGGCCACCAACCTTTTGCTCCATAGGGCTCAGACAAGGTCCAAATAACGGGATCGCCCGCATGTTGATTTTGCTCGAAAGAACCAAAGCCGGAACTCACAGGGTTTCCAGAATAACTTATGGTCAGCGAATCCAAAACGGCTGCATTTTGTAAAACTGGTAATGTAACCACTAACTCATCATTGGCGTTCTGTATAAAACTAAGCGAACTGCCACGTTGCATGACTTCTGAAACCGCCATGTTACTCGCTAAATCAAAAGTGATTTCGCTTAAATTTTCTTTGGCCACAAAATAGGATGTAACAGAACCCGATATAAAGGCCACTGAAGGGTCAATGGTAAATTCTAACCTATGATACTTCAAATCGTAACTTCCCGTATTTTCATTGGCCTTATAAAGCATTTTTTTTAATGCAGATTTTGCCTCAGCCTCCCTAATTGAGTTAAGCGAGCTTTTATAGTCTTGGGAAAAACCAAACGCCATAACAAGACATAAAAGCAATAGCACTTTTCTTTTCATCTCTCTTAGTAATTTTCTTTTTATGTACCTAAAATTACAATTTATTCCTGATATGAATTGTATTTTTGCAACTAGTACAAAAAGCTCAAGTTCACAGAAATGCTAAATTTTTTTAAAGACTATAAAATCTTCGGAATTGTTTTCCTAATTATATCGGTAATCATTGTTACCATCATTTATAATACGCTAAATGTATACCAGCCTCTACCTATTTATCAACCTGCTATGGTGAGTACTGACCTTGTTGACAGTACCCTTCAATACCAAAAAAAGTATCATAAAATTACTGATTTTAGCCTTGTGAACCAAAACGGGAAAACTGTAACCCAAGACGATTACAAAGATAAAATTTACGTTGCCGATTTCTTTTTCACAACTTGCCAAACCATCTGCCCCATTATGACAGATCACATGGTTGACATTCAAAACGAAATTTTGAATGACGACGACGTTATGCTGCTCTCACATTCTGTTACTCCAGAAATTGACACTGTTGCCCAACTTAAAAGATATGCTTTAAAAAAGGGAGTGAATGACAAAAAGTGGAATTTGGTTACGGGCGATAAAAAACAAATTTACGATCTTGCCCGAAAAAGCTATTTGGCTGTGAAAGACAATCCGTATGCTAGTCCTTTTGACATGATACACACCGAAAACTTCATGCTTATTGACAAAAAACGCCAAATTAGGGGGTTTTACGATGGCACGAACAAGGAAGATATTGACCGCTTATTAAAAGACATTGAGATTTTAAAAGAGGAATACGCCAAATAGTTTATATCAAACAATTTTTTTAGCCTAAAATTTTACCTTACTTTTGCTTCTTTAAAATCAATCTAAATAAGCTTGCAAGATACATTAGCAAATTTAAAACGTGGCGAACGTGCCATAATAAAGGATGTTTCGTCCGTTCACATTCCATTAAAATTGTTGGAAATGGGTTGTTTGCCTGGTAATTCTGTAGAGCTTGTTCAGTTGGCTCCTTTTCAAGACCCAATGTACCTCAACATCAATGGATCGCATCTTGCCATTAGAAAAGAAACAGCAATTCATATTCTAATTGAAAAAGCAGTGCATGAGTAAACAGATAAATGTTGCGTTAATTGGTAACCCCAATACCGGAAAAACCTCAGTGTTTAATGCCCTAACAGGATTGAACCAAAAAGTAGGTAATTATCCAGGCATAACCGTTGAAAAAAAAGAGGGGATTTGTAAACTTCCTCGGGGTGTTAAAGCGCACATTATCGATCTACCCGGCACGTATAGTTTAAACGCATCGTCGCTTGATGAAAATGTGGTGATTGAACTGCTTTTAAATAAAAATAATAAAGATTTCCCCGATGTGGCCGTTGTGGTTAGCGACGTTGAAAATTTAAAGCGAAACCTATTACTTTTCACCCAAATTAAAGACCTTGAAATACCGTCAATTCTTGTCATCAACATGGCAGACCGTATGTCTTACAAGGGTATTTCATTGGACATAAAATACTTAGAAGAACAGCTTAAAACCAAAATCGCCTTAGTAAGTACCAGAAAAAAAGAGGGTATTGATGACTTGAAAAACCTTATTGCGAACTACAAGGATATTTCTGTTTCTCCTTGTTTGAATGCTTCTGAAGTTGATAAAGACTATTTTGAAAATCTTCAAAAGGCCTTTCCAAACCAATTGCTCTACAAACTTTGGCTGGTTATTACCCAAGATGTTAACTTCGGAAAAACGGACAGAAATGAAATTGACGCTGTAGCCAATTTTAAAACAAAAAGTAAATCGGACTTAAAGCGGTTGCAGCAAAAAGAAACCATTAGGCGCTATCAGTTTATAAATGATGTGCTTAGAGTTGGCCAAACCATTGATGTTTCACAAGCTAAAGATTTGCGTACTAAACTCGATAGAATCCTAACCCATAAAATTTGGGGCTATGCCATTTTCTTTATCATTTTATTGACCATCTTTCAAGCCATTTACGACTGGTCCAGCGTGCCCATGGACTTTATTGATAGTGCCTTTGCATCACTCAGCGAATGGGCAAAAGAACAATTGCCTGAAGGTGCATTCAGTAATTTATTGGCCGAAGGTATTATACCTGGATTGGGAGGCATCGTCATTTTTATTCCACAGATTGCATTTTTATTTCTGTTTATTTCCGTTTTGGAAGAAAGTGGGTATATGAGCCGTGTGGTTTTTTTAATGGACCGCATTATGCGTCGCTTCGGGTTAAGCGGAAAAAGTGTTGTGCCTTTAATTTCGGGTACTGCCTGCGCCATTCCGGCCATAATGGCCACCAGAAATATTGAAAGTTGGAAAGAACGATTAATCACTATTTTGGTAACACCTTTTACAACCTGTTCCGCCAGACTGCCCGTTTATTTAATCATCATTGCTTTGGTCATCCCCGAAGGAAGAATTTTTGGTTTAGGCTACCAAGCGTTAACGCTTATGCTTTTGTACCTCATTGGTTTTGGGGCCGCCATACTTTCGGCAAAAATTTTGAACAAGGTTTTAAAAATAAGAAGCAAAACGTTTTTTGTGGTAGAAATGCCCAATTATAAATTACCACTATTCAAAAATGTGGTATTGACGGTTATTGAAAAAACCAAATCGTTTGTTTTTGGGGCAGGAAAAATTATATTGGCTATCTCCATTATTCTATGGTTTTTGGCATCTTACGGTCCTGGCGAACAATTTAATAATGCAGAGAAAATTATAAGGACTGAATACGCTTCTGAAAATTTAAGCCAAGCCGAATTGGACCAAAAAATTGCGTCGCACAAGCTTGAGCATTCCTTTATCGGGATTACTGGAAGAGCCATTGAGCCTGTTATTAGGCCACTGGGTTATGATTGGAAAATTGGCATTGCCATTGTAAGCAGTTTTGCAGCCCGAGAAGTTTTTGTTGGAACCCTTGCCACAATTTACAGTGTTGGAAATGACGATGAGGCCACCATAAAAAACCGAATGGCCGCAGAGGTAAACCCAATTTTAGGTGGGCCATTATTTAATTTTGCCTCTGGCATATCCTTATTGCTTTTTTATGCTTTTGCCATGCAATGTATGAGTACGCTTGCCATTGTAAAAAGAGAAACCAATAGTTGGAAATGGCCAATTTTGCAGCTTTTTGTCATGAGTGGCATTGCATACGTAACCGCTTTAATCGCTTTTCAGTTTTTGAAATGAAAATGAATTGAATCCGACTTAAAAACACATGAACACCATTGTACAATACATACTCGTATTTTCGGCTCTCGTTTTGGCTATTGCGTTTTTAGTGAAAAAATTCTTCTTTAAAAAGTCCAAATCGAAAAAAGCCTGCGGTGGAAGTGATGATTGTGGTTGTCATTAGTTTAAAATAGTAATTCTTAAGTTTTCCCCTTTTTATCACCAGTATACTGGTGGCCAAATTAAAAATATGCTTTGTAACACTTATTTCAAGTAAAGACATGAACGCCTTTTTTAATGGTATTAAACGATTAAATCCATCACAACCCCATATGTTTTCTTAAACAACACTTTTTAAATTTAAATATACCTTAAATAATTTTTAGTCTTGTCTAAATTTATATTTATATTTGCAAAAATATAAATTGATGAAGCATTTAGTTTTTGTTCTCGCCCTGTTTTCATTATCCATTAATGCTCAAAAAATTACTGGCATGGTTACATCTTCAAATGAATCGTTGCCTTACGTAAATGTCTATTTGGAAAACACTTCAAAAGGAACATCATCAAACGAAATGGGAGGGTACACAATAACTGATGTGCCTTATGGAAACCATACAATTGTAGCCTCATTTACAGGCTATAAAAAAGTAAAAAAACAGATTACAATAAATAATGAAAAGACCTTAGTCGTCAATTTTGATTTAGAGGATTCTGAATTATTAAACGAAGTCATCATTACAGGCACCTTAAAGTCGGTCTCACGCCTTGAAAGCCCAGTTCCTGTAGAGGTCTATTCACCAACCTTTTTCAAGAAGAATCCAACACCCAACATTTTTGAGGCTCTTCAAAATGTAAACGGTGTAAGGCCCCAACTTAATTGTAATGTTTGCAATACGGGAGACATCCATATAAATGGGCTTGAAGGACCCTATACTTTGGTTTTAATTGACGGCATGCCTATTGTAAGCGGGCTCTCTACAGTTTACGGATTATCGGGCATACCTAATTCTTTAATCGAACAAGTTGAGGTAGTTAAAGGCCCTGCTTCATCACTTTATGGCAGTGAAGCTGTTGGTGGCTTAATAAATATTACCACCAAACAATTTTTTAAAGCGCCTACTTTTTTTGCCGACGGATTTGTGAGCGGTTGGGGTGAGGGAAATTTGGATTTAGGCTTTAAAAGCAATATTAGTAATAAAGCAAATGTTTTAGTTGGAGTCAACTACTTTAATTATTCAAATCCAATTGACAACAACAATGACAACTTTACCGACGTAACTCTACAAGACCGCATTTCAATTTTCCAAAAGTGGAGTTTTATAAGAAAAAATAGCAAAATTTTCTCATTGGCGGGGCGGTACTTTTATGAAGATAGATGGGGTGGAGAAATGCAATGGAACAAAAATTATAGGGGTGGCAATGAAGTTTATGGTGAAAGTATATACACCTCTCGTTATGAACTTATTGGCAATTATGAATTACCCATATCTGAAAAGGTGAATTTTCAATTTTCATATTCTAATCATGACCAAAACTCGGTTTATGGAGATATGCCTTATCTGGCAAAACAGCAAATTGCTTTTGGGCAGTTCATTTGGGACAAGCAATTGCGTGCCCACGATTTACTTTTTGGCTTAGCCGGCCGATACAATTTTTATGACGATAATACTCCTGCCACAGAAAATGCCGACGAGGTTGCCATCCCATCAATTTTTGCACAAGATGAAATTAGGATTGACGAAAAACAACACTTGCTTTTAGGTGCACGTTACGATTATGATAAAAGACATGCCTCAATTTTCACGCCGCGAATAGCCTATAGATTCAAACCATCAAAAAATGATATTATTAGGCTAAATGCAGGAACAGGATTTAGAGTTGTAAACCTTTTTACCGAGGAACATGCTGCATTAACAGGTGCTAGAGATGTAATAATTCAGAATGAGCTTAAACCAGAACAGTCTTATAACATTACATTAAACTATTTAAAGAAGGTGCTTTCAAAATCAGGTCATCATTATACATTTGATGCCTCATTATGGTATACCCATTTTACAAATGCCATCATTCCAGATTATGATACCAACCCGAACCAAATTATTTATGACAATTTGAAAGGAACATCTACATCCAAAGGCTTAAGCTTTAATATCGACGCCATTTTTGATCCAAACCTTAAAGCTTCTTTAGGTGCAACTTTTCAGGATGTATCTCAAAAAGAAAACGGAGTTAAAACCAGACAAATATTAACTGAACGCTTTACTGGGGTTTGGTCAGTCTCATATAAAAATTACCCCTCAAAGTTATCAATTGATTATACAGGAAATATTTACGGCCCCATGCGATTACCAACATTGGGTGATTTAGACCCCCGAAGCAACTATGCGCCAACATGGAGCATTCAAAATATTCAATTTACCTATAACGGAATTAAAAACTTTGAACTTTATGGCGGTGTAAAAAACTTGCTAAACTGGACACCGAATAAAGGAAATCCCTTCATTATTGCGCGCTCAGAAGACCCTTTTGATAAAAATGTTGCATTAGATAACCAAGGAAACGTTATTGCAACCGATGAAAACCCTTATGCACTGACTTTTGATCCATCTTATGTTTATGCCCCAAACCAAGGCAGACGCCTATTTCTTGGTTTGAGATATACGGTTAATTAAGCTGCAAGTAGCCTCCAAATTTGAGCCACTAAAAAGGTTACGATAAACCCTAAAATAACTGGCATTATTGACGCTACCACAGTCCATTTTGCACTTTTGGTTTCTTTATAAATGGTATAAATGGTTGTACTACATGGGTTATGGAGCAAACTAAAAAGCATCAAGTTAATGGCCGTTAGAAGCGTCCATCCTCCTGCCCGCAAAATATCCCCTGTGGCATTCATAGAATCCAGCTCAAACATAACACCAGCACCTTCACCGCCACCAATGCCTGTAACCAAAACGGTGAGCATTAAAACCGTTGGGATTACAATTTCGTTGGCTGGTATGGCCACTATGTAAGCCAATAAAATCACTCCGTTCAACCCTAAAAGAAATCCAAAACCGTCCATTCCATGTATGGCCCATGCGGCAATACTTTCATCACCTAAATGAATATTTGAAATCAACCAAATAACTGCTCCCGCAGGTGCAGCAAACACTATAGCCCGCCATAAAACGATTAAGGTTCTGTCAATCAATGAAGTGTAAAGTGTTTTCCAAAATCGAGGTGGTCTGTACGGTGGCAATTCCAAATTAAAGGTGGACACTTCACCTTTTAAAACCGTTTTTGATAATGCCCACGACACACCAAACATAAACGCCATACCCAAAACCGCAATACCTATTACCGCCAATAAGGATACTAAACTTGAAAATGATTTAGGCACTATTGCGCCAATAAAGATGGTTGCTATAAGTATTTGTGTCGGCCAGCGTCCATTACACAATGAAAAATTATTGGTAATGATGGCTATTAAACGCTCTCTCGGGCTATCAATAATTCTGGTTGCCACAACACCAGCCGCATTACAACCAAAACCCATACTCATAGTTAACGCTTGTTTACCATGCGCACCTGATTTTTTGAACAAAGAATCGAGATTAAACGCCACACGAGGTAAATAACCAAAATCTTCAAGCAAGGTAAACATAGGAAAAAATATGGCCATTGGTGGTAGCATGACCGCAATAACCCAAGCCACTGCCAGATAAACGCCATCTATTAGAAACCCGTCAAGCCACCAGGGCATCCCGACACTGGCTGCCCCACTTTTTAATGCTGGGTGAATGGTGTCGAGCAATAAATTGGCCAACATAGAGGACGGGTAGTTTGCACCAACAATGGTCAACCAAAGTACCACCCCTAGTATTAAAAACATGATAGGAAATCCAAAGATTTTGCTGGTTACTATTTTATCGATTTTTGCATCCAAGCGGAAGCGTTTTTCCGAATCATTTGTCGTAACTGTATCTTTAACGATATCAGCTGCATCGGCGTAAATACTCTCGGTTAAATTATCATGAAACTCATCGCCAATTTGCCAGCGCAATTCGTTGGAAAGTTCAATGATATTATCAATATTATTCTCCTTCATTTGTTTCAAATATTATACTAGTTCACCCGTCCTCAATGCATTAATAATTTGCTTGTCGCCTTCCAATAATCTGAAAGCAATCCAACGGCTATTAGGAATATCGGGAAACTCCTTTTCTATTTCAGCGGATAAAGTTTTAACTGCCTTCTCAATGTTTTCGGGAACATTTTTTATACGATGTGGCTTGCAAACAATATCGCCACTTGCCACTTCACTAATTGTTTGTATTAACTCTGGAATGCCTTGATTAAATCTGGCACTTGTTGGTACAACGGGAATGCCCAAATCGCGTGACAAGGTTCGAACATCTATAGATATGTTATTGCGTTTTGCTTCGTCCATTAAGTTTAAACACAAAACCACTTTATTGGTGATTTCTAAAATCTGAAGAACTAAATTTAGGTTACGCTCCAAACGGTTGGCATCAGCAACAATTACCGTTACATCTGGTTTTCCGAAAAGGATGAAATCCCTAGCTGCTGCTTCGTCTTCCGATGTTGAAAGCAACGAGTAAGTACCTGGTAAATCAACCAATTTATATTTTTTGGTATTATACTCAAAACCTCCTTCGGCCCTTGTAACCGTTTTTCCAGGCCAGTTTCCAGTATGTTGGCGCAAACCCGTTAAAGAATTAAAAACAGTACTTTTTCCTGTATTTGGGTTACCGGCCAACGCCACAACAAAATCAAAATTAGTAGTATGGATGCCCAATTTCTTTAAGCCATCAGCATTAAAATGTTCGCATGTTTCGCAAGCACTCTTAACTTTATTTTCCATAGCTTAATGTTTTTTAATTAAAATTTTTGCCGCTTGGTCTTTGCGCAATGCAATGGATGTTCCTTTAATTAAATAGGCGTGCGGCTCTCCCAATGGATTTATTAAATCGATGCTAACATCAGAACCCTTTACAAATCCTAAGTCTAACAGACGTCTTCTACTTTCACCTCTACTTTCCCTTGATATTCCAATAATTTTAGCGGTTTCGTCTTCATTCAAGCTCGACAGTCTGGCTATATTTTCTTCTACAACAACTTCTTTTTCAAGTGGTGCCACGGTTAAATTTGCAGCCACAATAGGTGCCAAAACAAACTCTTCGCCTTCCGACTGAAACACAATTCGGGTAGCATTATTTTCAACTACCTTCAAAAAAGACCCAATATGGATTCTTTCCGCCAAAATCTGTTTATAAATAATTTCAGGTTCGTCTTCAATATGGGTAATCCTTCCCACTGAGCCAACTGGCAGCAATGGCAACTCAACACCCTTTATCTGTGCTATTTTACCAGTTTTTGTCGGGATGGGGTCACCATGCGGGTCGAACTTTGGATTTCCCAGATGCAAAGCCAATTCTTCAGCTTCATCATGGCTTAAACGGTGCTCCATAGATTCGGCCCTGTCGTGCCATTCCGTTTTATGAAAACCTGTTTTATCAGCTAAATAGCGTTCCCAAAGTCGGTGCACCCTCACTATTCGCAAAGCATAATTACGACCAGCTTCGGTAAGTTTTAAGACATCAGATTCTGAGTAAATCAAATCATTCACCGTCATTTGTTTAATGGCTTCAACAATACTTTGGTTGTTGAAATCCAAAACCTGAACCAAGGTTTTCATATCTATCTTGTTTCCTGAATTTTCAAAATGATAGATTTGCTTTAAAATATCTTCTATAATGATTTTTTTGTTGCTCTTAAAATTTTTCTTGAGAATCCAAAACCATCCTTTTACTGGCCGAAAAAGTATGTATAACAACAATGCACCAATAAAGAATATAATTAAAGCGGTTATGGGATTATAGCTATCCATGTTACAGACTTATATATAAATTTTGGGCCACTTCGTTTGAAATGATCATCTTTTGCGTTTTCGTTTCTATGGTCAATGAATTATCAAAAGGTTCAAAGTCTAGAACCTTAATCGTATCTCCCAAAGCCAAATTGTTCTTGTTTAAATACTTCAGAAAAACATCGGACGAATCTTTTACAAATGCTAAAATACCCTCTTTTCCGGTATCTAAATCCAGAATATTGACGCTATTTATTGGCGAATAGTTTCCATCTTTATCAGGTATAGGATCGCCATGTGGGTCGTGTGTAGGATAACCTAAAAATGCGTCCAATTCGTTGACCAATTTTAACGACTTAATATGTTCTAACTGTTCGGCTACCTCATGAACCTCATCCCAAGAAAAGTTGAGTTTTTCAACTAAAAACAGTTCCCAAAGACGGTGTTTTCTGATAACCAAAGCTGCAGCTAAACGACCTTCATTTGTTAAAGTAACCCCTTGGTACTTTATATAGTTGGCCAAGTTTTTTTCGGCCAATTTTTTAACCATATCAGTAACTGATGAAGCCTTGGTTTCCATTTTTTCAGCAATGGCATTTGTGCTCACCGCAATGGTGCCTTGCTTACCTAAATGGTAGATCGTTTTTAAATAATTTTCTTCTGAACGTGTTACCATACAAGAGTTTTATTAGACAAAGATACAAAGAATTTACTTTAAGGTAAATATATTTTTAGTCTTGTCTAAAAACGATTTCATGAAAAACGCTCTTTAATAACTTCCAATTCAAGAATTGAATCACAAAATAAACCTTACATTAGCCATATGGCGCAACACAACCAACTTGGTAAAAAAGGCGAACAATTGGCCGCGGATTTTTTGTTAAAAAACGGTTATGATATTACTGAACGCAATTACCGTTTTGATAAAGCTGAAGTGGACATTATTGCCCAAAAAGGCGATATTTTAGCGGTTATTGAAGTAAAAACACGCTCTAGGGCTGATTTTGGAAACCCACAAGATTTTGTAAAAACCAAGCAAATTCAACGGTTGGTAAAAGCTGTAGATGAATACGTTACCGTTAACGGATTGGATGTTGAAGTACGGTTTGATATTATTGCTATTGTAAAAGAGGATAAGCAATTTATCATCGAGCATTTAGAAAATGCTTTTTATCATTATTAATTCCCATAAAGGCAGGACTGTTAGGTTAATCCACGCTTTCAAAAAAGTCCTTTAAAGCTTCAAGGTTTATAGGCTTATCAACTATTTCCTTTTTCTTATTTAAAATAAAATAAGTTGGTGTTGCAGTTACGCCATAGCTATCGCCAATTTCATTGTCCCATTTGCCTTCGCCATAAACATGAATAAAATTGGGTAATTTTAATATGGTCTTTTCCCATTTAGAGCGGTCTGCTTTATCTTCCAAACCAATGGCGATAACTTTCACTTGCCCAGGCTCTAGCGCCTTTACAAACTCAAACAATTCCGGAATTTCAGCCATGCAATGCGAGCAGGTACTGCTCCAAAAAACCAGAATATAGTTTTTGGCCAGTTTTAAATCGCTCATTTTTTTGGCTACTAAATTGCCGTTTTCTTTCACCTTTACGTCAAAATCTGGTGCTTCACTTCCTATTGAGGTGTCTTTATACAATATTAACGTATGTACAAGATCTTGGTCGTTTAATTCAATGGCAATGTCCATTAAATAATTATCTGAAATATAGTTTGCCACCGAATCATGGCCCAAATCCGCCATTTGTTGCCAAAGATCAACCAATAGTATACGCTTTACTTTTGGTGGCGCAACCTTCATTTTATCCCATACAACATCAATGTTAGTTCGATAATTTTCGGCATCATTTTTTGTTTGATCGGTTGTTCCAAAAACATAATTAAGCATTCGTTCTTGCAAAAAGCTGGAACTCTGAAGTGTTTTATTCGTGAAATCCACATGGTCGAAATAATGATATTCCAATTGCTTAATGTAGGTTTCAACATTTAATGCTTTATTGGGAATAAAGGGCTTATTGGCTTTAATAAATTCTAAAGCTATGGTTCCTTTAGCAGCCTTTTCAAAATTTAATTGGGCTTCTCTCTGGGTTTTAAAAATAGCCTTGAGAGCCATCGTATCTTTACTTTTCTGACTGAAATAATTAGCTATACTTTGCGTGACTTTTGACATGCTGTTGGTGTAGGAAGCCACTAGTTTATTTTCAACCGATTTTACAAAATTAACTCCTGTTTCAGAATTGAAATTGACCTCGATATCCTCTTTTCCGTTATAAATAATATCAAAATTATAATCCTCTTGGGGAATGGCGTAAACCAAGCGATAAATACCATTGGTTGCAGTTGAGTCCAGTTTGAACGCAAAACTACCGTCCTCCTTTATTTCGGCATTGGAAATATACTTTGAAACCGTTGGGGTTGCTTTATACAAAAGTGCTACATCATAATCCCCGGGAGGAGAAAATACACCTTTAATGGTGTGTTGCCCTAAAAGGATGCTGGGTAATAAAAACGTTAAAAAAAGTATGTGTTTCAATATTTTAAAGTCGTTTTGTTTGTTGAAACAATAATTAAGCCACAATAGTTTGTAAAGCACCCAAAGCCTGCTTTACAGTTTTAATATTATCAAAAGTCAACATTAAGCGTAAACCGTTCCGAGTTTGCTTTTCCTTCATTTTACAAGCATTTGGATGTGCTTGAACAAACTGCAGTACCTTGGTAAAATTGTTGCTTTGATAAAAACTACTTTGTTGGTCGTTAATAAAATAACCGAGGAGTTTTCCTTTTTTCATCACAACCTTTTCAAATCCAATTTTTGTGGCCAACCACTTTATTTGGACACTGTCTAACAAATCGGTCACTTGTTTTGGCAATTCCCCAAATCGGTCAATTAATTCCTTCTCAAAGGTAAACAATTCCGTTTCCGTTTTAAGGTCGTTAAGTTGGGTATAGAGATTTAGGCGTTCTGTAATGTTATTGATATAACTATCTGGGAAAAGCAACTCAAAATCGGAATCTATAGTAACATCTTTTACATAAATCTTATTTTCCTCAGGCTCGTTATAAAGGTCTTTGAATTCGTTTTCTTTTAACTCCTCTATGGCTTCGTTCAATATTTTCTGATAAGTATCAAACCCTATTTCATTGATAAACCCACTTTGCTCACCGCCCAATAAATCGCCAGCTCCACGAATTTCCAAATCTTTCATCGCGATGTTAAAACCACTGCCCAATTCTGTAAATTGTTCTAGTGCTGTAATGCGTTTTCGCGCATCTTCGGTCATTGCAGAATATTCGGGAGTTATAAAATAGCAGAAAGCTTTTTTGTTGCTTCGTCCAACTCGTCCGCGCATTTGGTGCAAATCGCTGAGTCCAAAATTATTGGCATTGTTGATGAAAATAGTGTTGGCGTTTGGCACATCCAATCCACTTTCTACAATAGTGGTGCTTACAAGCACATCAAAACCGCCATCCATAAAAGACAGCATGAGTTGTTCTAGTTTTTTACCATCCATTTGCCCATGCCCAATACCAATTTTAGCATCGGGCACCAACCGCTGGATCATGCCTGCCACTTCCTTAATATTTTCAATGCGGTTATGGATAAAGAAAATTTGGCCACCACGTTCAATTTCATAGCGGATGGCATCACGGATGGCTTCTTCATTAAAGCGGATAACATGGCTTTCAATGGGGTATCTGTTTGGCGGTGGCGTTGTGATAACTGATAAATCGCGCGCCGCCATTAAACTGAACTGAAGTGTTCTGGGGATTGGGGTTGCGGTTAAGGTTAAAACATCAACATTATCTTTTAAAGTTTTAAGTTTTTCTTTCACAGCCACGCCGAACTTTTGCTCTTCATCAACAATGAGCAGCCCTAAATCTCTAAACTTTACATTTTTATTTACCAGCTGATGCGTACCTATGATGATATCCACTTGGCCTTTTTCTAAAGCGTCCAAAGTTTCGCGTTTTTCTTTGGCCGTTCTAAATCGGTTTAGATAATCTACCGTTACCGGGAAATCCTTTAAACGTTGCCTAAACGTTCTTGAATGCTGATACGCCAAAATGGTTGTTGGTACGAGCACAGCAACCTGCTTCCCGTTGTCTACGGCCTTAAATGCCGCGCGAATTGCCACCTCGGTCTTACCAAAACCAACATCGCCACAAACCAGTCTATCCATCGGGCGTTCGCTTTCCATATCGATTTTAATGTCAGCAGTAGCCGTGCTTTGGTCTGGCGTATCTTCATAAATAAAGGATGCCTCCAACTCGTGTTGCATATAACTGTCTGGATTATATCGATAACCCTTTTCAGTTTTACGCTTTGCATAAAGTTTTATGAGATTAAAGGCTACATGCTTTACGCGCGACTTTGTTTTTTCCTTTAAGGTTTTCCATGCTTTGCTGCCAAGTTTGTAGATTTTTGGCGGCTTGCCATCTTTACCATTAAATTTTGTGATTTTATGAAGCGAATGGATACTTAAATATAAAACATCGCGCTCACCATAAATCAATTTAATGGCCTCTTGTTTCTTGCCCTCAACATCTATTTTTTGAAGCCCACCAAAACGCCCAATGCCATGATCAATATGGGTTACGTAATCGCCCATACTTAAATTTGTAAGTTCCTTTAAGGTAATGGCTTGCTTTTTGGCATATCCATTTTTTAAGTGGAATTTATGATAGCGTTCAAAAATTTGATGGTCAGTATAGCATACTATTTTGCCATCATGGTCAATAAACCCTTGATGCAAAGACAATAAAACGGTGTTATACGGACTAACGTCCAAATGCGAATCGTCAAAAATATCATGAAAACGCTTAGCCTGTTGTTCACTTACACATGCAATATAATTGGTGTAACCGCTTTTGTGGTTTTTATTTAAATCTTCTATTAAAAGATTGAATTGTTTGTTAAATGCGGGTTGCGGTGTGGTGCTAAATTCAATTTTATGTGCTGACTCACTTGTACTTGACATAACTGTTGTCGTGCCAAACTCAACTATTGAAAATTCCAGTAATTGTCTTTTTAGCAGGGTTGAATTACAAAATAATTCACTAGGAGTAGCATGTTTAATATCTATTGAAAGCTTTTTGAAAGCTTCTTCTGCCTTTGTATAAAAATCATCTATCCTATAGAAAAACAAATCAGCATTTTTTAACCAAACCACCGTTTTTTGAGCAACGTATTTTAAAAAACTCTGACGGCTTTCTTGCAACAATTTATTTGCTACGTTGGGAATGATGTTGATTTTCTTGGTCTGCTCAATAGACAGCTGTGTTTCTACATCAAAAGTTCTGATACTATCCACCTCCTCGCCAAAAAATTCAATACGGTAGGGTTCATCATGCGAAAATGAAAATACGTCTACAATACCACCACGTACGGAAAACTCTCCAGGCTCGGTAACAAAATCAACACGCTTAAACTGATATTCAAAAAGCACTTCATTTACAAAGTCAATGGACAGTTTATCTCCCAATGCTACCTTCAGGGTGCTCCGTTCTAGCTCTTTTCTAGTTACCACCTGCTCAAAAAGGGCATCAGGGTAAGTAACAATAATGGCAGGTTTTTTTTGCGAATTGATACGGTTTAAAACTTCGGCCCGAAGGAGTACATTAGCATTGTCTGTTTCCTCAATATCGTAAGGCCTGCGGTAGCTTCCGGGGTAAAACAGTACATCTTTATCATTACAAAGTTGTTCTAAATCATTTAAATAATGTGCGGCCTCTTCTTTATCATTAAAAATCAATAAAAATGGCTTTTCCGTTTCTTTAAAAACACTTGACACTACAAACGATAATGACGAACCAACTAAGCCTTTTAAAAACGTTTTGCTTTGAGGTTGGGCAATAGAAGTTTGCAGTTTTTGCGTTTGCAAAAACTGTGCATAGGTTTGCGAGAAGGCAGAATGACTCACCTAATTCTGTTTTGAGTTGCAAATATAATGTTTCGGATTGTTTTCTTTATTAATCTACAATTTAAATGTTTTGGTTCATTCCAACTTTGGCTTAGGGATAGAAATAGCATCCTTTAAAGCAAAACGCACTGCCAAATGGCAGTGCGTTTTGCTTTAAAGATATAATGGAAAGCCCGACCACGCAAAGGGGGTGGTAACGCCCAAAATAATTTTCTAAAAATTACAGGTTTCTATTTCTGACACACGAAGCGTGTTCACCATTCCTTTATCTTGAATTGGCATGGCCGCTAAGCTAATTAACATATCGCCAACATCAAGATAACCCATTTTACATGCAATGGCATTTACATCTTCTATAGTTTCATCTGTACTGACAAATTTATCGTAATAGAATGTACGAACACCCCATAGTAAACTCAATCGAGTTAAAATTCGCTTATTGGACGTAAACACCAAAATATGACAAGAAGGCCTCCAAGCTGAAATTTGAAATGCCGTATAACCACTATTGGTTAATGTTGAAATGGCTTTGGCATTAATTTCATTGGCCATATTTGCAGCATGATAACAAATAGACTTGGTTATATAACGATTGGTACGGATGTGCGGAGGCAATTGAGGCACCTTGATTAAGTCCGAATTTTCGACGCTTTTTAAGATGTCAGACATTTGCCTGATAACCTGAACAGGATATTTACCCACGGATGTTTCACCTGAGAGCATCACAGCATCTGCACCGTCCATAACAGAGTTTGCTACGTCGTTCACCTCAGCTCTTGTAGGTGTTAAACTGGTAATCATGGTTTCCATCATTTGGGTGGCAATAATCACCGGAATCCTTGCTTTTTTGGCGCGAAGCACCAATTGCTTTTGGATAAGTGGTACTTCTTGAGCTGGCACCTCAACCCCAAGGTCACCACGAGCAACCATTAAACCATCACAATGTGCTACAATTTTATCAATATTTTCAACAGCTTCCGGTTTTTCAATTTTGGCTACGATTGGTATTTTGTAATCACTGTGTGTTTTAATTAAATCTCGCAGTTGCATTAAATCCTCTGCATGTCGGACAAAAGACAACGCAATCCAATCTACATCTTGGCTTATGGCAAAAATGGCATCTTCAATATCCTTTTCCGTTAATGCTGGCTGCGAAATATTTGTATTGGGCAGGTTTACTCCTTTTTTTGATTTTAACGGACCACCTTGAATAACTTTTGCTTTTACTTCCGATTTTTTATCTGTTGATACAACTTCAAAAATTAATTTTCCATCATCCAAAAGAATCCGCTCACCTGGTTTTGCGTCCTGTGGAAACCTATCATAAGTCATATAAACACGCTCCTTGGTGCCTTCAAAGCGCTCGCCTGTGGCAAATATTATTTCGTCGCCTGATGCTACAACCACTTCTTCCTTCATTACACCCACACGAAGTTTTGGCCCCTGTAAATCGGCTAAAATAGCAGCCGTAAAACCAAATTCATCATTTAGTGACCGTATCATGTCAATACGTTCCTTTACATCATTGTAATCGGCATGGGAAAAGTTTATTCTAAATACATTCACGCCTTCTTCAAGCATACCTTTTAAAACTTCTCTGGTGCTTGTGGCAGGGCCAAGTGTTGCAACTATTTTGGTCTTTTTTCTAATTACTGCTGGCATTAGTTAAATATTAAATTGTCTTTAGATTTCAATTGATTAGAATCAATACTATAGGTTGTGGCAATTTGTGGTATGCTTAAAATACTGTCTAAAATATACTTCTCTTTAGTGAAACTGAATTCGCTATCTATTTTTAAAAAGTAATTTACTGTTTTATATTCTGGTAATAGATAATATATTTTTGTGATTTTTTCTTGATTGTTGAACAATAATCCGTAATTGGATTTTTGAAGTTCTTCGGTTCTACATATGTTAGAAACTAAACTCCATATTATCATCTGTTTCTCATCTTCCCATTCAAAAATTGAATATGCTGTTTTTCCACTGTTAACATCTATGTCTGATTTCCTCCTTGCCAATTTTGTTCCTAAATGTTTATTCAAAAGATAGGCCAACCGATAATCTTCAAGTCGGCAATGAATTGCCATTAACGTGAAAACGGCGTCATCAAAAGCATCATCAAGCACAAGTTTATGAACAGCCATAACCTATTTCAAAAATTTCGTAAATATAATATTATTAAAATTGTATCTTATTACGTTTGTGTCAATCTTGCTACGAAATATAACTAAAACGTTATAGTTAAAAAAGCATTATTTATACTATTTACACAAAGCTTAGCCTCGGCAAAAGCTCTAGATCATTTTTGACATTTTACTTTGGAACGCAAAAAAGGCGCGTTTTGAAGCTTTTTCCTCAGCCTTTTTTTTGGAAGTTGCCCTTGCTTTTGCAACAACTTTGTTGTCTATGGACAGTTTAACTGAAAAGTGACGAACATCATCATTTCCTGTATCTTCATAGACGTTATAGCCAAACGTTTTCTTTTCTTTTTGGCACCATTCAATAAGTAAACTTTTGTAGCTAATCACCTTACCTTCAAGCTTTTCAATATCCACATAAGGTATGATAACACGCTTAAAAATAAACTTTTCGCAGTACTTATAGCCCCGATCTAAGAAAATTGCCCCCACTAAAGCTTCAAATAGATTGCCATGAATGTTATCGCCAAATTGTCCAGCGGGAATTTTACTTTTTACTAAATCAATGAGCTTAAGCTCCTTTCCCAATTCATTTAAATGCTCTCTACTTACAACTTTCGAGCGCATTTTTGTTAAATAACCTTCATCTCCACTTGGCACTTCAAGATATAAATGCGACGCTATGACAGAACTTAGCATGGCATCTCCCAAAAACTCCAAGCGTTCGTAATTAAAAGGGTTTCCATAATCATCCTTAATGTTCATGGAACGGTGTGTGAATGCCTTTCTATAAAACTTAACTTGCTTCGGCTTGAACCCCAAAATTTTAGTTAACTCCATAAAAAAATTCCCGTTGCGTTTAAAACGGGAATTTAATATGTTACGAATGTTTTTCATTCGGGATTCAATCTATTTTCTTGAACAATACACAAGCGTTATGTCCGCCAAATCCAAATGTATTGCTCATTGCTACTTTTACGTCGCGCTTTTGAGCCTTGTTTAAGGTTAAATTTAATTCTGGATCAATGTTTTCATCTACCGTAGCATGGTTAATGGTTGGGGGCACAATGCCTTTTTCCATAGCCAATATAACCGAAATCGCCTCTATAGCTCCGGCTGCACCCAATAGGTGGCCAGTCATTGATTTTGTTGAATTGATATTTATATTTTTCGCGTGACTTCCAAATACTTCAGAAATTGCTTTTAGTTCTGCTACATCACCTAGAGGTGTTGATGTTCCATGCGTATTTATATGGTCTACATCTTCAGGCTTTAAGCCTGCATTCTCCAAGCAGTTTTTCATTACCGCTATTACACCAATTCCATCTGGATGCGGTGCCGTCATATGGTAAGCATCGGAAGATAATCCGCCCCCAATAAACTCAGCATATATTTTTGCTCCCCTTGCTTTAGCATGTTCATATTCTTCAAGTACTAGTGCTCCCGCACCCTCTCCAAGAACAAAACCATCTCTTGTTGCGTCAAACGGGCGAGAGGCTGTTTCTGGACTTTCATTTCTTGTAGATAAAGCATGCATGGCGTTAAAACCACCCATACCAGCAATGGTAACTGCCGCTTCACTTCCGCCTGTTACAACTACATCTGTATGTCCTAAACGTATAGAATTTAAGGCATCAAACATCGCATTGGCCGAAGATGCACAAGCCGAAACCGTGGTATAATTTGGACCCATAAAACCGTATTTTATGGAAATGTTACCTGGTGCAATATCAGCAATCATTTTTGGAATAAAGAAGGGGTTAAATCTTGGGGTACCGTCTCCTTCGGCAAAATTCATTACCTCATTTTGAAACGTTTCTAATCCTCCAATACCGGCTCCCCATATAACACCAACACGCAGTTTGTTAACCTCATCTAAATTTAGTTTGGCGTCCGCAATGGCTTCATCTGCAGCAACCATAGCATATTGCGCAAACTTGTCCATTTTTCTGGACTCCTTTCTATCAATAAATTCGGTAACGTCAAAGTTTTTCAATTCGCAGGCGAATTTTGTTTTAAACTTTTCGGTGTCATAATATGTTATAGGCGCAGCACCACTTTTACCACTTACCAAGCCTTCCCAATATTCATCTTTGGTATTGCCAATAGGTGTTAAAGCCCCCAATCCTGTGACTACAACTCGCTTTAATTCCATAAAGTATTTTTGCTTATTTTGCTCCTTCTATGTACGAAATAGCTTGACCAACTGTTGCAATGTTTTCTGCTTGGTCATCTGGAATTTGGATATCGAATTCTTTCTCGAATTCCATGATTAATTCTACAGTATCTAAAGAGTCTGCTCCTAAATCGTTTGTGAAGCTAGCTTCATTAACAACTTCGTTTTCATCAACTCCTAATTTGTCTACGATAATCGCTTTTACTCTTGATGCAATGTCTGACATAATCTTTTAATTTAAGGTTTTAATTAGTTGGCAAAAATAAAAAACTTTATTTTAAAACACACCTTTACTTTAAAAATGTGCATGTAATTTACTAAAATTACCTGTAAGTATTTATATAATACCTTCTAATTGTTAATAATTATTCTTTTTTTTGTTTGAATAAAATTAACACTATAGTCTGTTCATGAAATGAGCTTACGAATTTTGACAAACATTGTTGTAAATTTCAATTTGCGAATTGCATCTGACATTAATCCTTTAATAAAAACAAACAGATGAAACGTATTGTAATTTTTGCATCCGGAAGTGGCACTAATGCTGAAAATTTAATTAAGTTTTTTCACAACAGCGGTAATGTGTCTGTTATTCAAGTACTTACCAACAATCCTCATGCCAAAGTTTTAGAAAGGGCAAAAAGATTAAATGTTAGTGCTTTGTCTTTCAATAGAATAGCTCTATCAAAAACCAATGACGTGCTTAATATCTTAAAGGCTTCTGAGCCCGATTTAATAATCTTGGCGGGGTTTTTATGGAAATTTCCAGAGTTTATTTTGAATGAATTTCCAAATAAGGTTATAAACGTGCACCCTGCGATTTTACCAAAATTTGGAGGTAAAGGCATGTATGGCATGAACGTGCACCAAGCTGTGGTTGAAAATAAGGAAACAGAAACGGGCATTACCATACATTATGTAAATGAGCATTATGATGAGGGCGCCATAATATTTCAAGCTAAATGCGAAGTGTTGCCAACAGACTCTGCGGAAGATGTAGCGGCCAAAATTCATAAACTGGAAATGGAGCATTTTCCGAAGGTAGTTGAAAAGTTGCTAAATGAGTAAAAAGAAAAAGAAATATTATGCCGTTTGGAAAGGCCATAAAACTGGGGTATTTGAAAAATGGGATGACTGCAAAGCCCAAATAACCAATTTTGAAGGCGCCATTTATAAATCGTTTTCAACATTTGAAGCAGCAAAAACTGCGCTTAAAGGAAATCACAAAGACTATATTGGCAAGACATCAAAGTTTATAAGTGAACTTTCGGAGAATCAACTCAAAAGAATTGGGCAACCCAATTACAACTCCATTGCTGTTGATGCCGCTTCGAGCGGAAACCCAGGGGAAATGGAATACCGAGGCGTGGATACCAAAACCAAAAACCAACTTTTCATACAAGGCCCTTTTGAAGAAGGCACAAACAATATAGGGGAGTTCCTCGCCATTGTTCATGGCCTGGCTCTACTTAAAAAAAACAATAGCAACCGCATTATTTACACCGATTCTAAAACAGCCATTAGTTGGGTAAAGAAAAAAAATTGTAACACCAAGCTTGAACGAAATGATAAAAACAAAGCCTTGTTCGAGTTGGTAGATCGCGCAATCGACTGGTTAAAAAACAATAGCTATAATACTGTAATTGTAAAATGGGAAACCAAAGCTTGGGGTGAAATCCCTGCCGATTTTGGTCGAAAATAATACTTAATTTCTCCCACGATATATTACCTTTACCTAACAAAGTAACATTTTTAATCACTAAAATGTATTAGGTAAAATGCTCGAAAACAGACCTTCAAAATTAGGCAACTTGCTTTTAGAGATTGGCGTATTGCTCATGAGTTCTGGCGCAAATACGCATCGTATAAGAGTAACAATAAACAGAATAGCCGACTGCTACAATTACAAAACCGATTTTTTAATAACGCACCGTACAATAATTTTAACCTTAAAAGATGTAGAAGGTAACACTGCGTTTACACAACTTAAACAAACTAACACCTTAGTACCTAACTTCAGAATAGTTAGTGGTATTAGCAGGTTGAGTTGGAATTTAGTTGAAAACAAACTGCCAATCCAGTCCATTTGGGAAGAAATAAATCGATTAAAATCTCTGCCGCACTATCCAAGATTTATTGTATTGATTGTTGTGGCATTTGCATGTAGCTCATTTTGCAGATTAAGTGGTGGGGGGTTTTTAGATATGGGCATCGTTTTTATTTCCTCTTTTTCAGGATTGTTCTTAAAACAAGAAATGGCCAAGAAAAAAACAAACCCTTACATTGGTGTGCTTCTGGCTTCATTTTTCACCTCTTTGATTTCTGGCGGTATTTTGTTTTTTATGTCAAGTAACCAGCAAAGCATCATACTTGTAACATCCATATTGTATTTAATTCCAGGTATTCCATTAATTAATTCTATTACCGATATTCTAGATGGCTATTCATTAAATGGAATGATTAGAGGCGTAAATGGTACGGTAACTTCTTTTGCAATTGCTGCAGGTTTACTTTTGGCCATGTTAATTTTTAAAACCTTTTAATTATGGACATCTATGTTTTTCTTGAAAATTGGATTTGGTTTGGCTTTGCGGCTATCGGTTTTGCCATTTTGTTTAACGTTCCTCGAAGAACACTTTTGCCCATTTATTTCATGAGTGCGTTGGGGGGCCTTGTTAAATTATTTTTTTTGAGTTTAAATATTGGTGTGATAACAGCAACCCTTGTGGCCTCTATTTTAATTGGTTTTCTCAGCATCTATGCAGCCCATAGCAAGCACTCTCCTCCTTTTGTTTTTGCTATTCCTTCAGTAATTCCTATGGTGCCAGGCTCCTTTGCCTATTTTACCATGAGGGGTATTATTCGGCTTTCGTACAACAGCAACCCAGATAATTTTGTTGCATTGCTAAACGATACCACAACCAACGGATTCATGACCCTGTTTGTTTTAATGGCCATAACGCTTGGAGTCTCTGCCCCCATGCTGTTAACTCGAAGAGAATCAGCCAAACAAATAAAAGTTCCGATGCTAAAAAAAGAAGACAAAAATGCTGAATCTTACACCAAAAAAAAGGAGGATGGCATAAAATCACATCCCCCAATTTGTTGAATTGATAATAGCATTTATCTTTAAGACACTTCATTTTTTAAATGGTCACATTTTACTACTAATCGCCAAAATTTTAAGAGTTTATTGACTGAAAATAATATGGCATTAGTCTTTAAAAGAACTATATTTGCACAAAAATTACACAACCTTTCATGGGTAAATTAGTTATTGTTGGTACTGTTGCTTTTGATGCCATTGAAACACCTTTCGGAAAAACCGATAAAATTCTTGGCGGAGCAGCCACATACATCGGTCTTGCTGCCTCTCATTTTAATGTTGATGCCGCTGCTGTTTCTGTAGTTGGTGGCGATTTTCCTCAAAAATATTTAGACCTATTATCACATAACAAAATTGATGTTTCGGGCATAGAAGTTGTAAAGAAAGGCAAAACTTTTTTTTGGAGCGGACGTTATCATAACGACATGAACTCTCGTGATACCTTAACAACAGAATTAAATACCCTAGCTGATTTTAAGCCTGTTGTTCCTGATGATTACAAAGATGCGGCTGTGGTGATGTTAGGAAATCTGCATCCACTTGTACAATCCAGCGTTTTGGACCAAATGACCAAAAAACCAAAAATGGTTGTTTTGGATACCATGAATTTTTGGATGGATTGCGCTTTAGAAGATTTATTGAACATCATTAAACGGGTTAACGTTGTTACCATAAATGATGAAGAAGCCAGACAATTAACAGGCGAATATTCATTGGTTGTTGCGGCCAGAAAAATTCATGAAATGGGACCACAATATGTGGTAATTAAAAAAGGCGAACACGGGGCTTTGTTGTTTCACAATGACCATGTGTTTTACGCACCTGCCTTACCGCTAGAGGAAGTATTTGACCCCACAGGAGCGGGCGATACATTTGCTGGAGGATTTGCCGGATACATCGCAAAAACAGATGATGTTTCCTTCGAAAATATGAAAAATGCCGTAATATATGGCTCAACTTTAGCTTCGTTTTGTGTTGAAAAATTTGGCACTGAACGCATGCAAAATTTATCGCATGATGAAGTGCATAAACGATTATTGCAATTTAAGCAATTAACGCAATTTGAAATTGAACTAGGATAAACCAACGCGCCCAAAAATGGGTGCGTTTTAATTTAAAATAAAGCGCCAAAATGTGTTCTTTTTGGCATTAAAATTTAAAAGCAAAGCAAAAACATTTATTCTATGAGTGATGCTATAAAACACGAATGTGGAATTGCCGTAATTAGACTTTTAAAACCTTTGGAATATTACAAAGAAAAGTACGGCAGTGCATTTTATGGTGTAAACAAAATGTACCTCATGATGGAAAAACAGCACAATCGCGGTCAAGATGGTGCCGGTTTTGCCAGTATCAAACTCAACACCAAACCAGGCGAGCGTTATATAAGCCGTGTCCGTTCTGTTGCCCAACAGCCCATTCAAGATATTTTTGCGCAAATAAATGCACGGGTTAACAAAGAGTTTGAAGATCACCCAGAATACAAAGAAGATGTTGCTGCACAAAAACGAAATATTCCCTATATAGGTGAGGTGTTACTGGGGCATGTGCGTTACGGGACTTTTGGAAAGAACAGCGTAGAAAGTGTACATCCTTTTTTAAGGCAAAACAACTGGATGCACAGAAACCTGATTATGGCCGGTAACTTTAACATGACCAATGTTAAAGAGCTTTTTTCTAACCTTATTGAACTTGGTCAGCATCCAAAAGAATATACAGATACCATTACCATCATGGAAAAAATTGGTCATTTTTTGGATGATGCTGTTAGCAAAATTTATAAAGATTTAAAAAAGGAAGGCTACAATAAAAGAGAAGCATCACCATTAATAGCCGAACGATTAAAAGTTGGCAAAGTTTTGAAGCGAGCTGCAAAAAATTGGGATGGCGGTTACGCCATGGCAGGATTAATTGGGCATGGCGATTCGTTTGTACTAAGAGACCCTGCAGGTATCCGTCCGGCATACTACTACCAAGACGACGAAGTGGTTGTTGTGGCATCAGAACGCCCTGTAATACAAACTGTTTTTAATGTAAAGTTTGAAGATGTTGTGGAATTGCAGCCTGGCGAAGCCATTATTGTAAAGAAAAACGGCTCGGTTTATCTAAAACAAATTTTAGAACCTTTGGAAAGAAAAGCGTGTTCTTTTGAACGGATATATTTTTCAAGGGGAAGTGATGCGGAAATTTACCAAGAGCGGAAAATGCTCGGAAAACTGCTTATGCCTAAGGTGCTTGAAGCTATTGATAATGATACGAAAAACACCGTATTCTCATATATACCCAATACGGCTGAGACTTCGTTTTTTGGCATGATTGAAACAGCCGAGTCAGCTTTAAATAAGAATAAAACCGCCACTATTTTAAATGGGAAACGCAATATTTCCGCAGATAAAGTAACCGAAATTTTATCAGAAAGAATACGGGTTGAAAAAATTGCCATTAAAGATGTAAAATTAAGAACGTTCATTACAGAAGATAGTAGCCGCGACGATTTAGTAGCACACGTTTATGATATTACTTATGGTGTTATTAAACCGAACGACAACTTGGTAATTATTGACGACAGTATTGTTAGGGGCACCACCTTGAAAAAAAGTATCTTAAAAATGTTGGATCGCTTGAATCCTAAAAAGATTGTTGTCGTTTCTTCCGCGCCTCAAATCCGATATCCAGATTGCTACGGAATTGACATGGCGCGCCTAGAAGATTTGGTAGCATTCAGGGCTACATTGGCGTTATTAAAAGATGTAGGCAAGTATGATATTGTTAAAGATGTTTATGAGAAGTGTGTGACACAAACAGATTTGGAAGACAAATATGTGCAAAACTTTGTGAAGGAAATATACGACCCATTCACAGACGAGCAAATCTCAGATAAGATAGCGGAACTGTTGAGTGATAAATCTATAAATGCGGAAGTTAAAATCATTTTCCAGTCTGTAGAAAACTTGCATAAAGCTTGCCCAAAACACTTAGGCGATTGGTATTTTACAGGCAATTATCCAACCGTTGGAGGAAACAGGGTTGTTAACCGTGCCTTCATTAACTTTTACGAAGGCAATAAAGAACGTGCCTATTAATTACGAAATTAATAATTAAATTACGGATAAACGTAAAATACGCATTTCAACTTATAAATATGCGTTTCATCTAAAAAATATTCAGTTTATCTAAAATACACATAAATTCGTCTCTACCATAACATAAGTAGGTTAAGTTCATGGTAGATTTGGGGCAAAAAAAGGTGAACATCTGTTCGCCTTTTTTTATGCACATTTCTTTCTTGATTTTTATTTTTCTTCCCAAAAATTATTTCGTGAATAATACGGCAATTCCGTTTAAGCCAATATTTATGCGGTTTAACTAAAATATTTTAACAAACTCCTTTACCTTTATATCTTTGAACCACCATAACATAAGTAGGTTAAGTTTATGGTAGATTTGGGGCAAAAAGGTGAACTCTCGTTCACCTTTTTCATTTAACTACTTTTCGTGGTATTTTTCTTTAACCTTTGAGCATAAAAAAGCCCCGAAATTTTCATTTCAGGGCCATTCAATATTTAGAAGTATATGCTAATTACTTCGCTGCAGCATAACGTCTTTCAATTTCATTCCAGTTAATCACATTAAAAAATGCCTTAATATAATCTGGACGACGATTTTGGTAGTTTAAATAATAAGCATGTTCCCAAACATCTAATCCTAAAATTGGAAATCCGCCACAGCCAATTCCTGGCATTATTGGGTTGTCTTGGTTTGCAGTAGAACAAATTTCTACTTTTCCTCCTTTATGAACACACAGCCATGCCCAACCAGAACCAAATCTGGTTGCAGCAGCTTTACTAAACGCTTCAATAAAAGCATCTTTTGAACCGTAAGCAGCCTCAATGGCATCTTTAAGCTCACCTGAAAGGTAGCCTCTGTCTTCTGGATTCATCACCGTCCAAAACAAAGAGTGGTTGTAAAAACCTCCACCATTATTTCTAACAGCAGCATTATTCATATCTAAATTCTCAAGAATGTCTTCTATAGATTTACCCGCCAAAGCAGTACCTTCAATAGCAGCATTTAAGTTATTGGTATACCCTTGGTGGTGTTTGGTATGGTGTATTTCCATAGTTCGTGCATCAATGTGCGGCTCTAAAGCATCATAATTGTATCCTAATTTCGGTAATTCGAAAGCCATAATTTTTTGTTTTAATGTATTAATATTTAATTTCCTTCAAATTTACGCATAAAACGGCTCAATAAAAAATAATAAATTGTTATGAAACCATTGATAGTTTTTATCTTGTAACAAATAAAACTTAATGCCTAAAAATCTTCCATTTTCAATATATAATGCCTCTGCGGGAAGCGGTAAAACCTATACTCTTGTAAAGGAATATTTAAAGATTTTATTCCAATCCAATCGCCCCGATGAATTTAAGCGCATTTTGGCCATTACCTTTACAAATAAGGCCGTTGGCGAGATGAAGGAACGGATAATTGACACTTTAAAAATATTTTCCGACACCTCGATTTTTGATTTAAACAACAGCATGTTTACAACCATTTGCAAGGATTTGCAGATGGAACCAAAAACGCTTCATGAAAAATCTAAACTTCTGCTGAATACCATCTTGCACAATTATGCGGCGTTTGACATTTCAACTATTGATGGTTTTACCCACAAACTCATTAGGACTTTTGCTTACGATTTAAAATTGCCCCTAAATTTTCAAGTTGAATTAGACCAAGATGCACTTTTGAACGAAGCCGTAGATAGCCTAATTGCCAAAGCAGGTACCAACGAAACCCTAACAAATGTTTTGGTGGACTTTGCCATTGAAAAAGCCGATGATGACAAAAGCTGGGATGTTTCATACGATTTCAATAAAATTGCCAAGTTGCTGGTAAGTGAAAATGACATTCCGTTTATAGAAAAACTAAAAGACAAAACACTAGAGGATTTTAAGGTGCTTAAAATCCAATTGAAAAAAGAAATTGCAGCAGTTGAAAAAAGCATTATTGAAAACGCGCAAATTGTCTTAACGCTGATTGGTCAGGCTAGTTTGCAATTTGACGACTTTTCAGGTAGTTATCTTCCTAAGCATTTTCAAAAATTAGCGGATGGTTTTTTTGATTTAAATTTTGACGCCAAATGGCAAGAAGATATTGAATCTAAAACTTTGTATCCAAAACGGGTTAGTGACCATATTGCATCGATTATAGAACAAATACAACCTCAAATTGCTCAATCATTTACTCTAACCAAACAAGCTGTTTTTCATTTAAAATTCTTAAAAAATTTCTACAGAAACATTACGCCGCTATCGGTTTTAAATGCGATTAACAATGAGCTGAATACTTTGAAAACCGAACAAAACAAAATGCTTATTTCAGAGTTCAATTCAATTATAAGTAATGAAATAAGAGAGCAGCCAACACCTTTTATTTACGAACGCATCGGCGAAAAATTTAAACATTACTTTATTGATGAGTTTCAGGACACATCGGTGCTTCAATGGAAAAATTTAATTCCGTTACTTAACAATGCTCTTTCATCAGAAAACGGAAGCGCCATGTTGGTGGGCGACGCAAAACAAGCTATTTATAGATGGCGGGGTGGCAAGGCCGAACAATTTATTGGGCTTTTTGACAACAACAACCCTTTTCATGTTGAAAAACAAGTAGAAAACCTTCCAGCCAATTACAGAAGTTTTAATGAAATTGTGAACTTCAACAATGGTTTTTTTGAGTTTTTGGCGAATCAGGTTTTTACAAATAACAGTTACAAACAGTTGTACCAAAGTGCAAACCAAGAAAACACCAAAAACCAGGAAGGTTATGTAGAATTATCTTTTTTAGACATAGCAAAAGATGATGCAAGGGATGAAGTTTTTCCAGAATACATCCTGCAAACCATAAAAAAATGTTTAGAAAACGGTTACAAGCTTGAAGATATTTGCGTTTTGGTACGGAAGAAAAAAGAAGGCGTGGCTGTTGCCAATTATTTAACGCAAAATAATATTTCGGTTATTTCCTCCGAAACTTTGCTTTTGAGCAATGCAACGGAAGTGGCTTTTGTCAATGATTTTTTAAGCCTTTTAATCCAACCCAAAAACAACGAAATAAAAATTAAGGTCTTAAATTATTCGGCCGAACTTTTTGGTATTAAGGATAAGCACGGTTTTTTCACTAATCACATCAATTTATCGGTTTCAGAATTGTTTAAAAGACTTGAAGTCTTCGGCGTTTACTTTAACCTTGATGTGCTGTTGCAACTTCCTCTATACGATTTGGCGGAAAACGTTGTGAGAAGCTTCAATTTAGTTGAAAACTCGAATGCCTACGTTCAATTTTATTTGGATGTCGTTCTTGATTTTTCGCAGAAAAAGGGCTCAGACATTGCTAGTTTTTTAGATTATTTTGAAAAAAAGAAAGATAGTTTAAGCGTGGTTTCCCCATCAGGGCAAAATGCAGTTCAGATTATGACTATCCATAAATCTAAAGGTCTGGAATTCCCTGTGGTTATTTTCCCATATGCCGATTTGGATATTTATCGGGAATTGGAGCCCAAAGAATGGTTTAAAATAAACGAAGAACACTACAATGGTTTTTCGTATGCGCTTTTAAACTACACTAAAGACTTTGAGCATTTTGGTGAAGAAGGTTTGAACATTTTTAATAAGCACCAATCTGAGTTGGAATTGGACAACATTAACCTACTATATGTGGTTTTAACCCGTGCCGTGGAACAGTTGTTCGTCATCTCATCAAAAGAGATTAACTCAAAAGGCGAACTAAACATAAAAAAATATTCAGGTTTATTGATTAGTTATTTACAGCATTTGGGCGTTTGGAAAGATTCGGAATTTACATATAGCTTCGGAAATTTTAAAAAAACTTCAGTAGAAACAAAACCAAAAAAGAAAACTCTTTTTCAGCAAGAATTCATTTCAACAGCCAAAGAACAGCATAATATTAAAGTTGTTACCAAGTCCAGCTATTTGTGGAATACTGAGCAGGAACAAGCAATTGAAAAGGGGAATCTTGTGCACGATATTATGGCTAAAATTAAAACCTTGAATGATGTTGATTTTGTTATACGAGATTTTCTTGACAAATCCATTATAGATAGTAATCAAGCCTCACAATTAAAACAAATTGTAGTGCAAATTATTGAACACCCTAAGCTTCAAGACTATTTTAATTCAACCTATACCAGCTATAACGAGCGCGACATCATTTCTAAAGATGGCACTATTTTGAGACCGGACAAGGTTGCTATAAATCCCAATAATGAAGCTGTTATAATTGACTATAAAACCGGGATTGAAGACAAAAAACACGCTCAGCAATTGCAACTTTATCAAGATATTTTGGAGGAAATGAGTTTTAATGTCAAAAAGAAAATTCTTGTGTACATAAATGAGGATATAAAGATAAAAGATGCTTAAATTTGCAAAAAACGCAATAAAATGTACGGAAAACTGAAAAATCATTTGCAAAAAGAACTTCAAGACATAAAAGATAATGGACTCTATAAAGAAGAACGCATCATTACTTCTGCCCAAGGCGCAGAAATAACTTTAAGCACTGGCGAAACGGTTTTAAACTTTTGTGCCAATAATTACTTGGGGCTTTCATCACATCCGAATGTTATTCAGGCTGCGAAAGATACGATGGACACTTACGGTTTTGGGATGAGTTCGGTACGCTTTATCTGCGGTACGCAAGATATTCACAAAGAACTAGAACAAAAAATAGCTGATTTTTACCAAACCGAAGACACTATTTTATACGCAGCTGCTTTTGATGCCAACGGCGGAGTTTTTGAACCCCTTCTGGAAAAGGAAGATGCTATCATTTCAGATTCCTTAAATCACGCTTCCATCATCGATGGTGTAAGGTTGTGCAAAGCCTCGAGGTATCGTTATGAAAATAACAACATGGACGATTTGGAAAAACAACTCATTGATGCCAATAAAAATGATGCCCGATTTATAATTATTGTTACTGATGGCGTGTTTTCAATGGATGGGCTATTGGCGCCATTAGATAAGATTTGTGATTTAGCCGAAAAATATGATGCTTTGGTAATGGTTGATGAATGCCATGCCACAGGCTTCATTGGTGCAACTGGCAGAGGTACGCTTGAAGAAAAAGGGGTATTGAACAGAATTGATATAATAACTGGAACTCTAGGAAAAGCGCTTGGGGGCGCTATGGGTGGCTATACTACAGGGAAAAAAGAAATCATTGATATGCTACGTCAACGTTCCAGACCCTATTTATTTTCCAACTCCTTGGCTCCCGCTATAGTAGGAGCGACTATTAAAGTTTTTGAAATGCTTTCTAACAACACACAATTAAGAGACACTCTAGAGTGGAATACGAATTACTTTAAAGAAGGCATGAAAAAAGCTGGTTTTGATATTATTGATGGCGACTCTGCAATTGTTCCTGTTATGCTATATGACGCCAAACTATCGCAAACTATGGCAAATATGCTTTTAGCGGAAGGTATTTATGTCATAGGCTTCTTTTTCCCTGTTGTGCCAAAAGAAAAAGCGAGAATTCGTGTTCAATTATCTGCAGCACACACAAAACTTCAGCTTGATAAAGCTCTTAATGCATTCATAAAGGTTGGGAAAGCCCTCAATATTATCTAAAATCGTTCTGAACAATCGATGAATAAACGAAATGTAGTATTTTTTTATATATTTGTCTTTGTTAATAACATTTAACAACTTACATTTGTTTACAATTAACACTTAAAAATTAAACTTTTGAATATGAAAAATCTTAGCAGATTATTGTTAGCTATGTTGCTTGTACTTGGTTATAGCAGCGTAAATGCACAAGACGAAAACAATCCATGGCAAATTACCATAGGAGCAAACGCAGTTGACGCTTTCCCTTCAGGAGACGGCGTGCAAGGTAATGCCTATTTAGGTAGTTCTATCGGTGATGAATTCTTCAACGTTACTGACCACTGGAACATTTTACCTTCTTTATCAACTATCTCTGTAGCAAAATACATGGGCAGTGGTTTTTCACTTGGAATTGCTGGATCAATCAACAAAATAGAAAAATGGGGGGATCAAGCTAACACTGTTCCTGAACAAGTGAATGAGGTTGACGATTTATCATACTACGGAGTAGATGGTACTATTAAATATAACTTTTTACAAGGCACTACCCTTGATCCTTACTTAGGTGTAGGTGGTGGTTACACTTGGATTGACGAAATAGGCGCTGGTACTGTCAATGGTACTTTAGGTTTAAATGTTTGGTTTAGCGAAAATGTTGGTTTAACATTACAAACTGCTTACAAACATGCTTTCGAAGATTATTTACAAACCCATTTCCAACACACAATTGGTGTTTCAATTAAATTTGGTGGCACTGATACTGATGGTGATGGTATTTATGATAAAGATGATGCTTGTCCAGATGTTCCTGGTCTTGAAGCATTCAACGGATGTCCAGATACTGATGGTGATGGCATAGAAGACAGTAAAGATGATTGTCCGAACGAAGCTGGTTTAGCTGAGCTTAATGGATGTCCTGATTCTGATGGCGATGGTGTTGCCGATAACAAAGATAACTGTCCTACTGTAGCTGGTTTGGCTGCTCTAGCGGGTTGTCCAGATGCTGATGGCGACGGTGTTACTGATGCCGACGATAAATGTCCAAATGAAGCTGGTCCTGCTGCAAACAGTGGTTGTCCTTGGCCAGATACTGATGGTGATGGCGTTTTAGACAAAGACGATAAATGTCCTGAGGTTAAAGGTACTGTTGCTAACGACGGTTGTCCTGAAGTATCTGCAGAAGTGCAAAAAACACTTAATGAGTATGCTAAAACAATCTTGTTTGATTCAGGAAAATCAACTATTAAAAAACAATCAGCTGAAGTATTAGGCGATATTATCAAAATTCTTAAAGAATATCCAAATTCTAAATTTACAGTTGAAGGTCACACAGATAGCGTAGGTAGCGAAACATTAAACCAAAGACTATCGGATGCTAGAGCAAACGCTGTTAAAGAATACTTGGTTGAAAATGGTATTGATGCATTCAGATTATCTGCTCTTGGTTATGGAGAGTCTAAACCAATTGATTCTAACAACACTAGAGCTGGTAGAGCTAACAACAGACGTGTAGAAATTAACTTATCTAAATAAGATTAGTTAAGATAACTTTTTAAATAACTTTAAAAAACGCTTCGGATATCCGAAGCGTTTTTTATTTTTATATTATGACGACTTTCATATCTGATGTTTTAAAAGATTTAAAAAAAAGCTACCCAAATTTTTCCTATTTAACCTTTGTTTTACCCAGTAAGCGTGCTGGTTTATTCTTAAAACATCAATTGCCCCAAGTTCTAGGTCAAACCGCATTCGCACCCATAATCTTAAGCATTGAAGAGTTTGTTGAAGAGCTATCTCAACTAAAAAGTATTTCGAATACAGAATTGCTCTTTGAGTTTTATAATTCATATTTAGCGTTAACTAAAAAATCAAACGTCGATTCTTTTGAGACATTTTCAAAATGGGCACAAATTTTACTTCAAGACTTCAATGAAATCGACCGCTATCTTATTCCTCAGGAAAAGATTTTTAATTACATAAGTGCTATTCAAGATTTAAAACATTGGTCGTTAGAAGACAACAAAACTGATTTTGTTAAAAACTACCTTGCTTTTTGGGGCAAAATCCACACATACTACCAGCACTTTACAGAAAATCTTTTTAATAAAAATATTGGTTATCAGGGATTAATTTATAGGGAAGCCGTTGAAAACCTCGAATCCTATATGCAAACCAATGAGGGAAAGCAACATGTTTTTTTGGGCTTTAATGCGTTAAACACAGCCGAAGAAACCATAATACAAGAACTACTTCAAAACGGTTTAGCTAAAATATTTTGGGATATTGATAAAGTGTTTTTTGAAAACACAAATCATGGCACTGCCTTATTTACCCGACAACATAAAACCAACTGGAAATATTTTAAAAACCACCCTTTCAATTGGGCAACAGATAATTATTCCAAAGAAAAAAATATTTCAATATTCGGCGTGCCGAAAAATATAGGGCAAGCCAAATACATAGGTTCGATTTTAAGCGATCTACAAAAACAAAACAACACGCTTGAAAATACCGCCGTTGTTTTAGGCGATGAAAACCTTTTGGTTCCTGTGTTGAATTCCATCCCTTCAACTGTTGGCTCATTGAATATTACCATGGGATTCCCATTAAAATCTATTCCGCTCGCATCGCTTTTTGAATCTTTGTTTCACCTGCATAAAGCGTCATCAAATACCTTTTACTATAAAGATGTTGTTAAAATCATTTCGCATCAGTTTATAAAACCATTATTCAACATAGAAAATACCGATTATGCCTCACTTATCAATGAAATCATTGAGACCAATAACCTAGTGTATTTAACCAAGGATAAGCTTGAGGAAATAACAAATAAATCCGTCAACATCATTGATTTATTGTTTTCACCCTGGCAAAAATCCATTGAAACCGCTTTACAGAATTGCTCCAAACTCATTTTAGCTATTAAAAGTTATTTGGATGAAAACAAGACAGCGAACCTCCTTTCATTGGAATATTTATACCGTTTTAATGTTTTATTTACTGAAATCTCTAGATTAAACGCTGAACATGGGCACATTAAAGATGTCAACACATTATACAGTATTTATGGAGAAGTTTTAAACACAGAAACCTTGGATTTTCAAGGGGAGCCACTTCAGGGCCTGCAAGTTATGGGTATGTTGGAATCTAGGGTTTTGGATTTTGAAACCATTATCATTTCCTCGGTTAATGAAGGAATTCTTCCTTCCGGAAAAACCAATAATTCATTTATTCCCTTTGATGTAAAGTTGGAAAACAATCTGCCAACCTATAAAGAAAAAGACGCCGTTTACACTTATCATTTTTACCGACTTTTACAGCGCGCCAAAAACATTTACATACTCTACAATACTGAGGCCGATGTATTAAACGGTGGTGAGAAAAGCAGATTTATTACACAAATGGAACTGGAAGGTATACACCAGATCAACCATCAAATTATTGCGCCTAAAGTCCCTGTTATTAACGCTTCAGAAAATGTTATAAAGAAGACCCCTGATTTGCAAAAGCAATTGATACAACTGGCATACGAGGGCTTTTCACCTTCATCATTAACAAGCTATTTTCGGAATCCCATTGATTTCTACTATCAAAAAATATTAAGAATTAGGGAGCATAACGATGTGGAGGAAACGGTTGCCGCCAACACCTTGGGTACAGTAATTCACAATACATTGGAAGATTTTTACAAACCATTGATAGGGCATGTTTTAACCGTTGAAATCATCAATAATTTAAAATCAAAAAATGATGACACGGTACATCAACATTTTAAAAATGAATATAAGCAAGGTGATATTTCAACTGGAAAAAATTTAATCATTTTTGAGATTGCCAAACGCTATGTTTCTAATTTTCTTGATTTAGAAATAAAATCCATCAAGGAAGGAAATAAGATAAAAATTCTCGTCATCGAAGCAAAGAATGAAGTTGAGATAAACATACCCGAACTTGGTTTTCCTGTAAAATTGACCGGGAAGGTTGACAGAGTCGACACTTGCAACGGCATCACCAGAATAATTGATTACAAAACGGGTAGCGTGCAACCCAGCCAAGTTGAAATTGTAGATTGGGAAGATATTACCACCGATTATAAAAAATACAGTAAAAGTTTTCAGGTGCTTGCTTATGCCTACATGATGCAAAAATCCCAAAATTTAAAATTACCTGTTGAAGCCGGCATCATTTCCTTTAAGAATTTGAGCTCCGGATTTTTGAAGTTCTCAAAAAAGGAATCCTCCCACAGCAGAAATAAAGACTCTTTAATAACCCTGGAAACCTTAACTGCTTTTGAAACCGAATTAAAAAAACTCATCATTGAAATTTGTAATCCGAATATTGATTTCGTTGAAAAGGAAGTATAAAAAATGACCATAATAAAGAACATAATTCTAAACGGAAAGTACGACAAGCCCATATTAACTGATATTTTTTATACCAAAAACAATAGTGAAAAACCAATCGTCATTTTTTGTCATGGCTATAAAGGTTTTAAGGATTGGGGTACGTGGGATTTAATGGCAGAGGCCTTTGCCAAAGCTGGGTTCTTTTTTATAAAATTCAACTTCTCGCATAACGGTGGTACAATTAAGCAACCTATAGATTTTCCAGATTTAGTGGCCTTTGGCAATAACAACTATACCATGGAACTTGATGATTTAGAAATTGTAATTGATTGGATTTATCATAGTTCTGAATTTAAAAATGAAGCAGATAACAGTGAAATCAGTTTAATTGGTCATAGCAGGGGTGGTGGTATTGTTACCATTAAGGCAGAGGAGAATAATCGAATAAATAAAGTAGTGAGTCTTGCAGGAGTTTCAGATTACGGCAATAGAGATCCAATAGCAGGCAATACCGAACAATGGAAAAAGGATGGTGTTAAATATGGTATAAATGGAAGAACCAAGCAGCAAATGCCTCATTATTATCAGTTTTATGAAGATTTTATAGCCAACGAAGAACGCCTTACTATAAAACGGGCCGTTTCAAACTTAAAAATTCCTTATTTGATAATTCATGGTAATGCCGACACAAGTGTTTTGATTGACGAGGCAAAGAATCTTCATAGCTGGAACCCAAACAGTAAATTAGAAATCATTAAAGATGCCAACCATGTTTTTGGCGCTTCACATCCTTGGGAACAAAATAAACTGCCTGAACATTTAAAAAAAGTTATAGAATTATCCCTTTCATTTTTAGAATAATAACCTTTTCTTTATGAATAAGAAAATCCACAAAAAATGGAAGTCGAGGCCTCAAGTTTTTCAGTATTAAATCGGGAAAAGAAGCTTAGAAAGTTACAGTCCGAAACGTTTGATATTGCCATTATAGGTGGTGGCATTACAGGTGCCGGCATAGCACTTGATGCAGCTTCAAGAGGTTTTAAAGTATGTTTGGTTGAAAAAAACGATTTCGCTTCTGGTACGAGTAATAAATCGACCAAACTTATTCATGGCGGACTTCGATATCTGAAACAATTTGAGATTGGTTTAGTGAGAGAAACAGGTACCGAACGAGCCATTCTGCACAAACTGGCTCCGCATTTGGTAGTTCCTGAAAAAATGCTGCTCCCTTTGATTAAGGATGGCACATACGGCAAAATTATGACCTCAATTGGGCTGAAGGTCTACGATTTTTTGGCAGATGTTGAAGGTGACGATAAACGCGTCATGCTAGATAAAGAGGAAACCTTAGAAAAGGAGCCTTTATTGGATGAATCTTTGGTTTTAGGTGGTAGTTTGTATGCTGAATACCGAACTGACGATGCCCGATTGGTTATAGAAAACTTGAAAAAAGCAGTGTCTTTTGGGGCGACCATTGTTAATTATGTTGAAATGACATCTTTTAACTATAATGCCAACTCCAAAATTGAAAGCCTTAATTGTACCGACTGCAACACGGGAAATGCCTTTAAAACAAAAGCCAAACATTATGTGTCTGCAACAGGGCCTTGGGTAGATTTATTACGCACAAAAGACCATTCCTTAAACAACAAACATTTGCACCTTACCAAAGGCGTTCATATTGTTTTACCATTTAAAAAATTAAGGATTAAACAAGCCGTTTATTTTGATGTAGCTGACGGAAGGATGATTTTTGCGATTCCCCGAGGCCGCGTTACTTATGTGGGTACCACAGACACCAACTATTTTGGAAATTTAGAGCATGTAGTTGCCACAAAAAATGATGCCCAATATTTGTTGAACGGAGTCAATAAAATGTTCCCAAAAGCTAACCTTTCAATGGAAGATATTGAATCGAACTGGGCTGGATTGAGGTCCTTGATTCATCAAGAAGGTAAAGACCCTTCTGAATTATCAAGAAAGGATGAAATCTTCATTTCTAAAAGCGGTTTAATTTCCATTGCTGGAGGAAAGTTAACAGGCTATAGAAAAATGGCCCAACGGGCGGTTGAAGCCGTTCTGAACTCTATGGAAAAATCGGATAAGGAAAAATTTGAAACTTCAGAAACTGGTCATATTCCATTGGTTAGTCCACCGCTTAACTCATCAAAGGAAGTTAGCGAATATCAAAGTGCCTTGAAAGATAGGCTTTCTAAAATTGGTGTTTCAGACTCTTATGAAGCTTGGTATTTGTGTTCCAACTACGGGAAACAGGCTGATACCATCATAAAAAAGTCTGAAGATTTTAAAAATACGGATTCCATGGAACGCCTCATTAGGGGCGAACTTTGGTTTGGCATAAACTACGAAATGGTGAATAGTTTAACCGATTTCTTTGTAAGAAGAACTGGGCGTTTGTTTTTTGATGTTAAAAGCGTTAAAAAGTATGCTAATCTTATTTCAGTTGATATGGCATCCTATCTCAGTTGGGATAAAGAAAGAACATTAAGTGAAAATAAAAAATTAAATCTGCTTTTAAAAGATGCCACAACTTTTTACACGGAGGAATTTCAATAGCCCTAGAATTTTTGGTGACAACTTCACTTAATTATGTATTATCCACTTTTTAATCTAATGCCGTATCTTTACAATAAAGAACTAAATTAAACAGGCTAAGATTATGAAAAATTATTTGATGTTAACTGTACTTACTTTTTGTTGGGGTAATAACACCATATTTTCCCAAACCATATACTCGGTCAACACCCAGCAAATTGAACATCAAATAGACATTAACGTTTACGGCCAGTTTTTGGAGCATATCTATAACTCTGCTAACAATGGTTTGTGGGGCGATTTGGTTTGGAACAGAAGCTTTGAAAGAACAGGTTCAAGTGGCGAGTGGAGCATTGAAGGAAATGAAATTATACAAACTTCATTAAGTGATAATGTCCGTTTACTCTTTGGAGAGACTTCTTGGCGAGATTATGAAATCACACTTCAAGCTAAAAAAACAGGCGGTAATGAAGGTTTTCTTATTATGTTCAGAGCCAATGGAGACAATTTTTATTGGCTGAATATTGGTGGTTGGGGAAACACCCAACACGCCATTGAAAAAGGAACTGCTGGTGGGGGAAGATGGGGCGTTTTAAATGGATTGGTTAGTCCTGGAAGCATCGCATCAAACATTTGGTACGATATAAGAATACGCTGCGAAGGAAATCATTTTCAGATATGGTTTGATGGAAATCTCCTTTTTGATTTTGTAGATAACAGCGCCCATTTAAGTGGCCAACTTGGAATTGGTACATGGGTTACAACCACTGCTTTTAGAAACATTGTAGTAACCGAAATACCTAGCTATACAACGCTTTACAACCAATTGCCCGTGATAGGGGAATCTGAATTTTCAAATTGGGAAAAGTCAGGAAATGCCCAAATATACAGAAGTGAAGATGCCCTAAACAGTGATTTTTCGCTTCAATTGGCTAATACCGAAAACTCAGCAGCCTACATACAACAACAAAATTTCAATATTACACCGCAACTCTATTCTGGTTCGTTTTGGGCAAAAGGCAATCCGGGAACGGCATTGTCAATTTCACTCCACGCAGGAACTTCCATTTTGGGTCAGGCTGTTTACGCAATTTCTGGAAGCGTTTGGGAAGAATTCAACTTTGAATTCAACCCGATAGCTACGACCACTAATGGCATATTGAGGATAAGCACGCCCAATTCTGGTGAAGTATTAATCGACCAAGTAAGCATGATGGGTCAAGATGCTATGGACAACCATGGGTTTCGGCCAGATTTGTTTCAAGCCGTTGATGAACTTCAAGCACCAATTATCCGATGGCCTGGAGGCTGTTACGTATCGGCTTATTTCTGGAAGGATTGTATTGGAGCACAAGAAGACAGAGTGGCATATCCTATTGAATTGTGGAACGACATAGATGTTAACTCCTACGGAACAGACGAATTCATGCAAATGTGTGAAATGACGGGCGCAGAGCCCCTAATTGTTGTAAATACCGGTGTGCTTGATAGAACATGCGGTGCCCCAATTACAAAAAAGATTACGCCTGCCCAATATTTGCAGGATGCCCTAGATTGGATGGATTATTGCAATGGCGATGTTTCAACAACTTGGGGGGCGGAAAGGGCTACCAACGGACATCCAGAGCCGTACAATGTAACCTACTGGGAAATTGACAATGAAACCTGGAGTGCCGGCATTAATGCATACGTAGACAAGGTTAAAACATTTGCCCCGGCCATGCGGGCAAAATACCCTAATATTAAAATTATTGCCTGTGGAAGCGGGGGCTTCGATCAAAACTGGAACCAAACTTTGCTAAATGAGTGTGCACATTTAATTGATTATATAAGCACCCACCATTATGAAAATGAAAACAACTTTAAAACTGGAGTGGCCGATTATGAAGCTTTTGTGGTGGATTTATCAAACCGAATAAACAATTGCTCAAACCCAAATATAGAGATTTACATGTCTGAATGGAACCTATGGGGACCCATTGATTGGCGCATTGGTCTTTATGCCGGTGGCATGCTAAACATGTTTGAACGACAAGGCGAAAAATTTACTTTGGGCGGCCCTGCATTATGGCTCAGACATTCATCTGCAGATGCTTGGAACAATGCCTTTATCAATTTCAATAATTCCGATTGGTTTCCTGCCCCAAACTATGTGGTGATGAAGTTGTGGCGCGAGCATTATGCCCCAAATTACCTAACAACCAACGGTTCCAATAACGAATTGGATGCTGTTTCAACACTTTCTGAAGATGGCAATACGCTGTATTTTAAAGTTGTGAATACCTCATCAAGCAACATCAGCGTAACGCTGAACATAGACAACACGTTCGTGCCCGAAACAGCCGATGTAAAAGTAGTTGCTTCACCTTCCATTTATGACCAAAATACCTTTGCGGAACCTAACAAAATTGGCGTTTCTGATGGTGTTACCTCCATAAACGCACAAAGTGTTTCGTTCAATTCTACGGCTTATTCCGCCAGTGTAGTTACAGTAAAAAAAAACACTTCACTGAGCGTAAATGATGTAAAAATTAATCAACCTGTTGGTTTGTTTCAAAATGTGCCAAACCCATTTTCGGGGACAACCAAAATTGTATTACAGTTAAACAAAAGCACAGAAGCCAAACTTCAGGTTATGGATTTAACCGGAAGAGTCATTAAAGTACTTACCGATGGTTATTTAATTGCTGGAACACATGAAATAGAATGGGCGGGAAACTCAAACACAAGAATATATTTTTGTGAGTTGATTACCCCCGAACAGAAATCGATTATTAAAATGATTTCTTATTAATAAAATAGTGAAACGCAATTGCGTTTATATAAATGTTGGAAGCAATTAAAGAAAACCTATTTATGAATAGAAAATTGAGATATGCAATATTATCATTTATGACAATTGGTGCGTTAGTTTTAAGTTGTAAACAAGAAAAAGACAATTCCGAGGTATCTGAGAATGTTCCTGCCGAAACCAAGGTAACAGAACAGAATCCAGATGAAGAAAAAATAAAAACGACTATCAACGAATTGTTGTTCAATGCTGGAAATTATAATGTTTTGGTATTGGATTCGATGATGTCTGATAAAGCAATGCTTGGAATAAGCAGTTTAAAAGGTGGGACTTGGTCTAATTCAGAAATAGCAATTAATGATTTCTTTGAAAGTGTAGAAAAGGGAGAACGTAGTCCTTACTGTGAAATACCTAATAACTATGACATAATAATTACAGAGGGTCAGTTAGCTTTAGCAAGAGCTGATTGCATTCTATATAGATGGGGAATTCCTCAAACACGAGAAGTAAATCATTTTACATTCATCAAAGAAAATGGGAATTGGAAAATACTCAATATATCTTGGACTAAAGAGGAGCTTTCTAAAGAAAAAAAGAATTATGATTTGGAAATCTTTGCTCGTGGATATGCACAAGCTTGGTGTAGTCAAAGACCAAATTTTGTGTCTTCCTTTTTTGCAGAAGATGGTGAATTAACAGTCAATAATGGAAAACCAGCGAAAGGAACATTAGCAATTTCTAATGTAGCCAAAGGGTTCATGGACGCTTTTCCTGATATAATTGTTTCACTTGATAGTCTGACAACTAGTTCAGATAAAACCCAATTTTATTGGACACTTACTGGAACAAATAATGGACTCAATGGAACTGGAAACAAGGTTAAAATTAGCGGATTTGAAGAATGGACTTTGAACATTGATGGGCTAATCCAAGAATCAAAAGGCTATTTTGATGAAAAGGATTATAAACGACAACTTGAATTTGAAACGAATAAATAAAAACTGATGCCAAAAATGAGAAAACTTGTCATGTGGAATATCATAACCCTTGACGGATATTTTGAGGGAAACCAAAATTGGGATTTACCTTTTCACAATGTTGTTTGGGGCGAAGAACTTGAAAAACTGAGTGTTGAGCAATTACATGCTGCAGACTATCTTGTTTTTGGTCGTGTTACCTATGAAGGCATGGCTGCTTATTGGATCAATGAAAAAGGGGAAATTGCCGATTTGATGAACAGCATACCAAAAATTGTTATCTCGAAAACGTTGAAATCTGCTGAATGGAACAACACAACACTAATTAGTGAAAACGCCTCTGCCGAAATAAAGAAACTAAAAGAAGAAGATGGAAAAGACCTGTATGTTTTTGGTAGTGCCAACCTTTCTGAAACTTTTGTAAACGACAATCTATTTGACGAATACCGTATTGGCGTTGCACCAGTTATTTTGGGCAGTGGCCGCCCACTTTTCAAAACAGGTATTGCTTCCCAAAATTTATCCCTAGTTTCAACACGGCCGCTAAAAACAGGTGGCGTTGTGCTTAAATATTCAAAGTAATATTAAAGACAAATAGAATTTCGGAAATGAATATTTACAAAAATCCTTTCTTTAAAAAACCTACTGCAGGTAAACCGTCATTAAAAAAAAAGACAATTTTTTGATGCAAAACTTTGAAAACAAAATTGAATCATTTAAAAATACGTGATTCAGATAAAAACACCCCAAACTGTTTATTTTATAATGGTTTATTTCATATCTTTTTCTACCAAAGTTAATACCTGAGCCCTGAAATATTGAATCGAATCCCTATCTTAAACTTCTGGCCTTAATGAATGTATTCAATATTTATACAAGAATTCTTTTAGCTTCAGTTTTTATTTTAGGCTCCTTTTTTGTTGTTCCTTATGTAACCTATGATAATTCGATTAATAGATGGTTACCAGAGGAATCGAATTCCATAAAATCCTATAAAACCTTTCTTGAAGATTTCAATTCAGATGCCATGCTCATAGTGTCACTTGAAACTGAAAATAACAGTGCCACACGTAAAAAAATTGCACCGTATATAAAAAAAATAAGGGAAATTGACTACGTGCTGAATGTTGTTTCATGGCCCTCAAAAGATGTGCAGCATAAAACAAATAGATTTTCAAATCAAACGGTTTACCTCATCCATTTTGAACCTAAATCGCATCTCAATCCAAATAGACCAGAATTAATAGATACCATCCACAATATTTTTCAGGAATTAAAAATTCCTTATCATTTGGCCGGAACGGGGGTTATATTTAAAGAAATCAATGCCCAAACCAGTAATAATTCTGGTCACTATCTCATCATTGGTTTGGCTCTTTTAATGCTAACTACAATAATCATCATTCGGTCTTCTTTGGCAACCATTCAAACTTTGGTTTTGGCGCTTTCTGCGGTCTCTTCAATAATTTATGCAGCCGCACTGTTTAAAATCTCCATAAGTATCGCGCACACTATAATACCTGTTATTATTTTATTTTACAGCACATCCATTTCCATGCACATCCTTTCCCATGGCGGAGACTTTCGCAAAGTTATAAGTCCAAGTATTTGGGTTATAATAACTACTGCCATAGGGTTTACTTCATTTATTTTTAGTTCAATTCCTTTATTGCAAGACTTTGCCATATTGGGCTTGATAGGCCTCATTGCTGTTTTTCTTTTTGCCTTGTTAATTTTTTACCCAAAAGCCTATAGCTATAACTTGAACCCTTATTTCTTTAAAATTGAAAATTTTAAACTGCTTCCGTTTTCAAAGGCCTTGCTGTTGTTTATTTTTATTCTTGCGGTATCAGTGCCCGGTATGAGCAAACTAAAGTCGGAAATACACAGCCTGTCTGTTCTATCCAAAAATAGCAGTGCCTATAAAGACCATGCTTTCATAGAGTCGACCGTTGGCCCATATTTCCCTATGGAATTTACCGTTGATGCATCTAAGATTGAAAGAATTTCAATTGTTAAATGGATTCATGAGGTTTATGATATTGAGGAAGTTGGCGCTTTAATCTCTTATCATCGGTTATCTCCTTTTATCAATAAAAAACTTGCTGGGTATCAGTCAAAATCCAATAACAACATTTACCGCATTACATTCTTAATCCCTTTAATTTCAACAAATCAAGGTATAGAACTCGTTAATAAAATTAATCAGATTTCCGATAAACATTTTACAAACGAAAAACCTAAACTAACTGGTTATATTACTTTATACACGCAAGTAGCGGCCGACTTACTTAATGCATTTAAAAATAGTTTAGTTTGGGCATTTATTCTTATTTTCATTGTTATGATGATTTATCTGAAAAATTGGAAGTTAGTTTTAATTGTTATGCTTGTTAATGTTTTTCCCATAGTAACCATGTTGGGGCTTATGGGCTCTTTGGGCATAAATTTAGACATGGTAACAATTCCAATAGGGTGTTTGCTCTTAAGCATTGTTGTTGACGACACCATCCATTACCTATATTGGTATAAAAAAACAGGCGAATTAAAAGAAGCATTACATAAATCTGGCATAGGAATTATTTTAACCACCACGGTAATATGTTTGGGCTTTGGTGTTTTAATGATTTCTGAAGTACCTCCAATAAGATACTTCGGTTTTTTAAGTGTTTTTGCTTTAATAATAGCTCTAATAAGTGATTTAATACTCATGCCTGCTTTCATTAAAAAAATTTTGAAAACTGGTGTAAAACAATTGGTCAATGAAGATTGAAAATGACATAAAGTTTGATTTTACCTTTTCTGGCGGGCATTTAACCAATGACACGGGTTTTAATACCATAAGTGAATTATTGTTTGCTGAAAGCCCAGAGAGAAATAAAGACTCCGAAATTATAATCAGTCATATAAACGAGGAACTAAAAGTCGTTACACTATCTCAGCTTCGGAAAATTGTTAGCAGGTTATTCATAAAGTTTAACGAACAAAATATAAAACCGGGAGATGCGGTATTCTTGGCTAATCTTGAAACCAATAGCGAATTATTTACATCCATCCTTTTTTTGGCTCTTTGCAGTTATGGGGTTAAGGTGTTTTTACCCATGTATATTGATAAGGATGATTTAGTGAAATGGCATAAAGAGGTAGGTTTTGATTCAATAATTTTACCTGAAGTAGAAATCTCTACACTTCAACATCGAAACAGATACAAAGAGAATATTGACTACATAAAAACCTTCTCCACAAATAAAGGTATTAAAACGTTTGATACATTCTTAGATTTTCAAATAGATCATTTAGTAAAAGACATACCAGAAAAACTAAGTGCTGAAGAAAGAACCTTTGTTAACGACATTATAAGCAAAGTATCTCCAACATATACCACTTTAATGATTACTACATCGGGTACAACGGGCGCTTCCAAAATTGTTTGTTATAATCATAGTTCATTTTTAAAAAACATCTCAGCTTGGAGGGCTGCAGGTTTATTCAATAAAAATAAATTAGGCGGACGAGGGTATACGCCTTTGTTTACACACACAATGGGCATTAGGACTTTTTTAAACGGCTTGTTTTTGGGTCAACCAACATTGCTGATTAATACAGATTGGTTTACAGAGCATCCGGAGGTGGTACAATATTTTTTTAGAGAAGCTAAACCTCAGCACATAACGGGTGGACCAGGAGTTTTTAATATTCTTCTTGAAATGTCCCGGATATTTCCTGCTCTTAAATCTTCTTTGCGAAAACATCTCAAGGTAATTGTATCCAGCGGTTCTTCAGTTGACATGGACATCATAAAAAAAATGGAGGAAACTTTTGATGTTGAAGTTCATAATGCATTCGGCACCACAGAAACACAACAGGTTATGACGACTTTAATAGGCGATGTTGATTCGAAATTCCTTGGTGGTATATTTCCGGGTGTATCTATTGGATTAAAAAAAATAGGAAGTCAATCCGATTATCAGCTGTTCATAAAATCCGATTATGGAGCCGAAAAAACACTCAATGGCCAAGTCAAAGAAAATGAAAACGAATTTATATATCTAGGCGACACCGTAACCGTTGAAGACGGCCAAATATTATATTGTAAACGGGAGATCCAAGATTATTTTAATGACGAGTTTGGCGTAAAAATATCTTTAAATAAACTAGGCAAGCACTATAAATTCCTAAATGACCATTTTTTCTCGATTCGGTTTTATCCGCTTAAATTCACCCCAGGACTCGGGGTAATACTGTTTACAGATGATGACCATGGTTTGTCCCAAGGCAATCAAAAAAAGGAAAAAATTAAGGCTATTGCGCAACTCATTAATAAAATCAATCATCAATTATTTGAACGATTAGAACCCTTAGAATTCCAACACAATACCGTTAAAAGATTTGCTTTTGCTGGTGCCAAAAAATTAAAGAACAAAAAGGGCTTAATTTCAGAAAATAAAATACAAAAAGAACTTAAACCGCTAATTGAGCAACTAACAAACGATAACGTTTCCCGCACTGGAATTTATGAAACTAAACCCGTTTATGAATTAGAGAGTGTTTATACGAGATATCACAATCCATATTTAGGAAAATTGATGAAGGCCTTAAAAATGGATGTTTCATACGTAAAAGGCAAGAAAGACTACCTTTATCCAGATAAAAAACTCAATGGTAAAAAAGTCTTAGATTTAGTAGGCGGATATGGCACCAACTTACTTGGGCATCATCAAAAGGAATTGGTCAATCATGCCATCAATTTTCTAAAATCAGAAAAAATCCCATTGTCTGACCAACTCAGTGAACAGAAGCATCCAGCAAAATTAGCAGCAAAACTTAATGAAATTTTATCGCGCTATACAGAAAAAAGCTTCTTTACCCTATTTGGTTCAACAGGCTCAGAAGTTGTTGAAATGGCATTGCATCATGCCTATATGGAATGGACAGATAAATTAAAAAAACTAGAACAAAAACAGCTGATGGCGTTTGGTCACGATTCAAATTTAAAGGTGAAAGAAATCTGGGAGGCCAACAATAAATGCATTGCAAGTGCTCCATTGGCAGTAGTTGCAAATTGCAATGCCTTCCATGGGAATTCATCTGGCGCAAGGTCCCTGATTGGCGAGTTGGAACGTAGAAAAAAGTTTATGGGATTGTTTGCCTTAAACCCAATTTTTATTGATGACACCAATGAAAATCACAAAATTGACATTGAAAATGGCATTAAAAAATTTACAATTCCCATAAAAGTTTTAAAATATCAAAATGACGAAGTAACGATTGAAACTATCGATTACCCTTGCGTGATTGCCGCAATTATAGAGCCTGTTATTGGTGAAGGCGGTATTCGTCAAGTAAATCCAGAATTTTCAAAAACACTATCCAGTTACAACTTCCCTTTAATAATTGACGAGATTCAATCTGGACTTGGCAGAACAGGGAGCTTTTTGGCAAGTGAAGGCATTGTTGGAGACTATTACCTTTTTTCTAAAGCTTTGGGTGGCAATATGGCAAAAATCAGTTCAATTTCAATAGATAAAGAACGTTATCTGGGAAAATTGGGAAAATTATACGTTTCTACATTTTCGGGGGGAGCCATGGCGTGTAGCATAGCTTTGGAAAACCTAAAACTATTGGAAAAATATAATGTTAGCTCTGTGGCCGCAGAAAAAGGAAATCAACTATTACAAAGTTTGCAGTTAATTCAAGAAAAACACCCAAGTGTATTTGATTCAGTTTCAGGAAAAGGATTAATGGTAGGTATTAAATTAGCCAAGTTTCAAGAATCTGTTTTTCTGCGCGTCCTTCAAGAAAGAAAGGTTCTCGGCTATCTGTTTTCATCATATTTACTGAACAAATTCAACATTAGAATCCTGCCGACTATTTCTGCTCCTAATGTGCTGCGTATAGAGCCCTCTATTCAAATTGGCAAAAAAGACATCCAACAAATTTGCTCAGGATTGGAAGCGTTGGCCGTTTTAATAGAAAGCAATGATTTTTATGGATTAGTGCGTCATTTAATGAACGGCGACCTATACTCAGACAAAGAGAAAAAGCCAAATCTAGGAACTCTGAATGGCAGCTATGAACCTCCTGAAAAAAATGCTATTCAAGTTGCATTTATTGGTCATTTTGCCTATCCCGTTGAGGAATTAAAAATGTTGGACAAATCCCTAAACGAAGCTTCCAATACAGGATTATTGCAACTGTTTGGCAAATTTGAGACCGTAATGGAAATGGAGCCTTTTATAATGAGTGGCAAAAATTTATATGATGGAAAGGTTCACCTCACAACAATAATACTGCCTTTAGATTCTTCCTCAATGGAAAAATTGCACCGAACCGACCAAAGAAAAAAAGTAATCAAAAAAATCCAGAAAGCCATCAACTTAGCGGCTGGCAAAGGTGCCCGTTTTATAAGTTTGGGTGGTTATAACTCCATACTTACAACCAATGGCAAAACAATATATGAACCAAAGGGTGCACGTGTTTTAACGGGAAATACTTTAACAGCGGTTGTTGGCTATCAAAATTTTAAAACCAGTATTTTTAAATTTTTAAATTCCACTAACAACATCACCGTAGGTATTGTTGGCTCTACAGGAAATATTGGTCAAGTGCTAACGCTTAAATTGTGCCAAGACCCTTCCTTAAAATTATCTCAACTTATTTTGGTTGGGAAAAATTTGAACAGACTGGAAAAATTGGTGAGTAAGCTTTCCTTACATGACATCAATCCTAATTTAGATGTGGTATTAAGTACAAACCTTAAAGACTTAAAAGTGTGTGATGCAGTTTTAACTGCCGTAAATACCAACGATCCCATATTACATACCAATCATATTGATTCTCAGAAACCTGTTATTATTTCAGATGTCTCTGTTCCTTCTGCTATATCACCGGAGCTCATTGAGCAATCAAATGTTTATGTTCAAAATTTTAGTGCATCTGTAAAACTTCAAATGGACCCCGATTATTTGGTCACATCGTGTTCGCCAAAAGGCACCTCTTTATGCTGTGTGGCGGAGTCCATTTTAAATGCATTTGAAGAAGCTCCCATCAATTTGTTGGGCAATATTTCATACGAAGGATTTCAAATCATTGAAGACTTGGCAAAAAAACACAACTTTATCACTGACACGGATATTGTAAAAAGCTTTAAAACCTATTAGACTGATGGCCTATTTGTACGACTTTGGAATTTCTCAAGATGACCCTCAAGTGGAACAAAAAGCCCTGAATCTAGAAAACAGCAATTTGCTTTGTATTGCTAGTGCCGGAGAAGTTCCTTTATCAATTTTAGCACAGTATAATACCAAAATTACGGCTGTAGATATTTCAATTAATCAAATTAGGTTATGCAAGCTTAAATTGATTGCCGCTCTGAATCTAAAATCTAAAGAGGCCCCAGAATTTTTAGGGTTTAAAAAAACTGACAAGTACACCAGAATAAAATATTTCGATGAATTGGTTCCGCATATGTCTGAAGAGGACCTTACTTTTTGGAACCAGCATAAAAAAAGTATTGCCAAAGGTGTTATTGGCTGTTCAAGATTTGAAAAATATATCTCATTCTTCTGTAGTTGCCTAAGGTTTTTTATCGGAAAGGATAAAATTCTGGGTTATTTTGATTTAGATTCCATTGAAGAACAAAAGCATTATTTTAAAACACACCTTGAAAAAAAACTCATTAAAAAATTGTTCCATATAGCCTTTTCTCCACGGTTTTATAAAAACAGAGGATTAGATGAACAAGCATTAATACACCATGAGGGAAAGATTGCAGATAAATTTTACTCTAAGTTCCAAGATTTCTTCATTGCAACACCATGCAGAAAAAACTTTTATCTACAATACTATCTTTTAGGAGAAGTAAAATTTGAAGAGGCATATCCTGCCTACTTGCAGGACCATCTTCATGAAAACCTCATAAAACACCAAGGTAATATTACGTTTAAAGTAAAGTCTGTTTCAGAAGAAATTATGGAGCATGAGGAATTACATTTTAAAAATTATGCCCTTTCAAATATTTGTGATTGGATGGAAGAAAAAGAAATGAACAATCTAATTGATGTTATTTATAAAAAGTCGAAGGTTAAACCAACTGTATTTTTAAGATACATCCATAAAAACCCCATTAACGAGAACCTTAATAAGGCCATAATTCCCAATGAAGGGTTTGGTGACCAAACAACAAATGTAGACAGATTCCCTTTCTATTCAACAATACAATTTAGAACAAGTTAATTTGCGTTAATGGTCAGTATAAAAAAACTTGATGAATCGTATAACCAACGCATGCTAGAAATACTTTCTTCAACGCCAATGAAGACTGGTCTTATAGAATTGTATTTTGATATGAGCCCAGACCTATTTCGCTCCAACAAATTCTGGTCAAATCAATTCTCATATTATGGCATTTTTGTTGATGACGTGTTAGTTGGTTTTGGTAAACATGTAGAGTTTAAGGGTTTGATAAACAACAAATTTGAAAATGTTTCATATTTTGGAAACTTTTGTCTTCACAAGGACTTTAGAGGCAAAGGGCTATTTAAACAATTGTGTGAATACTTATTTGATAAGGCTTTAAACGACAGCGATATTGGGTTCTGTGCCGTGCTAAAAGGCAACACGGCAGTTGAAAAGTATTTCAAGGATAATACTTTTAGGTTTAGTCGACACCTCTCAACTATTCATTTTGCCGAACTTGAAACTAGGTCTTTATTGATTACTAAGAGAAAGAAAATTGCCTGTGAGTATAAAGTCATTCGTGGTAATCCCGACAATGAAGCGCAAATCGTTGATTTTCTGAAAAATGGATTTAAAGAAAGAACGCTTGCACCAAAATTAAGTAAAACACTGTTTGAAAAAAAGCTAACTCCTGCCAGCGGACTCAGCATTCAAGACTATCTTATAGTTTATAAAGAAGAAAAAATTGTTGGTGTTTGTGCTGCATGGGACATTAAAAATTTCAAACGGACGAGGGTGCTGAAATATAAAAATCAATACAAAATAGTTTACCACGTGTTCAACGTGATTTGTAAAATTTTAAGGTATCCGAAAATGCCAAAACCCGGACATGATTTAAAAGAGGTTTACGTAACAGATTTAATGATGGCAGATAACGAGTCAAAGGTTTTTAGTACTATTCTCTCGGTAATTAATAATGAGTTCAAAAACAAAGGATATAATCTTATTCATTTTTCAACCTATAAAAACAACCCCTTGCTAAAGGGATGCAAGCCGTTTTATTCTGTACCGGTATATTCTAACATTTATGCTTTTAGTAAAAATATTGAAGCTTTAAATGAGTTAGAAAGAACCAAAAATGAAGCTAAACCCTATCTTGACCTAGCTTTAATTTGAGAATTTATGATTAATAAAAAAAGACCTCCAATTTCTTGGAAGTCCTTCTGCAATTAAGTGGAGAAGATCGGGCTCGAACCGACGACCTCTTGACTGCCAGTCAAGCGCTCTAGCCAACTGAGCTACATCCCCAATTTATTTCTATTTTAATCCTCGTAAAACCAACACGGGAATAGAGCTTGAAAAATCTTTTTTCAAAATTACATTCTTTTCCCATTTTTTGGTAAAAAATCCTCTTTTTCTTCTCACCACACACAACATATCTGGGCCAACAGACTTATGATGCTCCAAAACACCTTGAAATGTAGTAGCATTTTCAGTTTTTATGGTGTTGTCCGCAAGAGATTTAATTTCAGGCTTTAATTTAAAATCACCATCATTATAAAAGGGTGTTTTTACCAATAATAAATTTACTGTAGCCTTAAAATGGTTTTTTATCGAAACCAAAGGTTCTAGCGCATTTTTCTTTTTTATTATAGCCGACTTCACCGCAAAAAGTATATTGCTGAACGGCTTAAATGTGTACCCTTCAGGAACTATTAGTGCGGGTATTTGGGTTTGTTTTATAATTTTACCTGAAGTTTCCCCCAAAAAAACCTCTTCTTTTATTGAGTTTGTTCTAGGCTCAACTAATACCAAATCTACATCGGCCGCTTTACAAGCCAACTCTAAAGTATCAATTAACTTACCTTTTAAAACCTTAACCGTAACATCAACATTTCTTGTGTTGATTTGCGACACCAAATTATTTAAAAACTCCAAGCTTTCCCTTTGGATGATGTCATCTACATTAATCATTGTTCCAGCTTTGGTGTACACATTATAAACCTGTACCACAAAAAGCTTAGCCCCAACGGACTCAGCAAAATCTACAGCATACTGCAAATGACTGAGCGCATTTTTTGACGAACCTACCGGAACTAAAATATTCTTCATGTTGATTTAAAGGTAAATTACAATAACTTTGACGCAAAAGTATAACATTTTAATGATTCGCAAAGCCACAAATTTAGATATTGATGCTATTCTTGAGATAACGAAGTCTTGTTTGGCTTTTATGGTGGAACAACACATCTTTCAATGGAACGAACATTATCCAAATAAAAATGCTTTTTTAAATGATTTAGAGCGTGACGAACTCTTTGTTATCGAGGAAAATAGTGAGCTTATTGGGTGTATCACCATTTCCACTTTTATGGACGATGTTTACAAACCTGTATTATGGTTAACACCAAATAATAAAAATATTTACATTCATCGTTTGGCAATCCACCCAAAACATCAGGGAATGGGTCATGCACAACAACTCATGACATTTGCCGAAACTTATGCCGCGGACAACGGGTTTAAATCTGTTAGGTTGGATACCTTTTCAAAAAATCCAAGAAACATGAAATTTTATGAGCGCCGTGGCTATAAACCCTTGGAACCCATTTATTTTCCAAACCAAAGTGAACATCCTTTTTACTGCTATGAATTGCCCTTATGAAGCCCATAATGGGATTGGGCATGTAATGGTTATCTCCAACCGATATGTAAAGGACAGAAAAAGAAGCCATTGCAAAAATCCAGATAAATGAAAATAGATATTAGTTTAAAACATATCAACAAATTGGCTATTCCTGCATTGATTTCTGGTGTGTCTGAACCTATATTATCGCTCACCGATGCTGCAATAATTGGAAATATTGAAATTAATGCCACCGAATCGTTGGCTGCTGTGGGTATTGTTTCTACTTTTTTGTCTATGCTAATTTGGGTACTCGGACAAACCAGAAGTGCCATTTCATCTATAGTATCACAATATGTTGGTGCCAATAAATTAGAACAGGTAAAAAACCTTCCAGCTCAAGCCATACTTATAATTACCTCCCTGAGCATCTTAATTATCCTAAGTACTTACCCCTTTGCAAAAAGTATCTTTAAATTATACAATGCCTCAAACTTAATTTTGGACTATACGGTTATCTACTATAAAATTAGGGTGCTTGGTTTTCCTTTTACCTTATTTACCATAGCAGTTTTTGGAGCTTTTAGAGGGCTTCAAAACACGTACTATCCTATGATAATTGCGATAATTGGAGCTGTTTCAAACATTTTACTGGACATTGTTTTGGTTTATGGCATTGAAGGCTATATTCCTGCAATGCATATTGAAGGCGCTGCCTATGCAAGTGTTGCAGCCCAAATTTTAATGGCCTTGCTTTCGGCTTACTTTTTACTCAAAAAAACGGTTATTCCCTTGAAAATCAGTTTTCCTTTCAACAAGGAAATCAATCGATTTATTTTAATGATTCTGAACTTGTTTGTCCGCACCATTGCATTAAACGTTACGCTATATTATGCCAGTGCCTTTGCAACAAGTTACGGGGCATCTTATATAGCGGCTTACACCATTTCTATTAACCTTTGGTTTTTAGGGGCCTTTATTGTTGATGGTTACGCCAGTGCTGGAAATATTTTGTCTGGTAAACTTTTCGGCGCACAAACTTATGTTGCGCTTCTTGAGCTAAGCAATAAACTTATAAAATACGGAATTATTATTGGAGTGGTTTTAGGTGTTGTTGGGGCAGTTTTTTATTATCCCATTGGGCGCGTGTTTACGAAAGAAACCGAAGTGCTGAAAGAATTTTATAATATCTTTTGGATTATACTTGCCATGCAACCCTTTTGTACATTGGCCTTTATTTTTGATGGTATTTTTAAAGGTCTTGGGAAAATGAAATATCTAAGAAACGTATTGCTATTTTCAACCTTTTTGGTGTTCATTCCCATCCTGTTTTTGTTGGACCATTTAGACTATAAATTACATGCCATTTTTATAGCCATGACTTTTTGGATTATAGCCAGGGGTATTCCATTAATTATAAAATTCAGGAAAATATTTATACCTCTGTCGCAAAACAACTAACTTTGCATATTAGCACCACAAAAATGAATTTCATTATTGCCCTTCTTCAAGACATTGATATAAAAGAGAAGATAAAAAATGCCCCTGACAAAGGCTACGAAATTGGCGTTTTTATTGGCAGTATGTTGCCTTTTGTGGTACTAGTACTCATAGCCTATTTAATTTATAGGTATAACAAAAAACAGAACCAGTAATTAATCCGTTTAACATCATGGGAAGCAGACTATTTCTAATACTCGCTATTGTTTTAATCATCATTTATTTCGTAAACCGAAATAGAAGACGATAACTAACGCGTTTTCAACCAGCCCGTAATGCTAAGGCGCTCTGTTTTTACAGGCCTTACCTCATGTTCTATGATTTGGCTTTCAAAAATGACTATTCTACCAGGGAAAGGGTAAATGACTTTTTCAACCTCTCGCCTATTTTCATCAAAATACAGAACCAATTCACCACCATTTTCGGGCAACCAGCCATCCTCATTTAAGTAGCAAACAAACGACAATTTACGTCTGTCATCATTTTGAAAGGTATCAATATGGCGTTTATAAAATGTGCCTTCAGGGTAAATGGCATAGTGAAACTCCTTGCTCAAAATACCCAAAAAACAAGTTCTATTTAAATAGGCAATCAAATCATTAACCTTGTTAAAAAATAGTTTTTCGGTGCTGTTGGCATTGGTTTCGTCCATCCATAAAATCAAATCTCCCCGAATGGACTTCACAATAAGCTCATTAACCCTATTGCCAATGGCGGCTTTTTTAAACGCATCTTCTTCATGCCTTTGTTGCAACATTTGCCTTAATAAATGCACTTCTTCTTGAGCAAAAAAGCCTTCAACAATGCTATATTGCTGTTTCCCGATGTCGGCAATAATTTGCTCATAAATTGGGTTTTCCTCAAAATCTATGGCTTCAAAAAGATGACTCATTGTTTCGAATAAAGCTTTTAGCTGTTATTAAATAAAACGCGCAAATGTAATCTAAAAACCAATTGATAAAACAAAATCAATATCTTTGTATATCAAAATTCTTCTTTCCAAATGGGAAACAATATTCGCATCACTAAAAAATTTGATTTTGAAACGGGACATGCCCTTTACGGATACGATGGAAAATGTAAAAACGTCCATGGCCACAGTTATAAGCTGTACGTAACGGTAATTGGAAAACCCATAAGAGACACCAACAATGTAAAATATGGTATGGTGATAGATTTTGGCGATTTAAAGAAAATTGTAAAAGAAGAAATTGTTAACGTTTTTGACCACGCCACCGTGTTCAATAAAAACACGCCCCATGTAGAACTGGCCAAAGAATTGGAAAGCAGAGGTCACAATGTGCTGCTAGTTGATTATCAGCCAACCAGCGAAATGATGGTTATTGATTTTGCCAAAAAAATAAGTAAACGGCTGCCACAGCACATACATTTACATTCCCTAAAACTTCAGGAAACCGATAGCTCTTTTGCCGAATGGTTTGAGTATGATAATATTTAGGGCATTACCCTCTGGGTCCGGCTTTCGCGCTACAGGGTAGCTTGCTACAATCCCTAACACAAAAAAGAGATTCCTGCGTTTACAGGAATATGCTATATTTACGGCATGCAAATTCCAAAAGGAAAAAAAATATACTTTGCTTCCGATAACCATTTGGGCGCACCAACGACTGAAGCTTCCCGTCCGCGCGAGAAAAAGTTCGTGGCTTGGTTGGACGAGATAAAAAATGATGCAGCTGCCATTTTTCTTCTTGGTGATTTGTTTGATTTTTGGATGGAATTTAAAACCGTGGTTCCTCGTGGATTTACACGAACTCTAGGGAAACTTGCCGAGATTAGTGATTCGGGCATTCCAATCTATTACTTTGTGGGCAATCACGACCTTTGGATGAACGGTTATTTTGAAGAAGAACTAAACATTCCTGTTTACCACAAACCAAAAGAATTCACTTTTAATGACAAAACATTTTTTATAGGTCATGGTGACGGTTTAGGCCCTGGAGATAAGGGCTATAAACGTATGAAAAAGGTGTTTACAAACCCCTTTTGTAAATGGCTATTCCGTTGGCTGCACCCCGATTTGGGTGTGCGTATGGCACAATATCTTTCAGTTAAAAACAAAATGATTTCGGGTGAGGAAGATATCAAATTTCTTGGTGAAGATAACGAGTGGCTTGTGCAATATTGCAAGCGAAAACTAGAAGACAAACACCGCGATTATTTTGTGTTTGGCCACAGGCACTTACCATTAAATATCAACCTCAACGAACACTCAAAATATATTAATTTAGGCGATTGGATAACGCACTATACTTACGGCGTTTTTGATGGAGAAACCATGGAGCTCAAATCTTATTAACTTTTTTCGTTTTCCTCCAAATCATGGGTTAAATCCAAATTCCGAAGCACAGGATTTTTTACTCCTATTGTAGCCACCGTCACTAAGGTCATGATGCCGCCAAAAACCACTGCCGCAACTGGACCAATTAATTTTGCCGCCAAACCACTTTCAAAAGCACCAAGTTCGTTAGAAGAGCCTACAAACATTGAGTTTACTGCCGAAACCCGTCCGCGCATATTATCAGGAGTTTTAAGTTGTAAAATGGTTTGTCTAATCACCATTGAAATTCCATCCGTTGCGCCACTCAAAAACAAAGCCAACACACTAATCCAAAATATATTGGACAACCCAAAAGCAATGATACAGAGACCAAAACCAAAAATTGTGGTCAATAATTTCTTTCCAGCATTTTTGCTTATCGGCATATAAGTGGTCATAAACATGCTAAAAATGCTACCCAATGATATTGATGCATTTAAAATACCAAAACCCTGCGAGCCTACCTCTAAAATATCTTGAGCAAAAACAGATAATAGGGCAACCGTTCCGCCGAATAACACGGCAATCATATCTAATGTCAATGCGCCTAAAATAGCCTTATCACTAAAAACAAAACGAACGCCTACCTTTAAACTTTCCTTTACTGGTTCGCCAATATTGGGGTTTAAAATAGGTTTTTTCTTGATTAAAAAAGTCAGCACAAAAGAGATGGCCACCATGATAAATATAACACACAGCGTATAGGGAACGCCGATCCAATGAATAGAAAATCCGCCCAAAAGCGCCCCTAAAACCGTAGCGGCTTTCCATGTACTCGTGCTCCAAGTTGCTGCATTTGGGTATATTTTTTTGGGAACAATTAATGCGACCAATGAAAAAATAGTTGGCCCAAAAAAGGACCGCAAAAACCCTCCAAAAAACACCAAGGCATAAACCGCATATAAAATGGAATCGGTGCTCCAGTTGACGATGACTTTATCCCAAGTTAACAGAAACAAACCCAAGCTTATTAGAGAAAATGCAGCAATACATATAGCCAACAAGTTTCGCTTTTCCCTTTGGTCTACAATATGGCCGGCAAAAAGCGCCATGGTAAACGCCGGAATAATTTCCATTAGACCAATTAAACCAAGATAAAGCGGGTCTTTGGTCAAAGTGTAAACTTCCCATTCAATGACAATAAATTGCATGGACCACCCAAAAACCAAAACAAAACGAACCAATAAAAAAATATTGAACTCTTTTATTCTTAGAGCAGCATATGGATCGTTTTTTGCCATGAATTAAGGTTTAATATCTCTTAACTTAAGCTGCAAACTTACATTGCCACGCCATTCGTTTTCATCAATTGAATAAACTGCCTTGAACGGTTTCCCCTCTGAAATAATATCGAATTTGTCCCCCATACCAAAACCTATCCCAACAAACCTACTTGAAGAATTAGATTGTGTTGCTGTGAGCCTTAAATGTGTTTTGTCATCTCCCACACATTTCCCGTACCCCGTGTCAATCAAGCTATCTGTCATAAAAACGGGTGTCATATTGCTTGGGCCATAAGGAGCAAACTGTTTTAATATTCTGTAAAATTTAGGTGTAATATCGGCTAAATCTATTTTAGCATCAATCTTTATTTCGGGTGTCAACAAGTTTCTATCAATAGTTTTGGAAACCACGGTTTCAAAAGCCTTTTTGAAGGCTTCATAATTTTCTTCTTCAAGTGTTAAACCCGCAGCATATTTATGACCACCGAATTGCTCGATGTGTTCTTTGCAAGCTTCCAAAGCATTGTAAATATCGAAGTCCCTAACCGAACGCGCAGAAGCCGCTAATTTATTTCCACTTTTGGTAAACACCAAAGTTGGCCTGTAATAGGTTTCTGTTAATCTGGACGCCACAATGCCAATTACCCCTTTGTGCCATTCTTTATGATAGACAACCGTTGTTAATCTATTCTGTTCGCCTAGTTCTTCAATTTGTAGCAGAGCCGCTTCAGTAATTTGCTTATCGGTTTCACGTCTTTCTAAATTATAATTGTTGATTTCCTCAGCATATTTTTCGGCAAGTTCATCTTCCTCTTCTGATAGCAATGTTACCGCATAATTACCATGCTCCATCCTACCCGCGGCGTTAATTCTGGGCGCCAATACAAAAACAACATCGTGTATGGTGAGTTCGGTTTTATTGACTTTATCTAAAATAGCCTTGATACCTGGCCTTGGGTTTGTATTGATTACCATCAATCCAAAATAAGCTAAAACCCGATTTTCACCATCAATGGGAACAATGTCTGCACCTATCGCGGTTGCAACCAAATCGAGGTATTCGGTTAAATCGGACGCCGTTTTTCCCTCTTTTGAAGCCAAAGCCTGAACCAATTTAAAGCCCACACCGCAGCCACATAATTCTTTATAAGGGTAATTACAATCTTCACGTTTGGGATCTAAAACAGCAGCTGCATCGGGTATTTCAGCATCAGGACGGTGATGGTCACAAATAATAAAATCGATGCCCAATGATTTGGCATGCGCTACTTTGTCGACAGATTTAATGCCGCAATCCAATGCAATAACCAAGGTAAAATCATTCTCCAAAGCAAAATTGATACCCTTATATGAAATGCCATAACCTTCATCGTAACGATTCGGGATATAGGTATAGATTAAATTGTGTCTTGTTTTTAAGTACGATGACATTAGTGCCACAGAGGTTGTTCCGTCTACATCGTAATCGCCGTAAATCAATATATTTTCTTTGTTGATAATGGCTTTTTCAATGCGGGCCACAGCTTTATCCATGTCCTTCATTAAGAACGGATCGTGCAAATGCTTGAGTTTGGGCCTAAAAAACTGTTTGGCTTCTTCGTAGGTTTCAATGCCACGTTGCAATAGCAAGGTTGCTATATTGGCATCTACCTGAAGTGCTTTTTGTAAAGCCTTAACTTTTTCGGGCTTCGGTTGTGGTTTGATGGTCCAGCGCATATCCCTCTTTTACTTCCTTTAAGGAAACTTATTTGCTGTGAAAATGCGTTTGAACATCCAACTCTGAAAACTGGCGGAACATTTCCATTACTCCACAATACTTTTCTATGGACAAATCAACTGTACGTTGAAGTTTTTTTTCATTCAAATTGCCACCATAAAAATGGAAATGCATGGCTACTTTGTCATAATACTTGGGGTGTTCTTCAGTTAAATTGGCTTCAATTTCTATTTTAAAATCGTCAACCTCCAACTTCATTTTCTTTATTAAGGACGATACATCCAAACCTGAACAGCCAGCCAAAGCGGATAACATTAAAGCCTTTGGTCTGTAGCCTTCACCTTTTCCTCCATTGTCTTCACCTGCATCGATAAACAAATTATGCCCCGATGGATTTGTGCTCTCAAACCTCATCTCTCCTAACCAGGTTGTGGTAACTTGAACTGCCATTTTTTTAAACTATTTTTCGTTAATTGTTGTTGTCAAAAATACTACTAAAAAATAAAATTATGCCTTTAGTAACGCCATTATCTCCGGATCATGATTTGGAAACCAAAAAATTAGCTCAGTTTTTTAATGAAACCTTGGGGTTTTGTCCAAATTCGGTACTGACCATGCAACATCGCCCTGAAATAAGTAAAGCATTCATTAATTTGAACAAAGCGGTAATGGCCAATAAAGGTAGGGTTACTTCAGCATTAAAGCGCATGATTGCCTGGGTAAGCAGCAATGCTTCCGGCTGCAGATACTGTCAAGCACATGCCATTAGGGCAGCGGAACGTTATGGTGCCGAACAAGAACAATTGGATAATATTTGGGACTACAAAACGCACCCTGCTTTTAGCAAAGCCGAACGGGCCGCACTAGACTTTAGTCTGGCTGCTTCGAAAACACCAAATGCCGTTGACGAAACCATTAAAAAACGCCTTTACAAATATTGGAACGAAGGTGAAATAGTAGAAATGCTTGGGGTGATTTCACTGTTTGGTTATTTAAATAGATGGAACGACAGCATGGCCACAACCATTGAAAGCGGTGCCATTGAAAGTGGCACAAAATATTTAGGAAAACATGGTTGGGGAAAAGGGAAACATGTTTAATATTTTTAAATTGTTAGATTTTTTGATCGCTTAGCTTTCGCTCAATGCTTCACCTTCAAAAACCAACCCTTCAAACCCTGTTTTTATAAAATTTCTAATATTTTGGTGCCCTATTCCATTTGGGTCTTTCAACACTTCATCAAAATAAAATTTGCCAAAACATGCTAAGGTTTCATCTTTTGTAAATTCTTGCTGTTTTGCAAAAGAAAACAGTTTGCAAGACCCTGAATTTTGTCCCGCCTCATTATATAACTCACCATTTTTAAAGGCCGTTGGTATAAAATTATAGTTGGCTTCAATAATCGCTATGGTTTCAGAAAACTCAATGTCTTTTGGCGATTCCTTTAGTTTATTTTTAAATGCCACTATGGTCATTTTTTAATTGTTTTTTCCTGCCACAACCACTACAATTTCCCCTTTCGGTGGTTTATTGATGTAATATTCCAAAACTTCCTTTGCTGTTCCTCGAATGGTTTCTTCATATAGCTTGGTTAGTTCTCTAGATACCGACACTTGTCTATCTTCACCTAAATACTCACAAAAATGCCCAAGGGTTTTAATCAGCTTATGTGGGCTTTCATAAAAAATCATGGTTCGGGTTTCTTCTGCTAAAAGTAAAAGTCGAGTTTGTCTTCCTTTTTTAACCGGCAAAAAACCTTCAAAAACAAACTTATCGTTGGGCAGGCCGCTATTCACCAAAGCAGGTACAAAAGCTGTTGCTCCGGGCAAACATTCTATTTCAATGCCATTTTCAATACAAGCTCGTGAAAGTAAAAACCCAGGGTCTGAAATAGCCGGTGTTCCAGCATCGCTAATAAGTGCTACCGTTGTTCCTGCTTTTAATTTTTGGATAATGGTTTCAACCGTTTTATGCTCGTTGTGCATGTGGTGCGATTGCATATGGGTTGAGATTTCAAAATGCTTTAAAAGTTTTCCTGAGGTCCGGGTGTCTTCGGCAAGTATTAAATCAACTTCCCTTAAAACATCTAAGGCCCTTAATGTGATGTCCTTTAAATTCCCAATGGGTGTCGGGACAATATAGAGTCTACTCATATGCTAATTAAACTTGGCCTCCAAAACTTGCATAAAACGCTCTTCAAACTCTTCTTTGCCAACCCAATTGTTATAATCTGGCTTCACTACACCTTCAATAAAGTTTTTCGCGTTTTCGAAAGAAACAAAAGTGTTTAACTGAGATACCACACGGTTATAGTCCTCAGCCTCACCACCAAATAAATGTTTAATAAAAGCTATTTTGTCGTTCAGCCCAATGTTTAACCCGCGATTTTTCAACTTATCGTTCAGCGATTTTTTATCAGCGGAAGTGCCATTTTGCACTTTTGATATGGGTTCAAAAATAGGCGTTTCGTCAAAGCCAGCAGTAATATCGTCTAAATTATATCGCTTCACTTGTTGTTTGGGTATGGCTTCTTCAAAAACAGTTTCGATTTCTTCGGTATCTTCTGGCATTTGCGCGACCATATCTTTAATCTTGTTCATAACGGGTTCCATAATTGCATCATCTTCAACTTCGTCAAGATTGATGTAAATTTTATCTTCAACTTCAATATTGTCGCTTATCTTGTTGTTGAAAGCCGTATCCAACATTCCAAAAAATGAGGAATCGTTTCCAATGGTTGGCAAATCGCCTTCAAAATTATCGTGGGCAAATTTTAACACCGACAGCTTTTCGTAAAGCTCCGATACTTCGGCATGCATTTTAAGCACATCTTCCTTGCCCTTTAATTTTAGTATTCGGTGTGCAATGCTTATAAGTTCAGCTTCTATCTTCTTCTTCATAGTTTATAATTTTAAAATTAATGCACAATAGGCTTTTGTTTTTTGATAAATTTACGCCACCTTTATGCAAACGAAAAATGGCACTGATTTAGTGTTAAAATTACGAAATGTTTCTCGAAAATACGGTAAATCATAAAGAACAATTTGGCTGGATAGAAGTTATCTGCGGCTCGATGTTTTCTGGAAAAACCGAAGAACTCATTAGGAGGTTAAAGCGTGCACAGTTTGCCCGACAAAAAGTCGAGATTTTTAAACCCGCCATTGATGTGCGTTACGATGAGGATATGGTTGTTTCCCACGATGCCAACGAAATACGTTCAACACCTGTTCCTGCGGCTGCAAACATTCCAATATTGGCGGATGGCTGCGATGTTGTTGGCATTGATGAAGCTCAGTTTTTTGATGACGAAATTGTTCGCATCTGTAACGATTTGGCCAATAAAGGCGTTCGAGTAATTGTTGCTGGGTTGGATATGGATTTTAAAGGAAATCCCTTTGGCCCAATGCCGCATTTGATGGCTACTGCCGAATATGTTACCAAAGTGCATGCGGTTTGTACGCGTACCGGAAATTTGGCACAGTATAGCTACCGAAAAGCGAAAAGCGATAATCTAGTGCTTTTGGGAGAGGTTGAAGAATACGAACCTTTAAGCCGAGCTGCTTATTTTAAAGCGATGTTGCGCGATAAAGTGCGGAACATGAAGGTTACCGATGCCGAAGAAATAATCAATAAACCTAAAGACCCCGATGCCTAAAGCACAAGAAACGGTGCTAGAAATTGACTTAAAGGCACTTCAACATAATTTTATCCATCTTAAATCAAAATTACAACCAGGCACCAAGTTTTTGGCGGTGGTTAAAGCCTATGCTTACGGAAGCGATTCTTGTGAAATTGCCAAATATTTACAAGAACAGAATGTTGATTATTTTGCAGTTGCCTATAGCAATGAAGGGGTTACTTTGCGCAAAACAGGTATTACCAAACCCATTTTGGTTTTGCATCCGCAAACCGTGAATTTTGAAGAGCTTATTGAAAACTGTCTAGAACCGAGTTTGTATAACGCGAAGATTCTTAACGAATTTATCGATATCGCCTCAACAAAAAACCTTGAAGACTACCCGATTCATATTAAGTTTAATACTGGTTTAAATAGATTGGGTTTTGACGGAAGCGCTGTTGACCAAATTGTTTCAAGATTAGAAACTACCAAAACGGTAAAGGTGAAATCTATTTTTTCACATTTAGCCGCCAGTGAGGACCTAAACGAAAAACCATTCACCATACAGCAAATAGATGATTTCAAAGCTATTGCCCACAATTTTACAAAAGCTGTTGGATACGAGCCCATACTGCATATGTGTAATACATCGGGTATTTTAAATTATCCTGAAGCCCATTTCAACATGGTAAGGAGTGGCATTGGCCTGTACGGATTTGGCAATTCTGAAAAAGAAAGCAAGCAGTTAAAACCCATAGGTACTTTAAAAACCGTTGTTTCTCAAATCCACCATATTAAAAAAGGAGAATCCGTAGGCTACAATCGTGCTTTTAAAAGTAACTCAGTTATAAAAACAGCAACATTGCCCATCGGCCATGCTGACGGTATTGGTAGGATTTATGGCAAGGGTAAAGGCTACGTTACTATTAACAACCAAAAAGCACCCATCATTGGCAATGTTTGCATGGATATGATTATGGTCAATATTTCGAATATAGACTGTAAAGAAGGAGACGAAGTCATCGTTTTTGGACAAAGCCCAACAGCCGAAAAACTAGCGGAAAGTGCAAACACTATTTCTTACGAACTTATTACGTCTATTTCCCAAAGGGTTAAGAGAATTTTCTTAAGGTAGAACTTATCAAATGTTAATTTTTTAACTATTTTTGAGTATCACTAACTATAAATTATGTTATTATGTTAAAAGAGTTTAAGGATTTTGCAATGAAAGGCAACTTGGTTGATATAGCCGTTGCATTTGTAATGGGTGCAGCTTTTAATAAAGTTGTTAGCTCGTTTACCGGTGGCATTGTGTCGCCATTAATTGGATTAATCTTCAAATCCGACTTCAAAGACCAAAAATGGATTATAACCGAAGGCACCTTAAATGATGCCGGAGAAACCGTAGGTGAAGTTGCCGTATTGTGGGGAGACTTTTTAACTAATGTAATTGACTTTATTATTGTAGCATTTGTAATGTTCATGATTATAAAAGGCATCAACAAAACGAAGAAGAAAGAAGAGCCAGCACCTGCAGCACCAAAAGGCCCTTCACAAGAAGAGTTACTAGCTGAAATTAGAGATTTGTTAAAAAAATAACAAAACGTCAATAATATAACAATCTGTTATTTGTTGTTAAAAAGCCCCTGTTTTTTAAAAATGGGGGCTTTTTTTAGATTCTAAAATGGAATTAATACTTAGTTTTGTCCTCACAAAATTTTAAAAATTAAAAAAATGAAAGTAGCTGTTGTTGGTGCCACTGGTATGGTTGGCGAAGTGATGCTAAAAGTTCTTGCAGAACGTAATTTTCCTATTTCCGAATTAATTCCCGTTGCTTCAGAGCGCTCTGTAGGGAAAACAATAACCTACAAGGGCACCGATTATAAAGTTGTTGGACTTGAAACGGCTGTTTCTATGCGTCCAGATATCGCTTTATTTTCAGCAGGCGGTGGAACCTCTTTAGAGTGGGCACCAAAATTTGCAGAAGTTGGCACAACAGTAGTAGACAATTCTTCCGCTTGGAGAATGGACCCAACAAAAAAATTAGTGGTTCCAGAAATTAATGCGAGCGTATTAACAAAAGACGATAAAATTATTGCCAATCCAAACTGCTCAACTATTCAATTAGTAATGGCATTGAATCCATTGCACAAAAAATACAAAATGAAACGTGTTGTGGTTTCAACATACCAATCGGTTTCTGGTACAGGTGTTAAAGCAGTACGTCAGTTAGAAAACGAAATTGCCGGTGTTGAAGGCGAAATGGCATATCCTTACCCTATTGGAAGAAATGCATTGCCTCACTGCGATGTTTTTGAGGAGAACGGATATACTAAAGAAGAAATGAAATTGGCTCGCGAACCGCAAAAAATTATGGGTGATCGAAGTTTTTCAGTATCTGCTACAGCAGTTAGAATTCCAACTTCTGGAGGACATTCAGAATCCGTAAACGTTGAGTTTGAGAACGATTTTGATTTAGCTGAAGTTCGCAAATTATTGAGTGAAACTCCTGGTGTTGTGGTTCAAGACAATACAGCAACCAACACCTACCCTATGCCAATTTTTGCCCATGAAAAGGATGAAGTTTTTGTAGGGCGCATTAGAAGGGATGAAACGCAGCCAAATACATTAAACATGTGGATTGTTGCCGATAATTTACGCAAAGGAGCTGCAACAAATACAATTCAAATTGCAGAATATTTAATTGAAAAAGGATTAGTATAGCACTTTATCAACTAAACCAATAAGCAAAAGCTTCTTCATTAAATTTGGAGAAGCTTTTTTTATTTACTTTTGAAAAATCCAAAATTCATCAATTGTGAATAAATTTCTCATTAGCACTCTTATGCTAATAAGTATAATTGCTTGCAAAAAAGAAACTGAAAGTACTAACAGCATTACCGTGAATTACCCAAAGACCAAAACCGTTGACACAGTAACCAATTATTTTGGAACACATGTAAAAGACCCATACCGCTGGCTTGAAGATGATAGAAGTGAAGACACAAAAGCATGGATAAAGGCACAAAATGTAGTAACCCATAAATATTTAAATGAGATTCCTTTTAGAGAAGAATTGAAAAACCGCCTTTCAAGTTTATGGAATTACGAAAAACGGGGTGCACCCCATAAGGAGGGTGATTACTTCTATTTTTCCAAAAATGATGGTTTGCAAAACCAGAGCGTCATTTACAGACATAAGGATAATGGTGAGCCCGAAGTATTTTTAGACCCCAATACATTCTCAAAAGATGGAACAACGTCATTGGATGGTCTTAGTTTTTCAAAAAACGGCAAATTATTGGCATACTCCATCTCTGAAGGAGGAAGTGATTGGAGAAAAATACTCGTCATGGATACCGAAAGCAAAGAGATTCTTGAAGATACGCTATCGGATATAAAATTCACCCAAATATCATGGTTCAAAAATGAAGGGTTTTACTATTCAAGTTACGACAAACCCAAGGGTAGTGAACTTTCGGCTAAAACAGACCAGCATAAAGTCTATTATCATAAAATGGGAACAACCCAAAATGAAGACCACCTAATTTTTGGAGGAACACCTGAAGAAAAACACCGTTACATTTATTCAAAAGTTACTGAGGACAATCGATTTTTAATCATTACGCCTCGTGTGGCAACCTCAGGAAATAAACTTTTTATTAAAGACCTTTCAAAACCAAGCAGTGCATTTAAAACGGTTTTAAACCATACCGAAACAGATACGAACGTTATCGATAATGATGGGAACACTTTGCTTTTGGTTACCAATTTAAATGCCCCAAACAAGAAAATTGTTTCAGTTGATGCTTCAAATCCTTCACCAGAAAATTGGGTTGATGTTGTTCCTGAAACAAATAACGTATTAACGGTTTCAAAAGGCGGCGGATATTTGTTTGCCCATTATATGGTTGATGCTATTTCAAAAGTAAAACAATACCGGTACGATGGCTCCTTAGTAAAAGACGTTGAACTCCCCGGGTTGGGCACTGCTTCTGGTTTTAGTTGTAAAAAAGAGGGGAAAACAAATTACTTTTACTTTACCAACTACAATACCCCTTATAGCATTTATGAAATGGATTTGGATGCCGCGGAAACCAAGCTTTATTGGAAACCTAATATCAATTTCAACAGTTCAGATTACGAAAGTAATCAAGTGTTTTACACTTCTAAGGATGGAACCAAAGTACCCATGATAATTACTCATAAAAAAGGGCTTGATTTAAACGGAAAAAATCCAACTATTTTATATGGTTACGGCGGATTTAATATCAGTTTAACGCCAAATTTTAGTGTTACTAATGCCGTTTGGATGGGACTTGGCGGAGTTTTGGCCGTTCCAAATTTACGTGGAGGTGGCGAATATGGTAAAAAATGGCATCTTACAGGAACCAAAATGCTTAAGCAAAATGTGTTTGCCGATTTTATTGCTGCCGCTGAATACCTTATTGAAAACAGATATACTTCATCTCCCTATTTAGCGCTGCGTGGTGGCTCTAACGGTGGGTTATTGGTTAGTGCTGTAATGAACCAAAAGCCAGATTTGGCTAAAGTGGTGTTACCTGCTGTAGGTGTTTTGGACATGCTTCGCTATCATACATTCACTGCAGGTGCAGGATGGGCATACGATTATGGCACTGCCGAAGACAGTAAGGAAATGTTTGCGTATTTAAAAGGTTATTCGCCTTTGCACAATATAAAAAAGGGGGTACAATACCCCGCAACGCTAGTCACTACCGGTGATCATGATGATAGGGTGGTTCCGGCGCATAGCTTTAAATTTGCCGCCGAATTACAGAGCAAACAAAGGGGGGACAATCCCACACTGATAAGAATTGAAACAAATGCCGGACATGGCGCTGGAACACCAGTGCGTAAAGTCATTGACTATAATGCTGATGTTTTTGCATTTACGCTTTATAATATGGGATTCAGAACATTGAATTAGTCTTAAGGTCAAGTTTTTATTCTATTTTTGTGTCCTATGCTTAACGTACAAAATCTTACATTTTCATATCAAAAAACACCTATTTTAAAAGGTGTTTCGTTTGAGGCCAAGCTTGGTGAAAATCTTGCCATTATAGGCGAAAGTGGCTCTGGAAAAAGTACACTTTTAAAGGTGCTATACGGTGAATATGATTTGAATGAAGGTCAGATTTTTTGGAAAGAAAACGAAATTCTTGGGCCTAAATACAACCTTGTTGTTGGCTATGATTTTATGAAGTATGTAGCCCAAGAGTTTGACTTGATGCCTTTTATTTCCGTTGAAGAAAATATCGGCAAATTCCTTTCTAATTTTTATCCTGAAGGAAAAAAGGAACGTACCGCAGAACTTTTAAAAGTTGTAGAACTTGAAGATTTTGCAAACACTAAGGTAAAAACGCTATCTGGCGGACAAAAACAGCGCGTTGCATTGGCCAGAGCTTTGGCTAAAGAACCCGAAATTATACTTTTGGATGAACCCTTTAGTCACATCGACAATTTTAAAAAACAAAGTTTAAGACGAAGTCTTTTTAAGTATTTAAAAGAAAAAAACATCACCTGTATAGTGGCCTCGCACGACAAGGAAGATGTTCTGGGTTTTGCGGACAATATAATTGTTCTTGACCAAAAGAAAATTGTAGCCCACAATACAACAGAAACGTTGTTCAAAAACCCTAAATCACCTTTAATTTCTTCTTTTTTTGGAGAGTTTAATCTCATTGATGGTCAAATTGTTTACGCGCATCAACTAAAAGTGGTTGAAAAATCTAACTTGAAAGCTACAGTTATTGAAAGCTATTTCCAAGGTCATTATTACCTTATTGAAGCTGATTTAAACGGTGAAAAAGTTTTTTTTGAGCATGAGCACTCTTTAAAAAATGGTATTGAAGTTTACTTATCAATCACAATGTCCGGGTGATTTTAAAGTGTTGATTTCTAAAAACTATTTCATCATTAACTGTTTTTCCAATCAATAATTGACCCATTGGTGTACTTGCAGAAATAGCGTAAAATTTTTGTTTTTCAATCATTAATTCTCCCGCGCTTATGGCTATAAAATAATTAGTTTGAGTAGTAAATACCACGCTGCCTAAACCGATAGTTCTTGAAATACTTTCAATAGTAATTTTGGAAAGGATTTGTTTGGTCCTTTCAATTTCGGCAAGTTGATTACCTGCTTTTTCTCGTTCCAGCTGCAGCATGGCACGACCTGTTTCGTGTTTATCGCCTGCGCTACTTTTAGTTTCTGAATTTAATGCTTCTTGAATTTGGTCAATGGTATGTTTTACAGCCTCTAATCGAATGTTTAGAAATGCTTCACATTGAAAAAATAGATTTTCTTTAAGCGCCTTGATATTATCCATCCTTTTTGTTGTAATCCAAAGGTCCAAAAAATCCCATTTGCCTCATAATCCAGTTTTTTCTTCCTTGTATATAATTGGTTGCGGGGTTTGCTTTATAACGCAAAGGATTTGGTAAAATTGCTGCAATAGCAGCCGCTTCTTGCTTAGACAATTTAGACGCCGGTTTTTTAAACCAATACTGAGAAGCTGCTTCAGCACCATAAATACCATCGCCCATTTCAACACTGTTTAAATACACTTCCAAAATACGTTCCTTGCTCCATATTAACTCAATTAAAAATGTGAAATAGGCTTCTAAACCCTTTCGCAGCCAGCTACGATGTGGCCAAAGAAATACATTTTTGGCTGTTTGTTGGCTGATTGTACTAGCACCTCTAATGCGTTTTTCCTTTTTATTGTGTTCGATTGCTTTTTCAATGGCCTTAAAATCAAATCCATTATGAGTTAAAAAACTTTGGTCTTCACTACATATCACGGCCAATTGCAAATTCATTGATATATTGTCCATAGATTTCCAGTCGTGTTTTAAAACAACCTTTTCGCCATCCATTTTTTGCTGAACAGCCCTAATGACCATTAGTGGAGTTATGGGAATAGGCACCCATTTAAATACAATCACTAACCCAATGGAAACAACCAAAAACCATCGAAGGATTTTCCAAAAAAATCTAAAAATTCTTTTTATCATGTTAATGTAATAAATCCGCTAACTCCCTACCAACTAAACTGCCAATGGCTACGCCCATTCCGCCAAGTCTTACACCACAAAACACATTGTCGGACAGTTGCTTTACAACAGCCTTTTTTTGGTTACCAACCCCCATAATGCCACTCCAGCGGTGGTCTATTTCAAAACCTATATTTGGCAGAATGGTTGTTCTTAACAGCTCTTCCAATTTATTTTGAACTAAATCTGTTTGTGCGAATTTTGTAGTTTCTTCGGTTTTAAAATCAAGGTTTCGGCCACCACCAAACAAAATCCGATTGTCAATATTTCTGAAATAATAATAACCTCGATCTAAATGAAATGTGCCTTTTATATGCAAGTTCTTAATGGGTTTTGTTATTAAAACTTGGGCTCTGGCCGGTTTAACATTTGGAATATTTAGTTGTGACGCAAACCCATTGGTTGCAACAAATAGCTTAGAAGTTGAAAATTCAAATTGATTGGTTCTTATTTTTATTGAACCATTGTCTTCTGAAAAGTCTTCAACATTTATATTATTTAAAACCTTGATGCCTTTTTTTTGTGCTTTATTTAATAAGGCTTCCATCATCTTTCCTGTATCCAACTGACCTTCAAAAGCATTAAAAATGTAATGTTTTTTGATGTTTTTAAATTTGAAAATATTTTCTTTTAGTGTAAAGACCTCGCTTTTGAAAATGGGTGCCAACAGGTTGTTTATTTCATCCTTTTTTGACAAACACAACTCTAACAAATCATCATGTTGTGTAAATAACTCATAGCCGCCCAATTGTTGGTAATCCAATTTACCATCACCCAAAGTTTGTCTTAATAACTTTAAGCCTTCTACGCGTTTTTTTACCAACCCAAAAACTTCTTCTTCCGTATGATTTTTTAAATCCTCTAAAATTTCACTTAAGCTTCCAAAACATGCAAAACCAGCATTTTTCGTACTTGCTCCTTGTGGCAGTATGCCTTTTTCAAGAATAAAAATATTGGCCTTAGGAAATTTGCTTTTTAATTGTAATGCACAGTTTAATCCAACAATACCGCTACCCACAACAGTGAAATCTATGTTGGCTAACCACGATTTAATTTCCCAATACGAAAAGTTCATATTGCTAATTTACTATTTTCCTTTTGATGATTTTAACCGTGTTAGGGATAGAAGTTCATCCTTTTTTTCATGCTTCACAAAAAGATATAACAAATAGTCTGACCGCGCTTTAGGGTGTGGTAACACCATAAAAAAACTCCGAAATTGCTTTCGGAGTTTTATTTTTTATTCTTCTTCTACTTGTTTTTGCATTTTAAAGTCTTCCATAAACTTGGTAGTGTAATTTCCAGCAATGTAGTCTGGATGATCCATAAGCTGTCTATGGAATGGAATGGTAGTTTTTATACCTTCAATAACAAACTCATCTAAAGCACGCTTCATTTTATTAATGGCCTCTTCTCTAGTTTGTGCCGTAGTAATTAACTTGGCAATCATAGAATCGTAGTTTGGTGGAATGGCATAACCGGCATAAACATGGGTATCCAATCGAACACCATGGCCTCCAGGCGCATGCAAGGTGGTAATAACACCTGGTGATGGCCTAAAGCCGTTAAAAGGGTCTTCGGCATTGATTCTACATTCAATAGAATGTAGTTTTGGCTCATAGTTTTTTCCAGAAATAGGAACGCCCGCTGCCACCAAAATTTGCTCGCGAATTAAATCGAAATCAATTACCTGTTCGGTAATTGGATGCTCAACCTGAATACGAGTATTCATTTCCATGAAGTAGAAATTACGGTGTTTATCTACCAAAAACTCAATAGTTCCGGCACCTTCATATTTTATATATTCAGCAGCTTTTACAGCAGCTTCTCCCATTTTTTTACGCAATGCAGCCGTCATAAATGGAGATGGCACTTCCTCAGTTAATTTTTGATGACGACGCTGAATGGAACAATCACGCTCTGAAAGGTGACAAGCTTTTCCTCTAGAATCACCAACAACTTGGATTTCGATATGCCTTGGCTCTTCTATAAGTTTTTCCATGTACATATCATCATTGCCGAATGCAGCCTTGCTTTCTTGTCTTGCTGAATCCCAAGCAGCCTTTAAATCTTCGGGTTTAAAAACGCCACGCATTCCTTTTCCACCGCCTCCAGCTGAAGCCTTTAGCATAACAGGGTAACCTGTTTCCTTGGCGATTTTTTCACATTCCTTAAAATCTTTTATAACACCGTCGCTACCCGGTACACATGGCACACCAGCAGCTTTCATGGTTGCTTTTGCATTGGCCTTGTCACCCATTTTATCAATCATTTCTGGGTCGGCACCTATGAATTTAATACCGTGTTCTTCGCAGATTTTTGAAAATTTGGCGTTTTCAGACAAGAACCCATATCCTGGGTGGATGGCATCTGCATTAGTAATTTCGGCAGCAGATATGATATTGGACATTTTTAAATAAGACTCACTACTTGGCGGAGGCCCGATACAAACCGCTTCATCTGCAAACTTAACGTGTAAGCTTTCTGCATCTACAGTTGAGTAAACGGCAACGGTTTTAATGCCCATTTCCTTACAGGTTCTAATAACACGAAGTGCAATTTCCCCTCTATTGGCAATTAATATTTTTTTAAACATCTTTCTTGTATTAGATAATTAGACATTTGGATTATTCGACTATTGGATTATTAGATGGGTAAAGACCTAATAACCGAGCGATCTAATAATCTAAAATTAAGATGGGTCTACTAAAAATAATGGTTGATCAAATTCAACTGGGGATGAATCATCAACTAATATTTTAACAATCTTTCCAGAGACTTCTGATTCTATTTCGTTGAAAAGTTTCATAGCTTCAATAATACAAAGCACATCGCCTTCTGCAATTGTTTGTCCAACCTCAACAAATAAAGGTTTGTCTGGAGCTGGCTTTCTGTAGAATGTTCCAATTATCGGAGACTTTATCGTAATATATTTTGAATCATCTGATGCTGCTGAAGGTGCCGCAGATTCTGTCGCTTTAGCTGGAGCTGCTGCCTCTGCTTGTGGAGCTGCAACTACCTGTTGCGGTATTTGAGCTGGAACCGGTGCGTATTGTACCGCTGGACTACCTGATGAATCCGACCCCGTTCTAATGGTGATTTTTACGTCATCCATCTCTAATTTAACCTCACTTGCACCTGATTTAGCCACAAACTTGATTAAGTTTTGAATCTCTTTTATATCCATAATTTTACTAATTAGTTATTTGGTTAGTCTTTTGAATTATAGGCCCATTTTAAGTAAATAGAACCCCAATTAAATCCGCCGCCAAACGCCGCGAATATGATATTATCTCCTTTTTTAAGTTGTGATTCGTAATCGTTTAAAAGAAGTGGCAAAGTAGCAGATGTTGTATTTCCGTATTTGTGGATGTTTACCATCACTTTCTCCTCCTCCAAATCTATGCGCTGTGCCGTAGCATCAATAATACGCTTATTAGCTTGATGCGCCGCTAGCCAATCTACATCTTCCTTGGTCAAGTTATTGCGTTCAAGTATTTTTACTGTAGCATCTGCCATATTGAACACGGCATTTTTAAAAACTGTTCGTCCTTCTTGAAAAGCATATTGCCCACCAGCAGCCATAGACTCCTCGGTAAGTGGAAATGAAGATCCGCCATAAGTGGCTTGTAAAAATTCACGACCAGTACCGTCACTTCTTAGGTACTCATCTTTTAAACCTAATCCTTCTTCATTGGGTTCAAACAAAACGGCTCCCGCTCCATCACCAAATATGATACATGTAGCACGATCTTTATAATTGATGATTGAAGACATTTTATCGGCGCCAATCAGTAATACGTTTTTATATCTTCCAGATTCAATATAACTGGCAGCAACCGACATGCCATAAAGAAAACTAGAGCATGCTGCATCCATATCAAATGAAAAAGCATTGGTGGCTCCAATTTCAGAAGCAGTAAAAGAAGCAGTTGAAGCCGCTTTCATGTCCGGTGTAGCTGTCGCTACAATAACAAGCTCGATTTCTTTTGGGTCTATACCCTTCTTTTTAATAAGGTCTTGGGCTGCTTTAATGGCAAGATAAGACGTACCTTTCCCGTCATCCTTTAGAATACGGCGTTCCTTAATTCCTGTTCTCGTAGTAATCCATTCATCATTGGTATCAACCATCGTTTCAAGAATTTGATTGGTCAATACATATTCCGGCACATATGCACCTACTGCTGTAATTGCCGCTGAGATTTTACTCATACCTTTAAGTTATTTTCGATTAAAAAACCTTTAAAAATGGGGGAAAATGCTCAAAACTTTACGAAAACTACTAAATTTTGACGTAATATTACGCAAATTACGTGTTTTTGTTATTTTGAAAAAGTATTTCATAAAAAAAACGCTCATAAATGAGCGTTTTATAATGAGCGCATAATTATAATTTACGCAACGTTTTCTACTTCCTCTGAATTGTCAATTAAAACTTGACCTCTGTAGTATAATTTTCCTTCATGCCAGTGGGCTCTGTGGTATAAGTGTGCCTCACCTGTTGTTGCGCATGTAGCAATCTGTGGCGCAGTTGCTTTGTAATGGGTTCTTCTTTTATCTCTTCTTGTTTTTGAGATTTTTCTTTTAGGATGTGCCATTTTATATGTTATTTATCCGTTAATAATTTCTTTAATGTATTCCATCGAGGGTCTATATCCTCTTCCTTTTCTTTCGTTTCTTTAAGCTTAGGGCTTAATTCTTCTAATTTTTTAAGTATGTCTGAATTTAGAGAACCATCTTTAATACCTGGATGGACTCTTTTTGCAGGAACAGCCAAAATAATCAACTCATATATATATTGCTGAATGTTGATTTCATAAGTCCCATGGGGAACAATCAATATATCTATATGCTCGTCATTATACTCTTCTCCAAACTTTACCACCAAACTAAACGTACTGTTTATGTCTTGGTTGTAAGGCTCGTTAGTAAGATCGCAATTAACGTTTACCCATCCAGAAATTTTAAAATGCAACTCGAGTAATGTTGTTTTCTTTTCAAGCTCAACATCAACCGAAACATCTACATCGTTAAAATCGTCATACTCAAAATGTTCAAAGAACGCTTGTTCAATTTTGTACTCAAAATGATGCTTCCCTAGTTTTAGTCCAACAAATGGAATATTAAACTCTTTTAATCGCTTCATTATCAACATCTATTTTGAGCCTGCAAATATAAAAATTTTTATTTAAGCAGCATGACTTATAAACATTTTTTTGTTTATATCTTCAGCTAGCAAAAACTGAATCAATTTTACCCTCTATCCCGCTCTTTTCTACGTTCGGTTTTGGATGATTTTTTCAAAGGATTTGCAGTCAATTCTTCGTAGCTCGTCCTGTTTCTTAAAATTTGAATGGCACTAAAAACCGCTTCCTTAAATGAATTTTCGTCTGCAACACCCTTTCCCGCAATTTCAAAAGCCGTGCCATGATCTGGCGATGTTCTTACCTTGTTTAGTCCAGCCGTAAAATTAACACCTTGCCCAAAGGATAGCGTTTTAAAGGGCACCAAGCCCTGGTCGTGATAAGCCGCGATTATGGCATCAAAGTTTTTATAGTTATTGGAGCCAAAAAAACTATCAGCAGCATAGGGGCCAAAAACAAGTTTTCCGTTTTCCCGTATTTTGTGCAAGGTTGGTCTTAAAACATCGTCATCCTCTCTTCCTATTACTCCATTATCCCCAGTGTGCGGATTAATGCCCAAAACAGCAATTTTGGGTTTTTCTATTTTAAAATCCTTTTTAAGGGAATCATAAACTGTGTTTATTTTTTGTTCAATTAGCTTCGGGGTTATATGGCTTGAAATATCCTTAACCGGAACATGGTCTGTAAGCAATCCAACCCTTAAGGTATCGGTAATCATAAACATTAAGCTTTCGCCTTCAAGCTCTTGTGCCAAATAATCGGTGTGCCCTGGAAATTTAAAGCCCTCAGATTGAATATTGTGCTTATTTATTGGTGCCGTAACCAAAACATCTATTTCCTCATTTTTTAGGGCCTTGGTAGCAGCAACCAAAGACTTTATGGCATAGCCCCCTATTTTAACATCTTCTTTCCCAAATTCAATTTCAACGGGTTCGTTCCAACAATTAAAAACATTTACCCTACCATGAACCAACTGGTTTAAGTTATTAATGCTATTGAAATTTATTTCGGAGTTGAAATGTGTTTTGTAGAAAGTCATTGCTTTTATGGAAGCAAAAATTACTGGGGTGCAAAAATCCAGCATTCTGGTGTCTTCAAAAGTCTTTAAAACAATCTCTCCCCCAATACCATTTAAGTCGCCTATTGATATTCCTACTATTATATTTTCTTGTTGCTTCATTAAAATGACAACTATTGTTCGTAATTTTGAAAATCTTTTTAATTGGCAAATTTAACTAAATAAACAGACAATAATATGTTTACTGGAATTATTGAAGATATTGGAGTGGTTTCTAGCCTAAAAAAGGAGTTTGGCAATCTTCACATCTCCATTAAGAGCAATATAACCTCTGAATTAAAAATAGACCAAAGTGTGGCCCACAATGGCGTTTGCTTGACTGTTGTTGACATAAACAATGACCAATACACGGTAACAGCAATAAAAGAAACTTTAGATAAAACCAACCTTGGTAAGTTGCAAATTAATGATCACGTAAATTTAGAACGCGCCATGAAGCTCGGCGACAGGCTTGATGGGCATATTGTACAAGGGCATGTGGACCAAACTGCTGTTTGCACTGAAATAAAAGAAGAAAAAGGTAGTTGGGTTTTTACTTTTAATTATGATACTTCTTTAAACAACATTACTATTGAAAAGGGTTCTATAACCGTGAACGGAACAAGTTTAACCGTTGTAAACTCTAAAAAAGACGCTTTTAGTGTGGCCATTATTCCTTACACTTTTGAGCACACTAATTTCAATACATTTAAGATTGGAGCCGTTGTTAACTTGGAATTTGATGTTTTGGGAAAATACGTTGCTAAATTGGTAGAGCTGGATAAAATATCTAACTAATTTCTCTTTTTAAAACCAATTTTTTTACCCCATAAAATAAGGCAAATACCATACCCAAAAATACACCCCCATCTATAGGAAGTCCAGGTGGTGGTGGCGGAGTTCCAGGCGGAGGTAGAATTGGCCCTCCCTGAGCGGAACATATAAAACTTATTAATACAAATAAGATTGAGGCAAGTATTCTTTTGTATTGTATTGTCATCTGGGTCACAAATGTATGAAAAAAAGCGAGGGCGTAAAATTTTTTGAATTTTATTGCACAAAAAACCATCTATTAAACGCAAAAATAATCGATGAAATGCAGTGTTCGGTTTTAAAGATTTTTCACAAACCGTTGCTATTCTCAAAAAAAACACCTCTAAAAACAACCCCTCTTGTTTTCTGTCTACAAAACAAATATATACATATTTTGATTTAATTTTAAAAACGAATTTAAGGATACTATATTTTGTTGTTAACAGAAAATTCATTCTCTCGCTTCCCGTCATTCTCATCAAGAAAAGCGACGTTAATAATAATTTGATAAAAGATTATTTTATTGAAATACAGAAGAACAATCATTACTTATTTTTGTTTTTAGTGGTTATAGCATTTTTAGATGCCAAAGAAAAAATTAAAAGTAGCGGAATTATTTGCAGGGGTAGGTGGTTTTAGGTTGGGCTTGGAAGGGCCCAGTTACGACATCGTTTGGAGCAACCAATGGGAACCTTCAACAAAAATACAACATGCTTCGATGGTTTATGAAGCCCGCTTCGGAAATGAAAACCACAGTAATGAAGACATTGCAACGGTGCCAACAACCAATATTCCCGATCACGATTTACTGGTTGGTGGATTTCCATGTCAAGATTATTCTGTAGCCACAACATTGCAAAACTCCAAAGGTTTAAAAGGAAAAAAAGGTGTGCTTTGGTGGTCCATCCATAGGATTTTGGAGGAAAAGAAAAACAAGCCCAAATACCTCTTTTTGGAAAATGTAGACCGTCTTTTAAAATCACCCTCAACACAGCGCGGACGGGATTTCGCAGTCATGCTGCAAAGTTTAAATGAGTTGGGTTATGCCGTAGAATGGCGTGTTTTCAATGCAGCAGATTACGGAATGCCCCAACGAAGACGCCGTATATTTTTCATAGGCTATCATAGAACATCGTTGATTTACAATAAAATAGAAAAATCAAACAAACTTAATTGGCTGCTACAAGACGGAACGATTGCCAAGGCATTTCCTGTTAAAGCTACCGAGCTGTTGGAAGAAATTGAACTTCAGGGAAGCCTAGTTGAAATAACCAAAACCTTCAACAAAAAAGGAAAACTATCACCATTCCTAAATACTGGTCTTCTTTTCAATGGTAAAGTTTACACCACTAAAGCAAAGTCAAAATACAATGGGAAACGTACGTTCTTGGGTGATGTTTTACAAAATGGCGAAGTAACTCCTGAGTTTTTTATAAACGAAAAAGACCAGCCAAAATGGGAATATCTTAAAGGGGCAAAAAAAGAAAAACGGAAAACCAAAGGGGGTTTTGAATATAACTATAGCGAGGGCGCAATGGTTTACCCAGATGCCTTGAACAATGCGTCGCGTACAATAATAACAGGGGAAGGCGGAAAATCACCTTCACGATTTAAACATGTTGTAACTTCAAATAGAGGCTTAAGGCATTTAACGCCTATTGAGTTGGAACGGCTCAACATGTTTCCGGACAACCATACAAAACTAGATGGGATTTCCGATACCAAACGTGCCTTTTTTATGGGCAACGCCCTTGTTGTTGGTGTTGTTAAAAAAATTGGTGAAGCACTTTACAACCAAATAAATCAAATATAGTGTTGGGCTTTCAGTTTGATTTGAATCAAGAGCAAATACTTCATAGGTATTTAGCCCTGATCTACCAATCAAAAAAACTGAAGTTTGAAAATATTGCCAATCTTGAGCAACAACACCGAGGTATTGACGTAATCATTAATCATAATTCAGAAAAACATAATATCGATGAAAAGGCACAACTGCACTACATCAATAAAGATTTGCCTACGTTTACTTTTGAACTTTCATATTTAAACAAGAACAATGAGTTGAAGGAGGGTTGGCTGTTCGATAGTAGCAAACAAACACAATATTACTTTTTGGTAACCGGAATTTTTCTAAAAAACAAGAAAACCAAATTGCAAAATATTGATGATATTGAAACTGTAAAAATAACCAGCGTTAATCGAAAAAAACTAATAAACCATCTTGCAACAAATGGTCTACCAAGAACAAAACTTGAGGAGTACGATTTCGATATAAGAACCTCCAATAGTTTCGGGAAAAATATAATTCCAAAATTAGATGGAAAAAAAAGCGGTTTAATTTACTATACCGAACATCTCCCTTAAAAGCCGGTCAATTTACAGTTGCGATTGAAGCACCTGATTGATTGGCATGTTGCCAAAAAATTCTATGGTTGATTGCCCATACCGTTTTTCGTTTACTATTTTTGAGAGACCAAACTCCTAAAAGGACGGTTACGAATTAAATCTAAAGTTTGATTTTATGAGCAGAATAGTATGTTTTGGAGAAGTGCTGTGGGATGTGTTTCCAAAGGAAAAAAAGATAGGCGGGGCGCCCTTAAACGTTGCCAGTAGGTTAAGTTCGTTTGGAAATGAGGTGTCTATGATAAGCGCTATTGGCGCGGACGAATGGGGTGAAAAGCTATTGCACTACCTTAATGAAAACAAAATAAGCACTGCCCATGTACAAATATTGCACAAATACAAAACCGGAAAGGTTAAAGTGAGTCTAGACGCAAAAGGCTCAGCAACCTACAATATTAAACAACCTCGTGCGTGGGACAAAATTCTCTTAACAGATGAAGCCCTCGAATTAATTAAAGATACCGATGCCCTTGTTTTTGGAAGCTTGGCAGCAAGGGACGAAACATCAAAAAACACGCTTTATAGCCTTGTCGAATCGGCTAAATATAAAATTTTCGACCTGAATTTAAGACCACCCCACTACACTAAAGAGGTACTTTTTCATTTAATGAACGAAGCTGATTTTATAAAATTTAATGATGACGAACTTTATGAAGTCAGCAAGTTATTGGGCTCTAAATTCAACTCATTGGAGCAAAACCTCAAACACATTGCCGAAAAAACCAACACTAAACATATTTGTGTTACCAAAGGGTCTCATGGCGCAGTTTTATTATACAATGGCAAACTATTTTACAACAGCGGCTACTTAGTAAAAGTAGTGGACACGGTTGGGGCAGGCGATTCCTTTTTGGGGTCTCTTATTAGCCAATTATTAAGTAATACTGAACCACAAAAAGCCATTGACTTTGCTTGTGCGGTTGGTGCTTTGGTTGCTGAGAGTGAAGGAGCTAATCCTAAGATTTCTGCTGTTGAAATAGAACGTTTTATAAACCCGAAATAAAACGAAAGCCTCTCAGAATTCTGAAAGGCTTTTTGTGGCCCCACCTGTTGCTTCCTGATCCAAGAGGGATAGGCTTCCTGCCTTTAGCAGGTTGCTGTTTTCAGAAGTTAATGCACTTAACTTAAAGACAAATTGTATATTGTAATACCAAGTAAATGCCCTGATTCATCTACAAACGATTATTCAGGATATAGATTCTCCTATTCCATACTAAATTTGAATAATTCTTTAATAGTAAAAGTCATGAGAACGCAATCACTTAGGCTAACTCTCAAAGCAATTCGGTTAACAATAATTAATCTTTTGCTGTTTTGTAGTATCACACACGCTCAAAAACTTGATCCCTCTTCTATCAATTCAAATAATAGAATCCTATGATTTTCACATTAAGAAATATAAAGAGACTCGAACAATCGGGTTTATTCTTGCCGCAGCCGGTGGAGTCAGTTTAATAACAGGTCTAGTAATATCGACTGAGGATGCGCTTTGGGATGCTATGGGAGATGCCTTTGTGGATGGTGAAGGCGAAGCAGGTTTAAAATTTAACGGCTTTATGATAGGAGGTGTCTGTGCCTCCTTAGCAAGTATCCCTTTTTTTATGAAAGCAGATGAACATAAGAAAAAAGCCAATCTCTTATTGGGTACATCTCAGAGTACATTTAATAATACCAACTTTAGCGCTCCAAAAAATATTGGGATTACCATAGTGATTCCAATTGATTAAACTTGATTTTGCCATTTCATAATCTATGCATGCTGCGAAATGAAAGCACAAAAAAGCCCAAACTACATTTATAATTTAGGCTTTTTGTGGTCCCGCCTGAACCACTTTTACTCAAAATTACATATAAAGCATTTTACTATAAAACTTAGATAAATACTTTTAAAGCCAAATATAACAAGCATTTTACGAGGTTTATAATATTGTTTAAATTTGGGTAATTTTCGATAATATTGGATAAAGCGGTACAATTACACCGTACAATTTTTTTAGTTTTGTACTGTAACTAAATTCTATGGCTTCAGTTAACTACCTATATCGCTCCAAAAAAGAAACTGCCGAACTTGTTTTAAGGCTACTCTATAGAAATAATGATATAGATTATGTTATAGGTACCAAATCTGGCATATAGGTTTCAAAATATTATTGGCCAAAGGAACACAAGAAAAAAAATCCCAAAGACATAGATATAAAGGCCTCCTTATATATTATATCCTTAATGTCATTATATACTCCGATGATTTTATTTTTTATTAAAAAATAATTCCCCGATATTTCAAAATATCGGGGAATCTAGCTTGTAAAACAATATCTATAAATTACCTGAGGTAATTTATTATTGGCTATTAATCAGAATCTTATTTTACAATTAATTTTGATGAGTCTTTATTGTTAACTTTTACGATATAAATACCAGAATTTAAATTTTGGTTTACCTCAATTGTTTTTGAGCTTAGCGCAAAATCTTTATTAAGCACTACTTTACCCAAAACACTGTAAACTTTCACATTAACAGAACTTTCAATTGAATTCAAGACAATTTTGAAAGAACTTCCATTTGACGGATTAGGGAAAACTTTAAATGTGTTTTTGTTTAATTCAAAATCCCTAGAACTTAATGGTGTAGTTTCTACAATGGCAACATTGTCTATTGCGTTCCAGTTATCACCACTCAAGTTTCCACTGTTATCAAATTCAACACCGAGTTTAGCACCGGCAGATGCTGGAACTGCAGCCGCTGTCAATTCCAATGATTGCCACAAACCGGCACCGGCATGATCGGTACCTAAATCGTATGTTTGGGTACCTAACGGTACTCTCGTGCCATCCCCAGTGTCGTAAAAAAGTGTAATAGTAAAATATTGACCTTGCCAAACATTTACTGCATCAAAAGTCACCGAGAATTCTTCACTTGCATCAATAATATGATCGGTAAGATTAAAAATAGTTGCTTCAGCGGAATTCGTATACGCATAGTAGCTTGGATAACCGCTTGCCCACCAGCCAGCTGTTTCCACGCCAGACCCGCCGGTGTCTGTGTCAGTACTCCATCCATCCACATTGGCCCAAGAGCCCTCATTTGCTCCAGGTAATTCAAAATCTCCATTGGTAACGGTAATTGATGTTTGAGCACTTGCAGCTGCAACAAAAAGCATCAAGCTTGCTGCTGATGCCACCTTTAATGAATTTGTAGCTCTTAGAGCTAATTTGCGTAATTGTTTTTCCATAATTTAATAATTAAAGAGTTAGTAATGATTTTTATGTAGTTGTTAATTAGATTTTTTTAAATATGGAACAAGGTGAACTTGTTATGCTGAATATTGAATTGAATGTTATTCCTTCTGCCAATTGGTATTTAGAACCCATAGTCTTCCTCTTCTTCTTCCCTATAAACATTTAGGTTTTGGTCAACCATTTTAATTTCATTTTTATCATACAATACGTTCAAAGCATTATCTATTTCTTTGATAAGCAATTCTCTTGCTTCATTTTTAGAAATTTCTTTTATGTGACCATCAATGTATTGCGTGCAACATGAAAGTCTTTTAAGCCTATAATTGTTAGAGTTATCAACTACGTCAATAGATATACCATAAATCTCAACATGGGATGCGCAAGCGGTTTGTTGTTTAGGCAAATGCTGACCAATAATTAAATTTTTGCCATTATGTTTTTTGTCTTTTGCACTGTCCCATTCGAGCTTTATAATTCCCATAATCTGAAAGTTAGTTTTATTAAAATGAAAACAATAAAATGCAATATTTTGAGTCAAACAATAATGAACACAACCATATGCAATTTTAGCTAAATGAATGAAAAACAGTAGTCTCAAATTCATCAATAAGGATATACAAATCAGTCATCAATAAGGACTGCTAAAAATTAAGCTTTGGTTTTGTGAAAAATGACTACGATTATGCGCTTATGGCAATAAATTAAAGATTGGCATTTAGGGTTATTTGTATGGGGAAAACTTATCAAGAAGTTGATACAGCTCAAAGTTTATTATTTAACAATTTTATCATTTTCTATTCAATTGAATTTTGAATGAATATTATAGAAATTATACTTAGATAAAAATTATTCAAGTTTAATGGAAAGCACTTGTTGTATTGATTTTGGCGGTATGGGTTTGAATCATAACCTCAACTATTATTGATGTGATTTTTCAAGCCATAAAATATTGAAAAACATTTGGTTAAGATAAATCAATAAAGAGCTTTTTTATGTTAACGAAGAATTTACGTCCAATTTTGAACGATTACAGTCTAAATTCTAATTATTAAATTGATAAAATTGAAAATCTAAAAATTGTGTTATTGTCATTTTGTAGTTATGCATGTTGATAATATCATTCAATTTTTACATAACTATTAACTAAAACTAAATAATTATGACAAACAGAATTGCCTCTTGGGGGATTGGACTATTATTAACTCTCGCTTTATTTTTTGGTAGCATTACCAGTTTACAGGGCCAAACAGCCAGCACCAGCGACAATTTGGTGGCACAGCCAATTGCCGATAGAAGTGTGCCTTTTGATGTAACTGATTCTGGAATATCCAAAACCGTTGAATTTGGTGCGGATTTGGCATGGGCCAATGAACAAGCCTTTAGACGAAATATTTTATTTATGGGTTTAGATCAAATAGATATTGTGAGGGCGTCCTTTCAGCCAACCTACCCTTTGGTTAATGGTACGGACTTGACCCAAGAACAAATAAACGATTTAAATTATAGACTCTATTTAATTGATACTTACGTGGGTCCAAATACCGACCTCGCCTTGAACTGTGACCATCCTTGGGTCGATGCCTGGTATGTTGGATTTCCCGATAGATGGGAACAATTAATCGAGGAATCGACAAGGGCCTTTAACGATGCTGGTCACAATGTAATAACTGTTGGAGCTTTTAATGAACCTGATTACGGATGGGGGCAAGGTTCTAATCAAGATATGTACGATATAACAGCCTTATTGAATGCAAACCCATATTTTAGTGGTGTTCGACTTTCAGGTGGCAATACATTGAATTGTGATGCCGCCCAAGGATGGTACGATTATTTAATTCCTGCTGGTGTTAATGAAGGTAATACACATCAATTAGCTGGAAGTTTTGATGGGTATGCCAGTTTTTTCCAAAATGTTAGGGCTAATGGTCATCATGCCACAGCGGATGAGTTACATAATATTGTTGAAGCACTTGTAGGATACGAATATGGCATGCAAACAGGTATTTGGTGGGCAGATATTGATTTGGCAAGTGGAGAAATGGTAAAGGCCTTTGATGGGCAGCGATTGGGTTACGCGGAACACAGACCTAATTGGACAGCAGCAGCTGTTTATAGAGCTCCAGATGGAAAAGTACAGGCATTTGGTGGTACTTCTGAAAGACAGGCTGTAACGACCTTTTTTAATTATATATCTAAGGACCGTGCTGTTTACTATGATGGCCATGGGCCTCAAAGAGAGTTTGTTGTTGAAATGCCAGGAGGAACTGGTTATGGGAATGGCCAGACCAATGCAGAAAGAGTAGTGAATGTTACCTGGGGAGACGATATACAGCCTGTTGTTAATGGACAATATATTCTTGTTAATAGAGGTAATAGTCAAGCGATGCAAGTATCGGGTAATACGGCAAAAGATGGTTCTAATGTTATTGCTGGAAGCTATACGGGTGCATCTTCTCAACATTGGAATATTTTCCCTGTCGATTCTCGAATAGGAGGGGATTTCAGTTATTATCGAATCAAACCAGCATCAAACAACAATAAATCGTTGGATTTAAATGGGTACAATTTGAATGATGGCGCTAATATAGACCAGTGGAGTATGGCTAATGGTGGAAACATGCAATGGTATTTAGATTACGCTGAAGACGGTTGGTTTTATATTAGAAGTAGGGAAAGTTCTAAATGCGTTATTGTGGATGGGTCAAATAATGTGGTTCAATGGGAGAAAAATGGTGGCCTCGAGCAGCAATGGAGACTTATACCTGTAGGTTCTCCAATAGAGTTTAATGCGCCAAATACTCCAGCTAATTTGGTTGCAACCGCTCAAGCAACTTCAATAAAATTAGATTGGACAGCCAATTCTGAAGCTGATTTAGCTGGTTATTCCGTTGTTCGAGCAACGGCCTCCAATGGAGAATATAACATGATTGCCAGAAATATAAATGCAACATCATTTGTGGATAATTCTGCTATTTCAGGAACCCAGTATTTCTACAAAATAAAGTCAATGGATGAATCTTTGAATAGTTCAACTTATTCCAATCCTGTTTCGGCAACGGCTACTGGGAATGATAGTATAGTTGCACACTATGAATTCGAAGGCAGCACATCAGATGCCACTATCAATTTAAATAATCCTGCAACAGCTGGAGGTACGTCTTATGCTTCAGGTCAAGTAGGTTCCAACGCCTTATCATTAAATGGTTCTGACGCATTTGTGCAATTGCCTTACGATGTTGGCAATCATGGAGAAATTACTGTGGCTACATGGGTAAACTGGAATGGAGGTGGTGCATGGCAAAGAATCTTTGATTTTGGTAATGGTGAGGAAGAAAGCATTTACTTGACAACCAATAACTGGTCTGGTAACATAGAATTTAACATATATAATGCTGCTTCAGGAAATAATGTATTGGTAGGCCCGTCAATTCCCCAAAACACATGGGTGCATCTTGCTGTAACTTTTGGGGCTTCTGAAATGGTACTATATTTGAACGGACAACCTGTAGCGCAGTCTACCTCACCGTCCATCAACCCGCTGGATATCAAACCTGTACTTAACTACATAGGTAGAAGCCAATGGCCAGATGCATTACTAAATGGAAGCATTGATGATTTTAGGGTATATAATTATCCGTTGTCTGCCCAAGAAATTGCTGTTTTAGCAGGAATTTCTACCGAAAACACGCCTCCAACAGTAACTATAACCAACCCTACAGAAGGAGAAGTTTTTACTGAGGGAACAGTGGTGACGATTAGTGCTGACGCTTCTGATACAGACGGGTCAGTAACCCAAGTTGAATTTTTTGCCAGTGGCGTATCGATTGGGGTTGATACCACTAGTCCATATAGTGTAAACTGGACCATTGGTTCAGGCTCTTATGGGTTGACAGCTGTAGCAACAGATGACCAGTCAGCCGTAACCTCGTCAATAGGTGTTGGTGTTACAGGTAACTGTGCAGGGACCACTATAACTCCATATTACCAAATCAACTATGGTGCTTGGGTAATTGGAACGGAAATCACTATTAACGAAGGAGATGTGGTTGGTTTTGGCCCCCAACCGATTACTGGTGGCTCTTGGAGTTGGAGTGGATGTGGTACTTCAGGATCCTCTCGAGAGCAATTTGTAACACTAAACAGCTCGTGTTCAGCTACTCCAACATATACCAATGATTGTGGCGGTGTAAGCAGCATTACCTATAATGTTACAGTAATCCCAACGGGTAATTCTTATATGGCAGTTCAGTCAATTGTTACAGGTACAGTTGGTGCGGGAAAAGGCAATAAGTATGGTTCGGCTGAGGTGACTATCTTAGATAATCTCGGTAATCCTGTTTCAGGTGCAACGGTTTTTGGATCCTTTAGCGGAAGCTGGAATGAAAGCCATAATGCGGTAACCGGGTCTAACGGAGTGGCCTATTTACAAACTTCAAGCACTTTGAAGGGAGGAGTAGCGGTTAACTTCTGTGTGGATAATGTATCCCACGGTAGCTTAGCTTATGATGATACCCAAAATGTAATTACATGTACCAGTGGGGCAGCAAGAGATGCTAATACGGCTTTAAGTAGTTCTGATTCAGAGTTTATTGAATTTAGTTTGTACCCTAATCCTACAACAAGATTTGTAAGATTTAAGTTAACGGAGGAGCCAATAAGTGTCAATATGGTTGATATGAACGGAAGACTGATTTTTGTAAATTCGGTTAAAGCCGGTAATAATGAATACGAAATTGATATGGGTGACATTAATGCTGGAATTTATTTCCTTTCGCTAATTACAGCTGAGGCTCAAATCACAAAGAAAATTATCAAGAAATAATAACTGAAAAAAGAATATGAAAAGGGCTGCATGGATAATCATGCAGCCCTTTATTAATAGTATATTTTATAATTTAAAAATGCTAAAGGGTTACTACTAATTCTCCTCAACAATTTGCAAACCCCAAGGTTCAAGCGTTAAAGGTTGTTCGTTTTGAATTTTGTCTCCGTTTAAAAGTTCTGTACCTCTACCGTATTGATATTTTAATGTTTGTTTTTCTTGAGAATAATTAAAGAAATATCTAACTGTTTTGCCTTTCTTGTTGGTTCCTGTTTTTACAATAATTGGGTAAGTTAGATTTTGGTCTTTTCCCCATAGTTTAGTCTTTTTAAGTTGGTCTTCAAAAATTTTGTTAATCAGTTTTTCACCAGGCATAAACCCAATATATGTGGCAATTCCCTTACCATATTTGTTTTCGGTTATAGCAGCGTATCTGCCCCAAAAAGGATGGTCGTAATAGGCAAGCACATTGGTGTTTTTATCAGTTGTAAGAAGTTCCATAAAATATTTAACTTCTTCATCCTGAACATCAAGCCCGTAAGCATCTCCTTTGATTGATACATTTTCGGGTTTTGCAAATTGGCTGTAATAGTTGCCTGTCGCCTTTCTTATAATTCCTGGTTGTTTCGTGTGGCGTACTTTTACGTTTTCATCAGAAAACCCAGATTTGAATGTATAGATAATTCGGCCACCATTTTCAACATATGTGTTTAAGGCTTCCAAAATGTCATCGGAGGCGGCATATAAAACAGGAACAACAATCAATTTGTAATTACTTAGTTTGTCAATAGTTGACGGGTCTAAAAAATCTACCCCGACATTCATTTTATAGAGGGCATCGTAGAATGGCCTAACAATGTCATTGTATTTTTCTGAACTGAACCAACCAAAACTGAAGTCATCAAAAGCAGTCATGGCCTCATTACTAACGAAAAATGCAACATCGTTATTTTTTTTCAACCCAAGAAGGTGGTCGTTCAAACGTTTAAAATCTTCACCAATCGTTTTGGCTTCGTTATATGTAGGGTTTGGTTCAAAATCATGACTTAACAACCCTTTCCAATAGGTTTCAATGGCGTTATGCAGTGAATGCCAATGCCAGTATCCGACCATAGAAGCCCCAGAAGCCAAATGACTAAATGCTTGTAGGCGCAACTGACCTGGATACGGGGTCCATTTAGCAAATCCCTGGGCTTCGGTTTCAATAATAAAGTAATTTTTTCCATCTTTAAATGAGCGTGCCATGTCACCGCCAAATGAAATTTCAATCCCTGTGAGGTGGTCCTGCGTTGGGTGATATATGTCGATGCCAACAACGTCAAGTGCTTGGTCTATTTCAAAATGGTCTGCGTCCGGTTGCATACCAAAAGAATATCCCCTCCACTCTAGATCATGATTGTGGGTAATAAATTGATTGGGTTTTGAATAATCTCGAATGATATCTGCTTGCCAAGAAAGAAAATCGGTTACCAAGAGGCGTTGAAAGTGTTCGAACTCTGATCTGAAGCTAGCATTAATTGTTCCATTCACAGAAGGAAATTCTTCCCAAGAGTTAATGCGGTTACTCCAATAATCCAAACCATATTTGCTGTTAATACTATCCAATGATTTAAACTTCTCTTTCATGTGAGTAACAAATTTCTTCTGTACAGGCTCACCGGCTGTATTAAAGTGTTTCGTCTCATTATCAACTTGGTAGCCAATAATTGCAGGATGGTCTTTTACATGTTCCATCATTTTTCGAATGACTCTTTCAACATAAAATCTATAAGTTTCGTGTGAAATATCCATGTTCTGACGTGGACCATATACATTTGTTTTACCATCTGGGGTAGTTGCTAAAATTTCAGGGTGTTTATGGGCCAACCATGCAGGTATAGCATAAGATGGTGTGCCGAATATTACATCAATACCATTTTCATGCATGGCATCTAAAACTCTATCTATGCTTGAAAAATTGTAAATACCATCTTGAGGTTCTACCGTACTCCACGTAGATTCGGCAATACGAACAAAATTAATATTCGCATCCTTCATCATCTCAATGTCTTTTTGCAATCGCTCATATGGCATATATTCATCGTAATAGGCAACGCCGTAATATAAGTGGTCCTGCTGATAGCTTTGTCCTTGGCTGAATTGAACTATAAAGACAAAAAGAGGCATAATGATTAGTTTAAACTGTTTCATTTGTTAAATATTATAAAGTTAGTTGTTATGAATGATCAGATATTTATCAATAGTAATAATATATTAAACAGAAGCTCGACCCATATTCGCCAAGAAGGAATCAAAAATCGGTCAATCAATTTGGGGTGAAGACGCATTATATTATACGAAAAAGTCACATAGAATTAGATCGTGCAACTTTTATATTTGGTTAAGGACTGGAATTAGGTTTAATTGTCTTTTATTTTTTGAAGGTATTCACTTGGGTTCATTCCAAATTCTTCTTTAAAACATTGCCTAAAATAACTGCTACTATTAATTCCAACTTGGTACATTATTTCTGAAATATTATATTGACCCGTTATTAAAAGTTGCTCAGCATAATTCACCCTTACCTTTCGTATAAATTCGTTTGCCGTTAAATCGGTTAGCGCTTTAATTTTTCTGTACAAGGTTGAATGACTCATGTTTAGTTGAGCAGCTACATAAGAAATGTTCATCTTTTCATCTTCAAGATTCTCCTCAATAACTTCAGTGAGTTTATTTAAAAACTCTTTGTCTAGTTCACCAACAGACTCATTTAGTAATTGTTGTTTTTGTTTAAATTTTGAAACACTAGTGAGTGAATATTGCTTTCTTGTGTCAATAATGTTTTTAAGCCTACTTTTTAATAAGTTACTGCTGAAGGGCTTAGTTAAATAGGAGTCTGCCCCAACATCGTATCCAACTTTCTGATCATGTAACGAAACCTTCGCTGTTAAAAGTACAACTGGGATGTGGCTGGTTCTTATATCTTGTTTTAATAATCTGCACATTTCAATTCCATCCATTATTGGCATCATAACATCGCTAATTATAATATCCGGAATTTGTTCGCTGGCCTCTTCCAATCCTGTTTTGCCATTTTGTGCGGCAATAACATTGTATGTATCACTGAGCGACTCTTTAATATATTCAATAATATCCTGGTCATCGTCTACAACCAGCACCACGTTTTTATCATCATCTTCAATGTCTGGTTCTTCAGGATAATAATGTACAGCATCGGGGTAACTGTTGTTGGTTAAAAATTTGATTTTAAATGTAGTTCCTTTGTTTAATTCACTGGAAGCTTCTATATCTGCTTCATGCAGCTCTACCATGTTTTTTACCAACGCTAAGCCAATTCCAGTGCCCTTTATAGGATGCGAAACATTTTTAGCTTGATAGTATCTGTCAAAGATATATGGTAAATCAGCTTCTGAAATTCCATAGCCTGTATCCGAAACTTTTATTTCGGTGTAATCAATGTTGTCTTCCTGGTAATTTCTGAATTCAAGCCTAATTGAACCTTTTTGCGTGTATTTGAGTGCATTGGACAAAAGGTTGTCCATAATTATTGTAACCACATTGGGGTCAAAAAACATTTCAGTTTTTTGTTTTGGCTCAAAAATCTGAATGTCGATTGATTTGTTTTGGTTCAGGTCTTTGTATTTAGCCCCAATCTCATAAATGTATTGAGTCAAATCGTCTTTAATAACGGTGAGCTTCCTGCTCTTATTTTCAGATTTTCTAAATTCGAGAATTTGGTTCACTATCTGCAGCAATCTATTTGCAATTCTTTGAACAATTTGCAATTTTTTAGATTGTTCTTTGGTTAATGAATTTTCTGCAATTAAGTCTTCCAAAGGCCCTAAAATTAGTGTCATAGGGCTTCTTAATTCATGCGTAATGTTGGTAAAGAACTTAAGTTTTTCTTCATTCAAATCGTGCTCCTGTTGACGGCTGTTTTTTTCTAAAATTAATGCATTTTCAACCTTTAATTTTCTTTCATAGAATCGAGCTACAAAAATTAGAATAACTGAGGCTAGAACCAAATAAATAAATTTCATCCACCAAGAAAGCCAAATTGGCGGGTTGATTTTTATATTTAATGTATTGAATTGTTCGGACCATTCATTATTTCTTATTCTTGATTTTAAATTAAAAACATAGTTCCCAGGTTTTAAGTTTCTGAAGGTAGCCTCTCGGTCATTATTAATGAGAAACCAACCATCATTAAGGCCCTCCATTTGATATGCAAACTCTGCTTTATCAGACAGTGAATAATCTAGAAGGTTAAATTTAATCTGTATGGTATTTTGATTATGATTTAACTCTAAGTCCTCATCAAAGGGAATGTCAATGAATTGGTTGAGGTTATTTTTATCAATAGTTGCTAAAATATTTGTAATACTAGGCTTAGGAGATATAATGGACAATGTCTCTATATTTTGGTCAAACCAAGTTATGCCATTCTGCGTTCCAAAATATAAATTTCCATCGTTGGTTTTGGCAACAGATCCATAAAGATATTCACCAGAAGTAATTCCATCGCTAACATCAAAATTGCTAACGTTCATTGTACCTAATTGAATTTTACTCAATCCATTAATAGTGCTCAGCCAAATTTCATTTTCGGATTTACCTTCTGTAATTGCGCGAATATCAGATTCAGCCAAACCAGAAACTTTACCAATGCGAATAATTGAATTTGTAGTGGTGTCTTTAATTAGGAAAAGGTCATTTTGGCTTCCAATCCACATTCTGTTTTTGGAATCTTTAAAAATGCAATTAATGGCATAAAAATCGTAATTGCTACCATATTGTTTTATGAGTTTAAAATCTTGATCATAAAGGCTAAGATTACCAACTAATGTGCCTACCCATATATTTCCATTTCCGTCTTCGGCAATAGCCCTAATTAAATTGTCTGGAAGTTCTGAGTTTTCTGTTGTAAATATTTCACAATTACCTAACTTACTGTTGTACTTATGTAGACCTTTATCTGTGGCTATCCATATATTATTTTCAGAATCCTCGAAGAACGAGTAAACAGGCGTATGTTCAATATCATCAAAACAATCAAGTTTCTTAAAACTTTCTTGATTGTTATTGCCATAATAAATAGCTCCTTCTGAGGTTCCAATCCAAATATTATTTTTGCCACAATAGATGCTTATGATATTTTGGTTCTCATAATTTGCATCAACAGAATTTAATTGCTTAATTTTCTTACCTTTATTAAAAACAGCTAATCCACCAGAACCATTGGCAACCCAAATATTATCGTTTTCATCTCTACAAAGTTGGTGTACCCAACTTTCATTCAAGCTATTAGGGTTAGAAATGTAGGGTAGATAATCAATCTTGTTAAAAGGGCTTGCATTGTTAGATATGAAATTAATACCACTGCCTTGGCCTCCGAGCCAAATGTTCCCGAAATAATCTTGGATTAAGGTTTGAACCGATAGACTTGAAAGCCCATTTGAAGTAACAGAATATAAAATGCGTTTAAATTTTATGTCAGATAGTTTAAAATTAAATGACAATTCCTTCAAATCTAAAATGTTTAAGCCTCCTCCTTCTGTTCCGATGTAAAGTTTGTGGTCTTCTGATTCAATAATGTGCTGGATGAAGTCGTGCGATAATGAGTTCGGATTTTTAGCGTCATGCTTAAAATTAATCATCTTCTCGCTAATAGGGTCAAACAAAGTAAGTCCATCACGTGTGCCAATCCAAACGCGTCCATGAGAATCCTTAATAATGCTAGTTACCGTATTGCTAACAAGTGATAGCGGATTTTTTGGATTATGTCTATAATTTACTGCAGTATTCGTTTTTGGATTTAATATACTGAAACCCTCATTAACATGACCGACATATACACTTTCCTCTGTGTCATAAAACATGCACCAATTGTAATTGGATCCTAATCCTTTTGTGCTCTCTGTGTTGAAGTGCCTAAATTCATTGTTCTCTTTATTAAGAACATCAATACCCCCATCGTAAGTTGCGAACCAGATGTTACCTTTGTCATCTCCATCTATATGGGTTATTCCGTTAGCACTAAGGTTATTTGCATCAGGTTTGTCATAATCATGTTCGTAATGCTTAAAAGTATGCGTTTTATAATTGTATGCATCAACTCCATTTTTTTCTGAGCCTATCCAAATAACATCATCAAATTTATCGGCATATATAAAATTTATAATGTTACTGCAGATGGTGTTTTCTTTAGAATCAGACTTCTTAAATACGATAAAAGTGCTTGAATCAAACCTGTTTAACCCATCTTTTGTGCCTGCCCAAATGAAGCCATCCCTATCTTGAGTTATACTTGTAATATTAGTATTGGACAGGCCTTCTCCTATTCCTATTTTTTCCACTTTAATCGTTTGAGCAGATATAAAAATGGTTGATAACAGCAAGAAAATAGCTGGTAATGTTTGGCCGAATTTCATTTTAAATGTTTGAGTTTTTGTTTTGGGCACATGTAAATTTAACTAAAATCCATAAGACCTTTCTTTAATTATTTTGGCAGAAGCATAAAAAACGAATTTCAGCTTGTGATTGCTGAATTACAGATACTGATAAGGGACGGGTATTAGTAGTTTTAACCACATCAATATAAACATTTGAAGCTGCTAAACAGATTGACAACAAGATAAAAAAATGTAAAAGCAGTCGATTCCTCATTTTGAAAAAGAATATTCTATATCTATTGATCCTCTCCGTTGTGACCCTCTGTTATACTGGTTGCAATATTCAAAACAATGAAATCACGAAAAGACATCTATTTGACCTCAATTGGAAATTTTCTTATGGAGATCCGAAAGATGCACTTGAAATTAAATTGGAAGATTCAACGTGGCACAATATCGATTTACCTCATGATTGGAGTAAGGATTTTAATTCCGGGAATTCTTTAAATAAAAATCCATTTGAAGATTCGATAGTGGATGGTTGGTACAGAAAGCATTTCGAAATTCCAGAAAAATGGGATGATAAAAATATATCAATCTGTTTTGATGGTATTTCAAACTGTTATGAGATATATATAAACAATAAGAGATTAGGGAAATCTGTAGTGGAAGCCAGCACCTTTAAAAAGGCGATAGATTCCTTTATAAACATCAAGGGTGATAATCTAATTGCCATTAAAATAAGTGTGCCAAAGGAAATGAATAGAATGGGTAAGACCAATTTTGGGATTTACAGCAATGTTTGGCTGGAAATTAAAGATTCGTCTAACCATAAGGATTAAAGGAATTTAATTTCTTGATATAAGGGTAATATCATGGCAAGATGGAACATTTGTTTTTCTGCATAAAATATGTGGTTTTTGAATTTGAGACCCTTTTTGACGGATTTGAGATTCCAATAAAAATAGTTAGTGGATACATTAGCTGAATTAAAAACATACACAGACTAAAACCAACTTAATTTTAAATAAAACCTTAGATGCCAATGAAGAAATAGTGATTAAAGAATTAAGAAATGAGGTTCGACAAACTCATTTCGTTTCGTTAAAATTTTAAAAACTTAAACTAAACTAATATGAATAAAAAACAATGCTTTCACGGGTTAGGTCCGTGTTGGACTAAATTTATTAAAGCAAAATTGCTTACAGTGGCAATAATGCTTTTGTCCTTTTCATGGGTATTTGCATCAGAGCCCCAAAAATCTATATCAGGAACGGTAACTGATACGAATGGACAGCCTCTTCCTGGGGTAAGTGTAATTGTAAAGGGCACCGCAAAAGGAGCTGCCACTGATTTTGATGGCAACTATGTTTTAACGGCTTCAGAATCAGATGTTCTTGTGTTCTCCTATTTAGGATTTGCTACACAAGAAACGGCAGTTTTAAATCAAACAATCATTAATGTGACTCTTCAAGAGGATACAGCGCAACTTGATGAAATTGTGGTTGTAGGATTTGGAACACAGAAAAAAACAACACTTACTGGTGCGGTCTCTTCTGTCCAAGGAGAAGAGTTAAAAAATATGCCCGTTACCAACGTTAGCCAATCTATATCTGGAAGGTTACCAGGTGTTGTTGCGATATCAAATGGAGGTGAACCTGGTTATGATGGGGTTTCTATACTTATCCGTGGGGTTAACACTTTTGGTAATACATCACCTTTAATAGTTGTTGATGGTGTGCCTGGAAGATCATTAGAAAGAATAGACCCTAGTACCATTGAAAGTATGTCTGTTTTAAAGGACGCTTCAGCTGCAATCTATGGAGCGCAAGCTGCAAATGGTGTAATCTTAATCACTACCAAAAGAGGTAAGTCAGGTAAACCAAAAGTTGATTTTACAACCAACTATGGAGTAACACGCCCTACCGTTATGCCTGAATTAACAAATTCTTCCGAATATGCAACTTTGTTAAACGAAATAGACCTGTATGCGGGTAGAGCACCAAGATATACACCAGATGAAATTCAAAAATATAGAGATGGGTCAGATCCCTGGGCTTATCCAGACAGTGATTATATTGATGCAGTGTTGAAGCCTTGGTCTGCTCAACATTATCAAAATCTTTCAATAACTGGTGGAAATGAGAATGTTAGGTATTTTGTGAGTTTATCCAGTAAATACCAAGATGCATTTTACAGAAAAAGTGCCACATCATTCAGCCAACATGATATACGGTCAAATTTGGACATAAAAATCAATGATTATATCAATTTTAAAATGAATACTTCTGGTAGAATGGAAAACAGAAAATTTCCACAAAGAGGAGCACCGGAAATATTCAATAAATTGATGCGATCTAAACCAACTATTCCTGTTTACTGGCCAAACGGATTACCTGGCCCAGGATTGGAAGGTGGTGATAACCCAGCTGTTTTGGTAACCAATGACACTGGTTATTCAAGAGATAAATGGTATGTACTGAATTCAGATTTTCAATTGGATATTGAAATTCCAGGTATTGAAGGTTTAAATATTAGTTTAGATGCATCTTTAGATAAATCGTTCCAATTCGTAAAAAATTGGTCTACGCCATGGACGGTATACTCTTGGGATGGGTCGAGTTTAGATACCAATGGAGACCCTTTATTAATTGGTTCAGAGCAAGGCCTTACAGATCCTAGATTATATCAATCGGCTTCGAGCAATCAAAATATCCTAACTAGGGCTATGGTAGATTATGAGAATGATTTTGCAGAAGATCATACTGTGAAATTTATGGCTGGTGTTGAAAAAATAGTAGGAAAAGGCGATGATTTTAATGCTTTTAGAAGATATTTTGTTTCAACTGCTATCGATCAGTTGTTTGCGGGAGGTGAGGAAGATATTAATAACGGAGGCTCTGCTTTCCGAGACTCTAGACTAAATTATTTTGGAAGGGTTAACTACGATTATGCAGATAAATATTTGGCCGAATTTCTTTGGAGATATCAAGCGTCATACATCTTTGAGCAGTCAAGTAGATATGGATTTTTCCCTGGGGTGTCTTTGGGTTATGTGATATCTAAAGAGAACTTTTGGCAAAATAGCATCCCTTTTATAGACTTTGCGAAAATAAGGGCATCGTGGGGTGAAACAGGTAATGACCTTATTTCTCCATTCCAATTCCTGTCTTCTTATTCTTTAGACAGTGGTGTGGCATTCGTTACCAATGCAGGTACTCAGTTGAATAAGCCTTTATATGAAGGTATTGTTCCAAATACAGGAGTTACCTGGGAATCTGCTATTCAAAAGAATATTGGTCTTGATTTACATTTCTTAAAAGGAAAGCTTACGTTGACTGCTGATTATTTTGTGAACAAGCGTTCAGATATCTTGGCAAGAAGAAATGCATCAGTTCCTAATTCAACTGGTTTAAGTCTGCCTGATGAAAATATTGGAAAATTTGAAAACAAAGGTTTTGATTTCAACATGCAGTATAGCAACAATGACTCCGAATTCACTTATAGTGTCGCTGTTAATGGAGTCTATGCTAAAAATAAAGTCCTTTTTTGGGATGAATCACCTGGAGCACCTGCATATCAGAAATCAACTGGAAGACCATTAGGAGCATCCTTATATTATAATGCAATAGGAATATTCCAAACTCAAGAAGAGATTGATGCTTATCCTCACTTAGCAGGAGCAAGACCTGGAGATATCATTTTTGAAGATTACAACGACGATGGTGTTATTGATGGAAATGACCTAGTGAGATATGATAAAAGTAGAACACCATTATTTACTGGTGGTCTAAACTTAAATTTTGGTTATAAAGGCTTTGATTTAAATGTGTTGTTTCAAGGAGCTGCAGGCGGTGTATTTTATCAAGGAACCGAATCCGGAGAATTTGGTAACTACTTAAAAAGTTTTTATAATAATAGATGGACTGAGTTAAACCCAAGTACTGAGCATCCAAGAACTTATAATCGTACAGGTGAGTATTGGGTTAATCAGCCTAACACTTATTGGTTACACAAAACAGATTATATTCGACTAAAAAGTGTGGAACTAGGGTATTCATTGCCATCAGAGTTAACGGATAAAATACATATTCAAGGTTTAAGGATCTATGTAAATGGTTTCAACCTATGGACGCACAGCCCTGATATGAAGGATTTTGATCCTGAAATGGTTCAAACAGGTTATGCGGGATATAGTTATCCTCTAAATAAAGCGGTTAATCTTGGATTGAATGTAACTTTTTAAAAAAAATATTATGAAACAGATTATAAAAATTTATGTCATCTTTCTCGCCCTGCTTGCTACAGGATGTAATGATGATTTTCTTGACGTGGCACCATTAGATCAGTTTTCAGATGTAGCTGTGTGGCAAGACCCAGCTTTAATTACATCATTTGTAAATGGTATTTATTTAGGCCAGCATCACGGATTTCAAACTGAAATGTTATCCTCTGTATGCGATGAGTCTATGGATGTATGGGATTGGGAAGCCAAGCCTGTGGTAAATAGTGAAATTAGTCCTAGTTATCTTGGAGTATTGGCTCCAAATCATTGGACAGGGGATTATTATAACATTTCATGGGATGGTCTTTATCAAAAAATCAGATCATGTAACTTGTTTTTCGAGAATATAGAAAAGTCAGGTTTAGAAGGTGATGAAATTGACAGACTTAAAGGGGACGTCTATTTTCTTCGTGCCAGTTTCTATACTTGGCTAATGAGTTTTCATGGAGGTGTTCCTTTGATTGATGAGGCTTACACACCTACAGACGACTTCCTGATCCCCAGAAATACTTTGGCTGAAACGGTTAACTTCATTGTGGCTGATTGTGATGCAGCGGCAGCTTTACTGCCATTATCTGGAGATAAGGCAAAGGCAACCAAAGGAGCTGCCTTAACATTAAAGTCAAAGGTCCTTTTATATGCAGCTAGTGATTTATTTGCTTCTGCTTCATGGGCTGGAAGTTATGAAAATCCTGAATTGATTAGCTATACCAGTGGAAGCCAAGCGGATCGTTGGCAAGCAGCGAAAGATGCTGCCAAGGATGTTATTGATTTGGGTGTATATAGTTTATATGGAGGAACCAGTCCTGCCTCAACGCAAGTGGCCATAGATAATTATATCAATATTTTCATTAATTATGGAAATGAGGAAGATATTTTTTTAAGCTTTTATGACCATGCAAAAAACACAAATTGGGACAGTCCTAATGTTGGATTATTCAATGGCCCAAATGGTTGGGAGACATGGGGAGGTAATACGCCAATTGGTCAATTGGTTGATGCCTACGAGATGGCAGACGGAAGCAAATTTAGCTGGAGCAATCCATCGCAGTCTGCTGCGCCCTATGAAAATCGTGACCCAAGGTTTTATGCCAACATTTTATATGATGGTGCTTATTGGAAACCACGTCCTTCCTCTACAGCAGGTGCCGATCCAACAGGAAGAATACAAACAGGCTCGTATATACAAGCTGATGGTTCTTCTAAGCCAGGTTTAGACACACGTCAAGGACCGGTGCAAGATTGGAACGGAACTTATACAGGGTATTATACACGTAAGTTTATAGATCCAGCAGTGGACCATGGTCCTACAACCATGCAAAAATATCCTTGGAGGCAAATGAGATATGCAGAAGTCATTTTGAACTATGCTGAAGCTTGTTTAGAGCTGGGCGAAGAAGGGGAAGCAAAAACATACATTAATATGATACGTAACCGAGCAGGAATGCCTGATGTTCCTGCTGGAGAGACTGGAGATGTATTGATGGAGCGTTACAGAAATGAACGTCGCATAGAATTATCTTATGAGCAGCATCGCTATTTTGATATTAGAAGATGGATGATTGCAGAAGATGTATTGACTCCAGCTGAAGGTGTTACTATTATATACCCTTTTGGAAGCAGTACACCAACTTATTCTGTAAAAGAAGATATTCAGCCACGAAAATGGGAAAACAAATCCTATTTCCTTCCAATTTTATCCAATGAGTTAAACAGAAATAATCAGCTTATTCAGAATCCTGGATATAATTAATTTAAATCCAGCAAATTCGGGAAGGTTTTTTACAAAGCTTAATCGGGTTTGCTGGAACTTTATAAGACATAAAAAATGATTAGGTTAAAGCAATTCTTTACTATTATGTGCTTGGTTTTTAGTTCCGGTGCTACAAACGCACAACCAGATAAGTTTGACAATGTTTTATATGGTGTTGCCTACTATCAGGAATACATGCCTTCTGAACGATTAGATGAAGATATCAAATTAATGAAAGAAGCCGGTATTTCAGTAGTGCGATTGGGAGAGTCTACCTGGAGTTTGTTTGAGCCAAGAGAAGGGGAGTACGAATTTGCTTGGATGGATCGGATTGTAGATAGGATGCACAAAGCAGGCATCAAGATTATTTTTGGTACACCAACATATTCAATTCCAGCTTGGTTATGGCATAAACATCCGGAAGTTCTTCTCGATTTTGAGAGAGGGGGCGAAGCCTATTATGGCATCAGGCAAAACATGAACTTAACAAACCCAACTTATCTTTTTTATTGCGAGCGCATCATTAGAAAATTGATGGAACACTATGCAAACCATCCAGGGATAATAGGGTATCAAGTGGATAACGAAACCACTGATAGAGGTGTTAATAACCGGGATTTTCAAGTCGGTTTTGTAAACTATCTAAAGAAAAAGTTTAAAACACCAGAAAACTTAAACAAAATTTGGGGCCTGAATTACTGGGGCATGACAATAGATAGTTGGGAAGAATTGGCTCCTCGTGATGGTATAACGAATACGGGATACAAACTTGAATGGGATCGCTACAAACGAAAAGCTGTTGCCGATTTCTTGACATGGCAATCTTCCATTGTTCGTGAATACAAACGTGAAGATCAATTTGTTACACAATGCTTTATGCTATCCCTTGAAGAAGTTGATCAGGTAGCCAGCTCAGAAAAAATGGATGTAATGGGGGTTAACATTTACCATGACCAGCAGGATGGGTTAACTGGACAAGAAATTGCATTTGGAGGGGATTATTTCCGATCAGTAAAGAATAAGAACTACTTGATTACGGAAACAAATGCACAGACCATTGGCTGGAACTCTCGCATTCAGCAACCACCATATCCTGGGCAATTAAGACAAAATGTTTACGCTCATTTAGGCTCTGGTGCCAACATGGTAGAATATTGGCATTGGCACTCCATTCATTATGGGCAGGAAATTTATTGGAAAGGTATTTTGTCACATGACTTAAAACCAAACCGTGCCTATGTTGAGATGTCCAAAACGGCGCATGAACTTCAAAAAATAGGTAAAAAACTGGTTAATCTAAAAAAGGAAAATAAGGTAGCCATCCTGTTCAGCCACGATTCAAATTCGGCTTTAAATTTCATGCCATTTGATCAAGGTGGAAGTCCATGGGGGCCGCACCACAATAACTTTTACAGAAGCACTCTGGTTAATCAATTTCACAAAGTGCTGTATGAAAATAATGTTGGTGTGGATTTTGTTTTACCTGAAGACCCTGATTTTGAAAAGTATGATTTAATAATCATTCCAGCCTTGTATGTAGCAAGCGATGATTTGCTTGGAAAAATAAATAGTTATGTGAAGAATGGAGGGCATGTCATCATGCAGTTTAAAAGTGGTTTTAGTGATGAAAACTCTATGGTGCGTCCAATGTTGGCGCCAGGTCCGTTACGCGAAGCTTGTGGATTCTACTATCAAGAATTTACAAATTTCAACACCCTAAAATTAAAAGATGACCCCTTTAGTGTTGGCGATTCCGGAAATAAAGTGAACACTTGGGCAGAGTACTTAATTTGTGAAACAGCGAAGCCATTGGCTTATTACGATCATAAATATTTTGGAAAATACCCAGCCATAACTCAAAATGATTTTGGAAAAGGAAGTTTGCTTTATGAAGGCTGTATGGTTTCAGATGAAATTCAAAGAAAGATTATTTTAAATGAATTGGAAAGTTTAAATATTAAAACAGCAGACCAAGATTTAATTTGGCCTTTAATTACCAAATCAGGCACAAATGATGATGGTAAGCTAATTAGATACTATTACAACTACTCATCTGATTCTAAAGATTTTGTTTACCCACATAGCAAGGGAACAGAAATACTAACAGGGCAAAAGGTTAGTCAAGGTCAATCTTTGCAATTAGAACCTTGGGGTGTTATTATTATTGAAGAATAAAAAATTAAAAATCAAATTTTAACGATTAAACTAACTAAAATGAAAAAATTAAAAAAACATAATTTAAGATATTTGGCACTTGTATTGCTATTGTCAATATTTGTTGCCGGTTGTAGTGATGATAATCCTGCTAATCCAACTGCAGACTTTACTTTTGAAATAGACCCTCTTAACCCTACAAAGGTAACTTTTGAGGCTATGGCAACCAATGGTATAACTTTATCATGGGATTTTGGAGATGGATCATATTCTATCGCTAAGAAAGCGCAACATACATATGCTGCAGATGGCGATTATCAAGTAAAATTAACAATATATGGTGAAGATGGATCTACACCGGCTACAGCTCAAGAAACAGTAACTATTGTAATACCAGTATTTGAACCGGTTGCACTTCAAAATGGAAATTTTGAATTGCCAGGAGATGGAAAACACACCAATTGGGACATGGTGGAAGGATGGAACAGTGATACAACATCTTCAGATTCAGGGGTTGTATCAAACGATTGGTGGGATGCCGAGATTGATAATTATAGAGGTTATAAATTAAGTAGTGACCCATCTTTTTATAATTTAACTGATTATGTGATTACCGAGTATAAACAGTTTAAATTAGAATTACAAGCATTTGATATATGGAACGGACCACAAGTAACTGCAACACTATATTTTGATAGTGGTGATGGATCGAGAAATGTAATTGGAACTGAAACATTTGATCTTGTTCGGGAAGAGTGGAATTCTTTGTCATTTGTTGCTGTTGCAACACCAGAATCAGTGGGTGCTAAACTGGGAATTGAGATAAGCACGGCATCTGGAGATGGTGGCGATGGTTGGACAGGATTTGACAATATTGAATTAATGGCTAAATAATTAGTTTAGTTGCTATAGTTGTTTGAAGATGGCGAGGGTATTATACCCTCGCTTTTTTTATAAAGAAAGAGAAATGGAAGATTATATTGACCATCAAGTTGAAAGCTATATAGAAGAACGTAGGTTTGAAAGAGATGAAGAACCTATAAAGAATGAGGACGTAGTAATAGAAGAGATTTTTAATAGTCTAAAAGAAGAATAAACTGTTGCCAACAACGTATAAAAATAATGGCGGAAATTCTGCCAAAACAATAGATAATAACAAAAATAGACTATGGTCTAAACTGAAAAGTTTGCGGTATTAAAACCGCCACTATTCTTATACAATTTGGTTACTGCAGACTTTAGGTGCATTCCTTATGCATATTCTATCGGTAATTTTTTTGCTAAATTAGTTGTTTAACCACACAACTATCCCTACACTAACACGGTTAGCATCAATAAATGAAAAAGTTGTTTAAATCCGAATACAATGAAAGTTAGAAACATAGTTTTGTCATTATTCCTATTGACCTTAATAGTAAGTTGCTCTACAGTAGAAAAACTGCATAAAAAACCTATAGGACTCATTAATAGTGTTACTTATTTGAATTCATCGTTTAACAACCCAAATGCCGCCAATGGTTTTTTAGTCAACTATGAAAATAAGACTTATGGTATTACAGCAAAACATGTTTTGATAGTGGCAAAAACAGATGAAATGGAATTCATTGATTTTGAAGGAGGGCTAAAGGAATGGAAAATGCATCCAAAAAACGATACCACTAAATATATTGTTATGGACAAGTTATTAAACTCTAACAGAAAAGATTCTCTTACTTGGAGTTATATGTCTAATAACCGAGACAGTTATGAAGATTGGTTAATTTTCTCAGTCAAAGAAAACAAGTCAAACCATAAACCTCTAAAATTTAGAAGTAACCAGCTCATAAAAGGTGAGAATTTATATGTAATTGGCTGGTCTTATGCGGATACCGTAGGATCACAACGTATATATGAGTACACATACAAAAAAACGGAAAAAAATTATCATCAACTAATACAAAAAAATGGTCCTACTAGTTTAAGTGGCTTAAGTGGGTCTCCGATATTAGATGGGAAAGGGAAATTAGTGGGACTAGTGTCTGGAGGAGGGAAAAATGAAAAAACAAAAGAGGTAATCATAATAGCCACACCTGTAAAAAATATGCTTGAGTTTATTAAAGGAGTAAATAGAAGCTAACATTGTATTTTGAGCATAACACCCTGCAAGATCTAACACTCAATATACTAACCGTTAGGCACAATTAGAGATCAACGAATAAATCAATTATAAATTCTTCTATCTTTAACATAATCTAAAAACATCATTATGAGAAATTACATTTACTTTTTATTATTTTTCATTTTCACTTTAATGAACTGTAATTCCCCAAAATCATACGATGAAATTAACAATAAAGAAGAATCAAAAAATCAACCCACTTTTTTAACATTTCAAAAAGAAAATTTATTTCCTGGTGATGGTAGCTTACTCAGAGCTGAAGATGGAGTATCATTGGAAGATGGACGAATTATCGTAGTTGACCAAGCGAAAGGTCTTCGATTAATTGAGAAAGACGGTAATAATCGGCCATTCGGTGATTTTTCCGCAGCTGGCTTCCTTCACCTTCCTCCTGAACGAATAGCAGGTCCGAATGGAATGATTTTAGAACATGATGGACAACATATCTTAATGTCTGATGTTGCAGATGGAAAGATTTATCGAATAAATGTAGCTACAGAAAAAGTAGAAATGATTTATGACCATCCGTTTGGCGTGAATACGATTTATAGAGATAAAACGGGAGCATTATGGTTTTCTCAATCCGCCGAGAGCAATAATTTAGGAGAAATGTTTCAGGCTGCCAATTTGCCTGTTCCAACTGGTGCTATTTTTAGAATGGCCGATTTAAAAAGTGCTCCAGTTAAAATTTTGGATAGTCTTTATTTTGCGAATGGGATAACTATGGATAAGGACGAAAAACATCTGTTTGTCGCTGAAACCATGATGGATAGAGTGCATAAATTAGAAGTTGATAATAAAACTGGTGAAGTAAATTATATTGGTGTGGTAGCCAATGTCGGAACGCCTGATAATTTATTAATTGATAAAGAAGGGCGATTAATCGTGGCATCTCCATTATATAATCAGGTAGTTGCAGTCGATTTTAAAAATCATTCTCAACATATAATTTTTGATGGTTCCACAAAAGATAATTTAAAGATTACAAATGAATGGAACAGAAGAAGTCATTTAGGAATAGAGAGGCTTGAATTACTTTCTCCAGATTTGTTTAATCCACTTCCGGGATTACTAACAGGAATGTTCTACTCAAATGATGGTCAAACTCTATACATAGCAAACTTAGGAAATGACCTATTGAAATTAGACTATAAATAACTGTGCCTAACAACGTGTATAATTCATTGCTTCTGATTTTCCTTCGGAAAATCCTCGCGCTGAATTATTGCCAGTTTTATTTACTAACTTAGTGCCAAACCCACGCAACAAATCATACACAAACCGCTATAGTCAATATTTCCCTTGCACCATTTAATATGAATACCATTCAATTATCAAAACTAGTTTCGTGTGTAGTGCTCCAATTATGTTGCATATCCCTTCAAGCGCAAAATGCAAGACTGAGTCTAAGGATTCTGGATGATACGGGGAAAGAAACAGCCGCCAGGGTTCAGATTAAAGACAATGAAAATAATTTCTACATTGCAGAAGATGCGTTGATTGCAGGTGGTGATTGCGACATGAGCGATGAGGGAGCCCAGTTAACTGATATTGAATCTATATTAAAGTTGTTCAACAAAAAAATTGCTAATCCTTATTTCAACTCATCTCAGTTCTATTCTGATGGATCTTCCTCCATTACCCAATTACCGGAGACTGTTTATATCATGGCCTTCAAAGGTTCGGAGTTCATTGTATCGATAGATACGGTGACACTTATTCCAGATTCAATCACTACCCATACTATCCAGTTGTCGCGATGGACAAATATGCGTAATCGAAACTGGTACAGTGCTGATGACCATTTGCATATACCGCGTCCCATTCCTGAAATGAACCCTCACATTTCCAAAATGATGCAGGCGGAGGATATACATGTCGGAAATCTATTGCAGTCAGGAAAAGTCAAGAATTTTAAAATGGCCGAACAATATGCCTTTGGATCGGAAAGCATTTATGAAGAGAATGGATACCTTTTGGCAAGTGGTCAGGAAAACCCTAGAACTCACATTTTAGGTCATTCGATCTCATTAGGTGCAGAAAAGGCACTATTCAATTTAGAGAAGTATATGGTCTATCGGTTGATTTGGGAAGAATCCGTAGAGTATGGAGGTCTCAATGGATTTGCTCACGCATGGAGTGATGAAGCGGCCGGGCCCTCTCCCGAGGTTGGCATGGCCATCGTACTTCCGCATGACCTGATGCACTTTATCGAAGTACTGCAATTCAATCGAAGCGATTACCGTAGTTGGTATGACGTCCTCAACCTTGGGTTTAAGGTGACTCCAACTGCGGGTACAGATTATCCTTGTGCTGATCAGTCAATACCCGGTCACGAACGTTTTTATACAAAAGTGGATGGAGACTTCACATTCGAAAACTGGCTAAAAGGCATTGAAAAGGGTAAGACTTTTGTGACCACCGGGCCTGTCTTGGATTTTCAAGTGAATGGACAAGAAATGGGTAGCGAGCTTGAATTGAAAGTTGGCGATAGCATATCTGTCTCAGGATGGGTTAAATTTGATACTTCAGCTGACAATCTGAACTTTATTGAAATTATTGAAAATGGTCGAGCAATAAAAAAGATTTCACGGGTAAGTACTACTGACTCATTGGGTTTCGAGTTCTTGCATGCTGTTAAATCCTCAGGTTGGTTGGCCCTGCGTGGATATGGTGATAAGATTCAAGAAAATTTATATCCTTTTCCCGCTCATCTGGACATTCTAAAAGCTACCACTAACTTTCATTCAGCCCCCATTTACCTGGATATTTTGAGCAAACAAAATCCCGAAACCTCAGCAACTGCAAGTAGTTGGTTGCAACGTATTCTTGACCTAAAAAGAATGCTGGAACCTCAGAATCTGGAGTTTCTGGCTGAAAAGATCATGAATCCTTGGCACGGGGTTACAGAGGATGTTTTACTGAGCAGCAAAGAAACACTTATTGAAGATTTGGACTATGCAGAGCAATTCTTTCGAGGGTTGATTGAAGGTAAAGAATAAATGATTATAACAAACACTAAAATGAATATGCGAGCTGAGCTATTTGATATGACAATGCGAACTGGAAACTTCTGTGCTTATAGCAACTGGGACGTATACTCATTTTAGTTGAGCGTTGGGAGCAATTGAAAAAACCAAACGTGAGACAATCTAAATTAATACTTCCAATAGTCGTAACATCACAGTTTTGTTGTACATCACTTTGGTTTGCAGGGAATGGAGTGATGAGCGAACTTATTGTTAATTTCAACCTTAAAGCCAGTGCTTTAGGACATTTAACATCAGCCGTGCAATTCGGATTTATTTTAGGCACCCTAATTTTCGCAATTTTTACTATTTCAGACCGTTTTTCACCTTCAAAAGTATTTTTGTCCTGTGCTTTACTTGGGGCCATATTCAATGTTGGAGTAATATGGGAGGGAAACAATTTGGCTAGTATCCTTTCACTTCGTTTTATTACTGGCTTCTTTTTAGCAGGCATATACCCTGTGGGGATGAAAATTGCCGCTGATTATTATGAAAAAGGACTAGGTAAGTCACTTGGTTTTTTAGTTGGTGCATTAGTTGTTGGTACTGCATTTCCTCATTTAGTAAAAGTAATGACCGAAGCATTTCCATGGAAATTTGTGTTCCTATTTACTTCAACTATTGCCATAATTGGCGGTATCTTGATGCTGATAATGGTTCCAGATGGGCCATACCGAAAATCTGGAAATAAATTAAACATATCAGCTTTTTTTGGTGTATTTCGGAATCGTAAATTTCGTTCTGCAGCCTTCGGTTATTTTGGACACATGTGGGAGTTGTATGCATTTTGGGCCTTTGTGCCTATTATATTAAAGACGTATAGCTTAGAACATCCCGAAGTAACATTCAATATTCCGTTATTATCTTTCATGATTATTGGGATAGGTGGATTAGCCTGTATATTAGGCGGGTATCTTGCACAAAGAGCTGGGACTAAACGAATAGCATCCATAGTATTAATCTTATCATGTGGATGTTGCCTCGTTTCATCATTGTTCTTTATGACTCAATCTGAAACTTTGTTTATTGGTTTTCTTATTTTTTGGGGAATGGTTGTGATAGCAGATTCGCCTCTTTTTTCAACTTTAGTGGCCCAAAATGCATCAGGCGAAATAAAAGGGACAGCACTTACAATTGTAAATTGTGTTGGCTTCTCAATTACAATTATCAGTATCCAACTTCTGAATGTATTACAAGATTTAATGAATCCGAAGTACATATATACGGTGTTAGCAATAGGACCTATCTTAGGTTTGATAGCATTACTCGAAAGAAAAAAACTGCACCCAACAAAACCTAAACTGCATAGATTATGAAGCTAAAAATAATTACGTCAAGTCTTTTCTTATTCATTTTGTTCGCTGATTGTTTTAATACTCATGCACAAGAACTTCATGAAAGAATTAAGGCAAATCACAAAATTTATATCCCAGAAGGCAAAGGACCCTTTCCAGTTGTTATCGCTTTTCCAGGTTGTAGCGGAGTTTCATTGAATGGTCAAGAAACTGATGCAGGACGACCTGGCGACGAGGCTGATAGACTTTTCCGCAGACACTATTCACGGATGGCTATAAGGCTACAAGAAGCTAGCTACATGGTCTTATTGGTTGACTATTTAACTTCAGAAAGTATATCAAATACATGTGGTTGGGAAATTCATCCAAAACGAGTTGGTGAATACGTCAGTGATGCCATATCATTTGTGAGAACGATTCCGAATAGTGATTTAACCAGAATTAATGTAATTGGTTGGTCACATGGAGGTGAAGGAGTCTTGGCGTGGCTTGACAAATTAGAACAAGAAGCAAGGGGTGTTAAATCAGCCATTGCCGTCTACCCAGGATGCAGTTCAATTAAACCTTGGAAAACCTCACTTCCTGTACTAATGATTCTTGGTGAGGCAGATGATATTGCACTACCAGATATTTGTAATACATTGGTACAATCACTACCAAACAAAACTAATGTTTTTGTGAGAAGCTATCCAAACGCTCGTCATGGATTTGATTTGACCGAAGGTCCGACAGTATTACCAGTTGGCAAAAATCTAAATATAGGTAGAAATCAAAAAGCTGGTGATAATGCATGGAATGAGATTTTTAATTTTCTTGAAAACAATTAAGATAATACAGAATAACAATTTTTATAATCCAATTTAAAAATTAAAGAAGAGCTAACCACTCCCCTTTAACCTATTTAGCTACAATAACTTTAAAAATATCCTTTCTAAGGATTTAATAACCTGCAAAAGCAAGCAAATTTATCTTTAAAAATACCTATATTTGAGATTACCTTACTACTGTTAAGAGCATACCTGCTTTTAAATTTATTATTATGAAAACATTATTATTTTCTCTTGCACTTATTTTTAGTGTTACAATGTCATTCGCCCAAACTAGCGAAAGTTTAAAAGCAAGAATTCAAGAACATTACAAAGCTATTCATTCTGGCAGTGATACACTTTGGTCCCATCATTTGGATGAATTCACTATTTTCCCCTCCGATGGTAAAGCGCTATTAGAGCCTGGATTCCAAAAAACATTTGAAAACATGGGAGCTACCATGAAATTACCTAAGCCCAATGTTACTATGAAACATTTTAGTTCCCAAATATATAATAATGTTGGAGTTGCTACTTTTTATTTGGATGGTTCTTATGGTGAGGAACATGGTTTATACAGAGTTACAGCAGTATGGGTTTGGAAAGATGGGGTGTGGTTGGAAGCACATCACCATGAGTCTAGATTAATAAATTAATTAAACAAAAATGTAAACTTTAAATCCACCCTTTTGTCTCAAATCTACCCTTACCTTAGCACTTAAATCATGTTGAACCTAATGTTTAAGGCATCTTATAATTATTTGAAAGTTAAGAAAAGGGCAGCTAACTACTCCCCTTTAATCTGTTTATCTCCATACTAATCCTCTTCTCTACCACTTTCCCATAGCTATCCTGGGTTATCTTCATATTGCTGTGCCCCAACAGTTCACTAACAATCACCATCGGAACATCATTATACAACAATACTGTACTTGCAAAAGTCCTCCTAGCCATATGGGTGGTTAGCTTTTTATCAATACCTAAAATAGCTCCAATCTCCTTTAAATAAGAATTATACTTTTGGTTAGTTATTCTTGGGAAAATATATACCCTATTACCAAAATATAAATCCAATACTGCTTCTGCCTCAGGCAACAACGGTATAGAAAGAGCTTTTGACGTTTTCTGCCTTTGCATTTTAATCCATCTATTGCCATCAAAACCAATTACAATATGTTTGGGCTCCAAATCCATAAGTTCCCTATAGGGTAATCCTGTATAGCAACAAAACACAAACAGGTCCTTTACAAACTTCAACCTGGGTTGTGAAAACTCATGATTTTCTAGCTTTTTAAGCTCTTCTGGAGAAAGGAATACTATACTGTTCTTGGTTCTTTTAGCCTTGTAGAGCATAAACGGGTCTTTATCTAAATTCCCTTGTGCTACAGCAATCCTAATAGGCTTTCTAAAGCGCTGTATCATCTTGTTTATAGTTGCTTGGCCCAAGCCTTTCTCTGTCTTTAAATAGTACTCAAAATCAGCCAGAAATTGTAATTTCAGCTTTTTTAAAGGATAATCATTGCGATTGTACTTATGCTTTATAAATGCTTTTACATGTTTAAAGGCATAGTCAAATTTTACCCAAGTTCCTCTTTGAACATCAATACCAATAAGCTTTTTTAAAGATTCTAGATAATGTTTAAAGGTTTCAAGAACTTCTTGTTGCTTTTGGGTTTTTTCTCCCTTATATAGGAGGTATATGTCTTCTACGGTAAAGGTTTCTTCCTTGACCTGTAGCATCAAAAAAGCCTGACTAAGTTTGGTCTTAATCAGGCTCAATTGTGTGTTCTTTAGTTCTGCATCAGGTTCTGGTGGTTTGGCCAGTTGTTGTTTGGAGTTCCAGTTTATTGGGTTTATAAATAGCCCTGTTGAGAACTCCTTTCTCGCTTTATAATAGGTTATTCTGCATTTAATAGCAGCTTCACCTTTTTTGTTTAATCTATTTTTTGTTAATAGAAATAGAATCTTAATAACTTGTTTTATCATAATTATTATTACTTTTTTAAAATGAATTATAAAACTATTTGAAGAGTTGATTATGGGTAAAGTTGCTAATGAATCTGCATTCCTTTTTGAAGGATTCAGACCTTATGTTCCAAAGAAAAAATTACAAGATTATGATAATGAATTTTTGAGCAGAAAAGTTTATACAATTAAATTCATAACTGAGCTAATAAAGAAATATGTAAATCTGAAATACTATCACAAAAGACCCAAAGACCCTAAAGATGGCTATTTATTTAATTTTTTTCTATTGGATTTTTCCATTAGAAATTCCAAAACTGTAAAAGCTTTAAAAGATTTCAAGGAAACTAGAAGAACTATTGATAAAAATTTCATGTATATGAATGCATACCCAAAATAATATCTTGCACACCTAATAACACTCCTTTTTCTCAAAAAAACTTGGCAAGTTGACATTTAGAAGGAAAATGCAATCAATGCATACAATGCAGTTATTTATAAATTGTAGCTCAATTTACTCCATAAAAAAAGCCCAAACTGCACATGTAATTCAGGCTTTTAGGTGGTCCCGCCTTTGGCTTCCTGTTTACTGCAAGATAATCTTCTTGCCAAAGGTAAGTGAACCGTTCAGTTTTGCCGACAAAAAGCATGGGAGCTACCTACATTTCACAATAAAATTTAAATAAAATTGTTAATAATGGGTAGGAATTACGGACATTAAATTGTTACATACATATAATATTAAAACCAAATCTATTATGAAAATGAATTTAAATGCTAAAACGCACTTTCCAATTTTGTTGGTTCTAACCTTATTTCTTGGTTTGAGTTGTTCCAATGATAAAATTGATTCCAATGTTGGAAAACTGAACCTAAGTGCAAAAAGTACCTTTGACAACTTCTCTACAAAAACCGCGAGTGCCAAAGAAATGGCTGGAAACATTACTATTGACGATTTCCTGATTAACCTGAGTAAATTTGAACTTGAAGTAGACCTCGAGGATGATAATTACCATGATGACGAAGATGAGCATTGGGATGATGATGGCTATTACGACTATGATGATGAAATTGAACTCATGGGACCATTTGAACTTGATCTCATGTCAGGTCAAATAAATTTCTTAAATATTAATGTTCCTATTGGAAATTATGATGAATTGGAGTTTAAATTTGATGTGAGCACGGATCCCTTAAGTGATCTGTTTGGCAAATCAGTTCTTATTAAGGGAACAGTTGACGGCACGCCATTTGTTTTCTGGCACAATTTTGATGACGAATTAGAAGTTGATTTTGAGGATCCACAATTTGATATTACTGTTACACAAATCACAGAAGGTATTGTTATTGATTTTGATTTAAGTCAAATTTTGGACAGCGTTAATGGTGTCGACCTATCTTTAGCCCAAGATGGCAATAATGATGGTACAATTGAAATCAGCCCGGATGATCCCGATGGTAATAATGAAATGGCTCAAGCCATAAGAAATAAAATAAAAGAATATGTCAGCTTGTTAGATGATTAATTAGGTCATAAATCTATTTAAATCTAAGTTGAGAATAAGGCGGGTATAATGCTCGCCTTATTTTTTATAGGACATAATCCTCTTCAATATATCAATCTCCAAACTAATCTTCATTTGCACTTACCGAACTTAGCTATAACTTAATCTCATAAAATGCAATTATTTATAAAGTGTATTTCATTTTACTGCATAAAAAAAGCCCAAACTACAAATGTAATTTAGGCTTTTAGGTGGTCCCACCTGGGCTCGAACCAGGGACTTTCTGATTATGAGTCAGATACTCTAACCAACTGAGTTATAGGACCGAAATTGGAGTGCAATATTACTACTTATTTTAAAACCCTACAAGAAAAATTATTCCTTTATCTCTTGGCATAATTCAATTAAAACGCCATTAGCAGATTTCGGGTGCAAAAAGGCCACCAGCTTGTTATCGGCACCCTTTTTTGGCTCTTCATTTAAAACCTTAAAGCCTTCTTTTTTGAGGCGCTCAATCTCAGATTTTATGTCTTCAACATCAAAGCCAATATGGTGGATGCCCTCTCCTTTTTTATCAATAAACTTGGCAATGGGGCTGTCTTTGTTTGTGGCTTCCAAAAGCTCAATTTTATTTTCTCCTACCTTAAAAAAAGAGGTGTTTACACCTTCGCTTTTAACTTCCTCTATTTTATAATGCGGTTTTCCAAAGAGTTTGGAAAATAAGGCGTTGGAATCCTTAAGATTCTTAACCGCAATGCCAATATGCTCAATTTTATTCATTTAAATGGTCTTTTTACCATTCCCTTGAAAAAGGGAATCTTTTCAGTTTAACCTAAATCAACATCAAAATACGAAAATCGCATTGAAATGTCGCATAATCTTTAAATATCCGTAATTTTGCACTTCAAACCTTTAAAGTGAATAGCCTCAGAGCAAGCTCAGAAGTCATATAGAAGAAAATATTTTAAGATATAGAAGAGAACTTTAGAGCATTTAAATCTCGATTATCGAGTATAGGTTTTAAAAATTTATGTTTTGGAAGAAAGTCAAAGACAAAAAAAAATAGGTTCGGTTTTACAACAAGATTTAGTTGAAGTGCTGCAAGGTGCTGCTACCCAAGGCGGGATGCGCGGTGTTATAATTTCTGTTTCAAAGGTTAAGGTAACGGTAGATTTGTCCATTGCAAAGGTTTACTTGAGCATTTTCCCGAACGACAAGGGCAAAGAACTACTTCAAGGTATTCGCTCTAACACGCCTTTAATTAGACATGAATTGGCACAGCGCACAAAAAACCAATTAAGGCGCATGCCCAATTTGGAGTTTTTTATTGACGATTCTTTGGAATATATAGACAAAATTGAAAAATCACTCAAAGGGGAAGAAAACCCAATAAAAGACCCCAATATTTTAGATAAAAGAAAAAAATCCTAGATTGAATTTCCCCCTTTATATAGCAAAACGTTACCTGCGCAGTAAAAGCTCGAACAATGCTATTAATTTTATTACCTATATTGCTATTGTTGGCGTTATTTTGGGGGCTGCATCTTTGTTTATTGTGCTTTCCGGATTTGCTGGCCTGAAGGATTTCACACTACAATTTTCCACTATTGTTGACCCCGATTTAAAGGCTGAAACAGCTATTGGAAAATCATTCCTTTTAACTGAGGATGAAATCAATAAGCTAGATAGGCTGGATGACATTGCCGAATATTCCAAAATTATTGAAGAACGCGTTTTTATAACCTCTGAAAACAAAAACACGTTGGCCGTTTTGAAAGGCGTTGACGAACATTTTCAAAACGTTGTATCCATTGATTCTGTAATTGATTATGGTGATTGGCTGGAACAAAAATCGAATCAGATTGTAGTAGGTTGGGGTATTTCAAATAGTTTATCGCTTGGTGTGTTGGATTTTGCAAACCCAATAAATGTATATGTTCCAAAACCTGGAAAAGGGCAAATAACGTCAACGAAAAATGCATTCAACACGGTTAAAGCTGTAAATGTTGGTGTGTTCTTTATTAACGAAACCTTGAATGACAGCTACATTTATGCGCCCATAGATTTGGCAAGAGAGCTACTGAATTATGAATCTAATCAATTTACTTCTTTAGAGTTTAAGTTGAAGGAAGGTGTTGATGAAGCACAAGCAAAAGCTAATATTCAAACTATTTTGGGAGATAAAGTAATTTTAAAAAACAGAGCCCAACTTAACGATGCCATCTATAAAATGTTGAATACCGAAAACTTGGCCGTTTACCTCATCTTTACTTTGGTTTTAATCATTGCCTTTTTTAACATTATTGGTTCTTTGATTATGATGATTCTGGACAAAAAGCAAAGCCTTGGTACACTTTTCAAAATGGGAACTACCGTGAAAGACATCCGTAAAATTTTCTTTTATCAAGGCAGTTTGATGAGTGTTGTTGGCGGCCTAATAGGCTTGGTGGTTGCCCTAATTTTGACCATGCTTCAAAAAACCTTCAGTTTGGTTATGATTACTCCTTCGTTGCCCTATCCAGTAAACATCAAGATTGAAAATTTTTTTATTGTGTTTTTAACCATTTCCGTTTTGGGCATTGTTACGTCAAAAATTGCTTCGGCAAGAATAACAAAGTCTTTGGTGCAGCATGTTTAATCTCCATTAATTCAAAACAGATTTCCATAGTCGCGCCTCTCTCGCAATTACTTTTTGTGATAATTCGTGTCTTAAAAACTACTCCATAAACTGGTAATCCGCAAAATGCTCCAAAACCTCATCAAATGCATCAAAAACATCTTTTGAATGGTCGCTGGTTACCATTTTCATTCTGTACTCCTTAAAATGCGGAATCCCTTTAAAATAGTTGGTATAATGGCGACGAGTTTCAAAAACACCCAGGGTTTCACCTTTCCAATCTATGGCCATCTGTAAGTGTCGGCGAGCAGCCTCTACACGTTCTTGAATAGAAATTGGTTCTAAATGTTTGCCCGTTTTAAAAAAGTGTTTTACCTGTTTAAAAAACCAAGGATTACCAATACTTGCACGGCCAATCATGCAGCCGTCCAACCCATATTGGTCCCGCATTTCCATGGCGCGCTCGGGCGCATCTACATCTCCATTTCCAAACACGGGAATGTGCATGTGCGGATTATTTTTTACCTGTGCAATAGGCTTCCAATCGGCATTACCCTTGTACATTTGGGCGCGCGTACGCCCGTGAATAGCAATGGCCTTACAACCTACATCTTGTAACCGTTCGGCCACTTCAACAATTTTTATGGAATTGTGGTCCCAACCTAAACGGGTTTTTACAGTTATGGGTATGTTGGTGCGTTTTACCATTTCGGCGGTAAGTTGCTCCATAAGGCAAACGTCCTTCAAAATGCCTGCTCCGGCACCTTTGCTCACTACTTTTTTTACAGGACAACCGAAATTGATATCGATGATATCTGGCTTGGACTCGGCCACAATATCAATAGTTTGCAGCATACTTTCTAAATTGGCTCCAAATATTTGAATGCCAACGGGTCGTTCCTTTTCATAAATGTCCAACTTCATAACGCTTTTGGCGGCGTTACGGATTAACCCTTCGCTGGAAACAAATTCGGTATATACCACATCGGCACCCTGCTCCTTGCACAAAGCACGAAATGGCGGGTCGCTAACATCTTCCATAGGTGCTAAAAGCAACGGGAAATCAGGAAGTTCTATATTACCTATTTTTACCACATTACAATTTTGGTGGCAAAATTACATCTTTTTGAGTAATTGTGTATATTAAGGGTTTAAATCTCAATATTACAAGCCGCTTGCAAATTCCATTTGAACCTCAAGTATTCGGATATCAAATTAATATCCATTTGATTTTAGAGTACTTGGCGTTCTTTTTGGCGTTTAAGTATTATGTGGTTTTAAGACGAAAGGTTACCGACCATATTTCTACCATTAACCGTTTATCTATTATCCTTGGTGCCGCTTTGGGGGCATTAATTGGCTCACGATCGGTGGGGTTTTTGGAAAACCCGACATTTGAGTTCTCCTCTGAAAACCTTATCCAATTATTAAACACCAAAACCATTATGGGCGGATTGTTTGGTGGTTTACTAGGTGTGGAATTAGCCAAAAAGATAATTGGAGAACCACAATCGTCAGGCGATTTGTTTGTCTTTCCTATTATTTTGGGCATTTTTATTGGAAGAATTGGTTGCTTTTTATCGGGAATCAATGAGTTTACCTATGGCAAAGAAACGGCTTCAGTTTTTGGAATGGATTTGGGCGACGGTATCATGCGCCACCCAACATCACTTTATGAATTAATTTTCCTTATTATTCTGTTTTTTTCTATAAAAACCTTTCAAAAAAAGACTGCTTTAAAAAACGGCGAACTGTTCAAAGTTTTCATGTTAAGTTATTTTGGTTTTCGGTTTTTTATTGAATTTTTAAAACCTAATGTTTTTTATGTTTTCGCATTGAGTTCCATTCAAATTTTATGTGTACTTTGTTGGTTGTATTATTCAAAATTCATCCTTCAAAAACTTAAAAATGCCCACTAGAAAGTATACCTATTATGATTTTACTTTAAGCCTTTGTCCTGAGTGTTTACAGCGTGTGGATGCCAAAATTGTTTTTGAAGATGGCAACGTATACATGCTTAAGCGTTGCGCCGTACATGGTACTAGTAAAGTGCTTATAGCGGACGATATTGACTATTACAAAAACATACGTAACTACAACAAACCCAGTGAAACACCATACACCTTTAACACTAAAACACACTATGGTTGCCCTTACGATTGCGGTCTATGCCCAGACCACGAACAGCATAGTTGTTTAACGGTTGTTGAAGTTACAGACCGTTGTAATTTAACTTGTCCCACCTGTTATGCAGGTTCCTCGCCAACTTATGGTAGACACAGAACTCTGGACGAGGTTAAGACTATGCTTGACGCTATTGTGAAGAATGAAAAAGAGCCTGATGTAGTACAAATTAGCGGTGGAGAACCCACAATTCATCCGCAGTTTTGGGAGATATTGGATTATGCCAAATCATTGCCCATTCGGCACTTAATGTTAAATACCAACGGGATAAAAATCGCAAAGGATGTAGCTTTCGCGGAACGTTTAAAAACCTATGCGCCAGATTTTGAAATCTATTTGCAGTTCGACTCTTTTGAGAATTCTGTTTTGCAAGAATTGCGTGGAGCTGATTTGAATGATATAAGAAAGCAAGCTTTAGAGCATTTAAACGCTTTTAACTTATCGACAACCTTAGTTGTTACGCTTCAAAAAGGTCTGAATGATGGGGAAATAGGAAAAATTATAGATTTTGCACTGCAGCAAAAATGTGTTCGTGGTGTCACATTTCAGCCAACACAAATTGCGGGACGATTGGAAAATTTTAATCCAGAAACAGACCGAATGACCTTAACGGAAGTACGTCGAAAAATATTTGAACAAACCCATATTTTTAATCCAGACGATTTGTTGCCTGTACCGTGCAATCCAGACGCATTGGTTATGGGTTATGCTTTAAAATTGGGAGAAGAAGTGTTTCCTTTAACGCGTTATATCAATCCAAACGACTTGTTGGATAACAGCAAAAACACCATTATTTATGAGCAAGATGAGAGGCTTAAAGGAAAAATGATTGAACTTTTTAGTACGGGAAATTCAGTTGAAGTGGCTGAAGAAAATCTAAAAAGTATCATGTGCTGCTTACCAAATATTGATGCGCCAAATCTAGAATATGACAATTTATTTCGTATTATAATAATGCAATTTATTGATGCTTATAACTTTGATGTGCGTGCCATAAAAAAATCATGCGTTCATATTGTCGATAAAGACAATAAAATTATTCCATTTGAAACCATGAATTTGTTTTACAGAGATGATAAAAAGCAACGATTGCAAGAACTTAAAAAAGAACTAATATGATTTCATTATTACTTGAAGAAGGAGGTTATTTTTTGCTAGCTCTTTTGTTATTGCTATTAGCATTTGGTATCCCTTTAATTTTAATCTTTCTTGGCATTGCCTTAAGAAACAAAAACACCAAAGCTTCAAAATATTTATTGATTTCTGCGGTAGTTTATGTTTTAATAGGTCTGGGGATTTGCGGTAGCACAATGCTTTAAAAAATAACGAATGGCCCGTTTTTTAGAAGTGAGTTTAGATGGTTTGATTTATATCATTTTAGCCATTCTGTTAGGTCCGGCTATTTTGTTGGCTTTTGTTGGCTTCATGCTCAGAAAAAACAATAAAAAAACGGCTAAAATCTTTTTTATCCTCGCAGTGGTTTATGCTATTGTAAGTCTTGGTATTTGTGGCAGTATGATGCTTTCCTAAATTTTTCGAATTAATTCAAAAAAGTCTTGCTATTTTTCAATGGTATAAAACACCTTCTTAACAATAGGAATACCAGTGGCCGTTATACCCTCTAAAGTCACTTTTGCCTTGGTTGGTATAGCGCTATTGTAAAAGGTTTCTTTGGCCTTACCTGTGGCGTCTGGGTGTACATAAGGATTCCAGTATATGGTGTTTCTTACTGCCGATTTATCGCCCCATTCATCTTTTGCATCCTCAGGATTTGGTGAATAAAAAATACGTGCGCTATAAAAGCCGTCAATTTCTTTATTAACAGAATGGAATACTTTTTTTGGTTGATTGTTTATAGTCCCTGTTTTAGTGTAAATTAGAATAACACCGCTCCCTCCTCTTGACCCAAAAAGCGCAGCACTTGGGCCTTTAAAGGCTTCTATTTTGGCCACATCGTCCACACTCATACTTCTTACAACATCCTGAGGGTACTCCGAACCATCAACTAAAATCATAGCTGGTGCACCACCAAAACGCATAAAACCCAGGGTGTCCCCAAAGGACATTCCGGGCAAGGTATTTTGAATGAACTGAAACATGTTGTTGAAATATGGCGTTTTATCATCTACCACATAAGTGTTGTCGGCCGTGCCATATAAACTTTCGGGGCCTTCTGGTTTTTTCTTTGCAATAATTTCAACTTCATCTAAAATGTTCTCAGGGGCAATACCGTTGGTTACAAACTTTTTGTAGACATGTTCAGATATGGCCTGCTCTACTGAATCTGTTTTGGGCAAATTAATTTCGTCCTTACTGTAGTTTGTAGGCAATGGCTCCTTATCAAATTCATCTAAGAGAAGTTCGCCCCTAGCTTTTCCCTTCTCGTTCCTTGTGTTCAAAAACATTTTTGTTTTTCCAAAAAACACAAGGTCTTTAAACTTAAATATGCCCAATGTATCGGTTTGTGTATCATGAATGTTCATTCCGCTTTCAGCCATTAAAACTAAGTTAACATTTTGGTCTGCTTTGGGTTTTTCTCCTAAAAGCTGCTCTACTTTGCCAGATATCACAAATCCTTTTTCGGCTTTGTACGATATCGTGTCATTTGGTTGAGGTATAGTTTTCCATATAAAATTACGCCAGCCTTGGGTTAAGAGCAATAAATCTAAATTTTGCAATCTTCTTTTATTGCTTTTGTCAAAATAATAGCCTGGGTTATGCACTTTTCCTCGGATATCAGATTCCAACAAAAAATTGGAGCAGATATTGGTTCCCAAATCTTTATCGATTTTCATGCCGTTCATATCGGTAACACTCAATGAAAAACTTGCAGGCACACCATCACCTGTATTGGACTTTGAAGAAACATTGACTTCTACCATCTCTTCAGGTTTATAACTGGTTTTATTGGTGGTTAAAGTCACATCAAAATCATGCTCTTTTTCAATATAAACGAGTCGTTCACTTTGCGGCCTATTGGCATGGTCGTAGAGCGTTAATTGGCTGATGCCTTCTGGAAAATCGGTATCGCGCAATTCAAAAGAAAGCGTCTTATTAGCTAACGGTTGAGTACCCGAGAAATAGGTAACCCCACGTGTTCGACATATTAAAGTAACAGGTGCATCTGGGTTTTTTGAAAGGGTTTCTTCGTTTGTTTTGATGGATATAATACGCTTACTATTAAGCTTTTTATGGCTCAACAGATACCCTTGCTGGTTAACTTTTGGCAGTTCTTGTTTCACCTCCTTTTGAGCTGAAATTGATATGGTAGCATAATAACTTTTGCCGGAGACGGGACTAAACTGAAATTTACCCATGCCGTCGTGGGTGCTTACAAATAAACTAACCAATGCGTTATCAGAGTCAAATACTTTTCCTTTAACTTTTAAAGCGTTTCCGTAATTATCCGTTGCTTTAAAAGCAACAACGTTAATGGCATCTTCCAACAATGAGCCACCTTCAGGAAAAAAGATTATGGTTAGTGATTCTGTAACACCCTTATTTTTTGTTTGGTTTGAAGGTTGATTTTTTGGCATATCGGTATTGTTTCTATCAGCAGCATCTTTAAAAACATCCAGTATTTCAACTTCCTTTTTAAAAACAAAATCTTCGCCATAATTACGGCTCCAGTTCGTGTACGCCCTAATTTGGTACATCCCTGGTTTTACTCCGATGGAATCAGTCAATTTAAAATCACCATGGCCTAACCCATCCTTAATCAAGGTTTTATTGGTAGCAATAATTTTAGAATCGGGCGCAATAAGGTCTACATAAAGCACATTGCCTTTACTAAAAAGTAAATTATTATAAGCGAAAACCGAATAGGCTTTATACCACAAATCCTCTCCCAAAATGTAAGTGGACCTGTCGGTGTGCAAGTATATTTTTTCAATATCTGGAATTGATTTTTCCTTCTGTCCGTGTAAAATTGAAGTGCCCACAGAGCTTAAAAGAATAAAACCCAATACGTATTTTGCGATTCTGATTAATGAATTCAATATTAAAAAACTTAAGTTATTGATTTTAGTAGTAAAAATAAGACTTTAAAAACGGCTTTAAGTTTAATTGCCAAAAAAAAATTATACCAAGAACTCATTTAAAAACATCTATATTTGCAATTATATCTAGGTATAGATTGCTTTATGAAAAACATCAGAAACTTTTGCATTATTGCACATATTGACCACGGAAAGAGTACGCTCGCAGACCGTTTACTGGACCACACAGGTTCTGTAACCGCACGTGAAAAACAGGACCAGCTGTTGGATAATATGGATTTGGAACGTGAGCGTGGAATTACCATAAAATCACACGCCATACAAATGGATTATGTTTTTGAAGGCGAGCCTTATGTTTTGAACCTGATTGACACCCCCGGTCATGTGGATTTTTCATATGAAGTTTCCAGAAGTATAGCCGCCTGTGAAGGTGCGCTACTAATTGTTGATGCCGCCCAAAGCATTCAAGCGCAAACCATTTCTAATTTATACTTAGCCCTAGAAAATGACCTGGAGATTATTCCTGTGCTTAATAAGGTAGATTTACCAAGTGCCAATCCAGAGGAAGTTACCGACGATATTGTTGATTTATTGGGGTGTAGCCCTGACGAAGTAATACATGCCAGTGGAAAAACCGGTTTTGGTGTAGATAATATTTTAAAAGCCATTATTGAACGTATTCCTGCGCCAAAAGGAGACCCAAATGCGTCTTTGCAAGCATTGATTTTCGATTCGGTTTATAACTCGTTTAGGGGCATTGAAACCTATTTTAGAGTTTTCAATGGGGAGATTAAAAAAGGGCAACATATTAAATTTGTTGCTACAGGTAAGGACTATTATGCCGATGAGGTAGGCACTTTAAAACTGAGTCAAGTCGCCAAACAAAGCATTAAAACTGGTGATGTAGGCTATTTAATTACAGGAATTAAAACAGCAAAGGAAGTAAAAGTTGGTGATACCATTACCGATTTTGCCAATCCTACAAAAAACATTGTTGAAGGTTTTGAGAATGTAAAGCCAATGGTTTTTGCTGGCATTTACCCTGTTGATACTGAGGATTACGAAGAGCTTCGCGCATCCATGGAAAAACTGCAGTTAAACGATGCGTCATTAGTGTTTCAACCTGAAAGTTCAGCGGCATTGGGCTTTGGATTCCGTTGTGGTTTCTTAGGTATGCTTCACATGGAAATTATCCAAGAGCGCCTGGAACGCGAGTTTGATATGACCGTAATCACTACTGTTCCCAATGTGTCATACCATGCTTTTACCAATAAAAATTTTGATGAAGTTATTATAGTAAATAATCCATCAGACCTTCCGGAACCAGCTACTTTAAATCGTGTTGAGGAACCTTATATTAAGGCAACCATCATTACAAAATCTGATTTTATTGGTAACGTAATGTCATTATGTATTGAAAAACGTGGCATCATCACCAATCAAACCTATTTAACTCCGGAGCGTGTGGAGCTGACTTTTGAAATGCCCTTAGCGGAAATAGTTTTTGATTTTTACGATAGACTAAAAACCGTTTCAAAAGGATACGCCTCTTTTGATTACCATCCAATTGGTATGAAACCTTCAAAATTGGTTCGATTGGATATTTTACTGAACGCCCAACCTGTTGACGCGCTTTCTGCACTAATTCATGCTGACAATGCGCAAACTATTGGTCGAAAAATGTGTGAAAAGTTGAAAGAATTGATTCCACGTCAGCAATTCGATATTCCTATTCAAGCAGCAATTGGCGCAAAAATTATTTCGCGCGAAACCATTAAGGCCCTCCGAAAAGACGTAACGGCAAAATGTTATGGTGGTGATATTTCCCGTAAACGTAAACTTCTTGAAAAGCAGAAAAAGGGTAAAAAACGTATGCGCCAAGTGGGCAATGTTGAAATACCCCAACAAGCTTTTATGGCCGTTTTAAAACTGAATGATTAGTTTGTTTTTAAAAATTGCAAGTGTGGCCCAGCGTAATAAAGCCATGCAAATCAAACTGTAGTTTGGTTAAAAATAATAGCCTTATTATTGTTCAAAAGCCCATAAAATTAATATAGAACAGGATTTTTTTAATTCAAAATCATATTAACCTCCTGAAATTTTATGTAAAATGAGCCATTTTTAATTTAGGTTGGATGGTGTTTAATAATTGATTTTGTATCAAAACTCTCTCTGAATCCAATCTTGGATTTATTTGTTTGAAAAATTTGAACTAATTCAACGGTTTTATCCTATTTTGTTATTGATAATTTTCTCGAATTGGAATTTTGCCTTATTTTCTTCAAAAAATAAAATTGACTCAAATTGTTAATAATTATTTTGTATGTTTATAACATAGGAATTAAATAAAACTAACAAACCCACAAAAAGCCTTTAATTTACTTAGCTTAGGTGAATTTAAGCCTTAACGGAATTGAATTCAAACCCAATAATTGTTATTAACAATTTTATAATTACTCTACTTTGTTTTGCTTGATTGGCAATGAAACACAAAACAAAGTCCCGTTGTTATAATTTTTCGATTTTGTAACATTAAAATGTCTGGTTTGTTCGTTAATTTTCTTTCTTTTGACTGGCTATTAACCAATTTTATGAGACAATAATTATATGAAAGCACTTTTTTACACCAGGGAGTTTCCACCTTATGTTTATGGTGGAGCAGGGGTTCATGTTGAATACTTGGCTGAGGAATTATCCAAATTAATGGAAATGGACGTGAGGTGCTTTGGTGACCAAGACCAAAAATCGGGCAATCTCACTGTAACTGGATATCCTTTTGATGATGGCGTTTTTGCTGCTTCGGATGACAAATTAAAATCCGTTTTTAAAACGCTTAGTACATGCTTACATATGAATGCCGAGCCAACTGATGCCGACGTAGTGCACTGCCACACTTGGTATGCACATTTTGCTGGAATTGTCTCAAAACTTTGCTATGGCACTCCCTTGGTAATCACAACGCACTCATTAGAACCTCTTAGACCTTGGAAACGCGAGCAATTGGGCAGGGGGTATGATGCTTCATCATGGGTTGAAAAAACCGCAATTGAAATGGCCGATGCCTTAATAGCCGTTTCCGAAGAAACAAAAGAGGATGTTCTTAAATACTTCGATGTCAACCCTGATAAAGTTAAGGTAATTTACAACGGTATAAATCTGGAACAATATCAAGCTACTTCAAATACCGAAACACTTGATGCCTATGGGGTAGACAAGACTAAACCTTATGTGCTTTTTGTTGGCAGAATTACGCGTCAAAAAGGGATTATCCATTTGGTAAATGCCATAAAATACATCAATCCAGACACTCAAATTGTATTGTGTGCAGGGGCTCCCGATACCAAAGAAATTGGCAAAGAAATGGAAGATGCTGTTAACGAAGTAAAAAAGACCCGTGATAACGTTGTGTGGATTGACAAAATGGTTACCAAAGAGGAGATTATTCAACTATACTCGCATGCCGATGTATTTTGTTGCCCTTCAATTTATGAGCCTTTCGGAATTATAAATGTTGAAGCCATGGCATGTAAAACCGCCGTTGTTGCCAGTGCCGTTGGTGGCATAAAGGAAGTTGTGGTTCATGGTGAAACAGGGCTTTTAATTCCTTTGGAGCAACAAACCGAAGCTCCTTTTGAGCCAGTAAACCCAGATAAGTTTTCAAGAGATTTGGCCGAAGGAATTAACAAAGTAATAGGCGACAAAGCATTACGTGAGTCTATGGCCATTAAGGGTAGAAAACGTGTGGAAGAATATTTCGATTGGGTTGCAATTGCCAAACAAGTAGAAGGACTTTATAAGTCTTTATTATAAAACTCAGCACTAACAAGTAAATCAAAAAGATATGATTAACAATAAAGTATTGGCCATTGTTTTAGGTGGCGGTCAAGGATCTAGACTTTATCCATTAACAGACAGAAGATCAAAACCTGCAGTTCCAATTGCGGGTAAATACAGATTAGTGGATATCCCCATTTCAAATTGTATTAATGCAGACATCAAACGGATTTTTGTGTTAACACAATTTAATTCTGCTGGGTTAAACAAACACATAAAAAACACTTATCACTTTAGTTTTTTCAGCAGTGCCTTTGTTGATGTATTGGCTGCAGAACAAACCCCCGAAAACAAAACTTGGTTTCAGGGAACAGCAGATGCGGTAAGACAAAGCATGCACCATTTTTTACGTCACGATTTTGATTATGCATTGATATTGTCTGGTGACCAATTATATCAAATGGATTATGATAAAATGATTGAAGCGCATGAAAAAAGTGGTTCTAAAATTTCAATTGCAACCATTCCTGTAAATGCAAAAGACGCCACGGGTTTTGGTATTTTAAAAGCTAACGAGGAAAATGTTATAACCTCCTTTATAGAAAAGCCTGACGCAAGTTTGTTGCCAGATTGGACATCGGAAGTAAGTGGTGAGATGAAAGCTCAAGGTAGAAATTATCTGGCCTCTATGGGAATTTACGTCTTTAATAAAGACCTTTTAGTTAAACTGATGGACAACCCGAATACCATAGATTTTGGCAAAGAAATTATTCCTCAATCTATTGATTCCCATAAAACTTTAAGTTATCAATATGAAGGCTATTGGACAGACATAGGAACAGTAGAGTCCTTCTTTGAGGCTAATCTTGGCCTTACAGATGATATCCCAAAATTCGATTTATATGATAGGGATAAACGCATTTACACGCATGCCCGGATGCTTCCAACTACAAAGGTGGCAGGAACCTTATTGGATAAGGCGGTTATCTCTGAAGGCTGTATAATTAGTGCTTCAAAAATTGAAAAATCAGTTATTGGTATTCGTTCAAGAATAGGAAAAGAGTCTACCGTTATCAATACCTATATGATGGGAAGCGATTATTACGAGACTTTAGAAGAGATGGAAAAAAATAAAATTGAAATCCTAATGGGCATTGGCGAGCGTTGTTTTATAAAAAACTGCATTATTGATAAAAACTGTCGAATTGGAGACGATGTAAAAATTAACGGAGGCAACCATTTAGAAGATACAGAAACAGATACCTATTGTGTTAAAGAAGGTATTGTTGTCATTAAAAATGGAGCAACAATACCAAAAGGATTTATTATAGAATAATAAAAAATTATTGATTTTATTATATAACTAACCAAGTAATGCTAAACCAAAAGAGAGTTTTAATTGATTATGTTTCACCGAGCGTAAATTGTGGTGAATTTTATATAAAACGTGTTGTAAACGAAATTGTTAATATTGACGCAAATGTTTTAGCTGACGGCCACGATGTTTTAGGGGTTTCAGTATTATACAAACATGAAAACGACAAAACCTGGAAGGAAACTAGGATGAAACTGCGGCATAACGATGAATGGCAGGCGTCCTTTAAAGTGGAAAAACAAGGATTTTACACCTATAAAGTTGAAGCTTGGGTTGATTATGCCCTGAATTGGCGCTACGGTTTAATTAGAAAAATTAACGATGGGCAACATGTTGTGTCTGAGCTTTTGGAAGGCGCTGAATTGATTAAACCTCTTATTGAAAAAGTAAATGGTGAAGACAAAACTTATTTAGAACATCTTCATCGCATTTTTAAAAGTGAAAACGATTATGGCGAGGCCATTACCGAAGCCGCCAAAGACAGACTTTATAAAATATTTTATGGTAATCCGGCAAAAATTCTTGCTAACACCTCGAGAGATTACCAAGTTTACGTAGATAGAAAGAAAGCAAGGTTCAGCACGTGGTATGAGTTTTTTCCGCGTTCAACTTCCAGACAGGAAGGTGTACATGGCACATTCAATGATTGTGCTCAATTGCTGCCCAGAGTAAAAAATATGGGGTTTGACGTGGTTTACTTCCCACCCATACACCCTATAGGCGAAGTTAACAGAAAAGGTAAAAACAACACAACAGAGGCCAAACATGATGATGTTGGCTCTTGTTGGGGTATTGGGTCTCAATACGGTGGGCATAAAGATATTCATCCACAACTCGGTACACTTGACGATTTTAAATCCTTAATTCAAGCGGCAAAAGACAATAATTTGGAAATTGCCATGGATTATGCGCTTCAGGCGGCACCAGACCACCCTTGGGTAAAAGAGCACCCTAAATGGTTTAAGTGGCGACCAGATGGCACGGTACAATATGCTGAAAATCCTCCTAAGAAATACCAAGACATCCTTCCTATTTATTGGGAAAGCGAAGACCATGAAAACCTTTGGAAAGAGTGTTTGGACATCTTAATGTATTGGATAGATTGTGGCATTAAAATCTTCAGGGTAGATAACCCACATACCAAACCTTTCTATTTCTGGAACTGGATTATTTCGCAAGTAAAAGCAAAACACCAAGATGTAATATTTTTGGCTGAGGCCTTTACGGCGCCTAAGGTTATGCAGCAGTTGGCAAAACAGGGTTATACGCAATCTTATACCTATTTTACATGGCGCGAAAGCAAATACGACCTTATTCAATATGTTGAAGAGTTGACCAAAACAGAGTTAAGGGAGTACATGCAGCCCAACTTTTGGCCCAACACACCAGACATTAACCCCTACCATTTGCAAGGCGCTAATGAATCGAAACATATTCAACGTTATGCGCTTGCGGCAACATTAAGCTCATGTATTGGTATTTATGGGCCTGTGTTTGAATATATGGTTTCCAAACCTTTATTAGGAAAGGAGGAATATTTAAATTCCGAAAAATTTCAAATCACACATTATGATTGGAGTATAAAAAACAAGCTCATTACCCTAATAGCCAAAATAAACTATATTAGGAATCACAATCCTGCGTTGCAACAAACCAACAATATTAAATTTTGCGATATCCATAATGATAATTTAATGGCATTCTATAAATGGAATGACGACAAAACCAATGAGATTTTTGTGGTCATTAGTTTAGATGCCCACAATTCGCAACAAGGCGTGGTACAGATGCCTTTGTACGATTTAGGTGTTAATCCGGGAGACAATATTGAAATGCACGATTTAATTACAGACAGTCGTTACAATTGGAATAATGAGTGGAACTTTGTAGAACTGCAACCCACAATGCCGTTCCATATTTTTAAAATAAATAAGTAATATGGCCAACAACGTTTCAACATCTACTTTTCAACCGATTTTCCAAAGTAAAATGCCTTGGGAGGACTTGTTGGATAGTCGCGATTTTGTTAAAACGTTTTTGTCTGATGTTCTAGAAACATACATTGTTAAGCAACGTTGGTACGGCGGTAAATCAAGCAAGCTAAAATATATTGAACTGGCTGAGTTTTTCAAAATTCAACAAAGCGGTGAAGTGTATTATGGGCTAATCTTGGAAGTTAACTTTGTTGAAGCTTTTTACCAACATTATTTCCTTCCTATTGCGTTTGTAACTGATGAGAATTTTGCAAAAAAAGATAGGATTCTACCCATTCAAATCAATGACCAAAAAGGTTATATTATTGACGCCACAAACTTAGAGGCCTACAGAAAATTGGTCTTTGAACGTATTGCCACTGCCGAGCCGATAGATATGACAAAAGTTCAGTACCACAAAAGCCATTTGTTCAACAATGCCCAGTATGAATCTTCAAGGTTTATGGGATTGGAACAAAGCAATACTTCTTTGGTTTACAATGAAAAATATGTTTTAAAATTTTTCAGGAGAATTTTTGCAGATAAGAATCCCGATTATGAAATGAGCCGTTTTCTGTCAGAAAAAAAGGGATACAAAAACACTCCGGCCTATTTAGGAAGCATCAATGTTGTAGATTCAAATAATGTGAACACTACCATTGGTTTAATGCAGGAAATGATTCGAAATGAAGGAGATGCTTGGGATTATACACTCAAGGAATTGCACAAGGTGTTTTCTAATTTAGAGTATAAAAATATTAATGTTGATGCGTTGCCAAATACGGCATTATATCAACGTTTAACAATTCAAGACATTCCGCCTCAAATTATTGACTGGGTTGGTTTAATTTTTTTTACTCAAGTACAAACTTTGGCTAAACGTACGGCAGAAATGCACATCGCGTTGGGCTCTGAGTTTGAAGAAACGGCATTTACACCTGCCCACTACAATGGCGATTACGAAGTTTGGCTAAAGAATAAAATGCTGCATCAATTTCAAAACAGATTGAATACCATTGAGAACAACCTTCACAAACTTGAAGGCTTGGCATTAGACCTAGCAAATGAATTCCTTGATAAGAAAAACGAGATTAGAAAACGTTTTGTTGATTTCAATTGGACAAAACTTAAAGGCGAACGCATTAGGATTCACGGCGACTATCATTTAGGTCAAATACTGGTAAAGGACAGCGATTTTTACATTCTTGATTTTGAGGGCGAGCCAGAAAGCACCATCCGCGATAGAAAAGTAAAACAACCACCGTTAAAAGATGTTGCGGGTTTATTTAGGTCGTTTCATTATGCTATTTATGCCAACGTTTTCAATAACCATAAGGAACATTACAAAGCATCTTTAGACACGATGTTTAAGGCTTCCGAAATATTATACAGATATATTACCGGTTTGTTTTTGGGCACTTATGTTACCGAAACGCAAAACGCAAATTTAAATTTAGGATATAACCAAGAGCGTATTTTTATTCTGAAATATTGCTTACTTGAAAAAGCAGTTTACGAATTAGGTTACGAACTCAATTCGCGCCCACAATGGGCAGTCATTCCGTTAAAAGGAATATCTAATATTATAAATCATTAAAATATATGGCACACGTAAAAGTTCACAGTTTATTTACAGAATTTGACATCAATCTTTTTAAGGCAGGCAAACACTTTCGTTTGTATGAAAAATTTGGTTCTCACCTTGTTACCGTTGATGGCATTGAGGGAGTTTATTTTGCCGTTTGGGCGCCTTCTGCAAAACAAGTTTCTGTTATAGGTGATTTTAATTATTGGATTGAAGGAGAACATCAACTCAATGTAAGATGGGATTCCAGCGGTATTTGGGAAGGTTTTATTCCATTAATTGGAAAAGGAACCAAGTATAAATACAAAATACAGAGTCACCACAACGACATAAAAACGGAAAAGGCCGACCCATATGGAAGGCGCTATGAGCACCCGCCACAAACCGCCTCCATTGTATGGGATGACAACTACAAATGGAAAGATAAGGATTGGATGAAAACCCGAAAAAAGCATAATGCTTTAGACGCACCATATTCGGTTTACGAGGTTCATTTAGGCTCTTGGAAAAAACATGTTGAAGAAGGTCGATTTTTATCCTATTTTGAGTTGGCAGATGATTTAGTGAAGTATGTTAAAGAAATGAATTTTACACATGTTGAGCTCATGCCAATAATGGAATATCCTTACGATCCCTCTTGGGGCTACCAACTTACAGGGTACTTTGCACCTACATCTCGTTATGGTTATCCTGAAGAATTCAAATACTTGGTTGATAAACTACATCAAAACGACATAGGTATTATTTTAGATTGGGTGCCATCCCATTTTCCAGAAGACGCCCATGGTCTTGGATTTTTTGATGGCTCACACTTATATGAGCACCCCGACAGACGAAAAGGCTACCATCAAGATTGGAAAAGTTTAATTTTCAATTATGAACGTAACGAAGTCCGTTCGTTTTTAATCAGTAATGCCGTTTTTTGGTTGGACCAATACCATGCCGATGGTTTGCGTGTTGATGCCGTAGCCTCTATGTTGTTTTTAGATTATTCTCGTGAAGATGGCGAATGGGAACCTAATATCTATGGAGGAAGAGAAAATCTTGCGGTAATAAGCTTCTTGAAAGAATTGAATGAAGAAGTCTATGCATCGTTCCCAGATGTACAGACTATTGCAGAGGAATCTACGGCATTCCCAATGGTTTCTAAACCAACTTATATTGGCGGTTTAGGCTTTGGCATGAAATGGATGATGGGCTGGATGCACGATACATTGGAGTATTTTGCCAAAGACCCTGTTTACAGAAAATATCATCACAACGAAATTACGTTTAGTTTGGCCTATGCGTTTACCGAAAACTTTATGTTGCCCTTATCACATGATGAAGTGGTTTATGGTAAAAACTCAATTTTAGGCCGAATGCCAGGTGATGAGTGGCAGCGTTTTGCCAACCTTCGCCTATTATATGGCTATATGTTTACACATCCGGGAACAAAGCTGCTGTTTATGGGTGGTGAGTTTGGTCATTATAACGAATGGAATTTCCAAGAAAGCTTGGACTGGAACTTGTTGGATTTTAAACCACACCAAGACGCTCAAAACTATTATAAAGAACTCAATAAGTTTTACAGAAGCACACCTGCGCTTTATGAAAAACCATTCACAGGTGAAGGTTTTGAATGGATAAATTACGGCGATTATGAAAATTGCGTGATTTCATATCTCAGAAAAGGTTATGAGGATAAAAACGACGTTGTTGTTATCTGCAATTTAACACCAACTATTAGAGAAAATTATCGAATAGGCACACCTATTGGAGGCAAGTTGTCTGAAGTTTTCAATAGTGATGCCGTAGAGTTTGGCGGTAGCGGTGTTAAAAACAAGAAGAACATAACCATAAAAAAAGAACCTTGGTTAGGCAAGGACTATTCGGTTGAAGTGACTTTGCCGCCACTAGCTGTTACAATCTTTGAATTCAAATGATAAAAATAAACACAGCGCCATATATAAAGCCATGATATAAAATTCGTGGCTTTTTTGTTCTGACACGTATTGAATACTTACAGAAATTCGGTCTATAAAGGTAAGAAAATTACGAATTGTTTAATTTTTTAAACCTATTAAGGATTACCCCTTAATGTTTTAATAATTAAATCCCTGATTAATTGATTTTTACACAATTATTTGTTTAAATTTTTAAAGAAATGTAACATATAAGGTTTATTAATTTTACTAATTTCGTGGATTAATATTCATCCCTAATATTTATGATATTAAACACAGAGTTGGAATACAAGGGAAACCTGTTTCCTTCAAAAATAATTAAATACGAAAAGAATCTTAACGTACTTTCATTTACCGCTGAAAATGGTGTTATTTTAGAGATTACGGTACGTCGCGACAGTGTTCTTAGATTTAGATTTACTACCACAGGCATTTTTGAAAACGATTTCTCTTATGCCATTACAAAATATGCGAGTAGAGGCTACAACCACCTTGAAGTTACCGAAGATAAAGACCACTACATTATTACCACGGCAAAACTTATTTGCCACATTTCAAAGTTAGACTTGCGTTCATCTATTTATGATGCTGTAGATAAGACCCTTATTTGTGAAGACGAACTTGGTTTTCATTGGGAAGAAAGCTATGAGTTTGGCGGTGATGTGGTAAAAATGTCAAAAACAGCTCAACCCGGTGAAAGCTATTACGGTTTGGGTGATAAGCCCGTGGACAATAACCTAAAAGGAAAGAGGTTTGAAAACTGGGTAACCGATTCTTACGCTTATGGCAGAGACACAGACCCCATTTATAAAGCTATTCCATTCTACACTGCACTGCACAGCAAAAAATCATACGGTATATTTTTCGATAATACATTCCGTTCTTTTTTTGATTTTTGTAGCGAACGTAGAAACATAACTAGTTTTTGGGCTCATGGTGGCGAAATGAACTACTATTTCATTTATGGCCCCGAAATGTCTGAAGTTGTTGCCAACTATACCGATTTAACGGGCAAACCCCACGAAATGCCGGCACTTTGGGCACTTGGTTACCACCAATGTAAATGGAGTTACTACCCAGAATCCAACGTAAAGGAAATCACATCAAAATTCAGGGAGTTAAAAATTCCGTGTGATGCCATTTATTTGGATATCGATTATATGGAAGGGTTTAGGTGTTTTACATGGAGTAAAGAGTATTTTCCAGACCCAAAAAGAATGATAAAGGAATTGGCTGAGGATGGCTTTAAAACTATTGTCATCATAGACCCAGGCATCAAAATAGACATGGAATATTCAGTGTTTAAGGAAGGTCTTGACAAAGATTACTTCTGTAAACGTGCCGATGGCCCATATATGAAAGGTAAGGTATGGCCTGGTGAATGTTATTTCCCAGATTTTACAAGACCTGAAGTAAGAGATTGGTGGTCTAATTTATTTAAGGAACTTATTGAAGACATAGGTGTAAAAGGCGTTTGGAACGACATGAACGAGCCTGCTGTAATGGATGTTCCCGGCAAGTCTTTCCCTGACGATGTGCGCCATGATTACGAAGGCAACCCTTGTAGCCACAGAAAAGCACATAACGTTTATGGTATGCAAATGGCTCGCGCCACATATCAAGGCTTAAAAAAGTTTTCATACCCAAAACGGCCTTTTGTTATTACAAGAGCGGCCTATTCAGGCACACAGCGCTATACGTCTAGTTGGACAGGCGATAATGTTGCCAGTTGGGACCACTTAACTATAGCTAACCTTCAAGCACAACGCATGGCCATGTCGGGCTTTTCGTTTATAGGTTCTGACATTGGTGGTTTTGCCGAACAACCCAATGGCGAACTTTACGCGCGTTGGATTCAGTTAGGAATCTTTCATCCATTTTGCAGAACCCACTCTTCTGGAGACCATGGCGACCAGGAACCATGGGCTTTTGGCGATACCATAACCGATGTTGTTAGGAAGTTTATTGAATTAAGATACCAATTATTGCCTTACTTGTACACGGCTTTTTGGCGTTATGCAGACGAAGGTATTCCAATCTTAAAATCGTTGGTTTTATATGACCAGGAAGACGTACAAACGCATTACCGAAACGACGAATTCATTTTTGGCGAAAAGATTTTGGCGTGCCCAGTTACAGGGCCGAACCAAAAAGGAAGGCGCATGTATATACCAAGAGGTAAATGGTATAATTTCTGGACCGATGAAGTTGTAAAAGGCGGCCAAGAGCATTGGGTTGATGCTGATTTAGACAGCATGCCTGTTTTTGTTAAAGAAGGTGCCATTATACCTAAATATCCTATTCAGCAATATGTAGGTGAAAAAGCCATTAATGAGTTGTTGCTAGATGTTTATTACAAATTGGGTAAAGAATCATCTATGGTTTTTGAAGATGCTGGTGATGGCTATGATTACATAAAGGGCAGATACAGCCAAAGGGACTTTAAATTACAGGGTAAAAAGGACGAATTGATTATCCAACAACATAAATCGGGTAAATATATAACCACTTACAAAACCTTTAAGTTGAAGTTACACGGATTGCCTTTTAAAATTTCTAAAATTGAAGTGGATAACGTTGAAATTCCATTTAAAGTCTTAAAGATAAACGGCGATAATACCTTAGTCGTTACCAAAGATTTTACCGAGCTTCATATTATGGCCTAAAGAATATTTTAAACAAAAAACACTTAATGGCCTCGCTTTAAAAAGCGGGGCTTTTCTATGCCCGAAACTATTAATTACCCGTTTTGATGTTTTAGACAATATGTGTAATAAACTACTTGCCTATTCCTTGGCTTATTTAGGCTTTAAATAGCTATGTAATGGATTTGTTCTCGCCAAGTATAGTAAAGAATGTCGTTTTCCTAAAAATTAGGGAGCCTTTCGTTTGTTCATTGGTTTTCCTAAATAAACCAACTTAAATCCTTTAGCCACGTTTTCAATAGCCTTGTTATACGAAGAAATAATCTCCAATACCCCCTTCTTGTCTTTTACAAATAAAGGTACGATATCTTCATCTTCATTGGTGATTTCAATAAGCTCTTCGTAATGTTGCCTGCTTGAAATTTCAATTTCATGAATTTTAGGGTATTTTCTAGCCACCTCAGTAAGTGCTATAAAATCATCGGTATGTGAGAATAAGCCTTGTTGGGGATTATTGTTGGGATCCTGCATTTCCTCAACAGTAATTAGTCTAAAAGAACCGTTTTCCCCAAATTGCTCACTAAATTTGTTAATAGCAAATTCATTAATGTCTGCACTACCTGTCAATGCCATTAAAAACCCAACGTCATTTAATTCCAGATTGTCTTCAAGGTTTACCGAATAGATGTCCGTATCAATGGCATCAAGACCCATTTCTTGGGACAATTGAACATTATTTTGATTACTGTCAATTAAGACGACATGCCTTCCGTTATCCACTAAATACTTTCCAATTAATCGTGACACTTTTGATGCCCCAACAATTAATATGCCTTCTGAATTCTTCAAGAATACACCTACTAATTTGGCAAACACCCTGGCGGTGGTAGCGTTAAGGAGTACTGTGCCTAAAACAATCATAAAAACCAACGGTGTTAGATATTCTGCGCCTAACTCTCCATTTTTTATAAGCTTACTACCAAAAAGGGACGCTATACCCGCGGCAACAATACCCCTTGGTCCCACCCAACTGATAAATAATTTTTCCCTTATCGATAAATTGGAGTTTATGGTGCTTAAAAAAACTGCCAAAGGCCTAACAATAAATACAACTGCCAAAAACAAATAAACCGTATTCCAATTATATAACAGCAACAAATCATCCATATTCATGTTTGCCGCCAAAAGGATAAATAAGATGGATATTAATAGAACGCTTAAGGATTCCTTGAAATACAATAGCTCCTTAATGTTCTCAAGCTTACCATTGCCCAAAACCATACCCATGACCACAACCGCAAGCAAGCCAGACTCGTGGGCAAAAATTTCAGACTCAACAAAAACCAGCAAAACCGTTGACAAAGACACAACGTTTAATAGATAATGAGGGACAAGCCCCTTGTTGATTGCAAAAGCCAATGCGTGGGCAAACGTAAAACCAAAGGTAGTGCCAAAAAGAATAATCTTGCCAAATTCTATCAATGCTGTTTTGGTAAAACCGCTTCCACCCTCAACACTTATAAATTCAAAAACCAATACGGCAACCAAAGCACCGATGGGATCTATTAAAATACCTTCCCATTTTAATACTGTTGAAACATCTTTTTTAAGCGGAATGTTTCTCAAAATTGGTGTTATAACTGTTGGCCCAGTAACAATTATCAATCCTGAAAATAAAAAAGACAGTTCCCAACTAAGATTGAAAATAAAATGTGCCAGAATACCACCGCCTATAAAGGTTGTGGCAGAGCCCAAAGTAATCAATTTAGTGATTACTGGCCCCACATTTCTTATTTCGGAACGCTTTAATGTTAGACCTCCTTCAAAAAGAATAATACTAATGGCCAATGAGACGAAATAAAAAAGACCCTCACCAGGGAACAAGCCCTTTTTTCCGTTCCAAACGGGTTCAATCCACTTTGAGCCGTCTTCAGACAAATACTCGGCAGCAATAGGGCCTACCAATAAACCTATAAGTATTAAGGGTAAAATTGCCGGTAGCTTAAGCTTCCATGCTACCCATTGCGCCAAAATCCCAAATATAATTATGCCTGCCAGTTCTAACATATAATGTTTTCCTATTAAAATGACTAATTTAAGTAAAAACAGATGATTTCATCTGTTATTATTTATTAGATTTTTATCGGTCATCTTTAATGCCCAAATTATCATCGCTGGTAAGTTTGCAATTTTCGGTAATAGCCATTTCATAAGTTTATGTTTGTTGCTTTTCGATACTGTGCTATACCTCGGTAAATATTTTGGCTAATTCTTTTATTGCACTACAAATGCCCTTTACCGGCTTTCATGTTTTTAAAAAATGTTATCTTTCAGCATTCACGTTTAAAACCAAAGTAACCGCAGTGTCATTAAAGCCTTTTAAAAGTATTGGAATTGGGGTAGCCTATTCCCCAAACTTAAAAGCAAACCTGTTTGAAGCGGCTAGACTATCCGTTTTTTTTGGAGCCAAACTATTCTTGATTCATGTTGGGGAAGCTTCAGAAGAAAAAACAAACATGCTGAACATTATCCTAAAAAGCTTTGAAAAAGATAATCTAAAATATGAGGTGGTTTTTAAAACGGGCAACCCTGTTGATGTTATTTTATCGACTTCCGAAGAAAAAAAAATAGACCTCTTGGTGCTTGGTGCCGTTCAGCGTGAACGATTCTTTAAATACTATTTGGGTTCCATTGCCAGAAAAATAACCCGTCAGGCGAAATGCTCCGTTCTGCTTTTAATAAAACCTTCGGTAGCGCGTGTACCTTGCCAACACATTGTGGTAAACGGCTTAAAAGACCCCAAAACCGAACAAACCATCACAGCTGCATTTTATGTTGCCAACAAGCTCAATTCTAATAAAATAACCATTGTTGAAGAAATTAAGCAGGACCAAATAGCCGTAAAGGTCGATGACGATAAATCTTTACGACGGGCGAATATTATGAAAGAGCGTATTAGGATGCGCGAAAACTCAAGGATTAAGGACATTATTAGCCATATTCCGGAAGAATACACAAAAGATAAAATCATAAAATTGCAGCCAATTTTTGGAAAACAAGGCTATTCCATTGGCCACTATGCCCAAATTTCGCGTGCTGATTTATTGGTGATGAATGCCCCAACAAAAATGACCTTTTGGGACCGGTTGTTTCCTCACGATATTGAGCATATTTTAACTGAATTGCCAACCGATGTTTTGATTTTGCAATGAGCCCGAAAAAAAACAACATAAAAGCGTTTTTTAAAGCCTTACCGCAAAACATATTCTCAGGCTTCGTGGTGAGCCTAATTGCATTGCCCTTGGGATTAGGCCTTGCCATGGCTAGTGATGCTCCGCCAATAGCCGGGGTAATTGCGGCCATTGTTGGGGGTGTTTTGGTGTCTATTTTTGGAGGAAGCCATGTTACTATTTCTGGGCCAGGTAACGGGTTGGTAGGTGTACTTTTGGTTGCCATTTCAACTCTTGGACTGGAAAATGCTTATGTGGCCATCATGTTCTCAGGAGTTTTACTGATGCTTTTGGGGTTTTTTAGAATGGGAAAACTTGCTGATTTTTTTCCTTCCTCGGCCATTCAGGGTATGTTGGCTGCCATTGGCCTTATTATTTTGGGAAAGCAATTTCACATTATGCTTGCCCATAAAATAAATAGGTCTGAAACCGTAGACTATCTATTTGAAATTCCATTGACCATCAACGATGCCTTGCACTACGGAAGAAGAGGGCTGATTTATGCCGCGGCTGCTGGGGTAATAAGTTTGGGCATTATGTTTTTTTATCCTAAAATAAGGAACAAATATTTACAGCTTATTCCAGCGCCTATGTGGATAGTTATACTGTCCATAGGCTTTAGTTATTATTTCGAATTCGGCCTACACGAATCCAACCCCATTGCCAAAGAATACATGATTTCGGATATTCCCGAAATTCAGCAAATTATAGCCGATTTGCCAACCCCAAATTTTAATGGTATTTGGAGCTTTTCTTTTTTGGGTAGCGTTTTGGCTCTAACACTTATTTCCAGTATTGAATCACTTTTAAGTATTAAAGCTGTTGACAAGCTAGACCCGGAAAAACGACGCTCCAATGTAAATCGCGATCTTAAAGCATTAGGCTTGGCTACTGTTGGGAGCGGCCTATTGGGGGGTTTGAATGTTGTAGCTGTAATTGCACGAAGTTCCGTTAATGTTAACAATGGTGCTAGCAATCGGTCATCAAACTTTTTTCATGCGCTTTTTTTGGTGGTATTTATTGTGTTTTTTAGTTCCCAACTTACCCGAATACCACTACCCGCATTAATGGCTATTTTGGTTTATACAGGCTACAAACTGGCCTCGCCAAAGGTCATAAGAAAAATGTCGTCGATTGGGAAAGAGCAACTCATCATTTTTTTTGTAACCCTTGTAACCACTTTAAAAATTGGCTTAATCACAGGCATTTTGGCTGGTGTTTTAACTACTTTAATTATTCATATTTCCATTAATAAAAGCGCCGGTTTGTTTATAAGAAATATACTTAAACCCAACGTGCTCATGTTTAAAGAGCAGGATAGCAGGCACAATTATTATGTCAGTGTGAAACATTTTTGCAGTTTTTTGAACTATTTCAGGCTGAAAAATAAATTGGATGCCGTTCCAGAGGACCTAGATGTTATTGTAGATTTTTCGCTATGTGAATTTGTTGATGATACTGTGCTTGAAAACATGAGCAATTATCAAGAGCTGTTTGCGAAACGTGGCGGCCACTTTGATGTTATCGGGTTGGATTTGCACGATACCGAAACAAAGCATCCTTTTGCATCAAGACGATTATTGCCCGTACCAAATATCATCAAAAAAAGCTTAACTCGCCGCCAAACCAGTATGGAGTCGCTTGCAGAAAGTTACGGTTTGAATTATCGTTCAAAAAAACAAAAACCACTATCGTTTTTAAATAATTTTTCATTTTTCACCACAAAACACATTGAGTACATTTACAATGTACTTTCAAATGAAAAGAACAGCATCAAGTTATTTGATATTGAGTTTTCTGAAGGAGAGTTTATTGCCAAAGAGGTTGTGCGCACTACCATGATGCATATTGATTTGGGCCAAAGTATCCCCAAATTCACTTTAGATAGGGAAGGCTTGTTGGAGAAAGTATCAGCTTTGGCGGGTTTCAAGGATATTCCCATTGAAAAACATGAAGATTTTTCAAGACGCTTTTATTTATTGGGTGAAAATGAAACCCAAATAGCCGAATTTTTTAATGATGACGTTACCCACTTTTTTGAAAGCAACCCCTATTATCATATTGAGTCAAACGGAGAGGCACTTCTTATATTTGGAAGAGAGCGTTTGGCCAGTATTAAGGAAATAAAAAGCCTTTATGATTACGGTAAACGTTTAAGGCAAGTTGTTACAGAATAATGATGGTTTAAATTAAAGAGATGGTTAAGTTGGTTTTCTTTTTGACTTCATAAGTATTTCAAAAACGATAGTCAAAGTGTTAAAATAAAGCTATTATTTACGCCTAAATCCTAATATTTTTAATGCTTTTAGTAATTTGCGTGACCTATTAAAATTTAATGAAATTATACCCGATAAATGCCGGAAATTTCAAGCTTGATGGTGGTGCCATGTTTGGCGTTGTACCAAAATCCATTTGGAACAAAACCAATCCTGCCGATACCAACAACATGATAGACATTGCCACACGTTGCCTTTTAATTGAAGAAGGAAATAGGCTAACGCTGATTGATACGGGCATGGGCAACAAGCAATCTGATAAATTTTTTGGATATTACTACCTGTGGGGTGATTTCAGTATTGACAAATCCTTGCGGGAATGTGGTTTTCATCGGGATGATATTACCGATGTTTTTATGACCCATTTGCATTTTGACCACTGCGGTGGAAGTATTCAGTGGAATAAAGATAGAACAGGTTATGAGCCCGTGTTTAAAAAAGCGCATTTTTGGAGCAATAAAGACCACTGGAAATGGGCGACACAGCCCAACAGGCGAGAGAAAGCTTCTTTTTTAAAAGAAAACATCATGCCCATGTATGAAAGTGGCCAGCTAAACTTCGTGTCGCTACCTCAGCAAGATATGCTAATAAATTCCGAATTGGGCTTTGACATTTTTTTTGCAGATGGGCACACAGACAAACAAATGATTCCGCTTATTAAATACAAAGGTAAGACCATAGCCTTTATGGCCGATTTGTTACCAACCGTTGGGCATCTGCCACTGCCCTATATTATGGGTTACGATACCCGTCCGCTTTTAACACTTGATGAAAAAGAAAAGTTTTTGAACTTGGCCGCTGAAAACAATTTCTATTTGTTTTTGGAACACGATGCGCATAATGAAATCATCTCAGTGCAAAAAACTGAAAAAGGCGTCCGGCTAAAAGATACATTTACCGCAAAAGATATTTTCAATTAAATAAAAATAGACTAATTCAATAGCAAAATGAAATGAGCCATTACCAATCTTGATACACACCTAGATGATGATTGGCGAATTACATCTGACCAAAAAAACAAATAAAAATAAACAGATGAAAACAATAAAAACAATATTCTCTTTGGCTCTTTTTGCCACTTTATTTTATGGCTGCGGTGGTGCTGCAGATATTTTATCTACACCTGTGGAAAATATAGACACCTCTCCACTTAAGGTTTCTGAATTAACTGAAGCAGAAAAACATCATTGGGGGCATTTAGATTTGGCTAAAGACACCATACCCGGTATGAGCGTTGACAAAGCTTACGACGAACTTATTAAAAACAAAAAAGGCAAAAAAGTGCTGGTTGCGGTTATTGACTCTGGTGTAGACATAGACCATGAAGATTTGGATAAGGTCATATGGACCAATAAAGATGAAATTCCCAATAACGGAAAAGATGATGATAACAACGGGTATGTTGATGATGTTCATGGTTGGAATTTTTTAGGAGACGGTTATGACGAACAATTAGAATTAGTTAGACTTTTGGTGAGTGGCGATACAAGTAATCCTGATTATGCAAGAGCAAAAGCTGAATATGAAGAAGAATACCAAACATGGATGAGCAGAAAAACCCAATACGATCAAATTTATATGCAAATAAAAAGTGCAGACGAAACACTTTCCAAGCACTTGGGCAAAAAGGATTATACCAAAGAAGATGTAAATGCCATTAAAACGGAAGATCAAGGTTTAAATCAGTCTAAGCAAATGGCCCAATACATGTTCAACAATGGCCTTGAGTCTATGGCAGAGGCGATTGAAGAAATTGAAAATGGTCTTGAATCCATCAATAGCCGCCTAAACTACAACCTAAACAAAGATTTAAAAGGACGTGTTACTGGAGATGACCCAAATGATATGTCTACAAAATACTATGGAAACGGTAACGTAAAACCTGTTAAGAAAAGCGAAAGCCACGGCACCCATGTTGCAGGAATTATTGCGGCAGAACGCAACAACGGCAAAGGTGCCAATGGTGTTGCCAATAATGTTGAAATTATGCCAATTAGAGCCGTTCCCAATGGTGACGAATACGATAAAGATATTGCTTTGGCCATTAGATATGCTGTTGATAACGGTGCAAAAATAATTAATGGAAGCTTTGGCAAATACTATTCACCACATAGCGATTGGGTTCGCGATGCTATTACTTATGCTGGGGAAAATGATGTGCTGTTTGTACACGCAGCAGGAAACGACAGCAAAGATATAGATGCAAAACCAAACTTCCCAGATGATAATGTTAACGGTGTGGAAGTGTCCGATAATTACATAAGAGTTGGGGCATTGGGGCCAAAATATGGCTCAAGCATGGTGGCCAGTTTTTCCAATTATGGAAAAAACAATGTGGATGTCTTTGCGCCTGGTGCAGACATTTACTCCACCACACCAGAAAACGAATACCAAACCAAGGGTGGTACATCTATGGCTGCTCCGGGAGTAGCCGGTGTAGCAGCCTTAATTCGTTCTTATTATCCAGACTTATCAGCAGCACAAGTCAAACAAATTCTTATGGATTCTGGTTTGGCCATAAAAACTAAAGTCATTGTGGGCGGCAATACCAATGATATCCGTCCGTTTGCAGATTTAAGCAAATCTTCAAAAATGGTAAATGCCTACAACGCTTTAATTAAGGCTGCTCAGGTGTCTAAATAATAATTTTAAATTTAGAGGTTGTTCATTGCAAAACTTAAGACGAACAGCCTCTTTTTAATTTCAGTATCTATGAATCGCTTTTTTGTTTCCTTATTATCCATTTTAATCCTATTGTCATGTGGTAGTTCTCAAGGGGTTGAAGCTCCCAATGCTCCCGAACCTCCAAAACCACCAAAAATTGTTTCGAATTCTAATCCATGTTATTGGCAACAACATGTGGATTATAAAATGGAAATAGACATGGATGTGAACAATTACCAATATAAAGGAAAACAAACCTTGGTTTACACCAATAACTCTCCAGACGTGTTGGATAAAGTGTTTTATCACTTATATTTTAACGCCTTTCAGCCTGGAAGTGAAATGGATGTTCGCTCGCGCACCATAGCAGACCCGGACGGACGTGTTAAAGACCGTATAAGTAAACTAAAACCAGACGAAATTGGTTATATAAAGGTAAATTCCCTAAAACAAAACGGTACAGAGTTAAAGTACGAAACTGTTGGGACCATTTTGGAAGTAAATTTGTCAACACCTATAAAACAGGGTGAAAGCGTAACTTTTGATATGCTTTTTGATGCGCAAGTTCCAGTACAAATTCGTCGTTCTGGAAGAAATAATAGTGAAGGTGTAGTCTTGTCAATGGCGCAATGGTACCCAAAATTGGCAGAATATGATTATGAAGGATGGCATGCTGACCCCTATATTGGTAGAGAGTTTCATGGCGTTTGGGGTGATTTTGATGTAAAAATCTCCATCGATAAAACTTATACCGTTGGCGGCACGGGCTATTTACAAAACCCGAACGAAATTGGCCATGGCTACGAAACCGATGTCGTGAAAAAACCAAATTCAGAAAAATTAACTTGGCACTTTGTGGCACCAAATGTACATGATTTTACTTGGGCTGCAGATCCTAATTACATTCACGACACCAAACAAGTGACCAATGGACCGCTGTTGCACTTTTTGTATAAAAGCACCATGACCAACGAAAAGCGCGACAACTGGAAAAAGTTGCAGCCAAAGGCTGTGGAATTGATGCAATTTTATAGCGAAAATATTGGTCAATATCCTTATGAGCAATACTCCATTATTCAAGGAGGAGATGGTGGTATGGAATATGGTATGTGTACCTTGATAGTTGGTGAAGGTGATTTTAATGGCTTATTTGGTGTTACGGCGCATGAAATGGCCCATTCTTGGTTTCAATTTTTATTGGCCACCAATGAGTTAACAAATTATTGGATGGACGAAGGCTTTACAGAATATTTTGGCGAATTGGCTGAATGTGCCATTTTCAACAAACCATTTGAAAAACCCACCATGCGTGTTTACGATATTTATTTTTACTATGTAAATTCGGGAGCTGAACAGTCACAAACCACCCACGCAGACCGTTTTAATTTTAATCAGTCTTCGGCAATATCGGCTTATTATAAAGGCTATGTATTCTTAAATCAGTTGGCCTACGTGATAGGTGAAGATAACCAAAAGGAAACCATCAAACAGTATTTTAAAGATTGGGCCTTTAAGCATCCAACACGCAACGACTTTATTAGAGTTGCCGAAAAAGTTTCTGGACTAGAGCTTGACTGGTACCTAAACGATTGGACGCGCACTATTAATACCATTGATTATGGAGTTAAATCGGTAGATGAAAATACCGTAACCCTAGAACGTATAGGTTTAATGCCAATGCCTATTGATTTAACAGTTACCTACAACGATGGAACTTTCGAAGATTTTTATATTCCGCTACAAATGATGCGCGGTGAAAAACCAACAAGCGCCACCATTATTAAAGACTGGGCTTGGGCTTATCCTACCTATACTTTTGAAACCACAAAACCAATAAAATCTGTTGAGATAGACCCAAAAAATATGATGGCTGATATTAAAAAGGAAAACAACAAAATGTAAACCAAAAAATTATTAGGTCATTATGAAAATGAAAAATAAAGTAATCGTACTATCTCTGCTGCTATTCTTTGCCAATGTTAGCTTAGCACAAAATGAAGAACTTTTAGAAAAAGCAAAATCTTGGGTTAAGGAATTAAATCTTGAGAACTTAGAGAAAGAAAACAATGTTGCAAATGCAATTGCAACCCACTTAACTGAAGTAAGGAACTGGCACAATAGCCATCCTTACACTACCGTCCCTGCTGGAATAAACCCAAGAACCGGAGAATCCTTATCTAATTTAGACCGTTCTATTATTGCAGATTCGGCCATGCCAAAAAGCGTTCACGGCGCATTAATGGTAGTACTGAATGACAATTTAGCTGAAGCCCAGATTGAAACTATTCTTGATAAATACACCATAGGCAAAGTGGCTTTTACAATGAAAGCCTATCGCGAAATTGTAACTGATATGACCCCTGAGGAAGATGCTGAGCTTCTAAAAAATCTAAAAGAAGCACGTGAGATGGCCATAGATTTTAAAAGTATGAAGCAGATTTCTGCCATTTTTGAAATTTACAAAACTAAAAATGAGCAATACCTTAACAATAACGGCCGAAGTTGGCGACAGTTGTACAAGGATTATGTAAAACGTATCCGGAACGCAAAGAAAAATTAATCTATTTCTTTAGCGTTCTTGACTTTTAATACCAAGGCTCCTTTTTATAAATTGCTGTTTTTGCAACACGTTCCCTATTATTAAGTCTTAAATGGGTTTCGGTTAATTGTCGGTTTCTATAACCCAGCAAATGAAAAATGGCTTTAGCGAAAAATTTGGCTACTTTTAGGTTTACCTGTAAAATTCCCTCTGTTTTATTTGCCCAAGAAACACCCGGCAATAGTACCAAAAAACCATCTATTTTAATATCTCTTAAAACCGCAGACAGTTTCAAAAAGAATGGTTTTATGGGTTTAATAATAAAAAAGCCTTCGGCTCCTCTTTTTTGGTAAAGTGGCATAAAAATGCTGCCGTTTGAAGGTGCTCTGATTTCCTTATTGTTACTAATAGCCAATTTGGTTCCTTTTTTAACGTGCTCAAAACTTTTAAAACCATTTAGCATTTTGAATTCCTCTTTCGGTTTAATAGTATGTAAATAGACTATTTCAAAAACATCAAAAGTATTTTCAGAATGCTGTTTTAATTGCTGGTAATATTTAGAAAAATCCATAACTGCTGCTACTTCCAAAATACCGGAATACACCAACGCTAAATGGATAAAAGCAATATGATTGGTAATGGCAAAAAAATCATCATGCTGACCAGACTCAAACCCTAATGATACATAACCAAGTGTATTGATGTAACTCAACAGTGGACCTTCCAAGTATTCTTCAATACCTAAGACAATGGGCACCGGGAATTGCTCTGAGAATTTTCGGTTTATTAAGGCATCGTTTATGGTTATAAATGGAAGCGTTTTACTTGAGGTTGAATGTAAATCAATGAAGTAAAACGGGGGGCAATTGTTTTCTAAAATGGCATCCAATATATCAAGCAATTCCACTAGCTCTGTTTCATCAGCATTTAGAATGGATTTGCTTTTAATTTCCTCTATATTGGCCTTAGTCCATAACCTGTTTAAATCTTGATCAATGTATCGTTTGTGTTCCCTTAGCGCTCTTAAATTTCCTGAAATGCCGTAAACAGTTCCTTTTAAGTAGGCCGCATTTATTCCAAGAAACACATCCTTTAAAGCAAAAACACCTGAGTTTTCATTGCCATGAATACCGCCAAAAAAGACAACCGTAGGCCCGGAATCTGAGCCTTCTATTTTACCCAATATTCGGTCAACTTTTAAACTAGAACTTAGTGCTTTGCTATATAAATCAATCATGATACACTATCTTAAATTAGCTGAACTGTTTTCTAATAGAAGAAGCAAATTTGACTATTTCGTTTTTTTAGAATCTTTTTAGTCTAAATCGTTCTTCGTTATTAAACCAACAAGTTTGTTATCCTTTACAACCGGAAGACAGCCAATGGCATTATCCATCATTAAACGTTTTGCTTCTTCCAATGTGGTGTATTCTCCTGTTGTTAAAAGTTCTGTTTTCATTAATTTGGAAACACTATAGTTTTGCCTCTTTGGTTGATTCAAATAAGTTTCAACATCTGTCCAAGTTAAAAGCCCAACAAGACCGCTATCGGTGTTTATAACTGGTAGGTGGTGAATGTTCTTCCATTTCATAATGTTTAAAACTAGCTCAATGCTATCATTTTTATCAACAGAAAAAATATCTGAGCTCATGGCGTGTTTCACCAATTTAGTCTTTATAAATGTTGCGTCATTTTCAGGATATAGTTTATCCCAGGTTGAAACAGGATATCCTCTTTCCTGTTTTTCATACATGTTAGCCGTAAGCACCTGCATGGCTTCAAACCTTTTATGGGTTTGTAATAAAGCCCTAAAGTTGCGTGTAAGCCACTCTGAACCATTGTTTCCACGAACACGGTCTTTAATCACCTTTAAATAATATTCCGCATCCTTGGGAGTTACACCATATCTGTAGAGCCCTTTATAAGCCATAGGTAACAGTTCGTTTAAAATAAGGGCTTGACTAGGGATGTATTTACCGTTCCAATAAAATTGGGTAGCAGACCCATATCGTGCTGCATTGAAAAAATTGGTTTTAATATCTTTGAAATCCCACTGTTTGTGGATGTTTTCATATTTTTTTGGTTTACCCAGCATCACGCCTACCCAAAACATCATATTGGCAATTTCATCAGTAGTAGTTGGTCCCGAGGGGAGGTATCGGTTTTCAATCCTAAGGTTAGGTTTTCCATCTATGACGCCATAACAAACCCTGTTCCATGGATAGACCGTGCCATTGTGCAAACCAAGTGCTCGCAACTTTGGAGTTTCATTGTTTTCTATCATTTCAACACTATCCTTTATAAAATGAGTGGTTAAAAAACTTCTGAACCTTGAAATGTTGTCTTTAAAAATATCTGAAATGGAACCTGTTTGCCAATGATTGCCAAAACTTACGCGCGACTGTTTTTCATTCAACAAATAGGAATTAGCCCGTGTATCAATGCTTTGGGTGAATAATGCAATTCTGGTTTCGCTCCACAATTCTTTACCAAATAAAATGGGTGAATTTGTACAAGCACTCAAAATTGGCCCCGCAATAGCCTGTGCCCAATTATAATCATCCACAAATGTTTTGGGACTTAATTGTAAATGTACCTGAAAACTTGTGTTGCAACCTTCCAGCATAACGGAATCGTGTAATAAATTAAGCTCATCGACACCCTTAATATGAATGTCAAAACTTTTTCTTCTGTGTTGTTTTATGGCCTCGTTCAAAAAGGAATAACGCTCTACGGCCGTCATGCTTTTTTCGTCAACATTATTAACAGAAAGCGAAGGTAAAATACCCGTTAAAATCAGTTTTGTGTTCTTTCTGAAAGCCGCCTGCTTTGCTTTATTGAATAATTCATCCAATTGCTCATGTAGTTTAGAAAAACTGTCTGATCCCAATTGAAAAGTATCTAAGTTTATTTCGAGATTATAGTTGCTTATTTCTGTGGTAAAGTGCTCGTCGTTAATATCTTCAAGTAGCTCCAACGACTTGTTTACGGGTAAAAACTCATTGTTCACAATACAAAACTCCTGCTCTGCCCCAATACGTAAGGGACCATCTTCAATTAGTCCTTTTTCACACATCAAATCTAAAGCCTTAATATCATTTAATAAATGGTGTATGTAGTTAGCCCTATCTTTTTTTGTTTTAAGTTTAGCAACATTCAAATCTCCCATGGTCACAAATTTTAATTACGGTTTAAACAATTAAAAGTACTTGGATTCACACATTTTAAATATGATTTTTATCATATGGCAAAATGTGAATTACTGTGTTAATTGATATTGCTACATTTGTGTTCACAAAATTGTTTATGCGGGCATCGTTTCCTAAAAAAGAAAAATTAAAAGGCAAAAAGCTGATTGACCAATTGTTTGCCGAAGGGCAATCGGTTTCGGCATTTCCCTTGCGTTTGGTGTATCTAAAAACCTCCTTTGAAGACGATGTAATGGCCAAAGCAAGTGTTTCTGTAAGTAAGCGCAGTTTTAAAACAGCTGTTGACAGAAATCGTATAAAACGTTTAATGCGAGAAGCTTATCGTTTAAACAAAGCCACTTATTTTAACAATTTAAAAGCACAACATGCGTTTATGATTTTGTACATTGGCAAAGACAAACCCACGTTTGGCCAAATTGAAAAATTTATGAACCTTTTGTTTGCCAAATTTTTAAGCAAAGTTTCTGAAAACCTTTAGGGAATCAATAAAAATGAAAATCATGAAATTATCCAAAAAGAAAATTATTATTCCGCTATTGGCTGGTATTATATTTTTTAGCACCACAGCCTTTAAAAATGACTTTTTTGAAATAGCTAAGCAAATTGAAATTTTCACCACGTTGTTCAAAGAACTTAACATGAACTACGTTGATGAAACTAACCCTGGAGATTTAATGGACACAGCCATAAAAAGTATGTTGGAAGATTTAGATCCCTATACCAATTTTATGAATGAGCAAGATGTTGAGGCTGCCAGAATTAATAATACGGGCGATTATACTGGTATTGGTGCCAAAATTCAAACCCTTAAAGATAAGTTGGTAGTGGTAGAGCCTTATAAAGATTATCCAGCAGACAAAGCGGGCTTAAAAGCCGGCGATGAAATCATTAAAGTAGGGAATGTATTGGTTGAAAACTATAAAGAAAATGCTGGCGATTTACTTAAAGGCTCCCCAGATACGTCGGTTGAAGTAACTTATAAACGCCAAGGGAAAACACAAACAGCTACCATTAATCGCGCCGAAGTTGAAATAAAGGCTGTTCCTCATTTTTCAATGGTCAACGACAAAACAGGTTATATTGTTTTGAGCAGGTTTAGTAGAAAAGCACACGATGAAACTAATTATGCTCTGCGCGATTTAAAGGCCCAAGGGGCTCAAAGAATCATATTGGATTTAAGAGGCAACCCTGGTGGATTGGTTAATGAAGCCATTGATATTGTAAACCTTTTTGTCCCTAAAGGACAGTTGGTGGTAACAACAAAATCTAAGGTTAAACAATTCAATCGTCCCTACATAACAAAAAACGAGCCTATAGATACAGAAATTCCACTGGTTATTTTAATAGATGGAAAAAGCGCATCAGCAAGTGAAATTGTTTCTGGAGCTTTACAAGATTTGGACCGTGCAGTTATTGTTGGGGCGCGTAGTTTTGGAAAAGGTTTAGTGCAACGGCCCATGGAAGTGGCCTTCGGCACCCAAGTAAAAATAACCATTTCTAGATATTATACCCCATCCGGAAGGTGCCTTCAAGCTTTGGATTATTGGAACAGAAACGAAAAAGGTGAGGCTGTTAAAATTAATCAAGAAAATTACCATGAGTTTAAAACTAAAAACGGGCGCAAGGTTTTTGATGGCGGTGGCGTTTTTCCAGACGTTGCTATGGGATTGTATAAGACCTCGCCTATTACTAACGCCATCATTAACAATAATTTAATTTTCGATTATTGCACAAACTATTATTACAATCATAAAGTCGAAGATATAAATAACTTAAAGCTTTCAAACCAAGACTTTATTGAGTTTAAAAACTATCTAAAGCACAATAATTTTTCATTTGAAACCGATACAGAAAAAGCTCTTAAAAAAGCTTTTGAAGCCGCTAAAAAGGAAGAATTGAATGATGATATTGAAAAGGATTATACGGTATTGATTTCAAATTTAGAGCAATCAAAAACAAGTGTTATTGACGAAAATAAAGAATTTTTGTTGGAGCTTTTAACCGAAGATATCGTTAAGCGTTATGTGTATAGAGAAGGCCTGTACGATTATTATAAAATTCATGACGCTGAAATTAAAAAAGCAACTGAAATTCTTGGTAACCTGTCTACTTATCAAGGCTTTTTAAAGTAAATTGAAGGTGTTTTTTATCGAAAAAACTGGTATTTTAGTTTTGTAACATATGTGTTCAACTTGTAAAAACCACTGTTTACAGGGTTCTGACATGGTTTTCGATTAAAAATAGTATCTTTAACTCCTATTATAAACCCTACTATGAATAAATTATTGGTATTAATATTACTGATACTCAGCCACGTGTTTGGTTTTTCCCAAAAAGAATTAAAACACGAGGTCTATTTTGATACTGATAAATACGTTGTTCCGCCAACCGAGGAAAACCGTTTGCTTTTATTTATTTCTACCTTAAACGATTTGGACATTGAGTCAATATCCATATTCGGTTTTTGTGATGATCGGGGTGCCAATAATTACAATCTAAAACTCTCACAACAACGTGCCGATGCTATCAAAGTAATTTTTTCCAACAATGAAATAAGTGAAGATTTAATTACAAATGTTGATGGTAAAGGGGAAATTCTTTTAAAAATTGTTGAGGAAAAAGATATATTGAAAATCAGGGGCTTAAACAGAAAAGTAGAAATTATTGTTAAGCCAAAGCCTTCCAAACCCAAAGAAGATCTTCTTGCGATGAATGGAGATGAGCCAAAAGAAAAAGATGTTATAGATCTTATTAGGGAAAGTTCAAAAGGTGATAAAATAGTTTTTAATAACATATTGTTTAAAACAGGTTATGCTGCCGTTGTGCCTGCTTCAAAAAAAACATTGGAAGAAATAGCTAAGGTTTTAGCGGAGCGCGACGATATTTATTTCACTATACAAGGGCATGTTTGTTGTACCCAGTATACGAGGGATGCCGTAGATAGACGAACCAAAAAACGCAACCTATCTGAAGCTCGAGCAAAATATGTTTACGACTATTTTGTTAAAAAAGGGGTTGACCCAAAACGTATGCGCCATTTAGGTATGCGAAGAAAATTTCCGCTTGGTGGCGATCCAAAATTTGATAGACGCGTAGAAATACTTATTACCTACGTTGGCAATGCTAATTAAAAGCTTATGCATTATAAAACCTACTTACTATTTTGCATTGAAGCGGTAATTAGGTTTTGAAGTTTCAGAACGAACCTATCATGGCTATATGCGGAATGTCATCTTCAAGATATTCCTCGCCAATTGCCTTAAACCCAACATTTGTATAAAATTGTTTGAGATAGGATTGTGCAGAAATTTTTATGATAGATTCCTTAAAGTTGTTTTTAATGGCTTTGATGGATGCTTCCATGATATCGTAACCATATTTATAGCGTCTTTCTTTTTTGGCAACCACAACCCTACCTATACTGGCTTTTTCAAAATAATCCCCTGGCTTAAAAATTCTAGAATATGCAACTAATTTATCATGCTTAAAACCTAATACATGAAAAGCCTTTTCGTCTTTTCCGTCAACATCTTGATACACACAATTCTGCTCAACCACAAATACTTCGCTACGCAACTGAAGTAAATCGTAAAGTTCTTGTTTGGTTAATTCCTTGAAGGATTTTATTTTAATTTCTAACATCTTAAAAAACGTCATAGCGAGACTTTTTAAAAAAGTCGTGGCAATCTTTAAAAATGAATTTTTATTAGATAAATTTATCAGATTCCTACGTCGTTCCTCCTTAGAATAACGACTCAATCCTGTACAATAACATCTTTGGGATCAACTTTTTCAAACTCGGGTTGAATGTTTACATGGTTAATGTCATATTTTGAGAAAACCAAATCTTCTATTTTACGTAAAATAGAATCAAATTCAGAAAGCGTAATGTCTTCGGTAAAATCTATATGGGCCTCTAAATGCACTTCGTCTTCATTTAATTGCCAAGCATGTACGTGGTGCACATTTTTAATACTTTCAAATGCATTTATTTCATCTACAATTTTTTTAATAGGAATGTTATCTGGCGTAAAAAGCATTAATACTTTGGTGGATGTTTTTAATAAATCATAGCCCATATAGATAAGATAAAGGGCTATGGCCAAAGTTAATGCGCTGTCTACCCAATAAATTTGATAGAATTTCATGAGCAAACCACCTATTAACACCGCAACACTGGCCATCATATCGGTTAATAAGTGCAGATAGGCACTACGCATATTCATATTTAATTTTGAATCTTTTTTAAGTAGTAGTACACTTAAGCCGTTGGCCACAATACCTAACAATGACAACCATATAACCAAGCCACTTTCAATTTCTTCAGGGTTTCTGAATCTTTTTATAGCTTCTATAATCAATAATATAGCAACTATAATTAACGTTGAGGCATTAACAAATGCCGCCAAAATTTCGGCACGTTTATAACCAAACGTTCTGTGCAAGGAAGCTTCTTTTTTGGCAAGTTTATTGGCCGCATAACTAACAATCAAAGACAACACATCACTGAAATTATGAAGCGCATCACTTAAAAGAGCCAAACTACCAGACAGTATACCACCAATTACTTGCGATGCCGTGATAAGAATATTTAGTAAAATGGATATAAAAAGATTTCTACCTTTTAAATCGGGGTGACTATGGCTGTGATTATGGGAATGGTTATGTGGCATTTAGCAAGATACCGGCATTTTATCTATTCTAGTTTGGTGGCGGCCACCTTCAAAATCAGTATTTAAAAAAACATCAACCATTTCAATCGCCTGTTGAATGGCCGTAAATCTTGCAGGAATACATAAAATATTAGCATTATTATGGCTGCGTATTAAATGAACAATTTCTTTGTTCCAACACAAACCAGCACGTATTTTTTGGTGTTTATTTGCCGTCATGGCAACACCATTGGCACTACCACAAATTAGAATACCAAAATCGGCTTTTCCGTTTTCAACATCATCAGCAACAGGGTGAACAAAATCGGCATAATCTACACTGTCACTTCTATCTGTACCATAGTTTTTAACGGTATATCCTTTTGCTTCAAGATGTTTAACAATGGCTTTTTTATAATCGGTTCCGGCGTGGTCGTTTCCTATAGAAATATTCATTTTTTGTATTTTAATATAACCTAATACAAAGGTAATAATTATAAACTTGTGAATGATATTATTCATTACTTGTTAATAAGTGTTCATTATTTTCTGAAATAAAAATTGGGTTAATTCAATAATTTTTTCAAACCAAAACCTCTAGATGAAAAGCAAATTTTTAATTCATTTTTTCTAGATAAGTTTTCAGTCTAAACATTTGAATCTATAAACACATTATTTTTAAAAGTTATCAATAAAAACCCGTGAAATTTAGTTGTTAACAATTGTGAATACAAGTTTGAAATAAGTTATATATGAAGCTTTTAAAATAATTTTTATTGTTAATTACCTTTTAACAGAACGTAAATTTATTGTAATCAAAATAAAATTTAGAAAAGTTATACCGCTATTAACAAGCTATAATAACCATTATTTATTTTTTAAATTTTAAAAAAGAATTTATTAATGTTATATATAGTGTGGATAACTTGAATTTAACAGTAGAATAATATGGTTAAATATTAAAACCGTAGCTTTGTGAAAACAAATAGCAAATTCTTCGCCTAAATTATAGCTATTTAATAACCGAATTTCAATTAACTTTAGAAATTCATTTAAGATTACAATAATTAATGAGCAAAAAAAGAAAAAGGAAATCCAAAAACGGAATTTCCAACCTTACAAATACCATACTTAGTATTTTAAAAAAAGATAGAAACCAATCCTATAACTATAAACAAATAGCGGCTAAATTGGGTGTAAATGATGCCAGTAGCCGGAACCAAATTATAAAAACCCTTGCCAAACTTGCGGCAAAACAGGAAATAGAGCAAGTAGATCGAGGTAAGTTTAAAGGGATTGTTACAGCCGAATACCATGTGGGTATTTTAGATCTATCAGCACGTGGTTCCGGATATGTTATTTCAAATGATTTTAATGAAGATGTATTTATTGCATCAAATAATATAAATAAAGCTCTGGAAGGTGATGAAGTTGAGTTTTACCTGTATAAACGACGAAAGCGTGGTAAGCTGGAAGGTGAAATCACTAAGATTTTAAAAAGAGCCAAATCTGAGTATGTAGGTGTTATCCAAATTCAAAAGAATAGTAATTATGCTTTTGTGGTGCCAGATAGTTCTAAAATGTACAAAGATATTTTTGTACCTATAAATAAAACCTTTAAAGCTGAAGATGGCGATAAGGTTTTGGTGAAACTTGAAGACTGGCCAGAAAAAGCAGATTCTCCTTATGGAAAGGTTTTAAAAATACTAGGTAAACCTGGAGAGCACAGCACCGAAATCCATGCTATTTTAGCTGAATACGGTTTGCCCCATGAATTTCCTTATGAAGTTGAAGAATTCGCAAATAAATTAGATACCTCAATTACAAATGAAGAAATAGCCAAACGCAGGGATATGCGAAAGGATTTAACCTTTACCATAGACCCGAAAGATGCTAAGGATTTTGATGATGCCTTATCGTTTAAGGTTTTGGATAACGGACTTTATGAAATAGGCATTCATATTGCCGATGTGTCACATTATGTAAAAGAGGGTACTGTTTTAGATGACGAAGCTTACGAGCGAGCTACATCAATTTATTTGGTAGATAGAGTTGTGCCGATGCTTCCAGAGGTGTTGTCAAACAATGCCTGTTCACTAAGGCCTAATGAGGAAAAATATACATTTTCAGCAGTTTTTCAGTTAACTAATCAAGCGGAAATAAAAAACCAATGGTTTGGCAGAACAGTTACTTATAGCGATGCCCGTTTTGCTTATGAAGAAGCCCAAGCCATTATTGAAAGTAACCCAAACGTCACGTTGAGTGGAGTGGAAACGTCTCAAATTAAAACCGAAATTCCACAGGAAGTTTCCTTAACAGGAAAAGCATACCAAACAAAACTAGAAATTGCCGAAGCTGTTTTGGTTTTGGATAGATTGGCAAAAATTATGCGACAAAGACGCATGAAAAACGGTGCTATTTCTTTTGATAAAGTTGAAGTAAAATTCAATTTGGACGAAAATAATAATCCTGAAGGTGTGTATTTCAAAACCACTAAAGATGCCAATAAGTTAATTGAGGAATTTATGCTGTTGGCCAATAAAAAGGTTGCTGAATTTATTGGGAAGCAATCACCAAAAAAGACTTTTGTGTACCGTGTTCATGATGAGCCGGATGACAGTAAATTGGCTGCTTTACAAAATATTGTGAGCAAATTTGGCTACAAGCTTAATTTTAAGGACAGAAAATCTACAACAGCTTCACTTAATGGTTTATTGCAAGATGTTGTTGGAAAAAAAGAGCAAAATTTGGTTGATACTTTGGCCATTCGCAGCATGAGCAAAGCCGAATATACCACGCACAACATTGGTCATTACGGTTTGGCTTTTGATTATTACAGCCACTTTACTTCACCCATTCGCCGATATCCGGATGTGATGGCGCACCGTTTGTTGCAACATTATCTAGATGGTGGAAAAAGTGCCAATGAAGAAGTTTATGAAGAAAAGTGTCAACATTCCAGCAATATGGAAATGCTGGCCACAAAAGCTGAGCGCGATTCCATTAAATACATGCAAATTCGTTTTATGGAAGACCACAAAGACCAAGAGTTTTTGGGTGTCATTTCAGGGGTTACGGATTGGGGCATTTATGTGGAGATTATCTCCAATAAATGTGAAGGCATGGTGAGTGTTCGCGATATGACTGATGATCATTATGCTTTTGACCAAGACCAATATGCTATGGTTGGCCGTAACACTAAAAATATGTATCAATTAGGAGACGAGGTTATTGTAAAAGTTAAAAACACTGATTTAGTTAAAAAACATCTTGATTTTAATTTGATTGGGAAACCTGAGTAGTGATTTTAAGTTTTGATTAATTGAAGAAAGGAATTTATAGGCAATGCTGTGCTTAAGTTATCGTTCTATTGTAAAACTTTATCCAGATTAAGAATCATTTCTTTTAAATAATTCTGAGCACCTTCTAAATTCTCTAACATATAGTTATTTCGTCTAACATCAATTTTCATAATATTTCTAGCGGTAACTGAATTTATAAGTTCAATTATCTCTTTTTTAGCCACTTCATTATTTTGAAAAGAACTTAAACCTTCAACATAATTAAACTCATAGGTTTTTTGTTCATAACGCCAAAACTCATCTTCCCTTTCTACTTGTTGGTCGAAATGAACTGTTATCTTTTTTAGAAACGGCAAGATAAAATCATAATATACAATTATATCTTCCATTATACCTGAATAAACTCCATATTCTGTAATGTTTGAATTTCGAATTTTTTGATAATAACTGTATTCAATACTTAATTCTTTAACATAATTTTCAATACTTTGTTCTAAACTATCACGAGTAAACCATTCATAATTTGTATGGTTTATAAAAGCTATTCTGTTTTCATTTCTTTTATTTAATTCAATTCTCCTTTTATCAATTATGGTACTGTCAATCTTTAACTCTTCCAATACTCCTTGAAGATTTGAAGTTAGAAACATATGATTTTTTCGTTTCTCATTCGAGTTGTTGATATTTAATGCTATCAGAATGCCTATTACTACAAGTAGAATTTCTCCAATAGCATACTTAAAGTATTTACCTATTTTGTTTTGCTTAATAAGGTTGTGTCGTATTTTACTAAAGAACTTTATCATTTGGTTGGTGGTTTATGAATGAAGTACAACTTCAATAATCTGGCTTTTTTGATTATACAAATTAGGCAATAAGCCAAGATAGCAGTAAATTTTTACAGAACCAATACAATTTGCTTTTATAGGTTTTTAAATACATGTAACTTTAGCGTTGTTTTATATACCAATATTAAAAATTAACCATCATGATACTAACAACTACAAACAACATTGAGGGGCATAAAATTGAAAATTATTTGGGTATAGTCACCGGTGTTTCCAGTAATCTTAAAAGATCTTTTTCCTTTAAAACAGAAAGAAATATGGAGCTAATTGCAGACGTTATCAATAAAGCCAAAGAAGAAGCATTTCAACAGTTAAGAGATAATGCGATAAAATTAAAGGCAAACGCGGTGGTTGGTATTACATTAGATTTGGAATCAGAATCTGGAGCCTACTTTTTTGTTTCCATAACAGGAACTGCAGTAAAGGTAGTTTAGCTTATTGATATAATATTTTATAAAATATTATATCAATGGAATAATTGTTGATAGGTTTGCGTTATGTTAAAAAACCAAATCAAAAATAAATGAAAACACTATTTAAAATTTTTGTGCTTTGCCTTACCACAACATTATTTGCACAAAAGTCTATAGAAAAAACCGTTGGCGAATTTACAGAACTGAAGGTATTTGATTTAATTCGGGTAGAGTTAATAAAATCAACCGAAAACAAAGTCATCATTTCCGGTGAAAACAAAACCGATGTGATTGTAAACAACAATAATGGCAAGCTAAAAATTAAAATGAAATTAGAAGAAGCCTTTGATGGTTCAGACACCAAAGTTGTTTTATATTACACTTCTGTTGATGTTATTGATGTTAATGAAGGAGCAAAAGTGGAGTCTAAAGATGTTATTAAACAGTTCGAAATAGACTTAAGAGCCCAAGAAGGAGGTATGGTTAATGTGCCAGTAAATGTGAAATATGCCAATATCAAAGCCGTTACAGGCGGTTCTATCACTACAACAGGAACGTCAAAAATACAGAACGTTTCCTTGTTAACGGGTGGCATTTATAATGGCGAAACATTGGTAACCGAAACCACGGAAGTATCCATTAACGCAGCTGGCGAAGCTTATGTTAATGCCTCAAAATTAGTGGATGCAAAAATAAGGGCAGGAGGCGATGTTTTTATTTATGGTAATCCAGAAACAATAAATGAAAACCGTATGCTCGGCGGTAGGGTAAAACGAATGGACTAACTGTATACCAATATAATTAATAGAGCCTGTAGTTTTACAGGCTCTATTTTTTTACCATACATCCACTATACAGATAACCGAGAAAGCTATATTTTCACTACCTTAGTGCTACAACAAAAATAATTGTTATAAGTTTTGAGGTTTTCTTTAGCAAATTTTTTATTCTTTTTAGCAAGTATTTTTATCAATGCTCAAGAGCATCCACCGATAAAAGTTTATTCAACCAAAGACTACAAAGCAGAAACACAAAATTGGTCTATTTCTCAAGCTGCAAATAATTATATATATGTAGCCAACAATAGAGGATTGTTGGAGTTCAATGGTGCTCATTGGGAATTATATCCATCGCCCAATGAAACTATCATCAGGTCGGTAAAGATTATCGATGATTCGATTTATACTGGTTGTAATGGGGATTTTGGCTATTGGAAAAAAAACAAAAATGAAGCACTTAAGTATACTTCCTTGTCTAAAACTTTAGAAACTCCCTTAATGGAAGATGAAGAGTTTTGGAATATCATTAATATTGATGATTATATTTTGTTTCAATCGCTAAAACGCATTTATATTTTCGATACGGTAAATGAGACTTTTAAAATTATTAATTCTGATTCAATCATTTACAAAGTTTTTGAAGTTGATGGAGATATTTATTTCCAGATGACCAAAGAAGGCCTGTTTAAAATAGAAAAAGGTAAACCAAAACTAGTCTCAAATCATCCTATTTTAAACAAAAATAGGTTGGTAAATGTGTTTATGCAAAACGGAAAATTGCTGCTCGAAACAGAAAATGATGGATTTTACATTTTTGATGAAAGTAGTTTAATTAAATGGGATATACCGGCTAATAAAACCTTGTCTGATTTAAGTGTTTTTAGAAGTTTAAAACTTCATGACGGAAGCTATATTTTAGGAACACGATCAAATGGTATTTTACATATTTCGGCCAATGGGGAAATTATTTTGAGAATGGATGTTGTAAATGGATTGAGCAACAACACAGTACACTGGATATTTGAAGACGCTGAGCACAATATTTGGTTGGCATTGGAAAATGGAATAAACTGCATTAATATGTCCTCACCATTTCGAATTTATAATGATGACAAAGGCAAAATAGGAACTATTTATACTTCAGCCGTTCATAAAGGTTTTATGTATGTTGGCACTAACCAAGGGTTGTTTTATAAACCTTATGATTCAAAATCTAACTTTGTTAATATCAATACTGTTCAAGAGGCTGTTTGGAGTCTTACGATTATTGATGACACGCTTTTTTGTGGCCACGATACCGGGACTTCAATTATTAATACAAAGAAAGTTACCAAAATAGAAGGCATTAATCAGGGGACCTGGAACTTAAAACCAATTCCAGTAAATAATGACTTAATACTTCAAGGGAGTTATGACGGGCTTTACATATTACAAAAGATTAATGGGAATTGGGGTCTGAGAAATAAAATTGAAGGATTTGATCTGTCCAGTAGGTTTTTTGAATTTTATAAAGGCTATATTTTTGTGAGTCATGAATATAAAGGAGTTTTTAGGCTAACGGTTGACGATGATTTCAAAAAAATTATTGAAGCTGATAAAAACCCAATATTTGACAGAGAAAAGTATTCAAGCATTATTGCCTATAAAGACGATTTGTTTTTAGGGTTTAAAACAGGTGTTTTTAAGTATAAATTAGAAAACGACACTTTTGTTAGAGATTCAATTCTATCGAATCTTTTTGACGGGGAAGAATATACCTCAGGAAGATTAATCTCAGTTACAGAAACAAATACGCTGTGGGCTTTTTCGAGCAGAAATTTAAACCATTTATCGGTTAGTTCGTTAAGTGGTGTGCCAAAAATAGATAAAATACCATTATCTAAAGCCTTGCCCAGGGCACTTACAGGATATGAAAACATATCATATTTAGAGGATGAAAAATATTTAATAGGAACCTCTTCAGGTTACATTTTACTGGATTTGGAAAAATTAAAGGAAAAAACATATAATATATCAATAAATAATATTTCGGTAAGCAGCCTTAAGGGCGAAAGCATCGAGTTTAATAGAGCTGCTGAAATGGGCGACTTTGAGAACAGGTTTAAGAATTTAAGCTTTACATTTAATGTTATTGAATTCGAAAAATACTTGGATACCGAGTACCAATATCAATTAATAGGTTTACAAAATGATTGGAGCAATTGGTTTTCAGAACCAAATGCAACTTTTGAAAACCTTCCATACGGTAATTATACCTTTAAGATAAGGGCGCGGGTAGGAAGTACAATGTCGGCCAACACAGCGTCCTATAGTTTTATAATACAACGGCCGTGGCTTCTGTCTAATATAATGATAGCCACATACATTCTTATAGTACTACTTTTTTCATTACTAATGCATAACATATACAAGCGTTACTACAGAAAACAAAGAGAGCGCTTATTGTTGAAAGCTCAAAGAGAGTTGGAATTAAAGGAGCTTGAAAATAAGCAGCAACTTATGCGTTTTAACAATGATAAACTAAGGCAGGATATTGAGAATAAAAACAATGAGTTGGCCATATCTACAATGAGCCTAATAAAAAAGAATGAGTTTTTAAACAGTATAAAGAAGGAGCTGCAGCATGCGGATGATGAAAGGAATATTAAAAGGGTTATAAAGATAATAGACAGAAACTTAAATAATACGGATGATTGGCAATTGTTTGAAGAAGCTTTTAACAATGCTGATAAGGATTTTCTAAAGAAAATAAAGACTGAGCACCCCTCATTAACCTCAAACGACTTAAGGTTGTGTGCTTACCTAAGGTTAAATTTATCCTCCAAAGAGATAGCCCCATTATTAAATATATCACCCCGGAGTGTAGAGGTAAAACGATATAGACTTAGAAAAAAGCTAGAATTAGAGCATGAAGCTAGCTTAACAGACTACATTTTAGAAATATAACAACACTACATTATTTATTTTTACCTATACAACCACACAACATTTATAGGTTTTTCATAATACACGATCAAACATCAATAATTGAAAAAGCCAATAAACATCGTGTTTTTTTAAGATATCCTTAAAAAACAACGACATTTTTTATATTGTATATTTTTTGTTGTGGCTAAAAATTTCAATTCAGCAAAATGTGTTTATAATTTTACCGAAACTTAAAACTAAAATTTATGAGACAAACGCTAATTAAAATTTTAGCCTTTTTCTTTGTGGCATTCTCCAGTGCTCAAACTATTGACCTATCTGGAGTTGTTCAAGATGAAACAGGGTTCCCTATTCCTGGAGCCAATATCATTGTAAAGAATACAAGTAAAGGTACAACCACCGATTTTGATGGTAACTTTACTTTAGCAGGGGTTGAAATAGGTAATGTAATTTCGGTAAGTTATATAGGTTATGTAACTCAGGAAATTACTATTTCAAGTAACCAACAATTGACCATTCAATTAAAAGAAGATTTAGCACAACTAGATGAAGTTGTGGTAATAGGTTACGGTACACAAACCAAAAAAGAAGTAACAGGTGCTGTAAGTGTGGTGTCTAGTGAAAGCATTGAAGCTTTAAAGCCCACCAGAATTGAGCAAGCTCTGCAAGGTCAAGTTGCAGGGGTGAACATTACTTCACAGACCGGTACCCCTGGTGGAGCTTCTACCATCAGTATCAGAGGTGTTTCCACAAACGGAGACAGTAGACCGTTGATTTTGGTAGACGGAAACGTTATTGAAGATTTAAGCGTTGTAAATCCTGGCGACATTGAAAGCATTAACATTCTTAAAGACGCAACTGCAGGGATCTATGGTGTGCGTGCGGCGAATGGTGTGGTTTTAATTAAAACCAAAACAGGCCGAAAGGAAATGCCTATTACGGTAGAGTACAATGCTTATTATGGTATTCAAGAAACTACAAGAAAGATACCATTGTTAAATGCTACAGAATATGCTTTATTGGTTAATGAGGCATTTGCGGCAGGAGGAAGTGCCATTCCTTTTACAGATGTGTCTAGCTTGGGCGTGGGTACCGATTGGCAAGACGAGGTTTTTGAAACCGCACCCATGACCAACCATAACATTATGTTCAAAGGTGGTGGTAAAAAATCAACATATTCCTATAGTGGTTCATTCTTAAATCAGAACGGTATAGTAGGAGGTCGCAAATCAGCTTTTAGACGTTTTACAAACAATGCGAGCTATAGCCTAGATTTTTTAGATAACTTTAAATTTAATGCAGGACTTACGTTGATGCGTACCAACAAGAAGAACCTTCCTGAAAATTCAAACTCATCAGTGCTTTTCAATGCCATTAACATGGCACCAACATTTAGTGTTAGAGATGCAAACGGGCGTTATACCTTGGCAGAAGGTTTAGGGGGCGAGGTTATAAACCCATTGGCCCAAATTGATGACACTTACGACTATAGCAAAGTGGTTAGGTTGAGCGGAAACGCTGGGTTATCCTATAATTTTTTAGACCACTTTACTGCCCAATCCAATATACAGTTTAATTATTCTGAGGTAGATTCAAAAGTGTTTAACCCCATAGCTTTTTTCGGTAGTGGAAAGAACAGCAATGTTGAAAGAAGCAGCGTTTTCGAAGGGTTAAATTATTTTAGAGATTACACTTTTGATGCCTTCATCAAATATGAGAACACTTTTAATGATATTCACAAGGTCAACATACTTTTAGGAACATCGGTGTTTAAAACCACAGGTGAGTTTACAGGCGCAACAGGTTTTGATATTGTTGGTAATATTGAAGCAAACGCCAATTTGGAGCAAGCTTCAGATATAGAAAACATCAATAGATTTACCGGAAGAAACCCAACTTTTGATTCTAGGTTATTGTCCTATTTCTCAAGGTTGCAATACGATTACAAAGGAAAATACCTTCTTTCTGCAGTTATTCGTAGAGATGGGTCAACCAAGTTTGGTCCAGAAAACCAGTTCGGTTATTTCCCTTCAGGATCTATTGGCTGGGTTGCTTCAGACGAAGATTTTCTTCAGAACAATAATTTTTTCGACCTGTTAAAGTTTAGAGCTTCTTATGGAATTTTAGGAAACGATAGAATTCCAGATTACAGATATGTTTCTCTGTTAAACGGAGAGGGAACATACATTTTTAACGACCAAGAGGTAATAGGAACTGCTACCGGAGGTATTGCCAATCCGGAAATTAGATGGGAAAAACAAAAAACCTTTGACGTTGGTGTTGATATGAGGATTTTAGATAATAAGGTTGATATAACAGCCGATTATTTTAAACGAAGAACAGAGGATTTACTTGTAGTGCCTCAAGTATCGGGTCTGTTGGGTGTAGGTGGCGCTCCAGTGGTTAATGGAGGTGTTGTGGATAACGAAGGGCTTGAGTTTGCTATTGGCTATAGCAACAGGTTTAATGATAATTTTAAACTTAGTGTTAATTACAACGTTACTTACCTTAAAAACGAAGTTGTTTCAGTAAACACTGACGATGGTTTTCTTGTTGGTGGGTCATTTGGTATAAGCCAACCTGCACCATCAAGAATGGAAGCTGGTTTTCCACTAGGTTATTTTTATGGTTATCAAACAGCGGGTGTATTTCAAAACCAAGCAGAAATTGATGCTTCGGCAATAGGAGATATTGCGCCGCAGCCAGGAGACTTAAAATATGTTGACCAAAATAATGATGGCGTTATAAATTTAGACGACCGTGTTGATTTAGGAAATCCATTGCCTGATGCAACTATGGGTATGAACGTTTCTTTGGAATTCAAAAATTTTGATTTTTCAGCCTATGCGTTCGCATCGATAGGTAACGAAATAGTCCGTAACTACGAACGTGGGCAACAATTAACAAATAGAACTATTTCTTATTTAGACCGATGGACTGGAGAAGGCACAAGCAACTCTTTCCCGAGAGTGTCAAATGGAGCAACGCCAAATGGTTTGTTCTCTGATTTTTATGTTGAAGACGGTTCTTTTGTTCGATTACAAAACATTCAATTAGGGTATTCGTTTCCTGAAAAACTATTGGAAAATTCCAAAGTTACTAGTTTAAGGCTTTATGTGTCTTCAAATAATTTGTTTACGCTAACCAAGTATAAAGGCTTTGATCCAACAGCTTCAAGCGGAGCTCCTATTGGCGGAGGCATAGACCAAGGCTTCTATCCAAGCGCAAAAACCTTTCTATTTGGTGTAAACGTGAAACTATAAACAAGAAATTATGAAAACTTTAAAAATTAAATACATACTGTTAATCTCATTGGTGTTCGTGTTTTCTTGTGCCGATGATTTTATAGACGTACCCTCACCTGAGAAAAACTCTGAAGATTTTTTCAATTCAGAGGCAGATTACCAAGAAGCGCTTGTTGCTGCATATGACATGTTACAGGCAACAGCAAAAAACTTTCAATTAGGCGAGATAGCTTCAGACAACACCTTGTGTGGAGGTGAAAGTGCCACCGATACTCCTGGTTTTCAGGAGATTGATGATATGGAACACACGCCGGTAAATGCGCAATTAAGAGATATTTGGACCTGGATGTATACCGGAGTTAACCGTGCAAATTACATCATGGAGTTCAAGGACAAAACAGATTTTCCAAGCAAAGAAAGCGTGTTGGCACAAACCCGTTTTCTAAGAGCTTTTTACTATTTTGAATTGGTAAAATGGTTCGGCGATGTGCCATTGGTGGTTGATAAGCGCATTCAGTTCGGTGATCAATTTGACCTTGCAAGAACACCCGCATCAGACATTTATGAATTAATCGAGCAAGACTTAATTTTTGCCGCAGACAATTTACCGTACACACAGAGTGAAACGGGAAGAATCACAAAAGGTGCGGCTCAGGCTTTATTGGGAAAAGCTTATTTGTATCAAAATAAATTCCCTGAAGCTGCCGAAGTACTTGAAAACCTTATTAATAATGGCCCACATGATTTATTGCCGTCAAATATTGCCCCTTTAATGTGGGAGAATGAGTATGAAAACAACATTGAATCTGTTTTCGAAGTTCAGTATTCTGATGTGGACGGGGGTAGTTACGATTGTTTCTATTGTCTTGAAGGCAACTACGCTATTGGCTTTAATGGTGTAAGAGGCTATTCAGGTCCTGTGTTTGACTTTGGCTATAGTTTCAACGTACCTACTCAAGAGGCAGTTGATGCTTTTGAAGACGGCGACATCAGATTGGGCTACACAATTCTTGATATCGAGCAGTGGATAGCCGATAACCCAACGGCAAGTTATGACGAAACAGCCGGTTATGAGCAAACAGGATACTTTAACAGAAAATATATTGCCAGAAAAGGAGATGCCAATCGTCCAGATGCGGCGCTAACAAACCCTAATAACACGCGCGCAATTAGATATGCAGATGTTTTACTAATGGCAGCGGAAGCGTTAAACAGAGGAAACATAAGTGATGATAGAGCAAAAATTTATCTAAATCAGGTAAGAAATAGAGCCATGTTATCAAATGTTACAACCTCGGGTTCTAACCTTACTAATGACATTTTTAAAGAGCGTCGTGTGGAATTGATGGGCGAAGGTCATCGTTTCTTTGATCTTGTAAGAACAGATCGGGCTGAACAAGCCATCCCTGGCTTTGTAAAAGGTAAGCATGAGTTGTTTCCAATTCCATTTGAAGAAATTGAATTGGCGGGTGGAACATGGGCACAAAACCCAGGATATGATAATTAATAAAAAATTGATATGAAAACATTAAAATATATATTTAGTCTTCTTATGGTAGTTGTCTTAGCTACCAATTGCGAGCAGGACGATAACGATTTAGGTTTCTTAGACAATGTAGTTGCTCCAACAGATGTTTCTGCGTTGTTTAAGGTTACTCAAGACAACACAGGTTTGGTGACAATTACACCAAACGCTACAGGAGCTTCAAATTTCAATGTTTCTTTTGGAGATGGTACAGAAGAGACGGTAAACTTACTTCAAGGTGAAAGTGTAGAGCACGTTTACGAAGAAGGCACCTATACCGTTAACATTGAAGCTTTAGGTATTACTGGATTAAAAACACAAATTTCTCAAGAGTTGGTTGTATCCTTCAAAGCTCCAGAAAACGTAGTGGTTACTATTGAAAACGATTTAGCCATTTCTAAACAAGTAAACGTTACGGCCAATGCAGATTTTGCGGTGTCATATGAAGTTTATTTTGGCGAACAAGGAATCGACGACCCGGTTATTGCCAATATTGGCGACACCGTTTCTTATGGTTATCAGGAGCCCGGAACTTACACCATTCGTGTCGTGGTCATGGGAGCCGCAATTGAAACAACGGAGTATGTGGAAGAATTTCAAGTGACCGAAATACTTCAACCAATTGCTTCGGCACCAGCGCCTCCAACAAGACAAGAAACAGATGTTATCTCACTTTACAGTGAGAAATATAACGATGTACCAGACACTAACTTTTTCCCAGATTGGGGTCAGGGTGGTCAAGGAAGTTCTTGGGCAGAATTCGATTTAAACGGAGACAAAATGTTACAATACATTAATCTAAGCTATCAAGGTATTGCCTTGGCTGACGGAACTTCCATTGATGTTTCTGGCATGGAATTCCTGCATTTGGATGTATGGACTGCGGACGAAGGTTTATCATTAGAAACCTCTTTAATCAATAATGCTTCTGGCACTGTAACTGAAAAACCAGTATGGAGTGATTTAACCGCTGGAGAATGGACAAGCCTGGACATTCCTATTTCAGAATATACCGACCAAGGACTTACGGTAACGGAAATATTCCAGTTAAAATTTGTTGGTGAACCTTGGGCAACAGGAACGGTATTTATAGACAACCTTTACTTCTATAAACCAAGTGCAGCGCCTTTCAACGATGGCTTACTAAACAATGGAAACTTTGATTTTGGTAGTGATTCATGGATTGTAGGAACCGATGATAATACACCGGTAAATGTCGTAACAGATGGAGGAAACACCTACTACTCTGTAGATGTTGCCGCAGCCGGAAATCCTTGGGATGTAAACATGAGCCAGAAGGTTGAAATAATTCAAGGCGAAACCTATACCTTTATTTTCGATGCTTGGTCAGATACTAATAGGTCGATTGTTACTGGTATCGGATTGAGTGCGGCGCCGTGGTCTAGCAGTGTAGAAACTGTAAATATTACACCTACAAGAACAACTTATTCACTAACCCTAGTGGCTACAGATTGGGGCGCACCTGATGCTAGAGTGATATTCGATTTAGGAGCCGAAGCAGGTATGGTAAATATTGATAACGTTGGTCTGTTTTTAGGAGATGGTCCTTTTGATGATGGGTTATTGGTAAATGGCGATTTTGAAGCAGGGGCAGACCCATGGATTGTTGGAACAGATGATAACGCGCCTATAAGCGTTGTAACGGATGGAGGAAACACATACTTTTCGGTAGATGTTGCCGCAGCCGGAAACCCATGGGATGTAAACATGAGCCAGAAAGTTGAAATTATTTCAGGCAATACCTATACTTTGACCTTTGATGCTTGGTCAGATACCAACAGAGCAATAATATCTGGTATTGGGTTGAGCGCAGCTCCGTGGTCAAGTACTGTAGAAACTGTTAATATCACGACAACCAGAACAACATACACCTTAACATTATTAGCTGCAGATTGGGGCGCCCTAGATGCTAGAGTAATATTTGACATGGGTGCTGAAGCTGGGCAAGTTAATATTGACAATGTTGCTTTAACCTCTAACTAATGCATTAAACAAAGATAATTATGAAAAACTTAAAATATATTTTAATTCCTTTCTTAAGCTTGTTTTTATTAACAGGCTGTCAAGACGATGAAGGGGAATTTGGAGAACTTATCCCGCCAACCAATGTAACACTTACAGCAGAGATAGTTGGTGTAGATGCGGATAACCCTAATGGAGATGGTTCTGGATTTGTAAATTTTGAAGCATCGGCCACAGGAGCTATAACCTATTTGTTTGATTTTGGTGATGATTCAGGTTTAGTCGCAGCACCTTCGGGCAAAGTGACACATAGGTTTAGCTTAACAGATTTAAACACCTATTCAGTAACCGTTTTGGCATCTGGGCGTGGAGGTGTTACTACAGCAAAATCAATGAATATTGATGTTTTTAGCTCTTTTGAAGACGAAGAGGCTAAAGATTTTTTAAGTGGCGGTGCAGGAAATAGCAAAATCTGGTATTGGGCTGCGGATAAAACCGGTAACATTGGATTAGGACCAAATGATGTGATGTCAGGTGGCGAGCACACGTATGCAAATTGGTTTGATGCTGGGCCTTGGTGGCCAGACAAATTATGTATGTATGATGCAGAGTTTGAATTCACACAATCTGTTGACGGCGAGTTAACTTTCGAGCAATTGACTGATATAGTCTATACACCAGGAGACTACGCCGGGTCCATTGGTGTCGCTGGAGACACATGCCACGGGCCAGAAGTTGCACCATCGGTTAACGGAATTAAGAAGGTCAAGTTCACCCCATCATCTTCAATTGCAACAGAGGATGCGGTTGATCCTACCTACAGAGGTACTACAATAAATATTTCTGACGGAGGGTTTATGTGTTGGTATGTTGGCGAAACCTCGAGTAAATTGGAAATTATAGAAATCACAAACAACACTTTAAAAGTTAGAATTGAAGAAGGTCCTAGGGCTTGGTATTGTTTTTACCAAACCGAAAAACCTGTGATGTAGCCAACTTATCAAGTTAAATGTAATGATAGTAGAGAGTATTTGCCTTTTGGCAAATACTCTCTTTAAAACATTTTTGATAAAAAAGGAGCTTCCACCCATACAACACCACAACATTGTTCGCTTTTCTTTCAAATTAACATTGTTTAAGAATAGTAAGAATTGCATTAAAACATTGGCTTTATTGAGGTTTTTGTAATAATATTTAATTTTTTTTGTGATGTATTCTTTTTGTAGTGGTTTAAAATGCGAATTTGATATTTTAAAGGCCTAAATTTACTAAACCACGCCCCACCCCACCTTAACCTTCCACCGATTAACAATCTTTAATTACCTTTTTTGGGTAGTCAACTAAATAAAACGAATAGAGAAGTTAAACTGAAACATCATGAATAAACACCTTTTAAAATTAGCCTTGATTTTGTTTACAACCACTTTTTTTGCTCAGACAGATAGGGTGAAAGTTGAAAGTAACAGTGAGGGCAAGTATCTAACTGTTAATAATAAGAAATTTATGATTAACGGTGTAAACTGGGACTATATACCAATAGGTACAAATACTGTAAATGCCGATTTCTGGAATAAGCCTGACGATGTTATCAGAGCGGGTCTAGACACCGAGATGTCACTCCTCAAAAACATGAATGTAAATGTAATTCGTCAATATACTGGTGTTCCGGCAAGATGGATTAAATACATCTATGAAAATTACGGTATTTACACCATGTTGAACCACTCCTTTGGACGTTATGGGCTAACCTTAAATGGTGTTTGGACTCCCGTAACCATTTACGACGACCCAACAACTGAGGAACATCTTCTAAACGATATAAAAACCTTGGTTCAAGAATATAAGAACACACCTGGGTTATTGCTATACCTCTTAGGTAACGAAAATAATTATGGGTTGTTCTGGGCTGGAGCCGAAACCGAAGATTTTCCAGACGATGAAGGCAGAATAAATTTTATTGGTGAAAGCCGAGGGAGGCCTATGTATCGTTTGATGAACACAGCAGCTAAAATGATGAAAGAGATGGATGCCTCTCATCCAGTAGCTATTTGTAACGGAGATGTATTGTTTATTGACATTGTTGCGGATGAATGCAAAGATGTTGATATCTACGGGGTAAATTGTTATCGGGGCCCTTCATTTACAGACATGTTCGATGTTGTAAAGAAAAAGTTCGATAAGCCTATTATGTTTACTGAATTTGGGGCTGATGCATTTAATGCCATTGAAAATAAAGAGGATCAAAAATCACAGGCTTATTATATGGTTGAGAATTGGAGAGAAATTTACGCTAATGCGGCGGGATTGGGTAAAGCCGAAAATTCCATAGGGGGTTTTACATTTCAGTTTAGTGATGGTTGGTGGAAGTATGGTTTTGATAATCGTGAGAATGCAGATGTGCATGATACCAATGCTTCTTGGGCGAACGGTGGTTATTCAATTGACCTTGCCCCAGGAGAAAACAATATGAACGAGGAGTGGTTTGGTATCTGTGCCAAAGGACCAACTAGTCCAAGAGGGCTTTACGAATTATATCCACGAGCCGCTTATTATGCCTTAAAGGAAGCACATCAATTAAATCCATATGAAGATGGTGTTGACGCAGATTTTATTCAAAATTATTTTAATAACATCAACTTAATGGATGCGGTTTTAAGAGCTCGTGGAGATAAAGCGGCTCTTGAAGCTAAAGGCGGAGGAAAAATAAAATTGAGCAATCTAAGGGCCGAGTTTACAACCTTCAGCACAGGTGGTTCCTTGATTACTACCCCTAAAACTGCCGATCCAAATAGTACGGTCTTTCCTGATGAATTAGGGTTTGACCACATGCAATCTTTTTATATTGGTGTTGAGGGAAATCCAGCACCTAATATGCATGCCGATGTAAACTTCAATGTTATTGGTAATGTAGCATCAAATCCTATTAATGAAATTTTTTACGAAAATCGTGGTCGCCCTGTTTCAGTAAGGGGTGAAGACGGTGATGTGGTAACGATACCCGATATCAACCGTTTACAGGTTTACAGTGCAGAATATGAATGGAAGACAAAACAAGCCGATGTTAGAGGATTTTACAGAACAGGCCATTACCATTGGGGATATGAGGGTGATTTTTTTGGCTTATATCCAGAAGCGAATTATGGACCTAATTTGGACATCTATCAAGGTGAAATATTAGGTATGGAAATTGATGGACACAGAGCATTTAAAGGCTTCAAAGCAGCTTTTGGGCCACAGTTATGGTGGGGTGCAAATCCGGCATTTTTAGTTAAGTATAGCACACATTTAGGGCATTGGGGATTAACAGGTTTGTATCATGAGGATGTTGATAATGCAGGTGCAGCTGTTTCATCGATTGCCATACCTATGCCGAAAACCAGAAGGGCAACTTTACATGTGGAACGAGAAATGGGCAGTTTTAAATTGGAAGCCGGCGGAATTTGGGGAGGACAGCCTCTAAACGGCCGAGAATTTCAATACGTTACAGGTTCACCCGGAAATTACACGGTTTATGATGATGAAATAGGCACTGAAGACAATTGGGGGGCAAAAGCCAAAATTACATACCAAAAGGGAAAATTTAATTGGTATGCCCTTGGCGCTACAGCAGGTTTGGTAGCTAATGGAGGTTACGATCAAACAAGAACATTTACAGGATGGAAATTGAAGGACAATGGAAGTGGAAACCAAAACAGTTTCTTAACCGGATTTGCCTATACAATAGGTAATGTGCAAATAGCGCCAAATTTTTTATGGCAAGAACCTCTTGTTGATGCCATACCAAATGATGCTCCAGCTCCAGCTAGGTTGAGAAATATACAGGATGACCCTTTTGCTGTCAGGGCCAACAGGAAAACTACTGCCGGAGAGATTTTATTTACCTATGACCCCACACCTGGATCTTGGTTTTATGAGTGGGATAATGACAGAAGCGAAGACGCTAAACTTGCTTTTAATCTTGGGTTTGTTTATCGTCATTTACCAACTACAATGGATGCCGCGATTGGCTTTTTTGAGAACTCTCGTATTGGTGCACCATTTGGTAATTCTGCACCGGCGGAAGATTTATGGGAAGCCCATTCGCGCATAGTTTCAAAAGTAAGTCCAGATTTGGCATTAATAGGTAATTTATATGTAGGTAACGGTCAAGCCAATGGTGATGACAAAAGGGTTATAGAAAGAATAGGAGGTGATATAAGGCTTATATACAAAAAATGGAAGGTTGAGCATTCATTTAAGATTGACGATTGGGGTCCTTATGATTATCATCGAGATTTCAACTTGACCTTTCCGGTTCAGTTAATGCTAGATATTTCTACAAGTTTGGGTAAGCCTGATTGGTTTATTCTTCCAGACACGAAAATAGGATTACGAGGCACTTGGCGCTCCCTTAACGAGTTTTCACCTCGTTATTCTCCAAACGCTGCGATTCCAAACACATTTCCTCCAGAACCTAGGTTGAGTTCAGTAGGATTTGATGATGGACAAGAATGGGAAATAAGAACTTACGTTCACATTAATATTGGCAAATAAATCGAAATGAAAATGAAAAATATTAAATTCACTTACAGAAATATAACAGTCTTTTTTAGCTTCCTTTTCATTGTCGTTACAGGTTGCGAAAGAGATTTATCAGATAAGGCCGAGCCTGCCACATTTGGCAAACAAGGAGAAATATTTACAGACTCACCTGTTGGTTTAGGAACAAATTTCTATTTCCCCTTTTCAGGCTCAAAAGCAACAGCCTGGAGCGTTGATGAGGATGAAGGTTATGAAAGTAGCGCATCTATGCGTTTTGATGTGCCCAATGCTAACGATCCTGAAGGAAATTTTGCAGGCGCCATTTTTAGAATAGATGGAGCTGGTAGAAATCTAACTGAGTTTGATGCGCTCACATTTTGGGCTAGAGCTTCGCAAGGTGTAAATATAGGAGAAATTGGTTTCGGACAGGACTTTTTGGGGAACAAGTACCAGGTTACCAGAACCAATATATCTTTAGGCACTAATTGGGTAAAATACATCATTCCAATTCCTGACCCATCCAAGTTAACAGAAGAACGAGGAATGCTTTGGTACGCTGCCGGTTCACAGGACACGGGTGGGTTTGCGTACACATTTTGGTTAGATGAGGTAAAATTTGAAAAATTGGGCACTGTTGCCCAAGCGCGTCCAGCAATTTTAAATGGTGAAGATTTAGAGCAACGTGCTTTTCTTGATATCCCGATTCAGATTACTGGACTTTCACAGACATTAAGCACCCCAGAAGGGAATGTATCAGTTCTTGCAATGCCATCATATTTTAATTTTGAATCCTCTAACACTAATGTTGCTACGGTAAACGAAAACGGGATTGTATCGGTGTTAAATGTTGGAACCGCTACTATTTCAGCAAGAATAGGTGATGTTGAGGCTTCAGGTTCACTTGCTTTGGATGTTACAGGGCCATTCGACTTTGCCCCAATACCACCCAACAGAGCTCCAGGGGACGTAATATCTGTTTTTTGCGATGCTTATAACAATGTTCCAATAGATTATTACAATGGATTTTTTGCTCCATATCAAACCACGCAGGGAGGAACCCCTCCTCTGGATGTTAACGGAGATGCCATAATAAACTATACAGATTTAAACTTTGTGGCCATAGGAACCTTTTTAGATGTGCCCTCCATTAATTTAACTGGCATGACGCACTTACATATGGATATTAAAGTGAATGAAGCCATCGACCCGGGAGATTATATCAATATTCAGTTAATAAATTCGGTTGGTAACAGCGAGACTTCAGGAACAGTTGGTTTTTCAGGAAGTGCCTTTGTTCAAGACCAATGGGTAAGTTTAGACATACCTATTGCAAACTTTGGTTTAGCGAATACTACACAAATTGGGCTGCTGTTTTTTATCTCTGATGCTACAATCTCTGATATTTTCGTAGACAATATTTATTACTACAGGTAGGTCACTAACATTAAAATTAAATGAAGAAAAAGATGAACAAATTGAATATTTATAATAGAGTAAATGTAGTCCTGCTTCCTGCTTTAACAGTAGTAATATTATTAATGTCTAGCTGCGAAACAGACGAAACACAAACGGTCACCACCATTACAAACCTTGTAATGGCTGACGAATTTGATGTTGATGGGGCTCCAAATTCTACTCTGTGGAGCTACGACATCGGAACAGGACAAAATGGTTGGGGAAATAACGAACTTCAATATTATACAGACCGTACTGAAAACGTCACCGTTCAAAATGGTGTATTGATTATTACCGCCAAAAAAGAAGATTTTGAAGGCTCTTCCTATACTTCCGCAAGACTACTAACTAAAGGCAAGTTTGAACAAACCTATGGCCGGTTCGAAGCTCGCATAAGATTACCTTGGGGGCAAGGTTTGTGGCCAGCATTTTGGTTACTGGGTGATGATAGCAACGGTACTGAAATTTGGCCTCAAATTGGTGAGATTGATATCATGGAGAATGTGGGCGACGAACCTACGAGAATATTTGGAACGGTTCACGGACCAGGTTATTCGGGAGCAGAATCAATCAGTAAATCTCTTGAATTAGAGGATGATAGGTTCGATACAGGTTTTCATGTTTTTGGGATAGAATGGGGTCCAAATTACATTAATTATTATGTTGACGATATGCTTTACAATCAGATTACCCCTGATGACGTGCCTGGCGAGTGGGTGTTTAACGATGGTCCATTTTATATCATCCTTAATCTTGCGGTGGGCGGAGAACTACCTGGGCCACCAAATGCATCAACCATATTTCCACAAACCATGCTTGTCGATTATGTAAGGGTTTACCAAAGAAACAAATAGAAAAAATTGAGAACAATGAAAACACTTCTTAAAATATTTAAATATTCTGTCTTATTGTGGATTGTGACCTTTTTTATGGGTTGTGAGGAAGATGATGCTTTACTTCTTGAATTAGATGCCGCATTCACCTATACGGTTAACATAGATACGGGTACTGTAACGTTTATTAATATTTCCGAAAACGCCTATAAATATGAATGGAGTTTTGGCGATGGTACCTCATCTACACTGTTTAATCCGGTAAAAACCTTTGAGAATGGCACATACACGGTAAGTTTAAAGGCCATGAATGTGGCGGGTGCTTCAGACACCTTTGAGAGTGAAATTACAATTCTAATACCTGAAATTGCCTCGCTACCCATTTCGTTTGATGGGGCAAACACAAAATATGAAGCCCAAGTTTTTGGAGGAGTAGCTTTTGATATTGTTGATAACCCCGACCCTTCCGGAGCAAACCCTAACACCTCAAAAGTGGGTGAAATCACAAATTCTGGCTCACAATGGGAAGGATTTTATTTTGATTTAGGCTCGCCGTTGGATTTATCCACGCTCAAAACAATTAAAATGCTTTTTTGGTCTGATGCACCAATTAGTATCTTACTCAAATTGGAAGAAGGCACTTCGGGCAATATAGAAACTACTGCAAACCATAGAGGTGCGGGTTGGGAAGAAATAATGTTCACCTTTAATTCGGCTGCAAGTTATTCAAGATTAACCATGTTTGTGGATGGTCCCGGAACTGCTTCTGGAAAGTTCTATATTGATGATATTACTCAAATAGAAACACCTCCTGATCCTTGCAAAAGTGAAACCATGCAATCACTCGTTGGAGCCGATTTTAATTTAACTTTTATGGAAGACCCATCAGCTAGTATTATAGAAGATGGAGCTGATTTTAGTTGGATTGATAATCCAGATTTTGATAATGGTGTTAATAAGTCATGTAAGGTCGGTCAAATCACAAAACTCGGCAATAACCCATGGGACAATAATCAAATAGATTTGGATTCGAAATTAGATTTTACCTCCAATACTGGCTTAAAAATAAAAGTTTGGTCGGCAAGAGCAAATACTGAAGTTAGAATAAAGCTAGAAGAGATTGGTAATCCTAGCAACAGCACCGAGCAATTTGTGACCACTTCAGTTACTAGTGCATGGGAGGAATTAATGTTTCCTTTTACCGGTGCAGATAGTGGCAAGTTTAATAAAATTGTCATTTTCTTTGATTTGAATGCCAACAATACGGACACCTATTATTTTGATGATTTGGTGCTATACGGAACAGGTTCTGGAGTAGGGCCTTTTGATGATGGCCTTTTAACCAACGGAGACTTTGAGAATGGTGGCACAGCATGGAGCGGTAATGCCTTAAATGTCCAAATGGATGGTGGCAATTCGTATAACCTAGCTGATGTAACCGCAGCTGGTAATCCTTTTGATGTCAACTTAAGCCAAGTGGTTGCCATTGAACAAGGCAAGAATTACACGCTTACGTTTGATGCATCCTCCGATAGAAACAGAACTATCTTAGCAGGCATTGGACTAAATCAAGACCCTTGGACTGCGGCTACGGAAACAGTAAGCCTAACCACAACAACACAAACTTTTACGTTGAATTTGTCGTCTGCCGATTTTGGAATAGCAAATAGTCGTGTTCTTTTTGATATGGGAGCTGAATTAGGAGTTGTTGTTATAGATAACGTTTCTCTTATCTGCACCAACTGCAATTAAAACATTTTGTAGGTATAAGATTTAAGAAAGGAACAATAACTAGAAGGGCGTTTGTTTTTTTATTCAATGAATAAGAAGGAGAATTGTTAACAACATGATAAAGTTAGTTCAGAGCAACAAATGAATTTATTAGAACTATGGAGACCACTATAAAGATGAGCGAAGCAATGATTTCAAAAAATGATAATACAGTTAAAGTAGAATTGGTAAACTTCAATAATGAAGATTTTTACAAAATTTCGAACAGCGATAAAATGCGTCCATTTTTTATGAGCATTGTAAGCGATTCAAACCACTGGATGTTCATTTCAAGTAACGGAGGCTTAACTGCTGGCCGCAAGAATGCAGAGTACGCCCTTTTTCCTTACTATACTGACGATAAGATTACCGAAATGGCCGAAACCACGGGCAGCAAAGCCATCTTTCAGGTTAAAATAAATGGAAAAGGCCATATTTGGGAACCCTTTTCAATCAGACAAATGGGTATCTATAACACCCAAACCAATCTCTACAAAAACAAATTTGGAAATAAAATTGTATTTGAAGAGCATAATATTGACTTGGGGTTAACATTCAGGTATAAATGGAACAGTAGTAACGAGTTCGGCTTTGTAAAAAAGTCAACCCTTATTAATACCAACGAAAATGCTGTTGAGATTACCCTACTTGATGGTTTGCAAAATATTTTACCCGCAAGTGTTTCTTCAGATTTGCAAAACAGTAGAAGCAATTTGGTTGACGCTTACAAGAAAAGCGAACTCCAAAAGGATTCTGGTTTAGGTGTTTTTGCATTAAGCGCCGTAATTGTTGACAAAGCTGAGCCCAGTGAGGCCCTAAAGGCAAATACCGTATGGTCTCATGGTATTGAAAACGCAACACATTTATTGTCTTCCCTTCAGTTGGACAATTTTAGAAGAGGTGAAAAGATTCAAGAAGAGGTAGATGTAAAAGCCGAGAAAGGCGCTTATTTTATTTCTTCAAAAATTGAATTACTGCCCAAATCTGAAAAGAATTGGATGTTTGTTGCCAATGTTAACCAATCCATCACAGATGTTGTTCGAATTTCGGAAACAATCAAAACTGAAAAAAATCTGTTCAGCTTAGTTCAAAGGGATATTGATGCCGGTACAAAAAATCTCATCAATTTAACTGGTGCGTCAGATGGATTGCAACTAACAGCAGATTCATTGATTAATACCAGGCATTTTTCCAATACACTTTTCAACATCATGCGAGGCGGTATTTTTGATGATGGGTACAACATTGAAAAATCAGATTTCATAAAATATATTTCCAAAGCGAACAAGGAGGTCTTTAGAGAAAAGGAAGCTGTTTTAAATAATTTAAGTAAAAATTTCAGTTTAAAGGATGTTCAGAATTTGGCAGAACAAGATGAAAACAAAGATTTTAAACGTCTCTGTTTCGAATATTTGCCGTTAAAATTTAGTAGAAGACATGGTGACCCGAGCAGACCTTGGAACAAATTTTCCATCAATACAAGAAGTGAAGTAGATGGGTCCAAGATTTTAGATTACGAAGGCAATTGGCGCGATATTTTCCAGAACTGGGAAGCGCTAGCTCACTCCTACCCTGAGTTTATTGAAGGCATGATACACAAGTTTTTAAATGCCACGACTTTTGAAGGCTATAACCCGTATCGAGTTACAAAGGATGGTTTTGATTGGGAGGTCATAGAAGAGCACGACCCTTGGTCTTACATTGGTTACTGGGGCGACCATCAAATTATCTACCTATTAAAATTCTTGGAATTTATTGAAGACCACTACCCTGGTAAATTAGAAACAGGATTTAATCAAGATGTGTTTGTTTATGCCAATGTACCATACAAGATAAAGAACTACAGAGACACCTTAAAAAATCCAAAAGACACTATTGATTTTGACCATAAGTTGGATGCAAAAATCAATGATAAAAGAGATGTTTTAGGGGTCGATGGTGCGTTGTTGGAAGACAGAAACGCGAAAATACATCACGTTAACTTGATGGAAAAATTGTTGGCAACAGTGTTGTCAAAAATATCAAACTTTATTCCAGAAGGCGGTATTTGGCTAAACACTCAACGTCCAGAATGGAATGATGCCAACAACGCCTTGGTTGGCAATGGTGTTTCCATGGTTACGCTGTATTATCTATACAGATTTTTAAATTTCTTTGAAAATGTTGTTTCAAAAGCCAACATCAATGAAGTTGAAATATCGCAAGAGTTGGCTGTTTTTTTCAACGAAGTCTTTAAAACGCTACAATCCAATGCGCCCATTTTGTCTAGTAAAATATCAGATAGGTCCAGAAAAGCGGTTTTAGACGGTTTGGGAACTGCAGGAAGCAATTACCGCGAAGAAATATACAACCAAGGCTTTTCTAATAAAAAAACATTGTTAAACCTGGAACAAATTTCCAGTTTTATTGAGCTAGCTAAAGCGTATTTGGAGCATAGTATTGATGCTAACAAGCGACATGATAATATGTATCATGCCTATAATTTAATGACAGTAGAAAATGAAGAGGAAGTTTCAATCTCATATCTGTCTGAAATGTTGGAAGGTCAAGTAGCAGTTTTAAGCTCGGGTTACCTCTCCCCTAGTCAGGCTTTGAGTTTACTTGATGGTTTAAAAAATAGCGCCCTGTTTCGAGAAGACCAATACAGCTATATTTTGTACCCAAACAAAGAATTGCCTCGATTTGATAAAAAGAACAATATTCCATTTGAAAAAGTAGAACAATCACAACTTCTAAAAACCTTGGTAGCCAATGGAAACAAGCGGGTTATAGAACAAGACATTAAAGGGGACTACCATTTTAACGGCAATTTCAATAATGCGAATAGTCTAAACGATGAGCTCTCAAAGTTAGATATGGCATATCAGCCATTGGTAGAACAAGATAAAGCTTTATTGCTTCAAATTTTCGAGGACATTTTTGACCACAAATCCTTTACGGGTCGCTCAGGTACTTTCTTTGGTTATGAAGGTTTAGGATCTATTTACTGGCACATGGTTTCTAAACTATTGCTTGCCGTTCAAGAAAATTGTTGGTTGGCTATCAACTCAAAAGAAAGTGAAGTAGTTATTGGTAAACTTCTAGACCATTATTACGAAATAAACGCTGGTATCGGCGTACATAAATCACCAGAATTGTACGGGGCATTCCCAACAGATCCTTATTCACATACACCTGCAACTAAAGGAGCCCAACAACCTGGAATGACAGGACAAGTAAAAGAAGATGTTTTAAGTCGATTTGGTGAATTGGGAATTTTTGTTGAACACGGGCAAATAAAGTTCAATTCAAGTCTCTTGCAAATGAACGAGTTTTTAAACGAGCCGTCAATATTTCATTTTACAAATATTAATAAAGAGGATCAGGAAATTGATTTAGAAGCCAGTACACTATGCTTTACCTATTGCCAAGTACCGGTTATTTATAAACTTTCTGGTGAGAGCAGGTTAAGGGTGTATTTTAACAATGGGGAAAATCTAGAGTTTAATGAATTAACGTTAAGCCATGATATTTCTAAGTCGATTTTTGAGAGAAAAGGAGAACTAAACCGTATAGAGGTTTCAATTAAAAGATAAGCAATGTCAATGCTTAAGAAATATATAACACTTTCAATTTTAATCATGATGTTAGGATGTAACAAAGCACCAAAACAAGAAAATCAAATTACAGCTGCTGACATTTTAGGAAATCAAAATTATATAGCTATTTCATATGGTGGATACAGGCAAAAAACACGCGATGTGCAACCAACAATGAAAGAGCTTAAAGAAGACATGAAGATTTTGGCAGCAATGGGAATTAAAATCTTAAGAACGTATAATGTACAGCTCCAACAAGTTCCCAATTTATTGAAGGTCATTAAGGAATTGAAGTTAGAAGACCCAAATTTTGAAATGTACGTAATGTTGGGCGCATGGATAGATTGCAAAAATGCCTGGACGGGCAAAACTCCCAATCACGAAATTGAAAGCGAGCAAAACGAAGGTGAAATTAATAGAGCGGTAACTTTAGCAAAGCAATACCCGGATATTGTTAAAATTATAGCAGTAGGCAATGAGGCTATGGTAAATTGGGCGACAAACTATTTTGTTAGGCCGAATGTTATACTAAAATGGGTAAACTACCTGCAGGATTTAAAGAAAAAAGGAGAACTCCCTAAAAGCTTATGGATTACCAGTTCTGATGATTTTTCATCGTGGGGCGGTGGAGATTCCAGTTATCACACCAAGGATTTGGAAGAACTCATCAAGGCTGTAGACTATATTTCTATGCACACCTACCCTATGCACAATTCGCACTACAATCCAACTTTTTGGTTAGTGCCCGAAAATGAAGAAGGACTTTCCGATGAAGAAAAGATAGAATCGGCTATGCAGCGTTCTTTAAAATTTGCACAAAAGCAATATGATAGCGTTTCAAACCACATGAAAAGTTTAGGGGTAAATAAACCCATACACATTGGGGAAACAGGATGGGCAACCGTGTCGGACGGTCACTATGGTGTAGAAGGATCCAGAGCATGCGATGAGTATAAATCTGGGCGCTATTACGAATTAATAAGGGATTGGACCATAAAAAGCAACATCTCTTGTTTTTATTTTGAAGCTTTTGATGAACAATGGAAAGATGCTCGAAATACGATGGGTTCTGAAAACCATTTTGGTTTATTCAAGATAAACGGGGAAGCAAAATATGCCATTTGGGATTTGGTTGATAAAGGTCTTTTTGACGGTTTAACCCGTAACGGAAAGCATATTACAAAAACATATAATGGAGATAAAGACGCGCTTAAGAAAGAGGTTTTGGTGCCACCTACACCCGAAGAATTTAGTATAGCGCATCAATAATTCAAATTAAAAATGAAGTTAACAAAGTTATATATCGTTTTACTTTTTTTAGTTACAATGAGCTGTAATGAAACCAAAAAACAGTTGAAAGTTGAAGTTTTTGAAACATCTGTAAAAGGTAGTAAGCTTACCAAGCTTACAGAGTTCAAAGAAGTCGACTCCTTGGTAAATATTAAAATAAATCCTAATGAAACTTTTCAAACCATTACGGGGTTTGGAGGGGCCTTTACCGAGTCCTCTGCTTATCTGTTAAACCAACTCAGCAAAAAAAATAGGGACACTATTATACAGGCTTATTTTGCCAAGGAGGGAGCAAGGTACTCTTTGACAAGAACGCATATGAATTCTTGCGATTTCTCGCTCGGCCAATATTCTTATGCTCCGGTGGAAGACGATATAAATCTAGACCATTTTACAATTGAAGATGATAGAGACGATTTAATCCCCATGATAAAGGATGCCATGGCTGTATCAGAAGATGGCTTTAAAATATTCGCATCACCATGGACAGCTCCACCGTGGATGAAGGACAATAAACATTGGGTTGGAGGAAAACTTCTTCCAAAGTATTACGAAACATGGGCTTTGTTTTTTTCAAAATATTTGGAGGCCTACAAGTCTGAAGGTATTGAGATATGGGGATTCACTGTTGAAAATGAACCCCACGGAAATGGCAATAATTGGGAAAGTATGCATTTTACTCCTAAAGAAATGACCGATTTTGTGCAATTTCACTTGGGACCAAAATTAGAGACAGATGGATATGGCGATAAGATTATTTTAGGGTATGATCAAAATAGAGCAGGGTTAAAGGAATGGGTAGATGAGATGTATCGTGATAAAGCTTCCTCAAAATATTTTGATGGAACAGCAATACATTGGTATGAAAGCACCTATGATTATTTTCCTGAAGCCTTGCAATATGCCCACAACAAGGCTCCAGATAAATATTTGATTGAGACTGAAGGTTGCGTCGATTCTGAAATACCTCATTGGAATGACGATGCATGGTATTGGAAAAAGGAAGCTACGGATTGGGGTTGGGATTGGGCTTCAGACGAAGAGAAATATCTCCATCCCAAATATTCGCCGATAAACCGTTATGCAAGGGATATTATTGGTTGCCTAAATAATTGGGTAGATGGTTGGGTAGATTGGAATATGTTGCTAGATAAACAAGGAGGGCCAAATTGGTTTGAAAACTGGTGTGTAGCTCCAGTAATTGTTGACCCTGTGGCTGATGAAATCTACTTTACACCGCTCTATTATACCATGGCTCATTTTAGCAAATATATAAGACCTGAAGCAAAAATTATAGGATTGGAAAACTCTGATGATACGCTTATGGCAACAGCCGCACAAAACCCTGATGGTTCCATTGCCGTAGTGCTTTTCAATGAATTTGAAACCCCAAAAGCCATAAACCTATCGTTAGGTAAAGAGAGTGTTGAGATAACAATAGACGCACAAGCCATTCAAACAATTATAATTTCAAAAAGATAAATACTATTAACTAAATAAATTAATATTATGTCAAAAATAAAAACAGCAGCTCGAGATAAAGTTCCCGTTGGACAAAAGGCCGCCTTTGGTGCTGGACACTTTGTTCTTAATCTTTTGCCTGGTGTATTGGGTGTTTACCTTCAAGTATTCATTTTAACGGCATTCGGCATGGATCCCGTTTGGGCTGGTCTTTTAGGAGGTTTACCTAGAATTTTTGATGCACTTACAGATCCCATAATGGGTTTTATATCTGATAATACAAAGTCCAGATGGGGAAGAAGAAGGCCTTACATATTTAGTGGCGCGATTATTAGCGGAATACTTTTCATTCTGATGTGGCAGCTAGATGAAAATGCGTCACAGACATTTAATTTTTGGTATGTAATGATTTTACAAATCCTATTCCTTGTTGGTAATACCATGTTTGCAACACCTCTTGTCGGTTTAGGATATGAAATGACATCGGATTATAATGAAAGAACCAGACTTATGAGTTTGGCAAATTCCATGGGCCAAATAGCCTGGATGATAGTGCCTTGGTTATATGTTATTATTCCGGATGTGAATACGTTTGAAAACCCTGCTCAAGGTGTAAGAACAATGGCTGTACTTGTTGGGGGTGTTTGTATTTTGTTTGGTATTTTGCCGGCTATTTTTTGTAGAGGTATAGATTCTGCCAATATGGAGAACAGACAAGAAATTAACTTTAAGACCCTTGCATCCAACATGAAGGAATTGGTAAAGGGGATAAAGCAGGTTTCTAAAAACAAACCCTTCATGAAACTTTGTGGAGCAACTTTTTTAGTTTTCAACGGGTTTCAACTCGTAGCTGCTTTTTCTGTTTTCATAATAGTGTTTTATATGAATCAAGGAAGTTGGGAACAAGCTGGAACTTGGCCTGCTTGGTTTAATACACTTAATGCCATGTTAACCGCTTTTGTGGTTATTCCTATTATTTCTAAAATGGCTACAAAATGGGGTAAAAGGAATGCATTTTTAATTTCAACGTTTCTGTCAATCATAGGATATATACTCAAATGGTGGGGTTTTAATATTGAACTTAATGATAGATTTAATCAAACATCATTTGGACAAACCTTAAACAGAGGAGTGACTTCAATATTTGATTTTTTAAACCCTTATCTAGAAAGCGCTGGAATATCTTGGTTTAGTGTTGATACTAGCAATGGTATCCCGTGGTTAATATTTTTGCCAATACCTTTATTTGCTTTCGGTATGGGCGGTCTATTTACATTGATGATGAGTATGACTGCAGATGTTTGTGATCTAGATGAGTTAAAAAACGGAATGCCCCGTAAAGAAGGAACTTTTGGAGCCATTTATTGGTGGATGGTGAAGTTAGGACAGGCCTTAGCAATTATATTAAGCGGAGTGATTTTGAAAATTGTTGGTTTTGATCAAAATGTCAGTGAGCAGGCTATTGAAACTATGACGCGTCTCAGAATCGCAGATATTATAGTTCCTGCAACAACAGCCGCAATGGCCATGTTTGTCATGTGGAAATATAGCTTAAATGAAGCAAAGGCTAGGGAGATAAAGGCGGAATTGGTAAAAAGAAGAGGAGAACTTTAAAATTTAATATCTAAATACTATGTCGTACAGAGCTGATAAAATTATGGCGTTATCAGGGAAAAACCTCGATAACAAAACCTTAAAGGGATTACAGAATTATTTTAAAAGAGTGCTTAAAAATGGTATGCACGGTTTGTGCTTTAGCCCATATGAAGAAGGACAAGAACCTGGAAATCAGTTGTCAGAAGAACAAATAAGAAGACGATTAACTATTTTAAAACCTTATACAAAATGGGTGAGGTCGTTTTCATGTACTGAAGGTAACGAGCTAATTCCTGTAATCGCCAAAGAAATGGGCATGAAAACTCTAGTTGGCGCTTGGCTTGGAAATGATGCTGAAATTAACAAAAAGGAAATAGAAGGTTTAAAGAATTTAGCTAACAAAGGATGCGTGGATATTGCCGCAGTAGGTAATGAGGTAATGTATCGAGGAGACTTAACGGAAGAGGAATTATTGGCCTTTATAAAGGATGTTAAAAATAATCTTACTCAGGTGCCAGTTGGTTATGTAGATGCATATTATGAGTTCACCAAAAGACCAAAGATAACAGAGGCTTGCGATGTTATTTTGGCTAATTGTTACCCATATTGGGAGGGTTGTAGTATTGAGTATTCTTTAATTTATATGAAGGACATGTTTCACCAAGCAATGAAAGCGGCTAAAGGTAAAAAAGTAATCATTACAGAAACGGGATGGCCAAGTCAGGGGGAAGGCTTAAGCGGTGCTATGCCTTCAACCGAAAATGCCATGAAGTATTTTATTAATACACAGTTGTGGTCTAAAGAAGATAACATAGATATATTTTACTTTTCCTCATTTGACGAATCTTGGAAAGTTGGTGCCGAGGGTGACGTAGGTGCATATTGGGGGCTATGGGACAAAAATGAAAAGCCTAAATTTTATAGTACACCAATCGTTTTTAAAAATAAAAAGCTATTCGTTTAGCTTTTAAAAGTCAGGCGATTAGGCTAATTTATTCGATTTAAAATATAGTTTGGAAACTTCTAATATCTATTAAGTTTTCGGCTAAAGAAAAACTTTTTGCAAACAGATGGTCTTGCCACCACAACATGACCACAACAAGGCTAAATTGTAACATGTTTTTGCCGCAATGTTTACAAGTCTAAATCTGTTGAAAAGCACTGTTATTAAAAGGTTTTTTAAAGGATTCTCAAAAAATACATTAATATTTTAAAATGTATGCTTTTTGTATGGGTGACTTATAGGAATATATTAATTATCTCCATCTATCTTTGGAACACAACGTAACGGAATTAAGAATAAGAATTTAAACATTAATCTAAAACTATTTATTATGAAAAAATTTACATTATTACTATCTTTTTTAATCGCCTCTTTTGGGTTCTCCCAAGATCTATTATTAGGTTTTGAGGATGGAGAAAGTGGCGGTTTCGACGGTGGGGTTTTCGGAAACGGCAATGCTTTGCAAGTTAACCTTATTACCGATGCAGGCACCAATGGAACTAAGGTTGCAGAATTTATAGCCAACTCTGCTGGAGAAATTTGGCAAGGAATCAATCTGAATTTAACAACAGACGTTGATTTAACGAGCACCCAAACTATGACAATAGATGTTAAGTCGGCCACGGCTATCACTTTTTTGGTTAAAGTTAATGATGGTACTGGTGCTGAAGCCGCAGCTGCTGTTACTCATAATGGTGACAACACATGGCAAACACTTTCGTTTACCTTCAATACTTCTTTGGACGGAAAGGCGGCTATGGCAAATGGTGTTTATAATGGTTTTGTAATTCATGCATATTGGGCGCCAGGAGCTACAGCTTTTGCTGAGGTATCTGCTGACGAAAGAACCTTTTACGTAGATAATATTTCTGGGCCAGCTAGTTCAGATACATGTTCAAATGGTATTCAAGATGGAGATGAAACGGGTGTTGATTGCGGAGGCTCTTGCCCTAACGCTTGTCCATCACCTCCTACCATTGCAGCCCCAACTCCCCCAGCAAGAGCGGCGACTGATGTAATTTCTCTTTATAGTGATGCATATACAGATGTTGCCAGCAATTTTGACGCTGGATGGTGTAGTGCTGGATCTGTAGCTGAAGTTATGATTGATGGTAATCCAACAATACAATACTTAAACAATCCTTGTCAAGGTATAGTATTAGATGCAGGTGTTGATGCCTCTACGTTTACTTATTTGCATGTTGATATTTACATACAGGGTGGCACCGACTTAACCTCTTCTGTGTTTAACTTAAAATTTGTTCAACAGCCAGGAGGCGCCGCATTAGAAGTTCTTTTAAATATTGCTACTTCTCCTGCTTTAGTAGCAGGGAGTTGGTTATCTGTGGATGTACCTGTAGATTTATCCACCTTTGATGGTTTTAAAGAGTTTGGAATTACCTCTAATCTTAATAGTTTAGTGTGGTATGATAATTTGTATGTTCATAAAAACACAACGCTTAGCACTGATAAATTTGACTTGGCTTCGTTTAGCCTTTACCCTAATCCAACACAAGATAGTTGGACGGTTAAAACCAAGGACATTAAAATGACATCTATTCAAGTATTTGATGTTATGGGCAAGGAAGTATTGTCAATAGCTCCATTGAAAGCCGAAGCGACCATTGATGGGTCTAGATTGAAATCAGGATTATATTTTGCACAAATAAGTACAGAAACTGGAGCTAAAAGCATCAAGCTTATTAAGCAGTAAACAGTAGTTAACTTGTTTAGTTTAGTTGTTTATAGAAAAGGCGCTTTGAACAGCGCCTTTTTGGTTTCAAAAATTCAACCCTTTTTTATGGAAGTAAAATCAATCACAACATTGTTAGTTTTAGCTTTGTTAATGTTTTTAGGGCAGTCAAATGCGCAAGTTACAGTAGGAAGTGGTAGTTATACCAGTATTTTTCCAGGAACAGATTCTGCTGGAAGAAATGGTTTTCCTTCGGGAACTCCTCAACTAAGTGGAAATGCATTAGGAAAACCTGTTCCAACAAACGACTGGTGGTCCTCGCTAATTAAATTTGATCATGCCGATAATTTGTTTAATTATCCCATGACCATGAAAACAACCAATCAGGGCCTAATAGTTACGTATATTCCTTGGGGGCCTATCGGTGACTCCGCACCTATTATTGTTGGTCTACAAGGGCTAAGCGCAACCAATGCCACTGTTTCAGATTATTCAGATTGGACGGTTACCATGAATTGGGATGATGGTTCGCATAGCTTAGATGCAACGTCTGGTATAGGGATGCCATTTATATATTTTGAAAAAGATAGCAATGACGTTGTTGAAATAATCATTAATTCTGGAGCTGTAACAATTTCCAATGAAATGATTATAGTTGCAAACGCAAGCGCAGGTGCAGATTATGCTATCTATGCTCCTGTGGGCAGCATCTGGTCACAAAACGGAAACAAGTATACATCAACATTAAATGGGAATAATTATTGGTCCATGGCCATGATTCCGCTAACGGCCTCAAACGTGGCTACTGTTGCTAGTGAATATAAAAAGTATGCTTATGTTTTTCCAACCAACACCGAGGTTTCATGGAGTTTTAATGAAAGTACGTCGGCTGTAACAAGTACTCTTATTGCATCTGTTGATGTGAAAGATGGCTCTGTTTCAAATACCAACATGCTATTGGGTTTATTGCCACACCAATGGAGTAATTTAGCTTCTGGTTCCCCTTCCCCATCGGGATACAGTTACAGCACCGTTAGAGGTGAATTAAAGACTTTGGATGGCAACTCCTTTACTACTGAAAATGTTTTTAAAGGCATTCTTCCCACAATGCCCAATTTGGCAAATTATAGCCCAAGTTTCAGCCCCGCGGATTTACACACAAAAATAGCTCAAATTGAAAATGACGTCTTAGCAACATGGACAGATTCTTATAATGAAGGTCAGGTAATGAACCGTTTGATTCAAACAGCTAGAATTGTAGACCAAATGGGGAATACTGTTGCTAGAGATAAAATGGTGGCAACCATCAAGGAGCGTTTAGAAGATTGGCTTAGCTATCAGGCGGGCGAGGTGGCTTTTCTGTTTTATTACAACAACGATTGGTCCGCCATGCTAGGTTATCCTGCTGGGCATGGACAAGATAATAACCTTAACGACCATCACTTTCATTGGGGCTATTTTATACACGCTGCAGCATTTATGGAGCAATTTGAACCTGGTTGGGCCAACGATTGGGGAGACATGGTAAACTTGTTGGTTAGGGATGCGGCATCATCAAATAGAAACGATGCGCAATTTCCTTTCTTAAGAAATTTTAGTCCTTATGCAGGTCATTGTTGGGCCAATGGTTTCGCAACATTCCCATTTGGCAACGATCAAGAATCCACTTCAGAAAGTATGCAGTTCAATTCATCGTTGATTCACTGGGGAACTATAACCGAGAATGATGCTATTCGCGATTTAGGAATTTATTTGTACACAACCGAACAAACAGCCATTGAAGAGTATTGGCTAGACATGTATGAACGTAACTTTAGTCCGTCACATCCCTATAGTTTGGTATCGCGCGTATGGGGGAATGCCTATGACAATCAAACATTTTGGACTGGAGATATCACAGCATCTTATGTCATTGAAATGTATCCGATGCATGGAGGTTCCTTATATCTTGGTCAAAATACGGCTTATGTTCAAACTATTTGGGATGAATTGAAGGCTAACACTGGCATTTTAAATCCAAATGATACCAATCCCAATCTATGGCACGACACCATTTGGAAATATCTTTCATTCATAGATCCTGCTGAAGCAATTTCACTTTACAATGCAGATCCTGATAGAGTTTTAAAGTTCGGAATTTCGGACGCACAAACATATCACTGGTTACACGCTATGAACGCCATGGGGCAATTGGATGCTGGCATAACCGCTAATTACCCAATTGCTGCCGTTTTTAATGACGGTGGCGATAAAACTTATGTGGCCCATAATTATTCAGATGCACCCATATCAGTTACTTTTTCGGATGGTTTTATGTTGGACGTTCCAGCCAATTCCATGACGACAAGTAAAGATGTTGGTGTAGCAGGAACCATCTCTTCAGATGTTTATCAAACATCAGAAAATGGCGTTGCAAATTTATCAACGGTTACGACGGGAAGCGGTATTACAAAAGTCGAATTTTATAATGACGGTACTTTATTAGCGGATGATACTACTGCACCTTATGAATATAACACAGGAAACTTAGCCTTGGGAATTTATAATATGTACTCAAAAATATACACTTCCTCAGGTTTTGCTGTAAGCAATATAATCACAATTCAGGTAGGAGATCAGGTGCCATATTCGGGAACGCCATCAACCATTCCAGGTACCATAGAAGCAGGCCATTATGATATATTTGAAGGGGGAAGCGGCCAAAATATCGCTTATTTCGATGCTTCAACAGGCAACAATGGAGATTTTAGAACGAGTGAGGATGTTGATGCCGTATCCATTGTATCTGAAGGCGATACTGTGGGATGGATTTCTAACGGAGAATGGATGGAATATACCATTGATGTTCAAACAGCAGGATGCTATAATGTAGACCTACGCTATGCGAGTGGTAATACTAGTGGTGGTGGCCCCATTTATTTTGAAATCGATAATGTAAAAGTTAGCCCAGATATTGTTTTTAGTTATACTGGTGATTGGGGCAATTGGAGTACCGAGGCCGTGAGCAATATTGATCTTACAGCTGGTGTACATGTCCTTAGATTGGTTGCTGATGGTGGTGAGATTAACCTTGGCAGAATGACATTTACATATGATGGTTCTGAGTGCACACCAATAGGCGAAAATACTGGATTGCCATTTGATTTTGAAACCGATCCAACCACAACAGACTTTAATAATTTTGATGGCGGCACAGGTACTGTAGAAGCAGTTCAAGCACCACAAAGCAGTGGTAATACCAGTGCTAATTTAGCAAAGATTGTAAGGGATGGAGGCCAAGTTTGGGCAGGCGTTTATATTAATCTTAACGAAGGTTTAAACTTCAGTAGTAAAAAATATTTAACGCTCAGGCTGTGGACTGAAGCACCTGTGGGGACTACGGTAAAAATAAAATTGGAAGAACAGGCCAACAGGGGTAACGCCACCGAAAGAGACGCCTATACAACTGTTTCTGGTGGATGGGAGACCTTAAGTTGGGATTTTTCAGCAGTTGGGGTTAGCAATTTTGATAGCCTGGTATTTATGTTTGATTTCGGAAACGCTGGAAATGGCAGTAACACCTCAACTTTTTACTTTGACGATGTACAGCAAGTGGCCAGTTTATCAACCCAAAAACATGTTTTAAAGGCCTTTAAGGTTTTCCCTAATCCAACAAATGATAGTTGGATATTGAGATCAAATGATATTAAAATATTAACGATTAATGTGTTTGACATTTCAGGTAAAAAAGTATTAACACTTTCACCAAATACTAATGAAACATTAATAAAAGCATCAAACTTAAAAACAGGATTATACTTTGCCCAAATAGAAACAGAGCAAGGAATTAATAGCTTTAAGCTAATGAAAAATTAGTTTAGTTTAGTTGTTTGTTATGGAGTGGGTGCGGTGATATATCGCGCCCATTTCTTTTCTCCAAATCTAATATTTGGCTTCCATAAAGTTTTAAAATAATTCTGTATTTTATGTCGAAAGCGTGTTTTAATGAATTTTGGTTTAGAAAATCGCAATGGAATAACATTGAATCTTGGTATAATTTATAAATATAAGTTTAGCGATGAATAATTTAAAAAACATATGTATTTGCGCCTTAGTCTTTTTAGCTTTAGCTTGTAAAAAGCAAGCGAATTCAGATTTGGACACGAGGATGGAAAATACAGATGCATCAATTGACAATAAAGTATCCGACTTATTGTCTAAAATGACCTTAGAAGAAAAAATTGGCCAAATGAACCAATACAATGGGTTTTGGGATGTTACAGGCCCAACACCTACCAATGGTGATGCCGCAAAAAAATATGAACACCTTAGAAAAGGCTATGTGGGCTCCATGCTAAACGTAAAAGGGGTTAAGGATGTAAGAGCAGTTCAAAAAATAGCAGTCGAGGAGACACGATTGGGTATTCCGTTAATTATAGGTTTTGATGTCATTCATGGTTATAAAACTTTGAGCCCAATTCCATTGGCGGAAGCTGCTAGTTGGGATTTGAAGGCTATTAAGAAATCGGCAGAAGTTGCGGCAAAGGAAGCTTCAGCCGCTGGGATCAACTGGACCTTTGCACCCATGGTTGATATTTCTAGGGACGCACGCTGGGGCCGGGTTATGGAAGGTGCTGGAGAAGACACGTATTTGGGCAGTAAAATTGCTGTAGCAAGAGTTGAAGGATTTCAAGGCAATGATTTGGCGTCACCATTCACCGTTGCGGCGTGCGCCAAACATTGGGCAGGTTATGGTTTTGCCGAGGCGGGAAGGGATTACAACGCGGTGGATGTAGGTAGTTCTACTTTAAATAACATCATTTTTCCACCATTTAAAGCCGCGCTTGATGCTGGGGTTAAAACCTTTATGAATTCATTCAATGAGTTGAATGGAATTCCTGCCACGGGAAATGCATACTTGCAAAGAGAACTTTTAAAGGGCAAATGGGAGTTTGATGGTTTTGTGGTTTCAGATTGGTGGTCAATTAAAGAAATGGTAAAACATGGCTTTGCAAAAGATAAAAGACAAGCTGCAGAATATGCCATAAAGGCGGGGTCTGATATGGACATGGAATCGTACGCCTATGTGGAAGAATTGGCTGGATTGGTCAGAGACGGCAAGGTTGATGAATCGTTAATTGATGACGCAGTAAGCCGTATTTTAAGAGTGAAATTTGAATTAGGCCTTTTTGACGACCCTTATAAATATTGCGATGAGGCTAGAGAAAAGCAAGTTATAGGTTGCAAGGAAATTCAAGAAGCCTGTTTGGATATGGCTAAGAAATCAATAGTCCTCTTAAAAAACGAAAATCAATTATTGCCGTTAAAAAAGGAAGGCCTAAAAATAGCATTGATAGGCGCATTGGCATCAGACAAAACAAGTCCTTTGGGAAGCTGGCGACTTGCTGCAGAAGATAATACGGCCGTATCTATATTGGAAGGGATGCAACAATATCCAAATAACGATTTAACCTATGCTAAAGGTGCCGATTTTGTTTATGGAGAAGCAAAATTCACTTCGGAGTTAAATATAAACACTAAGGACAGGAGTGGTTTTCCTGAAGCAATTGAAGCAGCAAAAAACAGTGATGTGGTGGTTATGGTCTTGGGAGAACACGCCTTCCAAAGTGGGGAAGCCAGAAGCAGAGCAGATATTGGATTGCCTAGCTTACAACAAGAATTGTTGGAAACAATATATGCTGTAAATAAAAATATTATTTTGGTATTAAACAATGGGCGACCTTTAGCAATACCTTGGGCTGATGAGCATATACCTGCTATAGTTGAAGCATGGCATTTAGGAACTCAAAGCGGAAATGCTATAACTCAAGTACTTTATGGGGATTATAATCCGAGTGGAAAATTACCTATGACGTTCCCAAGAAATGTTGGTCAAATTCCTATCTATTACAATCATAAAAATACAGGACGCCCTACCCTTCCTGCGTCCAATGATGTGTTCTGGTCCCATTACATAGATGAGAGCAATGCGCCTTTATATCCATTTGGTTATGGATTAAGTTATACCTCTTTTGCTTACAGTAATCTAAAAGTTGAAAAAATTTCAGATAACTCAGTTAAGGTTTCTGTTGATTTAAAGAATACAGGAAAAGTTAAAGGCAAAGAAGTTGTTCAGTTGTACATTCATGATTTGTTTGCCAGAGTTACAAGGCCTATTAAAGAGCTAAAAGGTTTTGAGATGGTAGAATTGGAGCCAAATCAAACTAAAACAATAGAGTTCGTTTTAACAGAGTTAGAACTTGGGTTTTTTAATAATGAGGGTGAATTTATTCTAGAACCAGGAGAGTTCAATGTGTTTGTTGGTGGAAATTCCCAAGCTGATTTAAAAGGCAGTTTTCAATTATAGTGGAAGTTAATTTCGTTTAGTTTAATTTAAATGGTTGTTTTAAAAAGGTGTGTTTTTGTTTAAACACGCCTTTTTTCCTTACTTTGTATTGAAACCATGCCACAATGATGTTTGATGATATTTTAACGGCCATTCCTTTTGGAATTATTCTTGCTTTTACCATTGGGCCGGTGTTTTTTGTGCTTTTGGAAACCAGCGCTACAAAAGGATTTAGAAGTGCTTTAATCTTTGATTTGGGCGTTATATTGGCCGATATTTTATTCATTTTGGTTGCCTTTTTTAGTACAAGCAAGCTTTTGGATAAGATTGAAGACGACCCCAATTTTCTAATTTTTGGAGGTGTTTTGTTGGTAGCCTACGGGATAATTTCCTTTATAAAAACATCAAAATCATTTCGGGCCATACTTAAGGAATACCATAAAATTGAAATTAAAAAGGGCTACGGAAAACTTTTCCTTAAAGGGTTTTTGCTAAACTTTATCAATATTGGGGTGCTGTTGGGTTGGGTGGCTTTTATAGTCTTGGCTAACTCATTAACCAGTTCCAAAGATGGTGTGGTGGTTTTTTTGAGCACCATTTTGGTGGTTTATTTTTTAGTAGACTTGGTTAAAATACTTATAGCCAAAAAGCTTAAAAACAGGTTAACACCTCGACTTATTTTTAAAACCAAAAAAATAATAGCTTTGGTTATTTTGGGTTTTGGCGTACTGCTTTTGGTACAAGGCTTTTTCCCCAAGGAAAAGGAATTGTTACAGGATAAATTGGAGCAAATGAGCCCGATTAAGTAACCCAATAAAACACTTTATTTTTTTATGGATTTTATTGATACCCACAGCACATCAATGGACACAAAATCCACTTTGTCCAAAAACGCATAAGTTATATTCTAAATAAGTTCATTTAAACTAAAGCAATATTTCGTTATATTTAATGACAGACAAACTAAATATTTCACATGGGCAGTAAGCTTACTAACTTTTTCAAAGAACTAAAGCGCCGAAAAGTCTATAAGGTGGCAACTGTATATGCCATAACCAGCTGGTTGATTATACAGATAGTGGGTATAACCTTCCCCCATCTTAATCTCCCCGATTGGATGATAACGGCAGTCATCGTTTTTGTAATTTTGGGTTTTCCTGTTGCCTTGGTACTTGCCTGGGCTTTTGAATTGAGCCCCGATGGCATTGTTAAAATGTCATCTCCAGAAGCTGAAAACAACCCATTACCTGCCCATAAAAGAAAGCCTTTCACAGGAAACCTTACTTTAGGCGTTTTATTTTTATTATTGATAGGGCAGTTTATTTATTTCAAGTTTTATGATGAAAATGAAGTAAAAATAGCACAGAAAACTGTTTCTCAAGCCTCAATGTTTCCTCAAAAATCTATTGCGGTACTTCCGTTTAAAAATTTGAGTAGCGACAAGGAAAACGAATATTTTTCTGATGGGGTAATGGAAGCTATTCTCAATAATTTATCCAGGATTAGGGACTTAAAAGTGGTTTCACGGACCTCGGTTGAACGCTATCGAAATGATAATAGTCCAAATATCTATGAAATAGCCACTAATCTTGAAGTGGCAAATGTGTTGGCTGGTAGCGTGCAAAAGGTTGGCGATAATGTAAGGATAAACGTTGAGCTTATTGCGGGAGAAAAAGAAAACAGGATTTGGGCAAACAATTATGACCGAGATATAAGCGATATATTTACAGTTCAAAGCGAGATAGCTAAAACCATTGCGGAAAACCTTGAAGTTATTCTAACTACCGAAGAAAGACAAATTATAGAAAATGCTCCAACGGCAAACCTCAAAGCCTATGACCTTTTTTTAAAGGCAACTAGTAAAGATTGGCAGACTAAAGACGAAATTGATAAGGCTAGTAATCTGGTAAAGAAGGCTATTACTTTAGATTCTAACTTTGCTTGGTCTTATCGTTACCTTGGCCATTTGACGTATAGATTAAAGGAATTTGGTGCACAAAAAAAAATATGGGCAGATTCAGCACTGGTTATATTGGATAAAGCCATCAAATTAGACCCGGCCGATGCTTGGTCTTACCTAAATAGATCGTATATATATCATGACCTATTTGAATTCGATAAACAAGAAGCAAATCTAAATCTTGGTTTGCAATACGACCCGAATAACGTTTATATTTCATACTCTCTAGGAATTCACTATTTAAATTTTGGTGAATTCAGTAAAGGTATCGATTACATTTTAAAATGGCTTTCGGTAAATAAACCGGACGATTCAGAGGAATGGTACTATTATGCCATGGGCAATATGTTTGCTGATATTGATTCTAACCTCTCAGAGAAATATTTTAAAGAAGCTCTCGAAAAATATCCTAATTCTACTGGCATTATTGCAGGATTGTGTTGGGTGAGTTTAATAAATTCTGAGTTTGAAGAAACCCTAAATTATGTGGATAAATGGAACGCTATTGATTCAGAGAATCACCATTGGTACATGGCCTATGCGAATTTCTTTTTGAAAAATTACGATTTAGCAGAAACCTATTACTTAAAAGATAAAGAATTAGTTGAAGAAAGGGACACTGTTCACGTATATGAGAGCTTGCAGCGATTAGCCTACGCTCAGCTACAAATAGGTAAGACCGAAGAAGGAGTAAAAAACCTCAAAACATTCAAGAATATGTTATTGAGCAATCTTGAAAAGCAAGAAATGACTGGCATTAAGCAACCAGGGTATTATGATTTAGGCGCTTTCGCTGCATATGAAAATGATAAAGAAACGGCCTATGATTATTTAAAGAAATCATGGGAATTTGGTGAAAGAGGAAGGTTTTTTAGATTGGTTTTAATGCACGATCCGTTCTGGGACAATCTAAGAGGGGAGGAGTGGTTTCAAAACACAATAAAAAAGTTTAATGATGAAAAGATAACCAAGGAACAATTGCTAAAAACCAAACTGAAAGAATACCATGCTAGAAATGAATTGAAATGGATAGAATTGTGATGGTAAGTAAATAAAAAAACTCCTTTGCTAATCAAAGGAGTTTTTTTGAGGCGTCAAGCGGATTCGAACCGCTGTAGAAGGTTTTGCAGACCTCTGCCTAGCCACTCGGCCATGACGCCATTATAGCTGCAAATGTAAAAAAAATTCAGACTTTTCAATAGTTAAAATCACTTTTTGCGCGTTTCGGTCATTTTTATGGTTACCCGTTCCACATCGCCTCCAATGGGCGGGTTTAGCTTGCTTACCCAAACTGTAGCTTTGGTTACCAGTTGGTCTTCGTTAAAAATACGGTTTAAAATACGTTTGGCAACTGTTTCAAGTAGGTGCGAGGCTATGTCCATTTCCTCTTTAATCACTCGGTTTAAAAAAACATAATCTACCGTATCATGTAATTTATCTGTAATTGCCGAAGTTTGTAAATTGGCTTCAACCTCTAAGTCAACACGGTAATCGCTACCAATTTTTGTCTCTTCTTTTAGGCAACCGTGGTAAGCAAATACCCTTATATTTTCAACTTTTATTATTCCCATATTGGCTTATTTAAATCTCAATTATAGAGTAAAATTACCTAATTTTGCACAATAATTGGTTTAACAGCAGTGGTTTCTGTTTTATCAAAAGCAATCTTAGTAATTCTTATGACTGAAGAAAGAAAATCACTCAATTTTATTGAGCAAATTATAGAGGAAGATTTAGCAAATGGAATGTCTAAAAATGAACTACGGTTTCGTTTTCCACCAGAGCCAAATGGTTATTTGCACATTGGTCATACCAAGGCCATAGGCATTAGTTTTGGGTTGGGCGAATATTACAATGCCCCGGTAAACCTCAGGTTTGACGATACAAATCCCGCCAAGGAAGAGCAGGAATATGTTGATGCCATAAAAGAAGATGTAGCTTGGTTGGGCTATAAATGGGATAAGGAACTGTTCTCTTCCGATTATTTTCAGCAACTTTATGATTGGGCTGTTAGCATGATAAAGGAAGGAAAGGCCTACGTAGATTCACAAAGCAGCGAAGCCATGGCCGAACAAAAGGGAACACCAACGCAACCAGGCATAGACGGACCATACAGAAATAGGAGTGTGGTAGAGAACCTCGACTTGTTCGAGCGTATGAAAAAGGGTGAGTTTGATGAAGGTGAACATATTTTACGCGCCAAAATAGATATGCAACACCCCAATATGTTGATGCGCGACCCCATAATGTATCGTATTCTTAAAAAGTCGCACCACAGAACGGGAAGCGATTGGTGTATTTACCCCATGTACGATTGGACCCACGGTGAAAGCGATTATATTGAACAGATATCGCACAGTTTATGTTCGTTGGAATTTAAACCGCACAGAGAACTATACGATTGGTTTTTAGACCAAGTTGTTGATGTCGATAAGCTTAGGCCCAAACAACGTGAGTTTGCGCGATTAAACTTAAGCTACACCATTATGAGTAAGCGCAGACTGCTTAAATTGGTTGAAGACGGTATTGTTTCTGGTTGGGACGACCCCCGAATGCCTACCATTTCGGGCTTGCGCCGAAGAGGGTATACACCAGCATCGTTAAGAAAATTTGTTGAAACTGTTGGTGTGGCTAAACGAGACAACGTTATTGATGTATCGCTTTTAGAGTTTTGTATTCGCGAAGATTTAAATAAAACCGCACCACGTGTAATGGCTGTTTTAGACCCGGTAAAATTGGTTATTACCAATTATCCGGAAAGTAAAGTTGAATGGTTGGATGCCGAAAACAATCAAGAGGATGAAAGTGCCGGTTTTAGAAAAGTACCTTTTTCAAGGGAACTTTACATTGAAAAGGAAGACTTTAAAGAGGAAGCAAGCAATAAGTTTTTTAGGTTGAAATTAGGGGGAGAAGTGCGTCTTAAAAACGCCTACATCATAAAGGCAGAACGTGTTGTAAAAGATGCTAAAGGCAATATTGAAGAAATTCATTGTACTTATTCCGAAGACACCTCCAAAAAAGTGAAAGGTACATTGCATTGGGTTTCCATTCAGCATGCCATAAAAGCGGAGGTTAGGGAATATGACAGACTCTTTATGGATGAGGCGCCTGATGCCCATCAGGACAAAGATTTTATGGAATTCCTCAATCCAAATTCCTTAAAAACCATTGAAGCTTATGTTGAGCCAAGTTTAAAAGAGGCTAAAGTAGGTAATAGGTTCCAGTTTCAACGTTTGGGCTATTTTAATGTGGATAATGATAGCACTACTGAAAAATTGATATTCAACAAAACCGTCGGTTTAAGGGATTCTTGGGCAAAACAGGCTCCAAAGCCACAGGCCGAAAAACAAAATACCAGACAAAATAAGCCGCCCCAACGAAAGTCTATTGATGTTATTCAGCAGTTGGGAAAGAAATACACCAATTTACCAGAAGCCAAACAGCAAAAAGTGAAAGCTGAAATACAAGAATTGGCTAACGACGTGACTTATGATGAATTGCAACCACTTTTTAATACCGCAGAAAAAAAGGTAGGAACTCGAATTGCTGTTGCTTTGGCACTTGGCGTTTTATTGGCAAAAGGCCTTGAAAAAAATGATGAAATAGAAGAGTTTATCACCAAAGCCTTAGAGGACAATAATGAACTTTTGGTTGCTGTGGCCCGGTCCATTTAATTTTCGCAATGTGTTAAAAATAAACGCTATATAGAAATTTTAGCTACATTTAACTACTAACTAAACATTTTTATTATGGAATTTTTGAATCCTGTCGCCATGTTGGTTGCGGCAATTTCGGCCATGGTTGTTGGCTTTATTTGGTACAACCCAAAGACTTTTGGTAACGTTTGGATGCAAGCATCAGGCATGACTGAAGAAAAGATTAAAGGCGGGAACATGGCCAAAATATTTATTATGGCGTTTATTTTTGCTTTTTTATTGGCTAGTGCACTTCCTTCAATGGTTATCCACCAAATGGGCGCTGTTAGTCTGGCACAAGGCGAGTTGGGTATGTTGCCTTCTTATGACGCTTTTTTAAGTGATTATGGTGATGCATTTAGAACCTTCAAGCATGGTGCGCTTCATGGTATTTTGGCAGGTATTTTTATTGCACTGCCAATTTTGGGAACTAACGCCTTATTTGAACGAAAAAGTGCTAAATACATCTTTATCAATGCCGGATATTGGATTGTAACGCTCGGTATAATGGGCGCAATCATCTGCGGTTGGAGATAATAATTTTGTAAACTTTTAACATATTTAAAGACTGAGAATTGTAATTTTCGGTCTTTTCTTTTTGAATTGATACGCTACACTATTTACAACTCATTTAACGAACTTCCAGAGGGCTGGAATTTACTTGCAAAGCACGATGTGTTTTTGCAAACGAGTTATTTACAAGCGATGGAAAAAGCTTCTCCCAATAACATTCAGTGGTTTTATGTTGGTGTTTTTAACGGCGAAGCCTTAGCAGGTGTTGCCATTGTTCAACGGGTACAGTTGTATTTAAAAGACATGTTCAGAAATACTAAAGTTTCATGCTTTAAAACATTTTTTAAAGATTTGGTTTCGCGTGTTTTGAAGGGAAATATTTTGGTTGTTGGAAATTTAACCCATACCGGACAACACGGATTATTTTTTAGAAGAACAGCTATTTCACAATCCGATTTTTTTAGAGAGATTTTTTCAGCATTAGATGAAATTAAAGACCAAATAAAGAAAAGTCAAGGCAAGAAAATTAGGGCTGTTGTACTAAAGGATTTTTTTAAAGATGATGAAATACATAAGGAAAAACATGTTTTTGACGTAGCCAAACTTCACCAAGTTTATGTACAGCCAAACATGTTGCTTCAAGTCAAGCCTGAATGGATAAAATTTGATGACTACATAGCCACCCTAAACAAAAAATACCGAGATAGATACAAACGTGCCAGAAAAAAGCGGAACTCCATTAAGCCGGTTGAGTTAAGTCTTTTGGACATTCAAAAATATACACCAGAATTGCATCAGTTTTATATGAACGTATCCAACAACGCCAAGTTTAACACCTTCATTTTACCCGAAAACCATTTTTATAGTCTTAAGGCCAATTTAAAGGAAAACTTTAGAGTTTATGGGTATTTTTTAAAGGACCAATTGGTTGGTTTTTACACTTTGATTTTAAACAATATAGCCCTGGAAACTTATTTTTTAGGATATGATGAAGAACATCAATATCCAAATCAATTGTATTTAAACATGCTTTACGACATGCTTCAATATGGTATTGAAAACAAGTTCAATACGGTTGTTTATGCCCGAACGGCCATGGAAATTAAAAGTTCGGTAGGTGCGGAAGCTATCCCCTTGGTTGTGTACTTAAAGCATACCAATGGTTTTTTAAATGCTATTTTAAGGCAGATCTTTAAACTTATGAACCCATCAGAAGATTGGGAAGTAAGGCATCCGTTTAAATAGGATTATCTAAATCTTTGCTCATTACTGTTTTTTCAAATTACTGTTTTCATTTTTATAATATTTGATAAATTTAGGTTTTAGAGTATTTGACAAGAAATTGCCATCAACATTTTGAATAATATGAGTTTAAGAACATTAATATTAATCATAATCAATAGCCTTATTTTTTTGGTTATTTTAATGTTGTCTATTACATTTTATAGTCAGTTTTCAAAAGCGTTGGATGATAGAATTTTTCTTCAGCTCAATTCCATAAAAACCCTAAAGCAGGTACAAGTTGAAAATTTGATAAAAAGTGAATGGGCTAAATTTCTGAATTCAAAACCCACAGATTTCCCTATGGATAGCATTGCATTAAAACTGCCAAAATCTGTATTAACTACTTCCGGGATATTTGATTTCACCAAGTATAATATCAACGGACAAACAGCTATAGGTTTGGTTTCGGTTGCTGACAACCAAGCCAAAGTGAAGATTATTGACTATAACAAGATTAAGGAAATATTGCTGGAACGCACAGGAATGGGTAGCAGCGGCGAATCTTATTTAGTTGGGGAAGATTTTCACCTAAGGTCACAATCGCGTTTTGTGCCAGAGGAAACGCCGTCTTCCATATTTGCTAAAACCAAAGCCGCTGTTGACGCTATTTCAGGAAACGCAGGGAAAGCTATAATAAAAGACTATAGAGGGGTAGAGGTATACAGTGCTTACGGCTCTATAAACATATCCAATTTAAATCTGGGTATACTGAGTGAGATTGATTTGAGTGAAGTAAAGGCACCGCTAAAAAGCTTAAAGCTTAGACTTTTGGGCCTTATAATTTTAATCATGCTAATTGCTGTTGTTTTGTCTTTATTTTTAACTAGACTGATTACCAATCCCATTATTAACATGCAAAAAAGCTTGAAGATAATGGCAGATGGAGACTATAACCAAACCAATGAATTCAATAAAAATTCGGCTGAAATAAAGGAAATGTTTGCCGCTTTGGACAATTTGAAAAAATCGCTTCAAGGAGCTGTTAAATTCTCTAATGAAATTGGGAAGATGAATCTCAATAACGATTATGAACCAAGGAGCCAAAATGATTCACTTGGGAAGAGCCTTATAAAAATGAGGGATAAATTGATTGAATTTAGAAGCAAGGAAAACAAGAACAGAGTAGAAACCCAACGATTAATGGTAGATGGCCTTGAAAATGAAAGGAGACGACTGTCACGGGAACTGCATGATGGCATTGGTCCACTTTTAACTTCATTAAAGTTTTATATTGAAAATAAAGTTGATACAAAAAAGCAAAAACAGGAAATGATAAATATAGTGGATTCTACAATTTCTGAAATTCGTTTAATGTCCAACGCTTTGATGCCCTCAACCATTGATGATTTTGGGGTGGGTGTGGCGCTCACAAATTTCGTGAATAGTATAAAAGAAACTTCCGGAATCTCCATAGAATTTGAAGATTTAACCAAAGAAAACAATAGTAAAATAACTAAAAATCAAGCCATAAATATCTTCAGGATTGCACAAGAGTTAATCAATAATGCATTAAAGCATTCAAAATGTAAAAATATTAGAATTTCACTCTCCGAGTTCGACGATTTTATATCGCTTTTCTATTTTGATGACGGTATTGGTTTCGATCTTGAGCGTGTAAAACTTGGTTCTGGTATCATAAATATTAAGGAACGTGTAGAAATCTGTAATGGACAAATCCAAATAGATTCCAAAAAAGGAATGACCACATTTGAAATAGAATTACCCATAGAATTATGAGCAAAATAAAAGTAATAATTGCCGACGACCATGAGCTGTTTAGAAACGGCTTAAAAGAACTTTTAATAAAACACGGTGATATTGAGGTTGTGGCAACCGTTGGTGACGGTTTGGCGTTTATGGAGGCCTTAAATGAGAACAATGAAATTGACATTGTTTTGTTGGATATTACCATGCCAAATATGGATGGCTTTGAAGTTTTAAAAGAACTAAAAAGTAAAAAGGCATTTATTAAACCTATTGTTATTTCCATGCATGACGATGGTAATTACATAGCAAAATGCGCCAAAAGTGGCGCTTATAGTTATTTGCTAAAAAATGCCGACGAAGATGAATTGATTAAAGTGGTGCTCATTGTAAACCAAGGGAAGAAATATTTTAGCCCTAAAATTTCTGAAAAGATGATAAATTTTATGTCAGACCAGAGGGTAAGCGAAAATATACTTTCAAACAAAGAACGTGAGGTTCTGAGCTTAATTTCTCAAGGACTTACCACCAAGGAAATTGCAACTAAATTATTTGTTAGCACCAGAACAATTGAAACCCATCGTGCCAATATTTTAAAAAAATTGGACGTAAAAAACACTGCAGAATTAATAAAAAAGGCAGCGCAAATCAATTTGATTTAAAGCAAGGCATCCGTATAAATACGGATATAAATTACGTGGTTTCCCATATCAGCCAAGACTAGGTTTTTCAGTTAATTTTGATACAAATTAAAATTGTAAATACTATGAAGAACTTAGCATTAATAATGGCAGTTGCCTTTTTTACATCCATAAGCTCGTTTGGGCAAGAAAGAAGTGAATTAACAGGACCAGCTTACAAAAATTATAAACCTTGGAAAAATAAAACCAAAGCTAAAAACGTGTATACGTCCAACTCAAAGGAGAATTTAACGGGGCCAGAGTATAAAAACCATAAGCCTTGGACAAAGACATCGGAAGCTGAATACACTCAGGTTGTATCAAACAACGAAAGAGCCAACTTAATAGGTCCTGAGTATAAAAACTACAAACCTTGGAAGAATGAAAAGAAAGAGGAGTCAGTTAACACTGAGGTTGCAAATAACGTAGAAAAGGAATAGCTTATTTTAACAAAAGTAAAAGGCATCACATCGTGATGCCTTTTTTGTTCTTTATATATAAAAAATTGCTCAATGGCCGTCTTATTTAGCGGTGTCGCCACCTTTCTTTTTAGCGTTTTTCATGGCCTCACCAATTTGGTTGCTGGCGGTAAAACTGGCAACCATATCGTTCAGCATATTGCTTCCGGCTTGAGGAGCATTGGGCAGTAAAATAAGGTTGCTGTTGGTTTCTTCACCCAAAGACTGCAAGGTGTCATAATGCTGTGTTACTACTATTAACGCCGAGGCCTCCTGGCTGTTTATACCAACGCGATTAAGCACTTCAACCGATTCTTCCAAACCACGGGCTATTTCACGACGTTGGTCAGCAATACCTTGACCTTGTAAACGTTTGCTTTCGGCCTCAGCTTTAGCTTTTTCAACAATTAAAATTCGTTGTGCATCACCCTCATATTGGGCGGCAGTTTTTTCACGTTCTGCCGCGTTAATGCGATTCATGGCTGCCTTTACCTGCGCATCAGGATCAATATCTGTTACTAAGGTTTTAATTATATCAAAACCATAATCAAGCATGGCATCGTTCAATTCAGCTTTTACAGCTAAGGCGATATCATCTTTTTTCACAAATACATCGTCTAATTTCATTTTAGGGACTTCAGCACGTACTACGTCAAAAACATAACTGGTAATTTGCTCGTGCGGATAATCCAGTTTATAGAAGGCATCATACACTTTTTGGCTTAAAACCCGGTATTGAACTGACACTTTCAATCTTACAAATACGTCATCAAGAGTTTTGGTTTCAACAATAACATCTAACTGCTGAATCTTTAAACTTAGGCGTCCTGCCACCCTATCTACCAAAGGGATTTTTAATTTTAGACCAGATTGTCTAATGCTGTGGAACCTACCAAAGCGCTCAATAATAGCAGCGGTTTGTTGTTTTACAATAAAGAATGAGGCGATGAAAATCAATAGGCCTAAAACAATAAATGGGATATAAAAAAAGCTCATAATGTTTAGTTTAAGGTTTAAGAAAAGTAAGATACAAAAATACACTATATTTGGTCGCTAATAATCCTTACAAATGAATTACAACAGACTTTTCTTATTAGTAGCAATTACCCTATGTTTTGTTACAAATAGTTTTGCCCAAAGAGGAAGTTACCGCATTACTAATGGATTTAGTATTACAGGTGGTATTTCTAAATTCAACATTTTAACCGACAATTTTGAAACTAAAGAATCCAACGGATTTGCTGGAGGCGCCATGGCCACTGTAGATATTCCGTTGCGTTGGTATAATATAAGTTTTGGCATGCAACTTTCCGAAAACCATGTTGAGGTTTTAGGTCGTCCGGCATCGGTGGGCACAGAAGAAGAATTTATAGATTACAAACTTTTTGCTGTACAAGTAGCAATGTTGATGCACGTTAAAGTGTTGCCAAACCATTTTACAATTGATTTGGGCCCAATGCTACAGTATAATAGCAAATTAGAGTTTGACGATAAAAACCAAGAAGGCTTTTATATAAATAACTATACAAATTTAACGGCTGAGGATATCACTAATGTATCCCAATTTCATTTTAATGGTACCATAGGGGTGTCGGCTGGTGTAAAAAACTTCAAGCTGAAAGCCCAATACATTTACGGTTTTACCAATATGTTGAAAAAACTGGAAAAGCAAGATTTGGATACCAGTGGGGGAGATGCCCGCTTTAAAGGTAACCAAAGTATGTTGGTTTTGGGAGCTACGGTTTCCTTCTAATATGTTCTGAAAACAAGTTCAGAAAGACAGAAACTTATAAAACATCAATCACAGATTGAACTCGTTCAACCGTTTCATTCTTCCCAATTATAAACATAATATCAAAAACATCTGGGCCTTGCAAAGCGCCAACTAGCGCAATACGCAAGGGCATCATTACTTTACCAAAACCGATATTGTTTTCTGTTATCCAACCTTTTATATCATTTTGTAAATTTTCTACAGTAAAATCATCAATATGTAAAATGATGCTTTTCAGTTTTTCCATAAGCTCTAAAGTATCTTCTTTAAAAGCTTTTTTGGTTGCTTTTTCATCGTATTCAGTAGGTGCTGTAAAAAAGAAATGGCTCAGTTCCCAAAAATCTGAAACAAACGTGGCGCGTTCTTTTATTAAACCGATTATCCTAGCGGTGTAATTCACATCAATTTCAGAAAGTTCAGGACGTTTAGATTTAAAGGTTTTCGCCAATATATCATTACTTTGTTCTTGCATGTAGTGATGGTTAAACCATTTAATTTTTTCAGGATCAAAACGTGCACCTGATTTATTGACACGCTCCAATTCAAAGGCATTTATTAATTCTTCTAGGTTGAAAATCTCCTGCTCTGTGCCAGGGTTCCAGCCTAAAAGGGATAAAAAGTTAACCATAGCTTCTGGGAAATATCCATCTTCTTTATAACCTCTTGAAACCTCTTTTGTGTTAGGGTCTTTCCATTCTAAAGGAAATACAGGAAAGCCTAATTTATCGCCGTCACGCTTACTTAATTTTCCTTTTCCTGTGGGCTTTAGGATAAGGGGCAAATGCGCAAATTCTGGAGCTTGCCAACCAAAAGCATCGTATAATTGACAATGCAAGGCCAAGCTAGGCAACCATTCTTCGCCGCGAATTACATGGGTAATCTCCATTAAATGGTCGTCTACAATATTTGCCAAATGGTAGGTGGGCATGCCATCGCTTTTAAACAATACTTTATCATCCAGAATATTGGTGTCAATTTTTATATCGCCACGAATAATGTCTTTTAAATGAAGTATTTCATCTTTAGGCGATTTAAATCGGATAACATAATTCTCGGCGGCATCCAATTTAGCCTGGACTTCTTCCGTTCTAAGAGATAAGGAATTACTCAATTTTAATCGGTTATGCCAATTGTAAATAAAGGTTTTTCCTTTTTTTTCATGATCTTTTCTGTGAAAATCTAAAGTTTCGGCTGTATCAAAGGCATAATAGGCATGGCCTTTTGCGATGAGTTCATCGGCATATTTTTTATACAAATGTTTGCGTTCACTTTGTCTGTAAGGACCAAATGAGCCTTCCTTCCCAGGACCTTCATCAAATGGCATTCCGCACCAGTTTAAGGCATCAGTAATATATTGCTCTGCACCTTCTACATAACGATTTTGGTCCGTATCTTCAATTCTTAAAATAAATGTGCCGTTATGTTTTTTGGCAAATAAATAGTTGAATAATGCGGTACGAACACCTCCAATATGTAAAGGCCCTGTTGGACTTGGCGCAAAACGCACACGAACGTTTTTGGTCATCTTTTTTAATTTTTGGCAAAGATACAATTAACAGGTAATTAAGAACATGGTATAAAATAAAATTGTAGTTTAGTAAATTAGCATGAAATTTTCCCAAATCATGAGCAACTTTAAAACCATACAAAACAAATTAGAGGCATTCATTCGGCGTTACTACACCAATGAATTGCTAAAAGGAGTCATTTTGTTTTTTGCTATTGGGCTGCTGTATTTTCTCTTTACGCTTTTTGTTGAACATGTTTTATGGCTGAATACTGGGGCCAGAACTGTTTTATTTTGGGTGTTTGTTACGGTAGAATTTGGGCTGCTGGTTAAGTTCATTTTTATTCCGTTGGCTAAGTTGTTCAAACTTCAAAAAGGGCTCAATTATGAAGAAGCCTCAAGAATTATTGGCAAGCATTTTCCTGAGGTTAACGATAAACTTTTGAATGTTTTACAGTTGCACGGAAGTCCATCAAAATCTGAATTGCTGTTGGCGAGTATCGAACAGAAATCGCTGGAATTAAAGCCAATTCCGTTTAAGCTTGCTATTAATTTCAAAAAGAATTTTGGATATCTAAAATATGCGGCCATTCCAATTGTTATTTTGTTACTTACTTATTTTACAGGGAATTTTAATTGGTTTAGTGATAGTTACAAACGTGTGGTGCACTATAAAACGGCTTATGAGCCGCCAGCACCGTTTCAGTTTTATGTATTGAATGAAAGCATGACTGCCATTGAAAACCAAGACTTTAAGCTTGTGGTTAAAACCGCTGGAGAGCTTACTCCAGAAAGCGCTCAAATAACCTATAACGGCCAAACTTATTTTTTGCAACAAAAGGCTTTGGGCGAATTTGAATACGTGTTTACACAACCCAGGGTAGCTGTTGAGTTTCAACTTTCGGCCAATGAAGTAACCTCCAAACCGTATGCCATTGAAGTTGTAGAAACACCATCGGTTTTGAGCTTTCAAATGGTTTTGGACTATCCTAATTACACCAACAAAAAAGATGAAATATTAAAAAGTACAGGTAATGCCCTAGTACCGGAAGGTACAAACATCAAATGGCAACTAAGTACCAAAGCCACAGATAATGTGTTTTTATACGCCAAAGATACTGTAAGCTTTAACTCCGAAAAAGATGGAAATTTTGAAGCATCAAAACAAGTATTCAATAATCTTAATTACACTTTAAGCACAAGTAATAAGAATCTCCAAAACTTTGAAAATTTGGCTTTTAGTATAGGCGTCGTTAAGGATGAATATCCTGAGATTAACATGGAAATGCAACAAGACAGCCTTGATTTACAAACGCTCTATTTCCACGGGCAGGTGAGCGATGACTATGGTTTTACGAAACTTCAACTTGTTTATTATCCAGTTTTGAACGAAAATGAGAAGGAGATTGTTACAATGCCCGTTTCTAATTCAAATGTTTCAGAGTTTATTTCTGCATTCCCAAATGATTTGAACATAGAAGAAGGTGTTGCTTACGAATTGTACTTTCAAGTATTTGATAATGATGAAATTAATCGTTATAAAGGCGTGAAGAGTAATGTCTTCACATACAGAAAACGAACATTAGAAGAAGAGGCTCAAAAAAATCTGCAACAACAAAACGAAACCATCAAGGATTTAAATAAATCTTTGGAAAAGTTTAATGTTCGACAAAAGGAACTTGAGGAGCTGACAAAGACACAAAGGGAGAAATCAACTTTAAATTTTAACGACAAAAAGAAATTGGAAGTTTTTTTCAAACGTCAGATGCAACAGGACGAAATGATGAAGAATTTCAATAAGAAGCTTCAAAATAATTTGGAAAATTTTGAGAAAGAAAATACTGAACAAGATGAATTCAAAGAGGAGTTGAAAGAACGACTCAAAGACAATGAGGAAAAGCTTAAGCAAGATGAAAAGTTACTCAAGGAAATTGAAAAGCTTCAGGATAAAATCAATAATGAGGAGCTTATTAAAAAATTGGATGAACTGGCAAAACAGAATAAGAACAAGAAACGTAGCTTAGAGCAACTTCTGGAATTGACCAAGCGTTTCTATGTTGAAAAGAAACTTGAAAAGCTGAAAGAAGATTTAATGAAGTTAGCTATCGATCAAGAAAAATTGTCTAATGAACCAGATGAAAATAACACAAAGGAAAGCCAAGAGCAATTGAATGAGCAGTTTCAGAATTTTAAGAAGGATATAGAAGAACTAGAAAAGGAGAGCAATGAACTTAAAAAGCCAATCGATATTCCAAGAGATGAGTTGGACGAAAGAGAAGTGGATGAAGAACAAAATAATGCCTCTGAAGAACTAGAAAAAAAGGAAGGACTAAAATCTACTGAAAGTGATAAAACTAATGCTGACGAAAATCAAAAGCAAAGTTTAAAGAATGCACAAAATAGCCAAAAGAAGGCCGCTAAGAAAATGATTCAAATGAGTCAAAGCATGAAAAGCGCCATGCAGGCTGGTGGCGGGGAGCAAATGCAGGAGGATATAGAAATGTTGCGTCAAGTATTGGATAATGTGGTTTTGTTTTCTTTTGATCAAGAAGCGCTCATGAATCTGTTTAAATCCATAGAAGTTAACCATAACAAGTTTGCTTCCTATTTAAGAAAGCAAAATGATTTGAAGGAGCATTTTGAGCATATAGACGATAGTTTGTTCGCTCTATCGTTGCGCCAGCCCAAGCTTTCAGAACAAGTTAATAAGGAGGTTAGTGATGTTTATTACAACATGGAAAAGGCAATGGTTTTACTTGCAGAAAATCAATTGTATCAAGGAATTTCAAATCAACAGTTCGCTGTTACGGCGGCTAATAATTTGGCAGATTTTTTAAGCGACTTTTTAGATAATATGCAAGAAAACATGAGCATGTCTGTTGGTAAAGGCGGTGATGGTGATATGCAACTGCCCGATATTATTATTACCCAAGGACAGCTTAATGAAATGATGCAGAAAGGCATGAAGCAAGGAGAGCAAGGTAACCCAAAAGAAGGTGAAGGAAAAGAGGAAGGACAAGGAGAAAAGGAAGGAAATAAACCCAGTAAGCAGGGTAAGGATGGTGAAAAGGGAAGAGCTAATAACAAGGGAGAAAATGGTGAGCAAATAGGAGGAGAAGGCGAGGACACTAATGAAGATCTAGACGGTTTGCTTTATGAAATTTACCAACAACAGCAACAGTTGCGGCAAGCGCTTCAAGATAGATTGTCCAAAGAGGGGAAAAATGGGAATGGAAATGCACTAGTAAGAAAGATGGAGGATATTGAATTAGATCTCCTAAATAAAGGTTTTACAAACCAAACCCTTAAAAAAATGATGGACTTGAAACATCAATTACTTAAATTGGAGAATGCAACGTTTCAGCAAGGAGAGGATGATAAGCGTGAATCTGAAACAAATAAAAAGAGTTTTTATAATAACGCAAACAATCAAATCCCAACAGCAAAGGAATATTTTCAAACTACCGAAATATTAAACAGACAAGCGTTACCTTTGCAACAAGTTTATAAAAGGAAAGTGCAAGAATATTTTAGTGGTGGAAATGATTAATTTCAATTATGAAACTAAATTTAGGTTGAGAGATGAAGATCAAATTTCAACTTGGATTTTAAATACCATTTCATCGGAAAACCATAAACTTGAAGAAATCAATTATGTGTTTTGTGATGATGAATATTTGCATAAATTGAATGTTGAGTTTCTAAATCATGACACGTTAACAGACATAATTAGTTTCGATTATTCTATCGGAAAAATTATACAAGGGGATATTTTCATTTCTATTGAACGGGTAGAGGACAATGCTAAGGATTTTAATGTTTCGTTTGATGACGAGTTGCATCGAGTAATTGTGCACGGCGTGCTTCATTATTGTGGCTACAAAGACAAGAGTGAAGCTGACGCAAAACTTATGAGAGAAAAAGAAACTTTCTACTTGAATCAGCTCGTTTCAAATTAAAGAATTCAACGTATATTTGCAGACTTAAAATTTTATATGTTCCACGTGGAACATGTTTTTCAACATAAAGATTATGTTTAACGAGGTTTATGATGTCATAGTGGTTGGTGCTGGGCACGCTGGAAGCGAGGCCGCGGCTGCAGCTGCAAATATGGGTAGCAAAACACTGCTAGTTACCATGAACTTACAGAACATTGCTCAAATGTCATGCAATCCTGCGATGGGTGGAATTGCAAAGGGGCAGATTGTTCGTGAAATTGATGCTTTGGGTGGTTACAGCGGTATTGTGTCTGATACCTCTGCCATTCAATTTAAAATGTTGAACAAATCTAAAGGACCAGCTATGTGGAGCCCCAGGGTGCAGAGTGATAGAATGCGTTTTGCCGAAGATTGGAGACTGCTTTTGGAGCAAACCCCGAATCTTGATTTTTATCAAGAAATGGTTTCAGGACTTTTGATGGATGAAAACAAAGTTGCTGGCGTAAAAACATCTTTGGGGGTTGAGATAAAGTCTAAAGCAGTTGTTTTAACGAATGGTACTTTTTTAAATGGATTAATTCATATTGGTGACAAGAATTTTGGTGGAGGCCGTGCTGGCGAAAAAGCTGCGACAGGAATTACCGAACAATTAGTTGATTTGGGTTTTGACTCGGGCAGAATGAAAACAGGAACACCGCCTAGGGTTGACGGAAGGAGTTTGGATTATTCAAAAATGATTGAGCAACCTGGCGATGAGAACCCTGAAAAATTTTCTTATTTAGACGTTACAAAACCATTAAAAAAGCAGCGCTCATGCCATATGACTTATACCAGTGAATTGGTTCACGATTTGTTGCGTGAAGGTTTTGATAGGTCTCCTATGTTTAATGGCCGAATTAAAAGTTTAGGGCCTCGTTATTGCCCATCAATTGAAGATAAAATAAACCGTTTTGCAGATAAAGATAGGCATCAATTATTTATTGAACCGGAAGGTTGGAATACAGTTGAGGTTTATGTAAATGGTTTTTCAACTTCGCTTCCTGAAGATGTTCAATTTAAGGCATTAAGATCCGTTAAGGGATTTGAAAACGTTAAGTTTTTCCGTCCGGGTTACGCCATAGAGTATGATTATTTTCCGCCAACGCAATTGAAGCATACTTTGGAAACCAAACTTGTTGATGGTCTTTTCTTCGCTGGACAAATTAACGGAACAACAGGGTATGAAGAAGCAGCCTCTCAAGGTTTGATGGCAGGAATAAATGCTAGTTTAAAAGTTCAAGAAAAGGATCCGTTCATGCTAAAAAGAGATGAAGCTTATATTGGTGTTTTGATAGACGATTTAATCACAAAAGGCACTGAGGAGCCGTATAGAATGTTTACCTCTCGTGCCGAATATCGAACCTTGTTACGACAGGATAATGCCGATTTAAGATTAACCCCTAAAGGTTATGAACTTGGTTTAGCTTCTGAAAAGCGATTAAAAAGAATGGAAGAGAAGCATGAAGCAGCAGAAAAATTCGTAAGCTTTTTTGAGAATTTAAGTGTGAAACCTAAAGACATTAATCCGATTTTGGAAGATAAAGATTCGGCTCCCGTAAAGCAATCAGGAAAGCTGTTTAAGATTTTTGCGCGCCCAAATATCGAAATGAATGATATTCGAAAAATTGAGGAGGTGGAGTCTTACATTCAAGAAAATAATTTAGACAGTGAGATTATTGAGCAAGCCGAAATTCAAGTGAAATATTCTGGTTATATAGCCAAAGAAAAAAACAATGCTGATAAATTAAGCAGGCTCGAGTATGTAAAAATCCCAGAGAATTTTGATTATTCAAAAATCAAATCCATGAGTTTTGAGGCACGTGAAAAACTGAAAAAAATTCAACCAACAACTGTTTCGCAAGCATCAAGAATCAGTGGCGTTTCGCCAAATGATATTTCAGTTTTACTTGTTTATATGGGAAGATGATTTCAAACGTTCCACGTGGAACATCAAAATATTTTCTTTTTTTGTCCTTCTGAACTAGATTCAGAATCTGTTTTCAAATGAGCAACACATCTAAAGTTTTAAAGGTAAAGGACCATTCTGTTTCAGGAGAAGAATTCCAACTTGTAGAGAATTCGGAATACGGTTTTTTGGAAACCATACCAAAACCATCTGAGGAAAAACTTCCCGAATATTACCAAAGCGAAGATTACATTTCCCATACAGATGCCAAAAGAAATCTTTTTGAAAAAGCATATCACTTAGTTAGAAGTGTATCCTTAAAAAGTAAATTAAACCTGATTAATTCTTTTTCACCAAAAGGTAAAACACTTTTAGATGTTGGATGTGGAACGGGGGATTTTTTACAAGTAGCCCAAAATAACAATTGGAAAGTTTTCGGAATCGAACCGAACAAACAAGCAAGACAAATTGCCAACCAAAAAACCCACAATGCAGTTTTTGAAACGGAGCAGCTTTTAAAATTTGAAAAGCATGGTTATGACGTTATAACCTTGTGGCATGTTTTCGAGCACTTGCCAAATTTAGAGGAACAAGTTTCCGTTTTTAAGAAACTACTCAAACCAGATGGAACTTTAATCATTGCTGTGCCAAATCATAAAAGTTATGATGCAAAACATTATAAACAATTTTGGGCGGCTTATGATGTGCCAAGGCATTTATGGCATTTTAATAAATCTTCCGTTTTTAAACTCATGGAAAAACAGAACATGCAAGTAAAAAAAATGAAACCCATGTGGTTTGACGCATTTTATGTAAGCTTACTTTCTGAAAGATATAAGTCAGGAAAAATGAATTTAATTAAAGGTTTTTGTATTGGATTGCTCTCAAATTTAAAAACCTTGTTTAACAAAGAGGCTTCTTCGTTAATTTATATTATAAAAAACAGGTAAAAACGCATTTAGCGCTCTTACGGCTGAAATTAAGGACTATAATAAGGAAATACATGTTCTGTTTTAGAAGCTTCTTTAAATGGCTTTATTTGGAGCCCGGAGCAATAGATGAAATATATTCAAATTTTAAAAACTATAAATGTTGATTATAAGTTAAATTCAAAGTAATTTGAAGTTGATTTAAAGTTTACTTTGCTACATTTGTGCGTTTTTAAAAATCAACAAACTAAAACAAACAATTAGATATAAAAATGAAAAAAATAATTTACCTCTCATTGATGATGATGGTTTTGGCATCTTGCCAAAATCCGAACAAAATAGGTTTCATAAATAATGGAACTATCATTAATGAGTATCAAGAGAAAAAGGATATAGAAGCTAAATATCAAGTTAAAGAGGAGAATTTTAGAAAAAAGGCAGATAGTTTAGGTAAGGCATTTCAGGCTGAAGTTCAAGTGGCTCAAATGGAGGCTCAAAGAGCTTCACAAAAAAAGCAACAAGAATTAATGGCTGGGTTGCAACAAAAGCAGCAAATGTTACAACAACAAATGCAAGCGGAGCAGCAACAATTGACCGAAGAATTTCAAACTGAGATAGATTCTGTTATTAGCACAGTTAAAAAATTTGTTAAAGGGTACGGTAAGACAAACGGGTACAATTACATTTTGGGTACAACAGATGCCGCTTCAACGGTAATGTATGGAACGGATGAAAACGATTTGACACAAACTGTTTTGGATGCTTTGAACGCTGAATATAAAAAGTCTGAATAATATAAATAATTGTAAATCAAATAAATAAACCCTGTAAAAATCATTTTTACAGGGTTTATTTATTAATAACTAATCTGTTTTTTTATGAAGCAAGCGTGTTAATTTTATGGACAAGTCCGTCAGGATTATTTTAGAATTTCCGTTGCGTTCAATATGGTAAATAGCATCTTGTAGTTCGTCGCTAATTTCCATAATGTTGTTGCCATGAACAAATGGCGCAAAATTCTCCAATTTAAATTTTTCAGTTTTGGGCTCAAAAAAAACTAAATCTGGGGCATTGTAATTTAACAATAATGCCTGCCTAAAGAAATCTAAGCAAAAGTTGAGAAATTGTTTTTGGGTTTCACGGCCCGTTTTGGCAATATCTTCGCTCCAAGAAATTAAATCATGAATGGCCGCCTTATTTCCTTTAGCTTTAAAGGCACTTCTTATCCAGAAAATAAACCAAGTTTCAAACTGGGTGTCTTCAGAATCATGGTAAACTAAATCACAGGCCTTATTATAATTTCCGTTGGATTGGTGTGCGATTTTGGTAGCCACCGATGCTTCCAAATGGTAAGCTTTCATCAGGGCCTCTTTGATGTCGTCTTCGGCCAACGGAGGAAAATGTAGTATTTGGCAGCGCGACCGTATGGTGTTTATAATTTGCTCTTCATCTTCAGAAATTAAAAGAAAGATAGTCTTATTGGGCGGTTCCTCAATGAGTTTTAGAAGCTTGTTGGCACAAGATGTGTTCATTTTTTCGGCCATCCAAATCAACATCACTTTATAACCACCTTCATAAGATTTCAGCGAAAGCGATTTCACAATTTCACTAGCTTCTTCTACACTTATAAGTCCTTGTTTGTTATCCACGCCAAGCAGTTTGTACCAATCAAACAAATTACCGTAGGGTTGTTGTTCTAAAAGTTGGCGCCATTCTTCCAAATAAAAGCTTGAAACAGGTTTGCTTTTCACCTTATCGCTTGTTGTAACCGGAAAAGCAAAATGAAGGTCGGGGTGCGAAAAGTTTTTGAATTTTAAATTACAAGCTTCATTTCCCGTGTTGTTTTCGCCACCAGAATTGGAGCATAAAATGTATTGCGCATAAGCCAAAGCCATGGGCAATGTGCCAGAGCCCTCTTTACCCACAAATAATTGCGCATGGGGTATACGGCCATTGTCAACACTTTGGGTTAAATGGTTTTTTATATGCGTTTGGCCTAAAACATCATTAAAAAGCATGAAACAAAAGTAAATGAATTTTTCTATTTAAAATGGCTCTACTTTTTAAAACCAGACGAGTTTTGGTTGAAAAAATTTAATTTTTTAAAAAGTTCTGCTGGTTCAAACGTTTTCGTTAAAAAACACGTTTTATAAAGCTATTTAATTACTTACATTTGTGCTTCAATCACTTAATAAGGTAAAATTTAATTATATGAAGACGCTAAACGACTTTAATTTCGAAAATAAAAAGGCATTGATTCGAGTAGATTTTAATGTCCCCCTAAATGATAAATTTGAAGTAACTGATGCTACAAGAATTGTATCTGCAAAGCCAACAATTATAAAAATATTGGAAGATGGTGGAAGCTGTGTTTTAATGTCTCATTTAGGCCGTCCAAAAGGCGTTCAAGATGGGTTTTCATTACGTCACATCGTACAAAAAGTTGAAGATATTTTAGGTGTTGAAGTAAAATTTGTTGATGCTTGTGTTGGAGAGAAAGCGGAAGCTGCCGTGGCAAATTTAGAGCCCGGACAAATCTTGCTATTGGAAAATTTACGTTTTCATAAAGAAGAAGAAGCTGGTGATGTTGATTTTGCCAAACAACTTTCAAAATTAGGCGATATTTATGTTAATGATGCCTTTGGTACAGCGCACAGAGCACATGCATCAACAACTATTGTTGCCCAGTTTTTTGAAGGCAAAAAATGCTTCGGAAGCCTGTTGGCAGAAGAAATAGAAAGCATCAAAAAAGTAATGGAAACAGGTGAAAAACCTGTACTGGCCATACTTGGTGGTGCAAAAGTGTCTTCAAAAATTACCATTATTGAAAACATTTTAGATAAAGTTGACCAAATGATTATTGGTGGTGGTATGGCGTTTACTTTTGTTAAGGCTCAAGGTGGAAAAATAGGAAATTCAATTTGTGAAGATGATAAACAACAATTGGCCTTAGATATTTTAAAGCAAGCCAAAGAAAAAAATGTGAAGGTTTATATTCCCGTTGACACAGTTGCAGCTGATGCTTTTAGTAACGACGCCAACACACAGATTGTTGATATCGATGCTATTCCTGATGGATGGGAAGGTGTGGATGCTGGACCTAAATCTGTTGAAATATTTAATGATGCTGTATTGAAATCTAAAACCATTCTTTGGAACGGACCTTTAGGTGTTTTTGAAATGGACAATTTTGCTAAAGCAACTATTGCTCTTGGTAATGCCATTGCAGAAGCTACCAAAAACGGAGCCTTTTCGCTAGTTGGTGGTGGCGATTCTGTAGCTGCCGTAAAACAGTTTGGTTTTGAGAATAAAGTAAGCTATGTAAGTACAGGTGGTGGCGCTATGTTAGAGAGTCTAGAAGGTAAAACACTGCCTGGAATTGCCGCTATTTTGGAATAAAGTGAATTAAGTTTTTAATTTACCTTGAAAAATACGATTTTAGCCATAATATCGTTCTGTAAACTGAATTGATTTTATGGCTTTTCGTTTTTTAATAACTCTTCTTATTTTCAATATTGGAACTTGTGTTTTACAAGCCCAAGACTCAATTTATTTAAAGACAAATCAAGTCAAGAAAAAGACTGTTGCCCAAAACAAATCTTCTAAAGATTCCTTAATTGACGGAAAGACTAAAACTGTTAAAGTTATTGAAGCCGAGTCTGATAGTTTAGACATTAAAAACCTTCATGACCATGAATTTGCAGCGGGACTTGATGAAAAATGGTACGAAGAATTATATAGTAATGCACTGTTTGATACCATTTATAAATCTGTTACCGAATTGTCTTTTGATGAGGTTGATTATCCCGAACTTCCAACGGAAGTGCTAAAACAACGCTTAAAGGAACTGGATGCCAGAACACCTTTTAATGTAGAATATAATCCTTCTTTGGAGAACGTTATCAAGTCTTATTTAAAAAATAGGCGCGAGCAACTCCAAAAACTAATAACATTAAGTGCCTTTTATTTCCCAATGTTTGAACGGGAATTGGATTTATATGATATTCCGCTGGAAATAAAGTATTTAGCTATTGTTGAATCTGCTTTAAAACCTCGGGCAAAATCAAGGGTTGGCGCAACGGGACTTTGGCAATTTATGTTCAGTACGGGCAAAATGTACGGGCTGGATGTGAGCAGTTATGTTGACGAGCGCAGTGACCCAATTAAATCTACTGAAGCCGCTGCCAAATATTTGGCTAAACTTTACGAGATATTTGGCGATTGGGACTTGGCTTTGGCCGCTTATAACTCAGGCCCCGGAAATGTAACTAAGGCCATTAGACGTTCTGGAGGTTACAAAAACTATTGGAATATCAGACATAATTTGCCTCGGGAAACTGCTGGTTATTTACCTGCATTCTTGGCCAATATGTACATTTTTGAATATGCCGAAGAGCATGGTTTTAAAAAGTACAAACCAGAAACGGCATATTTTGAAACGGATACTGTTAGGGTAAAACAAATGATTACGTTAGATCAAGTTTCGGAAGCAACTGGCACACCTATTGAAGAACTTCAGTTCTTGAATCCTTCATATAAGTTGGATATTATTCCTTTTATAAAAGATGAAAATTACGCCTTGAGATTACCGATAAGTATTATCGGCCAGTTTGTAAACAACGAAGAAAAAATCTATGCATTCGCAAAGGCGGAATTTGATGAACGCGAAAAACCGCTTCCTCAGCTTATAAAAGCGGATCAAAGATTAACTTACCGTGTTAAATCTGGAGATTATTTAGGAAAAATTTCTAGAATGTACGGTGTTCGGGTTAGTGACATTAAACGATGGAACGGTTTGCGAAGCAATGACATTAGCATTGGGCAACGTCTTACTATTTTTCCCAGAAGACCACATGTTAGTGCTCCCGTTTCTTCCTCAGCCACCACAAAAACAAAGCCCTTGTCTGGTGAGGTAATTACCTATACAGTTCAGTCAGGCGATTCTTTATGGAGCATTGCTCAAAAATTTCCTGGAGTTTCTGTTCAAAATATTAAAGATTGGAACGGTATTAGCGGTAATAATTTAAAACCGGGAATGAAACTCAAAATAGCGAAGGGTTAATTTCCTTAAAACCTAAAACACATTATGCGATATTTTCTTTTTTCATTACTGTCTTTCACGCTTTTGACATCTTGCGGTGACAAAAAAAAATCTACAGAACGTTACATTCAAGATTCATCAGGTGCCATAAATAATGTGTCTGTTGTAACCGAAAATGAAATTTGGGATGGGCGTGTTGGCGAAGCCATAAGAACAGTTTTGGCAAAACCCATTTATGGGCTTCCCCAAGACGAACCTATGTTTACCATTAGCCAAATACCACCTGCCGTTTTTTCGGGTTTTGTTACTAAAAACAGAACGGTTTTAATGATTAAAATGAATAAAGACGCAGGTATTGAATATTTAGATAATGTATATGCCAAACCACAAAAAGTAATTGTAGTTTCTGGAAAGTCCAAAAAAGAGATTATTGCTATTCTTCAGGAAAATGAATATAAAATTATTGATACATTCCGAAGCATGGAGATAGCCGAAAGACAGCGCCAAATGGCAAAATCACCGCATACCTTTAAATCGATAAAGGAAAAATTGAACTTAACGATTGATTTTCCATCAATTTACAGAATTGCAAAGTCTACCGATGATTTTTTCTGGATTAGAAAGGACATAACCACGGGCACTACCAACCTTATGATTTATGAGTTACCCTATTCTGCCATTAAGAGAAATGACAGTGTTGTGAATCAAATTATTCACATAAGAGACTCGGTAGGTAAAAAATATATTGAAGGCCCGGTAGATGGGTCATATTTAGCTACTGAAGACGCCTACACACCTTTTCACGGGGAGACTATTTTGGACAATAAACCAGCTTTGGAAACCAAAGGTATTTGGGATGTTAAAAATGCATTTATGGGAGGCCCCTTTATCAGTTATGCCGTTGAAGACAAAATTAATAAACGATGGGTCGTTTTGGAAGGTTTTGCTTTTGCCCCATCTGTTGACAAACGAAATTACATGTTGGAGCTTGAAGCCATTATAAAAACTGTGAAAATAAATTAATAAAAGCCATAAAAAAGGCCAACACATTGTGTTGGCCTTTTTTAATCATTAAGCTACAAAGTAGTTTTATTCTTTTTTATCACTTTTAGAATCTTCTTCCTTACTGGCATCCTTAAATTCCTTAATGCCACTACCTAATCCGCGCATTAATTCTGGTATTTTTTTACCTCCAAATAATAACAAAACAACCACAACAATTAATGCTATTTGCCAAGGCCCTATTGCTAATGGTAACATATATAAGCTCATAATCTTAAATTTAGAGAGCAAAGTTAGTAATTAAAGTTAAATAAAATCGTTTTCAGCATAACTTTAGCAAAATCTAAAAACAGAAAAACAAATCCCGTTACTTTAATTTTTGGGATAATGTATTGAATAAATTCTATTATTTTTGTTTAACATGAGCAAGAAAAGGCAAAAACCAAAAAAAATAAAAAGGAAACTTCTCGATAAGTATCGAATGGTCATTCTCAATGAAAACACTTTTGAAGAGCGCTTATCCTTCAAGTTAACCAGGTTAAATGTTTTTGTAATGGGGTCTTTATTGGCTATTTTTTTGATTTCCCTTACCTATTTGCTCATTGCTTATACGCCGCTTCGCGAGTATATTCCGGGGTATTCTTCTACCGCATTGAAAAAAAAGGCCACGGAATTGAGCTATAAAACAGATTCTTTACAGCAGGCATTGGTTATGAACGATCGCTATTACGAATCCATTAAAAAGGTTTTGTCTGGCGATTTAAGTACGGCTGATTTTAATAAAGATTCCATTGTTCAGGCGGTTAAGCTAGAAGCCAGCGAAGTAGATTTTAAACCAATTGCAGAAGATTCGCTGTTAAGGCAAAAAGTGGATAAGGAAGATAAGTACAATCTTTTCGAATCGGCTACATCGGCCACAAACTTTGTTTTATTTCCTCCTGTTAGTGGAACCATCAGTGAAACCTATAATGCCAAGGAAAAACACTATGCTGTTGATATTGTAGTTGCAAAAGACACCCCAGTTAAGGCAACCGCAGATGGCATTGTTATTTTTTCAGAATGGACGGCCAGCACGGGTTATGTTGTAATTATAGAACACAGCGACGGTTTAATTTCGGTATATAAGCACAACACTGCGGTAAATAAAGAACAAGGCGATTTGGTTAAGTCTGGTGAGGTTATTGCCACAGCTGGAAATTCCGGTGAATTGTCAACGGGTCCACATTTACATTTTGAACTTTGGAACGACGGTTACCCAATTAACCCAACTAACTTTATTGATTTTAACTAAATGATATCATTAAAATCCGCCATAGCAAAACCCTTTGCAAAACAGGTTTACAGGAGCATTCAAAAATGGGCAAAAAGGCCAATTGAAACCCAAGAAAAAGTTTTTCAAAATTTAATCTCTGAAGCAGCAGGAACAGCTTTTGGAAGAGACCATGATTTTATAAGTATAAATAACTACGCAGATTTTGTAAAACGTGTACCAATAAGGGACTATGAAGCTCTAAAACCGTATGTTGAACGTGTTATAGAAGGCGAACAAAATATCCTGTGGAAGGGCAAACCCCTTTATTTTGCAAAAACTTCAGGAACAACATCGGGCGTGAAGTACATTCCTATTACAAAACCTTCTATCGAGGCTCAGGTGGCCGCTTCGCGAAATGCCATTTTATTGTACATTCATGAAACAGGCAAGGTTAAATTTGTTGATGGTAAGATGATTTTTTTACAGGGAAGCCCGGTTTTAAAGCTGAAAAACGGCATTAATATTGGCCGATTATCGGGAATTTCGGCGCATTACGTACCTAAATATCTTCAAAAAAACAGAATGCCATCATGGAAAACCAATTGTATTGAAGATTGGGAAACAAAGGTCAATGCCATAGTAGATGAAACGATTAACGAAAATATGACCGTTATTGCAGGTATCCCATCTTGGGTGCAAATGTATTTTGAAAAACTTCAGCAAAAGACAGGCAAAAAGGTTGGCGACATTTTTAAGAATTTTAATCTATTCATTTTTGGAGGCGTAAATTACGAACCCTATCGGGCAAAATTTGAAAATTTAATTGGCCGAAAAGTAGACAGTATAGAACTCTATCCTGCAAGTGAAGGCTTTTTCGCGTTTCAAGACAAGCAGGGTAAAAGGGGAATGTTGCTACAGCTTAACTCGGGTATTTTTTATGAGTTTGTTAAAGCTGAAGACTTTTTTAATGATAACCCGCAACGAATCACCATTAAAGATGTTGAGCTTGGCGTAAACTATGTAATGATTATTTCTACAAATGCTGGATTGTGGGCCTATAATATTGGTGATACAGTGCAGTTTACATCCACAAATCCGTATCGCGTAATCGTATCTGGTAGGATTAAGCACTTTATTTCTGCATTTGGCGAACATGTTATCGGTAAAGAGGTGGAACAAGCAATGCAAGAATCCATTGCAAATACGGATGTTAGGGTTTCAGAGTTTACCGTAGCACCGCAAATTAATCCAACAGAGGGTTTGCCATACCATGAATGGTTTATTGAATTTGAAAATGAACCCAAAAACCTTCTAGATTTGGCGAGGAAACTAGATGAATCCCTTCAAAAACAAAACACGTATTATTTCGATTTAATAGAGGGAAAGGTTCTTCAACAGCTTAAGATTACAAAAGTTAAAAAAGGAGGCTTTCAGGAATACATGAAATCGGTTGGGAAACTAGGTGGTCAAAACAAAATCCCTAGGTTGGCAAACGACAGAAAAATTGTTGATTCATTTTCGAGTGTGAAATGAGCAGTGGCCAATTGAGTTGAGATTAACTAAAATGATTATTGGCGAATCATATCTGACCTTTGAAAAACAAATATTTTAGACAGATAAAATCGCACAAATAATAGTATCTTTGGCGCGAATTTAGGATACATGAGTAATAAAAAACATCACGCAAGAACGCGCGCTCAGGAGAGCTCAAATGCCATTGAGCGGATGTACATTACCATGCGTCATTTGTTCAACAGAGGATTTTATAAACCGATGGGTATTTCAGGAGAAACCCTTCGTGAAGCCTTGCTTACCCTACGTCCTGAAATTTATGGTTCTATTGCCGAGGAAAAAGCCGAACTGGAAGGGTTACTTTATGTTATTGATAGGCTGCCTATAGGGATTGAGCAATGTACATTTATCAATTTAACAAGTGATGAAGGTTACGGAAGCTCGCATTTTAAGCCCATAATTCCAGAAAAGCGTCGCAGGCATTGTTACAGAATCGATGCCGAGCAAATGAATATTGAGATTACACGTGGGCGATCAGACATTTATGATATTTTAACCCATCTTACGTTTCTTTTTGTTGAATCTCATAAAATAAGTTCTAGAGTGCTTATTGATGACGAAGGAACTACCACTAGAGATTGGGTAAAACTTGAAAAAGTAGTAGTTGACAACAATGACTTATCACAAGAAGAGCGAGAAATAGCCATAACACATGCAGCTACCATATTGGGTAGGACATTCAAGGAAATAACAAATATTTACGGTCAATTTGCCACGCATGGCCAACCAGAGCGATTTTTGCACATTATATATTGGTTGGGTAAGCTGGCGATTGAAGAACAAGTTAATTTTAACAAAAGAACCATTACATTTAGCCCTGTACTGAGAGAGCGCATTGGGCACCATATTCATGGCGAGATTTGGGCGGATAACATTAAAGAGTATCTCTATAAGAGCAATTTGTTAGAAAGACCAATCCATATCATAAGCGCTAACATGCATAGTGTTATGAATACGCTTTTTGCCCACAATGTTTTGAAGTCAAAAAAAGGATCTCAAAAAAGCGTTTTTGAAATGTATGAGGCCTTAAGCAAAAAGGAAAATGAACTTCTACGCAATAAAGTGACCAAAGAAGCGTTGCTCAAAGGCATGGCTTATCTAAAAGACACTTCAGGAGCTAGTATTGATGTACAGGTTTTTGATACATCAGAATTTGATGCTTCAAAAATGGATGTTAACTTTAAACCAGCTGTTGAGGAACAAAAGAACCCTGTTATTTTGGTTATGGACTATGCTTTTGGCGAGCAAGCCTATGAAACGATTGATGAACTTTTAAAGCCTTATAAAATAAAAGGCAAGAATGTTCATTTGAATGTGGAGTCCATTTCCATAATGGGCAAAGCAGGTATTTTAGAGGGGGGGAAAGGAGACATTATGATTCCTTCTGCCCATATTTTTGAGGGTACGGCAGATAATTACCCTTTTGAGAATGAGCTGAAGAAAGCCCTCTTAGAAAATCAAGGTGTTGACGTTTATGAAGGCGCAATGATTACCGTTTTAGGGACATCCCTGCAAAACAAAGATATTTTGAAGTTTTTTCATAATTCCACTTGGCAAGTTATAGGGTTGGAAATGGAAGGCGCGCATTATCAAAAGGCTATTCAGGCCGCTTCAAAAGTTCGTGGAAACATAAGAGCCGATGTAAAAGTGAGATATGGCTACTACGCTAGTGATAATCCTCTAGAAACTGGGGCAACACTTGCTTCAGGAGGTTTAGGAACTTCAGGAGTAAAACCAACATATTTAATAACAAGAACAATATTAGAACAAATATTAAATTAATCAATCACCATGAGTAAAGATTCGCCGCAACCACAGCAATCAGAAGAAGTCGATTTAGGGCAGCTATTCAAACAAGTAGGCAAAGCATTTGACCGACTTATTAATTTCACCTCAAATATTTTTAAAGGCATATATAAAGTTGTTATATTATTGTTAGTGCATATTTATAAGCGATTGGTTTGGTATGCAGGGGCAATTATTATTGGTTTGATATTGGGTTTTATTATAGACTCCTATTCCAAGAAGATGTATGGCGCCAACATATTTATCCAGACTAATTATGACTCTGCGCGTCAAGTCTATGAAAATATCAAACAATTCCATCAATTGGCATATGTTGATAAGGACACATCAGAATTAGCTCTAAAACTCAATATTTCTGCAGAATTAGCCTCTAATTTAAAAGGCTTCTATATAGAGCCTGATTTGGATGAGAATAATATTGCAGAAATGTATTCTGATTTCTACCAACGGTTGGACTCTGTATCAAGATTAGAGATGACTTATGATAGATACAGGGAATCCTTAACGCCTTACAATTTCGGTATCCATAGAGTGGGAGTTGCCTCTACGGACAAAAACATATACAAAAAAATTGAGGAATCTTTTATTCGTCAAATTTCAGGCAATAAGTATTTGAATGAGTTATTAGATGCTAATCTTAAAATCTTGGAAAAAAAAGATAAAACCTTGGTTCAGCAAGTACAAAAAACAGACTCCTTGGTAGAGGCTTATTTGAAAATTAGAATAAATGAATCTGAAAAAGAGCAAATACCGGGCTCAGGGACAAATTTATACATGGGTGATGCCGAGTCATTAGGAGGAAGCCTAATTGTTGATGAGTCTCGGGTTATTCAGCAACGCCTCAGGTATGAAGACCAAAGGAGAAAAATAGATAGCCTTTATGCTGTTAAAAAGAACATAGTTAATGTTTTGGCTAATTTCCCAGAATCTGGTTATGATATTAGGGAATGGTATGAGAAGAAGAAGATTTTACTTCCAATTGTATTGTTTTTAATTACTCTTTTGGTATTTTCTGTTAACGGCCTTGGAAAATTCTTAGAAAGTCAAAATAAAGAATAAATCGCCATTTTTATGACAATTCTAATTACAGGAGGGGCCGGTTTTATTGGGTCAAATTTTATCGATTATTTTTTAACAAATAATCCAATGCATGAAATAGTCAATTTAGATTCTCTAACTTATGCAGGAGACCCCTTAAATTTAGTTGATGCAAATAGAAACCCCAATTATACTTTCATTCATGGAGATATTTGCAACAGAAGCTTAATTGAAGAATTGTTCAATAAATATGATTTTAAAGGTGTAATCCATTTTGCTGCTGAATCACATGTTGATAATTCAATAAGTGCACCGAGCGCCTTTATAAACACAAATGTTTTGGGAACATTCAACTTACTTGACGTTTCCAAGAACCATTGGATGGATGCCCCAAACCAAATAAAGGAAGGCTATGCCGAGTCACGATTTTTACATATTTCTACAGATGAGGTTTATGGAACATTAGGTGATGAAGGTTTGTTTACAGAACAAACACCATATGCCCCAAATAGTCCGTACAGTGCCTCAAAGGCTTCATCAGACTTTATAGTTAGAAGCTATCACCACACGTTTGGAATGAACGTTGTAACAACCAATTGTTCAAACAATTATGGTCCAAAACAACATGATGAAAAATTAATACCGACCATTATAAGAAAGGCTTTAAATAATGAACAAATACCAATTTATGGTGATGGTAAGAACATTAGGGATTGGCTGTATGTAGAAGACCATTGCAAAGGCATAGATTTGGTCTTTACAAAAGGTAAGGCTGGAGAAACCTACAATATTGGAGGCAATAACGAACGGAATAATTTATATATTGCAAATGTTATCTGCGAAATATTAGATGAATTAGTGCCAAAAAGTAGCAGTTACAATCAACAAATTGCATTTGTTAAAGATAGGCCTGGGCATGATTTTAGGTACGCCATAGATGCTTCAAAAATTGAAAGGGAATTAGGGTGGCGTGCTCAAGAAAATTTTGAAACAGGTATAAAAAAAACCATTACTTGGTACTTAAAAAAATACAATAAATGAAAGGTATAATATTGGCGGGAGGTTCAGGAACAAGGTTATATCCACTTACTAAGGTGGTAAGTAAACAGCTTATGCCAGTTTACGATAAACCAATGATCTACTATCCCCTATCAACATTATTGTCTGCGGGTATTCAAGAGGTATTAATAATAACCACACCAAACGATTTGCAAAATTTTAAACAATTGTTGGGTGATGGTTCCGATTATGGTTGCCGTTTTGAGTATGCCGTGCAAAAACAACCAAATGGATTGGCAGATGCTTTTATCATTGGTGAAAAGTTTATTGAGGATGATAGCGTTGCACTTATTTTAGGGGACAATATTTTTTATGGCTCTGGGCTGGATAAAATCTTACAAGATAATGCTGCTCCCTCAGGTGGTGTTATTTTTGCTTACCATGTTCAAGACCCACAGCGTTATGGGGTTGTTGAGTTTGATGAAAATAATAGGGCGATTTCAATAGAAGAAAAACCTCAAAAGCCAAAATCCAGCTTTGCTGTTCCCGGAATTTATTTTTATGATAATTCAGTAGTTGAAATAGCCAAAAGCATTAGCCCCAGTAAAAGAGGGGAGTTGGAAATAACTGATGTGAACAAAACATATCTAAAACAAGGAAGGCTTAATGTACAAATTTTAGATAAAGGAACAGCATGGTTAGATACAGGAACATTTACCTCGTTGATGCAGGCATCTCAATTTGTTGAAGTGATTGAAGAGCGCCAAGGGCTTAAAATTGGAAGCATCGAGGAAATAGCCTATAAAATGGGCTATATTAATAAATCGCAACTTAATGCATTAGCAGAGCCATTGCTAAAAAGTGGCTATGGAAAATACCTTAAGCAACTTATACAGTAAAATGACGATTGAAGAAACATACCTAAAAGACTGTTTTGTAATAACGCCAAAAGTGTTTAATGATGAAAGAGGTTATTTTTTTGAGACCTTTAATGAAAACATTTTTAAAAAGGAAACAGGGATAGACCCAAATTTTGTCCAAGACAATCAATCAAAATCAAATTTGGGCGTTTTAAGAGGTCTACATTTTCAAACAGGTGAATACGCTCAAGCAAAATTGGTTCGAGTTGTAAAGGGTAGTGTTTTAGATGTTTGTGTTGATGTTAGAGAGGAATCTGCTACCCATGGAAAGTATTTTTCATTAATACTTGACGATAAAAAGCACCAACAATTATATATTCCAAGGGGTTTTGCACATGGCTTTGTGGTTCTTGAAGACAATACTATTTTTTCTTACAAATGCGATAATTTCTACAACAAATATTCGGAATCTGGAATCATATACAATGATGTTGCTTTAAATATAGATTGGGGTATTCCGGAAGAAAGACTTATTATTTCAGAAAAAGACAAAGGTCTTCCCGCATTAAGAGAATAATTTAAATTAATATGGGTTTGAAGGTTTTAGTTACTGGAGCCAGTGGGCAGTTAGGAAAAACCATTGAAGAGTTGTTTGCAAAAAACAATTCCAACATTGATTTTACTTTTGCTTCAAAATCGGATTTGGACATTACCGATCAATTAAAAGTTGAAGTTTTTTTTACAAAAAACAAGTTTGATTATTGTATTAATTGTGCGGCTTATACTAATGTTGAACAGGCAGAGAAAACACCAGAAATGGCGTTTAAAATAAACGCCCATGCGGTTAAAAGTATTGCCAAATCTTGTAAAAAGAATAATGTAACCCTCATACATGTTTCAACAGATTATGTGTTTGATGGAGAAAAAACCACCCCATATACTCCAGAAGATTTGACTAATCCAATAAATGAATATGGCAAGTCAAAATTATTGGGAGAATCCCTTATTCAGGATATACTCAAGAAGTATTTTATCATTAGAACTTCATGGCTCTACAGTAAAAAATATGGAAAGAACTTTTATAAAACAATTGTAAATCTTGCAAAAACAAAAGATGAGTTGGCCATTACAACCGATCAGAAAGGGTGCCCTACAAACACAGAAACTTTAGCAAAATACATTATAGGTTTAATAGTCAGAAAAAATAATAATTACGGATTAAAGCATTTTTCAGACGAAAAAGTAATGACTTGGTATGATTTTGCTAAGGAAATTATGTCAGAAAATAATTTAATTCAAACCACTAACCTTGTTAAAACTAGCAATTATGTTACTTTTGCAAAGCGGCCAAAATATTCGGTTTTAAGAACAACTAAAGAATAGAAACAAACAAACTTCAAATGAAAAAAAAGGTAGCTTTAATTACTGGGGTAACAGGACAAGATGGAGCTTATTTGAGTGAATTCCTATTAAAGAAAGGATATGAGGTTCATGGTATTAAAAGGCGTTCATCATTGTTCAACACAGATAGGATAGACCATCTATATCAAGACCCACATATAGAGCACAGAGATTTTTTCCTTCACTATGGAGATTTGACTGATAGTACAAATTTAACTAGAATTATTCAAGAGGTTCAACCAGATGAGATATATAATTTGGCCGCTATGAGCCATGTTCATGTGTCTTTTGAAATGCCTGAATATACAGCTAATGCCGATGCTCTTGGCACCTTGAGAATTTTGGAAGCAATCCGGTTGTTGGTAATGGAAAAGAAAACACGGATCTATCAAGCATCAACCTCAGAATTATATGGTAAGGTACAGGCAGTGCCACAAACAGAAACAACACCATTTTACCCAAGAAGCCCGTATGCAGTAGCGAAAATATATGCTTATTGGATAACGGTAAATTACCGAGAAGCTTATGGCATCTATGCTTGTAATGGTATTTTGTTCAATCATGAATCACCTATTAGAGGCGAAACGTTTGTTACTCGAAAAATCACTAGGGCAACCGCTAGAATAGCATTGGGTCTACAGGATAAATTTTATTTGGGGAATTTAGATGCTCAGCGTGACTGGGGGCATGCTAAAGATTATGTTAGAATGATGTGGATGATACTTCAGGCCGATGAAGCTGAAGATTGGGTTATTGCAACAGGAAAAACCACAAGGGTACGAGATTTTGTACGTATGAGTTTTGGCGAAGTTGGAATTGAATTGGAGTTTAAAGGAAATGGCGTTGATGAGAAGGCTTATGTAAAAGCATGTAATAATCCAGAATACCAATTACCAATTGGTAAGGAAGTTTTAAGCGTAGATCCTAAATATTTTAGACCAACAGAGGTCGATTTACTTATTGGCGATGCCACAAAAGCCAAAGAAAAATTAGGTTGGGTGCCAGAATATGATTTGAAGGCATTGGTAAAAGATATGATGCAAAGCGATGTAACCTTAATGAAAAAGGAGCAATACCTTAAAGAAGGAGGTTATAAAATCATGAATTATTTTGAATAATTTTCATGGAAAAAAGCGCTAAAATCTATGTAGCAGGGCATCGAGGTTTGGTTGGAAGTGCTATTCTAAAAAATCTTCAAAAGAAAGGCTTTAAGAACTTAGTTCTAAGGACACACCAAGAACTGGATTTAACCGATCAATCTGCAGTTTCATCTTTTTTCAAACAAGAAAAACCAGAATATGTTTTTTTGGCCGCCGCAAAAGTTGGCGGTATCATTGCAAACAACACATATAGAGGCGATTTCATTTACGAGAATTTGATGATTCAGAATAACGTTATTCATCAAAGCTATCTTCAAAAGGTAAATAAGCTGATGTTTTTAGGAAGTACATGCATATATCCTAAAAATAGTCTCCAACCAATGAAAGAAGAGTATCTGTTAACAGATACCTTGGAATATACAAACGAACCTTATGCTATCGCAAAAATAGCGGGAATCAAGATGTGCGAAAGTTACAATTTGCAGTATGGCACCAATTTTATTTCGGTAATGCCTACCAACTTGTATGGGCCTAATGACAATTTCGATTTAGAAAAATCTCATGTTCTCCCGGCTTTAATCAGAAAAATGCATCTTGCCAAAGAATTATCAGAAGGTAGATACGATGAGGTTTTAAAGGATTTAGGGATAAAATCACTAGAAGAAGCTAAAAGCTATTTGAATAAATTTGGGGTTTCTGAAAACAGCGTGGAAATTTGGGGTTCTGGAAAACCAAAACGAGAGTTTTTATGGAGTGAAGATATGGCCGATGCTTGCGTTTTTCTGATGGAGAACAGAAATTTTAAGGACATCTTTAAAGAAGAGGAGAAGGAGATAAGAAATACACATATTAACATTGGCACAGGAGAGGATGTGTCCATTAGAGAATTAGCGGAAACTATAAAGAGTATCGTAGGATTTAAAGGCAAGTTGGTTTTTAACACAGATAAACCTGATGGTACCATGAGAAAGCTAACGGATGTTTCAAAATTGCATGATTTGGGTTGGAAACATAAAATAAATTTGCGAGAAGGAATAATTAAAATGTACAAATGGTACAATGAAAATGATTGAATACCTAAATACTGCAACAACGGCTGCAGTGCTAGCAGGAAAGGAAATCCTAAAAATATACAATAAAAATTTTGATATAGCCTTTAAAGATGACAAATCTCCTTTAACAGATGCTGATCTTGTATCAAATAAAATAATAATAAATCACCTCAAATTAACCGACATTCCAATAATCAGTGAAGAAAATAAGCAAATTCCATATACCGACAGAAAAAACTGGGATTATTGTTGGATCGTTGACCCAATTGACGGAACTAAAGAGTTCATAAAGAAAAATGGGGAATTTACCGTAAATATAGCTTTGGTAAAAAGCGGAAAAACAAAATTAGGCATTATTTATGTTCCTGCCACAAGAGAACTATATTACACCAATACAAATAAAACCAAGGCTTTCAAAACCATTATGCCAGAAGTAAGCAATAATTTAAGTGATTTATTATTTAGAGAAAAAGATTTAATCACACCAAATTCAGATATAAATTCAGATTTAAAAGTGGTTGGGAGCAGATCGCACATGAATGAGGATACTATTAGGTTTGTGGAAAGCTTAAAAGAAAAATATAAAAGTATTGAAATAGTTTCAAAAGGAAGTTCATTAAAGTTCTGTTTGGTGGCAGAGGGAAAAGCTGATGTATATCCAAGATTTGCCCCTACAATGGAATGGGACACAGCTGCGGGTCAAGCTATTTGCGAAGCGGTTGGGTTAAAAGTTTTAGATCAAACAACACAAAAGCCTATGGAATATAACAGAGAAAACCTTTTAAACAACTATTTCCTGGTAGTCAAATAAATGCCAAAAAACTTGTACAAAAGACATATAGCCAAAGCTTTTACTTGGCGTTTAGTTGGTACCATAGACACAGTATTGTTGTCATGGGCAATTACTGGAAACCCTTTAACAGGATTAAAAATTGGCGCTTTTGAAGTTGTAACAAAATTGGCACTGTATTATTTTCATGAGCAATTTTGGTTTAGAACAAAAATAGAAAAAAGTAAAAAACGACACTTATTTAAAACATTAACATGGAGGATTATTGCAACTGTGGACACAATGCTACTGGCATGGGTAATATCTGGAAATCCCTTAACAGGATTAAGTATAGGTGTTGCCGAAGTAATAACAAAGATGGTCTTGTACTACATTCACGAGCGTGTTTGGTATAAAATAGACTTTGGATTAGAAAAAAGAAGAAGATTAAAAAGATGGAAAAAAACATCACAGACCACGAATACAAAATCAATAGATTTGAAAGGCAAAAACTAAACGGACATAACTCTTTTTTGGTTTTTTTTACTGGTCTATCAGGTTCAGGCAAATCTACTTTGGCAAATGCCCTTGAAGAAAGGCTGAATAAAAACAGAATACATACCTATGTATTGGATGGTGATAATGTAAGGCGTGGTATTAACAAAAATTTAGGTTTTTCTCCAGACGATCGTTCAGAAAATAATAGGAGAATAGGCGAAATATCGAAACTTTTTATCGATGCTGGAATTGTTGTTTTGGCAGCTTTTGTGGCTCCTTATGAAAAAGATAGGAAATTCATCAAAGAAACTGTCAATTCTAATAACTTTGTTGAAGTATTTGTAAATACAAGTCTAGAAGTATGTGAAAAACGCGATGTAAAGGGTTTGTACAAAAAAGCGAGGGCAGGAGAAATTAAAAATATGACAGGAATCTCAGCGCCATATGAAAAGCCTAAAAAACCAGACGTAGAAATATCTCATTTAAACACTGTGGAAGAATCAATTGAAATGATATTTAAAGTTATAAAAGATAAACTAGAACTTAAGGAACATGGGTAAATATTATTTAAATTATTTAGATGAATTGGAATCTGAGGCCATTTACGTTTTAAGAGAAGTTTGGGCACAGTTCCAAAACCCAGTAATACTTTTTTCAGGAGGAAAAGATTCTATAGTAGTCACTCATTTGGCTAAGAAAGCCTTCTATCCGTCTAAAATTCCATTTTCTCTAATGCATGTTGATACTGGACACAATTTTCCTGAAGCCATAAAATTTAGAGATGATTTAATCAATGAACTCGGGGTTAACTTAATTGTAGGGTCTGTTCAACAATCAATAGACGAAGGCCGAGTATCAGAAGAAAAAGGTAAAAATGCAACGCGCAATGCACTTCAAATCACAACTCTTTTAGATGCTATCGAGTCAAATAAGGTAGATTGTGCCATTGGAGGAGGAAGGAGAGATGAAGAAAAAGCCCGAGCTAAAGAGCGTTTTTTTTCCCACAGAGATGATTTTGGGCAATGGGACCCAAAAAACCAACGGCCAGAGCTTTGGAATATTTTTAACGGAAAGTGTTTTGAAGGAGAACATTTTAGAGCTTTTCCGATCAGTAATTGGACTGAAATGGATGTTTGGAATTATATCAAAAGAGAAAATATTATAATACCTTCGTTATACTTTGCCCACGAGAGAGAAGTGGTTTGGCGACAAAGTTCTTGGATTCCAAATTCAGAGTTTTTAGTGCTTGAGGACCACGAGGAAATTGTAACAAAAAAAATACGGTTTAGAACTTTAGGTGATATAACAATAACAGGAGGAATAGAATCTGATGCTGATACGGTTGAAAAAATTGCACAAGAAGTATCGGCGATGAGACAAACGGAACGCGGTAATAGAAGTGATGACAAACGTTCTGAAACTTCTATGGAAGACAGAAAACGACTTGGGTATTTTTAACAAAAAACCTCAAAAATCAAAAATATGAAACCTAATGAAGTTATCTGTTTAACACCTGTTTTTAATGATTGGGAAAGTTTATCAATACTTTTATCTGACATCGAAAAGCAAGCAGCTCTCAATAATGAGTATAAGTTTAGAGCAATTGTAATTAATGATGGGTCTACAGAGCCCATGACAAAGAAAATTCTTGAAAAAAATATTGATGTAGAAGTAATTAATCTAAAACTAAATATAGGCCATCAGAGAGCAATTGCGGTTGGCTTGCAGTATATTTCAAATGAAATAGTAAAAGAGCTAAAAATAAAAGGCATTTCTGGCCATGTTGTTGTTTTAGACGGAGATGGAGAGGATAAGCCTTCAGACATAATGTCAATGGTGCAAAAAGCAAATAATGAAATAGTTTTTGCAAAAAGGGTGAAAAGGAGTGAAGGCATTAGGTTTAAGATTGGCTATTATTTTTATAAACTAATATTTAAGCTACTTACAGGAAAAGCAATCAATTATGGTAATTTCAGTGCGATTCCATTTTCTTTAATAAAGAATGTAGCTCTTTTACCCAACATATGGAATCATTATGCTGGCAGCATAGTTGAATCTAGAATCAAATTTTCGTCTTATCCGACTGAAAGAGGTAACAGATATGCTGGTAAATCTAAAATGAACACAATGAATCTCATTATTCATGGGTTCAGCTCAATTTCAATTTATTTTGATAGATTGTGTTTTAGGGTTTTAAAGTTTTCATTTATATCTATTCTTTTATGTTCAGCATTAATATCATTTGTTTTATATAGCAGATTGTTTACGGATAATGCAATACCAGGTTGGGCCTCTAGTTTAATTCTAATCGCTTTATCAATTGTTGTTCAGCTTTTTTCAGTGACTTTCATTATTTTACTATTTCAGTTAAGTACAAGAAGAGCAATAAGCCCTCCAAACAAAAAACTTTATTTAGACTTTATTAATAGAGAAAAACATGGTTGATAAGCTAAAAAAACTTCTTCTTGACTCTAAATTTGTCTTAGCATTTATATTATTATTGGCAACTATACTAAGATTTTATAATCTTGGTTTTCAAAGCCCTTGGTTAGATGAATTGCACACTATGGTAGAGACAGACCCATCTTTGTCATTTAAAGAATTCTACGACCTTTTATTTACAAGGGAACTAATGCCCCATCTGTACTACCTTTTGGCAAGAATTTTTAGTTTTTTGATTGATGACTCTATAGCAGTGGTAAGGTCCATTTCTGCCATTGCAGGCGTGTTAACAGTTTTTGCAATGTATTTTTTGGGTAAGGAAATGAAATCAAAAAAAGTGGGATTAATAGCCGCACTATTGATGGCCATAAACCATTTTCATATTTATTATTCTCAAGAGGCAAGACCCTATGCATTATTGTCATTATTTACAACAGTGTCGTTTTTGTACCTAATAAGGTTTTTAAAAAAAGAACATATAAAATCAGGGCTGCTATATGCCGTATTTGCGGCATTGATGATTAATACACATTTTTTTGGGTTATTTGTGTTGGTTTCACAAGCTTTGATTATTTTAATCTACTTAAAGGCCATTAATTGGAATAAAGGGTTTTTTATTAATTCCTGTATATCTGGAATTGTAATTCTTTTACTCTTTATTCCTTCAATGCCCATTTTGTTCAAAATATCGCATGTAGATTCGTTTTGGATACCCCCACCATCCCAAACCTTTTTTGCCGATTTGTTTAGTGTTTTCTTCGGTAAGTCTGAGGTTTTAGTAATTATTGCCTTGCTTCTTATAATTATTTATCTGGTAAAGGTTTTTAATACGAAAGAGAAGGAAATTATCAACTTAAACAATACGTATGCAACCAGTTTTGTAATATTAAGTATTTGGTTGTTTGTAACATTTGTTTTGCCGTATATTAGGTCATACACAAATGTGCCCATGATGCTTAATCGGTATTTTACAAGTGCATTACCTGCAATAATTTTAATTTTATCGATGGGGATATCGTCAATAAAGTTTAAAACCAATGCACTAATATTAGGACTCATTTTTGTTACATTTTCATTTGTAAACCTATTCTTGGTTAGAGATTACTACCATAAGGTAACTAAAACACAGTTTAGGGAACTCACTTCAGAGATAGAAAAAAGAAACATTGATAATAGTCTCATTGTTTACAGAATGGCATGGCACATGGAGTATTATTTTAATGACACCCAAATTATTCAAGGTTCACTCAATAACTACATAAATAACTTAAAATCAGGAACCGAAAAAAAGGAGAATTTTTGGGCAGTAGGGGCGCATTTAAACCCTTATGAAGTCACTGCTCAAAATCAAAAATACTTAGACGACAACTTTTATTTAGTGGATGATATTGAACTAAAGGATTGCTGGGCAAAATATTATATTTACAAGAACAGCAAGCAATCCATAAACGTGCCATTGGTTGATTTTGCCCCCAAGTTAACCAACAGCAATTTAGAGTTAGTAATTAAAAGCAATAAAACAGTTACATCAAAGGATGTTTTTTTAAACCAAGGCAAGTACAGATTAGTCTTACGGACAAAAAGTAAGCCTAACCCACCAATTGAAAATGAAAACGCCCATATTGATGTTGCCATCAATGGAAAAAGAATAGGAGGCTTTTATACCAGTTCAAAACAAATAATACCAACGTTTTTTGATTTTGAACTACAAAGTAGTACGGCCATTAATATTCAACTTACTTTTGGCAATGATTACTTTAATGACAAGGTAGACAGAGACTTAATTATTTATGGTGTTTCAATTGAAAAAGTTAGAGAATAAGTTATGAACAAGTTTAGATTAACCTCCGTTTTTATATTGTTTTGTTTGGTCTCTTGCAAAAAAACACCACCATCTACCAATAACGAATATAGGGTATGGTTAAACCCGGACGTAAAATTGGAAGATGTTTTTACTGTTAAAATCAGGCTAAAAGTGTTACATAACGATGAGTTTAAAGTTTATTACACCCAAGACAACACCGAAAATTTTAACGAGGAAAATACCGTAAGAACAAAAATAAATGGAAGCAATGAAGTTCAATTACTTACGTTTAAGTTTCCTAAAGGAACAAAACCCACCAACTTAAGAATAGATTTTGGGTTTAATAAAGAGCAACGTGTATTTGAGCTCAATAATTTGGAACTTAGTTGCCATGACAACTATTTCACCATACCAGGGCCAACGTTTTTGGATTACTTTAAAATATTTGATAATCGCTTAATTTTTGACGCATCAACCGCCCAATTATATGTTAATAAAGATATCGATAGAAAACAGTATTTACCCATTACAGTATCGAAAGAATCGTTAAATGCAGAATTAAAATATTTTTATCAAGAAAATGCAGAGCCTAGCTACGAAACTGTTGAATTTGACCAAGAACAACTATTATATATAACTGAAAAAAACAACGCGAGATTTAGAATTGAGAAGTTTGAGTTTGATGATAATTATCGACTAAAAGTAAAAGGATGGGCAATGCTTGAAAACGTTAATTCAACAGACACCAAGCTTAAAGCTATACTGTTAAAAGACAATTTAGGCTATATAATTGAATCCGAAAATAAAAGCCGGCCCGATGTAACCAACTTTTTTAAATTAAATTACAATGCAGACAATTCAGGGTTTGAAATAGACACCCGGATAAGGCTCATACCCAAAGGCAACTATGTTTTAGGGGTTTTGCTTAATAATGATAAAAAAGGCATTGAAGGTTTATCAATTTCTAATAAACAATTAACAATTCTGTAATTTTTAAAAATAAACGACATAATAATGTTAGATAATAATCAGCTATTGCGTTTTACAACGGCAGGAAGTGTTGATGATGGAAAAAGTACGCTTATAGGGCGCTTACTTTACGATTCAAAATCAATATTTGAAGACCAATTAGAGGCTATTGAGAGTTCAAGTAAAAGAAAAGGCCATGATGGTGTAGATTTGGCCCTATTTACAGACGGTTTAAGAGATGAACGAGAGCAAGGCATTACAATAGACGTGGCATATAGATATTTTACAACACCAAAGCGTAAATTTATAATTGCAGACACGCCTGGCCATATCCAGTATACGCGCAATATGGTAACAGGTGCGTCCACTGCAAATGCTGCACTTATATTGGTAGATGCACGACATGGTGTTGTAGAACAAACCCGAAGACATGCTTTTATTGCCTCTTTGTTACAAATCCCGCATATTATAGTCTGTATCAATAAAATGGATCTAGTTGATTTTAAAGAAGAGACCTATAACAATGTTTTAAGTCAATTTGAAGAGTTTTCTTCAAAACTATTAGTCAAAGATGTTAGATTCATTCCAATGAGCGCTTTATTAGGGGATAATGTTGTTAATCAATCCGAAAATATGCCTTGGTACAAAGGCGCATCATTACTCCATACGTTAGAGACCATGCATATAAGTAGTGACATAAATAAGGTTGATGCACGTTTTCCAGTACAAACCGTTTTACGTCCACAACGAGAAGGATTTATTGATTATAGGGGCTATGCAGGTAGGGTTTCAAGCGGGGTGTTTAGAAAAGGAGATGAGGTTACCATTATGCCATCAGGTTTCACATCTAAGATTAAAACAATTGATGTTTATGATAAACAAATAGACGAAGCATTTGCTCCTATGTCGGTCTCAATCACTCTAGAAGATGACATAGACGTAAGTAGGGGCGATATGCTGGTTCGATCTAATAATAAACCAGAAGCTTCTCAAGATATTGAGGTAATGTTATGCTGGTTAAACAATTCTCCCTCTAGGCCACGTAATAAATACAGTATTTTCCATACTACTAACCAGCAAAAAGCTATGATTAAAGAGATAGTTTATAAAATTGACATTAATTCTTTAAACAGAAAAGAAGTGCAAGTCGAATTAAAAATGAACGAAATAGCAAAGGTGAAACTGAGGACAACAAGACCACTGATGGTAGACTCTTACAGAAAGAACAGAAGTACAGGTAGCATTATTTTGGTTGATGATGCAACGAATGAGACAGTAGCAGCTGGAATGATTGTTTAGCATTATTTTAGAAATTTCTTTAAAAGATTTTTGCAATAAGAAATCAGTAAATATTTAAAACTGAAAAACCAAAATGTACTTTATGTAAAGAGAGCATAAATTCTTCAGAAATTTGGGTTTAAAATTTATCTGGATGAATTTTTCTAGAGTTAATGTCTAGTGTTTTACTTAAAGTTTAATGAAAAAATTAAATGGCCTAGAATGACAAAGCATAAAGACAAAAATTTAATTGAATTAGTAAAGGGGGGCTCTGTTTCTTTGGTCATTAAACTGATGGGCATGTTGTTCGGTTATCTGTCTATGCTTTTTATTACTAAATATTTTGGTGCTGAAGAATGGGGTGTTTATTCATTGTGTATCACAGTTTTAAGTGTTGCGATTATTTTTCCTAAGTTTGGTTTCGATACTTCCTTGGTCAGAATCATAGCAGAGTTAAATGTAAAGAACAAACAAGACCAAATTTCAGGAGTTTTGTTAAGATCTACACTTATTTCAATAGCGCTCTCTTTGCTTGTAATTGTTGCAATAACGCTATTTGCAGATGTTGTTGTTTCTAAAGTAATTAAACAGCCAGAAATGCTTTATTATTTTAAAATAATAAGCATAGCCATCATTCCTATGGCATTGTTAACTATTTATAGTTCATTGTTTCAAGCCCTTAAAAAAACAGCATTTTTTATGTTGTTTCAAGCTACGCTTATTAACGTGGTTTTTTTTATTCTTTTAATTTTTTATTACAATTTTGAAATTGATTTTTCAGGAACATTTAATTTATATGTAATTGCGGTATTTATAGTTTTAATAAGCTTAATACTTTTTCTGGTAATAACAATTAAAAAACTAAATACCGACAAGATTACAAAAAGAGAAAAACCTAGTTTTGGATATTTAAAAATATTTAAAATTTCATTTCCCATGATGATGTCGAGTTCCTTTGCGCTTCTTATTGGATGGGTAGATATTTTCATGTTATCCTATTATAAAACAACAACAGATATTGGCATTTACAATACCACATTAAAATTAGCAGCATTGTCAACGATTACTTTAATGGCTGTTAATGCTATAGCTACTCCAAAATTTGGAGAGTTTTATATAAGTAAAAACATAGCTGGGTTGAAAGAAACAGTTAAAAACTCCACAAAAATGATTTTTTTAACCTCAACACCCATATTGTTGGCTCTTATAGTTTTTGCCAGACCTATTTTGGGTTTTTTTGGCGAAGAGTTTAAAGTTGGTTACCTATCTTTAATCTACTTATGCATATCTCGGTTTATTAATGCAATATCTGGATCTGTTGGATATTTGATGCAAATGACAGATCAGCAAAACCAATTTCAAAATGTTTTGATTGTTGCATTTGTGATTAACTTAATTTTAAATTATTTGTTAATACCGAAATATAGCTATGAAGGTGCAGCAATAGCAAGTGGCTTGTCAATGATATTTTGGAATTTGGCCTTAGTGATTATTATAAAAAGAAAACTTGGTTTTTGGACATTTTATAATCCATTACAAAATCTCCGAGAATAATACTACTTCCAAACATCCAATTTTTTGTCGAGCAGTTTTTCTAAACCCAAAACTTCTTGCTCGAAAGCGGAAGATAAATAATCAAAGGCTTCTTTGCTTATTTTAGGTTTACTTGAGTTTTTAAAAAGGAAAGCATTCTGGATGAACTTTTTTAACCAACGTGGCGTTACATTCCTGGCAAAATCAAATTTTTCTTTCTTCCTTAATAAAACCTTTGAAATTTTCCCTTTAGGAGACCTGTACACATTATGTTTTTTATCCAAATCCAATTCACCCAGTTTAAAATTGGGCAGGCATAAAAACTCCAAAACGGAATTTATTCCTTTCTGTGTGTCCTTAAAAAACTCTTCGTATATAATTACTTTGATATTTTCTTTTTTAAATACGTTATAATAGGATTTCACTTGTGAAAAATACATTCCCAATTCTTTATAAAGCATTACTTTGCCATCTCCCCATACCTTAGGAAAAGTATTTTCATCTCTAATTAATGCTTTTAAAAAATCATCTTCTTTTTCAACACCACTCTTTATATTCATTAAATAATGGGAGAAGGCCCTATTTATTGGATTTCTCAAAATAATAATAATCTTAGCATTAGGGAAATCATCATAAATTCTTTTGGCTGAATTTTTATCCCATAAGTAAGACGGGCTTGCATCGCCCAAAACAGAATAGTTTTTTGAATCCTTATAAAGAGAATAATAAACATCCCTGTCTTTTATGATTTTATTGTGATAGAATTTTTTTGGTTTAGGATTATTGTATACCAACTTATCTTCAGATTCAATATCAGAATAATAATTAGGTTCTTTAACTAGAGGGAAAAACACATCTGAATGGCTTTTAAGATAATTATAAAGTGAAGTTGTTCCCGATTTTGCTGCACCAACAATAAATAAATTAATATTTGGTTTTCCCATTCAGTTATTATTTACAAGTCCGTAAAGATATTTATTTGTGCCTTATAAGCAGAATAATATTTTTTAAAATTAATATCTTTGCGCATCTAGAAAACAGCTTTACAGAATTGCCTCACGATAAAAACATTAATGAAATATACTGTAATAACAGCTACCTTTAATAGTGATAAGACTGTTACAGAAACATTTAATTCTATCTTAAATCAATCCTACAAGGGAGATATTGAGTATATAGTGGTTGATGGGTGCTCTACCGACCAAACAGTTGATATAATTAAATCTTACCAAGAAAAGTTTCAGTTAAAAGGAATTTCGTTTAAATGGATATCAGAAAAAGACAATGGCATTTATGATGCATGGAATAAGGGATTAAATATTGCAACTGGAGATTGGATTTCATTTTTAGGCTCTGATGACATATATTTAAAAAGCGCCCTCGAACTTTACAACGAAACAATATCAAATTTAGAATACCCCAAGGATTTAGTGTATTCAAATGTGGATGTTATAAAAAACAATAAAACAATTAGGGTAATAAATGGCTTGTGGTCATGGAAAATATTTCGGAGAAAAATGAATATTGGCCATGTAGGTGCTTTTCATAACAAGGAATATTTCAAAATCCATGGTAATTATGATGCAGATTACAAAATAGCAGGAGATTATGAATTGCTTCTGAGAGCAAAAGAAAATTTGAAAACAGCCAAAGTAACCTCAACTACCGCCAAGATGGCCTATGGCGGAATTAGCAATAAATTAATTTTTAAGGCTTTCAGTGAATCCATAAAAGCCAAGTACCAGACGGGTAAATTAAACATTCTTCTTTGTTATTTAGATTTTTTGAAAGAATACTCAATATATTTTTTAAAAAAAGTTATTTATAAGAGGGGGGGTAGCTAAAAAAATGAAAAAAAAAAGAACTCTTCTTTTTGTACACCAGTCTTCAGAACTATATGGTTCAGACAAGACACTATTCTATTTAGCTAAATCCGTAAACGAAAACATTAATTTTAATGTCATAGTTGTAATTCCCGATGAGGGGCCTTTAAAAAGGTTGCTTGAAGAAAATCACATTGAAGTTATTATTTCCTCGGTAGTAAAAGTATCTCGGGAAATGTTCTCTTTCTGGAACATTGTGTCTTTACCCTTCAATATTGTTTCATCAATAATTAAACTGAACAAAAACCTCAAGGGGCGTAAAATAGATATAATTCATTCTAATACTTTGGCAGTTTTAGTTGGAGGGTTCTATTCTAAAGTTTATGGAATTAGGCACATATGGCATATTCATGAAATTATTGAACGCCCTAAGTTGGTCAAGGTTATTTATCCAATAATCGTTAATTTTTTTTCAGATTATGTTGTATATAACTCCCAAGCCTCTAAGCGTTTTTTTTCAAAGGGCAACAAGAGTTTAGAAAAGAAATCAATAACCATTTTAAATGGATTGGACAGAGAGAAAAGTGCTTCTTCAGATGAAGAAATAAAAAACATTCGGAGTTCATTGTTTAAAGTTGAGGAAGATGATATTGTAATCGGATTGGTTGGCAGAATAAACAAATGGAAAGGCCATAGTTTGTTGTTAGGGTCTTTTGGTGAGCTTGTTGGTAAGTATAAAAACATTAAACTTGTTTTTGTGGGTTCAGTTGCACCTAAACAGGAAATTTTAATAAAAAACTTAAAAGCTATAATTGAGGAGAAAGACCTGAATAAAAAGTGTAAAATAATTCCTTTTCAAAATGATATTTGGAAGATTTGGGACAGTATAGACATTGCTGTTGTGCCATCCATAGAACCAGAACCCTTTGGATTAGTAGCTGTGGAAGCAATGTTGGCAGAAAAGCCAGTTATTGCTTCAAGCCATGGCGGAGTCAAAGAAATAGTTGTGCATAATAAAACGGGATTTCTTTTTGAGCCCAATAATTCAGGTGAGCTTTGTATTTTTTTAGAGAAAATGATTACCGATAAAAATAAGATTGCTGAGTTTGGTATCAATGGAAAAAACAGAGCAGAGGAAAAGTTCTCACTAAATAGTTATTCAAAAAAATTTATTGAATTATATTCAAATATTTAAAAGTACATCTCTATTTTAATGAAAATAAGTGTTCAGAAAATATACAAATTCGCTTTTTACAGCTTACTTTTTCTTAATTTGTTTTTAGATTCCATTGAAATAAATTTTGCAGCAGGGTTCTTAATCATTTCTTTTATTTCCATTTTTCCTAAAAATAAAATTTCTCGATCATTTTTAAATTTAATTTCACCACTGTTTGTTGTTATTATGGTGTCTTTCTTTGCTGGGTTGTTTTATGAAATTCAACCATATGAAGCGTTACGTGGTTTTGTGTATTTGTTTAAGCCCATTTTATTGATTATTCTAGGCTTTCTTTTGATTAACAAAATAAAAGACAAACACTTTATATTTAATGCTATAGTCTATACTGCGGCAATTTCTGCAACAATTCATATTTTTGAGTTGTTGGTTTTTTTAGCAAACAACCCATTTTCAGTTACTAGAATTAGAGAATTAGACAGAGATAATTTTATTGAATTGTTTGCTTTAGTAATATTGTCTGTAAATTCGAACAAGATATTTCTTTCTCATACTATCTTAAAAAAACTTAAATTTTTTAGGTTTCTCCTCATAATCTCCTTTGTTTTTTATTTTTCCAGAACAATGTTCATTGCTTTGTTTCTTTTGATTATTGCAATGAAAGGCTATGCTAAAATTTCTTCAAAAGGATTACTTTATATAACTATTTTTACCATTGTCTTTAGTTCGTTTTTTGTTTCTTTGCAATTCATGAACCTTGAAAGGGATAGTAGAGGAATTGACGGCTTTTTGTACAAACTTAAAATAGCTCCAGCTGAGATTTTCAGTCCTGATTTAGATATAGATATTCACAACCACGAAAGTCTTTGGGATCATTGGAGGGCTTATGAAGCATTTAAAGCCATACAACAAATTAAGGACATAAATTATAGCGTTGGATGGTTTTTTGGTAAAGGACTTAGCAGTCAAGTAGACCTTGGTTTTGAAGTCCCTTTAGACGGTAAAAGATTTCAGTATATACCAATTATTCACAATGGATATGTATATGTTTTATTCAAGTCAGGAATATTGGGGGTTTTAATGTATATTTATTTTCTAGTTTTTGCTTACATGCAATGCTACAAACCATATCAGAATTTAAGCTTAACAATTGTCAACAACTTCATTTCTGGAGTTGCCATTTTTTTTATTCTAACATCATTAATAATTACTGGAATATATAATAAAAGCGATATTATTGTGCTCTTTCTAGGAGGTTTATTTTCACTACAATTATTTTTTTCTAAAACAAATCAAGAGGATGAAAATAGGTATATTAGGAACTAGAGGAATACCTAACTACCATGGTGGTTTTGAACAATTCACTGAATATTTTTCCGTTTACCTATATGAAAATGGAAATGACGTTTATGTTTATAATTCAAGTTCTCACCCTTATAAAAAAAAGGATTTTAAAGGGGTGAAAATTATTTCTTGTCTCGATCCCGAAGAAAAGATTGGTACAATGGGACAGTTTGTTTATGACCTAAATTGTATATTAAATGCAAGAAAACAAAACTTTGATATAATTTTGCAATTGGGTTATACAAGTAATTCAGTTTGGTATAAATTTTTACCTAAAAAACCTTTGATTATTACTAATATGGACGGTTTGGAGTGGAAACGATCAAAATATTCTAAGCCCGTTAAAAAATTTTTAAAATTTGCAGAAAAACTTGCGGTTAAGTCTAGTGATTTTTTAATTGCTGATTCATTAGGAATCCAAAAATACCTTAAATTACAATATAATATTGAATCTGAATATATAGCATATGGAGCCGAACTTTTTAAATTTCCTAATGAGAGTGTTTTAGAAGAATATAAAGTCAGTGGCTTAAAATATAATATGCTTATAGCTAGATTAGAGCCTGAAAATAATATTGAGGTTATTTTAGACGGTGTCAGTCAATCAAAAAGGGAATATCCCTTCTTAGTTATTGGTAAGCATGGTAATAAATTTGGTGAATATTTGAAGCGAAAATTTAAAGATTCAAAAAACATACGTTTTATTGGGGGAGTCTACGACATAGATAAATTAAATAACCTACGATATTATTCAAATTTATATTTTCATGGTCATTCTGTTGGAGGCACCAATCCTTCTCTATTAGAGGCAATGGCTTCGAATGCATTTATAATTGCTCATGATAATGAATTTAATAAATCGATTTTGGGGGATGATGCCTTTTATTTTAAAGAAAAAGAGGATGTGTCATATTTTGTTGATAATTTTTCTAAAAATGATTTTAGTGATAAGACGAAGAATTGTTTCAACAAAATCGAGGAAAAATTTAATTGGGATTCCATAAACAATAAATATTTAAAATATTTGAGTGAGTGCTATAACACCAATAAATAAAATATTTAATAATAATCTATCTGTTTACGTTGTTGGCTTACTTTTGGCAACTTTAATGTTAGATTACGGCTTTGGTAGTTTTAGCTTGGTGCTTCTAGTTTTTTATTCTTTATTTAAATTTTTTACAAAAAACAATAATGAAGTATTTTTTGATTATAAACTCACCTTTCCTGTTCTTTTATTCCTTTGGTTTTCTGTAACTTACTTTTGGACTATTGATAAATCGCTTACCTTAAAAGGAATAGGCAGAATATCTGCATTGTTTTTAGTTCCATTCGCTTTTTGTTTTTTGCCAAAGTTTACGAGACTTGAGTTTTTCAAAATCTTGAAAGCTTATACCGTAGTGAATTTTTTTTTAGGTATAGTGTTTGTAATCACTTCACTCATTCGGTTTCTGGAATCTAGAAAATTAACAGAATTTACTTATCATGATTTGGTTAGTAGTTTTAATTTAAACGCTATTTATGTTTCTGTCTTTTTTTCACTGAGTTTTTTTTATTTGTTTTTAAAGCCTAAAAAAAGAATTTATGAAATAGTTTTTTTGATTTTTTTCTTGATGATGATTGTTCTATTATCATCAAAGACAATAATTTTTTGTTTATTAATTGGAATAATTTTTATCGGGTGGAAAAAAGTCAAGAATAGAACCCCAAAGCTTGTTGAAATAGTGTTGACTTTTTTGGTAATATGTTTAATTGCGCTTTTAGCAACGAAAGAAATAACTAAAAGGGTAAATGAAGAATTCGTTATAAACTCAGACGAGAAAACAAATTTGTTGCAAGTATTAGAAAAGGATAAATTTTCACAAGTTTACCCTTGGACAGGTACTTCCATTAGACTTTTTCAATTAAGACTTCTCAAAGAACAGATTGAAACCGAACATGTTTTCTTAAATGGTTTTGGCCTCTTTGCCTCTAGAATTGATTTAAAAAAGAGACACGAACAATATGGTACTTATAAGGGCTATCACATATATAATTACCATAATTGCTATGCTCAAGTTTTATCAGAAACGGGAATCATAGGGTTATTATTATTTCTTTTCCTTTTAAGTAGCAATATTGTTTTTGCTTTAAAGTCGAATAATTTGTTGTTTGTTTTTTTTAGTTTTGTGGCTCCTGTTTGGAGTTTTACAGAATCATTCTTGTGGGTGCAAAGAGGAATATTCTTTTTTATAATATTTTATTGCTTGTTTAACAGGACAGAATTTTATGAAAACAAAGAATAGAAAGTATAATTTCAACTTTTTCCTTAATCTAATTATTGTATTAATATAAAGATTTTATAGTGACTAAAATAAAAACTATCTGTTGTATTGGAGCTGGTTACGTTGGTGGACCTACCATGGCGGTAATAGCCCAAAAATGTCCAGATATAAATGTATCAGTTGTAGACCTTAATGAGGCCAGAATTAAAGCTTGGAATGATGATGACTTATCAAAACTTCCTGTTTTTGAGCCCGGATTGGATAAAATTGTAGAAGAAGCAAGGGGGAGAAATTTATTTTTCTCAACAGATGTTGACAAGGCCATTGATCAAGCCGATATGATTTTTATCTCAGTAAACACACCAACCAAAACCTATGGTAAAGGTAAAGGCATGGCTGCCGATTTAAAATATATTGAATTATGTGCCCGGCAAATTGCAAAGGTTGCCAAGGAAGATAAAATTGTAGTTGAAAAATCTACTTTACCTGTTCGTACGGCTTCAGCTATAAAAAATATTTTAGACCATACTGGCAATGGCGTGAAATTTCAAATTCTATCAAACCCTGAATTCTTGGCTGAGGGTACGGCAGTTCAAGATTTGCTAAAGCCAGATAGGGTTTTAATAGGAGGGGATTCTTCTGAAGAAGGTAAAAATGCTATCCAAGCCTTAAAAGGTATTTATGCCAATTGGGTGCCTACAGAAAAAATACTCACTACCAATGTTTGGTCATCTGAGCTTTCAAAACTAACGGCTAATGCCTTTCTGGCACAGCGTGTATCTTCAATCAATGCAATGTCAGTAATATGCGAAAAAACGGGTGCAGATGTTAGCGAGGTAGCAAAAGCAATTGGTTTAGATTCTAGAATAGGTTCTAAGTTCTTAAAATCATCTGTAGGTTTTGGGGGGTCGTGTTTTCAAAAGGACATCTTAAACTTAGTTTATATAGCCAAAAGCTATGGATTGAATGAAGTAGCTGATTATTGGAAACAGGTAGTCGTTATGAACAACTACCAAAAGAATCGGTTCTCTAATAACATAGTTAGTACGTTATACAACACAGTTTCCGGAAAGAAAATTACGTTCTTTGGTTGGGCTTTTAAAAAAGACACTAACGATACTCGTGAATCTGCTGCTATACAAGTTGCCGATAATTTGTTGAATGAGCAAGCAAATATTGAGGTTTATGACCCAAAAGTGGTTGAGGAATCTATTTATGCTGATTTAGATTATTTAAATACAAGAACTGAAGAAGAAAACAGAAGCTTGTTGACGGTAAAAACCGACCCTTATGAAGCTGCGAGGGATTCACATGCAATAGCTGTTCTAACTGAGTGGGATGAATTTAAAACCTACGATTGGCAAAAGATATATAACCATATGTTAAAACCTGCTTTTGTTTTTGATGGGCGGGACGTTTTAGACATAAATGAAATGGAAAAAATTGGTTTTGTTTGTTACTCAATAGGAAAAGGTTCATCTAAATAATTTTCAAAAAATGAAGAAAGTTTTAATAACTGGTGCTGCAGGGTTTTTAGGCTCACATTTATGTGATAGGTTTATTAAAGAAGGCTTTAATGTCATAGCTATGGATAATTTTATTACAGGGGATAGAAGGAATCTTGAGCATTTAGAAAGCCATCCCAATTTTGAGTTTATTGAGCATGATGTAACAGAATTTGTCAAAATAGAAGGTAATCTGGATTATATTTTGCACTTTGCTTCCCCCGCTAGTCCCATAGATTATCTTAAAATACCAATTCAAACATTAAAAGTGGGATCCTTGGGGACTCATAATCTTCTGGGCTTGGCCAAGGCAAAAAAGGCAAGAATCTTAATAGCATCAACATCCGAAGTATATGGTGATCCGCTTGTTCACCCTCAGACTGAAGATTACTATGGCAATGTTAACACTATTGGACCAAGAGGGGTTTATGATGAAGCTAAGCGTTTTCAAGAATCTATTACTATGGCCTACCATAGGTTTCATGGTATTGAGACAAGGGTCGTTCGAATTTTTAATACTTATGGGCCGCGTATGCGACTTAACGATGGGCGTGTAATCCCTGCATTTATTGGGCAGGCATTGCGTGGTGAAGATTTAACAGTTTTTGGAGATGGTTCGCAAACTCGTTCTTTTTGTTATGTTGATGACCAAGTAGAAGGTATTTATCGTTTAATGTTTAGTGATTATTCATATCCTGTTAACATTGGTAACCCCCATGAAATAACAATAAAAGAGTTTGCGGAGGAAATAATTAAGCTTACAGGCACTACACAAAAAATAGTTTATAAAGAACTTCCCCAAAATGACCCACTTCAACGACAACCGGATATAAGCCTTGCAAAAAAAATACTAAATTGGGAGCCTAAAATTGACAGATCTAAAGGCATGAATATTACCTATAATTATTTTAAAAAATTATCCAAGGAGGAATTGTTTAAAAGCGAACATAAAGATTTTAAAAACCACATAAAAAAATAAATTGAATACTTTTAAACAGGGTAGATATTCTGGTTTTATAAAGCCCATTTCTTATTTCATCGATTTAAGTATAATTGTTGGCGCTATTTTTTTATTCGAAATTAATTTAAAAAATCTTTATCCTTTTATTTTTTACGCATGTTTTTTTTGGATAATTATTGCATTCAAAAACCATTTTTATGAAGTTCAGAGATATACCAAGGTAGTTCAAATATTTACTCTCCTATTAAGGCAAATTGTCTTTTTCGTTTTTGTTTTATATGCATTTATTGGGTTTTTTAAGCAACCAAATATTAGTAGATGGGCTCTTGGTAATTATCTTGTCTTGGTTTTTTTTCTGGTTACGTGCTTTAAATTTTTGGTCTTTTTTTTGTTGAATAAATATAGATCTGCGTTGGGTGGAAATTTTAGAAAGGTCATTGTAATTGGTGATACAGAAAAGACACGTCAGCTTATAAACATTTTTAACGCTAGGCCAAGCTTTGGATATAAGTTTATAAAACAATTTTCAGTAAAAGGAGATGAATTTTCCCTTCAAAAGTGTTTTAATTTTATCATAGAAAATGATATTAATGAAATTTATTTTTCTGTTGCAGATTTATCTAATAAACAGATAAATAAACTAATTGATTTTGCTGACAATAATTTGAGGGAACTAAAATTTATTCCGGATAACAAGGACATCTATACAAAAAAATTAAAATATGAGTATTACGATTATATACCGATTCTTTCATTAAGAACTATACCAATACAGGATACAGTAAATAAATTTACTAAACGGTTTTTTGATATCACTTTTGCCCTTTTTATAATAATTTTTATTTTATCATGGTTAACTCCAATTTTGGCAATCATAATAAAAATGGAATCTAAGGGCCCTGTGTTTTTTAAGCAATCCAGAAACGGATTTAATTATAAAGAGTTTGATTGTTATAAGTTTCGTTCTATGACACCCAACAAAGACGCCCACCTTTACCAAGCTACAAAAGGTGACCAAAGAGTTACTAAAGTAGGTGCTTTTATCAGAAAAACCAGTATTGATGAACTTCCGCAATTTTTTAATGTACTTTTTGGCGACATGTCCGTTGTGGGGCCGAGACCACATATGGTAAGCCATACCAATATGTATGCCCAAAGAATAGATAAATTCATGGTTCGTCATTTTGTAAAACCAGGTATAACAGGCCTAGCCCAAACTAGTGGTTTTAGGGGTGAAGTAGAAACAGATAAGGATATTATTAACCGTGTTAAGTTCGATATCTTTTACATTGAAAACTGGTCGTTGTTGCTCGATTTTAAAATTATAGCACAAACACTTATAAATGCTTTAAAAGGAGAGGATAAAGCTTATTAATTAAAATAAGCCAAATGAGAAACCCAAACGTTTTATACTTAGGCAATAACTTGTTGAGCAAAACAGGCTACCCTTCTACATTACAAATACTTAGTGAATTCCTCCAAAGCGAGGGTTATAATATAAAAGCGGCTTCGAGTAAATCAAATGTAATATTAAGAATGCTGGATATGTTTTACAGCATTTTCAAACACCAAAAAAGGACAGATATAGTTTTAATAGATGCCTACAGCACCTTAAATTTTTATTACACTTATTTTTGTGTCGTATTGTTGAAGTGCTTAAAGAAACCTTATATCCCTATTCTCCACGGTGGAAACTTACCGGAAAGATTAAAAAAATCGCCAAAGCTCTCAAAAGCAGTATTTTCAAATGCATTTATAAATGTGGCCCCTTCTGGATATTTATCAGAAGTTTTCCAGCAGGCAGGTTTTAAAACCACCTGCATTCCCAATACATTAAAAATAGAGCAATATGGGTTTAAGCATAGAAAAAAAGTATCTCCAAAACTGTTGTTCGTTAGGGCATTTACGGCCATTTACAACCCGTTAATGGCAATAAGAGTATTGTTCGAGCTCAAAAAAGACTTTCCAAATGCCAAGCTTTGTATGGTAGGTCCAGACCGTGATGGAACATTAGCAAATGTAAAAGCACTTGCAAAAGAGTTGGATTTAGAAAGCTCAGTTGAGTTCACTGGAGTGTTACCAAAAGAAGAATGGCACAAAAAATCTGAAAATTTCGATATTTTTATCAACACTAGTAATGTCGATAATATGCCAGTTAGTATTATTGAGGCCATGGCATTGGGGCTTCCTGTTGTAACCACCAACGTTGGTGGCATGAAGTATTTGGTAGAAGATAAAGTAACCGGGTTTCTAGTGAAACCAAATGATGTTCAGGCCATGACCAAATCAATAAAATACTTAATTGAAAATGGCTCTGATAACATGACCCAAAACGCCCGAAAGCAAATTGAGACCTATCAATGGAAGGTTGTAAAGCACCAATGGAACAAACTTTTATCTCAAGGATGATTTATAAATGGCTTTACATTATAGGTAGAAACTTTAGGAACCCGTCCTCAAAACAAATCCATCGGTTTTTAAGCAATTCGCATCATTTTTCCTTAGAAGAATTGGAGTCGTTTCAGCTTAAAAAACTAAAAGAACTGGTTAATTTTGCATATCAGCACTCCGAATATTACCGTAGAATATTTAATGAAAAAAGTATTAAGCCTTCCGATATCACATCCCTTTCTGACTTAAAAAAGCTGCCTATAATCACGAAACGTGAACTCATTCAGCACAATTCAGAAATACATACAGATTTTAAGTTCAAAAAAACCTTCAAAGCCAAAACTTCTGGAACTTCGGGTGAGTCATTGGTTTTTAAAAGAAATGAGTATGCCGATTCTTTCAACCGAGCGATAATTAATCATAATTATGGCAGTTATGGGTTAAATCCCTGGGACCGAAATGGTTATTTTTGGGGTTTCAACAAGTTGTTTTTCGACAAGTTAATAACCCAAATTTTAGATGCGTTTCAAAATCGGTTCAGGGTATTTTCCTATTCGAAAACCGAACTACTTAAGTTCATAAAAAAACTGAAATGCGCCCGCTACATTCATGGTTACTCATCAAGTATTTACGAAACGGCCAAGGCCATAAATAATTCAAAAATTAAAAAGCCCACAAAAATAAAAATGGTTAAAGGCACTTCAGAAAAGATTTTCGATTATTATCAACCCGAAATAATAAAGGCTTTCGGTGCAAAAATGATTAGCGAATATGGTGCTGCTGAGGCTGGTATTATTGCTTTTGAATGTCTGCAGGGAAATATGCACATTAACATGGAAGGTGTAATTGTTGAAGAAGTAAATAACGAAATTTTGGTAACTAACCTGCATATGCAATCGTTTCCCGTAATCCGTTATAAATTAGGTGATTATATTAAACTGGCACCGCGTGATGTAAAATGCCCCTGTGGAAAAAATCATGTGATTTTAGATGATGTTTTAGGACGTATTGGCGAAACCGTTTTCGGATTAAAAAACAGGTACCCGAGTTTATATTTATACTATATTTTTAAAAACCTATCGGAAAAGTATCGATTAAATTTAGAGTACCAAGTGCTTCAAAAGGAAAAAGGGCAGTTAATTTTTAATATTTCCTCAGTTTTGTTATCTATCGAAAAGCAATTATTAGTTGCCGAAATTGAACGTTATTTTAAAGACGTATCGTACATCATAAATTCAGACACTAAATTTTTAGCTAAGAAAGGGAAAAAGAAAAGTTTTATTTCAACTATCAATGAATCATAACGCACCTCTTGTTTCGGTTATAACGGCCTGCTACAATTCTGAAAAGCACATTTCAGAAGCTATTAACAGTGTGCTCAACCAAACATACCAAAATTGGGAAATGCTGCTGGTTGATGACTGCTCCTCCGATAATACGATTTTTGTAATTGAGAAATTTCAAAAAAAAGATGCGCGGATAAAACTATTCCAGTTGACCAAAAATTCGGGTGCAGGTATAACTCGAAATAAAGCCATAAAGGAGGCCCAAGGGAGGTTTATTGCTTTTTTAGATAGTGACGATAGGTGGCTGCCACAAAAGCTTGAAAGGCAAATTGATTTTATGCTGAAAAACGAGTATCGTTTATCGCACACCGCTTATGAGATTATTGAAAACAGCGGAAAATCGACTAATAAAATCATAAACCCCAAAGCTGTTTTAAACTATCAAGATATGCTCTATTCCAATAAAATAGGGTGTTTAACTGCTATTTTCGACCAAAGTAAATTAGGGAAAGTCTATTTGCCAATTATTAGAAAACGGCAAGATTACGGTCTTTGGTTAAAAATTTTAAAAACTGGAGCGCGTGCTTATTCATTGCCAGAAGTATTGGCGCAATACCGAAAAACCGAAAATTCAATATCTCAAAATAAGCTGAAATTAATGAAATGGAACTGGAAATTATTTCGGGAAGTAGAGCATCTTTCAATTTTAAAATCCATGTACTATTTGGCCTGTAATGTAGTTATAAAATTAAAAAGTTAAATACTGGGGCGGCTTCAAAGCCAAAAAACACCTCTATCTATTAGTGGCTTAAAATAAAAGCAATTATTTTTGTCCTTTCAAAAAATAAATCAGAATATGAAGATCTTAATACTTGGCTCGGGGGGAAGAGAACACACATTTGCATGGAAAATGGCACAAAGTCCAAAGTGTAAACAACTGTTTGTGGCTCCTGGTAATTCCGGTACGGCCGAAGTGGCAACCAATGTAAATATCAGCGAAACCGATTTTGATGCAATAAAAGAGTTGGTGCTGAATGAAGATATAGAATTGGTTGTTGTAGGGCCCGAAGCACCGTTGGTAAATGGAGTTCATGATTATTTTTTAAATGACGATGCCATAAAACATGTTAAGGTTATTGGCCCTCAAAAAATAGCTGCAGAGCTTGAAGGGAGTAAGGAGTTTGCAAAAGAGTTTATGTTTCGTCATAATATTCCAACAGCGGCATACGAAAGTTTTACGGCTGAAACCGTTGAAAAAGGGTATGCATTTTTAGAAAGTTTAAACCCTCCTTATGTATTGAAAGCTGATGGTTTGGCTGCAGGAAAAGGGGTTGTTATTTTAAACGATTTAAATGAAGCTAAAGCTGAATTGAAGAGCATGTTGCTTGATGCCAAGTTTGGGGCTGCGAGCACTAAAGTGGTTATTGAAGAATTTTTGGATGGCATTGAGTTGAGCTGCTTTGTGTTGACCGATGGTAAAAACTATAAAATCCTTCCAACAGCTAAAGATTACAAACGCATTGGTGAGGGCGACACTGGTTTAAACACTGGTGGTATGGGTGCAGTTTCTCCTGTGCCATTTGCAACTTATGAGTTCTTAAACAAAATTGAAGAGCGCATTGTAAAACCAACCATAAATGGGTTTAAAAAAGACAATCTCCCATATGTTGGTTTTGTGTTTATTGGGCTTATTAAAGTAGATAACGACGACCCAAAAGTAATTGAGTACAATGTGCGAATGGGCGACCCTGAAACCGAAGTGGTTTTTCCAAGATTAAAAAATGATTTAGTTGAAGTACTCCAAGCTATGGCTAATGGTACTTTAGATAAAATAAATATTGAAATTGATGAACGAGCGGCAACTACAGTAGTTCTCGTTTCTGGTGGATACCCTGAAGAATACGAAAAAGGTAAAGAAATTACGGGTATTGATGCTGTTAAAGATTCCATACCTTTCCACGCTGGGGCGCAATTAAAAAATGGTAAAGTGGTAACCTCTGGTGGTCGTGTTATGGCTATCACGTCATACGGAAATACGTACCACGAGGCCTTAAAAAAATCTTACCAAAGTATAGAAAAACTACATTTTGATAAGATGAACTATCGTAAAGATATTGGATTCGATTTATAGGAATGAATGAGAAGATATGCTTTTATCTTCTTCATTATTGTCATTAAATCCTTTTAATTGTTTCATCCAGTAGACCATGGCTACCAAACCAATGATACTGAAAATCCAAGAAATTGCATTTGCACCAAACCAACTGTCAAGTTCTAGCACTCTTAAAGCATCAAAAGGCGCAAACAGTACATTAACAAATAAATCTTGAATGGCGTAAAAGAAATCTTTCATCTTGTGTTATTTTATTATTTACCAACCACTTTTTAGTTAGTATATTTACTACGCAAAAATACAAAAACGGACAATGATAACAAGTTTTTTTAATAAATCTAAACCGATAAATTTTGTCATTGTATTTTTCGTTACACTTTTAGCTTTTTTAATTGCTAGAATAGAACTTAAAAATGAAGTCGTTACGGCACAATTTTTCCTAAAGCAAACTGCACTTTTTTTAATAGCGATTGTATCCATTTTGCTTTTAAACTTTATCGTCAGCAAGAACAGTTTAACCAAAAAGAACAATTATGAAATCTTATTGTTCAGCCTTTTTTTGTTGACCATAACACAAACAACAAAGAACTCAGATATACTATTGGCCAATTTTTTTGTGCTCCTTGGGTTAAGGCGAATTGTTAGCATTCGTTCGCAAAGGGATGTAAAAAAGAAGCTTTTTGATGCTGCTTTTTGGGTTGCTGTTGCTAGCTTATTCTATTTCTGGTCTATTTTGTTTTTCATTTTAATCGTGCTATCACTTGTATTGTATTCGGATAATAATATAAGGCATTGGATTGTGCCTTTTTTAGGACTTATTACGGTTTTTGTTATTTCAGTTGGAGCATCCATTGTTCTGTATGATAGCTTTTTTGGGCTATTTAAAACCTCATTCCAAATAAGTTATGATTTTAGCAGTTATAACTCGGCTAAGTATTTGATAGCCATCACAATGCTAATTTCCTTCGGAATATGGTCTTCCATTTTTTACTTGCAGAACATAAAAAAGAAGAAAAAGGCATTTAGGGCCTCATACAAAACTGTTATTTTGGCTGCGGTTCTTGCTTTTTTTATTGTGCTAATAGTGCCTGAAAAAAAAGGAAGCGAATTTTTATTTTTATTTGCGCCATTGGCCATAATAATAACCAATTACATAGAAATTATCCAAGAAAAATGGTTCAAGGAAATTTTTGTTTCTATGCTCATTATTGTGCCTTTTTTGCTTTTATTGCTGTAGTTTTTCACCAAAAGCTAAATCGCCAGCGTCACCAAGACCGGGAACTATATAACTATAGCTATTCAAAGTTTTGTCAATAGCTGCTATCCATAAATGTACGTTTTCAGAGAAATTATTTTTAACAAAATCAACACCGTCTTGAGCGCCAATAACACTTACTAAATGAATTTCCTTGGGGGCGCCATAAGGCTTTAAGGCTTCAAAAGTATTTAACATTGAATGCCCAGTGGCCAGCATTGGGTCTGCCAAAACAAGTGTTTTGCCTTCCAAACTTGGGCAAGCTAAATATTCAACAATAATTTCAATTCTTTCGGGGTTGTGTTCGTGGTGTCTATATGCAGAAATAAAAGCATTGTCGGCAGCATCAAAATAATTAAGTAAACCATTATGTAAAGGTATGCCAGCTCTTAAAATGGAACACAAAACAATGCCATTTTTTGGGAGACTAATGTAAGCTTTACCCAACGGCGTTTTAATATTGGCAGAGCCATAGTTTAGAGTTTTGCTCATTTCATAACCCAGCACTTCTCCAATACGTTCAATATTTCTTCTAAATCGCATGCGGTCTTTTTGTATTTCAATATTTCTAATTTCAGAAATAAAGGTATTCAATATTGAGTTTTGGAGTGAAAGGTTATGAATGTGCATAGTGCCAATTTTTACAATAGTAAAGTTAACTAAATATGAAGTATATTTACAGCTTAAAATTTTATTAGCATGTTTACAACTAAAGCAAACAAAATATTTCAAGACGTTATAGAAAAATATCACATTGTTAATTCGGTTGACCAGCCTTTTGAGAATGCTTACCCAGAAAGTGATTTAATAGAACATTTATTATACAGAAAATGTTGGATTGATACCGTTCAATGGCACTACGAAGATATTATTCGCGACCCACAAATAGATCCTGTTGCAGCGTTAAAACTGAAACGCCAGATTGATGCTTCAAATCAAGACAGAACGGATATGGTAGAATACATTGACAGCTATTTTCTTGAAAAATATAAACATGTAACACCTAAAAAGAACGCCACAATCAATACCGAAAGTCCAGCTTGGGGCATTGACAGGCTATCTATTTTGGCACTAAAAATTTATCATATGAATGAAGAAGCAACAAGAAAAGATGCTTCTGATTCACACAAGGCTGCATGCCATAAGAAATTAGATGTTTTACTAGAGCAACGTGTTGATTTATCTATTGCAATAGATACCCTTTTGAGCGATATTGAAAATGGAGACAAGTACATGAAAGTTTACAAACAAATGAAAATGTATAATGATGATGAGCTAAACCCTGTACTTCGCTCTCAAAAATAAAATTCCTGTTAAAACGGGAATCTCATCTTAAGAATTTAGATGTCAGAATCTAAAAAACATATCTTAGTCATTCGTTTATCAGCTATGGGCGATGTGGCGATGACGGTTCCTGTTCTACGTTCACTGACAAAGCAACATCCCGATTTAAATATAACAGTTTTAACTCGGGCTTTTTTCGCTCCTTTTTTTAGAGATATTCCAAATGTAAACGTCGCTATTGCTGAGGTAGACACAAAGCATAAAGGTGTTTTCGGACTTTACAAATTGGCTAAAGGACTTAATAAAAATAAGTTTTATGTTATTGCCGATTTGCACAATGTTTTAAGAACCAAAATTCTAAAAAAATTCTTGAGATGCAAACGGTTTATTACTATTGATAAGGGTAGAAAAGAAAAGCAGGCATTAACGGCAGGAAAAATTTTTAAGCCTTTAAAAACAACACACCAACGCTATGCTGATGTCTTTAAAGCCCTGGGATATCCAATAGATTTATCAAATCCATCATTTCCAGATAAAGCTGTTTTAAATGAAAATCTCCAAGAATTGATTGGCGATAAAGTTGAGAAACTTATAGGAATAGCTCCTTTTGCAGCTCACGAAGGGAAAATGTATCCCTTGGAACTCATGAAAATTGTAATTGAAAGGCTTTCAAAGAATTACAAAGTCATCTTATTTGGAGGGGGAGAAAAAGAAGAAGCAATTTTATACGATTTACAGGGCGCATATAAAAACGTTGTCAGTATTGCTGGAAAACTGACTCTAGAGGAAGAAATGGATATAATTTCAAACTTAGATTCAATGGTTTCCATGGATTCTGGAAATGCCCATATTGCTGCAATGCTAGGAATTAAAACAATTACCATTTGGGGGGTTACACATCCGTATGCAGGTTTCGCACCGTTTAACCAACCTGAAGATTATGCCTTGTTGGCAGATAGAAATCAATTTCCAAAAATTCCAACCTCAGTTTATGGCAATAAGTATCCAGAACATTACAAAGAAGCCGCAGGAAGTGTTTCTCCTGAAAATATAATTGCTAAAATTAAGTCGGTAATTTAAAAAACGGAAAATCTAAGCAGTCTAAAAATCTAAATATATCTAACCTCTATTTACACATCATCATAATCCACCGAAATGGTTATTGTGGTTGGATGTGCCTGACAAGTTAGAATTAATCCTTCTGCCACTTCACTTTCAGTTAGAATGTTGTTTTGCCTCATTTTGGCCTCGCCCTCAGTAATTCTGGCTAAGCAACTACTACAAATACCACCTTGACATGAATATGGCGCATCTAAGTCTTCATCTAAAGCAGCTTCAAGTATGGTTTGTTTTTGAGACATTTCAAATGTTGTGGTCTCGTCATCAACGGTAATGGTAATTTTTGTTTTCCCATCGGCAACAGTTTGCTCTTCTTCTACTTCTGCAGATTTTGCGGCCTTAAATAATTCAAAATGAATTCTGCCTTCATCAACATCGTGGCCGGTTAAAACATCTTTTACAGTATGGATCATAGCTTCTGGGCCACACAGATAATAAGCATCAACTTCAATATGTTTGTGCTTATTTTTCATTACATAATTAACCGTGCTCTTTTCAATCCTTCCAAAAATGGAATCGTCATCTTCATCGCGCTGGCTAAACACAAACTGAATGGAAAAACGTTCTTTGTAATCGTGCTGAAGTTGCAAGAGCTCGTTTAAGAACATGGTATCTTCAGTGGTTTTGTTGCCATAAACCAAAATGACTTTACTGTAAACCTCTTCCTCTAAAGCACATTTAATAATACTTAAAATGGGGGTAATTCCACTACCGGCAGCAAATAATGCAATGTTTTTGGTTTTGGAATCGTTGGGTGTGAATGTAAATCGACCTTTTGGCGCTGCAATTTCAAGGGTATCACCAACCTTCAAAGTATTATTGGCGTATGCCGAAAATGTGCCATCATTCACTTCTTTTACAGCAACCTTTAAATCACCACTCTTTGGCGAACTGCACAAGGAGTAATCTCTGCGTAATTCATGGCCATTAATAGTTTTTTTCACGGTAATGTATTGCCCAGCATGAAAAGAAAAGGTGTCTTTTAAATGTTCTGGAACTTCAAATAGAATACTAATGGATTTATCGGTTTCTCTTTTAATATGCTTTACGGAAAGCGTATGAAATGATGACATGTGAAATTATTTTTAGCAAAAATAGTGAAGTTGGTTTGTAAATTTTAAATTTGGTTGTAACAATTGGTTTAAAAATTTTACTAACCATTGTATTCAGAAGAAACAAACCAAACATTAACCATAAAAAACTCTTTAAATGAAAAAAGTATTACTAGTATGTTTCCTTTCAGCTGCATTTTTTCTTCAGGTTGAAGCTCAAGAAAATTCAGAATTTAAAAATGAAACCATAGAGTTTTTAAAATTAACGGGGGCCGGTGCCGCTTTTGAAAATGCTATTACGCAGATTGGCACCATGGTTACAGAAGCCAATAAAGAAGCGTACACTGAAGAAGCTAAGGGCACATTGGTGGGGCTTTACGAAAAAATGGCAGAGCTTTACATGGGTGAGTTTACTCGAGAGGAAATCAAGCAACTAACCGCCTTTTACGAATCGGATTTAGGAAAAAAATTAGCGACCAAACAATTGGACTTAACACAAAAAGCTATGACATTTGGCCAAACTTGGGGCATGGAAGTACAAGGTATTGCTCAAAAGTATCAATAAACTTAAGATATGATCAAGCAATTTTTAGGTTTAGAATGGAAAAAATTTACTAGGGCATCTTATTTCAAAAAAGGGTTGGCCATTAAAATACTTTTGTTTTTTGCGGCCATTTATTTTGGTGGAGCGGCTATTCTCTTTGGTGTAGGCATGTTTTTCATTTTTAAGAAACTATTTCCTGAAATCGACCCCATTATAATGGTAAATAATTTTCTAATCTTTTGGATACTTTTTGATTTAGGCATTCGGTTTTTTATGCAACAACTGCCAGTAATGAATATTAAACCTTTAATGACCATACCAATTAAGCGTAATACCATTATTCATTATTTGCTTGGTAAAACGGCATTATCATTTTTTAATTTTTTGGCTCTACTGCTTTTTCTGCCGTTTTGCATTGTTTTATTGGCAAATGGTTACCCTTTTTTAAATGTTTTTTTCTGGTTTTTTAGCATCATTTTAATGACATTGAGTGTAAACTTTCTAAATTTTTTAATCAACAAAAACAATGTCTTTTTTTATTTCATTTTGGGTCTTTTGGCCATATTTTTTGGATTGGAGTATTATAATATTTTTAAAATTTCTGAGCCTTTAGGCATTGCCTTTAATGCGCTTTATAGTCACCCATATCTCGTTTTGGCTCCAGCTATTTTACTGGGTATACTTTACCTTAAAAACTTTAACGATATAAATAAGGGTTTTTATTTGGACGGGGCAATTTCGAAGAAAGTAGAAAAAGTAGACACCACCGATTTAACCTGGATGAATCGTTTTGGTAGCATAGCGGTTTTTCTTAAAAATGATGTTCGTCTCATTTGGCGAAATGCTAGACCTAAACAGGTTTTAATGATATCCTTTTTGTTCTTGTTTTATGGCGTTATTTTTTACACCCAAAAAATTTACCAGGATATGCCTGCCGTTTTAGCATTTGCATCCATGTTCGTAACAGGTGGGTTTTTAATGACTTTTGGGCAATTAGTTCCGTCTTGGGATAGTGAGTATTATAAATTACTGATGAGTCAAAACATTCCATATAGAAAGTATTTGGAATCTAAATGGTATTTAATGGTTGTTGCTGTGGCCATTTCATTTATTTTGAGTACACCATATTTATATTTTGGCTGGAGAATATTTGGCATGATAGCCGCAGGAGCACTGTTCAATATTGGGCTAAATTCCTTTATCACCTTATTTGGTGGTGCGCTTAACCGAGTTCCCGTAGAATTGAACGCTAAGGCAAAAGCATTTAGCAACACCAATGGCTTTAACCCAACGCAAATGCTCATTGCATTACCTAAAATTTTTCTACCTATGCTGCTTTTTTATGTCCCTTATGTGATTTTCAACTTTGAAGTGGGGTTGATTGTGCTGGCATCGAGTGGCGTTTTGGGTATTGTTTTCAAGAACTTCTTTTTAAGTCAGATTGAAAATTTATACCAAAAAGGGAAGTATAAAACGGTATCTGCTTTTACCGAAAAAAATTAGTCAATTTTAATAAATCAGTTTAGTTATGATTACAACATCAAAATTGTCAAAAAAATATAATAATAATTTAGTTTTAAGCATTGAGTCTTTAGAAATTCCCAAAGGACAAAGTTTTGGTTTGGTTGGCAACAATGGCGCAGGTAAAACCACCTATTTTAGTTTGCTTTTAGATTTAATTCAACCCACAACGGGGCATATTATAAACAATGGCGTTCAAGTAAATACAAGCGAAGATTGGAAACCGTTTACCTCAGCCTTTATTGATGAAAGTTTTTTAATTGGCTACCTAACTGCAGAAGAATATTTTTATTTTATTGGCGAATTGCGAAACCAAAACAAGGCAGATGTTGATGCTTTATTAGCGCAATTTCAAGACTTTTTTCATGGTGAAATATTAAACCAAAAGAAATATTTACGCGATTTAAGCAAGGGCAATCAAAAGAAAGCGGGCATTGTAGCCGCCCTAATTGGAAACCCAGATGTTATTATTTTGGACGAACCCTTTGCTAATTTAGACCCAACAACGCAAATTCGATTAAAGGCCATCATCAAGGATTTGGCCCAGAAACAAGGGGTTACTGTTTTGGTTTCAAGCCATGATTTACTGCATGTTACCGATGTTTGCGACCGTATTGTGGTTCTTGAAAAGGGTGAAATCGTAAAGGATTTGGCAACCAACGAGGCTACACTCAAGGAACTCGAGGCCCATTTTTCCAACTAATCCATTTATTCAAAAGTCGTTACATTTTATAGGTAAATTCAAAAAGATGCGTATTTTTACCCATCTGTATAATAATAGCTTGAGTTTATAGTTATTATTTACACTAAAAACTCGACCTTGAAAATACCTAGTAAGCACATATTTTTTGTAATAGCCCTCTCTTTTTTGGTTATCGGCTGTTCACGAAAAAAGGATAAGTTTATAAACCGTAATGTCCATGCGGTTACTGCAGAATTCAATGCACTGTTTAATGGCTACAATGCTTTAGAGGAAGGAAGGCAAACCTTAAACGATGCCTACTTTGATAATTATTGGGAGGTTCTGCCCATAGAGCGTATGCAGATTATGGAAGATGTTATACTTCCAGGGCAGTCTAAAAACGAAAATTTTTCCCGTGCAGAAGAAAAGGCCGCAAAAGCCATACAAAAACACAGTATGAATATTGATGGCAAAGAGAAAAATCCGCAAATGGATGAAGCTTATTTGCTGTTGGGTAAGGCCAGATATTTTGATCAGCGGTTTATACCCGCATTAGAGGCTTTTAACTATATACTTTACAAATACCCGGCAAGCGATAAGATAAACCAAGCTAAAGTTTGGCGTGAAAAAACCAATATACGGTTAGACAATAATGAGCTTGCCATTGAAAATTTAAAACGTTTGTTAAGACAAGAGGATTTGGAAGGCCAGGATTTAGCCGACGCTACGTCCATTTTGGCACAAGCGTATTTAAACGTTAAGGTAATTGATACGGCCATTGCGCAACTTAAAATCGCAGCCAAAGCCACAAAAAGTAATGACGAACGTGGGCGCTACCGCTTTATCCAAGGTCAATTGTACAATAAACTAGGTTATAAGGATAGTGCAAATGTTGCTTTTGATAAAGTCATTGAACTTAACAGAAGAACACCAAGAATTTACATGATTACGGCTTATCTGGAAAAAATCAAAAATTTCGATTTTGAAAACGGAAACAAGCTTGAGGTTACCGAATTGCTTACAGAACTCGAAGAAAACAGGGAAAATCGTCCATTCTTGGATAAAATTTATCATCAAATTGCAGAGTACCATTTGCAAAACGGTTCAGATTCTTTAGCCGTTAAATATTACAATAAATCTTTGAGTACCAATTCAAAGGATAAAATCCTAATTGCCAAAAATTATGAAACCTTGGGCGATATGAATTTTAATGCATCCATCTACGCCAAGGCTGGAAAATATTACGATAGTACAATGAGTAGCTTAGTGGTTAACTCCAAGCCCTACCGCGTTATAAAACGCAAGCGCGATAATCTAGAAGATGTTATTTACTACGAAGCCATAGCCAAATCAAACGATAGTATTCTGACCCTGGTTAATTTATCTGATGCAGAAAGAACTGCTTATTTCAGCGCGTTTATTGAAGAATTAAAAGCCAAAGCCAAAGAAGAAAAGAAGGCGCAAGAAGCTGCCGAACGTAATACAGGCTTGGTTACGGTTAATAACCAAATTGGAGGAAAACGTTTTGGACTACCCGGAGGGAATAATAGCCAAGCCAATACATTTTATTTTTATAACCCAACAACGGTTGCTTACGGCAAAAACGAGTTTGTTAAAATTTGGGGTGATAGGCCTTTGGAAGATAATTGGAGGTGGTCCAGTAAAGCAAGTTCAGGAGGAATAGACAATATTACTTCGGCCAATGATGTTTTGGCGGCTGCTTCAGAAGAGGAACGTTTCGACCCGCAGTTTTATATTTCCAAAATCCCCTCCGAAGAAAAGGAAATAGACAGTATTTCTAAAGAGCGCAATTACGCCTATTATCAACTTGGGTTAATTTATAAGGAAAAATTCAAGGAATTTGAATTGGCTAAAGATAAATTTCAAAATCTACTGAAGAGCAATCCCGAAGAACGCTTTATCCTTCCTTCAAAATATAATCTTTATAGAATTTATGAAGCTTTGGGTGAAAATGACGAAGCAGCTATAGCGAAGCAAAAAATTATTTCAGATTACCCAGAGTCCAGGTATGCCATGATTTTGAGCAATCCGGATTTGGTTTCAGGTAAAGACGAAAACAGCCCACAGAGTCTATATGAAGCCTTATATGCCCAGCATGAAAATCAGGAATATGAAGAGGTTATTTCAAAAAGTAAAGAATACATCAACACTTTTGAAGGCGACCCCATTGTTCCCAAGTTTGAACTTCTAAAGGCAACAGCAACCGGTCGTTTATATGGTTTTGAACCCTATAAAGAAGCCATCAACCATTTGGCTGTTACTTACGCCAACACGCCAGAAGGCAAACAGGCCCAAAACATAGAAGCTAATATTTTACCTAGATTGGCGAATAAGGATTTTAACCGCACTACAGACAGCATTCCAGATAATTATAAAGTAGTTTTCAGGTTTAAAAATGTTGGCCCCGAAAAATTAGCGACCTTCCTAGAAACTTTAGATGAGGTTCTGGAAAATATAAGGTATTACCGATTGAAGTCTTCAATGGATGTTTACGGCCCTGACACAAAACTGGTTTTAGTACATGGGTTAAAAACAGAGCAAGTGGCCAAAACATTTGACCAATTATTGAAAAAAGAAGACAAAAAGAAAATAAAAGCCCCCTATTTTGTGGTATCGTCCACAAACTATCAAATCATTCAAATCCATAAAAATTTGGATGCTTATTTGAATATCGATAATAATTAAACTTAACAGATTATGTTCTCTGAAAACAAAAAAGACAAACAAATGACAGACAATATCTCTGGCAAAAACACAATTGCCCAAGGCACTAAAATTATTGGTGACGTTAATAGCGAAGGAGATTTAAGAATTGATGGCATTATAGAAGGAAATGTAAAAACTTCAGGTAAGGTAGCGGTAGGTAAAACAGGTCTAATAAAAGGCACTTTAAGCGGAACCGACGCACATTTTGAGGGCAAGTTTTCTGGAAAATTGGCTTTGTCTGGCACATTAACCTTGATGTCGTCTGCGCATATTGAAGGCGAAGTGATTGCGGGAAAATTGGCTGTAGAACCTGGAGCAACCTTTAATGTGACTTGTGCAATGAAAGGCGCTGTAAAAGAAATGAACAATGGAGGACAATCAACACAACAAAGAAAACCAGAATCCGAAAAAACAGCTTAAAAACGTTGCCGCCCTTTCAGGAATAGCAATTCAAATGGGTGTTACCATTTACTTGTTTGTCATTCTTGGTAAATGGCTGGATGCAACTTATAACGACAGTAAGAAGCTATACATCATTATCATGACGCTTTTAGGTGTTGGTATTTCGCTTTATGTTGTTCTGAAACAAGTTAATAGAATAAAGTATTGATGAGCAACCCTTTTTTAAGCTTTACCATCAAGGCCTTGTTTGCATTGGCCATTGCTTTTGGAATTCATTTAGCCGCATTAAATTTTTTCAATCAACCCTTGTTTGAAAACGGAATAGTATTATCCTATGTGGTAAACCTAGTCTTGATTGTTGTTATTTTCGGAGTACTTTATTTGCTTAAAAACAAGTATAAGGGACAATTGGGGTTTTTGTTTTTAGCAGGAAGTGTTCTAAAATTTGCCGTTTTTTTTGTATTGTTTTATCCGTTTTACAAGCTTGACGGTGCAATTACTAAGCTTGAATTTGCCGCCTTCTTCATCCCATATACCATTGGTCTTGTGCTCGAATCTGTGAGCTTGAGCAAATGGTTGAATAAACTCGATTAAAGTTTTATTGCAATAGGCTTTAAACAGTGATGTAAAATACTAATTAACAATCTCTAAACCAAGAGATGAGGTGTGTTCTGGATGTTGCTCATAACCTTTGAAATACAAATATTTAACTCAGATGAAATAAAAAAGAAAATTGTTTTTGTTTTTCGGAGAAAAACATACCTTTGCAGCGATTTTTAAGCCACTACTATTTAAAGTGATATGCGAAGAAAAATATCTTTAAAACCAATAGTTCTAGTCCTTATATTATTTAGTCTTTTTTCCTGTAAAGAAAGATCTGAGGAAGAAAAGGAAGAAAGAAAAGAAGAAGTTAAAGAATATACCCAGCACCACGTCAAGGATTCTTATGACTTTCACTTGTTTTCATACACTACAGATTCAGGTGAAGAAAAGCACATTGGTTTTCCGTTACCCGTATTGCTTTGGGATAACGGATTAAAAGTGTTTTCGTCTTCAAAATTCCATCATGGCGAAGAAGTTGCCGAAGTTGATGGGAATTACTACAAAGTGCACCACTCTAAAATCTATAAAGTTGATGGTCCTGAAGGTGAAATTATTGAAGATGAGCACCATCATGCGATTAACGAAAAACCTTTCGATTTTTCAATTACCAAAAACGTTGTAATGATTTTTATGATGTTTGCTATCATGTTTACCATGTTTTACCGAATGGCCAGAAAACATAAAAATAACAATGGTATGCCACAAGGTTTGGGACGTTTCTTAGAGCCGATTGTTTTATATGTGCGCGACGAAATAGCTATTCCTAATATTGGTGAAAAACATTATAAGAGATATATGAGTTATTTGCTTACCGTATTTTTCTTTGTTTGGATTGTCAACCTTTTTGGTCTAACACCAATAGGGATGAATTTAACCAACAACATTGCGGTAACCCTTTGCTTGGCGCTTATCACTTATGTCATCACAACTTTTTCTGGAAATAAAAACTATTGGAAACACATTTTTTGGATGCCAGGAGTACCGGTACCAATGAAAATAATTTTGGCACCAATAGAATTGTTAGGAACCTTTATTAAGCCGTTTGCGTTAATGATTCGTTTGTACGCAAACATTACAGCAGGTCATATCGTTATTATGAGTATCATAGGAATGGTGTTCTTGCTTGAGAATTGGATAGGTAGTTCACTGTCCTTCTTATTGGCATTTGTTTTGGCCATTCTAGAGTTGCTTGTTGCAGCTTTACAAGCATATATTTTTACTGTTCTCTCAGCGTTATACTTTGGTATGGCGGTTGAAGAGCATCATGACGAACACCACTAATAAGTGTTTGTCCCATTCTGTTTTTAATAGGATTATAAGATTGAATGTTTAATTTTTAATTATATATTTTTATGGAAATTCCAGCTATTGTAGGTGCAGGTTTAGTAGTAATCGGAGCAGGTATTGGTATTGGTAGAATCGGTGGTTCTGCTATGGAGGCTATCGCTCGTCAACCTGAAGCTACAGGAAAAATTCAAACGGCTATGCTTATTGCAGCTGCTTTGATTGAAGGTATTGGATTTGCTGCATTATTTGCGGTATAAAACAAACAAAGAAACAGCTATGACGGTTGGTTATAGCTGTTCTTTTTAAATTAAACATAATTTTTTAGAAATTATAGATTATCATGGGAAAATTATTTGAAGACTTTTCATTAGGGTTGTTTTTTTGGCAAGCAGTGCTTTTCATAGCATTAGTGCTTTTGTTAAAAAAGTTTGCTTGGAAACCGATATTAGATTCGGTTAACGATAGAGAAGAAGGTATTAAAAACGCATTGGATTCTGCTGAAAAGGCAAGATTGGAAATGGAAAACCTTCAGGCTGATAACCAAAAATTATTGCAAGAGGCTAGAGCAGAGCGCGAAGCTATGTTGAAGGAAGCGCGCGACATCAAAAATAAAATGATTGAAGATGCTAAAGGTGAAGCCCAAACTCAAGCAAATAAAATGATTGCCCAAGCACAAGAAGCTATTGAAAGTGAAAAGAAAGCAGCTATGGCAGAACTTAAAAACCATGTTGCAGGTTTATCATTGGATATTGCCGAAAAAGTTGTTCGTACTGAATTAGCTAACAAAGACAAGCAATTAAAGTTGGTTGAAACTATGTTGGGCGAAACATCATTAAGTAAAGCATAATGGCAGGAGCAAGAGCAGCGATACGTTACGCGAAGGCATTATTAAGTTTAGCATCAGATCAGAAAGTAGCCGATGTTGTAAATGCTGATATGAGGTTAATTGCTGATACTATTGCAGGTAGCAAAGACTTAAGTGAAATGCTACAAAGCCCTGTTGTGCCTTCTTCAGCAAAAAAAGCGGTGTTGTTGGAAGTTTTTAAAAAATCAAACAAAAACACCTTAAGTTTAATAGATACTTTAATTAGTAATAATAGAATTAATATTTTAGGCAATGTTGCTCTAAAATTCAATCAATTATTTGACGAATCAAAAGGTATTGAAGTTGCTACTGTAATAACAGCGGTTGAATTGACAGGTGACCTTAAGAAGAAAGTTTTGGCTAAGGCCAAAGAACTTACAGGGAAAAATGTTGAAGTAAAAAACATTATAGATGAAAGCATTTTAGGTGGTTTCATTTTAAGAATTGGCGACGTGCAGTACAATGCCAGTGTTACCAATCAGCTTAATAAATTAAAAAGAGAATTTTCATTAAACTAAGATATTTGTATCTAAATAAATAATAAGATGGCAGAAGTAAAACCAGCTGAAATATCAGCAATCTTAAAAAAACAACTTTCAGGTTTTGAAGCTAGTGCTTCATTGGATGAAGTGGGAACCGTATTAACAGTAGGTGATGGTATTGTTCGTGCTTATGGATTGTCTAACGCGCAATATGGTGAGTTAGTTGAATTCGATGGCGGATTGGAAGGAATCGTACTCAACCTTGAAGAAGATAACGTTGGTATTGTATTATTGGGTGGTTCATCAGCAATTAAAGAGGGTTCTACAGTAAAACGCACTGGGCGTATTGCTTCTATTAACGTAGGAGACGGTATTGTTGGTCGTGTTGTAGATACTTTAGGTAACCCGATTGATGGAAAAGGAGCCATTGCTGGTAAAACTTACGAAATGCCTTTAGAGCGTAAAGCTCCTGGGGTTATTTTCCGTGAGCCGGTAACTGAGCCATTACAAACTGGTATTAAATCTATTGATGCCATGATTCCTGTTGGCCGTGGGCAACGTGAGTTGGTTATTGGTGACCGTCAAACTGGTAAAACAACTGTTTGTATCGATACCATCTTAAATCAAAAAGAATTTTATGATGCAGGTAACCCTGTGTACTGTATATATGTTGCTGTTGGGCAAAAGGCTTCAACAGTGGCAAACATTGCTAAAACTTTAGAAGATAGAGGAGCTTTAGCATATACTACAATTGTTGCAGCCAACGCATCAGACCCTGCACCAATGCAAGTTTATGCCCCAATGGCAGGTGCTGCAATTGGTGAATATTTTAGAGATACTGGCCGTCCGGCTTTAATCATTTATGATGATTTATCAAAACAAGCAGTAGCTTACCGTGAGGTATCGTTATTATTACGTCGTCCACCAGGACGTGAAGCGTATCCAGGTGACGTTTTCTACTTACACTCTCGTTTATTGGAGCGTTCTGCAAAAGTGATTAATGATGATGCCATTGCTAAAAACATGAACGATTTACCAGATTCATTAAAGCCAATGGTAAAAGGTGGTGGTTCTTTAACAGCTTTACCGATTATTGAAACTCAAGCCGGTGACGTTTCTGCATATATCCCAACAAACGTAATTTCTATTACTGACGGACAGATTTTCTTAGATGGTGATTTATTCAACTCTGGTGTACGTCCTGCAATTAACGTTGGTATTTCAGTATCGCGTGTTGGTGGTAATGCTCAGATTAAATCCATGAAAAAAGTTGCTGGTACATTAAAGTTAGACCAAGCACAGTTTCGTGAACTTGAGGCGTTCGCTAAGTTTGGTTCTGATTTAGATGCATCTACTTTGAACGTTATTGAAAAAGGTAAACGTAACGTTGAAATTTTAAAACAAGCACAAAACGACCCTTATACAGTAGAAGATCAGATTGCAATTATCTACGCAGGTTCTAAAAACTTGTTAAGAAACGTTCCTGTTGAAAAGGTAAAAGAATTTGAAAGAGATTTTATTGAGTTCCTAAAAGCAAAGCATAGTGACGTTTTAGCAACTTTGAAGTCTGGAAAATTAACTGATGAAGTTACAGACATATTAACTGCTGTAGCTAAAGATTTATCAGGAAAATATTAAGGGGTATTGTCATTCCTGCGAATGCAGGAATCTCACAATTTGAATATCAATAAAATAGATTCCGCATCAAGTGCGGAATGACAAAAAGGATATGGCAAACTTAAAAGAAATACGTAACAGAATATCATCGGTATCTTCAACAATGCAGATAACCAGTGCCATGAAAATGGTGTCGGCTGCAAAGTTAAAGAAAGCTCAAGATGCTATTACTGCAATGCGACCATATGCAGATAAGTTAACTGAACTTTTACAAAGTTTAAGTGCCACTTTAGATGCAGACTCTGGAAGCAAGTTTTCTACGCAGCGTGAAGTGAAAAAGGTGCTCATAGTTGCTGTAACCTCCAACAGAGGTTTGGCAGGTGCATTCAACTCAAACGTTATTAAGGAAGTTAACAGATTAACTTCTCAAACTTATGCCAACCAAGAGGTTTCTTATTTGGCAATAGGGAAAAAGGGAAACGATGCGTTTAAAAAAACCAACAAGGTTATTGCCAACAATAGCGCTGTTTTTGACGATTTAACTTTTGAAAATGTAGCTGAGATAGCACAACTTTTAATGGATAAGTTTGTTGAAGGTGAGTTTGATAAAATTGAAATTGTTTACAACAGTTTTAAAAATGCAGCGACACAAATTGTTTTAACTGAGCAGTTTTTACCAATTGTACCAATTGAAAGTGATGTTAACGTTAATGCCGACTATATTTTTGAACCTTCAAAAGCAGAGATTGTTGAACAATTAATTCCAAAGTCATTAAAAACGCAATTGTACAAAAGCGTTAGAGATTCTTTTGCTTCAGAACATGGTGCACGTATGACAGCCATGCACAAAGCAACCGATAATGCTAAGGAGTTAAGAGACCAGCTTAAATTAACTTATAATAAAGCACGTCAGGCCGCGATTACCAACGAAATCCTTGAAATTGTTGGTGGTGCTGAAGCTTTGAATAATTAGATTTTTAATGCTAACGGTCAGGCTGAGCGCAATCGAAGCCTCATTTTTAGCATCTCATCAAAACATATAAATCAAGCCTCACTTTTGTGGGGCTTTTTTAGTCCTGTCTTTAATTAATCGAATAGCATTATAATATCTTTGCTTCACGTTTTGTAAAAACGTATTTTTAGCCATATAAATAGCCTTTAATTGAGCGGACTCAAATCATTATTCAAACAAACATTTATATATGGGTTAGCCACTGTGCTACCACGAATGTTGAGTTTTTTGCTAGTACGACTGCATACCGATGAAAGCGTTTTAAAATCGGTAGCAGATTATGGCGATGTTTCCCTTATATTTTCATACTTCGTTTTGTTCAATGTTATTTTGGCATATGGTATGGAAACAGCTTTTTTCAGGTTTTTTAACAAGGAAGAGGATAAGGCCAAAGTTGTTGGAACCTCATCTATTTCACTTATTGTTTCTTCATTGGGCTTTTTTGCATTAGCCTTGTTTTTTCAGGATAGTATTGCGAACGTTACCGATATAAAACCAGAATACATCAATTTGGTCATCTGGATTTTATTCTTGGATGCCTTAGTAATTATTCCGTTTGCTTGGTTAAGGGCAAGGGCAAAGCCAATAAAATATGCGGTAATTAAAATTTTAAATGTTGTTATCAACTTAGGTTTAAACCTGTTTTTGCTTTTGTGGTTGAAGGATTTAGCTCAAGACGGAACGGTTTTCAGCTTTATTTACAAACCAAATTACGAAATCAACTACATCTTTATAGCTAACTTGGTGGCAAGTGCCGTTACATTGTTGTTAATGCTTCCTTTTTATCTAAGGGTGAAATATACGTTCAACACGATACTTTGGAAAAGCATGATGCGATACGCATTTCCAGTCTTAATTGCAGGGGTAGCTTTTTCCATTAACGAAACATTCGATAGAATTTTATTGGATAAATTACTTCCTGAAAGTATTGCAAAAAAAGATATTGGGATGTATTCGGCCTGCTATAAGTTGGCTTTGTTCATGACACTTTTTGCAACGGCCTATCGTTTGGGCATTGAACCTTTCTTTTTCAGTCATGCTAAGACTACCAACCCACAAAAAAATTATGCTAGGGTATTGGAGTTTTTTGTTGTTTTTGGCTCTGTAATATTGCTTACGGTAGTTGTTTTTGCCGATGTTTTAAAAGTAATTTTTATTGGAGATGAAGCCTATTGGAAAGCCATGTGGATAGTGCCCATTATATTGATTGCAAATTTCTGTTTGGGTATCTATCACAACCTTTCAGTATGGTATAAAATAACCGACCGTACCAAATTTGGGGCTTATATTTCGGTTTTCGGAGCCCTGTTAACCCTTGCATTAAACTTTTGGCTAATTCCAGTAATGAGCTACAAAGGGTCGGCAATTGCAACTTTAACCGCATATGCCGCAATGATGTTTTTGTCGTTTTACTTTGGAAGAAAATATTATCCCATTCCATATAATTTGAAAAAAATAATGTTGTATTTAACAGTTTCCTCAGGCTTATCCATATTTATGTTTTATTCCCGATTTAGGGGCAATTACACTATGGGAATCGCACTCTTAATTGTATTTTTGGGAATCGTTTATTTTTCAGAAAGAAATACAATAAAACAATTATTAAAAAGATAACATGCAAATTAAAATAATCAATAAATCCAGTCATGATTTACCGCACTACGAAACCATTGCCTCTGCGGGTATGGATTTACGTGCTAATCTCTCGGAGCCAAGAATCTTAAAGCCTTTAGAAAGGACCATTGTTGGCACAGGCCTTTTTATAGAATTGCCAATAGGTTTTGAAGCACAAGTAAGACCAAGAAGTGGTTTGGCAGCCAAAAAAGGCATAACCGTTTTAAATGCACCTGGCACTGTCGATGCTGATTATAGAGGCGAAATAGGTGTGATTATGGTTAACCTTTCCAACGAAGAATTTACCATAAATAATGGCGAACGCATTGCGCAATTGATTGTAGCAAAACATGAACGTGCGGAATGGCTTCAAGTTCAAGAACTTTCAGAAACTGCTCGAGGTGAAGGTGGTTTTGGAAGCACAGGAGTGAAATAAAAAATAAACGAATCAACTTTTAAAAAATGAAAATAATAGTCCCAATGGCTGGTCGAGGATCACGATTACGCCCGCATAGTTTAACCGTACCAAAACCGTTAATACCTGTTGCAGGACAACCTATTGTGCATCGATTGGTAAAAGATATTGCCAAAGTGTTAAAACAGCCTATTGATGAGATTGCTTTTGTTTTGGGTGACCCTGCTTGGTTTGGCGACGATGTAGTTTCTAGTTTACAAGATTTAGCCAAAAGTTTGGGAGCTAAAGCGTCTATTTATCGTCAAGATAAACCGTTGGGTACCGGGCATGCCATTATGTGTGCAAAACCTTCTCTTTCAGGTCCAGCGGTAATTGCCTATGCCGATACGTTAATTCGCGCAGAATTTGATTTGGACCCTGAAGCCGATAGTGTAATTTGGACCAAACAAGTTGATAATCCAGAAGCTTATGGCGTGGTAAAACTTAATGATAAACAAGAAATTCTTGAGCTTGTTGAAAAGCCGAAAACCTTTGTGAGTGACCAGGCGGTTATAGGTATTTACTATTTTAAAGATGTGGCGGTTTTAAAAGGAAAATTACAAGAAATTCTTGATGAAAACGTTATGAATGGTGGTGAATACCAAATTAACGATGGCATCAAACGCATGATGGCCGATGGCAAAATTTTTAAAACAGGTACTGTGGATGAGTGGATGGATTGTGGAAACAAAGTCATAACCATTGAAACTAATCAACGCATGTTAGGGTTTTTAAAAGATGATGGCGATGAGCAATTGGTTGCAGATTCTGTTAAATTGGAGAATTCAAAAATTATTGAACCATGTTTTATAGGGGAAAACGTGCTACTTAAAAACACAATAGTTGGGCCTTTTGTTTCAATTGGGAAAGACTGTATTATAGAAAATTCAAACGTTAAAAATAGCTTAATCCAAACCCACACTATCATCAAAAATGCTAAATTGGATAATGCAATGATTGGCAATCATGTAGAATATAACGGAGAATTCACAAGTGTGAGTATCGGTGATTATTCAGTTTTGGAATAAGATTTGTAATTAATAGATTATGTACATTGTTCTTTACAGATTTGAAGTCAAGTTAAATGAGTCTGAAAGCTTTGAAAAAGGCTGGGCAGGATTGACCAATTTGATTTATACACACGAAGGAAGTTCGGGGTCTCGTTTACATAAAAAATCAGAAACCGAGTATATGGCCTATGCACAATGGCCAAATAAAAATAAATTTGAGACCGCAGGAGACAATTTGCCTGAAAAAGCAGAAGAATTTGGGGAATTAATGAGAACATCGTGTTCTAAAATAGATATATTGAACAAGTTTGATGTAGTGAATGATTTACTTGCGGAAAAACCATATGAATAAAAAAAGCTTCTCTATAGTTGTTTTCTTTTTAGGAATATTTTTTGTTTCGCAGGTGAACTATGCCCAAGTTGATTTCAACAAAAAACCTGATGATAACTTAGGAAACAATGAAGATGATTTTCAAGAGATGTTCTACGAAGGTTTAAAAGAAAAGGCTATTGAAAATTACGATAAGGCCGCTGAAGCATTTTTAAAATGTATAGAAATTGATAAATCCGTTGCTGTTGTTTATTTTGAAATGGGCAAATGCTACATAAAACTAAAGAATTTTGGTGCAGCCGAAGATGCCTTAAAAGAAGCCGTGCGTCTGACTCCAGATAATGAATGGTATCTGGACGAACTATATGGTTTCTATGTATCGCAAAACGATCATGATAGAGCGATAAAAACGGTTAAGCAATTGGTAAAGTATCACCCAGATTATAAGGAGGATTTGGCATCACTATACCTACAGACCCAAAAGTATGATAAGGCTTTGGAGATTTTGGATGAACTGGATGCTGAATTTGGAATTTCATTGAGCAGGGACATCATGCGAAATAGAATTTACGAAGCAACCGGACGCAAAAAGGATCAAATTAAAAATTTAAAAGAACGCGTTGAAAATAATCCGGAAAAGGAATCAAATTATTTGGCATTGATTTTCCGTTATAGTGAAAACAATGAAAAAGATAAGGCTTTTGAAACCGCAAAAGAGCTTCTTAAAATCAATCCCAATTCCCAATTAGTTCATTTAGCGCTGTACAAATTTTATTTGGATGATAATGATGCTGAAAAGGCTATTGAATCCATGAAAATAGTCGTAAAAAGCAACGAGATTAAACCAGAGGCCAAGTTGAAGGTATTGACCGATTTTGTGAAGTTCGTCGGTGAACATCCAGAGTATGAAGAAGATTTAATTCAGGCTACGGCTATGGTTAGCGATGCGAATAACAGTAAAACCGTTATTGAATTTGGACAGTATTATTTGGCGAAAAACAATAAAGAAAAAGCCTTGGAGTATTTTGAGGCGGCCTTAAAATTAGAGCCCAACAATTTTGGGGTTTTGCGCAATGTGATGTTGTTGTATATTGATTTGAAGAAGTTTGATTTAGCAAAAGCTAAAAGTAGCGAATCTCTTGAAAAGTACCCTTCACAGCCTTTATTTTACCTCATAAATGGGGTGGCGTTAAATGAATTGAATCAGCCTAAAAAGGCCCTTGAATCTTTAGAAATGGGATTGGACTTCATTATTGAAAACCCAAAAATGGAGGCGGATTTTTATCATCAATTAAGCAGGGCATACACACTTTTAAACAATACAATCAAGGCAAAAACGTTTAGTGAAAAGGCGAAACAAATAGAACCCCAAAACTAATGCACAAAATCTCATCTACTTTTCTAATCCTTTTGGCACTGCTGCTGTTCAATTGTAAATCTGCAAATACAATTGGCAAAGGCGAAGCAGATTATAACCTATCTACAAAGCAATTGATAAAAGCCAATGCAAAGCAGGTAGCGGTTTTTAAAACGCTTCAAGCACGGCTTAAAATAACCTATACCGATAATGGAAAATCACAAACCCATTCTGTAAACTTTAGGGCAAAAAAGGATGAAGCACTTTGGATAAATGCCTCGTTTTCGGTAATCAGGGCATTGGTTACTCCAGAAAAAGTGAGTTTTTATAATAAATTGGATAACACCTATTTTGATGGTGATTATAAATATTTAAGCAGTTTGTTGGGCACAGAATTCGACTTTCACAAGGTTCAAAATCTATTGTTGGGTGAAACCATATACAATCTAAAAGATGGCGATTATAAGGCCTCGGTTGATGATGGGGCTTATGTGGTACAACCCAAAAACCAACGCGAACTTTTTGAAATATTCTTTTTACTGAATCCTTCAAATTTCAAGGTGAAGTCACAACAAATTTCACAGCCCAAAGAGCTTAGGCATTTACAAATAGATTATATGGCGTATCAAGATGTTGAGAAACAGATTTTACCAGAGTTAATCAAAGTAATTGCTGTTGAGGCCAATGAAGAAATGCAAATTGCTTTGGAGTTTAAAAATGTAACGCTAAATGAAGATTTAAGATTTCCGTTTAAAATACCATCTGGGTTTAAACTCATAGAACTTTAATGGCGTACAAAAACCCTTTATATAAAATACTTTTAATTATTGCCTTTACCTTGGTTGGCGGCATAGTTTTTTCGCAAAACAATAAACAAAAGCAGCTTGAAACCCGTCGACAAGAATTACGCAGGGAAATTCAAAAAATAAATGAATTGCGTAACGAAAATCAGTCCAAGGCTAAATCCCAGTTGTCGTTAATTGAAGATTTCAACTATAAAATAAGTGTGCTTTCCAATTTGATTAAAGTGACGAATCAACAAGCCAACCTATTGACTCGTGAGATTAATGCTAATCAAAACAAAATTTCAGATTTACGAGACGAATTAAAGGCTTTAAAGGAAGATTATGCAGGCATGATTGTAAAGTCGTACAAAAGCAAAAACCAACAAAGCAGGATTATGTTTTTGTTGTCTTCTAACAACTTTAAGCAGGCATACAAGCGTTTGCAATACATTAAGCAGTATTCAGACCACCAAAAGAAACAGGGTGAAACTATAAAGCTTAAAACGGAAGAACTGCAATTGACTAACAGCCGTTTGTTAAAACAGCAAGAAGAAAAGAGAGTACTGATTTCCGAAAACCGTGAGGTGCAAAAGACTTTAGAGGAAGAGCGAAAACAGCATGAAACGGTAATGGCTTCGATTAAAAAGGACTTAAATAAATATACCGCTCAGATTAAGGAAAAGCAGAAAGAAGCTGATAGAATTGATGATGAGATAGACCGAATTATTAAGGCCGCTATTGCAAAATCGAATGAAAAAGCTGGAAAGCCAGCCTCATCAAGAAGTTTTGCATTAACCGCCGAAGAAGCCGTTTTGGCTTCAAATTTTGTGTCGAACAAAGGTAAATTACCTTGGCCAGTTGAGAGAGGTATTGTTCGTTTAGGCTATGGCACACAACCACACCCTATAAACAAATCGTTGACCATAAAAAGCAATGGAGTGCGCATTGCTACTGAAAAGGGTGCTATAGCAAGAGCTGTTTTTGATGGCGAGGTAAGTGAAATTTTGAAGATGAAACATGTAAACCCCATCGTGATGATTCGTCATGGAAATTATTTAACCATCTACAAGAATTTATCGGAGGTTTATGTAAAGAAGGGTGATAAGGTAAAAACCAAGCAAGAAATAGGGAAGGTTTTTACAAACCCGAGCAACGGAGAAACTATATTGAGTTTTACGATATCAAAAGGCTTTGTTACCGAAAACCCAGGAAGTTGGATTTATAAAATGTAATAATTCCTTCGAAAGCAGGAATCTAATAATACTACTCAAACAACGCTTTCAACTCACTAGCCTCAGAAGGTTTTATTTTTCCAGCTAACAACAAACTCAATTGCTTACGGCGTAATGCGGCCGCATAGCGTTCTTTTTCTAAATCGGTTTCAGGAAGTACTTCAGGCACGGCAACGGGTTTACCAGTATCATCTACGGCAACAAAAGTGTAAATAGCTTCGTTGGCTTTTGTTTTGTTGCCAGATTCACGGTCTTCTATCCAAACATCGATAAACACTTCAATCGAGGTTTTAAAAGCTCGAGAAACTTTAGCTTCAACTGTTACAACACTTCCCAATGGAACCGCACGACTAAAAGCCACATGGTTTACCGAAGCGGTTACCACAATACGTCTGCTATGGCGACGGGCAGAAATACTGGCTGCGCGATCCATACGGGCCAATAATTCACCACCAAACAAATTGTTTAATGGATTGGTTTCACCGGGTAAAACCATATCGGTTAAAATAGTTTTGCTTTGTTCTGGAGTCCTCGCTTGCATCTTATTGTGTTTTAATGCCGCAAAGGTAAAAGGAATTTGGGATTTTGTTAAGAATTATAGGAGATAAATGGATTTATAATCAATCTAACTTTTTAACCAATAACCAAGCATCACTGTTATTAGTTTTCTTAATATCTCTAAGCGCTTTTAAGGCCTCAAGACGATTTTCGTAGCTGGAATAAACTACTTCATGAAGACCATATTTATTCATACCAATTTTTCTTGCACTGAATCCTTCGGCTTTAAGTTGAGATACTTTTTTATCGCAATTAGCCTCAATTCTAAAAGCTCCAGCAACAATGTGGTAGTTTCCTGTTTGCTTGGTAACGTTTAGCGTAACGGCAGGAAGCGGATTCAGACTAAAAGTAGCCTGTTGAATTTTTGTATCGAGCTGTTTTTCGGCCTCTTCTTGGGCCAATTGGTTGTGCTTTTCAATTTGATTGGCATAATAATTTGAAGCTGCAAATCCACCTAAAGTTAATGCAATTAAAGCAACAGCAGCATACTTTAAATAAGATTTACCCTTTCGCTTTTCATAAGTTACAGTAATTGGAATGGCCTTTTCAAGTTCTTCAACCACTTCTTTATGTTCTTCCCTAGATATTGCAGGTGATTCAAATTGGGACAATCCAAAAGCATCTGTCAGATAGTTTAACTGATAAGTAGGCTCGAACAAAATTTTACCTTCATTATTAAAAACAATATCACCTATGTTTTTAAAAGTTAAGGTTTCGCCTTGCGTTAAATATGATTTAAGAAGTTTTACTCGCTTTTCAATTTTTTTATTAGCGACTTCAAAAGGAATTTTTTCTACATCTGCCATATAATGCGCCAACAAGCCATCGTTTTTCTGAATTTGCTCGTTAAAAGATACCACTTTTTTTGGCGCATAAAATGTATTGGAATCATCATCAATTGTGGCCGATACACGTTGTGTTAAAAACGCACCAAACTTTGGGATGGTAACGCACTCGTACCTGTAAAGTAGGTCGCTAATGTAGGTTTCTAGTTGCATGAAAACAAAGTTAAAAAATTATGTTTTTTTTGAAAATTTAGATACAAGTATTTATTAACACTGTAAAAATTCTTTTATTGCAGCTTAAAAATCAATTGTATAGCATGACGGAAAATGATTTGCTTTTTACTTTGGCTTTGCAGCATGTGCCTAATATTGGTGACATAACCGCCAAAAAGCTGATTTCACATTGTGGGTCTGCAGAGGCCGTTTTAAAGGAAAAAAAGCATAAGCTTCTTAAAATTGATGGTATTGGAAGCGTTTCCATAAGTGAATTATTTAAACCAAATCATGTAAAGGAAGCTGAAAATGAAATAGCCTTTATAAAAGCAAATAATATTAAGGTCTCCTATTTTAAAGATAAACAATATCCAGAAAAGCTGAAACATTGCATTGATGGGCCTGTTTTGTTATTTCAAATGGGGAATATTAATATGGAAAATCAACACATTATTAGTATAGTTGGCACGAGAAAAATTACCACCAGTGGTATAGCCTTTTGTGAAAATTTAATAGAGCAACTAGAGCAGTACAATCCGGTTATTGTTTCGGGTTTTGCATACGGAACTGATATAACCGCCCATAAAGCGGCAATAAAAAATAATCTCCAAACCATTGGTTGTTTAGCACATGGGTTAAATCAAATTTACCCCAAAGTGCATAAAAAGTATATGGTTGACATAGAAAAGAACGGGGGTTTTTTAACGGATTTTTGGAGTACTGACCAATTTGATAGAAACAATTTTTTAAAACGGAATCGCATTATTGCCGGTATTAGTGAGGCTACTATCGTGATTGAATCTGCTGAAAAAGGGGGGAGTTTGGTTACGGCCGATATAGCCAACTCATACAATCGCGATGTATTTGCCGTACCTGGAAGAACAACTGATAGCCAAAGCGAAGGCTGTAACAATTTAGTAAAACACCAAAAGGCACATATGCTTACTACACCTTTGGATATACCATATATTTTAAATTGGGAACTTGAAACAAATGAAAAACCAGTTGTACAAAAACAATTATTTGTGGAGTTAGATAGAACAGAAAAAGTGATTTACAACTACCTAAAAGAAAACGAAATGGAACAATTAGATATGATTGCCATAAATTGCCAAATGCCCATTTTCAAAGTGGCCAGTGCGTTATTAAATATGGAATTAAAAGGGGTTGTTAGGCCTTTGCCAGGGAAATTGTTTGAGGTGGTCTAATATCCAACCTTTTCCCTAACACGTTTCAATACATTGTCAGCAACCAACCTCGCTTTTTTAGCACCTACGGCAAGGGCAGAATCGATTTCAGCTAGGTTTTTCATATAGTAATTGTAACGTTCACGTTGTGTGGCAAAGGTTTCAACGATTAATTCAAATAAAGCCTGTTTGGCGTGTCCGTAGCCATAACCACCATTTTCATAATTGGCTTTCATGGTCTCAAATTGCTCGTTGTTGGCCAGTAAACTGTAAAGCGCAAAACAATTACAGGCTTTCCAATCTTTTGGGTCTTCAAGTGGTGTGCTATCGGTTTGAATACCCATTATTTGCTTGCGCAATTTTTTATCAGGAAGAAAAATGTTGATGATGTTATCTCTACTTTTGCTCATTTTTTCACCGTCAGTTCCTGGAATAAGCATAGTATTTTCTTGTATTTTTCCTTGTGGCAATACAAAAGTTTCACCCATTTTAGCATGAAAACGCGATGCTACGTCACGCGTCATTTCAATATGTTGCAATTGGTCTTTCCCGACCGGAATAATTTCGGCATCATACAGTAAAATATCAGCAGCCATCAACATAGGATACGTGAAAAGCCCAGAATTTATATCTTCCAATCTATCAGCTTTATCCTTAAAACTATGGGCCAATGTTAGCCGTTGGTAAGGAAAAAAGCAGCTTAAATACCAAGATAGTTCGGTTACTTGTGGAATATCACTTTGTCTGTAAAACACCGTTTTTTCAATATCCAAACCAAAGGCTAACCATGTTGCAGCGGTAGAATATGTGTTTTCACGCAAAACATCAGCATCCTTTATTTGTGTTAATGTATGTAAGTTTGCAATAAACAAATACGAATCATTTTCAGGATTATTGGCCATGTGAATTGCGGGCATTATTGCTCCTAAAATGTTTCCTAAATGTGGTGTTCCCGTGCTTTGTATGCCTGTTAATATTCTTGCCATAAATTTTCAATAATGGACAAATTTAAAGATAAGTTGGACAATAAAAAAAGTGGCATAAGCCACTTTCATCATAAATATTAAAAAAGATTACTTTTTAAACAAACCTGCTACAAATAAGATGACCGAAGCACCTATGGCTCCGGTTACAATGTCTCCAATTATTCCATCTGAAATTGAAATTCCCAATACACTAAAAAGCCAGTTACCCACCAAACCACCAAAAATGCCAATAACGATATTTAATAGTAGACCAAAACCACCGCCTTTCATTATCTTTCCGGCCAACCATCCAGCAATAGCACCCACTAGTAAAGAATAGAGTAAACTCATAATTAAATAATTTTAAAGTTATTATGAATTAAAGATAATCAATTTATAATAGTATTTTTGAGTGCATGAAGTTTGTGAAATATATACTTTGGACACTTTACCGCATCTGGTTTTACATTCTGGTGGCATTGCCCATTATATTTCTTTTTCCTATACTTTTAGTTTCCATTTTAAAAGAATCTTGGTACCCTTTCTTTTTTAAATTGGCAAGATTTTGGGCAAAGTTCATTTTAGTGGGTATGGGTTTCATTTGTAAAATAGAACGAGAGCAAATTCCTGAAGAAAACAAAAGCCATATGTTTATAGCCAACCATACGTCTATGGCAGACATTATGCTAATGTTGGTTTCTATTGAAAACCCCTTTGTTTTTGTCGGCAAAAAGGAATTGGCCAAAATTCCACTTTTTGGGTTTTTTTACAAACGCACTTGTATTTTGGTTGATAGAAGTTCAGAAAAAAGTAGAAAAGCCGTTTTTTTAAGGGCACAACGCAGATTGCAGTCGGGTTTGAGCATTTGTATTTTTCCTGAAGGTGGTGTTCCAGAGGAACATATTGAATTAGACGAGTTTAAGGATGGTGCATTTAGATTGGCCATAAACCACCAAATACCCATTGTGCCCATTACACTAGCTGATAACAAAAAGCGTTTTTCGTATACTTTTTTTAGCGGGGGCCCAGGAAAGATGCGCGTTAAAATTCATAGGTTTTTATCAACCAAAGGGTTGATTATTAAAAATACACGAGCAATAAATGAAAAAGCCAGAGGTATTATTTTAGGGCAACTGCAAGAATTCAACAATCATTCCAATGGATGATATACAAAAAAAACTGCTCGAGGGGTCGAGCAGCTTTTTTTCGATATTAGCTTTCGAGCTTAAATGAAAGCCAATACCCAGATCTAACCAAAAACCTAGAATTTAATAGCAAACCCCGTGTAAACGCCTATAAAAAATGGTGTAAAATTACCTGAGGTATTGTTAAACGTGTTGAATTGATATTTAAACATGGGCTCTAAATTCAAATCAAATTTTTTAGAGATTTGATAGTTTAAACCCAAGCCAAAATTGGCACTGTAACTCATTTTATTAATATTGTTTGCTTCACCTAAAAGGATTTGTGGACCGTTTGCCGTTTTGGAATATATCTCGTTCTTATCCAAAAAGAATGAACTAAAACCACCTATTACATTCAAGCCTAACTTTTTGTCCAGAACTGTATATTGAATTTCCAAAGGCACTTCAATATATCCAAAAGCTTGGTTTATGGTTGTGTTTGATGTAAATAAGGATTGCGGCACATCTCCAGAAGCCAAAACTTCTGAGCTTACAACTGAGATCTCTGATGTGCTACCATTTACATTTTGCAAAGCATTGCTGCTGCTACTTAAACCAACAGATTGATATGTTATAATATCGTTTGTGCTATAACCTAAATTCACTTTATTAATACCAGACCGCACTTTAATTTTATCATTTATCGCGTAACTGGCTGTAATACCGTAGCTCATGTTAAGCTCTCCTGTTTTGGAGTTGTTGTTGAACTGCGGGTCAATGGATGAGCCTTCCCCAAGTGTATTAAAATAAACGGGCGCTACATTTGGTGCTATAGTCCACCTGTTGTTTGGGTTGGCTTTTTCTTCGTTCAAAAGATCTTTGTTTTTATCAACAGCTTCTTCAATGGTTAAATTGTTTTTGACAACATTTTCTTGGGCAACTTCACCATTTTTTTTGGCAATTTCCGCGTTATTTCCTGAGGAATTCTTGATGATATTTTTAGCTTTTTCTCGGTCAATCAAAATATTATCAGTGTCTTCATCACTTGTTTTGGAAAGGACTGTTTTTGATTCATTCACTAAATTGGTTTGAAGTGTTTGGTCATCAGTTTCTTTATTCGCAAGATTTGCTAGAGTTTGATTGTCATCAGAACCTAAGATTTTAGCTTTTGAATTCTCTTGTTTATTTGAACGCAATGATAATTTACTTTCATTTTCTACTTTGGAAGATGAAGTTTCAGCTATTGAACTAGAATTTGAAGGTATTGAGCCATCTGATTTGGTGTTTTCAATATTTTCCTCAGAAACGTTAGTGTTGGTAATTAAAACTTCATTTTTATCTAAATTATCATTTAACGGAAGCGTTTTTTTTATTTGATTAGTATTGGGAATATTTTCTTCAGTGTCTACAACCTGATTGGCAGGAACATCACCAGAACCATTAAGATATAGCCCGCCTAAGGTCAAAAACAAAAGTAGTAAAGCCGCAACGCCAGCATAACGCCACCAAATTGGAATAACACGACGCTTTTTCTTTTTCTGGTAAAGGTGGGCTTCTATATTTTTCCAAACAGCATCTCTGGGTTTAACTTCAAAATCTTTGAAGCTCTCCTGAAATAATCTGTCTATATGTTTTTTATCGCTCATTATAATGTTTGTGAACGTTCTTTTATTCTATCAGTTTCAATGGTCTGTTTCAAAATCTGTCTTGCCCTTGCTAAGTTGGATTTTGATGTACCCACCTTAATATCTAGCACCTTTGCTATTTCTTTATGCGAATGGCCGTCAAGAACGTAAAGGTTAAAAACCAAACGGTATCTATCTGGCAATTCTTGAATTAACTTTAACAGATAATCAATGGAAATCGCGTCTTCATCAACTTCTAACTCAACATCTTCAATGGCATCTTCATTAATTATATCAAAAACTTTTTCATTCCGGTAGCGTTGTAAAACCGTGTTTACTGCAATGCGCTTCATCCAGCCTTCAAAAGAACCTTTGTGCTTATACTGTTCAATTTTTTCAAAAACTGTTAAAAATGCGTCTTGCAAATTATCTTCAGCTTCGGCATAATTTCGTGAATACTTTAAGCACACCGCAAACAACTTACTTGAAAAAAGTTTGTATAATTCGCTTTGTGCTTGAGTATTTTCAACTTTGCAATTTTCTATGAGTTGGTTCAAACTCAAATTAAACATGTATTAATTAAAACTCACCTTTTACTCTACAACGGGAACCTCAATGGTTAAATATTGAGATTCGCCCTCTTCATTTTCACCTTGCCAAAACTTAAAAATATAGGAGCCATTGCTGGTCACTATAAAATTAAACGTAGCCTCTGTTAAAACATTTTCTAAGGTTTCGCAATTGTTACTGTCAAAAACATAATTTATAGGAGCAACGGTGCGTTGATTATTTTCTTTAAAATAATAAAACTCCTTAAACCTGTGGCATGTAGATGGCCTGTAATAAGAAACTGTAATGGGATAGGTTTCGCCCATAACGAACTCATCAGGAATGTCTACACTTTCAACTGGTAACACCTCAAAACTATAGCTCGTTCCGTCGTCATCAATACTACATGAGATAAGAAACAAGAGCGTTAAACAAAGTAAAGCAAATTTTTTCATAGCATAGATATTGGGGTTTAAATACATGTTTGCACTTTATAGATGCCCAAAAAGTTAAAAGGTTGCGTATGAAATGAAAGAAATTTTAGGATTTAAAGGTTTAAAAAAGAGTGCGTTACTAGTAATGGAAAATAAAAAATCCCGTTTTTGACGGGATTTTGAAATTATTTTTCGGAAACGGCTTTCCTGACCTTGCCTTCAAGTTCATCCATGAGTTCTGGATTATCCTTGATTAGGGCTTTAACCGCATCGCGCCCTTGACCAAGTTTGGTTTCGTCGTAACTAAACCACGAACCGCTTTTCTTTACAATATCATATTCCACGGCAAGATCTAAAATTTCACCAACTTTACTTACGCCTTCGCCATACATGATGTCAAATTCGGCAGTTTTGAATGGAGGGGCAACCTTGTTCTTCACCACTTTTACTCGGGTTTTGTTGCCAGAAACTTCGCCACTTGTTTCCTTTATTTGGGTAGACCGGCGAATATCCAAACGAACCGAAGCGTAGAATTTTAGTGCATTACCACCCGTTGTAGTTTCAGGGTTGCCAAACATAACGCCTATTTTTTCACGTAACTGGTTAATGAAAATAACCGTACAATTGGTTTTGCTGATGGATGCCGTTAACTTTCTCAGGGCTTGCGACATTAATCGGGCATGAAGTCCCATTTTGGAGTCACCCATTTCACCTTCAATTTCACTTTTAGGGGTCAGCGCTGCCACAGAATCAATCACTACAATATCAATCGCACCAGATCGGATTAAATTATCGGCAATTTCTAGAGCTTGTTCTCCATTATCAGGTTGGGAGATGATTAAGTTTTCAATATCAACACCCAATTTTTCGGCATAAAACCTATCAAAGGCATGTTCCGCATCAATAAAAGCTGCAATACCACCTGTTTTTTGGGCTTCGGCTATGGCATGCAAAGTTAATGTGGTTTTACCAGACGATTCTGGTCCGTAGATTTCAATAACCCGACCACGAGGATATCCACCGACACCCAACGCAATATCCAAACCTAATGATCCAGAAGGAATGGCATCAACATCTTGAATGGCCGCATCGCTCATTTTCATTACCGTTCCTTTTCCGTAAGCTTTATCCAGTTTATCTAGCGTAAGTTTTAATGCTTTTAATTTTGCGTCTTTTTCACTACTCATTTCAATATTTTTTTCTGAAGTTATGCTCGCTAAAGTAATATAACTTTTGTCATATCACAATAATAGTTTTCAACATTAATAGGTCTTTTAGAAATCTCCGTTTCAGTGGTTTTTACAATAAAAATTAACCTTACAACGCAACCTTTCTGCATAATGGGCATCTAATTTAGAGAAGAGGAAAAATTTTGCTATCAAATTTACCAAACGAGTTTTTGAATTAAGCTAACTCTAACTCTATTAAAGGCATCTAAAACAAGTGTTTAGATGCTTTTTTTGTTGAATAAATTGTGTCTTTCTCTTAAAATTGTACTTTTGCAGCTCAAAATATTTTATCATCTGCATTACGCAGCTTTAACCTTAAAATTAGTATAGCATGCAACTGTACAATAAGTTAAGCGCGAAAGAAAGGGCAGAACTAATCGAACAAGCAGGAAAAGATCGATTAACACTCTCTTTTTATCAATACGCTAAAATCAAAAATCCTCAAGAATTTAGAGACCATTTATTTGTTACCTGGAATGCTTTGGATGTTTTAGGTCGAATTTATGTGGCGCACGAAGGCATTAACGGGCAATTATCACTTCCGGCCGACAGGTTCAATGAATTTAAAGAACATTTAGACACGATTGATTTTTTAAAGGACATCCGGTTGAATATTGCCGTAGAGCAAGACAACATGTCATTTTTAAAGTTAAAAGTAAAAGTTCGAAATAAAATTGTTGCCGATGGTTTGAACGATGACACCTTTGACGTTACCAACAAAGGCATTCACTTAAAGGCTGAAGATTTCAATAAATTTATTGAAGATGAGAACACGGTTTTGGTGGACATGAGAAACCATTACGAAAGCGAAATAGGCCATTTTAAAAATGCTGTTACCCCGGATGTTGATACGTTTAGGGAATCTTTGGATATTATTGAAGAAGACCTAAAAGAACATAAAGAGGATAAAAATCTGGTAATGTATTGCACTGGTGGTATCCGTTGTGAAAAGGCTAGCGCCTACTTTAAACATAAAGGATTTAAAAATGTTTACCAACTTGAAGGAGGTATAATTGAATACACGAGACAAGTAAAGGAACAGAATCTGGAGAATAAATTTTTGGGTAAGAATTTTGTTTTTGACGAAAGACGTGCCGAAAAAATAAGCGATGATATTATTGCAAAATGTCATCAATGTGGCGAACCTTTTGATGTGCACACAAATTGCGCCAACGATGCTTGCCATCTACTTTTTATTCAATGTGATAAATGTAAAGCTGAAATGGAAAATTGCTGCTCCACAACCTGCATGGAAATAAACAGACTTCCATATGAAGAGCAAAAAGCGATGAGGAAGGGACAAGGTAACAGCAACGATATTTTTAAAAAGGGCCGAGCAGACTATTTGCCCTACAAAAAGGATTTAAGAAACATTTTTGACCATTTCAAAAACGAAGAAGTTTAAGATGCAAAAGATTGAATTAATGGCGCCTGCTGGAAATTTTGAATCCTTGCAGGCTGCTTTAGATAACGGAGCAGATTCTATTTATTTTGGTGTAGAGCAGTTGAACATGCGTGCTAGGGCATCCATAAATTTCACATTAGATGACTTGTCTGAAATATCCAAACGATGCAATTCCAAAAAGGTAAGAACGTATTTAACTTTAAATACGATTATTTACGATCATGATCTTTCCATTGTAAAAACATTAATTAATAAAGCCAAGGAAGTAGGCATAACGGCCGTTATTGCAATGGATCAGGCCGTTATTATGGCTGCTAGGGAAGTAGGCATGGAAGTGCATATTTCTACACAAATAAACATCACCAACATTGAAACAGTAAAGTTTTATGCCCTATTTGCTGATACCATGGTGCTGAGCCGTGAATTGAGTTTGAGACAGGTAAAAAAGATAACTGAACAAATTGAAAAAGAGCAGGTAAAAGGGCCATCAGGTAAACTTGTGGAGATTGAAATATTTGGTCATGGTGCACTTTGCATGGCTGTTTCGGGAAAATGCTATTTGAGTTTGCATTCGTATAATTCATCAGCCAATAGAGGGGCTTGCAAACAAAATTGCAGAAAAAAATACACAGTTATTGAACAGGAAACAGGGTTTGAAATGGAAATTGACAACGAGTACATCATGTCACCAAAAGATTTATGTACTATTGATATTTTAGACCAAGTAGCCGATGCCGGTATTAAAGTTTTAAAAATTGAAGGAAGAGGAAGAGCACCAGAATATGTAGCTAAAGTTATTAAGTGCTATCGAGAGGCTGTTGACGGTCTTGAGAACAACACTTATAACAAAGAAAAAGTGGTTTCTTGGATGCAAGACCTTGAAAAAGTGTACAATCGCGGATTCTGGAATGGTTATTATTTGGGACAGAAATTAGGTGAATGGAGTGCTGGTTCGGGGTCACATGCCACTCAAAAAAAGGTGTACATTGGCAAAGGCACCCACTATTTCCCTAAACCTCAAATAGGGGAGTTTAAAATTGAAGCTTTCGATATTTCCGTTGGTGATACCATTTTAATTACAGGACCAACAACAGGGGCAAAGGAACTTGAAATAAATGAGATGTATGTAAATGACCAAAAATTATCCAAAGGAAGTAAGGGCGACTTGGTTACCATTCCACTTGGATTTAGAATTCGTCCTTCCGATAAATTATACAAAATTACAGAAAACAAAGTTGAGGCTTAATGGTTGTAGTTACTTTACAGCGAAATAAATGTATTGGTTGCAATTACTGCGTTGAGTTTGCACCCAAACAATTCCAAATGTCTAGAAAAGATGGCAAAACTGTTTTGTTAAAGGGATTGGAAAAAAAAGGGTTTTTCACCCTCAAATCAAACGACCACACTATTTTAGATGCATGCGAGAATGCATCCAAATCCTGCCCTGTTAAGATTATAGAGGTTAAAAATATTTAATTGGTTTTTCAATTTAGAATGTCTATATTTTAATCTTATATTTACAAATCGAAATAATAACAAATCGTCATTCGCAACAATCTAATTGTTAGTGAATTCAATATAAAGAACATTATGGCTTGTGCTAGTTGCTCAACTAAAGACGGCTCCCCAAAGGGCTGCAAAAATAACGGTACCTGCGGTACAGATAGTTGCAATAAGTTAACCGTTTTTGACTGGTTGGCAAACATGTCGCTCCCCAATGGTGAAAAGCCATTCAACTGGGTTGAGGTTCGTTTTAAAAACGGACGAAAAGAATACTACTATAACTCAGAAAATCTAACACTTAGCATTGGAGATGTTGTGGCTACCCAAGCAAAAGCGGGTCATGACATCGGTATGGTTACCCTTACGGGGGAATTGGTTCGCGTTCAAATGAAGCGAAAAAGCATACCAGAAAACATTGAAGAAGCTCAAAAAATATATAGAAAGGCCAGCCAAAAGGACATCGATATTTGGCAAACGGCTCGCGATAGAGAAGAGCCCATGAAGGTTAAAGCCCGTCAGTTTGCAATAGATCTTAGGCTTCAAATGAAAATTTCAGATATCGAATTTCAAGGGGATGCCAGTAAAGCAACTTTTTATTATACGGCTGAAGACCGCGTTGATTTTAGAGAACTTATCAAGGTTTTTGCCCGTGAGTTTAGAACCCGTATCGAAATGAAACAAGTGGGTTTCCGTCAGGAAGCATCTAGACTTGGTGGCATAGGCTCATGTGGGCGCGAATTGTGCTGTTCTACTTGGTTGACGGATTTCCGCTCAGTAAGCACATCGGCAGCGCGCTACCAGCAATTGTCATTGAATCCCCAAAAATTAGCTGGGCAATGTGGTAAATTAAAATGCTGTTTAAATTATGAGTTAGACACTTATTTGGATGCACTAAAAGATTTCCCTAAAACGGAAACAAAATTACAAACCGAAAAAGGAACGGCCGTTTGCCAAAAAACAGATATTTTTAAAGGTCACATGTGGTATGCCTATGAGGGCGAATGGATGAACTGGCACAAAATAACTGCGGAACAGGCCAGTGAAATCATAGAACTAAACAAACAAAACAAAAAAGTTGCAAGTCTTGAAGAATATGCTTCAGATGTTGTGGAAGATACTAAAACAGAGTTTGAAAACGTTGTAGGGCAAGATAGTTTAACTCGTTTTGATAGTCCAAAGAGGAATAAAAAACGTAGAAATAATAGAAGGAAGGGTAATAAAGACAACACCAAGGCTGATAAAAATACTGGTGGCAATCAGAGTCAAGGTGAAAATAAAAACAAAAACCGAAGAAGAAAAAACAATAAAAGAAAACCTCAAAGCAGTAAAAATGCAGCAAAATAGAGTCCTGTTATTTTTTTTAATGTTTTTTTTAGTCTTAGTGTCATGCGACTCTAACTGTGTTTTCGACGAGTATAAGTCTGTGCCCAATAAATGGAATAAAGATTCAATAATAAGTTTTAAGGTAAACCCACCAGATTCTATAAATGCTTATAATTTATTTGTTAATTTAAGAAACACCAACGCTTACAAATACAATAATTTGTTTCTAATTGTTGAAATGGTTTTTCCCCATGGGAAAACAATAAAAGACACTTTAGAGTATAGAATGGCTGAACCTAGCGGAAAGCTTTTGGGAACGGGCTATACCGATATAAAGGAAAACAAATTGTGGTATAAGGAAGGTGTGGTTTTTAATGAGTTTGGTGAATACACAGTTAATATTCAGCACGCCATGAGAGAAAGAGGAAAAGTAAATGGTGTTAAAGAGTTGGAGGGTGTAACGGATATTGGTTTTAGAGTAGAAAATCCGGTGAAAAAATAAACCATTTAAATTTAAAGATTACCAATAAATTTAAGACACTTAACCTATGGCAAAAGTAAAAAAAGAAACTAAATCAGTTCAAGATTTTTCGAAATACATTCGTTGGTTTTGGATGGTATTTTTAGGAGGCATATTTGCCATATTACTGTTATTTTTTTTGGCGTCGTGGGGTGTTTTTGGTGAAATGCCCGATCACACGCAATTGGAAAATCCACGAACCAATTTAGCAACCGAGATTATTTCTTCTGATGGGCAAACCCTGGGAAAATTCTATTTTAACGATAACAGAACACCTGTAAGTTATGATGATTTGCCCAAGCATTTAGTGGATGCATTAATAGCCACGGAGGACGCCCGTTTTAGTGAACATTCTGGCATAGACGCACGAGGCACTTTAAGAGCGGTGGTAAAGATGGGAAGCAGCGGTGGGGCAAGTACCATTTCCCAACAATTGGCTAAGCAATTATTTCACGGAGAAGGCTCAAGGAATATTGTTGAGCGGGTATTACAAAAAATAAAAGAATGGATTATTGCAACACGTTTGGAGCGCCAATATACCAAAGAAGAAATTATAGCTCAATATTTCAATATTTATGACTTTTTAAATAATGCCGATGGTATTCGTAGTGCCTCTCGAATCTATTTCAGTAAAGAGCCAAAAGAACTCGATCTTAAGGAATCTGCTATGCTGGTTGGTATGTTTAAAAATTCAGCTTTGTACAACCCAAGAAGAAATCCCGTGGGAGTTAAAAATAGACGTAATGTAGTTCTGGACCAAATGGAGAAGTACGATTTTATAAGTATGGCTGTTAGGGATTCGCTTAAAAAAACAGAGTTGGATTTAAAATACTCGCCAGAATCCCATCGGGAAGGTATTGCTACGTATTTTAGAGGGTATTTGGACGGATTTATGAAAGATTGGATTGAAAAAACCCCCAAACCAGATGGCACAAAATGGAATTTATACAATGATGGTTTAAAGATTTATACCACAATAGATTCCAGAATGCAAAAGTATGCTGAGGATGCGGTTCAACAACATATGCCGAGGTTGCAAACCGAGTTTTTCCATCAAAACACATCTGAAAGAAATCCAACAGCACCATTTTTGGAGTTGGAACAAAGTGAAATTAATGACTTGATGGGTCGTTCTATGAGGCAGTCTGAACGTTGGCGGCATATGAAATACGATTTGAAAAAACCTGATGATGAAATCAAGCAATCTTTCCAAAAACCAACCCAAATGTCTGTTTTTGTTTGGAAAGATGGTAAGCCCTCAGAGGTTGACACCATTATGACGCCGATGGATTCCATGCGGTACTATAAATCTTTTTTAAGAACAGGTATGATGTCTATGAACCCACAAACAGGCCATGTAAAAGCTTGGGTAGGTGGTGTTGATTATAGGCATTTTCAATATGATATGGTTAAACAAGGAAAGCGCCAAATAGGCTCAACGTTTAAACCGTTTGTTTATGCTTCAGCTATAGACCAATTGCATTATTCTCCATGTGATGAGTTTCCCGATGTTCCGTTTTGTATTGAAGCCAATAAATATGGAAATCCAGAAGAATGGTGTCCTAAAAATTCCAGCAATGAATACGGTGGAACCCGAACTTTAAAAAATGCTTTGGCTAATTCTGTAAACACGGTTACTGCCCAATTAATGGATAAAGTAGGGCCACAAACGGTTGCTGATTTAGTTAAAAAACTTGGCGTTGATTCTGATGTGCCACCAGTGCCCTCAATTGCTTTGGGAACTCCTGATATAAGTGTTTATGAAATGGTTGGGGCGTATGCAGCTTTTGCCAACCAAGGAGTTTATACCAAACCTGTAATGGTTACCAATATTGAGGATAAGAACGGAACGATATTATATCAATTTAAACCTGAAACTAGAGATGTGTTGAGCGACGAAACAGCTTTTGTAACTATCAAGCTTTTGGAAGGTGTTACACAAGGAGGTTCTGGGACCAGATTGAGAACAGAAGGCTATGAAAAATGGAGGCCCGAATACAAAGAAATTATTACAGGCTACCCGTATAAGTTAGAAAATCCTATTGCAGGAAAAACGGGAACTACACAAAACCAAAGTGATGGTTGGTTTATGGGCATGGTGCCTAATTTGGTTACTGGTGTTTGGGTAGGAGCCGAAGATAGAGCGGTCCATTTTTCCAATATTACTTATGGTCAGGGGGCGTCGATGGCCTTACCAATTTGGGGCATTTATATGAAAAGTTGTTATGCTGATGAATCGTTAAACGTATCAAAAGATGAATTTGAAGAACCTGTAGAAATTTCTATAAATGTAGATTGCTCAACTCATACGAGTACGATCGGAACAGATGATTCTAACATGAATGACGATAGTCCTGATGATTTGGATTTCGGATAGATACATTAAAATTAGCAGATTAAATCTTTTTTGCAAACTCTACAAAAAACTTTATTGATTCCGGGTTTTTCATGGAATCTATATTGATTGATTTTTCCAAAGGCATTTTAAGCAGAATTTTTTTAACAGGAGCTTCCATTTTTTTACCACTTATTGTATATGGAATATCTCCAACAGTAATAATTTCATCTGGGACATGCCTCGGGGAATATTCTTTTTTTAGTTGATTGTTTATTTCAGATTTAACGTCCTCTGTTAATTCATAATTGGGTTTCATTTTCACAAATAACGGCATATAATGCTTGCCTCCATCTAGCTCAAGATTTACAATTAGCGAATCTTCAACGGCACTAATTTTATTTACGCTTCTGTAAATTTCGCTCGTTCCAATTCTAATACCGAGTCTGTTTAAAGTGGCATCCGATCGGCCATAAATAATAATGCCTTTGGTTTTGGAGTTTATTTTAATAAAATCGCCATGTCTCCATTTTCCAGGATAGTTTTCAAAATAGCTTGATTTATAACGTTTGTTGTCTCTGTCGTTCCAAAAGTAAACTGGCATTGAGGGCATGGGCTTGTCAATAACCATTTCGCCTAAATCGTCCTCAACCGGGTTTCCATTGTCATCATAAGCATAAAGCGAAACACCAAGTGCCCTACATTGAATTTCGCCCGAATGAACCGCGTTAAATGGCGTTCCACCAACAAATGCGGTACAAACATCAGTTCCACCAGCCATGGAGCACAACCATACATCAGATTTTATGTTACTGTAAACATAATTAAAGGCTTCGTGTGGCAATGGCGCTCCAGTTGAACTTATGGAACGCAAGGAAGTTAAGTTATTATGATTTTTTGGTGTGATGTTCTTTTTCATACTTGCAACCAAAAACGGCGCGCTCGTACCAAAATGGGTTATCTTAGTTTTTTCTGAAAACTCCCAGAGTTTATAAAAGTTAGGATGTGTGGGGCTGCCATCATATAAAACGATGGCCGCCCCCATCAAAAGGGCGGACTGTAAAAAATTCCACATCATCCAACCTGTTGTGGTATACCAAAAATAATGCTCACCTTGATGGACATCGTTATGAAAGGCCATGTACTTTAGATGCTCCAATAAGATACCACCATGCGAGTGTACAATGGCTTTGGGCAATCCAGTGGTGCCAGAAGAATATAATACCCAAATAGGGTGGTTAAAATCCAAAGGCTCAAAAGTAAGTGCATTACCCTTCGTTTTAAAAATGGAATTGATGTTTACATAATCTTTAGGAAAACTTGAAATGTCATCTTTGTTTATGTAGGGTAGCACAATAACTTGTTCCAGCGATGGCAAAGCATTTGCAATGTTAATGCCAATTGCAGTTTTATCGTAAGCCTTTCCATTATAGTAATATCCATCTACAGTAATAAATACCTTGGGTTTTATTTGGGCAAAGCGGTCAATAACGCTTTCGGTGCCAAAATCTGGCGAAGTGCTGGACCAAATGGCTCCAATAGAATTTACGGCGAGAAATGAAATGGTTGCCTCAGGTAAATTTGGTAAGAATGCCACAACACAATCGCCTTTTTTTACACCGACTGACTTTAGATAAGTCGCCATAGAAGCCACTTTTTCCCTCAGCTCGTTTCCATTCATTTCAATATAATCTCCTTGTTCGTTACTGAAGATAATGGCAGTTTCATAAGCTTTTAAGTTCCTAAAAATATGTTCAGCGTAATTTAAATGCGCTCCGTCAAACCATTTAAAGTCTGGCATGGTGGTCATTTCCAAAACAGAGGTGTACGGACTATATGATATAATACTGAAGTATTCCCAAATACTTACCCAAAAATCACTGATGTTGTCAACAGACCATTGCCAAATGTCATCATAGGAATCAAAATGAAGGTTTTTATGATTGGCCAACCATGTTTTGTATTTAAATAAATGAGACTTTTCTTTAAACGATTTTGAGCCTTCCCATAATTTAATGTCGGACATTTTATCTGAAAATTTTTGTTGTTTAAATATAAGGAATCTATAAATGAAAGAAGTGTCTATAATCTATAATCCAAAGAAAATGTGTGAAGCAGGATAGGGTAGAATATGCAGAAATCGATAAAGTGTTAAATAAAATTGCATTTCATCGATTATTTATGTTTTTAAACCGATTTTTAAAAAAAAAGTTACATCTTAGCACTTCCCAAATCAACCAAATCAAATAAATGATTTACCCAAATTTACCATAAATTTTTGACCTATGAATATTGCAACAAATCTACCTGAACAACCTACTAATGATGAGAGCAAATTCAAAGAAACTTTAAGAGAGAATTTGCAGTTTTTTAAAAGTTTAATTTATTTAACCAAAAAAGTATTCATGCTGTAGCTTTTTAGTTACACTCGAATATTTTAAGCCTATATTGCCCCAAATATGGGCTTTTCTATTGGATTTTTTTAAAAGAGCGATGTTTTATTATAGACCTTTTGGAATAGCGTCAATTAGCTTTTTGGTATAAGCCGATTTTGGATTGCTGTAAATGATATCGGCATCATCCAATTCTTCAATTTTACCTTGGCTCATAACCATTAGTTGATCACTCATATATTTTACTACAGCCAAATCATGTGAAATAAAAATGTAGGTAAATCCGAAATCTTCTTTCAGTTGATTAAGCAAATTTAAAACTTGCGCTTGAACGGATATATCTAAAGCGGAAACCGATTCATCACAAACAATCAATTTAGGCTGTAGGGCAATGGTCCTGGCAATGCCAATACGTTGCCTTTGACCTCCAGAAAATTCATGGGGATAGCGGTTAAAGTAATCTTCAGACAACCCAACCCGATTTAGAATCTCCAGTACTTTTTCCTTGCGTTTGGCATCCGAAGTGTAAAGATTATGAACTTTCATAGGTTCCATAATCGCCTCACCAACTGGTATTCTTGGATTTAGTGAAGAGTAGGGGTCTTGAAAGATAATTTGAATGTCTTTCCTAAGTTTTCTGGTCTCCGTTTTGGAAAGTTTGGTAATGTCAACACCTCTATAAAGTATCTTTCCAGCAGTTGCTTTATCAAGTTGAAGAATGGCATTGCCAAGGGTGGATTTTCCGCATCCCGATTCACCAACCAAACCTAAAGTCTCACCTTCATACAATTTAAAACTAACATCATTGACCGCTTTAAATGATCTTGGCTTTGTGAATAGCCCGGTTTTTGAAATATATTCCTTTTCAACATTCATTACCTCCAAAAGAGGTGGTTTGCTATAAAGTGCTTTGTGATTTTTTTCTCGAGTATTAGGAGTTACAATAGTCGCTGATATCTTGTTGCTTAAAAAATCTTGGATGGTAGGTAAAGTTTTTAATCGTGCATCTAATGAAGGCCTAGAATTTATAAGGGCTTTGGTGTAGTTGTGCTGCGGATTTTTAAATATTTCTGAAACTGAACCTTGCTCTACAATACTGCCTTTGTACATTACCAAAGCTCTATCTGCAATTTCAGATATTAAGGCCAAATCATGAGTTATAAAAATTATGCTCATTTTGGTTTCTTTTTGCAGTGCCTTCAAGAGATTTATAATTTCTTTTTGAACCGTTACGTCCAAGGCTGTTGTTGGTTCATCGGCAATTAAAATATCGGGTTTGCAAGAAATGGCCATGGCTATCATAACGCGCTGTTTTTGTCCACCTGATATTTCATGAGGATATGCACCATGAATGCGTTCAGGGTTTGGTAGCTTTACTTTTTCGAATAACTGAATGGTTTCTGCTTTGGCCTCCTGATTTGATAGATTGGTATGCGCCAACAATATTTCCTCTACTTGTTTACCGCAGGTCATGGATGGATTTAACGAACTCATGGGTTCTTGAAATATCATGGCCAATTTATTGCCTCGAATATTTTGAAATCTTTTTGAAGGAAGTTTGGTTAAATCTTCATTGTTGAAAATGATTTTGCCGGATGTGATTTTTGATATTTTAGGCGGAAGCAATCCTAAAATGGCCAATGAAGAGACGGATTTTCCGGAACCCGACTCGCCAACAATACCTAAAATTTCATTTTGGTACAATTGGTATGAAATGCCATGAATCACTTCGTTTTCGCCAAACGAAATAACTAGGTTTTCTATTTCTAATATTGGGGTGGTATTCATTAAATACGAATGATTTCATCTTTGATTAAAAGGCTGTCACCACGTAAGCGCAGAAATATTTGGGCAACGGCTATGGTATCTTTTTCGCAGTAGTTTATAATGCGATCTATGTCATTTTCCTCATAAAATACGCTATAAACTTCGCTGCCATCAATATCATCCTTTGGTGATGGGATTCCTAAAACATGGGTCAATAATTTTAGCGATGTATAAGTTTTAAAATCGCCAAATTTCCATAGTTCCAAAGTGTCAAGATGAGGAACTTCCCAAGGTTTTTTGCCAAACAAGTTAAGCTTATAAGGTAATTCAATGTTATGGATTATCATTCGTCGGGCAATATATGGAAAGTCAAATTCCTTACCGTTATGGGCGCAAAGCAAATGTTTGGGATGACTAAAATGGGAAATGAGTAGATTTTTAAAGTCTTTTAAAATTTTAATTTCATCACCGTAAAACGAAGTGACCCTGAAGTTCTTTAAATCGTTTGAAATGGCAAAATAACCAACAGAGATACAGATGATTTTACCAAATTCTGCCCAGATACCTGCTCGTTCGTAAAACTCTTCGGCAGTAAACTCATCCTTTCTTTGGTATTCGGATTTCTGTTCCCACAATGCTTTAGTAGCGTCATCTAAATCTGAGAAATATTGTGTTTCCGGAACCGTTTCAATGTCTAGAAATAGAATATTTTCTAAATTTAATTTAGATATCATAATGCATCATTTTTTACTAAAGCCAAATAACAGGCTACATTGCTTTCCAAAAATTCCGGTAACCCCAGCAGCTATTCCACCAAAAACACCAGATAGTAATATTAAGAGAAATTGATTTCCTTGTAAATGTAATAAAAAAGCTACTTTTTTTGCAAGTATAAAATCGTTAGTGTTGCTTAAATAAAAAGCGTGAGCCGCCCAAAGTAGGGCAATAGCCAAAAATGGAACAAAAAATACTGCACTTTTTTTAAGGGAGATAAAACATGAAGTTATAAATACCGCGACCATGATAGACCACCAAGGTAAAAATTGCCCTAACAGAACCGCTATTAAAATGGTTAAAATGAAGTTTATTCTTTTTCGTTTCATGGTTTAGGTGTTAAGGTTTGCGTGGAAATGACACCAGTTGTTTCATTTGAAGCTTGCATAAACAATAAATCAATATATTCTCCAACCGCCCATCTGTCAACATAATTGTCATAATATTTACTTCCAGGATTGCCGGATTGACCGCCGGGATAAATTCCCAATGCTTTTGGGGGTGAACTCATTTCTACAATCAATCGCCAAGAAGGGGCGTGGTTTTTATCGGCGGCATTAACTGTGTTACGGTCGCCACCGATTGGTAAATCAAAACGAGAAAATGCTGGCAATGCCTGTAGCAAATGCCCAACATAGGTGCCTTTGTATTTGCCCCAGTAATATTCGCCCTGTTTTGATTTCCATTCATTTAATTGGCGAGCAGCTTCTTTAAATGAAATTAGAAACAAGTCGCTGGCCGTTTCTATTTCAGATGTTTTTAAAATATCCATAAACTTATCGTCAGGATGGTTTTTAAGCAAGAAAATGGTTTGATAGGTCAAGGTTCTCTTCAGTTCCTCATTTTCAATATCAAATTCATCCCACGTTAGTTCGAATAAGGCTTTCCACCATGTGTCCCAAATGCTAGGTGCAATTTCATCAATTTCGCTATTAAAATCCCATGCTTTAATGCTGTTTAATAGCTCCTTTTCTTCATCAGAAAGGGTTACTGTATCCATGTGCTCGAACATATACGGCAAAAGTTCTGATGCTTTAAGGTTATAATTGTTGTTCTGCAAATCTTTGAAATCTTGAATGTTGAATTTGTCCTTAGATCTAAAGAAATCGTTTATAATCCTATTTCTGTAAGCCTCGTAATGGTCGTTAAAAACGTAAAACGGATATGACTGGTCTACAGGATGTTGGTTTGCCGAACTCACGAAGCCACGCTCTGGGTTTTTAACATGCGCATTGAATTCTTGGGGGATAAAACTTTGCCAATCGTTTTCTGGTTGGCTACCATCCATTAAAAACTTTCCTTGTTCTTTCCATTTATTGGGAAACAATCCTTGTATCCAGAGGGCAATATCACCATCGGTTGAGGCAAAAACAAAATTTTGTGCAGGGGCGTCCCAATGTTTTAAGGCTTCTAGATAATCGTCGTAATTTTTAGCAGTATTTAAATCTAAGATGGTTCGCTCATTATTGCTTCCAATATGGCCAATCCACTTCATGGCATAGCCTACTTTTTTGCCATTTCCCTTAAAATTCTTATCATAGGTAACAGGGCCATGATGGGTATAAATTACAGAATCTATAAAGGTTTCTGCTCCTTTTATTTTTATTTCTTCAAGGCGCACGGAAGTATTTTTCCAAGTATTGCCGTATTTATAATGTTTTCGGGTATTATCTTTAAATTCTATTTTATACCAGTCCTTAACGTCTCTGGTGGCATTGGTCTCTCCCCAAGCAATATAATCATTAAAACCAGAAACAATTCCTAAAGCACCGGGAAGCGTTGCCCCTAAAGAATTGTGTTGAGGGGTTGTTAATTGCATGATGAACCAAATAGAGGGTAAGTTTAGAGACAAATGGGGGTCGTTGGCCAAAATGGGATGACCTGAATAGGATTTGCTTCCAGAAACAGCCCAATTATTGCTGCCATTGTCTGGGTCTGGTTTCTTTAAGCTATCAGAAATTGAGTCTAACGGTTGTTTTGTGTTAGGTGTTTCGGTCATTTGGATATCTATAAAATCCCAATTGGTTTCCTTTGGAATGATGGGGTCATTCACATCAAAAAAATCTGGAAAAATTAAATCAAAACGATCTTTTCCAAATTCACGAAGTACATTGGTGTAGGCCAAATCACTATCATATCCGCACAAATCATCTGTCATATACATCAATAACAGCGCTGTTTTTTTAATGTTCCAAGGTTCAGGTTTATAGTCTAAAAGTTTGTACTCTATTGGGTAATCATCGGCATCCAAACTGTTAATATAACTGTTTACACCCTCGCTGTAGGCTTCCATGTATTTTATGATTTCCGGGTCTTGCTTCATTTTCTCAATGGCGTTCTCTGCGCCATAAACCATACCTTTTCTTCGTTGCTCCCTGTCGTAATTCAATGCTTTTTTTCCAATAATTTCAGATAGGCGGCCAGCGGAGGCGAACGTTTGAAATTCCATTTGCCAAAGCCTATGTTTGGCTGTGATATAGCCTTGCGAACGATAAAGATCCATATCGTTTTGAGTAAAAATATGTGGAATGAGTTGGTTGTCGTAATTAATGGTAACTTCCTCTTGAAGGCCGTCAATTTGAATAGAGCCAGTAATTATTTCATCCTTTTCATTTTGCCATATGCCGGTTGAAGGGCTTAAAAATTTTCCAATGGGGGGAATTGGGCCAATTTTAGAATTGAAGGCATAAAAGACAGCAAGTAATAAGAATAAAGAAGCGCTAAATTTAACTACTCTCATGAGCTAATATTTAATTCGTAATTAAATATAGCAATTAAAAGGAAACCGAAGGAATAGTATAGGGGATTTTTAAAAAACAGAGCTTAAAATGATTTTTAGACCCCAAGCCAATGATTCTTTAGCGTCCTCATTATTTAGATGGCAGACGTCCTTTGTGGTGATTATTGGTTCAATGCCCATAAGTGATGTGGACACATTAATTAGATAGTTATAAACTGAAATGTCTAAATCGCTTTTGTATGGAATGAGAGCAAGTTTTAGAGCGGCAGTCCTTCGAGACCCTCTTAGCGACTCTTTTTTAAGGGAAACATCTTCATCTAGATAAATACTCAAATATTTTCTAAAAGCAGGCTCGTTGTTTATGGCCAGGTCATTAAAGTAGTTTTGAATGTATAATATACGTTCAATGATTGGGAGATGTTTTGATTCTTGAAAAATGGTTTCTGTAGAATGGGTAAAAATGTCCAAACCAGCTTCAGAGCATAAAATGTCTATATTGGAAAAATATCGATAGATGGTTGCTCTTGATATTTTAGAAGCTTCAGCCACATTTTCAAGGCTCATTTTTTCGCCTTTTTGTAACAGTTCTTTTGCTGAATCTAAAATTTTTCTTCTAGTCTTTTGCTTTTGTTCTGAACGCCCTGTGTTAAGTGAAATATTACTCATGAGACAAATGTCTAATAAAAATTTGTAATTACAAAAAGTAATTTTATATTTGTGAGACAAAAATCTCATAAAATGAAAACAAAAGTAACAAAATGGGTTTTAGGGCATAGAGTAACACTCCATAACACTTCTGGAGATTACGATTTGGCCTTTGGTGAAACACCCGCCGGCGTTCCAGGACCCCCGCCTCACCAACATCAACATTTTACAGAAAGTTTTTTAATCACTGAAGGCGAAATGGAATTTTTCGTAAATGGAGAAACTAAGATAGTGAAAGCTGGGGAAAGTGTAAATTTACCGCAAAACACAGTGCACACTTTTAATAATAAAAGTAACTCGGTTTGCAAATGGGTAAACATTCATAGTCCAAAAGGATTTAGAAAGTTCTTTGAAACTGTTGGTGTTTCTGCAGAAATTGAAAATTCACGGCAAAATTCTATCAGCGAAAGCATAATAGGGACTGTCATTGCCACGGCAGGTGACTACGATATGATACTAAAACTTTAAAACAATTTTTGCTGCTTATTTGGACTTTCATGGTCCAAAAGCCATTGCTTTCGGTGAAGTCCACCTGCATAACCCGTTAAACTGCCGTCACTACCAATTACTCGGTGGCATGGAACGATTATCCATAACGGATTTTTTCCGTTTGCATTTGCTACAGCACGGATGGCCTTTACATCACTTAATTGTTTTGATAGGTCTAGGTAAGAAATAGTTTTTCCAAAGGGGATCTCTTCCAATTTTTTCCAGACTTTTTTTTGAAAATCTGTTCCATCCGGATTTAATTTTAAACTAAATTGTTTGCGGATGCCTTCAAAGTATTCTTGCAGTTGAATCACACATTCCTCAAGTTGTAGGGGAATGATATCGGTGACTTTTTCCTCGGAATTTAAAACGGACACAGATGTAATACCATCTTCATCACCAATAATTTTAGTGAAGCCCAAAGGTGTTTTGATAATACAACTTTCCATTAATCCGAAGAATTATCATCTTCTAAAATACCCAACTTTTTGGCACGTGTTTCCCAACTTCTTCTGGCCAAAAGTTGAAGATCTGAAACGTTATCGCTTTCATCCATAATTTCCAACCCCAACAGTGTTTCAATAACATCTTCCATAGTTACCAACCCACTAACAGAGCCATATTCATCAACAACCAAAGCCATATGGTTTCTGCTTTCAACAAGCTTTTCAAAAAGACTTGGAATAGGTAAACTTCTATTGACAATAATGATGTTTCGCAATAACTCTGAAAGTTTTTTAGACCCGTTATCTAAAGCCATTTCCTTAAATATTTCGTCCTTTAAAACAAGCCCTGTTATATTGTCTGGGTTGTCTGAAAAGATAGGTATTCTGGAAAAGCGCAAATTCAAATTTCTATTGAAGAAATCTTCAACAGTAGTGTTTTCGTCTTCTATGAGCATAACCGTTCTGGGAGTCATAATATCTTTGGCCAATACTTCTTTGAAGGTTAACAGGTTCTTTATGATTTTGCTTTCGTTTTCCTGAAAAACACCCTCTTCGTGGGCCATATCGGTCATGGCATGAAAATCCTCCCTGCTCAACACGCTTCCATGATGTCCTTTACCGCCAATAAGTTTTGTAGTAAGTTGTAACAACCATAAAAGCCCTGACCATTTTAATGGAAAAATTAAAACATTTAAAGCTTTGGAAGTAAAATTCGCCAATTTTTTCCAATAAGTGGCTCCAATGGTTTTCGGGATGATTTCTGAAGCCACCAAAATCAAAACAGTCATAATAGAAGATACAACACCAACCATAACATCTTCAGTAAACTGAATGCCAAATGCCGTTTTTATATTACTCCCAAACATTTCTGAATAGGCGGTTTTAGCCTGAACACCAACTAAAATGGCACCAACGGTATGCGCAATGGTATTAAGCGTTAAGATGGCGATTAATGGCCTGTCTACATCTTTTTTTAGGCGCTCTAAATTATCTGCATAATGCTTGCCTTCTTGTTTTTTTACATTGATGAAGGTTGGTGTAATACTCAGCAATACAGCTTCAAGTATGGAGCATAAAAAAGAAAAGAAAATAGAAATAAAGGCGTAAAAAAGGAGTAAGCCCATGGGGTGTTTTTGGTTTTATTGACGCTAATTTACGAAATCAATTTTACAACATCCTTAGCAAAATAACTGGCAATAATATCTGCGCCAGCACGTTTTATGGCCGTAATTTGCTCCATCATAACAGCATCATGTTCCAGCCAACCTTTTTCTGCTGCAGCTTTTAACATGGCGTATTCACCAGAAACTTGGTAAACAGCCACAGGAACATCCACTTCATTTTTAATCTCGCGAACAATATCTAAATAGCACAGACCAGGTTTTACCATCACAATATCGGCACCTTCATCAATATCCATTTCAGTTTCACGAATAGCCTCAAAACGATTGGCAAAATCCATTTGATAGGTCTTTTTGTCTTTGGGAATATTTATCAAATCTACGGGTGCAGAATCTAAAGCATCCCGAAATGGGCCGTAAAAGGCAGAAGCATATTTTGCTGAATAACTCATAATACCGGTATTGATAAAGCCTCCCTCTTCCAAAGCTTCGCGAATGGTTAAAATGCGTCCGTCCATCATGTCGCTAGGTGCAACAAAATCGGCTCCAGCTTTGGCATGAGACAAACTCATTTCCGCAAGAACTTCGGCCGTTTCATCATTTAAAATCTGCCCCTTTTCAATAATGCCATCATGTCCGTAAGCAGAATATGGGTCTAAAGCTACATCGGTCATGACTAACATATCCGGGCAAACATTTTTCACCGTTTTAACAGCGCGTTGCATTAGCCCTTTGGGGTTTAAGGCTTCTTTGCCTTTATTGTCTTTTAAATTGTCCGACACTTTTACAAAAAGCAAAACCGACTTTAAGCCAAATTTCCAAAGTTCTTTTACTTCGAATTCCAATAAGTCCAAACTGTATCGGTAATAGTTTGGCATCGAAGGAATTTCATCTTTTATGCCTTTACCTTCAACCACAAAAAGTGGCACTAAAAAATCGTTTGGTGTTATAATGGTTTCACGAACCAGTGAGCGAATAGCTTCGTTGGATCTTAATCTTCTATTTCTTCTTAAAGGGAACATTTTTTTTAAGTTAAAAGTTGAAAAATATAAAGTTAAAAGTTTACACCCAATCTATAGGATTTTTTAAGGCATCAATCAATTTTTCTTCTTCGCTTCCTTTTTTAGGATGATGGTCGTAAACCCATTGTACATGTGGAGGTAAACTCATTAAGATGCTTTCTATACGTCCGTTGGTTTTTAGCCCGAAAAGCGTGCCTTTATCATGAACCAAATTAAATTCTACATAACGACCGCGACGGATTTCCTGCCAATTACGTTGTGCTTCTGTATATGGTAAATCTTTTCGTTTTTCTACAATGGGCACATAAGCATCTAGGAAACTATTACCAACTTCAGTTACAAAGTTGTACCAGTTTTCCATGGTCATACCGTTAGAAGCTTTACAATAATCGAAAAACAAACCGCCAATACCTCGTGCTTCATTACGATGGGCATTATAAAAATATTCATCACAACGTTTTTTGTAATCATTGTAAAAACCGTCATTATGACGGTCGCAAGCTGTTTTACAAACCAGATGAAAGTGTTTAGCATCTTCCTCAAATAAGTAATATGGCGTTAAGTCTTGTCCGCCACCAAACCAACTATCGATTATTTCGCCCTTTTTATCATACATTTCAAAATAGCGCCAATTGGCGTGAACCGTTGGCGCCATTGGGCTTTTTGGGTGAATTACCAAACTCAATCCACAGGCAAAAAAGTCAACATCATCAACCTTAAAATAGGCTTGCATACTTTTTGGTAATTTACCATGAACGCCAGAAATGTTCACGCCACCTTTTTCAAAAACATTTCCATTTTCAATAATTCGTGTCCGTCCACCACCACCTTCTAGGCGTTCCCAAATATCCTGACGGAATTTCGCCTTACCATCAACGGCTTCCAGTTTTGATGTTATAGTATCCTGTAAATCTTGTATATATTGATAAAATTTATCCTTCATAATTATTCAAATTCATTGTACAGCTCATAAAGCTCCATGTCTAAAGGAAGTTCACCGGGCGGAGTATGCTCCTTTTCAAGGGTTTTGATCCAAGTAAAATTACAATTCTCGGCTACTTTTATACTTGCTAAATTGCTTTTATGCACAATGGCTTTCAGCGTAATTAAACCTATTCTGTCAAAAGCATGATCAGATAAGATTTGAATGGCATTTGTGGTAATGCCTTTACCTTCATAATTGTAATCAATGCAGTATGCCAATTCGCCATGTTTCTTTTTCCAATCAAGCGATTTTAAATAAATCAAACCTATTAAGTTGTTGGATTCATTTTCCTTTAAGGCGAATAGAAATTCTTCTTTTGACTCAAAATGTTTAACCTTTTTTTTAACGAAAATTTTCGACAGGTCTGGGGTTAAATTCTCCTCTAATGTTTTTGGGAAATATCGCTTTAAACGCTCTTCATTTGACACAACAAAATTGCACAAGTTCCATGCGTCTTGAAGGTTTATGGGTGAAATGTGATATGTATCAAAATTAAGCTTCACTTACAGTTATTGGCTTTAATTTAAGGGTCTCAATTGTTTGGATTGAAGCTGCGGTAACCGACAAGGGCAGAACCATAATAACACCAATTATTGGAACCAAAAGGCATAGTATGAATACAATTCCATTTCCTATGGCCAAACCACGATGTTTGCGGACAAACTGAACACTTTCCTTATATTGAAAATGACGTTCTAGGGCGTAATCCATATTACCAAATCCAGCATAATAGGCTTGCACTAAAAACAGCAATATAGTTGAAAATATGTTAACAATGGGTATGAACTTCAATAACAAAATAGGAATGGTTAACAGTAATTCCATTAATAAATTTCTAACGTTAACTTTTATGCCTCTCCATAGTTGTTGTGCAAAAGAAGTATTTCTATGAGTATGCGATGTGTTTCCTGTGAAATGAGCTTCTATTTTTTCAGAAACAGGACTCATAAATGGTGCCGATAGCGCCATTATGATATGTTTAAAAAGAATAAGGCCGATAATGATTATGATAAGCCAACCAATAAAATTACTAATGGTAGAAAAGGTTTCTTTTCCCCAATCCCAAATCCAGATTTTTGAAATAAAACGTCCTATATTGTCAGACAAGCCATATGCTGAAGTAAAAATAAGAATGGCGGTTACAAAACTAATTACCATTGGAATTGCAAAGTATTTCCAGAGTTTTAGTTTGGATATTAAACCAAAAGCTCCGAAGTATGCTTTAATTCCTGTGGCAATATTTTTAAGCATTGTATTCTTTTACGGCATCAACAAATGCCTGTGCATTTTCTAGTGGGATGTTTGGCAAAATACCATGACCCAAGTTTACAATGTATTTATCTTTTCCAAACTCGTTAATCATTTGGTGCACCATTTTCTTTATTTCCGATGGCGGTGATAGTAAGCGGGCAGGATCGAAATTTCCTTGTAGGGTAATGTTGCCTCCTGTTAAATAGCGGGCATTGCGAGCAGAACAGGTCCAATCAATGCCTAAAGCGGATGCTTTACTTTGTGCCATTTCATGCAGCGCAAACCAACACCCTTTTCCAAAGGCAATTACCGGTGCATCATCTTTTAGTGCCTCTATAATTTGATTGATGTATTGCCATGAAAATTCTTGATAATCGGTTGGTGATAGCATACCACCCCAAGAATCAAAAACTTGAACTGCGTTACAACCTGCTTTTACTTTTTCTTTCAAATAGGCAATGGTAGTATCGGTTATTTTTTGAAGTAGTTGATGTGCTGCCACAGGATTGGTAAAACAGAACTCCTTGGCTTTATCAAAGGTTTTGCTACCTTGACCTTGCACGCAATAGCATAGGATGGTCCAAGGTGAGCCAGCAAAACCAATAAGTGGAATTTCATCATTTAGCAATTCTTTGGTAGCTTTTATGGCTTTATATACATAATCGAGTTCTACTGTAACATCAGGTACGATTACGTTTTGAACATCTTTTGAGGTTCGAACAGGATTGGGCAAATACGGACCAAAATTAGGTTTCATTTGTACCTCAATATTCATAGCTTGAGGGATAACCAAAATATCGCTGAACAATATGGCGGCATCCATTCCGTAACGTCGTATGGGCTGTATCGTAATTTCACTAGCTAATTCCGGTGTTCTGCATCGGGTAAAGAAATCGTATTTCTCACGAATGGCCATAAATTCTGGTAAATAACGCCCGGCTTGACGCATCATCCAAACGGGTGGGCGGTTTACGGTTTCACCTTTTAATGCTCTTAAAAATAAATCGTTTTTTATCATATTTTCATGTCATTGCGAATCGCGCTTTTCAGCTTGATATGGCAATCTTATTAATGAGATTACTTCGTCATACTTCCTCGTAATGACGATTTAAACATAATGTTCGTTTACTAGTTCTATGACGCTCTCAACAGTTGGTACTTTTGCAACGCGTACATCGTCAAAATGCTTTCTAGCTTCTTTTGCTGTGGCTTCACCAATACAGAAGGCAATCACCTCTCCTTTGTTTTTTTGAACGAAGCTTTCAACCGTAGATGGGCTATAAAACATAACGCCTTCAACCGACTCATCAATTTTTAAGCCATCGAATTTGGTTTGGTAGGCTTCAACTTCGTTTACATTTATATGGTTTTCTGCCAATATGGTTGGTAAGACATCCAATCTTAAATCGCTGCAAAAATAAGTAACTTCGGTGCCTTCTATAAATTCAACTAAATAATTCGCTAAACTTTCAGCGTTATTTTCGGCATGGGTTACCTTGCCTATTTTCTTCTCAATAAGTCGTTTTGTTCTTCGGCCAACACAGTAAATGTTTTTGAACTGTAATTCAAGGGCAGAATAGTTAGTTGTTAAGGATTCCACGGCATTTTTACTGGTGATGATGACGTTTTGAATTTCAGACCTAAGTATTTGAGGTCGAATACGGTTCAGGCTAATTTTTATAAAATCTGAACTATCAGAAACCACCTTTTCGTTGAACAATAAACGTTGGTCTTCAGAAAGCGATTTTGTTGAATAGATGTTCGTTTTTTTATTGGATTGCTTTATGGTATCCATCAAACGTTTACCACCACGTTCTATAATGAAATCGGCACAAAATTGAGCCATATTTTCGTGTTTTCCAAGTTTTTCAACTCGGGTTACATCAATCCGTTTAGTGCCATTTTCACTCAACAATACACCCTTAAAGTGAACTTCCTCGTCTTTAATATTGGCAAGCGCACCAATGGGTGCGGTACAGCCACCCTCAAGCTTATTTAAAAACTCGCGTTCAATAGTGGTGCAAATCTCGGTTTCTTTATGGTTAAGTTCGGCACAAGCACTTCTAACAAATTCATCTTCCTCTAATGCCGTAATCATTATGGCACCTTGAGCTGGCGCAGGAACCATCCAATCCAGATTCACTGCATTTTCCGGACGTATGCCTATTCTCCCAATACCAGCTGCAGCAAAAATAGCACCGTTCCAATCTTCATTGTCATCCAGTTTTTGCAGGCGCGAATTGACATTTCCACGCAAATCCACAATGGTATGTGTGGGGAATCGATTCAGCCATTGGGCTTTTCTTCGCAAGCTACCAGTAGCAACAATCGCATTTTTGGCCCCTAAAAACTCTTCGTTATTCTTAAAAACCAAAGTATCGTTTACATTACCACGTTTTAAAACCGCGGCTTGAACAATGCCTTTTGGTAAAACAGTTGGTACATCTTTAAGGGAATGCACTGCAATGTCAATATCGTGGTTTAGCATGGCAATGTCTAAAGTTCTGGTAAAGATTCCAGTTATGCCCAATTCATAAAGCGGTTTGTCAAGTACCAAATCGCCTGTAGATTTTACCGGAACAAGTTCGGTTTTGTGGCCTAAATTTTCGAGTTGCTGTTTTACAATATTGGCTTGCCATAGTGCCAATTCACTATCACGCGTACCAATTCTAATGGTTTTAGACATTCGTTTTTTGAGGTTCTTCTAACTGAAACACTTTTTTGATAAGTTCTAAACTTTCGTCTGTAGAAACATCATCTTCTTTTAAATGATGTGCAAAGTGGTTAGTGATTTTTTGAATGATATTATTGCTGATAATTTCGGCTTGAGCTTCATTAAAATCAGCAGTTTTTTTGCGTTGCGCATCCAATTCCGCAGCGGCGAAATCAGCAAGTTTATGTTTTAAGGCCTTTATGGTTGGCGCAAATTTTCGGGTTTCCAACCAACTGTTAAATTCAGCTTTTACTTCTTCAATTATAGCTTCGGCCGAAGGAATGTGTTGTTTTCTCGCTTCTAAAGTTTCATCAGTGATTTTAGATAAATGGTCAAGATGAACCAGCAAAACATTGTTTAATTCTTCAACATTGGCATTCACATTTTTTGGAATAGATAAATCTAAAATCAAAAGGTTCTTTTTCGATTGTATAATGTGCTTGTCAATGGTTGGGCGTTGTGCACCGGTTGCAACAATCAAAATATCAGAATTGTTGATTTCTTCTTGTAAATTCGCATAATCTTTAACGATTAAATTGAATTTTCCGGCAATTTGTTCGGCTTTATCCTTGGTTCTGTTAATGAGTGTTATGTGCTCATTCTTGGTGTGTTTTACCAAGTTTTCACAAGTGTTCCTGCCTATTTTTCCTGTTCCGAAAAGAAGAATGTTTTTGTTTGCAACATCTTCAACCATATTCAAAATGTATTGTACTGAAGCAAAAGATACCGAAGTTGCACCAGATGAAATATCGGTTTCGGTCTTTATACGTTTGCTTGCCTGGATAACTGCATTGACCAATCGTTCGGTAAAATGGTTTAACAATCCATGTTTTCGCGATAGTTTAGCGCTTTGTTTCAACTGACTAATAATTTCAAAATCACCTAAAATTTGGCTGTCTAGACCAGAACCAACTCGGAACATGTGCGCAATGGCTTCTTTGTTTTTGAAAACATAGGCTACCTTTTGAAATTCCTCAACGGTACCTCTGGTATTATCGCAAAGCAGTTGAATAAGTTGAAAGGGATGCTGCGCAAAACCGTAAATTTCGGTACGGTTACAGGTAGAAGTCACCACCAAGCTTTCAATATCGTTGGCTTTGGCTTGGGCAAGCAAAGCTATTTTAGCTTCATCGTCTAAACTAAAGTGCCCTCTTATGTCTGCATCGGCTTTTTTATAACTCAAACCAATGGCATAAAAGTAATTACTTCTTGAAATATTGTACTTCTGCATGCTAATACCTGATAATATGAAGCAAAAGTATACGGATGACGTTAAAAAAAATAACGCTAAAAGAACTATTAGTGTCGTTTGTGGTTTTTTGCCGATGTTTTTTTTAAAAACATGATAAATGTCATACTTTTGTAGAGTATTCGGCAGGTTTTGGTGATTCAATTTAGAATCAATCTAAATAAAAGAAATATGAATCAAGAATTTAAGGAAGGAAAAAGTGTCGCCAAAAGTTCTTTTGGAGAAACAAAAGTAGATGAGGGCTTTGTTGTGTTGGCTTATAAAAATGAAGGCAGTGAAGTGCAAAACCTTGTTAAAGAAATAGATAGCGATTATATCCAGTTTCATTTTTGTGTAAAGGGCTCTAGTCAGTTTGTTTTTAACGAAGGCAGGTACAGATTGAATATTCTTGAAGAGAATTCGTTGTTGTTGTACAACCCACAGCGTGAGCTTCCAATTAATTTGGAAATAAATCCGCATTCATGGATGGTTTCCATATTGATTTCGATTAAAAAATTTCATGGACTTTTTTCTCAAGAGGCCAATTATATTACGTTTTTAAGCGAAGACAATCGTGACAAAAAATATTATAAAGACGGCGTTATTTCACCCTCAATGGCCATTGTGCTCAACCAAATTATTAATTACAATCTCAACCAGTCCATAAAATCCATTTATTTTAAAGGAAAAGCTTATGAACTGTTAAGCTTGTATTTCAACAGAAGCGAGGAAGCAGACATCGAGCAATGCCCATTTTTGGTTGATGAAACCAATGTGATAAAAATTAGAAAAGCCAAGGATATTATCGTGGCACGTATGGCAGAGCCACCAAGTTTGCAGGAATTGGCCGATGAAATTGGGCTTAGCCTCAAAAAGCTAAAAGAAGGCTTTAAACAAATTTATGGTGATTCAGTTTTTAGCTTTTTGTTCGACTATAAGATGGAAGTCGCGCGAAAACTGTTGGAATCAGGCGAGAATAATGTGAATGAAGTGGGGCATAGAGTTGGTTACAGCACATCAAGCCATTTTATTTCGGCCTTTAAAAAGAAATACGGTACTACACCAAAAAAATATATTATGTCCTTAAATTAGGAGATTAAAAACCAAATGTTATGAAATATTTAACCCCAGAAATTGAAGCCCTGTCAAAACAATTTGAGGTCACTAAATCTCTAGCGCGAACTAATGTGTCTTGCGGCATTTTCCAAGATTGCGACTATAAAGAAGAACGCCCAAAACTATATCATCAACAAAACGTTGAAAACAATAGAACAGATTTAAAAAAATAAATGAACAAAGGAATTTTACTAGTCAATCTTGGGTCACCAGATAGTCCAGAACCCAAAGATGTAAAAAAATATTTAGGTGAATTTTTAATGGACGAGCGCGTTATTGATATTCCCTACACGGCTAGGGCATTACTAGTTAGAGGCATCATTTTAAAAACCCGACCCAAAGCTTCGGCTGCTGCCTATAAAAAAATATGGTGGGATGAAGGTTCTCCCCTCATTGTAATTTCAGAGCGCCTTCAAAGGAAAATCCAAAAGCAAGTTGAGGTGCCTGTGGCTCTGGCCATGCGTTATGGCAGCATGACCATTATAAAAGGGCTTCAAGAATTGGTTGATAAAGGTGTTGAGGAGGTTTTACTTTTTCCCTTATACCCTCAGTTTGCCATGGCGACTACTGAAACTATTACGGTTTTGGCCGAAGAGCTTCGTCAGCAATATTTTCCAAATTTAAAAATAGAATCGGTACCAGCGTTTTACAACAAACCAGATTATATTGAAGTGCTTTCCAACTCCATAAAAAACCATTTAAAAGGTAAAAATCACGAGCATTTATTGTTTTCGTACCATGGTGTTCCAGAACGGCATATCCGTAAAAGCGATGTTACCAAATCACATTGCAAAATAGACGGCAGTTGCTGTGTTACACCAAGCAAGGCACATGAGTTCTGTTATAGACATCAATGTTTAGAAGTCACACGATTGGTCGCTGAAAACCTTCAACTTAAAGAAGGTACATACTCTACATCATTTCAATCTCGTTTGGGTTTTGACCCTTGGTTACAACCCTACACTGATAGAACCATTGAGCGTTTAGGAAAGCATGGCATAAAAAACATGGCCATTGTTACACCCGCTTTTGTGAGCGATTGTTTGGAAACCCTTGAGGAAATAGCCATGGAAGGCCAGGAAATTTTTCATGAAATGGGCGGAAAGGATTTTACAACAATTCCGTGTTTAAATGATGATAAGGAATTTGTGGATTTGTTATCAAAATGGATAAACCAATGGGCAACTTCTGAAACCTTGGCAGTTTAATGGCAAAAATATCAGCACAAGATTTAGGTACGGAACCTATAGGCAAACTGCTCATAAAACAGGCAGTTCCTGCATCCATTGGTATTTTGGTGATGTCGCTCAATATCTTGGTCGACACCATTTTTGTTGGGAATTGGATAGGCTCTATTGCCATAGCTGCCATTAATGTAGTATTGCCGGTATCGTTTTTTATTGCGGCCTTGGGAATGTCCATTGGGGTTGGAGGTTCTTCAATAATTTCTAGGGCATTGGGTGCGAACAATCACGATAAAGCCCTTAAAACTTTTGGCAACCAAATAACGCTTACCTTATTGCTCACCATAACCATGGTTGTTTTCGGGTTGTGGTTTGTTGATGGCATTGTACCTGCGTTTGGGGGCAAAGGCAATATTTTGGAGCCCGCAAAAATCTATTATGTCATTGTACTCTATGGCGTGCCATTTTTAGCACTTTGTATGATGGGAAACACGGTAATCAGGGCAGAAGGTAAGCCAAAATTTGCCATGTATGCCATGATGATTCCTTCAATCTCAAATTTAATTTTAGATTATCTTTTAATAAATGTTTTGGACTTTGGAATGGCAGGTGCTGCTTGGGCTACCACCGGATCCTATTTGTTGTGTTTTGCTTTTATATTATGGTTTTTCCTGTCTAAAAATTCGGAATTAAAAATAAACTTTTCGCATTTTGGATTGGATAGACCCATTGTTTCCGAAATCAGTTCTTTGGGGTTTGTAACTTTATCAAGACAGGCTGTAGTCAGTATTACCTATCTGTTTATGAACAATATTTTGTTTCATTTGGGGGGCGAATCCTCGGTAACTGCTTACGCTATTGTAGGGCGTATGCTCATGTTTGCATTGTTCCCCGTTTTTGGCATTACACAAGGCTTTTTGCCCATTGCCGGTTTTAATTATGGAGCCTTGAAATACGAACGGGTTAAACAAACCATTTACACTGCCATAAAATATGCTGCTGGATTGGCCACAATGGTTTTTATTTTGCTTATGGTATTTCCGGAATCCATTACCAAACTGTTTACTCATGATGCTGAAGTCATAAAAGAAACACCTCCTGCCATGCGTTGGGTTTTTGCAGCAACACCTATAATAGCACTTCAACTTATCGGTGCGGCCTATTTTCAGGCTATTGGTAAAGCCAGACAAGCGCTTCTGCTTACTTTATGTCGACAAGGGTTTTTCTTTATTCCGTTGATTTTAATTTTACCCTTATTTTGGGATGAGCTTGGCGTTTGGGTGTCATTCCCAATATCGGATATTTTGGCAACGATTGTAACGGCCTATTTTTTAAATAGGGAAATAATTAAGAACTTGAACCCAGAAGATGTACTAACTTCCAATTTATAGACATGGAATATTACGCTTACATAAAAGCCTTTCATCTTATTTTTGTTATTACCTGGTTCGCAGGCCTGTTTTACATTCCCCGTTTGTTTGTGTATCAAATTGAAGCTTTTTATAAACCTTCACCAGATAAGGAAATTTTAGGAAAACAGTTAAAGCTCATGGCCAAGCGCCTTTGGTATATCATTACTTGGCCTTCTGCTATTTTAGCCACACTTTTTGCAGTTTGGCTATTGGTTTTACAACCCTATTGGCTTCAACAACCGTGGATGCATGTAAAATTAGGTTTTGTAGTTCTGCTTTTCATTTATCATTTAAAAACGCACCAATATTTCAAGCAACTACAAAACGATGTGGTAATAAAATCCTCTAGTTTTATGCGCATTTGGAATGAGGGTGCCACGTTTATTCTTTTTGCGGTTGTGTTTTTGGTCATCCTAAAAAGTGCCATAAATTGGGTTTGGGGCGTTGTAGGCATAATCGTTTTAGGCGTTTTTATAATGCTCGGCTATAAAGTCTATAAGAACATTAGGGACAAAAACCCTGAGGCCTAAACAATTCAAAATAATTAACTTTTAGGCGTTCACTTTATTTTAAATGACCCTTAGGGTCTTTGGTTTGATTATTGCTATATTTAAGCACTATAATTCTGAATGAAACTCAAAAAATTTTCCTTACGCACCCGCATCTTCTTAGCTATGATACTCTTGGTGTTATTGGCCTCTGTCCTCATTTCGGCGGTAGCCATTTATCAATACAGCGAGCAAAGTCAAGATTATCACAAGGGTCGTTTGGAGCGTAAAGAGGGAAGTATTCAAACGCACTTAAAACGAGTTTTAAATGGTAGGCAAAACACCTGGGAAGTAAAGACTGCAAACATTCCCTATATATTCAAGGAAGAAATTTACAATATTGCCGATATCCATAAACTGCAAATCAATTTGTACGATTTGGAAGGTGGGTTGTTAATCTCATCTAAAGCTGGACTTCAAACCGAAGTTGCTGAGAAGTGTTTGGATGCAGAAATAATGAACGCCATTAATAATACGGTGGAGTTTAATAGTGAATCGGAATTGACTAGGCATCGATATGTGGATAAGCATAGAGAAAATGGCGAATTATTTCAGTCGTCTTACACCTTTATTTTGGACCAAAAGTCGAAACCCTTGGCCATATTGAACATTCCTTACCTTGAAAAGGACGATTTTCTACAAAAGGAACTTGAAGAATTTTTAACGCGACTTGGTTTTGCTTTTATGTTTGTGCTGGTTACGGCTATTGTCATTGCGTTTTGGCTTTCTAAATACATTACAAAGTCCCTTAAAACTATAAGTGATAAAATAAATACTACCCGACTGGAAAAGCGCAATCAAAAAATTGATGTTGACGATACCAGCGAAGAAATTTCTACTTTGGTGAGTTCCTATAACAGTATGATTGATGAACTTGAGGAAAGTGCCATTCAATTGGCGCGAAGTGAACGCGAACAAGCTTGGCGTGAAATGGCCAAACAGGTGGCCCACGAAATTAAAAATCCGTTAACACCCATGCGATTAACGGTGCAAAATTTCCAGCGTAAGTTTAATCCAGAGGATGAAAATATTCATAAAAAGGTAGATGAATACAGCAAAACGCTCATCCAGCAAATCGATACTATGAGCGCCATTGCCTCGGCATTTTCAAACTTTGCCAAAATGCCCGCCCAACAAAGCGAGACACTTAACGTGGTAAAAATCGTTAAATTGGCTTTAGATATTTTTAATGAAGATTACATCGTATTTCAGGCGGAATCTGAAGAAATTATAGCAAAATTTGACCGTTCGCAACTCATTCGTGTGGTTACTAATTTGGTAAAAAATAGCATTCAGGCCATTCCAGAAAGCCAAACACCCAAAATTGAAATTAAAGTAGGTACCGAAGCGGGCAAAGTGTTTATAACAGTGGCGGACAATGGTGTAGGCGTTTCAGAAGAAAATAAAAACAAAGTCTTTGAGCCCAAGTTCACCACCAAAACAAGTGGTATGGGTCTTGGTTTGGCCATGGTAAAAAACATTGTAGAAACCTATAAAGGCACCATTTCTTTTGATACTGAAAAAGATAAAGGAACGACGTTTAAAGTTACGTTTCCTAAAGCATAAACGACACTAGAAATCTATTAAAATGAGTTACAATAACGTTTTATTCGAATCGCATAACGGCATTACTACAATAACCATAAATCGGCCTAAAAAGTTAAATGCCTTAAACAAGGAAACCATTAACGAACTTCATGATGCTTTTGATACAGCCGATAGGGACAAAAACACCAAAGTAATTATTGTTACTGGTAGTGGAGAAAAGGCTTTTGTAGCTGGTGCCGATATTAGTGAATTCGCCAATTTTAGCGTGGAAGAAGGCAAAAAGTTAGCAGCCAACGGGCAAAAAATATTGTTCGATTTTGTGGAAAATCTATCAACTCCGGTAATTGCAGCGGTTAATGGTTTTGCGCTTGGTGGCGGATTGGAATTGGCCATGGCATGCCATTTTAGAATAGCCAGTGATAATGCCAAATTGGGTTTGCCCGAAGTGAGTTTAGGGGTTATTCCCGGGTATGGTGGTACACAACGCTTACCCCAGTTAATTGGCAAGGGCAGGGCTATGGAAATGATTATGACCGCAGGTATGATTGATGCCAACAAAGCCCTAAATTATGGTTTGGTAAACCATGTAACCTCACTAGAGGAATTGTTGCCCCTTTGCGAAAAAATAGCCCTTAAAATTTTAAATAATTCTTCTGTGGCCATAGGTGCTGCCGTACACGCCATAAACGCCAATTTTAAAGATGGTGTTAACGGTTTTGAAGTTGAGGTTAACGAATTTGGAAAATGCTTTGGTACTGAAGATTTTACAGAAGGCACCACCGCATTTTTAGAAAAACGAAAAGCTGATTTTCCTGGGAATTAGGTTTTTTTTAAGTTGTTCGTTTAATGCGATGATATGCGTCGTTTTAATGACTTATGTCAATCGTTAAACGAAGTTAGTTGAAATTTTCTACAAAATCAAGTTTGTTAATAACCCATTTTTGCTTTAACAGTTTTCGGGTTAAATAATGGCTAACTTTAAAGAGTTAGGTTTTGTTTCTCTTTAAATGTTAATGTTTATGAACCCCAAATCTGTTATAAAAGGCCGCGGTGCGCAGCTTAACGTCCACAACCGTTTTTTTGAATTGAGCCACGAAATGCGCGACGACTTTTTGGAATATTGCCAAAAAGAAGGCGAAACAGCCGATAACAACAAAACCCTGTATTTAGAAACCTTCCCCAAAACTATCGTAAATAAAGTGGAAAGCCCAGACGTGGGCATGATGTATTCCATGAACGCTTACCAAGGTTGTGAACATGGTTGTATTTATTGCTATGCTCGAAACACGCATGAATATTGGGGGTACAGTGCCGGTTTGGATTTTGAGCGTCGAATTTTGATAAAAAAAGATGCGCCAAAACTTTTGGAAGCCTATATAAAAAAGAAAAGTTGGAAGGCACACCCCATTGTGATGTCTGGAAATACCGATTGTTACCAACCTGCCGAAAAACAGTTTGAAATTACTCGAAAATGTTTGGAGGTATTTTTAAAGTACAAACATCCTGTAGGTATCATAACAAAAAATGCGTTGATTTTACGGGATTTAGACCTTATACAAGCATTGGCTAAAGATAGTTTAATTGGCGTTAATGTGTCTATAACCTCACTTTCAGAAGGCACCAGGCGCATTTTAGAACCCAGAACGGCCACGATAAAAAGACGTTTAGAAACCGTAAAAACCTTAAACAAGCATGGCATACCCGTTAATGTTATGTTGGCCCCAATAATTCCTTCAATAAACAGTCATGAAATTTTACCTTTAGCCAAAGCTGCTTCAGAACATGGGGCCGTTTCCATAGGGCATACCATAGTTAGACTAAACGGTGCCATTAGTGAAATTTTTACCGATTGGATTAGCAAAACATTGCCAGATTGTGCCGATAAAGTGTTGCACCAAATAGAAAATTGCCATGGCGGTAGCCTAAACGATTCACGTTACGGTGCAAGAATGCGAGGTGAAGACAAAATAGCCGAACAAATTAATAATCTTGTGGCTTTGGCACGGCAGAAATACTTTAAAGACAAGGCATTTCCGAAATTAAACACAGCCTTGCACGAGCAGTTTAAACAAGGACAACTCAAGTTATTTTAGCAAAGAAAAAGCGGACTATAATGCCCGCTTTTTCAAGTTGAATTGAGTTAGTTAATGTTAACTTTTAATGATTTCTGTAAATACTCTGCCTTCTGTTCTGTAAACAATTTTGTAGTCGCCTTTGTTCAATCCGGTCAATCTGTAAAGACGCTCAACGCGCTCTGTGTTTTTTACGGTTTCAGCATACATAAGCTCATAAGTTCCGGTAGATCCTGAGTAAACTTCAATTTCCATCGGTGCTTTTTCAAGCGATAATCTAGTGATGAAAACTAAATCTCCTTTTACTCGGGTTACCGGCTTAAAAAATGTTGTTTCCATTTCTTTTTTGAAAAGAACTTCACTTGCCTTAACAGTAAACGGAATGCTTGTTATTTCTACATCTTTATTCAATTCAAAAATGTAGTCACCGTCAGGGAGCGATGTTAAATCGAAACCTTTGGTATAAACTCCAGTTTTTTGAATAGACTCTTTATATAAAGTAATTCCGTTTACATCTTTAATAGACAAAAGGTTACCTTCTTTTACATCAGCAAAAGTAACAGCGATTTTTCGAGCGTCATCTGTAATATTTAAAAATGAGGCTTTTTCAGTTGCGAAACTTAACGAGGCAGCCAACATGGTTACCATTAAGATTCCTTTTTTCGAGGTTTTAATTACGTTTTTCATAAATATGGGGTTTTTAACGTTCAACATGTCAAAAGTATACTATAAATAAGGCTTGTAAAACATTGATATTAATGTATTTGTGTTCTATTTTACCTGTTATTTTTAGATTAAACTTTGGTTAAATTAATATAGAATAATTAGGCGTTAATTGTGCATATTTTAGTACGAATCAGATATTTTATGTGCACATGTAAATCAAAATGAGATATGGAAAAGATGATTTCTTTATTGTGAAGGATAAAAAAAGGTGAGCCAAAAGACTCACCTTATTAAATAAACATACTAAAATTTTTAATTAATGTTTTCTACAAATTTGCGTCCTTCAGAATGCATTACAATCTTATAGCTTCCTTTTCTCAGACCGGTTAATTTGAAAATTTCACCAGGAGTTTGGGTGCCCTTAAGTTCTTTTGAATACATTAACTCAGCTATGTCATGCCCAGTATAATATATATCAATTATTAAAGGTTCTTTGTTTAGAGCTAACTTGGTTACGTAAAGTAGATTGCCTTTTAAACGAACATAAGGTTTGTATGAGGTTTTCTCGTCTTCTTTATTAAATTCAACCAAGCCTAATTTTACTGAAAATGGAATTGAGTTAATTTCTAAATCTTTATCAAGCACAAAATGGTAGTCGCCGTCTGGAAGACTTGTTAAATCAAAACCTTTGTTATACAATCCAGTTTTTTGAATGGACTCTTTGTAAAGAATTGCTCCGTTGTCATCTTTAATAAACAGGAGGTTTCCTTTTTTAACATCGCGTAAAGCAATTGAGGTCATTTTAGCATCTTTTGTAATCATAAAAACAGATGCTTTTTCTTTGGCGAAGCTTAACGAGGCAGCCATCAGGGTTGCCATTAAGATTCCTTTTTTTAAATGTTTCATTACGTTTTTCATAAATATGGGGTTTTAACGTTCAACACATTAAAATTAGGACATCTTTATTTCCTATAAAACACTGATATTGATGTATATATATGTTTTTTTAGCTATCAGTTTAGATGAGCTTTTGGTTAAAATAAAACAGATTAAAAGCCCGGGGAAAATGTTTTTATTGACGCGAGTAATTATAAAAGCAAAAAATATAAGGGATAAAAAAAGTGGGCCACCACAGCCCACTTTTACCAACTAAACTAAACTAAATAAGACATTAAACTAATTATTAATGAATTTCGTGTATGTTCTTTCATCAGAACTTAGTACTATTTTATAATCACCACCTTTTTTAAGCTTGTATGCTTTTTCAATGGTTCTTGTGTCTTCAATAACATCAGAGTAAATCATTTCGTATTCACTGTTGTTGTCAGAATAAATCTTAACTTTTAAAGGTTCTAAACTTAACGCCAGTTTTGAAATAAGCAACATGTCGTCCTTTTGTCTGATGTGAGGCTTGAAAACTGATGTTCCATTTTCCTTAACAAAGATTACTTCTTTTGCTTTTACGGTAAAAGGTAGGATTTTAATTTCCATGTCCTTATCAACTTCAAAAAAGTAATCGCCATTAGGGAGAGCAGATAGATCGAAACCCTTTTGATAAATTCCAGACGCTTCTATAGACTCCTTATATAATATAATACCATTGTAGTCTTTAATGGTTAATAAATCACCAACTTTTACATTAGTTAGTGTTATAGCCGTTTTTTTGATATCATCTTTAATAATAGATTTACCATCTTCGTTTGCGAAACTTACCAAGGTAGCCATAATGGTTACCATTAAGATTCCTTTTTTTGTGTTTTTAATTACGCTTTTCATAATTTGAGGTTTTTAACGTTCAACACTGCAAAGTTATAGTGGGGTTTTAGTTCCTAAAGCATTGAAATTAATGTATTTATATGCTATTTTATCCGTTATTTTGGGGTTAGGTTAATATAGAATATACAGGTGTTAATAGTGTAAATTTTGGCTCAAACATTTTTTTCAAAAAATAAATTCTGCAACTATTAAATGTTCTAGTCATTGTAACAATTTTTGAAATCTTTTAGAGTATCCTGGTAAAATTTTGAGCAAAAAAAAGTGGGCCACCACAGCCCACTTTACCAACTAAACTAAACTAAATAAGACATTAAACTAATTATTAATGAATATTGTGAACTCTAAAAAGAGTATTTTTTACTTAATAATTCTTTTAATAATTAATGCTATGATGTTCATAACAATTAACACTACAAAGATATGACCAAAGGAAAGTTATAAAAACATCAATTTTGACCTATTTCTATGCTATATTAACTGTTAAATGAATGTTAATATATCGTTATGGTAAAATAACACACATTTAAGGTAATTAAATATACAGTGTATGCATAATATGTTTTAAATTTGCATTAAAATAGTCCCAGGTTATGATGAATAAGAAACCCACATTAAAGAAAATAAGTCCAAGCTTTGGAAGCTCTTTGTTGGTGAAGCAACACGTAGAGTCTGTGGATAAGAATGATGCCTATTGGCACTTTCATCCAGAATTGGAGCTTATATATATAAATAAAGGACAAGGCAAGACCCACATAGGCAACCATTTATCTTATTTTAACAATAGCCAATTAATATTAATAGGATCTAACCTGCCACATAATGGTTTTACGGACCGATTAACGGCCAATGGTACAGAAACGACCATACAGTTTAAATCTAACTTTTTAGGTGATGATTTTTTAAACATCCCAGAAATGGGCAATATTGTTGCACTTTTTGATCGCGCCAAAAAAGGTATTCGTTTTAAGATTGAAACCAAACAGAAAATCGGCCCAAAGATTGAAAAACTCCTTGAACATGATGGCCTAAAGCGTGTTTTAAAGTTTTTGGAAATCTTGAATTATTTAGCCAAAACAGATGATTATGCCTTACTAAATGCTGATGGTTTTGCTTTTGAGACTGAAGCACAGGATAGCTCAAAAATTGATATGATTTTCAAATATGTAAATAAGAACTTTCAAAATCATATTTCATTGGATGAAATAGCAGACGAAGTAAGTATGACGGTTCCTGCGTTTTGCCGATATTTTAAGAAAGCTACGGGTAAAACCTTTACGCAATTGGTAAACGAATACCGAGTTGTACACGCTACAAAGCTACTTAATGAAAGCCAAATGAGTATTGCAGATATTTGTTTTGAGTGCGGATTTAACAATTTTTCGCACTTTAATAAACAGTTTAATGAAATAACTGGTAAGAGCGCATCAAATTACAGGAAAGAAATAAAGTTGATACTTCAAACAAAATAATTGCCTGAAGTAGTATATAGATGTTCTTAAAAACGGGAAGGTTTAACACCTTCCCGTTTTTTTATCTAAAATCCAGCTTTGTGTATCGAGATTAAAATATTGTAGGTTAAATATTACCACAATTTTAGTTATCTTTCCGAAAAAAAGATGAATAAAGTTTTAACCATAGTCTTTTTAACGCTATTAAGTTTTAAGGGCACTTTTGCCCAAGGCATCATTAAAATAGAGGCCTTTGTTTTAGAAAAAAGCACGAACAAACCGTTGCCTTATGTTAACATTGGCTTCTTGGGAAAAAGTATAGGGACTGTTAGCGATGAAACTGGAAAATTTTATCTCGAGTATGACGAGGATTATATAGGGGAATTTGAAGTATTGCAGTTTTCTTCTTTGGGTTATGAAACGTTACAAATAAAGGCTTTAGAGCTGTTCTCTAAATTATCTAAGACCAATAAAATATACCTTGAACCCCAAAACTTGGCTTTAGATGAAGTATTGATTACCTCTGTCCAAAGAGAAAACAAAGAGACAGGCAGTTTGGATTACGATGGTTTTACCCTTGGTTATTGGAAAGACAAAATTGCCCTGGGAGGAGAAATAGCCACCAAGATTAAAATAACTAAGAAAAATTCAAAATTGCTCGATTTAAAGCTTCGGATTTTGGAAAACCTTTCCGATAGCTTAAAATTGCGCGTTAATGTTTACGATTTAAAAAAGAAGTTACCCGGTAAAAACTTGTTGGCTACAAATATCTTTCATGTTATAAAACGAGATAAAGGTATAGACACAATCAATCTCAGGCCCTATAATATTAAAGTTGATGATGATATTATTGTAAGTATTGAGCTAGTTGAGGTGTTTGGAAATCAAGTCGGTTTTGCCATTGCGGGCACCAATAACGGAAGCACTTTTACGCGGTACATAAGCCAAGATAAATGGAAACCGATAAAAGATGCTAAAATGGCATTTGGTGTGCTCATGTCTTACCCTAAAAAGGAGGATGAAGTTGAAAAGAGAACACCACCAAAAGAAATAAGCATCCTTTGGGACACATCAGCATCTATGTTTTTTAATAGAGATTTTGCTGATGAAATGGAATTTTTAAGAGAATATCTTAAAGTGCTTAAAAATGTTTCTATTAAGGCAACAAAGTTCAACACTCAAACAGACGAAAGTAAAAATTTTGAGATAAGCAATGGAAATTCAGATGCAATTATTAACTATTTAAAGAACACCGACTATGAGGGTGGAACGGATTTTTCAAAAGTATTTTTGTATGATGATATTAAGTCTGATTTGGTCATGTTGTTTTCAGATGGGATTTCTACACTTTCAGAGGTTGGAGAACCTTTAAGTTGCCCTATATTCTGCATAGGTTCCTCAGTCAATTCAAACCATAATGTGCTTCAAAATATGTCCTCCTCAGAAAATGGTTATTACATCAATCTGACAAAAAGTAATATTGAGGCTGCTATTAAGGCCTTGAAATTTAACATTGAAGACAGACAAGTTTACAACTTGTCAGAGACGAATGACGCCCAAAATAATGTTTATGGTAAGATATATAGCCAGACAAATCCTTTGGAAGGCGTGTCGGTGAGGGTCAAAGGAACCTACACAGAGGTCTTTACCAATGAAGAAGGCATTTATAGCATTCCAGCGAAATATGGAGATAAAATTGTCTTGAATTATTTTGGGGCAAAGCAAAAAGAAATACAAGCATCCAACAACAAAAATATAGACATAGAACTTGAATTTGAAGGTGAGCTATTGGATAAAATAAGCATTATTGGGGTAAAAAGAGATAACGTTTCAAGGGATAACATGGTTAGACGGGAGGATAGAAAGTATGGCTATTCAACATCTTACCTAACAGAGGAAGATATAAACCAAGCAGATGTATATTTTGTGGATGTTTTGCGAAAAATGCCCGGGGTAAATGTTTCGGGCCCACCGCAAAATCCAACAATCTGGATTAGGGACAGGAAGAAAACACCTGCAGTTTTTGTTGATGGTATTCAAACGCTTAATTTTCTATCCATATCACCTCAAAACATAAGTTCTATAACCATTTTAAGGTCTTTGGCAGCTACCAATAGGTTTGGGAGCGAAGGAGCAGGAGGAGCCATAATGGTTACCACAAAAACGGCTTTGCAATATAAAGAAGGGAAAGCAAAAAATTGGGCTCTAAAAACGGGCAATGATTATGAAGAAGGGAAATTATACCCAGAAACAAATACCAAAACTTCAAAATATATTGATGATCTTTATGGAGCCGCTTCCTATGACGAATCATTTGCTATTTACAAGAACCAGAAAGCTAGTTTAAAGCAGCCTTCAATTGATTTTTATCTGGATGCATCAGAATATTTTGAACGATGGGACGAGGAGACGGCCTATAAAATCCTTACCAATATATCAGACTTGGCTTTCAATAACGTAAAGGCACTGAGAACTTTGGCGTATAAGCTTGAAGCTTTAAATAAATATGAGGAAGCCAAATGCATTTATAAAAGAATATTGAAACTAGACCCTAAACGGACCCAAGCCTATAGGGATTTGGCATTAGTTTACCAAAATACTGGAGAACATAACAAAGCTATGCTGCTGTACAAACAGATGCTTTTGGGAACCATTGAAGACCTTGATTTTTCAGGAATTAGAAGTGTTTTAATCAATGAACTTCGTCATTTGGTATTGTTGCACAAAAGTGAAGTTGATTATGCAGATTTGCCTTCAGATTTGCTGTCCATCAATTTCAAAAAAGATATGCGTTTTGTTTTTGAATGGAATGACCCTTTTGCCGAGTTTGAAATTCAATTTGTAAATCCAGATAAAAAGTATTTCACTTGGGAGCTTTCAGCATTTGCGAAAAATGAACGTTTAATGGACGGTTTAAAAAATGGATATCAAATTGAGGAATTTTTTATTGATGATGCGAAACAAGGAAAATGGATTATCAACATCAAAAACTTAAAAAAAGAAACAACGTTAAATCCAACGTATTTAAAATATACGGTTTACGAGAATTTTGCCCAACCAAATGAAAGTAAAACAGTAAGAGTTGTTAAACTATATGATCAGGACGACAAGGCTACCTTACATGAATTTATGTATTAGCATGGCTAATTTCTGCCTTCCCATTCTTTATAAAATTGGTCTAAATAGTGCACCATAAATTCATGCCGTTTTGTAGCCAAACGTTTACCTGTTTCAGTATTCATTCTGTCTTTTAAAAGCAGTAGTTTTTCATAAAAATGATTGATGGTAGGTGCATTTGAGTTTTTATACTCGGCTTTGCTCATGTTTAAGTTGGGTTTAATTTCAGGGTCATAAAGTGCCCTGTTTTTAAAACCACCATAATTAAAGCAGCGCGCAATACCAATAGCGCCAATGGCATCCAACCGATCAGCATCTTGAATAACATCCAGTTCTGCCGATTTGAATGTTTGTGCTTCATTACCACCTTTGAAGGATATATGTTCAATAATATTTACAATATGCTCGATAACTATTGAATCAACATTTAATTTGAACAGGAATTCCTGAGCTATTTTTGGGCCAACATTTTCATTGCCATTATGGAATTTACAGTCGGCAATATCATGAAGCAACGCGCCTAAGGCTACGACAAACTCATTTACATGTTCACTTTTTGCAATGAGCAATGAATTGTTATAAACCCTTTCGGTATGGAACCAATCGTGCCCACCCTCGGCATCTTCCAAGGTTTCTTTTACGAAGGCTATTGTTTTGTTGATGATGTCTTTAGATTTGTCCATCTTATAAAATTAAAAATTCCTTTCTGTCAGGAAAGGAATTTATTTATGTTTTTAAAAACGTTTTATTTGACTATAGCTGGTTCAACCCACTTAAATTGAAACGAGTTTTCTGGTATTTTCATGCGTTCTGCCAATCTATACATCCTTTCAGGAAGCTTCATGAGGTAATCCCTTGCTTTTTCGGCCTCGTCATTTAGGCCTGTAATTTTGGCAATTTCCCAACGGTCAATCAATTTTTTCAAAATATCAACATAATCTGTAGAGGTATACACCCCAATGCGCTGAGCTGTATTTGAAAACTCTTCGAAAGCAGTGCCTATTTTACCTCCAGATTCCCGCAAAAAATGGGCGGGCATGGTAATTTTTTGTTTCATCATATAATGAAAGGCCATCATCATTTGGCTAGGGTCTACCTTAAATATTCGGTCTACAAAATCAGAATATGCATGGTGGTGGCGCATTTCATCGCCCGAAATAATTTGACACATTTTCGCCAAACGTTTATTGCCACTTTTTTTTGCAATTTTGGCCACGCGATTATGCGAAACATAGGTGGCCAATTCTTGAAAACTGGTGTAAACAAAGTTTTTGTAGGGGTCGCGGTCTGTGCCAATATCAAAACCATCAGCAATAAGGTGTTGCGTGGTTTTTTCAATTTCCTTCATATTCACCCTGCCCGAAAGGTAAAGGTATTTATTGAGTACATCACCATGGCGGTTTTCCTCAGCAGTCCACTGTTTTACCCATTTAGACCAACCATTGCCGCCTTCATCTACTTGATTGATGCCTTCAACATCCATTAACCAGGATTCGTACGTGGGAAGCGCTTCCTCAGTAATCATATCACCAACCAAAACTACCCAAAAATCGTATGGTAGTTCTTTGGCTAGTTCCCTAATTTCTTTTATTTCTTCAAAAAAGTCATCATCCTTTGCTTCAGAATTTGGCAAAAAATCGGTGGGTTGCCAAATGGTATCAATAGGAATTAAATACTTTTCCATTAAAGCATCAACGTCTTTTTCCAAAAACTGCATGACTTCAATCCTCTTATTCTTTAAAGACATTTTTTAACTATTTATAGTTTATGTGTTTTGTTATAGTAGTTTCAATACTATTTATGAGTTCCTCGTTATTAACAAAGGTAGCCATTTCTAAGGGTTTATGCACGGTAAATTGAAGATGATTGCCCAAGCCTAATGGGAACTTTCCGTATTTGTACATTTTCCATGAATTATTTATGGTTATTGGAACGACCAAAGCAGATGGTGCTTTTTTAAATAATATTTCCAATCCTTTGGTTTGAAATGTTTTAGGTTTTCCGGTTTTACTTCGCGTGCCTTCCGGAAAGATTACGGAAGAACGCTTGTTCTTTTCAATGTATTCTCCAAACTTCATAAGGGCTGGCAATGATTGTCTTGGATTTTTTCGGTCTATTAGCGCCGCTCCACCATGACGCAGATTATATGAAACACTTGGTATGCCCTTACCCAATTCTATTTTACTGATAAATTTTGGGTGATGCTTGCGCATAAACCAAGTAAGAGGGTATATATCATGCAAACTTTGGTGATTGGCCACAATAATTAATGGCCTATCTGTGGGTATTTGATAAGAATTGTGAAACGAAAAACGTGTGCCCAAAATATTGGCACAGCGTATGAGGCATAATTGTAAAATATCAACGCTCACTTTATGAGCCTGATAACCAAAAAAATTAAAACACACCCATTGTATCGGATGGAAAATTACTAGTGTTATCATGAAAAACACATAGTAAATAATGGAAATAGGGTATGACAATAGTTTTTGCATGCCCCAAAAATAAATAAACTAGATTTTAGTATACAGCAATGCAGGTGTTATTTTCACAATTTACACTTGAGGGCGGGTTGACAACCGCACAATCAGACACCATACCCCATCTGGCATTGAATTCGGCTTCCAATTGATTGTAGTTTGCAACCATTCGCTCTAATTGCTCGATATCGATTGAATTTGAATAAATTAAGTAACTCCATGGGCCACCGCAAGGTTTACTGCCAAGCCCAATAAATTTGCATTCTGAAGTTTCATTGCAAATAGAAGTGTTGGCTAAAGCCTCAATTTCAGATTTTAAATTATTTAATTCGGTTTGTTCTTCTTCAAAAGTTGGCATGTTGCCCTCTTCATCACATTGAAAAGCAACTAAACTGAAGCAAATTAACAATAGTAAAGAGGCAAAAAACGGGTTTTTCATTTTAAAAATAATTTTATTTATTAGATGATTCGCAATTAAAAAGGTTGCGTTAAGGGGATAAAAAAACCACAATTTTAATTGTGGTTTAATTTTAATCGTGTTTTATGTTTTTTACGGGTAGTGGCTTAACAAAACTCGTTATAAGCGTCAATAAGGTTTTCTGCAATCAGTTCGGCTGGGCGACCTTCAATATGATGACGCTCTAACATGTGAACCAATTCTCCATCTTTAAACAAGGCCATACTTGGTGAGCTTGGAGGAAAAGGAATCATATATTCTCTCGCTTTTTCTACAGCTTCTCTGTCAACACCTGCAAAAACCGTCACAATATGATCTGGTGTTTTTTCATTTTGCAAACTCAATCTGGCTCCTGGGCGGGCATTTGCAGCCGCACAACCACAAACCGAATTCACTACAACCAAAGTTGTGCCATCTTTTGCCAATGCGGCATCAACATCAGCCGCTGAATATAATTCTTCAAAACCAACTTTCGTTAAATCTTCACGCATTGGTTTTACTAATTCTTCTGGATACATATTTTTAAATTTTTTAATTAACCGTTTTTTCAGAATGCAAAGATACCAATTGTGTAACAAATTGGTAACTCAATCAACTAACAAATATTATATTTGACGATAAACAAAATTTATCATTACATGAGTTTTTCAAAATGGATTGGCGGAGCATTGGGGTGGTCGTTCGCAGGGCCTGTTGGTGCTATAATAGGCTTGGCCATTGGAAGTATAATAGACTCAATTGCCGATGGTAGCACAGGGCCTTTTATTGGTCAGGGGGAGCCACGGCGGGGAGAACGAGCAACCTATAGGACACAGCCTAGACAGCACCCACAAACCCAATCGGGTGATTTTGAGGTAAGTTTGCTTATTTTGGCTTCGGTAGTCATAAAGGCCGATGGACAACAAGACAAACGAGAATTGGATTTTGTGCGCCAGCAATTCGTGAACATGTATGGTAAAGAGCGGGCAAATCATGCCTTTAAGCTGTTTAAAAACATTAGCCAACAGCGTGTTTCATTAAGGCCGGTGTGTTTGCAAATCCAGCAAATGATGGATCATCCATCGAGGTTACAGCTTATTCATTTTTTGTTCGGTATTGCCAAAGCCGATGGTACGGTAACTCAAGACGAGGAACGCCAAATTCATACCATAGCAGGTTATTTGGGCATCAACTCAAAAGATTATGAGAGCATAAAAGCAATGTTTTACAGCAGCAGTGATAATGCCTATAAAGTTCTGGAAATTGATAAAACCTCAACGGTTGAAGATATTAAAAAAGCTTACCGAAAAATGGCAATGAAATACCACCCCGATAAAGTGCGGCACTTAGGGAAAGAGCACCAAGAAGGTGCCGAAGAAAAATTTAGACAAGTGCAAATGGCTTACGAACAATTACAGAAGGAGCGTGGGTTTTAATCATATAATCATGAAAAAAGCATATTTGATGAAAAACATTTTCGACTTAAAGGAAACCAATGCTATTATTGGCCGTATAAATAAATTGAAACTTGATACACAGCCTATGTGGGGCAAAATGAGTGTCGATCAAATGTTGGCGCATTGCAATGTATCTTATGAAATGGTTTTTGAAGATAAACACCCCAAGCCAAATAAGTTTACAAAGTTTCTGTTGAAGTCATTTGTTAAAAATACGGTGGTTGGAGACAAGCCTTACAAAAAAAACTCAAGAACAGCGCCCCAATTTTTGGTTACTGATACTAAAAATTTTGTTGAGGAAAAGACAAGATTGACCGATTACTTAATTAAAACCCAAAGTTTGGGAGCTGATTATTTTGATGGCATGGAATCGCATTCCTTTGGAAAGTTAACCAAAGAAGAATGGAGCAATATGTTTTATAAACATTTAGACCATCATTTAAACCAGTTTGGGGTTTAGAACAATAAACAGAAAAACCCAACTATTTTGAATAGTTGGGTTTATTAATTTTCTAAAAGTAATAACTAATTACTTACTAGTATAAATTTTATCACTTTCGCCTTTTGAAAAGACAAATACTAGTTTTGATTCAGAGTTCATGTAAACTGATTTTAATTCCCAGCCTTCATTTTTTGAAGATTCAAGTAAACATTTACGAACATCAGGATTGAGCAAGTTTAAATTGTTAATTCTTTTTACATCATCGGCATTAACCTTAACTGAAAGCAATAGTCCTGCGACTAAACAAAATAATTGTAGTTTTTTCTTCATTTGGAGATTTTTTATGAGTTACTAATAAATGCAAGTCTATTAAATTTATTAGTAATTCTTAAAAAAAATGGTTGATTGTCTGGTATTTACGGTTAAATCCACATTTCTCCCCAAAATCATAGCTCTGTTATCCTTTTCATGCCCGGCGTGCATGTTAAAAGCAATTGGGAAATCATAATCGGCCAAAGCATCCAAAATAAGCTGTTCAACCGAGGTGCCCCAAAGTGTAGTATTTTTTCTAAGTTTGGTCATATCACCAACAATAACTCCTTTGCAATTATCAAAATAGCCAGCGCGTTTAAGGCTTTGCATCATACGGTCTATATGGTATTTGTACTCGCCAATTTCTTCAATAAATAGAATTTTTCCTGACACATCAATACTGCTTTTAGAACCTAACATGGTATGCAACATGGTTAAATTGCCACCAACAAGTTCACCGGTTGCACTGCCAGTTTTGTTAAAGTTTGAGCCTTCTAGGGTATAGCTCAAAGGCTTCCCAAAAATGGCATCTTTAAAGGTTGCAATGGTTTCTTCAATCGTAGAGGCGTCATCCTGTAAACTGGTGCACATCATGGCATGTATGCTTTCAACACCTTCATTATGAACTTGGTTGTGTATGGCCGTGATATCTGAATAGCCAATAATCCATTTTGGTTTTTTTTTGAAGGTGTTCCAGTTTAGTTTGTCCAAAATCCTGACCGATCCATAACCTCCTCGTGCACACCAAATGGCACTGATTTTGGGGTCATCTAAAGCCTTTTGAAAGTCTTCACAGCGCTCGTCATCTGTGCCAGCAAAATGGTTGGCTTGGTTAAAAATATGTTCGCCAACAAGAGAATTTAACCCCCAACTTTTTAAAAGGTCTTGGGCTTGATGTATTTCGCCAGATCGGTTTTTCAAAATCCCTGAAGGTGCAACGATGGCTATGGTGTCGCCTGCTTTTAAGTATGGTGGTTGTTTCAAAGTGTTGTTAGGTTTTTCAGAGGCTGCGTTTTGCGTTAAATAATGATTTGTTCCGAAGAAGAAAACAGCACAAAATAAGCTTATAGTTAGTAGGTTTTTCGTCATAATGTAAATGTACATTTTTTTTCTAAATGCCTTTCAAAATGCGTACTTTTACGGCGGTAAAATAATAAAATTGGACATGTTTTGTCTCCTCGAGCGCAGTCGAGAGTTAATTTAAAAGGTCTCGACTGCGCCCGACCTCTCATGAGTTTTATAATGAACAAACCAAAACGTTACACCGTTACAACCGCATTGCCCTACACCAATGGGCCCATACACATAGGGCATTTGGCCGGAGTTTATGTGCCAGCCGATATATATGTGCGCTATTTGCGATTAACGGGAAATGATGTTGCCTTTATTGGAGGAAGCGACGAACACGGTGTGCCCATTACCATAAAAGCGAAGAACGAGGGCGTGTCCCCACAGGATATCGTTGATAAGTACCATGCCATAATAAAAAAGTCTTTTGAAGATTTTGGCATTTCTTATGATAATTATTCGCGTACCTCTGCACCAATTCACCATGAAACGGCTTCAGAATTTTTCAAGACGTTAAATGAAAAAGGTGAGTTTATAGAAGAAACCACCGAGCAACTTTTTGATGAACAAGCCAATCAGTTCTTGGCGGATCGATTTGTTACGGGAACTTGCCCAAAATGTGGGAATGAAGAAGCATATGGTGACCAATGCGAAAAATGTGGCACCAGTTTAAATGCTACAGATTTGATAAATCCGAAATCAGCTTTAACGGGTAATGTACCAACTTTAAAGGAAACGAAACACTGGTTTTTACCTTTAGACAGATACGAAGATTTTCTAAAGGAATGGATTCTTGTGGGGCATAAGAAAGACTGGAAACCCAATGTATATGGGCAAGTAAAATCATGGATTGACGATGGTTTGCGTCCACGAGCAGTAACCCGAGATTTGGATTGGGGTATACCTGTACCTGCACAAGGCGGGGAAGGCAAAGTGCTTTATGTTTGGTTTGACGCACCTATTGGTTATATATCATCAACCAAAGAATGGGCGGCGCGTGAAGGAAAAGATTGGGAGCCTTATTGGAAGGACGAGGATACCAAACTTGTTCATTTTATTGGGAAAGACAATATCGTATTCCATTGCATCATTTTTCCGGCCATGTTAAAGGCTGAGGGGAGTTATATATTGCCTGATAATGTACCGGCAAACGAGTTTTTAAATTTAGAAGGGAACAAATTGTCCACCTCCAAAAATTGGGCGGTTTGGCTACCCGAATATTTAAAGGAATTTCCTGGCCAACAAGATGTTTTACGTTATGTTTTGACTGCCAATGCTCCAGAAACCAAGGATAACGATTTTACGTGGAAGGATTTTCAGGCTAGAAATAATAACGAACTGGTTGCCATTTTTGGGAATTTTATTAACCGAGTAGTAGTTTTAACCAATAAATATTATGAGGGAATTGTTGCCAAGCCTTCAGAATTTCAACAGGTAGATGAAGAAACTATGGCTGCTGTAAAAGCTTATCCTGATGTTATTGCAAGTTCCATTGAGCGCTACAGATTTAGGGAAGCCTTAAACGAACTGATGAATTTGGCACGGTTGGGCAACAAATATTTAGCTGATGCCGAGCCATGGAAAGTGATAAAGGAAGATGAAGAGCGAACAAAAACCATTATGTATGTGGCTCTTCAAATAGCAAGTGCGTTAGCGACATTAAGCGAACCGTTTTTGCCATTCACTTCTAAAAAATTAAAATCGATGCTAAATGTCACTTTGAGTGGAGTTGAGACGTCTTGGAATGATGTTTCCACGAAAGAAGTTTTGCTACCTGCAGGTCATCAAATTGGTAAGGCTGATTTGCTTTTTTCCAAAATTGAGGATGAAACCATTCAAGCGCAATTGGATAAGTTAAAAGCCAGCAAAAAGGCAAACGAGGCAGCCAATAAAACTGTTGAGCCTCAAAAAGAAACCATTGCTTTTGAAGATTTTACCAAATTGGACATGCGCGTGGGCACTATTTTAGAAGCTGAAAAAATGCCAAAGGCGAAAAAGCTATTGGTTTTAAAAGTAGATACAGGAATAGATGTGCGTACTATTGTTTCTGGAATTGCCGAAAGTTTTACGCCAGAAGAAGTGGTTGGAAAAAAGGTAACCGTTTTGGTAAATCTTGCTCCGCGTGCATTAAGGGGTGTGGAAAGCCAAGGTATGATTTTAATGACCGAAACTGCCGACGGTAAATTAGTTTTTGTAAATCCTGATGATGCTACGGTTACAAATGGGCTTCAAATAAGCTAAATTCTTACTTGAAATATTCATTAATCTTCGTTGCTTCAGTAACAGTACTAAGATGGAAGGGGGTTGCGTGTTAATTCTTTGTTAAACAAGTTTTTAAGAACCAAAGGTTAAAACACATGTAAAAAGTTGCTATTCAATATTTTAACATGTATTTTCATCTATTCCTGTTTTATATTTTAAAACAACTTTTAAATTTTTACCATCTATTCAGCCATTAAAAACGTATATAATACTAGCATATTAATTAAATCCTAACACATGAAAAAATTACTTCTTTTATTTGTTACAATTAATGTTTTGTCTTGCGGAGCCTCTAAAACGGTTCGAGATTCCAAAAAGGTAATTAAAGGCAATTGGGTGTTAAATACTATTGATTATAGCCAATTGGGGACCTACAATGTTAAATTGTTAAGTGATGCATCAAAGGACTGTTTTGTGGGCAGTTCATGGCAGTTCGTTCCCAACAACAATACAGGAATTTATACCATAAATAATTCGCAGTGCTCTATTGGAGACCGTTATTTTGTATTTACCATTGATGAGGTGAATAAAGAAACTGGGCTTTATGATTTTCTGTTAAAACCTACAGATGACAAGTATAAATCTGAAACCAAACAAGGGTTTAGGTTAAGTTTGGTGCAACTGTCCGATTCAAATATGCAATGGGAACAGACCGTGAACGTTGAGGGCAAGCCTTTTACCATCACAATGAATTTTGTTAAGCAATAAAAAAGATAAAAAATCATGAAAACATATATCAAAAAAACATCAATTTTAGTATTAATTACTGTTATAGCCGTTGGTTTTACCAACTGTAAAGCGGTTCAAAACGCAAATAACAAACAAAAAGGAGCAGTAATAGGTGCTACCGGTGGTGCTATTTTGGGAGCCATTATTGGCAACAATGTTGGTAAAGGTGGTAATGGCGAATTAGGTGCTGTTATTGGCGGTGTTGTTGGTGGTACTGCAGGGGTACTTATTGGAAATAAAATGGATAAGCAGGCCCAAAAAATTGAAGAAGAAATTCCAGGGGCCGAAGTAGAACGTGTTGATGACGGTATTGTAGTAACCTTTGATGAGGGCAGTGGCGTGTATTTTGCAACCAATAAATATGATATCAATGCAACATCACAAGCAACACTTAATAAGCTTATAGGTGTGTTTAAGGAGTATCCAGACACCAATATTCTTGTGGTTGGCCATACCGATAGCCAAGGTTCCGAAGAATATAACATGACACTTTCAAAGAACAGGGCTTACGCGGTTACCAATTACTTATCCAATAACGGTATTAGTAGCGGTAGATTAACCACTAATTGGTTTGGCGAAACGCAGCCTATGCACGATAACTCAACTGTTGAAGGCAGGGCGAAAAACAGACGCGTAAATGTGGCCATTATTCCGAACGAAAAAATGATTGAAGATGCCAAAAAACAAGCTGGCGAATAGTTAGTTTTTTAACTTAAAAAATTAAAGGATTGTTCTGTGAGAACAATCCTTTTTTGTTTCAAATTGACCCAATAAATCAGTAACTTTACGTAAAATTCAAAAGATATGTTATCAAAAAAAATACAAGACGCGTTAAATAACCAAATACGCGTGGAGGCAGAATCATCACAGATATATTTAGCCATGGCATGCTGGGCTGAAGTAAAAGGATTGGAGGGTGTGTCAAATTTTATGTATGCCCAGTCTAATGAAGAACGTGAACACATGTTGAAATTGGTACGTTTTGTGAATGAGCGTGGTGGCCATGCAAAAATTTCAGAACTAAAGGCGCCAAATGTTACGTTCAATTCGTTTAAGGACATGTTTAAGGAGCTATTTAACCACGAGGTTTTTGTTTCTGAAAGCATTAACGAATTAGTGCATATTTCGCTTCAGGAAAAGGACTATGCAACCCATAACTTTTTACAATGGTATGTTGCTGAGCAAATAGAGGAAGAAGCCATGGCCAGAACCATTTTAGACAAGATAAATATGATTGGTGATGACAAAGGTGGACTCTATCTTTTCGATCGTGATATTGAAAATTTAACCGTAACCACGGCAGCCGCAAATGCTCCTGAATAATTTTAACATTTAATCTTATTTAGATTTAATAAAAATAATTTATTTTTGTCATCAAACTTGAATATCCTATTCTGCTTTGGGCAAAAAGAAAAAAAAGAAGGCAACAAAAAAATTACGAAAATTAGGAATTGAACTCCACAAAAACGTAAAGGATAGTTGCTGTAAAAAATACAAGAAAGGAGAAAACAAGCGCTGTAAAAAATGCCCTTGTTTTGATTTGGTTAAGAAGGTGGCTTAAAGTACTTCAAAAGTAAAATTATTTCAAACCCATTAGTTTTTATAGACTAATGGGTTTTTTGTTGGATGTTGATTAGGCTCATTATTTTCAGCGCTTTTCCTTATCTTTAAGTTCAAACCAATTTCAAAATGCAAAAATCACTATACCTTTTGTCCAGTTTGTTGTTGTTTGGTTGCAATAATGCAACGGATAAAGCAGAAAAGGCCGCCGATTCTCAAAAAAATGAAGAGTCACCTACCAGACAAATCATTGATTTAACCCATGAATTTTCAGAGGAAACCGTGTATTGGGTTACTGCCAAAGAATTTGAAATGGATGTGGTTGCTGCTGGTGAAACAGATAAAGGATTTTATTATGCTGCCAATAATTTTGCAACAGCCGAGCACGGTGGCACACATATAGATGCACCCATTCATTTTGCAAAAGATAAGCAGTTTGTGAATGAAATTCCTTTAGAAAAACTGATAGGCAAGGCCATTAAGATCGATGTTTCTGAAAAAACATTAAATAATCCGGATTACTTGATTTCTGTTGAAGATTTTATCAATTGGGAAAAGCAGGAAAGCATGGAAATTCCGAATGGCAGTATTGTGCTTTTAGAAACAGGGTTTTCAAAATACTATCCTGACAAAAAGAAGTATTTGGGTACAGACCAAAGAGGTGATGAAGCTGTTAAACTACTTCATTTTCCTGGACTATCTCCTGAAGCGGCGCAATGGCTGGTGGAAAAAAGAAACATTCATTCTATTGGTATCGATACGCCTAGTATTGATTACGGACAATCACAATATTTTAAAACACATGTTATACTTTTATCCGAAAATATTCCAGCGTTTGAAAACTTGACGAATCTGGATAAACTCCCCTCTAAGGGCTTTGAAATTATTGCATTACCAATGAAAATTAAGGGAGGCAGTGGGGCACCCTTAAGGATTGTGGCATTCGTAAAATAATGCCATGTTAAAAATTGCCTATCACCCAATTTACAAGCACCCTCTGCCTAAAGGGCATCGGTTTCCAATGATTAAATATGAGTTGTTACCCGAACAGTTACTACATGAAGGTACTTGTTCAAGTGGCAACTTTTTTGAACCAGAGCGTATGCTTGATGAGAAACCTATTTTAAATGTGCATGAACCCATCTATTTTTACGATTTACTCAATTTAACATTGGATAAACGGGCTGCAAGAAAAATAGGTTTTCCTTTAAGTGAAACACTTATTGAACGCGAAATTGTAATTGCAGATGGCACGATTAAAGCCAGTAAACATGCGCTTAAATACGGTGTGGCCATGAATATTGCTGGTGGCACACACCACGCCTATTCAAATCGGGGAGAGGCTTTTTGTATGTTTAACGACCAAGCTATTGGGGCGCGCTATCTTCTAAATGAAAAATTAGCTAAAAAAATATTGATTGTAGATTTAGATGTGCATCAAGGAAATGGAACTGCTGAAATTTTTCAGAATGACCCAAACGTGTTTACTTTTTCAATGCACGGAAAAGACAATTATCCTTTTGTGAAGGAACAAAGCGACTTAGATATTGCACTAGAAAACAATACGGACGATACGACCTATTTGAAAATCTTAAAAGAAACTTTGCCTAAACTTATTGATGAGCAACAGCCTGATTTCATCTTTTATCTCTGCGGTGTTGATGTTATAGCTTCGGATAAATTGGGAAAGCTGGCCATGACGCTTGATGGCTGCAAGGAGCGCGACCATTTTGTTTTAAAGACTTGTAAAAACAATAATATTCCAGTTATGTGCTCTATGGGCGGAGGTTATTCACCAGAAATTAAAACCATTGTGGATGCCCACGCTAATACTTTTAGGGAGGCACAGGGGATTTTCTTTTGATTAGAAAAAAAAAGAGGACATAAATTTATGCCCTCTTTTTCTACCTAAAAATTGTACAGTATAAAAGCACTGAAGTTTCTACCAGGCTCTGTTATTGGTATTCTACCAAAGTTAGTCTGATTGGTAAAACTAAAGTTTAAATGATTGTTGTAAGCTTCGTCAAAAACGTTTAATGCGGCAACACCAACACTGAGGTTCTTTATTGGTTTGATGCCAAAACGAATATCCAAGGTTTCATAACCATTTGTTGTAGTTTCTCCAAAGCTTTCGGCTATTTTGTCTTGTTTGCTGGTTATGTTGTACTGAGCATTTGCCCAATATTTTTCACGCTTTAAACCTAATGAAAGGCTAGTATTGAATGGAGGGGTAAGTGGTAGGGACTCACCTAAGTCGTTATTTTTGGCATATACATAAGCCAATTCCGTTTTGAAATAAAAATCATTTAAGAAATTAACTTGAGCCATGGTTTCAAACCCAGTTTTATAGGCATTGTTTAAATTTCTGAATACTTTTACATTTCTAGGTTCGGCCATTGGCATGTATTTTCGGTTTATGCTAGGGTCAACGACAGCAACAATATAGTTTTCAAACTCAGAATAGTAAGCATTTACCGAATAATTATAGGTGTTCTTTTGATTATTTCCTTTAAATCCAATTTCAAATTGGTTGTTAACTTCGGGTTTAAGGTCTGGATTTCCCAAATATTCATAAGGGTCTTGGCCAACCGTAAAATGATTGATGTAACGTTCAATCATATTGGCAGGGCGTGCACCGCGGCCATAAGCAGCCTCGACGGTAAAATGGTCTGAAACCAATTTTTTAAGGGATATCGTTCCGCTTAAATTGTTATCTGTTTTATCTTCTAAATTATATCTAGCGGCAAAGTCGGCTTCAGGGTCGTCAATATCACTTTTAACAATATCAAAACGCATGCCCGCAGTTAATATGGTGGTTGGGTTTATTGACCATTTAGTTTCGGTAAACAGACCAAAATCGTTAATATAACTATCTTGCCAAACTTTGTCGTTAAACGCCATGGGGTTTGGTAATGGCATGCCCATCATGTCCAGTTTTACGGTTCTGGTTCTTCCACCATCCCTGGCAATATTCATTACATCAAAACCACTAAAAACCATCAGTTTTTTTGCAGGTTGCCATGTCAACTCCAATTTTCCGCCAAGTGTGGTCGCTTCCACCGCTGAAGTGGCTTCCATCATCATAAAGGTAGGCCGGTTAAAATTGTTCATTAAATGATCTACAAAACTGTAGTAGGCTTTCGCGGATAAGCTTTTAAAAGTCTCACCCAAATCTGAAATGGAGTAATCCAAAGACAAAATGCTACTGTTATCATATTCGGTATCCATAGGTAGAGCTGCGTGTTGTACATCGCGTCCAAACGATTGTCTCCAATGGGTTTGCAGGCGTTGGTTTTTTGTAAAATTGTAACCAAACTTTACGCCATAATCTGTGCTTCTGAAAGAGGAGGGGATTTCTGCGTTTTTCCCATCTTTGTAGTTACCAAAATCCCTGTGCCCCATATTTGCAACAATATCATATTTATTTTGAATGAATTGAAGTTGGAGCATATTGACCATTGAATTTCCATTGGTTTCATATCCGGTAGATGCTTTTCCATAGAATCCTTTGTCCAAATAGTCGGGTTTTTGTGAAACCATATTGATAACACCCCCAAAAGTAGCCCCGTAGCGAACCGTAAAGGGGCCTTTTATGATTTCAATTTTCGAAATTTCTTCAGGCGTTACATGCGTTGTAATGGGATCCATTCTATTGGGGCAAGCGTGCATCGCTTTTGTGCCGCCATCATATTGCACATTTAATTGTTCGTATTGGCTAGCCCTAAAACTTGGATCAATGGCATAGTTTCCTCGCTTTATCACAGAAAATCCATTAATGCCGTTAAATAAATCGGCCATGTTTTTAGGTTGGACTATGGTTTTCTTATAATCGTTGGTTACTGTTGAAAATGCAGGGTCAGTTTTGTGGCTTCCTGTTACAATAACCTCACTTAATTGATTTACTTTTTGTTGCGTGCTGTCTTGTTGGTTTTCTTTTTTAGTTTGGGCAAAGGACACAAAAGATATTAGCGTACCCAAAAGCACGCTATATAATATTTTCATTTTATAGCTTTTAAAAATTTGAAATAAGTGGATTACTTTTCAGTGTTTGAAAACAAAAAGATTGCTTCATCTATAATGATGTCTTATTTCTGAGGAGGATGAAAACAGAATGTTTTAAAGCTAAAACTGTATAAATTTAGATGAGAACTAATACGTTTCGTTTGGGTGAAAAACTCAGGGGTTATGTTATAGCTGAAAATCTCTTGTTTAAAAAGCAAAAGCTCATCAAAATTGATAACATTGGCGGGCTCGCTGTTTTTTTCATTTGACGATTGCGCTACTTTTTTCAAATGGCACTGACCATTACATTGCATTCCGGGCTTATCTTTATTTTCGCAAAGTCTTTCAATAAAACCCACTGGGTCAAGGCTGTAGTAGGCATAGGTTGCAGAAAACCTTAAACTGTTGTACAGCATAAGTGTACATAATAAAAATACAATTAGGGTAGCCCAGTTTTTCACGGATGCAAATTTAGGGGAATTAGTGTAATTTTAAGTGACATTTATCACAAAAAGAGCCCAATTTTTCTATGTAACTTTAGTAGCCAAACAAATTGTTTTTATTGTATAATTTTATTGAAATTAAAAGTAAGAACAAGATGAAAGCGAAAAATTTAAACTCCATAATTACGGGCATTATACTTGCCCTGTCTTTCTCGTTTTTATATGCATGTAATGAGGAAGATAACAGTATTGATTTAAATGAGAACAGTATTAATGAACTTAACAATAATCTAAATGCACAAGTATTGAACGATTCTGATAAAGAAGCACTGCTTTTTATGCTGGAAGAAGAAAAATTAGCTAGGGATACTTACACGTTTTTAGACAATATATGGTCTATTAACCAATTTGCAAATATTAAAAACAGTGAACAATCGCATATGGGCGCTGTTGAAAATCTCTTGGTGCAATATGGTATAGACTATGAGATATTACCAGCAGGACAATTCGCCAATAAGGCTTTACAAGATTTTTATGACCAATTTATCAGCGATGGTTCAAAAAGTATTACCAATGCTTTACAAATTGGAGCGACTATTGAAGATTTAGACATCGTAGATTTACAAGAGTACATTGATGCAACTTCAAACACCAGTTTAATTGCTGTTTTTGAAAATTTAAAATGTGGGTCGACCAACCATTTAAGGGCCTTTCTGAAAGGAATTGAAAATTTAGGTGACACTTATACACCGCAATTTTTAAGTGTTGATATTTATAATTCAATAATCAACGCAACTAATCAAAAATGTGGAAGAATTTAGCTAATTTACTACTAGCTGTTGCAAGAAAGGATAATGTTTACTGTTGGCGTTATCCTTTTTTAATGCTCAAAACTATCATAAAAAAAGCGTCTAAGAAGTTGGGCGCTTGTATTTATAGTAGTTTTATAAATTTTCTACCTGTTCATGTTCTTTATTTGGTCAACAAAAGTATCCAGATCTACCCCGTTGCCTACTAGAGTTAAAGCTTTATCAACAATGTATTTTACGTTAACTGCATGAAAACCTAATCCAACTCCTATTTTGTTTAAAAGTTTGTGCTCAGGGTCACCTTTAATTTGGTCAACATGTACCATGCGTACCAAATCATATAAACGCTCTAAACGTCTGTCGTAAGATACTGGAGGATTAATAGGGTGAGATTTATAATCTTTTAAGATTTGTTTATAATCCCCTTCGGTAATCCCTAAATTGCGTGCTAATCGGTCCAAAAATGCCTGTTCTTCAGGAGTAATAATTCCATCATCCATGGCAACACGAACAATAGCTGCAAAATGGTCTGCATTACGCTGTTTAAATCCGCTATCAAATAAATCTGCAAACGACATATCCTTTTGTTTTATTGGTGCTGCAAACGTACATATTTTTTTTAAGAAACTAAATCGAATTTTTAATTTTTTGGCTGCCAATATCCCATCAGCTTCAGAATAGAAAATTGATTAATACTTGCAAAAGATTTATCTGAAATGAAGTCTAGCTTTGCTTGTTGTAAACCAATTAAAATTCAAACTTTAATTGTACACTTACCGTTTTTGTTTTTTCTTGAATCTTTTTAGTTTCTGTGTCTAAATTCGAGATACTAATACCCAGTAAACGTACGGAATTGTTTAGCTTGTTTTGATAGAGTAATTCTTTTGCTGTTTCTAAAATAATGCTCTTGTCATTTATAAAAGAGGGCAAGGTTTTGCTTCGTGTTTGTAATGTAAAATCGCTATATTTTATTTTTAAGGTTACGGTTTTTCCTAAAACCTTACTTTTGTTCAATCTTCGCGATACTTCTTCTGCTATATGTTCTAGTTTTTTAAGCATGTACACCTCGCTAGAGAGGTTTTTACTGAAAGTATGCTCGGCAGCCAGACTTTTTCTTATGCGATTTGGTTTTACTTCGCTACTATGAATACCCCGCACAACATGGTAGTAATATCTTCCAGATTTACCAAAATTTTCATCGAGGTATTCAAGTGATTTTTGCTTTAAATCCATTCCAGTAAAAATGCCTTTTTGATACATTTTTTCGGCGGTAACTTTACCAACGCCATAAAATTTTCTTATGTCCAATTGCTCCAAAAATTCTAGAGCCTCTTCCGGCTTAACGGTTTTTTGTCCGTTGGGTTTGTTATAATCGCTGGCAATTTTAGCAATAAACTTATTTATGGAAATACCGGCAGATGCCGATAAGCCAATTTCTGTTAAGATACGTTCTCTTATCTCTTGAGCAATGAGAGAAGCACTTGGATTGCCCTTTTTGTTTTCTGTAACGTCTAAATATGCTTCATCAAGAGATAAAGGTTCAACCAAGTCGGTATAATCGTAAAAAATAGCCCTTATTTTTTTCGAAATTTCAGTATATCTGTCAAAACGAGGTTTTAAAAAAATCAAATCAGGGCATAGTTTAGCAGCTAAGTTTCCCGCCATGGCGCTTTTTACACCATATTTTCTGGCTTCGTAACTAGCTGCACTAACCACACCGCGCTTACCGGCACCACCAACGGCAATAGGTTTGCCCTTGAGTTCAGGATTATCCATTTGTTCTACAGATGCATAAAAAGCATCCATATCAACATGAATAATCTTCCTTATTGGTAAATCAAAAGACATAGTGTAAATTTAGGCATTAAAGCCCATTTTATTGTTTACCTTCCCAGTAGCTTTAGTAAAATAAATAAGTATAATTAATGATAGAAATTGAACGTAAATTCTTGGTGATTTCAGATGCCTATAAATCTGAAGCTTTAAGTAAAACAAGGCTTATTCAAGGTTTTTTGAACACCCATAAAGAACGGACCGTTAGGGTAAGAATAAAAGGAGATTTGGGGTTTTTAACGGTGAAGGGAGTATCCTCAAAAGATGGATTAACACGTTTTGAATGGGAAACACAAATAACCGCCAAAGATGCTGAAAAACTGTTAAATCTTTGCGAACCAGGCATCATTGACAAAATACGCTATGAAGTAAAGGTTAAAAACCATATTTTTGAGATAGACGAGTTTTTTGGTGATAATGAAGGCTTGGTAGTGGCCGAAATCGAACTTTCCGAAAAAAACGAAATTTTTGAAAAACCTGATTGGTTGGGGGAGGAAGTAACGGGTAATTTGAAGTATTATAATTCCCAATTAAGTAAAAAACCATTTAAATCTTGGTGAAATTAAAGCATATAGAGATGAAAAAATTAATAATCCTTTTTGTTACCGCACTTGTAGTTTTATCATGCAAAGATGAGCCAAAAGAAACAAATTCAGATACAACAGATGTGGGAACAGAACTTATCAAAACTGCAAAAGATTCAGTGATTTCACAATCCAATGAGATTATAGAACAAATAAAAACTGTAAAGCAAATAAAAGAAGAACTTAACGCAAAAGGGTTTAAAACATTTGATTATGTTGATGAAAAAACCCAGGATACTATTTTGATGCAACAATACTTTATGGCATTTCTAAAAACAGGGCCAATAAGAGGTCAAAATGAAGAAGAAACAGCGGATTTACAAAAGGAGCACTTGGCCCATTTAGGAAAAATGTACGAGTTGGGCTATGCCGATATATCCGGGCCATTTGGTGATGATGGCGATATTCGGGGCATTACCATTTACAATGTGCCCACGTTAAAAATGGCGGATAGTTTGGCGAATGCCGATCCCATGGTAAAAGCGGGCCGATTGGAAATTGAAATACACCCCTGGTGGGCCGCCAAAGGCTTTCCTTTAAGATAGATGCTACTAAAAATCATAAAAAGCATTTACTTTTTTTTAAATACTCTAATAATACTTCTATTATTAGGTATCCATTTCGTTATACAAGAAAACAGCTATTGGAGTTCGCTATACTTTTACATTCTTCCACTTCCCGTAATTATTTTCGTTGTTTTATTGTTGTCCATTTTCTTAGGCCAGCTAAGAAAGTACAATCTCATTTTGGTAGTTGTATTACTTATCATTTGGTTTGGACGGAGTTTTAAAATTCATTTTCCTGATAAGAAAAATGGCATCGATACAGAAGTTGTTTTTTGGAATGCCTCTAGAGAAAATGGGTTTTTAGAAGCTTTTGAGCTTAATGGTGGTGTTCCCGATATAATGGTTTTATCTGAATCGAGCAGTCTTAATGTTTTCGCATTAAAAAAAACTTATCCCGACTATTATTTTTTCAAGTCAGAACCAGATTTGATGGTTTTTTCTAAAATGCCAATAGAAGGTTTAAAGGAAGAAACCTCTCGGTTTCATACGAACATGGTATTTTTTAAAACAGAGGGAATAAATATTTGTGCTATCGATGTTCAGTGTAGTAGCGATGTGCCAAGGTCTTGGGAATTTGAGTTTGTAAACAATCAAATAAAAAACGAACCAAAAACCATTATTTTAGGAGATTTTAACGTGCCTTATGAGTCCAAATATTTAGATAATCTGAAAACCAATTTTAACCACGCATTCAATGAAAAAGGGAATGGTTTTAGAGAAACTTGGTTTTGGAACTTGCCCTTACTGTCATTGGACCATATTTGGGTATCAAAGGATTTAAAAATTCTTAAAACGGTGAAAATAGGCACGTTTAAATCAGATCATAATATGGTAAAAACTATTGTTAGGAAATAGAACTACTCCGATATTTCAATCCAACGCCTGGCTTCATTCCCAAATTCATCAACTACAGTAATTAAGTATTTCCCTTTAGTGGGAATAATGGCCAATTCATGAATGTCTTTGGTGTTTGCCGTATAAGTATCATCGATATACCAAAACACATTGCTTTCGGGTTTGGAATGGGCTATTTTTATTACTAAATCGTTTAATGTTCCGTCAAAATCCTTTGGTAAAAAAACAGTGTTGTTTTCTTTGGGATAAATAAACTGCATGGTAATGGTATTATCCCCTAAGCAATCACTTCTAAACTTTGGTAATGGTTTGTAAAACGGATTTTTGGTCTTGTAATAGTAAGCCATTAACGGTGGCAAAACAAACCAACTTTTATTGGTAATGTTTGAAATGTCTTCGCATGAAGAGTTTACTTGATACGTTTCGGTTATATCTAAATGCACTAGAACATGGTAGGGGCAAGGTTTTGTTTTCAATCCACTCAATTGAATGAATTTTTCTTCAACATCATCACAATTTGGTGATGCTCTATAACCACTTTTTTTACAAATAGATGCCTCTTGCATTTCATCATAAGGTTTGGTAAACCACTCACTGTTTGGTAAAATATCGAACACATCAAATAAAATAGGCGCTGCAGTTTGTACGCCTACCAAACCTGGCCTGCCTTCGCCATCAGCATTCCCAACCCAAACACCAACTACATAATCCTTTGTGGTGCCAATGGCCCATGCATCGCGAAAGCCAAAACTAGTGCCCGTTTTCCATGCAATTTGTTTCGAGCCATCAAAAAACGCCCAGCTTTCGTCACCTTCAGGTCTGTTAACTTCTTTCAAACTTTCATAAGTTAGATAGATGGAAGCGGCATCAAAAAGGACTTTATCTAAAGTCTTTTTTCCAAAGTCTGTAGTTTCCGAAGCCAAAAAAGTAGGTTCGCAAAATTCATTCGAAAAGTATTCACTTGAGGTTTCAGAAAAATGATTTAAGGTTGAAGAGAGTGCTGCATAACTTTTGCATAAATCCCACAAATTACTTTCGGCTCCGCCCAAAATAAGCGATAAGCCATAGTGATTAGCATTGTATTTTAAGTCTTTAAGATTTAACTTCTTTAAATAATGATGAAACCTGTCCAAGCCAAATTCTTGAAGCATTCTCACCGAAGGCACGTTTAACGACCGCGATAACGCCCAACTTGCAGGCACAGCGCCATCATAGGTTTTACTGTAGTTTTCAGGGTTATAACTGCCAAATTGCGTGGGCACATCGGCAACCAAAGTGTTGGGCAGCATATCGCCGGCATCCAACATGGCAGCATACAAAAATGGTTTTAAAATACTTCCTGTACTTCTGGGTTTGTCGATAATATCTACATCTTTTTGGTGGGCTTTATCGGTTGGTGTGTTACCCACATAGGCCAAAACTTTTCGGGTTTTTACATCTAAAATTAAAACGGCGGCGTTGTAAATTTCATTTTGACTTAATTGGTTGTAATGCGTTTTTACAATATGGTTAACACGTTCTTGTAAAGGTTTTTTAATTGTCGTTTGAATATGTTTTCCGCGGTGGGTTTGTGCTATTTTTTGTAATAAATGGGAGGCAATTTGAGGTAACGGATAAGGTTTTTGGGGTAAAGGTTCTGCAATGGAAAGATTATAAGTTAAATCGTCTATTAAATTATTTTGAAGTAATTTTTTTAGAAGCGCATTACGTTTTTTAAGTAATATTTCATGATTTTTTCCAGGATAAATAAGGCTTGGGGCATTTGGCAAAACAGCCAAGGTAGCACTTTCTGCCCAAGATAATTGGTTGGCACTTCTGTTAAAATACCGCCATGAGGCAGTATCTAAACCAACCACATTGCCTCCAAAAGGTGCATTACTGGCATAGTAAGCTAAAATTCGTGCTTTGCTTTCACGGAATTCTAATCGGGTGGCTAGAATAAGTTCAATGAATTTTTCAAAATAGGTGCGTTTTTGGTTTTGTCTTGATAAGCGAATAACCTGCTGCGTTAAGGTACTTCCACCACGTTTTACGCCTCCAGATTTTAAATTGTCGCGTAAGGCCTTAAAAATGGAAATAGGATTAAAACCAGGATGCTTATAAAAATAAGCGTCTTCAAATTGAATGATACAAGTTTTAAATTTCTCGGGAACGCTATCGTTTTGCGGAAATCGCCATTGACCATCATCTGCTATTTGTGCACCAAGCAAATCGTTGTTGGCGCTTGTGATAACTGTTGTAGTAGGTGCTTTAAATAGTTGTTTGGGTAAGCAAAAATAATAGGCAATCAGAAGCACAAAAATGATTGCTGATTTTATTTTGTTGCGTTTTATGTAGGAGATTATAAATTTCAAAATTTTTAGAGAAGTGTCATTGCGAGTGCTTCGAAGCAATCTCTTAAATTGAAAAGATTACCAGGTCGTTTTACTCCTCGTAATGACTTTAAATTTTAAACTCATACTCCCGTTCTACTTTACAGATTTTAACGTTGTACCAACTGTACCAATCTTTTCTGCCTTTGTGTTGCGCGATTACATGGTCGCTTTGTTGCTTCCAGTTTTTTATGGCTTCCAAATTTTTCCAATAGCTTACCGTTATGCCAACATTATTTCTTGCGCTATCCATACCCAAATAGCCAGTTTGTTGCTTTGCCAATGTTTCCATTTTGTTTGCCATTTCAGGATAACCTTCAATGTTTTCTTTTTGGGTTGAAGTGAAAATTACGGCGTAATATGGATCAATGGGTTCACTCATATTCTGTGTCTAATCTTATTCCACGCTAATACCTGTACCCCTTTTGAGTAGTGAATTTTATCAGGCTTGTTATTCATTAAATCACTAAATCTGGGATAATTAACGTCAAGTTTTTTTAGATTGATGTCTTGCAAAGGCCACTCCAAATGATGCACGTTATACTCCGCAATATTTTTGCTGTAATCTTGAAAAACTACATAACGTTCGGTTAGCCAAACATCGGTCTTGCTTCTAGTTTCTATTGTATTTCCCAATTCAAATTCAATATGGAATAAATCGTCAAATTTTTTGTTTTTCGATGTATAGCTAAAGTCCGTTCTTTTAATTTTTGAAAAACGATATGGAAATTTAGATAAGGTTCTCAAAACTTTACAGGAGGAGCGTTTACTGCCTTCCATACTCAAGAAATAAACACCAGGTTTTCCTTTGTAAATCACATAAATACGTAAGTTGATTTCATGGAAATCTGAAACACGTGGAATTTTAAGTATGCTTCGAATCCCTATGTGGTTCATATCGAAAGCTACCAAGCTTACCCATGTTTTTCCATCAATGGTATCGAGTTCCATACCTTTAGGAAGATGGGGTTTTACCAATTCGGGATTGACCTCCCAATGTAGAAAAATGCCTTTGTTCCATTCCTGATAAAACTTCCAAGAGTTTTCAGGAAAGTCAAATGGCCTGTGTTCTTTTTGTTTTAATATTTCTTTGGCTTTCATATAGTTAGTTTTCAACTGTTATCCATTGTCCTTTGGTTCTAACAAAATAATCGTTGTCGTACATAGCTTCAGCCTGTACACCATATAAATAATATGTTCCCAAATAGGATGCATTCAGCATCACATTAAAGGTTTTTGTACTGTGCTTTCCTTTTGCTGGTAAATCAAAATAAAAGTTTACTCTGTCGTCCCTAATATCGGTATAATCTGCTTGACTTACAATGGTGTTGCCAAAATTGGTGAATCGGGTATTTACGATTTCCCAGCCCGATGGAAAAATTTGTGTTAAAGCCACATCTTTTGCGGGTTCATCTTTCAGATTACGTACAGTTACTTTGGCAACAAAGTCCTGACCTTGCTGCAATTTGGAGGCATTTATCTTATTGCCTTTTAGGTCAATATAACTAACAGAAACACTTAAACCACGCTGCTCATTAATTTCTTCACCAATTGGTAGTTTTCCAGAATTTAAAACGCGCACATAAACCAGATTACCGTTAGCATTTTTTATTGAAACGGAATTATTGCCATCTATAACATTTATATTGCGTTGAGCAATGGCGTTTTTAGTATGAATTGTTTCTTGTTTTCCGTTAATAGAATAATCTACTTTTAAAGCTTTGCCACCATTGGCCTGCACCATTTTTGCCATAGCCAATAGGCCGTAGGCCGTTGTTTGAGTGCTCATCCAACGATTGCTCGATAAATCTTTGGCAATGGATTCAGCAAGTTCGCGAACCTTTGAATTTTTGGTAAGCACCATGGTTTCTAAAGCCATGGCGAGATTTCTATCTACCGATCCAAAGGTGTAATAGCTATATTTTGAAGGCTGAAAATTGATGTTTGCGGTTTTGGAAATAGCCTCACTGGCTTCTTTTTGACCTGCCAAAGCATACGCCGCTGCCAAACGCCATTTGGCTTCATTGGAAATCTCTGAAAACTCTCTTAGTCTATTCATAGCTGCTAAATCTGGGCTTCCAGCCAAAGCCAAAGTGAACAGTCTGTAAGCTTGAGCCAAATCTGAATTATAAGTTCTATAGCTTGGTCGCCAATCTCTAGCGGCTTGCTTTTGGTAGGCTATCCAGTTACTTTTAAATGTTAATGGAAGCACAAATCCTTTCTTTTCAGCTTCAAGCATAAAATGACCTGCGTAACTGGTACCCCAATCGTTGGCTGAACTTTGCCCTATCCAATAACTAAGACCCCCGTTTGGTTTTTGAAAATGAGCCAAACGTTTGATGCCATCTTCAATATTAGACTGAATCTGTTGTTTTTTATCTGAAGTTAAATCGAAAATATCGTTCAAAAATAATTGAGGGAAGACACTAGATGTGGTTTGCTCAACGCACCCATGCGGATATTGAATAAGGTATTGCAACCTACGTGAAAAATCCATGTGCGGCAAGGTTGAAAATTCTATGGTTGCAGAATTGGTTCCCGAAACGCCAAAGGTTGAGAATTCAATGGTTTCGGAAGCATTTTCAGTAAGCGTTTTATCAATAGATTTTGAAGTTATCGGATTTGGGTTTACCACATCCAATTCTACTTTGTAAGTCGATTTTTCACCATTTCCAGAGGCAATAACTTCAACAGTATTGATGCCTTTGGCTTTACTAACGTCCAGTTCAAAATACACCATTTGCTCATCGGGTTTGGCAAAGGTTAGGGTTTTTTTGCTTTCGCCAACCACTGAAATACCATCACTCAATTTTAAGCTAATGTTCACATTTTTCACTTTAGGCTCCATAGTAAAAACTGTAACAGGGAGGGTTACTTTTTCACCGGGGCTTAATTTCCGAGGAAGCGATGCCAATACCATTAACGGCTTTTTAACCTGAACCGATTTATCAGTACTTCCATAGGCTTGGGTTTTGGCATTTCCAGCCATGACCATGGTACGAACCGCGCCAATATAATTTGGCATTTTAATGTTGTGGGCAGCACTTTTTCCAGCGTCTAAAGTAAAGGGGCCTAAATAGGTAACCACGGGTTTAAATCGGTTGGCCTTTTTGTTTTTTCCAGCCAACGCTCTACCATCGCCACCAATGGCAAACACTTGGTCTATGCTGCCTGAATAAGCGCCGATAACATCGTCAAATACATCCCAGGTTTTTACGCCCAAAGCTTCACGTTTGTAAAATTCGTCCCAAGCATTTGGAGTTTTAAATCGGGTTAAATCCAATAAACCTTCCTCAACCATGGCGATGGTATAGGTCATGGGTTTATTGTTTTTTTCGGAAATCTGAACCTTAAAAGTTTGTTCTGGTTTTAATATATCGGGCATTTTTAGTTCTGGGTAAAGCTTGGTATTGGGGTCTTCAACCATGATGGGGATAACACCATACAAGCGAATGGGCAAATCATTTTCAGTAACGGCATGTGGTTGCAATAATGAAATGTTTACAAACACATTGGGCGCCATTAATGATGTGATCGGTATGTCTACTTTGGTTTCGCCTTTGATGGTTTTAACCCATTTGTAATCCAGCACTTCACTGCCGTTTTCAATGCTTACCAAGGCACGACCTTCGCTACCCGATTGGAATTTTATTTTAGCGGTTTCACCCACATTATAATGTTCTTTATCAGCTGAAAATACCAACATTTTTGCGGCTTCCTTATCGCCTGCAGGGGTGTACCAGTTTTTATAAAAATAGGCCGTTTTTCCTGTTGCGTGTCCGCTTGCTGGGTCTACAACCCTGATTAAATATCTGCCGCGTTCGTGGTTTGGAATTTTTAAATTGAAGCTTCCTTTTCCGTTGGCATCGGTAGAAACTTTGGTGTCCAAATAAGGTCTGTGGTAAGTACTGGAAACATAACTGGATAGGTTGTCGTAAGAGGAATTCCACCACCAACGCCATTCAATTTTATACACTTTTACTTCTAGGTTGTTATACCTCACGGGTTTTCCGAAGGCATCAACGGTAACAACATCAAAGGTTTGGTTTTCGTCTGTAAACAAAGAACCATAAGCATTTCCTTTTGGAGATTTCAACCCAACAAACGACTCATACGGTGCATATTTTTTGGTAAAGGTATCCATGGAGAAGTCACCTCCGTTTTCAAAAGCCCGCACCAAAAGCTGCACATTCAACATGCCTGGAGCATTTTTCCCAACGGCAAGTTTTGTGTTGATGTTGGCCATTCCGTTTTCATCTACGTTGCCTTCAAATACATTAATTTCTTCGGTGTTATAGGTTCTTGTAGGGTCTATAAAGGTGTAATCTTTAAAGTTTTCAAACCCTGAATTTTTAGTACTGAATTTCGCCTTTACTTCAGCTTTCAAGTTTTTTCCGGGTGCTCCGTGAAGCCAATTTACTGCCAACGTTCCACTTAAAGGGGCTTTATTGGTTAACACCTCGTCTTTAAAATCCACTTTAATTTTAAGGCGATTTGGTTTAACGGTTTCAATTTTTAAGCCTTTGTAAAAGGTAGCACCGCCCACTGAAACTTTGGCATTGTAGTTTCCTGTTTTATCTTCGGAAGCAGTTGGAACGGTGAATTTGTAAAAGTTGCTAAGATTATCGGTCGTTACGCTTTTGTAAACCAATTTGCCATTGGGGCCTGTAATTTCCATTTTTACGGGATGGCCTTTGGGCAACGGATTTGAATAATCGTTGAGCATAAAGGTAACGTGCAAGGTGTCGCCTGGCCGCCAAACACCGCGCTCGCCGTAAATGTAACCTTTAAGTCCGCGTTGTGTTTTGTTGCCCGAAACATCAAATTTGCTCAAGGACAGTGAGTTGGCGTCGGCCAATTTTACGTAAGTGAAATTATTGCCTTTTGAAACGATGGCAAAGGCGGCATTTTTTCCTAAATCAAATAAAGTTAAACCGTCGTTATCCGTATTTCTGCTGGCCAATTCCTGTTGTTGAAAATTATAAAGTTTTACCGTGGCATTGGGTTCTGGGTTTGTGCTTAAAATATCCGTAACCGCAAAATAATACGAACCGTTGGTGCCTTGTTTTGCAATCACCCCAAGGTTGGAAGCGATTAAATTTTGGGAAACGATTTTGCGTTCATTATAATACGCTTCATGGCAAGGGTTGTTTTCTTCGCGCCAATTGTAGCTGTAGGTTTTGTAACGGTACGTCAGGTTGTCCCAATATTCTTCTTCCCTTATATCTTCATCTTCCGTTGAGGTTTCGGTGTAATCGCCTTCATAATCTTCCTCGTAATAATCGTAGTCTTCGTTTTCTTCCGAAGACTTGTTGGTTTTATTGGCAGCACAGTTGTAAAGCGAATAGTCTTTATTGTAACTCAATTCCACCCGATAAATTGAGCCGGCATCGGCTCGGAAAAATTTGGACAAATCGATGCTGTACGCCTTCCATTTTCCTGTGTTTTCGGCTTCGGTTTGTAGTTGAATGGTCTGTTTTGCAATGCGTCGCCCCACTTTTCTAATATCGTAAGCGTTGTTGTTATTGAGATTTCCGTCCTGTAAAAACTTAAGGATGTTGTCTTGAAAAATCTTAATGATTCTAACATCAACAGCTTTGAGGTTTACGGCTTCAAAATTGAATTTTAGGTCTTGTGAATTGGGCAAAATAGAGCCATTACCAATCAAACGAACTTGCGGTTTTAGCTCTTCAAAAGCAATGGTTTCAGAAAATGGGCTTTTTAGTTTATAACCTTCGGAATTGGTGATACCCGTGAACACATCCACCTGAATGTTGCCCACTAGTTTAGAGTCTGGATACACTTTTAAAACATTGCCGTCAACAATGTATTTTGGGGTTTTTACTTTTTGAAGCGTGACCAAGCCGTCAAAGTTTTGCTGTTTTTTCAAAGCATCAGAAAAGTTGATGGATAAATATTGCTCTGGAGATTGAACTACATCAACATCCACAATGGTAAAGTTGTTTATTCCTGGAATGTTGATTGTGTTTTCGCCTTCGTTTGCAGCTTTTATAATCTTTCCGTTCCACTTTACGGTAATTTGGCTGTCGTCAATTTTTCGGTTAATACTGTCAATTTTGAATTCGAAAACTTTCGCTTTTTCATTGTATTCATTAAAAACCACGGACAGTTTTTTTCCGTCTTGTGAGGCTTCAACCATTTTTTTGGCGTTATCCAAAGATATCACATCCGAAGAACGCATCACCGCCGTTACATACTGCCAATTTTTGCTGTAAGATTGTAAATTATTGGTGATAATAGTGAAGTTGGGGGTTATGGTTTTAAACTGAAAAGTGTAGGTCTCATAGCCCTTTTCAACAGTTTTGTAAATGTCATCGAGCTTAACATAAACAGTGTATTCGGTTGCAGGTTCTAAATCTTCATCGGGCGTAAAAATTAAAGTGAGCGCATTGGCAACCGATAATTTTCCTTGAACATGAGGCTGAATTTTCAGAATATCATCACCAATAATATCACCCATTTTCCATCCTTCCACGTCTTTGGCCAAATTAATTTGAATAGGTTCAGCAACCGAAACGAAACCAGCCGTAGTATAGCCGATGTATTCCTTAAACTTAAAAACATTATCGGTTTCAACTTCTTTCTTTTTACAGGAAAAGACTAACGAAACGACGAATGCTAAAGCAAGGCATTTTTTGAATGACATAGATTGATGAATTAAATTGAAAATGAACTGATGAGAGGGTGTAGGTGGATTCTCGTTAATAAATGTACGTTGAACTTTTTAAGTTTAGATGGCGACGTTTTGTTAATTTGTTCTTAAAATCGTTTAATTTGCAAACATCCCAATGTATAAATCGCCTTTATCATTCATGGTAGCACGAAACATGCCAGCGGTGTTAAATTCCATAACCATATTTCCAAGTTTGTCTATGGCAATTACGCCTCCATCGCCTTGGCCATCATCTAGACTAGGTAATTTATTTTGAATCACTTCTTTTGCGGCTTCGGCCAGAGACAAATTTTTGTATTCCATTAAAGCTGAAATATCATGGGCTACCATGGCACGAATAAAATACTCGCCCCAACCTGTAGACGAAACGGCACAAGTGTTATTATTGGCATAGGTTCCTGCCCCGATAATGGGTGAATCACCAATGCGTCCCCAACGTTTGTTGGTCATGCCGCCTGTTGAAGTTCCGGCGGCCAAATTGCCATCTTTGTCCAACGCTACACAGCCCACAGTGCCAAATTTGCTGTCATTTATATTGGTGTTATAATGAGCGTTTACTTGAGCCTGTTTTACGCGTTTAAGTGCATTAAAGCTTTTTTCGGTGAAAAAATATTTAGGGTCAACAATGGTTAACCCTTGCTCTTCAGCAAATTGTTCGGCACCACTTCCCGAAAACATGACATGAGGTGAATGTTCCATAATAGCTCTGGCTAGACTTATGGGGTTTTTTACTGTTTTTGTTCCCGCCGAAGCACCAGCGTTCAACGTTTTTCCGTCCATAATGGAAGCATCGTGTTCATTGGTTTCGGCGTTTGTAAACACGGCCCCTTTTCCAGCATTAAATAAGGATGAGTCTTCCAAAACATGAATGGTTTTTTCAACGGCATCAATACTGCTTCCACCATTTACCAAAATGTTATAACCAACTCGAATGGCTTCTTCCAACTTCGCTCTGTAAATAGCCTCGTTCTCAGTAGACAAATGCTCTCTTAAAATAGTGCCAGCACCACCATGAATTACAATAGAAAATTCTGCTTTTTGATTGGGTGCTTCAACAACATTTTCAACTTTCTTTTTACAAGAAGTGATTGATAGAAAAATAAATAAGAGAAAAATGGCCTTTTGCATAGATTCATATTGGTTTATTGACCCTAAAGATAATTGTTTTAGTGTTGATGAACTTTAATAAAAACAACTTTTTATTATTATATTCGTAAAAAATTTTAAAATTAATGAAAAATCAATAATTTATGAAAATGGTAGTGACTGATTTTGGCATAGATAAAGCATTGCGAACGTTAGGGGTAAAAGCAATAAATGAGGGAGCATCTACAGGTTCAAATTATTTTTCGAATGGGGGTATTATTGAATCCATTTCGCCGGTTGATGGAAGTTTAATTGGAAAGGTGAAAACCACCACAAAGGAAGATTTTGAAACCGTAATGGACGTCGCAACAAAAGCTTTTAAAGTATGGCGAATAGTTCCAGCACCACAACGTGGCGAAATCGTTAGGCAATTTGGTGAAAAACTTAGGGAGAAAAAGGAAGCTTTAGGCAAATTAGTGTCCTTTGAAATGGGCAAATCATTTCAAGAAGGTTTGGGTGAGGTTCAGGAAATGATTGATATTTGTGATTTTGCCGTTGGTTTATCCAGACAGTTGCACGGATTGACCATGCACAGTGAACGCCCTGGACACCGTATGTACGAGCAATACCACTCGTTAGGTGTTGTGGGTATCATTTCGGCGTTTAATTTTCCCGTGGCTGTTTGGTCTTGGAATACAGCTTTGGCATGGGTTTGTGGCGATGTTACCGTTTGGAAACCTAGTGAAAAAGTACCGCTTTGTGGCATTGCTTGCCAAAATATTGCGGCCGAAGTTTTTGCAGAAAATAACTTGCCTGAAGGCATTTCATGTTTGATTAACGGCGATTATAAAGTTGGAGAATTTATGACGAAGGATTCCAGAATTCCATTAATTTCAGCTACAGGTTCCATAAGAATGGGGAAAATTGTGGCTCAAGAAGTGGCTTCACGTTTGGGGAAAAGTCTATTGGAATTAGGAGGAAACAACGCTATTATCGTGACTCCTGATGCCGATATAAAAATGACAGTTATTGGCGCTATTTTTGGTGCCGTTGGCACTGCAGGGCAGCGTTGTACCAGTACCCGCCGATTAATTATTCATGAAAGTATTTGTGACAAAGTAAAACTGGCCATTGTTGATGCCTATAAGCAATTGCGCATTGGAAATCCGTTGGATGAAAATAACCATATTGGCCCGCTAATCGATAAAGATGCAGTAAAGCTTTATCAACATGCTTTGAAAAAAGTTGTAGAGGAAGGTGGAAATTTAATTGTTGAAGGTGGTGTGCTTTCTGGTGAAGGGTATGAAAGCGGATGTTACGTAAAACCAGCTATTGCTGAGGCTAAACCTGATTTTGAAATCGTTCAGCACGAAACGTTTGCGCCCATTTTATATCTTTTGAAATATTCAGGTAATGTTGAAAATGCCATTGATATTCAGAATAATGTAGTTCAAGGATTGAGTTCAGCAATTATGACCAACAATCTTCGGGAAGCCGAACAATTTTTATCGGTTGCTGGGTCAGATTGCGGTATTGCCAATGTAAATATTGGTACTTCTGGGGCTGAAATTGGAGGAGCCTTTGGTGGAGAAAAAGAAACCGGTGGTGGTCGAGAAAGTGGCAGTGATGCTTGGAAGATTTATATGCGTCGTCAAACCAACACCATCAACTATACAAATGAATTACCTTTAGCACAGGGCATAAAGTTTGATTTGTAAAATCTCATCAAAATAAATTCAAAAAAAACCTTGACTCTTTTTCTGTTCGATTTGGAGCACAAGGTTTCGTTAAAATGATTAATAGCACAACAAAAATACAACTTTTCTTCAAAAAAAGTAACGTTTAACATTAAGCGAAAGTTAAATTTATTAACAAATGTTAGTTGTATTTTACCTTTCTTAAAATTCTAAGAGCTTCTTTGTAAAGGTTATAAAGTTCGTCGCTATGCGATTTTAAGTATGGTTTTGCTTCATTAAGTTTGTTCAAAGCTTCATGGAACAAGTTTAAATAACATATTAGATATGTTGATGGAAGGTTTTTTAGGTCTATTTCTTCCCTTGGTGTAAGCGTTAGTTCTTTTTTAAGTTTTTCTAAAATGGTATTGTTGGTATTGTAAATGTGGTGCAGCACTTTTTTGTCGTATTGTGGGGCCTCAAACAATAGCTTGGTTTCAATATTATATTGAGCATTGTCTTCAAATTGAATAATGGTTTTTTCCAGGGGATAATAATGGTACCGCTCTTGAAGTCCTAGTTTCACGTATTCAATAATTTTAAAAGTGTCATCATCAAAATTAATTGAAACTTCATCCAGCGCTGAAAAGAACAAACGTACCTGCTCGTTAACGAGTTCAATATCAACTCGCGAATAAAACACCTCGTCTTTTACTGATTTTTTTTGCCCGGCCCAACAGACTACAAAATACTCCTTGAAAACTTTATATTGGGCATTATAGTCTTTTCTGGAGTTCATAAAGTGAAACACCCCATCAAGGGTATGCTCTATATTGTTTTGAGCATTTTTTTCAATGGCCTCAACAATTTTTGAGTTCACATCCTTTATTTCAACGTCAAAAATTTTGGGCATGCTCATGCTACCATCTCTAAAAAACACGGATCCACCATAATATTTCCAGATGTTTTTTCTAAGGGATGTTATTTTTTCACTGGAGCGAATGGTAACCAAACCCACAACCTTATCGTCCGGTAAATGAGGAAAAGGGATGTTTTCGTATTGAACTAGGGGTGGATTGGTTAAATAGGCATTAATGAGGTTTTGTATTTTACTATCGTCAAAAAAGTCAACACCAACGATGCTGTTGTCTGCGTCTTCAACCCCAATGACTATGTACGAGTTGTTTTTTGGATTGCTGTTAGAGAGCGCACAAATGTGCTTTAAAAATTTGGCCTTCCCTTCCTTATGGGTGATATCTATTTTTCGCTTTTTGTCATAAAAACTATTCTCGTCGTTATGGGCCAAAAGGTGCTTTATAAGTAGGCGTTTGTTAATCATATTAGCAGGGCAAAGGGCAGTTATCCAGAAAGTTTTGTTTTTCAACTATAAAAATACTCAATTCAAATTTAAAATTATAATATTGTTATAAGTTTGGGCATCAGTTGCTTACATAAATGTTGGGTTTATGAATAATCTAAACGCCCCAAAAATGCCGTATATAAACATAAGTCGAATTAAAAATTGCATACTATGAATATGATTAAAAATTTAAAAATCACCTTATTTTCAGTTTTACTGTTATCCTTTTTGGGATGTGAAAATAAAAATGATGAAATGGCAACCAGTGGCGTTCAACCAACTATTACAGTGAAGCTTGTTGATGCTCCTGGTGAATTTAAAGCTGTTAACGTTGAGATAGTTGATGTCATGATTAAAATGGATGATGATAGCGATGATGAAAATGGTTGGATGTCTCTCGATGCGCAAAACGAAACCGTAAACCTTCTTGATTTTACAGGAGGTATGAGCAAAGTTTTAGTAGACAAATTTCCTATCCCAGTTGGAACATTATCGCAAATGCGATTGGTGTTGGGGGATGGAAATACAATTGTTATTGAAAACGACCAAGAAGTTGATGAAGAATTCGACTTAAAAACGCCAAGTGCCCAGCAATCTGGTTTAAAACTAAAGGTAAACTCGGTTATTGAACCAGGTTATGCCTATGACTTTATTTTAGATTTTGATGTTGAAAAATCTATTGTTATGGCAGGTAATTCTGGGAATATTATATTAAAACCGGTGCTTTACGTTAGTACTGAAGCTAATTCCGGTATTATAGAAGGAAGTGTTAGCCCAGCAGATGTGCCAGCAATGGCTTATGTTATTGTTGATGAAATGGGCAATGACGACCCAGAGGATGATATCATAATTTCTGCTTACACTGATGAAACCGGAGCTTTTGCTTTGTGGGGCGTACCAGGTGGAACATATGATGTAATTGTTGAACCGGTTGATGAAGCGTCAGATTACGCAAATGGAATTAAAGAAGCCGTTTCCGTAACAAATGGTGAAACCACAATAATTCCTGAACCAATTGAATTGCCGCTTAAGCCAGGTTCAATTACTGGAAAGGTAATTGAATTGCCAGAAGGTGTTGTCGCCACCGCTTCAATAATGGTTGATGGAAACCCTTTAACCGATGAAACTGATGAAACAGGAGTATTCCTTTTAGAAGAAGTTCCAGCCGGAGATTATACACTTACTGTAAGTGCTGAAGGCTATGTTTCCCAAGAAATTAACATTACTGTAACACCAAATGCAGAAACTGTAGTGGATGATATTACGCTAGTGGCGGAATAATTCATTTAAAAATAAAAGAAGAAAAGGCAGTACCATATTTGGTGCTGCCTTTTTGTTTTAACCAATAATTAACGGTGTTTACGAGGCTTTTTTAACCAATTTTTAACAGGTTCCCAATAAAAATTTTAACAATTTGCATTGCTCAAATAAGGGCAGTATATTCGGGCTTTTAAAAATTTAAACATGATGGAAGAAACAGGTACAATTGATATTAAGTCGATTAACGAAAAAATTGAAAAGGAAAGTGCTTTTGTTGATTTGCTGATGCTGGAAATGAACAAAGTTATTGTAGGGCAAAAGCATATGGTTGAACGTTTATTAATTGGCCTTCTTGGACAAGGACATATACTTCTGGAGGGTGTTCCTGGATTGGCAAAGACCCTAGCCATTAACACCTTGGCTCAAGCGGTTCATGGTAGCTTTAGTAGAATTCAATTTACACCAGATTTATTGCCTGCAGATGTTACAGGAACCTTAATTTACAATATGAAGGTTAACGATTTTTCCATTAAAAAGGGGCCAATATTCGCCAATTTTGTTTTGGCCGATGAGATTAACAGGGCGCCTGCAAAAGTACAGGCAGCATTACTTGAGGCCATGCAGGAAAAACAAGTGACTATTGGTGACGACACATTTAAACTAGATAGACCGTTTTTGGTAATGGCTACCCAAAACCCAGTAGAACAAGAAGGAACTTATCCTTTGCCTGAAGCACAGGTAGACCGTTTTATGTTGAAAACGGTTATTGATTACCCAAAAATTGACGAAGAGCAACTTATTATGCGTGCTAATTTAAAAGGCGCTTGGGATAAGGTAAATCCTGTAGTTTCTTTGGAACAAATTTTAAATGCCCAAAAGGCTGTTCGTGAAGTTTACATGGATGAAAAAATCGAGAAATATATTTTGGATATCATTTTTGCTACTAGATATCCTGAAAAATACAGACTTACCAGTTTAAAACCATTAATATCTTTTGGCGCATCACCACGTGGAAGCATCAATTTGGCCAATGCGGCTAAATGCTATGCGTTTATCAAGCGTCGCGGATATGTAATTCCTGAAGATGTTCGGGCGGTTGTTTATGATGTTTTAAGACACCGAATAGGAATTACTTATGAAGCTGAGGCCGAAAACGTTACTTCAGAAGACATCATCAATAAAATAGTAAACGAAATAGAAGTGCCTTAATAGTTCCGAGTTCTAAGTTTCAAGTTCAAAGTTGCACAACAATGAACCTTAAACCTTAAACCTTGAACAATTCAAATGGATACCAAAGAGTTACTAAAAAAAGTACGTAAGATTGAGATTAAGACACGCCGTTTGTCTGATCATATTTTTGGAGGAGAATACCATTCTACCTTCAAAGGTCGAGGTATGACATTTAGTGAGGTTCGTCAGTATCAATTTGGTGATGATGTTAGAAGTATTGATTGGAACGTAACAGCACGTTACAATGAGCCTTTTGTCAAAGTTTTTGAGGAAGAGCGCGAGCTTACTATGATGCTCATGGTAGACGTTTCGGGCTCAGAACTATTTGGTACCACAGAGCAGTTCAAAAATGAGGTGGTTACAGAAATCGCCGCAACACTGGCGTTTTCAGCAACCCAAAACAATGATAAAATTGGGCTGATTCTTTTTTCAGACCAAGTGGAATTATACATTCCGCCAAAAAAAGGGCGCTCGCATGTACTTCGAATAATTAGAGAGCTTATTGAATTTGAACCTGAAAGTAAACAGACCAATATAGCCGAAGCTTTAAAATTTTTGCAAAACGTAATGAAAAAGAAGGCGATTGTTTTTGTGCTTTCAGATTTTATTGCGGACGATTATAACCAAACCATGAAAATTGTTGCTGGAAAACATGACGTAACGGGCATTAGAGTTTATGATAAACGTGAGGAAGAAATTCCGAATTTGGGCATGGTACAAATGCAAGATGAAGAAACAGGAGAGATGATGCTGGTAAATACTTCATCAAAAAAAGTAAGGCTCAATTACGCAAAGTTTTACCGAGAAAAGGTAGATTATTACAAGGAAAGTTTTACCAAATCAGGTGCTGGCGCTATTGATTGCCGCGTGGATGAAAGCTATGTGAAAAAGTTGTTGGGCTATTTTAAAAGAAGAGGATAGAGAATGATTAATGAAGAATTAAGAATGACTAATTTTAAATTGAGACCATCAAGAAATCTTTCGTTGTCTTTTTTGTTGATACTTTTTTCTTGGTTCTCTTTTGCCCAAGTCACATCAACTATTGATTCAACTTCCATTAAAATAGGCGAGCTAATAACTTATCACATTCAAGTGGAAACCGATTCAACAAAACTGGTTGTTTTTCCGGAGGGGCAAACCTTTTCTCCTCTCGAAATGATTGAATCCTATGATGTTGATACAATAAAAAACAACGACAAATTCAACTTAATAAAAAAGTACGGCTTAACCCAGTTCGATTCCGGTAAGTACACCATTCCACAGCAAAAAATCATTGTTGGTGATAAAACATTTTTTACCGATTCCGTTCAGGTTGAAGTTAGAAATATTGAAATCGATACCACCAAAGGCCTATATGATATTAAACCAATAATTGCCGTTCAAAAAGCGGGTAGTAATTGGTGGATTTATGTTTTGCTAGCTCTTCTAATTATTGGGGCAATTGCATTTTTGCTGTATTGGTTCATTTGGCGAAAAAAGCCATTGACTGAAGCGGAACAAATAGCACTGTTGCCACCTTACGACCGCGCAAAATTAGCACTCAAAGAACTTGATGAAACCCATTATTTGGAGCATCAGAATATGAAGGATTATTATTCTGAACTAACGTTTATCATCAGAAAATATTTAGACGAAAAGGTTTATGACCGCGCTTTGGAGAGTACAACAGATGAGTTGATTAAGCGCCTCACTTTGCTTAAAGAAGGCAATCAAGTGGATTTGAGCAAAGAAGATATTAAAAGCCTTGAAAACATTTTAAAACGTGCCGATTTGGTAAAGTTTGCTAAATCTGCTCCAGATATTGAATTGGCCAAAATCGACAGAGACACTATCGACATAGAAATTGACCACGTTAAGGAAGCTTTGCCTGAGCCAACCGAGGAAGAAAAGCTACTTGACGCCAAATATCGGGAAGAGCAAGAACGAAAAAAGAAACGTAAAAAAGTATGGATAACAGTTGCCATCAGCGTTTTTCTTTTATTGGCAACCATTACAGGGTTCTCGATTAAATATGGTTTCGATTATGTAAAGGATACCATCATTGGCCATGATACTAAAGAACTTTTAGAAGGTAATTGGGTAACCAGTGCTTATGGTTTCCCGCCAATTACCATCAGCACACCAAAAGTTTTAAAGCGTACCACTCCGAAATTACCAGAAGAGATGGCTCAGCAAATAGAGATGACACAATTTGGTTACGGTAGCTTAATGGATAGATTTCAAATCCAATTGGCTACCTCTAAAATCAAGAATTTTGGAGAAGGAGAAAATAAAATAGATATAGAAAAGGCCATTGACAGTGAATTAAAACTATTTGAAAATGCTGGAGCCCAGAATATCATTATCAAAAGAGAAAAATTTGTTACGCCAAATGGAGCCGAAGGGTTAAAAGTTTATGGCACAATGGATTCACCAGTTTTAGGAACCGATAAACTTGAAAAAGGAAAATATGTTGTCCTTGGTTTTACGGCAGAGAACGTTGTTCAGGAAGTCATGATTTTCCACAGGGAAAATGATGTTTATGCAGAAAAGATTTTAGAGCGCATCCTTAACTCAATTGAACTTAAAAAAGCAGAAGGCTAATGTTTGAAGGCATAGAATTTTTAAATAAGGAGTTTTTCTGGTTGTTTTTATTGCTGCCATTGGCCGTGCTATGGTATCTATTTAAAAGCAAACGGCAAACGGCCGAGCTTAAAATATCTAGCTTAAAGGGGTTTAAAATCACCAATTCTTGGCTGCCAAAATCAAGACATTTGTTATTTGTACTGCGCCTATTGGCTTTGGCTTTATTGATTACTGGTTTGGCAAGGCCGCAGTCGGTTGATGTGTCAACAAAAACAAAAACTACGCGTGGTATTGATATCGTCATGGCTATTGACGTATCGGCAAGTATGTTGGCAAAAGATTTATCGCCTAACCGATTGGAAGCCCTTAAAAAAGTAGCCGCCGAATTTATTAAAGGTCGCCCTAACGATAGGATTGGTTTAGTGGAATATGCTGGAGAAAGTTATACAAAAACACCAATTACGAGTGACAAAGCCATTGTTTTGCATTCCTTAAAAAGCATAAAGTATAACACCATTATTGAAGGGGGAACGGCTATTGGCATGGGCTTGGCAACTGCGGTAAACCGTTTAAAGGATAGCAAAGCAACGAGTAAAGTAATTATTCTATTGACGGATGGAGTTAATAATTCAGGCTTTATCGACCCAAAAATAGCTAGTGAATTGGCTGTGGAATACGGAATAAAAGTCTACACCATTGGTTTGGGAACAAACGGAATGGCTTTATCACCTGTGGCTATTTTACCAAACGGTAATTTTCAGTACGGGCGCATCCAAGTTGAAATAGACGAAGCTTTACTTGAGGAAATAGCCCAAGTTACGGGAGGCAGATATTTTAGGGCCACCAATAACAAGAAACTTGAAGAGATTTACGACGAAATAAATAAACTGGAAAAAACAGAAATAGAGGAATTTAAATTTTACAATTACGATGAAAAGTATCGCCCCTTGGTAATACTGGCAGGATTGTTCCTGTTACTGGAGGTATTATTAAGATTTACTGTTTTCAGAAGTTTTGTTTAGACTTGAATTTTTCAACTTGAAACGTTAAACAAAAATGTATCAATTAGACGAAAAAATATGGTTTTGGGGATTGTTGGTTATTCCAGTGGTAGTCTTGTTCTTTTTGTTACTTCAATTTTGGAGGTATAAAGCGCAAAAAAAATTCGCTGATATTACGTTGCTGAAAAAATTGAGCCCAAATCGTTCTATTTTCAAGGGTGTTTTAAAGATTGTTGTGCTGAGTTTAGCCTTTTTGTGCTTGGCCATTGCCTTGGTAAACCCAAAAATTGGTACAAAGCTGGAAACAGTTAAGCGTGAAGGTGTAGATATCGTTTTTGCCATAGATGTTTCAAAAAGTATGTTGGCTGAAGACATAGCACCCAATCGTTTGGAAAAATCCAAGCAGTTGGTAACGCAAATCATCAATAATTTGGCAAGCGACCGCATAGGGATTATTGCATACGCGGGAAGAGCTATTCCGCAACTGCCCATTACAACAGATTATGCGTCGGCCAAAATGTTTTTGCAAAGCATGAATACCGATATGTTGTCTTCGCAAGGAACGGCAATAAATGAAGCCATAAAATTGGCAACTAATTATTTTGATGATGATGAGCAAACCAACAGAGTACTCATTATCATATCAGATGGTGAAGACCATAGCGAGCAGGCAGCGGCAGTGGCAGAAGAGGCCAGTGAAGAAGGCATTAGAATCTTTACAATAGGTGTGGGTGATGTAAAAGGAGGGCCAATTCCAATCAAGAAAGATGGTACGGTTTTAAACTATAAAAAGGATAGCCAAGGCGAAACAGTTATAACCAAATTGAATGAAGAAACGCTGCAGAATATTGCAGCGGAGGCTAACGGGGCATACATTAACGGAAAGAATACCAAAGATGTTGTTGAAAATATTCGTGAGATTTTAAACACCATGGATAAAACGGAATTTGAAGCAAAGCAATTTGCCGATTTTAAAGACCAATTTCAGTGGTTTTTAGGCTTTGGCATATTTTTCTTATTCATCGATATTTTCCTATTGGAAAGAAAAACGGAATGGCTGAAAAAATTGAATCTTTTCAATGAAAATTTGTAACTGATTCAATGTTTCCCATTTTTATAAATTTTTTAACGGACAAAAAAGACAATATTTTCTAATTTAGAAATGAAAATGAAGCAATTACTCTCGGTTTTAATAATGTTTTCGGTGGTTCTGTCTTTTTCCCAAGAGAAAGACAAAGCCCAATTGTTGGCGCTTAAAAAAGCCAATAATTATGTTTATGAAGGCAACAATTTATTGCAAAATGATGATGTGGTTTCAGCTGAAATGGAATATAGAAAAGCAATTTCAGAGCAGCCAAATTCGGTAGCCGGAACGTACAATTTAGGAAACACCTATATAAAAAGCGGAAATTTTGATGAAGCCATTTTTAGACTTCAAGAAGCTGCAGAAGCTGCCACTTCAAAATCTGAAAAACACAAAGCATTTCATAACATCGGCAACGTTTTAATGCAAAACAAAAAGTGTAAGGAAGCCGTTGAGGCCTATAAAAACGCTTTGAGAAATGACCCTACAGACGACGAAACCCGATATAATTTTGCATTAGCCAAGGCATGTGCTGAGCAACAACAAGACCAGCAAGACCAGAATCAGGATAAGCAAGACGAAAATAAAGACAACCAAGACCAAAAGGATAAGGACCAGCAGGATAATCAAGATCAAGAAAACAAGGAAAATCAGGATAAAGAAGGTAACGACAAAGAAGATAAAAAGGACGAAGGCGACCAAGACAAGAAGGATGGTGAAGATAAAAAGGATGAAGATGGAAAACCAAAAGACGAAAAGCAAGACCAAGGAAAAGGAAATCAAGAAAAGGAGCAACAACAGCCTAAACCTCAACCAGGACAATTGTCTCCCCAGCAAATAAAAAATCTTTTGGAGGCCATGAATAATCAAGAACAAAAAGTTCAAGAAAAAATGAATGCTGAAAAACAACAAGGTGTCATTATCCAAACAGATAAAGATTGGTAGAGGATTTAGAAGTAAGGAAGACAGAAGCCAAGAGTTTTTGACAGAAAAATGAAAATAGTAAAACACATATCCATCATATTATTGGTTTTTGCCACGAGCTTTGTGTCTGCGCAAGTTGAGTTTAATGCAAAAGCGAGCAAAACCACATTGGGAGTTAATGAGCGGCTGCGCATCGACTTTGAAATGAACCAAGATGGGGATAATTTTAATCCGCCAGATTTTGCCAACTTTACTGTGGTTGGTGGACCCAATCAAGCCGTTAGCAATTCATGGATTAACGGTAAACGTACCTTTAAAAAAACGTATAGCTATTTTTTAGCGCCAAAATCTCGCGGAAATTTTACCATTGAGCAGGCTACTATAGTAATAGATGGACAGACATATAAAACCACACCAATAAAAATAGAGGTAACTGCAGCCGTCGATATTCCGAAGGACCCAAATGACCCTCAATATTTGGCTTCCGAAAACATTCATTTAGTGGCCGAGGTTTCAAAAACCAATCCGTATTTGAATGAGGCCATTACGGTTGTTTACAAACTTTATGTATCACCAAAAATAGCAGTTGACAATTGGAATGAAATAGATACCCCACGGTATAACGATTTTTGGAGCCAAAACATCGACACCCAAGGACAAAAAGTACAAAACGGAAAATTTAACGGTGAAGACTATAGGTTTTTAGTGCTTCGAAAAACGGTTTTGTATCCTCAAAAAACGGGCAAGCTTGATATTGAGCCATTAACTTTGGACATTGCATTGAGAGTGCCTACAAACAGACGAGATATTTTTGGAAGTTTGTTAATGACACGCACAAGCAAAACGGTTTCGGCTGGCAACAAAACCATTAATGTAAAGCCGTTGCCAGAAGTTGGTAAGCCTGTTGATTTCGCCGGCGCTGTTGGGGATTTCAATCTTAATGTGTCGGCTTCCAAAACTGAACTTGACGCTACAGAATCATTGCAGGTAAAGGTTGATGTAAGCGGAAATGGCAACTTAAAACTTTTCAAATTACCTAAAATATCCTTGCCAAGTTCATTAGAGGTATACGAGCCGGAACACAAAGAAAATGTAAGAACCAATTTGTCCGGTATGCAGGGTGATATTTCTGATAGTTATACAGTGGTGCCGCAATATAAAGGAAAGTACCCTATACCAAGTATTTCATTTTCATATTTTGACTTGGCCACTGAAAGCTATAAACGGTTGTCTTCTGATGAAATTGTCATCAATGTTTTAAGTGGACCGTCCAACACCAATGCAAATAATAGTGGCACATCGGTTGCCAGTGGCAATAAACAAGAGGTGGTTTTAAATAGTGATCACTTCGCATTCATTAAGACGAAAACAGAATTTGAAGCTATTAAACAAGAGTATTTCTTTAAAACAAAACTGTTTTGGAGTTTATTGCTGTTGCCGTTTTTAGTTATTCCTGTTGCTATCGTGATTCGAAATAAAAAAGCGAGTAGGGATGCCGATGTTTTTGGGAATAAAATTAGAAAAGCCGATAAATTGGCGAAAAAGTACTTGAGCAGCGCCAAAAAATCTTTGGGTAAAAAAGAAGCGTTTTACATCGCTTTGGAGAAAGCCTTACATAATTACCTGAAGGCAAAATTGCATATAGAAACGAGCGATTTAAGTAAAGATAAAATTAAAAGTTTGTTAGAACAAAAGCAGGTGCAACCGGAAGTGATAAAAGATTTTATTGGTATTATAGAAAGTTGTGATTTTGCGCGCTATACCCCAATAGACAGCGTTACGATGCAAGAGGATTACGATAAGGCAGCCAAAACTATTTCATTAATTGATAAGCAAGCACGGTAAAATGAAGCAATTAGTATATATATTAGTTTTTTTATTGACCACGTTTTGTGTTGCTCAAAACCAATCTACGTTTGAAAAGGCCAATGCCCTTTATAATGAAGGTAAATATGCTGAAGCCATTGATAATTATAAAGCTATTTTGAATAGCGGAGTACAGTCTGCCGATTTATATTTTAATATGGGCAATGCCCATTACAAGCTAAATAATATTGCACCCAGTATTTATTATTACGAAAAAGCTCTTCTATTGGCACCCAACGATGAAGACATTAAAAACAACATAGCTTTTGCCAAAAATATGACCATTGATGCAATAGATGTAGTTCCGGAAGCTGGTTTGCCGAAGCTTTTAAACAGTGCAGCAAATAGATTATCATTTGATGGCTGGGCAAAAACCGCCGTTGGACTGGTTTTTTGTTTTGTCATTTTATTTTTGGTCTACTATTTTTCATATTCAACCTTAAGCAAACGCATGGCTTTTATTGGAAGTTTACTGTCTTTAGGTTTGGTTTTTGTGACGGTAGCTTTCGCTTTTCACAGATATAATTTGGATAAACTGGATAATCCAGCTATTGTTTTTGCTCAAGAAAGTAAAGTTAGAAATACACCTAACCAACGTGGTGAAGAAGCTTTTAGGCTGCACGAAGGCACTAAAGTTCAGGTTGAGGAATCTTATAACAATTGGAAGAAGATTAAACTTTCAGACGGAAAAACAGGTTGGGTTGCATCGCAAGACATCAGGCTGTTAAACGATTTTTAATAAAAACTTAACGTTAAGAATTGTATATTTACGTTTTTAAAAATTGAATTTAATGCTGAAACAAATCGTTTCCATATTATTAACAACACTGTTTTTGCTATTTTTAATGGCACCAACAGTTATATCAATAATAGACGATTCTGTTGATGTTTCTGTTTTTTACACCACTTCAGAAGAAGAAGAAAAGGGTGGAAAAAAAACAGCTGAAAAGGAGCTGTTATACTGTAATTTGGAAGCATCAGACTTAGATTTTTCAATTTTAGAGGATGAGCACAATTTAGAATATTGTGCCAAAAAATATCCTAACCCACATTTAAAACTAACTTCACCTCCTCCTAGGTTACACATATTATAATTTAAGGTTTTAGGCTAGTTGATGGCCTATATCAGTTCTAATTTATTGACTTTTTGGTGTAATTGCCAAATCAAAACTTATTATAATATGTTTAAAACTATTAAAAAAGACTTACCAGCGAGTATAGTTGTATTTTTTGTTGCCTTGCCATTGTGTTTAGGTATAGCTCTTGCCAGTGGAGCACCATTATTTTCAGGATTAATAGCTGGTATTGTTGGAGGAATTGTTGTAGGAGCCTTAAGTGGTTCTAATATTGGTGTTAGTGGCCCCGCAGCAGGATTGGCTGCCATAGTATTAACCGCCATTGGAACTTTGGGAGGTTATCAAAATTTTCTTGTTGCCGTAGTGATTGGAGGGGTAATTCAATTAATTTTCGGGGTTTTAAAAGCTGGGGTAATTGGATATTATTTTCCTTCATCGGTCATTAAAGGAATGCTTACGGGCATTGGAATCATCATTATATTAAAACAAATCCCCCATTTTTTTGGCTATGATGCAGAGCCTGAAGGAGCAGATAGTTTTTTTGAAGCTTCCGGAGAAAATACATTTTCAGCTATTTTTCATGTATTTGAAAATATTACAGTCGGTTCTACAATAATAGGAGTGGTTGGATTAGCTATATTGATTTTATGGGATAGGGTCTTAACAAAAAAAGCCAAAATTTTTCAATTAATACAAGGCCCGCTGGTTGCCGTTATTTTAGGTATTATTTTTTACTCGGTAACACAATCAAATGAAGCATTGGCCATTTCACAGTCACATTTAGTAAGTGTACCTGTGCCTGAAGATGCAGCCTCCTTTATGGCGCAATTTAGTTTTCCAAATTTTGCTGTTATTACAAATACAGATGTTTGGATTGTAGCATTCACCATAGCTTTAGTGGCTAGTTTAGAAACTTTACTTTGTGTAGAAGCTACCGATAAATTAGATCCCCATAAAAACGTAACTCCAACCAACAGGGAGTTGTTGGCACAGGGTACAGGAAATATAATCTCTGGATTGATTGGAGGTTTGCCCATTACTCAAGTAATTGTTCGTAGTTCCGCTAATATTCAATCGGGTGGAGAATCAAAAATGTCTGCCATTATTCATGGTTTTTTCTTGTTGATTTCCGTTATTTTAATTCCTAGGTTATTGAACATGATTCCGCTATCTGTATTGGCTGCTATCTTGTTGGTTGTTGGGTACAAATTGGCAAAACCAAAATTATTTAAACAGATGTATGATTTAGGTTGGAAACAGTCTATCCCTTTTACGGTAACTGTTTTGGGCATTGTTTTTATCGATCTTCTCTATGGTATTGGTTTGGGCTTATTGGTTGGTATAGTTGTTATTCTGTTAAAAAGCTACCAAAACTCTCACTTCCTTCACATTGAAGACAAAAGCAATGGAAAACACAAAATAAAAATGTCTTTGGCAGAAGAAGTAACCTTTTTTAACAAAGGAGCGATTCTTAAAGAATTGGATAGTTTGCCAAGAGACACATATCTAGAAATTGACCTGTTAAAAACAAGATATTTAGATAATGACATTATTGAAATTCTCGAGGACTTTCTGTTTAAGGCGAAAGAAAGAAATATTGATATAAAGTTGACGTCTAAGCGTGGAATAGTAGAGAATCCAGAAAGTTTTGTTGAGTTCTTCAGAACAAGACCTCAGTCAAGTTTAAGTTTAAATTAGGTGTCATGAGAACAAATAAATATAAACTATTGGTGCTATCTGATTTGAAAAATTCGGTAGATTCCACCTTAAAAAGCACAGTTAGTCTCGCAAAAATTATTGGAGGAGAAATAACTTTTTTTCATGTAAAAAAAGCATCAGATGTTGTTGAAGATGAAAACCAACTTTCTGCAAAGCGAACAATAAACCAAAAACATTTTGCAACGAAAAGGAAAATTGAAAGTTTAATAAACCCAATAAAAGAAGCTTACGGAGTAAACATTACCACATCTTTTTCATATGGAAACGTTAAGTATGAAATAGAAAGTTATTTAAAAGAGAACAAGCCGGATATTATCGTTTTGGGAAAAAGAAAAGCTAGTCGTTTAGGTTTGATAGGCGATAACATCACCAGTTTTATCCTCAACAATTTTAATGGTGTTGTCATGATAGCTTCTAACAAAAAAGCGCTTGAGCCCAGTGAAGAAATTGGTTTAGGGATGTTAAATGCTTCAAACAAACAAATTGATTTCGAGTTTGCTAAAGATTTAATGGCTAACACCCAAAAACCTCTAAAGTCGTTCAAAATCATAAAAAAGGCTAGTGAAGAGATTAAAGGACAAAATCAACTTAATGAAAATAGTGTTGAGTATGTTTTTGAGCAGGCCGATAATAATATAAAGGTAATCGACAAATATTTGTTAAAAAATAATATTAATTTGCTTTGTATCGATAGGGCATCACACCAAAATAAAAACAAGTTAAGTGCTAAAAAATCAAATATTGAAGAGGTAATAGATAACCTTAATGTTTCATTTTTAGTAACCGGAAGTAAAAATTTAAATAGGAGATAATTTTATCAGCATTAACAGTAAACAATAACGCATGAAAGCACACACCAAAGAAACACAAGCAACAATGACCCCAGAGAAGTCATTGCAATTTTTAAAGGAAGGTAATGAACGATTTCAAAATAACTTAAAGGCCAATAGAAACCTACTGGAGCAGGTAAACGATACCAGCGAAGGGCAATTTCCTTTTGCCACAATTTTAAGTTGTATAGATTCAAGGGTTTCTGCAGAATTGGTTTTCGACCAAGGTTTGGGCGATATATTTAGCGTTCGTATTGCAGGAAATTTTGTTAACGAAGACATATTGGGAAGTATGGAATTTGCCTGCAAGTTGGCTGGCACAAAACTCATAGTTGTTTTGGGGCACACCAGTTGTGGTGCAGTAAAAGGGGCTTGCGACCACGCTAAAATGGGTAACTTAACCAAGTTAATTGAAAAAATTGACCCAGCAGTAAATGCTGTTAAAGAGCCTAAAGATGAAAACTTGAGAAATTCTAAAAACTTAGAATTTGTTGATAGTGTATCGAAAAAGAATGTGGAGTTGACCATAGAAAGGATACATAAAGAAAGTCCAATTTTAGCAGAAATGGAGAAAAATGGTGAAATCATGATTATTGGTGCCATGTACGACATCAACACAGGTGCGGTTACATTTTACGAATAGATTAGTGCTTTCAACGGGAATAAATTATATGAAAAAGAAAGCAAGTAGGGTGGCATTGGCTTTGTTGCTTATGCTACCTTTTTTTATTCATGCCCAAGACAGTAATTTCGGTAACTGGCTAATTTATATTGGTAATAAAAAAATAAACGCTAAGTGGAATGTTCACAACGAAGTCCAATATAGAAATTATAATGCTGTTGGCTATTTAGAGCAATTGTTGCTCAGAACGGGTTTGGGCTGCACATTCAACGAAGGAAAAAATAATGTACTTTTAGGCTACGGCTATATTCTATCTGAAAATTATATCGGAAATACCAACAACAAAATTTCAGTTAATGAGCACAGAATTTTTCAGCAGTTTACCTCAAAGCAAAATATTGGAAGTGTTAAATTAAATCACAGATACAGGTTTGAACAGCGTTTTGTGGCATCAGATTTTAAAATGAGGTTGCGCTACTTTTTAAGCCTAAATATTCCCTTCAAAGAAAGCGGCCCATTTTATTTTTCGGCCTACAACGAAATATTTTTAAACACTGAAAGTGCCATATTTGATAGAAACCGCTTATATGGTGGGTTGGGTTTTCAGGTTAATGAAAATCTTAAATTAGAGGCAGGCTATATGAATCAATTTTTCGAAACTTCGGGCAGAGATCAGTTCAATATCATTGCATTTGTTAATTTTTAAAAATTCTTAATTTAGTTGAAAAAGCAATACTTTTTAATGTAAGGCTTTTTTTTCGGGTCATTATGAATTAAATTTAGGATTCTTATTTAATTTCAAATAAACATTAACTGATGAAAAACCTCTTCTCAAACTTAAAAGGAGATGCATTTGGTGGTATTACGGCCGGAATTGTTGCATTGCCATTAGCCTTGGCTTTTGGGGTGTCTTCTGGTTTGGGCCCTACAGCGGGGCTTTATGGAGCTATTTTCATTAGTTTTTTTGCAGCACTTTTTGGGGGAACAGACACCCAAATTTCTGGACCAACAGCGCCCATGACAGCGGTGAGTATGGTGGTTATTGCGGGCATCATTGCGGTTAACGACGGAGATGTTTCAAAAGCGTTGCCTGTTATACTAACTGTTTTTTTATTGGCTGGATTGATGCAGATTGGTTTGGGAATTTTGGGGTTGGGTAAGTACATTCGGTATATCCCTTATCCCGTTGTTTCTGGTTTTATGACCGCTATTGGGGTGATTATTTTGTTGACGCAAATTTTACCATCTTTGGGCTACTACCCAAAAGAAGATGCGGCGTTTGTTGAAACCTTTAAGCCATTTGCTGAAGAAGCCATTTTAGAAAATATATTAGAGGAAGAAGCAGGTGAGGGCATTTTAGTACTTGAGGATTTTAAAGAAACCATAAGAAGAGCTAATGAAACCAACCAAGCAGATATTTTAAAAGAATCTAAAACCCTAGCGGCTAAGGAAGCCTCAGGTGCTTTGGGGGCCATAAAAGCTTTACCAAGAGCTTTGCAAAATATTAATTGGTTGGAATTGATTTTGGCATTAGCTACCATATTTATCATTTATGGATTTAAACGAATAACCAAAGCCGTGCCCAGCACACTGGTCGCATTGCTGGTGGTTTCTGGTGTGGCCGTTGGTTTTGGTCTGGATTACAGACCCATTGAAGAAATACCAAGCGGGTTACCAATACCTAATCTGGAAATTTTCACAAGTTTTAAGCTCAACAATGTGACGCCCTACATATTTACGGCTTTAACATTGGCATTGTTAGGGGCCATAGATTCCTTATTGACGAGTGTTGTGGCAGATAACATGACCAAAACAAAACATAAACCCAATAAAGAATTGGTTGGTCAAGGTATTGGAAACAGTATTGCTGCAGTTTTTGGCGGTATTCCAGGGGCAGGAGCAACTATTAGAACGGTTGTAAATATTACTTCAGGAGGAAAAACAAGATTGTCGGGTATGATAGCCGGGGTGCTTTTATTTGTTATTCTTTTGGGATTAGGGCCCATAGCCTCGAAAATTCCTGCAGCTGTATTGGCAGGTATTTTAATAACCGTTGGTATAGGCGTAATGGATTATAAAGGATTAAAGGCCATACCCAGCATGCCAAAGGATATAAAGGTTGGCCCATTAAAACTCAGTTCGGAGGTTTTAATTATGTTGGTTGTATTGTTTTTGTCCACATTTTGGAATTTGGTATACGCCGTTGGTATAGGCTTGGTTATTGCTTCTTTAATGTTCATGAAAAAAATAGGTGATTTAACCGCGGAGCGAAGTGATGTTAAACCGCTTAAAGAGGAAGCATGGAAAGACGAGCTAGGATTTCCAGATAATTTAAGGGAAGAAGTATTCATAAAACATATTAAAGGACCATTGTTTTTTGGTTCAACTAGCGATTTTCAACAGTTAACAGCACAAATTCCAGATTCGGCAAGTACAGTGGTCATCCGGTTGGGACGCATGCAATATATGGACCAATCGGGGCTTTATGCCATGGAAGACATGCTTCAAGATTTGAACAAAAAGAATATTGAAGTGCTTTTTGTTGGCCTGTTAAGCCAGCCTAAATACATGATGGAACGCATTGATATTATTCCAGATTTAATCCCAAGGGAACATATCTTTGAAAGTTTTAAGGAGTGCATGAAATGGATAAAAACCAATGTTAAAGACACCCATAAACCGTAAACTATGGATTTAAATAAAGTATTTGAGAACAACAAAGCTTGGATAAAAAGCAAACTTGAAGTTAGGGATGATTATTTTGAAAATTTGGGCAAAGGGCAAAACCCAGAGTTGCTTTACATAGGCTGTAGCGACAGCCGAGTAACAGCCGAAGAACTTATGGGAGCACAACCTGGTGAGGTGTTTGTACATCGTAACATTGCCAATATGGTCATAAGTATCGATTTGAATGTGATGTCTGTGGTTAATTATGCGGTAGACCACTTAAAAGTAAACCATATTGTTGTATGTGGACATTATGCCTGCGGCGGGGTAAAAGCAGCGATGCAATCGGCCGACTTGGGCATTTTAAACCCTTGGCTGCGTAACATTCGGGATGTGTATAGAATTCATAAAAAGGAACTTACTGCTATTGATGATGAGGAAAAAAAGTACGACCGACTTGTAGAATTAAATGTAAAAGAGCAGTGCGTAAACCTAATTAAAACAGCAGCGGTACAAAAAGCATACAGGGATAGAGGTTTAAAAGTACACGGTTGGGTGTTTGACGTACATACCGGAAAACTCATCGATTTAAAAATAGACTTCGAAAAGTATTTACACGATATTATGGAAATTTATCATTTGGATTGACATCTGAATTATAGTTTGCCTTAATTACAATTATGTATGGTTGTAGGCGGTTATTTCATTCTATTATTTTTGAAATTTCTATTTTCAGAAATTCATTTTCGGTTGGTTTTAAAACGCCATTTTTTCTATTAATCAAGTATTTGGTCGTAAAAATGCTGTCAGTCAATTCCATTATATCGGTTCTCTTGAGAATTAGTTGATTGTCAATTATTTCATAATCTCCTTGATATGTACAACTATAATCAGCATGGTGGTACGAAGCTCCGAATGAGCCATTTTTAAAAAGGACTAATGTTCCACTTTTAGGTGTTCCTTCTTTCTCTACAAATCCGACCATTGTTTTTTGAGTCCAAAACTTTTTATATGGCATTTCTACTAAAAAATACCACAAAACGCCGAAGAATAGAAAGAGTACTAATGGAATGAAATCAAATTTTTTCTTTCTTCTTTTAATTAGGATAAGATTTTGAATTGCTATAATAAGAACTATTATAAGTAGTAGTCCAAAAAGAACTAATGAATTCACGAAGTTTAGAAGGCCAGAGCAGTAATCTCCAATTGGGAGAAATTGATAAATCAAAATGACTCCAATTAAACTTACGATTCCATATTTGGGGATTTTTTTATTCAAAATTGTTTCCAACTCAATTAAAAAAAACTTTTCTATACTTCTCCCTCCAAATCAACATCACCCCCATCTTCATTTAGCGATAAGATATTCGGAAAAATAAGCGGCACCACAGATTTTACAGGTTTATAAAGCGCTGAGTCTTGCATGTTTTCCTCATCAATAAAGGTAATGGTGTTGTTCAGTTTATCGAAAATATTTAAAACCACGCTCAAAATCAGGGCAATTTTTAAAGCACCAAAAACACCTCCCAATAGTTTGTTGGGAATGCCAAGGGCGGCAAAGTCGGCTAATTTGGTCAGTGCTTTTCCAGCCAATGCAATGGCCAAAACAATAACTACAAAGGTTATGGCAAAAGCCGTAATATTTATGGTTTTTTCATTCCATTCGGTTTTGGTCTGTAAAAATTCAGAAGCAAAATTGCTAAAATGAATGGCTCCATAAACCCCTGTAACTAAAGCCGCCAAAGAGGCTACTTCGACAAAAAGGCCTTTCATAAAACCACGCACAAGCCCAAATAAAATTAAGCCGGCCAAAACAATATCTATTACGTTCATAATTCAGAATTTTGTCAAATATAAGCTAACTTTGCAACTTTTAACGCTTATAGGTTTATTACAAAAATGGCAAGAGACGAGCAACTAAAGGAACGCTGGGATTTGGTGGTTGAAAAACTGTCCAACAAATTTGCAGATGGGGCGCCCATAGATTTGGATGCCATTATTTATTTAATAGGCTTGCAGGAACTCGGGCAGTTAAACCGGAGTTTTAAAAAAGACCAAAAACTGGATTTAATGCACATTGCCATATGTAAATTGCTGGCGCCTTATGGCTATTACGAACTCGATTTTGTTGATGACGAAGGCTGGCCGCACTACAAAGTTTTGGAAGTTTTACCGCATTTAAAGGCGGGCGAGCAATCGGTTTTAATGAAGGAAGCCATTGTAAACTATTTTGTAGAAACCGATTATATTGATTGATTGTCATGCTGAACTTGTTTCAGCATCTAATAAAAAACCTTAAATTTGCCACCTATTTAAAGGATAACATGATAGATAAGATAAATGAACTCATAGCCGAAGCCGAAGATTTTAAAGCCCAATCAAAGGAGGAGATTGAAGCGTTCCGAATTAAATATTTAGGTTCCAAAGGGCTTTTAAAACAGTATTTCGCAGAGTTTAAAAATGTAGCAAACGACCAAAAAAAGGAATTTGGCCAAACTATAAACAAACTTAAAAAAATTGCAGAAGATAAGGTTGATGCCCTAAAGGAAGAACTTGAAAGCAAGGAAGAAATAAAAGGCGTTTATGGTGATTTATCTCGTCCGGGTGCGCCTGTGCAAATTGGTGCGCGCCATCCTATTTCCATTGTAAAAAATCAAATTATTGATATTTTTTCGCGTATTGGTTTTAATGTGAGTGAAGGTCCAGAGATAGAAGACGATTGGCACAACTTTACCGCATTGAACTTACCAGAATATCATCCAGCACGCGATATGCAGGATACATTTTTTATTCAAACCAATCCAGATATTTTGTTGCGCACGCACACCAGCTCGGTACAGGTGCGTTATATGGAAAACAATAAGCCGCCTATCAGGACCATTTCTCCTGGAAGGGTTTATAGAAATGAGGCTATTTCGGCACGTTCGCACTGTTTTTTCCATCAAGTTGAAGGACTTTACATTGATAGGGATGTCAGTTTTGCTGACTTAAAACAAACGCTTCAACATTTCACAACAGAAATGTTTGGAAAAAGCAAGATTCGTTTACGCCCAAGTTATTTCCCATTTACCGAACCAAGTGCTGAGGTGGATGTGTATTGGGGATTGGAAACAGAAATAGATTACCGAATTACAAAAGGTACCGGTTGGCTTGAAATTATGGGTTGCGGTATGGTAGACCCAAATGTTTTGGAAAATTGTGGCATCAACTCAAAAGAATATTCCGGGTTTGCTTTTGGTATGGGTATAGACCGTATTGCCATGCTGCTGCATCAAATAGGTGATATTCGTTTGTTAAGTGAAAACGATGTGCGCTTTTTGGAGCAGTTTAAGTCTGCTTTGTAGTCAATGAAAAAAGACATTGAAATTCCAAAAGTTGAAGACCTTTATGTTGCTGTTGTAAACGAATACAATGAAGTGTATAAAACCCAAGACTGGAATGCCTACATCATAAATGACAAAGATGTTGATTTAGAGATGGTGCTTATTGTTACCAGTGGCTATTCCGAAACCAAAAAAACAGCAACTTTCAGAAAGAAAATAGACGTTCTCCCTAAAAAAAGCTTTGCTAAAATTGAATTAATGGTTGAAGAATTGTTCGCATTGAACAACAGCTTTAAAGTGTCCTTTTTTGAAGGCAACCAAATGTTTGATAAAACCTACCTCTTTAGAAAAAACACCATAAACTTAAGGGCATTGCAGCCTGTTCCATTAATGGATGTAAAGGGCGTTTTGGTAAAGTAAGTGTTTTTAAATCTTAAACGTAATCACGGGGCGTTTGGCATGGTTAACCAAATCTTCACTGATGCTTCCGTTAAAAAAATGCGAAATACCTTGTCTGCCGTGTGTACTCATCCCAATTAAATCTGCACCAATGGATTCAGAAAAATGCATAATGCCTTTTTCAATGCTCATGTCGTTATAAATATTCAAGGTATGGTTTGAAGCTTTAAAGCTTTCAAGAAAATTTTGCATCCGTTGGTTAGCTTCTGATGATGTAATAAATTTATTGGGCGTGTTTACCATGAGTAAGTGCATTTTAGCACCCAGTTTATCGGCAAATTCCAAGGCTTTTTTAAATGTGGCTTTGCTTTCATCTTTAAAATCTGAGGCAAACACAAAATTGGCAATGTTAAATATTTTATGCTCCTTTTTTACCACCAATACAGGTGTTTCGGAAGTTCGTACCACTTTTTCGGTATTGCTGCCAATTAGTATTTCTCTCAAGCCATTTGCTCCGTTGGAACCCATAATAATCAGGTCAATTTTCTGTTTTTTACATAGCTGAAAAATACCTTTGAAAATTTCATGAAAATCAACAGATTCATGAACCTTCAAACCTTCTAGATAATCTTTGCTTTTTAGCTCCTCAAATTTTTTGTGCGCTAATTTCATGAAAAACATGGCCTCTGGCAAGCTACTGTGGGTGCCCATGGGGTCTACTTCCTGTAAAGGCATTTCAAGTATGTGCAGCAAGAAAATTTCGCAATCGTGTTTTTTGGCAATTTGTGCGGCTACTTTCAGGGCATTTTCGGCTTGGTCTGAAAAATCAGTGGGTACAAGTAATTTTTTCATCAGTTCACAGTTTAGTTAGTTTGTGTTTAAAAAATGATATTCATAAAAAAAGCGTAAAAAATTGTAAGCCCAGAAATATCAAGCTTTCACAAGCAAGCGGTATTTAAATTTATGAAATATTCCTTTAAAAATCAATAAAATGTTATATATTTGCACCGTTGAAAGGCGAAATTAAAGATTATGAGGGGACGAAAAGTCCCCTCTTTTTATACTAAAAAATGTTTAAAACCAAGGTTGCCGAATTACTGGATGCTGCGCTGATTGAAAGACCAGATTTGTTCCTTATTGATTTGTCCATTTCAGGCGATAGCCACATTAAGGTGATTATTGATGGCGACAATGGTATTTTGGTTGAAGACTGTATGTTTGTAAGCCGTGCCATTGAGCATAATTTGGACAGGGAAGAACAAGATTTTTCGTTGGAAGTTATGTCGTCCGGAGTAGCATCAGCGTTGGTGCACAAGCGACAGTATAAAAAGAACGTTAAAAGAACCTTGAAGGTTAAAACGGCTGAGGAAGAAATGGAAGGGGTTTTAACCAAAGCATCGGATGATGACATTACGTTAGAGTGGAAAGTTAGAGAGCCAAAACCTGTGGGCAAAGGCAAAGTAACCATAAAAAAGGAAGTTCATATTCCTTACGAAAATATTGTAGAAGCAAAAGTTATGATTAAATTTTAATTTTAAAGAGATATGGAAAATGTCGCGTTGATTGAATCTTTTTCAGAATTCAAAGACGATAAACTCATTGATAGAGTTACGTTAATGGCAATTTTAGAGGATGTTTTTAGAAGTGCCCTTAAGAAGAAATTTGGTGATGATGATAATTTTGACATTATTGTTAACCCAGATAAGGGTGACTTAGAGATATGGAGAAATAGAGTTGTTGTTGCCGATGGTGAGGTTGAAGACGAAAACCAAGAAATTTCATTGTCTGAAGCACGCAAAATTGAGCCAGATTTTGAAGTGGGAGAAGATGTGTCTGAAGAAGTAAAACTTATCAATTTGGGAAGACGTGCTATTTTGGCATTACGACAAAACCTGATTTCAAAAATCCATGAGCACGACAATACCATAATCTACAAACAATTTAAAGATTTAGTTGGCGAGATATATACTGCCGAGGTGCATCACATACGTCACAGAGCGGTTATTTTATTGGACGATGAAGGCAACGAAATTGTGCTTCCAAAAGACAAACAAATACCGTCAGATTTCTTTAGAAAAGGAGATAACGTACGTGGTGTTATTGACAGTGTTGAGCTTAAGGGAGCCAAACCAACCATTATAATGAGCAGAAGCTCCCCAGTATTTTTGGAAAAATTATTTGAACAAGAAATACCAGAAGTTTTTGATGGATTGATTACCATTAAAAATGTAGTGAGAATACCAGGTGAAAAAGCAAAAGTAGCCGTAGATTCTTATGACGACAGAATTGACCCAGTAGGCGCTTGCGTTGGTATGAAGGGGTCTAGAATTCACGGTATTGTTCGTGAGTTGGGCAATGAAAATATTGATGTGATTAATTACACCAACAACTTGCAATTATACATTACCAGAGCGTTAAGCCCTGCCCGTGTAACATCAATTAAAATTGATGAAGAAGCTAAACGTGCCGAGGTTATTTTAAAACCAGAAGAAGTAAGTAAGGCTATTGGTAGAGGTGGACACAACATCCGTTTGGCAGGTCAGCTAACTGGTTATGAAATCGATGTATTCAGGGAAGGTGCAGAAGAAGATGTTGAATTAAGAGAATTCTCTGATGAAATTGAAGGTTGGATCATTGAAGAGTTCAGCAAAGCTGGATTGGACACCGCAAAAAGTGTATTGGAGCAAGAGGTTGATGATTTGGTAAAAAGAACAGACTTAGAAGAAGAAACCATTTTAGATGTTATCAGGATTCTAAGAGAAGAATTTGAAGAATAGTAAATAATAATGCAGTTTTGCATTACTTTGTGCCTGAATTGGCACAAAATATAGATTTGAGTATTTTAAAGGCAATTTATGGCTGAAACAATTAGATTAAATAAAGTATTACGCGAACTGAACATTTCTCTAGATCGTGCTGTGGAATTTTTGGATTCCAAAGGCATTGATATAGAAAAGCGTCCGACTACAAAAATTTCTGAGGAAACCTATCATATTCTTTCAGATGAATTTGAGACGGATGCCAACAAGAAAATGAAGTCGCAAAAAGTTAGTGAAGCTAAGCTAAAAGAAAAGGAAGATTTGCGCATTAAGCGTGAACAAGAATTGGAAGACAAGCAAAAAGCGGAAGAAGCCAAAGAAAGAGCCCGACAAGAAGAAGTTGTAAAAGCATCAAAAACATTATCCGGCCCAAAACAGGTTGGCAAAATTGATTTAGATTCTAATAAGCCTAAACCAGTTTCCGAAGATAAAAGGCCGACTGAAGAACCAGTTTCTAAAGTAGAAGAAAAGGTAGAAGCTCCAAAGGCAAAAGAAGAAGCAAAAATAGAAAAGCTATCAAAACCTGAGCCTAAAAAGGTTGAGATAGATGGTGAAATGGTGGTACCTGATGAACAGGTTAAAACACAATACCAAAAACTTAGTGGCCCGAAAATAGCAGGTGATAAAATTGATTTGTCCCAGTTCAACAAGCCAAAGAAAAAGAAGGAAGAAAAGAAAGCGGAATCAAAGCCTGGAGATGCTGCGTCCTCAAACAAAAAGAAGCGCCGTAGAATAAGCAAGGGAGGTGGACTTCAAGATAATAAAGGTGATAACCGCACTGGTGGTGATCGATTTAAGGGTAAAGGACAAGGGCGTCGAAATATATTAAAAGAGGAGCCTAGCGAAGAAGATGTTAAAAAACAAGTGCGCGAAACACTTGAAAAACTTCAGGGGAAATCCGCTAAAGGTAAAGGTGCTAAGTACAGAAGAGACAAAAGAGATCATCACAGAGAACAATCTGAACTTGATCAGCAATTAGAGGCAGAAGAAAGCAAAATATTAAAAGTAACTGAGTTTGTTACGGCAAGTGAAGTTGCAACTATGATGGATGTTAGTGTAACCGAAATTATTTCGGCATGTATGTCACTTGGTATGATGGTGACCATGAACCAGCGCTTAGATGCAGAAACACTATCAATAGTTGCTGAAGAATTTGGATATAAGGTTTCTTTCGTAACCGCTGATATTGAAGAATCAATTGAAGAATTTGAGGATAAACCAGAAGATTTAGAGCCAAGAGCGCCTATCGTTACAGTTATGGGGCATGTAGATCATGGTAAAACATCACTTCTGGACTACATTCGTGAAGAAAATGTAATTGCGGGTGAATCAGGTGGAATTACACAGCATATAGGTGCTTATGGTGTAGAATTAGAAGGCGGACAAAAAATAGCATTTTTAGATACACCTGGTCACGAGGCCTTTACCGCTATGCGTGCGCGTGGGGCCCAAGTTACTGATATTGCCATTATTGTTGCAGCGGCAGATGATGATATTATGCCGCAAACTAAGGAGGCGATTTCACATGCCCAAGCGGCAGGTGTTCCTATTGTGTTTGCAATTAATAAAATTGATAAACCAGATGCCAACCCTGACAAGATTAAGGAAGGATTGGCCAATATGAATTTATTGGTAGAAGATTGGGGTGGCAAAATCCAGTCGCATGATATTTCCGCAAAATTTGGTACGGGTGTAAAAGAGCTTTTAGAAAAAGTATTGTTGGAGGCTGAATTATTAGAGTTAAAGGCAAATCCAAATAAACCAGCCGTAGGTACAGTTGTTGAAGCATTTTTAGACAAAGGTCGTGGGTATGTGTCAACTGTCTTGGTGCAAGCTGGAACCTTAAGGGTTGGCGATTATGTTTTAGCAGGTCAGCACAGTGGTAAGATTAAGGCGATGCACGATGAGCGAGGTAATGATGTGCAAGCAGCAGGGCCATCTACACCGGTATCCATTCTAGGATTGGACGGTGCACCGCAAGCAGGTGATAAGTTCAATGTTTTTGAGGACGAACGCGAAGCAAAACAAATTGCTGCAAAACGTGCTCAGTTACAACGTGAGCAATCAGTTAGAACACAACGCCATATTACTCTTGATGAGATTGGTCGTAGAATTGCTCTCGGAGATTTCCAAGAATTAAACATCATTCTTAAAGGTGATGTGGACGGTTCTGTAGAAGCACTCACAGATTCGTTCCAAAAATTATCAACAGAAGAAATTCATGTAAATATCATTCATAAAGGTGTTGGGGCTATAACTGAAAGTGATGTGTTGTTGGCTTCGGCTTCCGATGCTATTATTATCGGATTTAACGTGCGTCCAGTAGGAAATGCTAGATCAATTGCAGATAAAGAAGAAATCGATATTAGAACATATTCAATAATCTACGATGCGATAAACGACCTGAAAGACGCTATGGAAGGTATGTTGTCACCAGAGCTTAAAGAAGAAATTACAGGTACGGCTGAAATTAGAGAAATATTCAAGGTTTCAAAAGTGGGAAGTATAGCGGGTTGTATGGTAACCAACGGAAAAATTTTCCGAAGCTCCGGAGTTCGATTGATACGAGATGGGGTAGTGGTCCACACAGGAGAATTGGCTTCCCTGAAACGTTTTAAAGACGACGTTAAGGAAGTTGCTAAAGGTTACGACTGTGGTATGCAAATTAAAAACTACAACGATATTTATGAAGGTGACATTATTGAAGCCTTCCACGAAGTTGAAGTAAAAAAGAAACTGAAATAAAATGAAAAATAAAAAAGCCGCGCAAGTTGCGCGGCTTTTTTATTTACTATTATTATTTTTCGGTTTGAAAATAAATGCACTAGGGAATGTTCGCTTAATTTTTTGAAGTGCCCGGTCGGCTTCCAAACGTGTTCTAAAATTACCTGCCCATATTTTGAAATTGGGTGTTTCATATTGCATTGTCGGTTTCCAATCTGCAAAAGTCTTGCTGAATTCACTTTGTGCACTTTGTGCACCAGAGCGATTTCCTGAATAAACCTGTATTTTGTATCGGTCAGAGTCATCATCACTTTTGTTCATCTCCTTTTTCAGATTTAACAAAACATCTATTTTTTTGTCCTGATTTACCGTTACATTTCCTTGTTGGGAATAGCTGAATGATACACACAATAGGAAGGCAAAAAGACTTAAAAAACTGATTTTCAATTTTAATGGTTCCATTTTCAAAATATTTATCACAAATGTATAGGTTATTAACTAAAAAGAGGGCTTTTTTATTATTTAGAATTACTCTAAATTAGCCATTAACACTTCTCTAACATTTTGGGAATCGACTTTTAATATTACTTTTGCGAGAGATTTTTTTAACTGTATTTTTTCTGTTTTTGTTAAAGAAAAAATCGTACCAAAGTATAGAAGTTAATATAACCAACAATATGAGACAGGTGATTCACCGTAAATTAGGCACTAATATTCTTCATTTAAGCTTAATTATTTTATTAGCGTTTACAGTTTCTCTTTCTGCTCAAGATGGAGATCCAGCAAAAGGAAAATCATTGTTTAATGCCAATTGTGCGGCGTGTCATCAATTAGATAAAAAAATGACCGGTCCTGCATTGCGCAAGGTTGAACAACGTTTGGCAGATGAACAAGGTTTAGATAGGGATTGGATTTATGCTTGGATTCGTAATAGCCCAGGGGTTATAAAGTCTGGTGATGCTTATGCCAACAAAGTTTACAATGAGTTTGGTGGCGCCGCAATGACGGCATTTCCTCAACTGTCTGATGAGGATATCAACAATATTTTAGCATATACTGCAGAGGAGAAAGCTGCTCCTGCTGAAACAGCGGTAGCCGCTCAAGGGGCACAGCCTGCCGGTGCGACAGGTGGTATTTCAAATGAAATTATTCTTGGAGCTTTGGCTATCCTATTTATTTTATTGGCTATCGGTCTTTATTTGGTAAACAAAACATTGCGTCGTTTTGCTGAGGCCCAAAATATTGAATTACCTGAAGAAGCAAAAAGAACACCATTATGGAAGGCATTTGTGCAAAACCAATTTTTAATGTTGGTAACCTCCATATTCTTCTTGTTGGCAAGTGCCTATTTTGTATATGGTTACTTAATGCAAGTTGGTGTAGACCAAGGTTATCAGCCAGTACAGCCAATTCATTTTTCACATAAAATTCACGCAGGAGACAATGGTATAGATTGTAAATACTGTCATTCTTCAGCAAGGGTTAGCAAAACTTCTGGTATTCCTTCATTAAATGTTTGTATGAACTGCCATAAATCTATTTACGAATACAACGGTGAAACTTCTCCAGAATACTCTAAAGAGTTCTACGATGGTGAAATCAAAAAACTATATGCTGCTGCTGGATGGAGTGATGCTGACCAAAAATACACAGGAGATTCACAGCCAGTAAAATGGGTTCGTATTCATAATTTACCAGATTTTGCTTATTTTAATCACTCACAGCACGTAACTGTTGCTGGTGTTGAGTGTCAAACCTGCCATGGTCCTGTTGAAGAAATGGAGGTTTTATATCAACATGCTCCGCTTACCATGGGATGGTGCATCAACTGCCATAGAGAAACAAATGTGGCTGTAAAAGATAATGCTTACTACGAGAAAATTCATGAAGAATTATCCAAAAAATATGGTGTGGATGAGTTGACAGCTGCTCAAATGGGTGGTTTGGAATGTGGTAAATGTCACTATTAATAAATTTAACAAGAAGTAATTCAATTATATAATATGTCATCAAACAAGAAATACTGGAAAAGTGTTGAAGAGCTTAACGAAAATAGCTCTATTGTTGAGACGCTAAAACAAAACGAGTTTGTTAACGAAATTCCTACTGATGAGTTTTTAGGTGATAAAAACACCTTGGAATCTACATCAACTACTCGTCGCGATTTCTTAAAATATGTAGGGTTTACTACAGCTGCTGCTTCTTTGGCAGCTTGTGAAGGCCCAGTTAAAAAATCCATTCCTTATGTAGTACAGCCTACTGAAATTATTCCTGGTGTGGCCAACTACTACGCAACTACGATTGCAGATGGATTTGATTTTGCGAGTGTTTTGGTGAAAACGCGTGAAGGCCGTCCGATTAAAATTGAAAATAACGCGATGGCAACAACTAATGGTAGTGCGAATGCCAGGGTTAACGCATCGGTTTTAGGTTTGTATGACAGTTTGAGGGTTCAAGGTCCTAAGAAAGAAGGAAAGCCCATCTCATGGAGTGACTTTGATACTGAAACAACCAAAAAACTAACTGAGATAGCTGCAGCAAATAAAGATATTGTGTTAATGACACAAACTTTTGCCAGCCCTTCAACAAGCAAGTTGATTTCAGAATTTAAAGAAAAATACGGTAATGTTAGCCATGTGGTATATGATGCTGTTTCAGAATCTGCTGCGTTGGATGCATACCAAGATAAATATGGGGAACGAGGATTGGCAAATTATGATTTTTCAAAAGCCATGACTATTGTTTCTGTTGGTGCTGATTTCTTGGGAGATTGGCAAGGAGGTGGTTTTGATTCTGGTTATTCTAAAAACAGAATTCCAGACCACGGTAAAATGTCGCGTCACATACAATTTGAGGCCAATATGTCTTTAACTGGTGCAAATGCCGATAAACGCGTGCCGTTAACCCCATCGCAACAAAAAATAGCTTTAGCCAAATTATGTAGTTATATAGTTGGAGGTTCTGTTTCGGGAGAGTTACCTGAAAAAATAGAAGAAGCCGTTAAGAGTACCGCTTCTGAACTTAAGAAGGCTGGAAGCAACGGTGTTGTTGTTACAGGTATTCAAGATGTGAACGCACAAGCAGTGGTTTTTGAAATCAATGAGGCTTTGGGAAGCAAAGCTTTTGACCCGAAAACACCGATTAAAACAAGACAAGGTAGCGATAAGGCAGTTGCAAAATTGGTTTCTGATATGAAATCAGGAAAAGTAGCAGCCATCATAATGAGTGGTGTGAATCCCATTTATTCGTTGCCAAATGCTGCCGATTTTGTTGATGGCTTAAAAAAGACTGAACTTTCCGTAGCATTTTCTTTAAAGGAAGATGAAACTTCTACCGAAACACAATATATTGCCGCCGCACCTCACTACTTAGAGGCTTGGGGTGATGTTGAAATAAAAAAGGGGCATTACGCATTAACGCAACCAGCAATCCGTCCTTTATTTGATACTAGACAATTTCAAGAAGCATTATTGAAATGGACAGGAAACGATGTTTCTTATCATGATTATATCAAAGACGCTTGGGGTACAAGTATTTTAGGAGAAAATTCATTTAATAAAGCGTTACACGATGGTGTTTTTGTTGGTGCCATTGCAACGGAAACTGAAAGCACTTCTGAAGTTGAAGAAGGAGCGACTTTAATATCATTTGGAAATTCAGCCAGATCTCTAGCAGCTTCAGCTAAAACGGAGGGTTTAGAATTAACATTATACACCAAAACAGGTATGGGTGATGGCCAACAGGCTAATAACCCATGGTTGCAAGAGTTTCCAGATCCAATTACCAGAGCGGCTTGGGATAACTATTTAACCGTTTCAAAAGTGGATGCCGATAGCATTGGTTTAACCAATATTCATGTTGCCAATGGGGCGCTAAATAGTAACTATGCTAAAGTTACTGTTAATGGTGTTTCTGTTACAGTTCCCGTTATTGTTCAGCCAGGACAGGCTAAAGGCTCTGTTGGTTTAGCATTGGGTTATGGAAAAACCAAAGGTATGAAAGCCGAGATGCAAACAGGTGTAAATGCATATCCATTATACCAAGGGTTTAACAATGTTCAAAGCGTAACAGTTGAGGCTGCTGGTGGAGAACACGAGTTTGCTTGTGTTCAATTGCACAATACGTTGATGGGACGTGGCGACATTGTTAAAGAAACTACTTTAGAAATTTTCAATACCAAAGATAAAAAACACTGGAATGCTGTTCCTGTAGTATCTCTAAATCATGAAGAAACTCCGGTAACATCACCAGAAGTTGACTTATGGGATGAGTTTGATCGTTCAATAGGTCATCACTTTAACTTGTCAATTGATTTAAATGCTTGTACGGGATGTGGAGCATGTGTTATTGCTTGTCACGCTGAAAACAACGTTCCTGTAGTTGGTAAAACTGAAGTACGTCGTAGCCGTGATATGCACTGGTTACGTATAGATAGATATTATTCATCTCAAGATTCTTTTGAGAGCGATAACGAGAAAAAGGAGAATATTTCTGGTTTAGGAAGTTCGTTAAGTGAATTTAATGAAATGGAAAGTGCTTCAGAGAATCCTCAAGTAGCCTTCCAGCCAGTTATGTGCCAGCACTGTAACCACGCACCATGCGAAACCGTTTGTCCTGTGGCAGCAACATCTCATGGTCGTCAAGGTCAAAACCACATGGCCTATAACCGTTGCGTAGGTACACGTTATTGCGCAAACAACTGTCCTTATAAAGTCCGTCGTTTCAACTGGTTCTTGTATAACGGTAATGATGAGTTCGATTATCATATGAATGACGATTTAGGGCGTATGGTGTTGAATCCAGATGTTGTAGTACGTTCTCGTGGTGTTATGGAAAAATGTTCTATGTGTATTCAAAAAACACAAAAAACTATTCTTGATGCAAAACGTGACGGACGTAAAATTAAGGATGGAGAGTTCCAAACAGCTTGTTCTGCCGCTTGTAGCAATGGAGCAATGATTTTTGGTGACATCAATGATAAGGAAAGTAAAGTTGCAAAACTTAAGGAAGATAAACGTATGTATCACTTGTTAGAGCATGTTGGCACGAAGCCAAACGTGATGTATCAAACAAAAGTGAGAAATACAACTGAAGCATAAATCTAATTAAAGAATCAATTATATAATTATGGCGTCTCATTACGAAGCACCTATTAGAAGACCTTTAGTTACAGGCGAAAAATCATACCACGATGTAACCGTGGATGTTGCTAAGCCTGTAGAGGGAAAAGCAAATAAACAATGGTGGATAGTCTTTGGAATTTCACTAGCTGCTTTCCTTTGGGGAATTGGATGCATACTATATACCATTTCCACAGGTATTGGAACTTGGGGTTTAAACAAGACCGTTGGTTGGGCTTGGGATATTACTAACTTCGTTTGGTGGGTAGGTATTGGTCACGCAGGAACACTTATTTCTGCTGTACTTTTATTGTTCCGTCAAAAATGGAGAATGGCCATTAACAGATCAGCAGAGGCGATGACCATCTTCTCGGTTGTTCAAGCAGGCTTGTTTCCAATCATTCACATGGGTCGTCCTTGGTTAGGCTATTGGGTATTGCCAATTCCAAACCAATTTGGTTCGCTTTGGGTGAACTTTAACTCACCGTTACTTTGGGACGTATTTGCAATTTCAACATATTTATCGGTATCATTGGTGTTCTGGTGGACTGGTTTATTGCCTGATTTTGCTATGATTCGTGATAGAGCTGTTAGACCATTCCAAAAGAAAATCTATTCTTTATTAAGTTTTGGTTGGTCTGGACGTGCTAAGGATTGGCAACGTTTTGAAGAAGTATCTTTGGTACTTGCCGGTTTGGCAACGCCACTTGTACTTTCGGTACACACTATTGTATCATTTGACTTTGCCACTTCGGTTATCCCAGGTTGGCATACCACCATATTCCCGCCATACTTCGTTGCGGGTGCGGTATTCTCAGGATTTGCCATGGTAAATACGCTTCTTATCATCATGAGAAAAGTATGTAGCCTTGAAGATTATATAACGGTTCAGCACATTGAGTTAATGAATATTGTAATCATGATTACAGGTTCTATAGTTGGTGTGGCTTATATTACCGAGTTATTTATTGCTTGGTATTCTGGTGTGGAGTATGAGCAATATGCGTTCTTAAATAGAGCTACTGGACCTTACTGGTGGGCTTACTGGATGATGATGTCGTGTAACGTATTCTCTCCTCAGTTTATGTGGTTCAAGAAATTAAGAACCAGTATCATGTTCTCTTTCTTTATATCAATCGTGGTAAACGTAGGTATGTGGTTTGAGCGTTTTGTAATCATCGTAACCTCATTGCACAGGGATTATTTGCCATCATCATGGACGATGTTCTCGCCAACATTTGTTGATATAGGTATTTTTATAGGAACCATTGGATTCTTCTTTGTGCTGTTCTTGTTATACTCTAGAACATTCCCAGTAATTGCACAAGCTGAGGTTAAAACTATTTTGAAATCATCAGGGCAGCGTTATAAAAACCTTAGAGAAGCAGGTAAGAGTTTGGTAGGTACAGGAGCAGATGCTAGAACATCTGGAGTTGTTACTTCAACCAAATCTGTTGAAACACCGAAAGTTGAAGTTTCTGAAGGTGATAAATTTGAAATGACAAACTCCTTACTTAGTAGCATAGGAACTTTTGACCCATCAACCCAAAAGGCTGATGATTTAAAGAAGATTAGTGGTGTTGGGCCTAAAATGGAGCAACTGCTTAATAGCATAGGTATCTATTCTTTCCTTCAGGTGAGTAAGATGACCAAAAAAGAATACGACTTGTTAGACGGTATCACTGGTTCTTTCCCGGGAAGAGCAGAACGTGATGATTGGTCTGGACAAGCTAAAAAATTAATAAACTAAATATAGTCAATGGAAGCTTCAAAAGTTATTCACGCTATTTATACCGATGATGATGTGTTAATGTCGGCTATTAAAAAAGTTAAGGCAGAAAAACATCATATTGAAGAAATATATACACCGTTTCCGGTTCATGGACTAGACAAAGCTATGGGGCTTGCACCAACTCGTATTGCCATTGCATCCTTTATGTATGGTTTAGTTGGTTTGACCGTAGCCATTGTGATGATGAATTTTATAATGATTAAAGATTGGCCTCAAAATATAGGTGGTAAACCAAGTTTTAGCTATTTGGAAAATATGCCTGCGTTTGTCCCTATTATGTTTGAACTTACCGTATTTTTTGCAGCGCATTTAATGGTTATTACTTTTTATTTACGTAGTAGAATGTGGCCATTCAAAAAAGCTGAAAATCCTGACCCAAGAACTACAGACGACCATTTTTTAATGGAAATTGCTGTACATGGAAATGAGAAGGAATTAGAAAGCTTGCTTAGAGAAACTGGGGCAGTTGAGATTAATTTAATTGATAAAGCGCATTAATATAGACATGAAGAGCTTAATTAAAATATTAGCAATAGCAGTCGTTTTAGTTGTTGTATCCTGTAAAAAAGATTCAGCACCAAACTACCAATTCATGCCCAATATGTATGAGTCTGCTGGATATGAAACTTATGGAGAAGCGGCATTCCGCAATGGACTTGAAGCTCAATTGCCAGCACAAGGTTCAATACCGAGAGGTTTTGTACCATTCGATATTGAAAATTCGACTGAAGGTTATGCGTTGGCAAAAGAAACATTAAAAAGCCCTTTAGATTCTACTCAAGTTGACTTGGAAAGAGGAAAGGAGCTTTATGATATTTACTGTGGTATTTGCCATGGTAATAAAGGAAACGGACAAGGTAATTTGGTTAAACGAGAAAAAATACTTGGTATACCTAGTTACGATGATGCCGGTAGAGCCATTAATGAAGGTAGTATTTATCATGTTATTTACTATGGAAAAAATGCTATGGGTTCTTATGCTAACCAACTAAATGAAGAAGAGCGTTGGCAAGTAGTTTCGTATGTTTTGCAATTAAAGGCAGATTTAGAAAAGTAAGATTGATAAGATTATTATATAGATATGTATACATTTTCAAATAAATTAAAGACATTTTCTATCATTCTAATGGTTTTAGGATTGTTAGGTGTAGGATATGGTTTTATGACATCTCATAAATCTTTTGAAGAAGTTGAAACCTTACTCGCCGAAGAAGCACATCACGGTAGTGGACATGTTGAAGAAGCTACGCATGCTGCACCTAGTCATGATGCCCATGCTATTGATTCCCATGGTGAGAAAGAACATGCCGGAGTTGATGAGCATGCCAAACATATTGAGCACGTGCAACACCAAATAGCAAACCGTCCTTGGTCTGCGCTTTATGTAGCGGCTTTTTTCTTTATGATGATTGCTTTAGGTATTTTAGCTTTTTATGCCATTCAAATTGCATCACAAGCAGGTTGGTCTCCGGTATTGTTTAGAGTTATGGAAGGAATGACTTCTTACCTGTTGCCAGGAGGTTTAATCGTAATTGGTATAGCAGTGGCATCTCATTTTATTGGTCACAATAATTTATTTGTTTGGATGGATCCTGAAGTTGTTGAACATGATAAGCTAATTCAAGGTAAATCAGGCTGGTTGAACATTTGGGGGTTTTTAATTAGAGGTCTTATATTTTTAGGTGGATGGAGCTTATACCGTCATTTTTCTAGAAAATTTTCAATTGCGCAAGATACTGCCGAGGATAAAAGTAACTTTAAGAAATCGTTCCGTATTTCTGCAGGGTTCTTGGTGTTCTTCATATATACTGAATCTATGATGGCTTGGGACTGGATTATGAGTGTTGATCCTCACTGGTTCTCGACCTTATTTGGATGGTACGTTTTCGCTAGTATGTTTGTAAGCGGTATTACAGTTTTGGCTTTAATTACCATTTACTTAAAATCTAGAAACTATTTAGAGTTTGTAAACGAGAATCACTTACACGATGTTGCCAAGTTTATGTTTGCCTTCAGTATTTTCTGGACTTACCTGTGGTTCTCACAGTTTATGTTGATTTGGTACTCAAACATTCCGGAAGAGGTAACCTATTTCGTATCTAGGTTTAACGACTATAAATTACCATTTTTAGGCATGGTAGTGTTAAACTTTGTATTCCCAATACTTATGTTAATGAATGCAGATTACAAACGTATTCCTTGGTTTGTAGTTATGACAGGTCTTGTAATCTTGTTTGGTCATTATATTGATATATTCAACATGATTATGCCAGCTACTGTTGGAGACAGATGGTTTATCGGTATCCCGGAAATAAGTTCAATTTTGCTTTTTGCAGGACTGTTCATATTTGTAGTATTTACAGCTTTAACCAAAGCACCGTTATTAGTAAAAGGATATCCTTTTAGAAAAGAAAGTGAAGATTTTCATTATTAATTAAGAAATAAATAAAGACGAACGATACCAATGACTGCTTTATTAACGATTATAGTTTTAGTATTTATTTTAGTTGCCATTTGGCAAATGGTAAAGATTTTCGATTTGGCTCAGGCCAGAAACGATCAAAGTACCTCAGGTGTTGCCAATGACAAAGACAATACAATAAACGGATATTTAATGATGGGCTTTTTAGCTTTCATTTACATCATCACTATTGTATGTTTTGCTAAGTGGGGAGATTTACCATTATTATCCAATTCGGCTTCAGAGCACGGACCAACTATAGATAACCTAATGATTGTTTCTATGGTTATTATCTTCTTCGTGCAAACAGTAACGCAGTTCTTGCTTCATTATTTTGCTTTTAAATATAAAGGAGAAAAGGGTAAGAAAGCTTTGTTTTTTGCAGACAATAATAAATTAGAAGCTATTTGGACCATTATTCCTGTTATAGTTTTAGCTGGTTTGATTATTTATGGATTAAGTACTTGGATAAATATAATGGGTGTTGATGAAAGTGATGACCCATTGGTGGTTGAGTTATATGCACAACAGTTTAACTGGAAAGCTAGGTATGGAGGTGCGGACAATACTTTGGGAAAGGCTAATGTTCGTTTAATTGATATTGACCGTGCAAATATTTTAGGATTGGATGAAGCTGACCCCAATGCACAGGATGATGTTATTGCAACTGAATTGCACTTGCCTGTAGGAAGACCTGTATTGTTTAAAATGCGTTCACAAGATGTGCTTCACTCGGCTTATATGCCACATTTTAGAGCACAGATGAACTGTGTGCCAGGTATGATTACCCAATTTGGGTTTACGCCAACAGTAACCACTGCCGAAATGCGTCAAACACCAGAAATTATTGAGAAAGTACAGCATATTAATGAAATTAGAGTAGAAAACAGCAAACCGTTGGTAGCTAAAGGTGAAGAGCCTTTGGAACGATACGAGTTTGATTACTTATTGCTTTGCAATAAAATCTGTGGAAAATCGCACTATAACATGCAAATGAAAATTGTGGTAGAAACACAGGAAGAATATGATGCTTGGATGAAAGAGCAAAAAGAATTCAAAAACTCTCTGGTTAATTAATTAAATAGATAAAAACGAAACAAGATTATGTCAGCACACGCAGATAACCACGCTCACGACGACGACCACGGACATCATCATAAGGAGACTTTTGTTACTAAATATATATTTAGTCAAGACCATAAGATGATTGCCAAGCAGTACCTTATTACAGGTACAATTATGGGAGTTATAGGTGTATTAATGTCTATGATGTTCCGTATGCAAATTGCATGGCCTGAAGAGCCTAATGTGTTGTTTGAGGCTCTATTGGGTAAATGGGCACCAGAAGGAGTTATGGACGCCGATATCTATTTGGCATTGGTAACCATTCATGGTACAATCATGGTATTCTTTGTTTTAACGGCAGGTTTGAGTGGTACGTTTAGTAATTTGTTAATTCCACTTCAAATAGGTGCCCGAGATATGGCTTCTGGATTTTTAAATATGGTATCATACTGGTTATTCTTCTTATCAAGTGTTTTCATGGTGTTATCTTTATTCGTAGAAGCAGGGCCTGCAGCTGCTGGCTGGACAATCTATCCGCCCTTAAGTGCATTGCCTATGGCGCAAGGTGGCTCTGGAATGGGTATGACGCTGTGGTTGGTGTCTATGGCCATTTTTATTGCGTCATCACTTTTAGGTTCGCTTAATTATATTGTAACTGTAATTAATTTGCGAACAAAAGGAATGTCAATGACAAGACTGCCACTTACTATTTGGGCATTTTTTATAACCGCGATTATTGGTGTGGTATCATTCCCAGTATTATTGTCTGCTGCATTGTTATTGATTATGGATAGAAGTTTTGGAACATCATTCTTCTTATCAGATATTTTTATTCAGGGTGAAGTATTGCATTATCAAGGAGGTTCTCCTGTATTATTTGAGCATTTGTTTTGGTTCTTAGGACACCCTGAGGTTTATATTGTAATATTACCAGCTATGGGATTGGTGTCTGAGATTATGGCATCAAATTCACGTAAACCGATTTTTGGTTATCGTGCGATGATTGCTTCTATATTGGCAATTGCATTCCTTTCAACAATTGTTTGGGGACACCATATGTTTGTTTCTGGTATGAATCCGTTTTTGGGATCAGTGTTCACCTTTACAACTTTATTGATTGCAATTCCATCGGCTGTAAAGGCCTTTAACTGGATAACCACATTATGGAAGGGTAATTTACAGATGAATCCAGCAATGTTATTCTCTATTGGTTTTGTATCAACCTTTATTACAGGAGGATTAACAGGAATTATTTTAGGAGATAGTGCTCTAGATATAAATGTTCATGATACTTATTTTGTAGTGGCTCACTTCCACTTAGTAATGGGTATTTCTGCCTTGTATGGTATGTTTGCAGGTATTTACCATTGGTATCCAAAAATGTTTGGACGCATGTTAAACAAAAATCTTGGTTATATTCACTTTTGGATAACCGCGGTTTGTGCTTATGGGGTTTTCTTCCCGATGCACTTTATAGGAATGGCAGGTTTACCAAGAAGATACTATACAAACAGTAATTTCCCCTTGTTTGACGATTTGGCAAATGTTAATGTTGTAATAACCATATTTGCGCTTGTTGGTGGTGTGGTTCAAATAGTATACTTATACAATTTCTTTACGAGTATTTTCTATGGAAGGAAAGCTGTTCAAAACCCTTGGAAATCAACTACTTTGGAATGGACTGCTCCTGTAGAGCACATGCACGGTAACTGGCCAGGAGAGATTCCTCATGTTCATAGATGGGCATATGATTACAGCAAACCTGGACACGAAGATGATTTCGTTCCACAAAATATTCCTCTTAAAGATGGTGAAGAAGAACTTCAGCATTAGTTAACAGAATAACTCTTACAAATACAAAACCCGCCTTTTTAGGCGGGTTTTGTCGTTTAAACGCATATTATTTCGACGAAACGTATAATTTATTTAAAAAATTCGATGAAATACAAAAAAATCAGTTAAATTGCACAAACAAATATTTTATGCATGTGCTTCTCAAAAACATGGATTAAAGAGGGTACAACATAATATTTATGCTAATTAATCAACATTTTAATTTTTCAATTATGAAAACAAACCTACTGATTAGAAAAGCATTTAGCCATGCCTTGTTTTCTTTGTTGTTATTTGGGTTATCTGCAAAAATTTCAGCACAGTGTCCCACTATAACTGATTCTAGCCCACCACCAATTTGTGATGCTTCGGGTTATACTTTTACCAATTTAAGTGCAGACTATGCAGTTGATGGCGGAAATGGTATAGTTTGGTATGACGCTGATTCAGGAGGTAATTTGTACAACAACAATCAACTTCTTGCAGAAGGTATATATTATATAGATGATAACTCAGGAACCTGTGGTGTAGCCAGATCATCTATAGTTGTCGATTTTCAAGTGGATCCTACGGGACAAAATTTAGACCGTATTTATTGTAGCAATGAAAATGCCACAATCCAGACTTATATAGATGATGTATTACAATCTAGCATTCCAGTTGGGGGTTCGGTACAGATTTATACGGATTATGCTTTAACAAACCAAGCAAGTACTTCTGACCTATTACCTTCAGGCGCTTCAAACTATTTTATTGTTTTTATAGATAACAGTGGTTGTAAGAGCCAGTTGGAAATTGGCCAAGTAGGGGTTTTTGATGCTCCAGCAGATGCAACACCTCAAAATACGCAAGACTTTTGTTCTGATACCAATGCAACTATTGGAAGTTTAAATCCAGGAACTACCGCTACCAACTACAATTGGTATGATAGTTTAGACACCTTTGGAAATCCGATTCAACCCGCTCTGTCATTGAGTGAACCTTTAGTTGATGGAAACACATATTACATTCAAGTTGATGATGTGTTTTGTGTGAGTAATCCAGTTGCAGTTACTGTAAATGTTGATGACCCAGCTGATGCCGGTGGTTCAGCTGCTTTGGAATATTGTAATGATAGCTTGCCTGTTTCAGATTTTAACTTGTTTGATGAATTAGGAGGAACACCAGATACAACAGGAACTTGGTCTGGGCCATTGCCTACATCAAACGGATATCAGGGGACGGTTAATATTTCGTCATTAACAACGGCTGGTACTTATACATTTTCTTATATGGTATTGAGTAATAGTGCTTGTCCTGATGCTACTTCAAATGTTGTAATTACGGTTTATGAAACCTATAGTTCTGGAACACCTTCACCTGCAAACTCAGCTTCATTTTGCGAGGCTAGCCTACCTACTTCCTTTGATTTGTTTACGTTAATTGAAAACTATGATGCAGGAGGACAATGGACACAAGGGACAACCAGTACAGACCCTGTTGTTTTGTCAAATATAGATTTAACCGGCTTTACACCTGCCACATATAATTTTACATATACGCAAAACCTTTTACCGAACCCTTGTCCAGAGGAATCTACAACGGTTCAGGTTATTGTTTTGGCCGATCCAAATGCAGGGGTTGCTATAAATCAAGTGTTTTGTGAGAATGATTTGGCGGCAAACTCGCCTTTCGAGTTATTTAATGCTCTAGATGGTTCTCAAGACCATAACAGTGGTACTTGGATGGATTCTAGTAACGCAATAATTTCAAATTCCTTGGATATTACCACGTTAACAGTATCAGGAAGTCCATATTCATACAGTTATACCATTGATAATGGAACTTGCTTTGATACCGAAACCATAACTATAACCATTGCACCAGCTCCAGAATCTGGAACGGCAAATGCACCGATAGAATTTTGTGAAGGAGCAGTTCCAACAAGTTATGATTTATTCGATTTATTGACAGGTGAAGATCAAGCAGGGACTTGGATTGACGATGATGCCACTGGAGTGCTTACAGGCAATACAGTTGATTTATCTGGACTAACCCCATCAACTTATAACTTCACCTATGATGTAACGGCAATAGGAAGTTGTGATGATTTGAATGTAACAGTAAGTGTTATTATCAACCCGATTCCAAATACTGGAACGCCAACCCCAGCTATTTTCTGTGAAAATGACTTGACCGCCAATTCCCCATTGGATTTATTCGGACAATTATCAGGAGAAGATGCCAATGGAACATGGTCAGATGATAATTCCACAGGAGCCCTAACGGGAAGTGATGTTGATTTAACCATTTTAGCGATTGGTTCATATAATTTTACATACACTATAACCGATGCTAATGGTTGTACAAATAGTAGTACTATTGTAGTTACTGTTGAAGATGCACCAGAATCAGGAACAGCAAATGCACCTGTGGAATTTTGTGAGGGAGTAGCTCCATCAAGTTATGATTTATTTGATTTATTGACAGGTGAGGACCAAGCAGGAACTTGGATTGACGATGATGCCACTGGAGTGCTAACGGGTAACACAGTTGATTTATCCGGACTAATCCCAGCAACTTATAATTTCACTTATGATGTAACACCCATAGGAAGTTGTGACGATGTAGATGTTACAGTAAGTATAGTAATAAATGACACCTCGGCGCCAACCGCTGCTTCACCACAAGAGTTTTGCGATACAGCAACAGTGGCCGATTTAGTTGCTACTGGTAATTCAGTTCAATGGTATGATGTTGCAACAGGAGGATCTCCATTAGCAGTCACAACAGCGTTGGTTGATGGACAAACCTACTACGCTACTCAAACAGATGCTACAACAGGTTGCGAATCTTCGGTTAGAACACTTGTTTCAGTAACCATTTATACATCACCAAATGCTGGAAATCCAAATAGCTCGTCTATAGTAGCTTGTAATAATGACAACAATATTGATTTGTTAACTGCTTTAGATGGAACACAAGATGCAGGAGGAACATGGAACAATGATGATGGAGTAGGTTCTTTATCAGGAAATATATTTGATGCTACAGGAGTTTCAGCCGGAACATACAGCTTTACTTATACAGTAATAGCCTCTTCGCCATGTTTAGATGATAGTGAAACCATTACCATCACAATTGAAGGGCCCTTAAATGAGGGTACGGATGGTTCACCATTGGATTTATGCAGTAATAATGGAACAGTTGATTTATTTACTCAATTAGGAGGAACACCAGATACTGGAGGAACTTGGTCTCCAGCTTTAACAAGTGGAACAGGAGTTTTCGACCCATTAGTTGATGCACCAGGTACTTACACCTATTCGCTAACAAATGCTTGCGGAACGGCATCAAGTAGTATTGATGTTTCTGTCACTATAGCGCCAAATGCCGGTGCCGATGATGTTGCTGGTTTATGCGCTATTGATGCACCAATAGATTTATTTACATTATTGGGTAATGCAGCCCAAAGTGGAGGAACTTGGTCACCAGCCTTAACAAGCGGAACCGGAGTTTTCGATCCATCAGTTGATGCACCAGGTGTTTATACTTATACGGTAGCGGCGGTTTCGCCATGTTCACCAGATGCAACAGCAAATATTACGGTTACGATTGATGACACACCAACGCCAACAGTTGCAAACGGCAATCCGGAATTTTGTTTGGCTGACAGTCCCCTCGTTTCAGATTTAGATTCTACCATTAGCTCTACAGGAACGATAAACTGGTATGAAGATACAGCTTTAACATTGGCATTAAATGGTACCGAAGCTTTAGTTGACGGTGAAGATTATTATGCAACCCAAACGAATACTTCAGGTTGTGAGTCTTCAACCAGCGTTCAAATCAACGTAACCATTAATGATTCACCGACACCATCATTGGCCGATGCCTCAATGGAATACTGTATTAATGATGCACCAACCATTGCCAGCTTAACATCAAACACAAATTACGATTCAGCTCAATATAGTCTGGTTTGGTATGATGATGCTACAGGTGGTTCTGCCATTTCAAGTGATACGAGTTTAACAAATTCGACCTACTACGCTGCGTTGATAGATTTTACAACAAGTTGTGAAAGTAGTGTGCGATTGGCAGTAACGCCAGATTTAACGGCCTGTGGCAAACTACAATTGCCTGATGGTTTCTCACCAAACAACGATGGTGTTAACGACACCTATGATGTAGATAATCTGGCATTTTTATATCCAAATTTCGAAATAGAAATTTATAACCGAAATGGCAATATGGTGTATAAAGGAAATGCCAGCACACCGAGATTTGATGGAACGGCAAACCAATCAAGGATTATTTCAAAAGGTGATTTGCCAGTTGGGGTATATTTCTACATTTTCAAATTCAACGATGGCCAAAACAAGCCGGAACAAGGACGCTTATACTTAAGCAGATAATTTATAGATAAAGCAAAATTTAGAAACGATGAAAAATTTAAAGACATATCATAAAATAGCTGCTTTGTTAAGTTTGACGTTCTTGTCATTTCAAAGCTTTGCACAGCAAGACCCTCAGTTTACACAGTATATGTATAACATGAGCGTAATAAATCCGGCTTATGCTACTGCAGAAGATGGTATTTTGAACTTGGGAGGCCTATACAGAACACAATGGGTTGGTGTAGAAGGCGCTCCAAAAACAGGAACCTTTTTCGCCCATACGCCAATAAATGAAAAAATTGAAATGGGTATTTCATTTACCAACGATAATATTGGCGATGTCGTAAACGAAAATAACATATATGCCGATTTTGCTTATGTGTTGCCAGTTGGCATTGAAAGTAAGATATCATTCGGTTTAAAAGCGGGCTTAACCCTTTTTGACACCAATTTTGATGGCTTTATGCTACAATCCGGAAATGCAAAAAACGGACTCGATTTCGCTTTTAACGAAAACATCAACCGAACGTTTCCAAATCTGGGTATTGGTGCCTTCTTCTTTTCAGAAAACTACTATTTGGGTTTATCTGCACCGAACATGCTTTCAACAAAGCATCTTGAGAACCAAAACGGCATAAAAGCCACGGGAGTTGAAAACGTGCATTATTTCTTTACAGGTGGTTATGTTTTCGATTTGAGCAAAAACCTAAAACTAAAGCCTGCCTTTATGGGAAAAGCAGTTAAAGGTGCCCCTCTGGCGTTGGATTTTACAGCAAGCGTTTTGGTTAATGAGCGGTTGGAAGCTGGCCTTGCCTATCGTTTAGATGATGCCGTGAGTGCCTTGGTGAATTTTAGAATAACTCATGAATTAAGAATTGGATATGCTTATGATTATACTACGAGTAACTTAACCGATTACAGTTCAGGGTCGCATGAAATATTCATTTTGTTTGATGTTGATTTATTCGGATTTAAAAGCGGGTATGATCGTTCACCAAGATTCTTCTAAAATTTAATAATAGGAAAGATGAAAAAACACATATACATATTAAGCAGCCTTTTATTAGTTAGTGGAATGGCATTGGCACAAAAAGGCAATTTAAAACGCGCAAATAAGCTTTTTGAAATGCGGGCTTATAAAGACGCGGCAGAACTTTATGAAACCAAAGAGCGCAATCAAGAGGTGCTTCAAAATCTGGCAGACAGTTACTATTATAACAGCAGTCTTCAAAAGGCCATTAAAACATACAGAGAACTTTTTGTAGAGTATGGAGATTCTATTGATATAGATTATCATTTTAGGTTCGCACAAGCTCTAAAGGGTGTAAAGGAGTATAAGGAAGCCGATAAACATTTAAGCTTATACTACAACAAGCCTTTTAATACATTGGCGTTTATCGAGGAAACAGATAAAACTACACCACATTCCTTTAACTTGGAACAGATAGTAAATCAAAACTCAAGTAGCGATTTTGGACTCTCTTTTTATGGCGATGACCGGGTAGCTTTTGCTTCAGCAAGAAATTCTGAAAACCCGGCCTATTCATGGAATAATCTACCGTATTTGGATTTGTACTATGCGAAGCTGTTAAATAACTATACTTTGGAAGATATTCAGCCATTTTCCGACGCAATAAACACAAATTCCCACGAAAGTAGTGCGGTGTTTACAAAGGATGGTAAAACTATGTATTTTAATAGAACCAATACAACGCGTACAAAAACTGACGAGGAACGCATTGCCCACATCAAAATTTATAAAGCGGAATTGGTCGATAGCGTTTGGACTAACGTAACGGCATTGCCATTTACCTCAGACAGCTATAGTACAGAACATCCCGCATTAAGTAAAAATGGGAAAACGCTATATTTTGCCAGCGATATGCCCGGAACTTTTGGAAGTTTTGATATTTACAAAGTAGCAATAAATGAAGACGGAACTTACGGTGAACCCGAAAATTTAGGGGAAACCATAAACACAAAACACCGTGAGCAATTTCCTTTTATAAGTGAGTTTAATACTTTGTATTTTTCATCAATTGGCCATGAAGGTTTTGGTGGATTGGATGTGTTTAGAAGCAATATGGTAAATGGCGGTTTTGATAAACCCGTTAACTTGGGAAGCTCAATAAATAGCAATTTGGATGACTTCGCCTATGTGGTTAGAGAGAAATACAACATGGGTTTTGTGTCGTCAAACCGAACAGGTCACGACCGGATTTTTGGTTTCGCCAGAGAAATAAATACTTTAACCATTTATCAAGTTGAAGGTATCGTAAAAGACCTAAATAGTGAAGAATTGTTGGCAGGTTCTTTAGTGACGTTATTTGACGAATCTGATACTGTAATTCAAGACGCCATTGTTGGTGATGATGCCTATTATATTTTCAAAATTGAACCAAACAAAAAATATAAAGTTCGCGGAACGAGAAAAGCGTACATCCCCCAAGATGTTGAGTTTTCGACCGACAGCAAAGGAAAAGTTCAGCACAATATTTTCTTAAACCTTGAATCTTTTGCTGATGCAGAAGAGCGTGTTAAGGAAAAAGAAAGCGGTGAAGTTCAAGTTGAATTGGATAAAATTTATTTTGATTTTGACAAATCTGATATCCGTGAAGACGCCGCAATTACTTTAAATGTTCTTGTAGATTTAATGAAGAAATACCCTAGCATGGAAGTGGAAGTTTCAGCACATACCGACGCACGTGGTCCAGACCAATATAATTTGGATTTATCTAAACGTCGTGCCGTCTCTACTTTGGAGTATTTGGTGAGCCAAGGTATTGAAAGAAACCGACTAAAAAGCATTGGCTATGGTGAGATGCAACCGCTTAATACATGCGTAAAAGAAGATATTTGTGATGATGAAGAATATGACGTAAACCGTCGTTGCGAATTCACAATTTTGAATTAACCAAAACCCTAGAATACCAACCAAATTATTTAAAAGGCCTTTCCGAATAGGAAAGGCTTTTTGCTTATATTTGCTTGGTATGAACGAAAATCTAGATCCAACAAAAAATAATTTTTCTCCAGAAGAAATTGATGTAGAAAAAAAATTAAGACCGCTTTCATTTGATGATTTTACAGGTCAGGATCAAGTATTAGAAAACCTTCAAATTTTTGTTCAAGCGGCCAATCTGCGAACCGAAGCTTTAGATCATACCTTATTTCATGGCCCTCCCGGACTGGGAAAAACCACATTGGCCCATATTTTGGCTAATGAATTGAATGTAGGCATTAAAGTAACTTCGGGCCCGGTATTGGATAAACCTGGTGATTTAGCAGGCTTGCTTACCAATCTTGAAGAACGTGATGTTCTTTTTATTGATGAAATTCACCGATTAAGTCCTATTGTAGAAGAGTATTTATACTCGGCCATGGAAGACTACAAAATCGATATTATGATTGAAACGGGGCCAAATGCTAGAACGGTTCAAATCAATTTAAATCCATTTACCTTGGTTGGCGCTACAACTCGTTCAGGACTGTTAACCTCGCCTATGCGTGCGCGTTTTGGTATCCAAAGCAGACTTCAATATTACAATACAGAATTGCTTACCACCATTATTCAAAGAAGCGCCGGTATTTTAAGTGTTCCCATTTCTATGGAAGCCGCGGTAGAAATTGCTGGTAGAAGTAGAGGTACACCAAGAATTGCCAATGCTTTGTTGCGTCGTGTTCGCGATTTTGCACAAATAAAAGGCAATGGAAAAATTGATATTAAAATTGCAAAATTTGCATTGGAAGCTTTAAATGTTGATGCTCATGGGTTGGATGAAATGGATAACAAGATTTTATCTACTATTATAGAAAAATTTAAAGGAGGTCCTGTGGGGATTACAACCATTGCGACTGCAGTAAGCGAAAGCCCAGAGACCATTGAAGAAGTTTATGAGCCCTTCTTAATCCAACAAGGATTCATCATGCGAACTCCACGAGGACGAGAAGTTACCGAACAAGCTTACAAACATTTGGGCAAAATAAAAGGACCTATACAAGGAGGTTTGTTTTGATACCAGATGTCATTCTGAACATGTTTCAGAATCTCAGAGATAATGAATTCAAAACTCAAACATACCCAACTCATTAAAACCGAAGCCAAACGCCTCGGTTTTTTGTCTTGTGGTATTAGTAAAGCGCAATTTTTAGAGGAAGAAGCTCCCAGATTGGAGAAATGGTTGAACAACAAAATGCATGGTGAAATGCATTATATGGAAAATCATTTTGACAAACGCTTAGACCCCACAAAACTGATTGAAGGTTCAAAAAGTGTAGTTTCGTTGCTATTAAATTATTTTCCAGGAGAGGAGCAATGCCAAAACACCTTTAAGGTGTCTAAATATGCTTATGGCACCGATTATCATTTTGTGATAAAAAACAAACTAAAATCACTTCTTCATTACATCCAAGAGGAAATTGGCGAAGTAAATGGTCGTGCATTCGTAGATTCTGCACCAGTTTTAGATAAAGCTTGGGCAGCAAAAAGTGGTTTGGGCTGGATTGGCAAAAACGGTAATTTATTGACCCAACAAGTGGGTTCGTTTTATTTTATCGCCGAACTTATTGTTGATTTGGAGTTGGATTACGATACAACAACAACAGACCATTGCGGTACTTGCACGGCGTGTATTGATGCCTGTCCAACCGAGGCCATTGTTGAACCCTATGTGGTTGATGGCAGTAAGTGTATTTCTTATTTTACTATCGAGTTAAAGGAAAATATTCCAACAGAATTTAAAGGTAAATTTGATGATTGGATGTTTGGCTGCGATGTGTGTCAAGACGTGTGCCCGTGGAACCGGTTTTCCCAGCCACATCGCGAACCATTGTTTCATCCTCATCCAGAATTGCTTTCAATGACAAAAAAAGATTGGAAAGAAATAACGGAAGATACATTCAAAAAGGTCTTTAAAAATTCAGCCGTAAAGCGTACGAAGTTTTCGGGTTTAAAGCGAAATATTCAGTTCTTGAAATAACAATTTTCGCTACACTTAAACTCGAATAGCTTAGAATAGGAATATATTTTTGATAGAAATGATTATCTTCCAATTAATTTCTAAACTAGACTATTAAATTTTTCATGAATACTAAAAATCTTCGTGGTTGGTTTTGGCCAATGCTCTGTTTGTTCCTCGTCCTTAGTTTTTCATGTGCTGATGAGGAAAGTAAAAAGTACAGCATTGGTTTTGCGCAAACAGGATTTAATGACGAATGGCGAAAGGCCATGAATCAGTCCATGCAAATACAAACCAATTTTTACCCTAATGTAAAGCTCACTATTCTTGATGGTGAAGACAATGTTGAAAAACAAATTCAGGATATTGAACAGCTGATTGAAAAGGGTGTAGATATTTTAATAGTTTCTCCTGTTAAATCGCAACCCATTACTCCTATTGTTGAAAAGGCCTATAAATCTGGTATTCCTGTACTGATTGTAGACAGGAAAATTGAAGGCCAATATTACACCGCATATTTGGGGGGCGATAATTACCAAGTTGGAAGCAATGTGGGTAACTACCTCGCTTCTATTTCAAATGAACCTAAAAATATAATTGAAATTAAAGGGTTGTCAGGTTCTTCTCCCGCACTTGAACGCAGTTTGGGGTTTAATAACATCGTAAAAAAAGCAGGCAAACTAAACGTTGTAAAAACAATTGAAAGTAATTGGGAAAGCTACTCTATAGAAGATAGCCTTAAAAATGCTTTAGAAGATATAAAAGACGTTGATTATATATTTGCCCATAATGATAGAATGGCTTTGGGTGCTTGGGAAATAGCTAAAGAAAAAGGGCTTCAGGACTCTATAGGGTTTATTGGGGTTGATGGCTTGCCAGGTCCAAACGGAGGTATTCAATTGGTTGAAGAAAAGGTGCTTTTGGCAACCATATTATATCCTACAGGGGGAGACGAGGCTATTAGGTTGGCAATGAAAATTTTGAATGGCGAAAAGGTGCCCAAAAACAATATCCTGAGTACAACGGTAATAGACTCGAGAAATGCTGAAATTATGAAAAATCAGTTCGATAAAATTATTCAGCATCAAATTGATATAGAAAACCAGCAGAATAAAATAAAACAGCAACAAGAAACTTACTCTACACAAACAACGATTCTGAAACTTTTATTGGGCTTGCTCATAACAAGTATTTTACTAGGTACATATGCTATTTACTCAAGTTATAATCTTAAAAAGAAGAAGCGTGAGTTAGAATTGCAAAACAAGAGAATAACCATACAAAGAAATCAAATTCGGAAAATAGCAGAAGAGGTTAAAAAAAGTAACGAGGCGAAAGTTAATTTCTTTACGGGGCTATCACACGAGTTTAAAACGCCCATCACCCTTATTTTATCATCCATAGAGTCTTTGTCCGAAAATAAAGTTTTACGAGACAGTAAATTATTAAGGGAAGTGGCTTTGATTTTTAATAATTCCAAGCGCCTTTTACGTTTGATTAATCAGTTATTGGACTTCAGAAAAATTGAGGACAGAAAGTTCATTTTAAAAGCTTCTGAGACCAATTTATTTGAGTTTTCAAATTTAATTTTTAAAGATTTTGAGCGAGAAGCCTTGAAGCGAAATATTAATTTTTCCATTAAATCCAACAATGAAGATTTAAAAGTGTTCATAGACAGGAATCTTATGGATAAAGTGTATTTCAACCTACTTTCCAACGCCTTTAAGTTTACCCCCAATAATGGTTCCATCAGTATTGAAATCGTTGATGAATTTGAAACTAATTTTGTGAAAATTCATTTTAAGGATTCTGGCATTGGTATTCCGAACAGTGAATTAAACAACGTGTTTAAAGCATTTTATCAAGGTTCAAATAACAATAAATCAAGTTCTGGCATTGGGCTTCACCTCTCTAAAGAGTTTGTCGAGCTGCATAAGGGAAGCATTGAAGTACAATCAAAACACGGTACTGAATTTATTATAACGCTGTATAAAGGAAACGCCCATTTAAGTACTGAAGAGATTGTCTATGAACCTGATATTATAGACGATTCTATCTTGAATTTTGATGAAGATTTCGAGGAAGAAACATTTAGTAAAGAAAAGATTGGCAATGAAGATGAACGCTATTCCATATTATTGATTGAAGACAATCCGGATTTGGTAAAGTATTTAAAGGGAAAGCTGGGGTTAGAGTATCAGGTTTATTTTTCAGACGGGTCTGATGGTGTTGAAAAGGCCATAGAACTTGTACCCGACATAATTATTTGTGATGTAAATTTAGCTGATATAAGTGGTTTTGAAATTTGTAAAACCCTGAAAAACGACCTTAGAACTTCTCACATTCCAAATATTATCCTCACATCATTAAATAACAAAGAGTCATATATTCAAGGATTGCAATCTGGTGCAGACCTTTATTTAACAAAACCTTTTAGCTATGCTATTTTGCTGCAATCTGTAAAATCATTGTTATATAACAGGGAGAAATTGCGCTATTATTATGTCAACAATGTTTATAAACTGGATACGGAGCATAACTTTGGGCTGTTTGAGCAAGATTTTATTACTAACATCAATAAATACATCAATGAAAACTTAGATAATTCTAATTTTTCGGTGGAGCAATTGGCGGACAAATTAAATATTTCCAGGGTGCAGCTTTACCGAAAAATGAAAGCTATTTTAGGAGTTAATATAAGCGATTATATTCAAAATATCCGATTGGAAAAGGCCAAAGCCCTTTTGGATGAATCAACGTTAACGATTTCTGAAATTGCGTATGCCACAGGTTTTTCTTCACCTAACTATTTTTCTACCAGTTTTAAAAACAAGTACAACATGTCTCCAAAAGTCTATCGAGACAAACATTAATTTTCTTTATTCCTTTTATTCTTATTCCATGAAATGTAAATAGGTAAACCTCTTAATCTATTCAATATTTCATTGGTTTAATTGTTAAATTTTAATTGATTCAACATCATTAAGCTTATAGTTTTTGTAAATTATTAAAGGGTTGGGGTGTTTTTTGTCATAATCGCAATTATTGAGTTGCGTCATGATGAATCAATTTTAAACGTTTATGTAACAATTTTTGTATAAATGGATTTAATGAAATCTATGTAATATTTTCAACTATTTGAAAACAAGCTATTTGCGTTGTAAAAATTAGTTTTGAACAAATTCATAACTTATTGAAACAAATCTAAAATTCAAGATTCGTCTTTCAATCTACATTGCAAACATCTAAACTAAATAACCACCACATGAATAAAAAGATATTAATTTGGTCTATTACTGCCGCGCTAGCCGGCTTCTTATTTGGATTTGATACCGTTGTTATATCGGGAGCAGAAAAAAAGCTACAACTTATATGGAACAGTTCTAATGTATTTCATGGTGTTGTTGTTATAGGAATGGCCTTATGGGGCACTGTTGTAGGTGCTTTTTTTGGAGGGATTCCTACTAACAAGTTAGGCCGTAAAAAAACATTGGTATGGATAGGCGTACTATATACAGTATCGGCAATTGGTTCTGCATTGGCAAACGACCCATGGACTTTTGCCTTTTTTAGGTTTATTGGAGGTTTGGGAGTAGGTGCTTCTACCATTGCGGCACCAGCTTATATATCTGAAATCGCACCTGCAAAAGATAGGGGCAAGTTGGTAGGCCTATACCAATTTAATATTGTTTTCGGTATTTTAATAGCATTCTTCTCTAACTATATGCTTAACGGTATAGGAGAAAATGCATGGCGTTGGATGGTAGGCATTGAAGCATTTCCCGCTGCAATTTATACAGTTTTCGCTCTGAGTATTCCTAAAAGTCCAAGATGGCTGCTTACCAAATTTAAAAACAATGAGGCAAAAGAAGTCTTGAAAACCATCAATCCAGATATAGATCCAGAAAAATTAATGATGGAAATAAAGGATGAAATGGACAACACAGTGCCCAATGAAAATATTTTCCTTAAAAAATACAGATTCCCCTTAATACTTGCTTTTTTAATTGCATTCTTTAATCAATTGTCAGGTATTAATGCCCTTTTATATTATGCGCCAAGAATTCTTGAAGAAGCTGGATTGGGCGAAAGCTCAGCATTATTGAGCAGCATTGGTGTTGGGGTAACCAATATGCTTTTCACCTTATTAGGTATCATTTTAATTGACAGGTTGGGCAGAAAGCAGTTAATGTATATATGTTCTTTTGGATACATTATATCACTGTCTTTAGTATCGGCAGCATTCTTTTTGAAGTGGGAAGGAAGTTCAGTGCCCATATTCTTATTTATGTTCATAGCAGCCCATGCGATTGGGCAAGGTACCGTAATCTGGGTGTTTATTTCAGAAATATTTCCCAACCATTTAAGAGGAGCCGGCCAGTCATTCGGTAGTTCTGTGCATTGGGTTTTGGCTGCAGTTGTCCCTTCTTTAGTGCCAGCACTTTTTTCAAGTATTGGTGCGGGAATGGTATTTCTGTTCTTTACCTTAATGATGGTTCTGCAGCTTTTCTTCGTCATTTTTATGATGCCCGAAACAAAAGGGGTGTCGCTTGAAGATTTAAGTAAAAAACTAATAAAAAAGTAACCAACACCATAAACTAAATTAAAAAATGAAAACTAATAATTACAGAAACTTATTTTTTACGTGCTTTTTACTGCTTGTTTTAATGGGCTGTAAAAACTCCAATGAATCGAAACAAGTTGTTACAGATCATGAGGTAAAACAAGCTTACACGGAAGAAGAGCTTTACCGCCCTAATTTTCATTTTACTCCCAAGACTAATTGGATGAACGATCCTAACGGTATGTTTTATTACAACGGGTATTATCATTTGTACTTTCAATATCATCCAGACAGTAATGTTTGGGGGCCTATGCATTGGGGTCATGCCATCAGTACAGACATGATTACTTGGGCAGAGCAACCTATAGCCATTTTTCCAGATGAGCTGGGCACCATCTTTTCTGGAAGTGCGGTGGTTGATATAAGCAACAGTTCTGGGCTTGGTGAAACAGAAAAGTCAATTCCTATTGTTGCGATGTACACCAATTCAAAAGTAAGGGAAGGTCAGCATGACAAGCAAACACAGAGTATAGCTTATAGCAATGATGAAGGCAGAACCTTTACAAAGTATGAAAATAATCCAGTAATTGATAATGATACCATAAAGGATTTTCGAGACCCTAAAGTTACTTGGGATGAAGAGCGAAACAAGTGGATTATGGTGCTTGCAGCGGGTGACAGAATAAATTTTTATGAGTCCAAAAATTTAAAGGAATGGAAATCAATTTCCAATTTTGGAAAAGGGGTAGGAGGCCATGGAGGGGTTTGGGAATGCCCAGATTTCTTTAAACTACCTGTTATTGGAACTGATGAATCTAAATGGGTGCTATTCGTAAGCATTAACCCAGGTGGTCCAAATGGTGGTTCGGCAACCCAATATTTTGTTGGGGATTTTGACGGCACAAAGTTTACTATGGATAAAGAGTTTGAAACTAGTTTAACCAAGGAGCACAATTACTGGATAGATTTTGGAAGAGACAATTATGCAGGCGTAACATGGAGCAACGCTACAAAAAAAGATGGCAGTAAACTTATGATAGGTTGGATGTCCAATTGGGACTATGCGCAAAAAGTGCCCACCGAAAAGTGGAGAAGCGCTATGACTATTGCAAGAAATATAAAACTTCAAAAAAATGAATCTGGATATAGATTATTGTTTAATCCAGTTAGCGAGTTAGAAAGCTATAGAGGGTCAAAGTTTAAAGACGAAAATATTCAAATTAAGGAAGAAACTAATCTAATAGGGTCTACCGATATAGATTTATCAAGTTCTGAAATAAAGTTTAGTATTTCAGATTTAAAAGATGGTTCATTTACATACAAACTCTATAATAATGAGGGAGATGAATTGCTGTTTGGTTTCGATAATACCAACAACACATACTTCATTAATCGCAAAAATTCTGGAAAAACTGATTTTGAGGAAAAGTTTGCCAATAAAGTTTCTGTTGCAAAAAGAACATCAACGAAAAGTAAGTTGACAGGAACAGTCTTGTTAGATAAGACATCTATCGAGTTGTTTTATGATGACGGAGAAACAGTAATGACAGAAACATTTTTTCCTAATGCACCATTTACCCAAATGAGTATATCACCCAAAAAACAAGAATTTATTCTTGAAACAATTGAAATAAATAAACTAAAGTTCAACTAAATTAAATTAATCATGAAATTAAAAAAACTATTTTTTTCGTCATTGTTTGCCCTAGTCTGTATTTGGGCACAAGGACAAGTTAGTGGCACCGTTACGGGGCAAGACGATGGTATGCCTTTGCCAGGGGTGTCAGTTATAGTAGCTGGAACCAGCACAGGAACAGCAACAGATTTTGATGGTAATTACACCTTCGATGATGTTGATCCCAATGCCACATTAATTTTTAGCTATGTGGGATATGCAACACAAGAAATAGCAATCGACAACCGAACTGTTATTAATGTAGTAATGATGGTTGATGCTGCTGCACTTGATGAAATTGTGGTAACAGGGTATTCCAGAGAACGGAAAGTAGATGTTACCGGAGCAATAACGGTAGTGGAGCTTGGTGCCACTGAAGGTGTAAGCATGAGTTCTGGTAGTGCCATTCAAGGGTTACAAGGTCGTGTTCCAGGCTTATTCATTCAAAAGAATGGAGACCCAACAGGAATAAGCAACAGCATCTTAATTCGAGGCGCAACTACTTTGGGCAATAACGACCCTCTGTATGTTATAGATGGTGTGCCAACAGTACGACAAGAGGTTTTTGCGAGTATAAACCCAAGTTCAATTGAGTCTGTTCAAGTACTTAAAGATGCATCGGCGTCTTCACTTTATGGAGCTCGAGCAGGTAATGGTGTTATTGTTGTTACCACTAAAAATAGCGCAAAAGCTGCTGGAGGCGAAAAGTTTAATGTAAGCATCAATTCCAATGTGTCGATGCTTTCTGAGAAAAAGCAACGTTATGATATGCTAAATGCACAGCAAAGAGGCGAGGCCTTGTGGCGGGCATCTGTAAATGACGGAGCAGACCCAAATGCAGGTTATGGTGAAATTTATGATTTTGACTGGAATGGCGATTTCAACAATCCGGTACTAAATAGTGTAACCGTTCAGCCATATGTAGGGGGAGATACCAGTGTACCTGTAGGAGATACTGACTGGCAAGATGAATTATATGAAACTGGGTATGTTTATAATAATGAAGTTTCCATCTCTGGAGGCACCGATAATTCCTTCCACTTATTTAATATAGGTCATTTAAGGAATACTGGAATTTTAAAGTATACTGGATATGAAAGAATTTCGGCTAAGTTAAACTCTAACTTTAATTTATTTAACAATAAACTAAGACTAGGAGTAAACACTCAAATGTCAACATCGGATGAGACCTTGGCCTCCCGCGATGTCGGTAGTGCATGGACGCCGGGTTTAGGTATCACCTTGGCGCCTACGCTGCCTGTTTATGATACCAATGGAGATTTTGCTGGTCCATTGGGTGCGGGTTATTCCGATAGAAATAACCCCGTGTTAATGCAATATTTAAACCGATGGGATAATACAGACAGAACTAATTTTTTTGGAAATATATATGCTGAATTTGATGTCATTGAAAACTTAACCTTCAGAACAAGCTTAGGGTTGGATTTTGGCGATTACAAGAGAAAAGATATAGAGACAAAAGTCAATAATGGTTTTATAACAAGGGGTAACAATAGACTTATTTTTGATACAAACAAATTCACAAGTTTAGTATTTACCAATACGTTAAACTATCAATTAGACTTGAATGACAAACACAAAATAGGTGTTTTATTAGGTACCGAGTCAATCCAAAATGATTTTGACCGAATAGTCGCTCAAGCGGACGGTTTTGCCGTAGAATCAGAATCCTTTTTCCAGTTGAATGCGGCTACAGGTGCTAAAACAAATTCAGGCTCTTCAACTGGAAGTAGATTATTATCGCAATTTGGTAAAATTAATTACGGTTTTGAAGACAGATATTTGGCATCCTTTACACTTCGTCGCGATGGTTCCTCAAGATTCGGAGTTGATAACAGATACGGGATATTCCCAGCAGCAACTGTTGGATGGTGGATAAGTAATGAAGATTTTTGGAAAGACAATAATGTCGTTAATTCCTTGAAAATTAGAGCTGGATATGGTGAGGTTGGTAATCAATCCATTGGTGATGTAGCTCGTTTTGGTCTGTTTGAATCAAGATATGGCCCAAATCAATTGCAAGCTACTGGAGACACATTCTTTTTTAATACGTTTTATAATGTAGGAACTGCTTATGATTTAAATGGAGCAGATACAGGCAATTTACCTTCTGGTTTCGTGTCTATTCAAGCAGCAAACTCAGGTTTAAAATGGGAGACAACAAAAGAGTACAATTTTGGTATTGACTTCACATTGTTTGACAATAAAGTAATAGGTACGTTTGATTACTTTACAAGAGAAACAAGTGATATTTTAACAACGCCACCTATTGCATCTGTAGTAGGTGAAGGGCAGCAACGTGTATTAAATGGTGCTACAACCGAAACTAATGGCTGGGAATTATCCTTGGCATATTCCAATACTTTTAATAATGATTTGTCTTTAACTGTTTCAACCAACTTTGGTGCGTTCAGAGATAAAATAACGCAGTTGCCTGAGGAAGTTGTTTCGTCATATCCGGGTACGGTGGATAATTCAATTATTGGTCATTCTCAATTTTCAATATTTGGTTACAGAACAGCAGGGCTATTTCAAAGTCAAGCAGATATTGATTCTAGTCCAACACAAGTTGGCGCTAGGCCTGGAGGTCTAAAATTCCAAGATTTAGATGGCAACGGAAGTATCGGTGCCGAAGATCGCGACTTTTTGGGAACTACGCTACCTGACCTGGAATATGGAATCAGAATTGACTTAAATTATAAAAACTTCGATTTTTCTGTCTTCGGATCTGGAGTAGCTGGAAGAATAGGTCAAGACCCTTATATATTCTGGAATAATTTTGTCCAAGGCAGGGAAAATGCAGGCCTAGGTGTGTTAGATGCTTGGACTCCAACTAATACAGGATCTGATATACCATCTTTATCTTTGGCGTTTAATGATTTAAGAACTTCTGACTATTTATATAGAAAAAATTCATATTTCAAATTGAGAAATCTTCAGTTTGGATATTCACTTCCTGAAGACGTAATTAGCAAATGGGCTGGCATGACAGATTTGAGGGTTTACTTTCAGGGAGAAAATTTATTCTGGTTTACTCCAAAGGACTACATAGGTTCGGATCCTGAAAGAACAAATGTTGACAACATCCCTAACCCAACTATATTATCGCTTGGGCTTAACATTAACTTTTAAAAAATGGTAAACATGAAAAATATAACAACACTTTTTATAGGAATTATTGCCGGATTCATTTTGGTAAGTTGTTCCAAAGACTTTTTAGAGTACGAACCAGAAGGTGTGCTCTCTAACGAAAACGTTGCAACTGCAGAAAATGCAGAAGCATTGGTTGTAGCTGCTTACGCAGGTATTGCAAACGATGATATGGTCGGCCCTTTAACACATATGTGGGTATTTGGCAGTGTGCGCTCTGACGATGCATACAAAGGTGGTGGAGGTCGAGGCGATGTGGATATAGTTGATCGGTATGAGCAATATAATTTAACAGCTGCTGATGATCCATCAGATTGGATGGGACCTAGAACCTGGACAAACTATTATAAAGCTATATCGAGAGCTAATTTCGCACTATCGGTAATAAATGAAATTCCTGATGCAGATTACGACGAAAAAACTACCAGACAAGCAGAATTGCGTTTTTTAAGAGCTCATTGCCATTTTATGCTAAAATTATTGTTCAAAAAAATCCCTTATATCACTGAAGGATTTTCACAGGAAGAACTCTTGCAAATATCCAACAAGGTTGATAATGACGACTTATGGAACACCATTGCAGAGGATTTCTTGTTTGCTTATAACAATTTGCCACAGGCACAGGATCAAGTAGGGCGAGCTGATAGAAATGCCGCTGCAGCCTATTTGGCTAAACTACGTTTGTACCAGGCTTACGAACAAAATGATATGCACCAAGTAACGAACATTAACATGTCTCATTTGCAAGAGGTAGTAGATTTTGCAGATGAAGTTACAGGTAGTTTAGAACCAGATTTTGGTAATAATTTCTTGGATGGTTTTGATAATGGACCTGAATCTATTTGGGCGGCTCAATTTTCTATAAACGATGGTACTACAGTAAGTAGGGTTAGCTTTGTAACAGGGTTAAATTCACCTCACGGTACCGGTTTGTACGGTTGTTGTGGTTTTCATTTGGCTAGCCATAATATGGTTAATGCATTCAAAACTGATGCTTCAGGATTGCCTTTGCTAGATACGTTTAACGACACCAATATTTTTGATACTGTAGATGCCAACGGAGAATCACCATTGACAGCAGGAGTAACTCTAGACCCAAGAATCGACCATACGGTTGGTATACCGGGGCGCCCGTTTAAGTACCGCAATACGGTTAATGAAGCTGGAGATATGGTTTATAACTTTAGCTGGGCAAGAGACCCAGGTGTATATGGTTACTTTGGCAATATGAAAGAGCAACAGGCTCCAGATTGTTCATGCTATGTAAAAGAAGGGCCATTTGTGGGAACTTCTAAAAACGTGGACTTTATTAGGTATGCCGATGTATTATTATTTAAAGCAGAAGCGTTGATACAAATGGATCAGGTTGATGCTGGTGTTACAATAATCAATGACATCCGAAATAGAGCTGCCGTAAGTACCCAGAGACAACTTGATGCAGGCGCAACCGATGTTTACAATGTTGGGACATACCCAATGGGGATGTCAAAAGCAGACGCATGGAAAGCCTTGATGTTTGAAAGACGATTGGAGTTTGGTATGGAAGGCCCAAGATTTTTTGATCTTGTAAGATGGGGTATTGCGGCAGATGTATTAAATGCTTATCTTGATGTGGAAAAAACAAGAAAAGACTTTTTGGCGAATGCGAAATTCACGGCTGGACGCGATGAATATTACCCAATTCCTCAAAGGGAAATAGATTTTACCGGAGGTTTGTATGATCAAAATCCGAATTATTAAATTGGAATATAAGTTTTTGTTTGAGTTAGTTTAGTTTTTAATCCAGGGGAATTTAATATTTGATTCTCCTGGATTTTTAAATCTTAAGATATGTCACAAATTATTTGTTTCGGGGAAGTGTTGTTTGATGTTTTTCCAACCCATAAAAAAATAGGGGGTGCGCCTTTAAACGTTGCCAGTCGCTTACAGTCTTTGGGTAATGATGTCTCTATGATTAGTGCTGTGGGGAAAGATAAATCTGGTGATAAAATTTTAAGTTACCTCAATGAATGTGGTGTTAAAACTAATTTGGTTCAAGTTAACCAAGAATATAAAACTGGTAAAGTAAAAGTCATGCTAAATGAAAAGGGCTCGGCTTCTTATGATATAAAATACCCAAAGGCTTGGGATAAAATTAGGTTGACAGAGGCATCCAAAAAACATGTTCAAAAAGCTGACGCCTTTGTTTTTGGAAGTTTGGTGGCACGGGATGAAAGTTCAAGAAATACGCTTTACAGCCTTATTGAATTGGCAAAGTATAAAATTTTTGACCTAAATCTTAGGAGGCCGTATTATACAAAAGAGGTGCTTGTCCATCTCATGAAAAAGGCTGATTTTATCAAATTCAATGATGAAGAGCTTTACGAGGTAAGCCAGGCTTTGGGCTCAAAATACAAATCATTAGAGCAAAATATCAATTTCATAGCCGAGGCAACACTAACCAAACATATATGTGTTACCAAAGGCGAACACGGTGCTGTTTTATTATACAATGGTAAATTGTATTACAATAGTGGCTACCTGATTAAAGTGGTTGATACCGTTGGCGCTGGTGATTCCTTTTTGGCTTCTTTGGTAAGCCAACTTCTTAAAAAAGTGAACCCACAAGAAGCAATTGATTTCGCTTGTGCTGTGGGTGCACTAGTTGCCCAAAGTGAGGGGGCTAATCCCAAAATATCTTACTCGGAAATAATGGCATTTGTTGATCCAGCTTAGCGGTATTTAATGATTTAATTTGGTTTTGTTTATTAATCTCAGTGCCAAAGAAACAATATAGATTAACAATCCATAAATAGTTGTAATGGAACTCACCTTTAACCCACCAGCCATCATTTCTTGGCTTACTTGTCCCATTTCTTCAATGCCTTGAAATGCAATGTACAAGCCTATAATTTGCCCTAATATTCCAAAGGAAAGAGCCAAAAGGCCAACTTCTTTTATCCATTCAGGAAATTTCCAAAAACATACAATAACACCTAGTAGTAAAATAGTAAGGATGGTCATAAATAATGGCCCACCTTGGTAAAATAAATCTAACATAATTTTTGTTTTAAAAGTTTACATTCAAAACTATAACAAAGGTGTTTTTTGGGCAATGTTATAAACCTGTCTACAGCTGTTAAATCCAATATTAAAGGGCTGTCACTTCAAATTTAAGGATTATTTATAATGATTTATCATATTTTTACGGCATGAGTAAAGGTCAAATTTTTAAAGTGATTTATTGGATAACGGCATCTTTTTTAATTGCCTTTTTGCTTCAAAACTCCATTCCTTTTTTTTGGGATGCCTGGTTGATTGCTCTCTTTTTATTGCCGGCTGCATTTATTGTAAAGTTTGGAATAGCAAAGACAAAGCCTTTTACTGGCGTAAAAAAATGGCTGCGGTATCTTTTTTTATCGTTGATATCATTGAACTGGGGTTACGTGGCCATCACAATAACTTATTGGTATTTTTTAGAATTGAAGGCCGATGCATTAGAGAAAATATTGATTAATCCATTTTTTATTTGGATGATTATTGGTTTTTTCATTCTTCTCGAATATATCCTTTTTAAGAAATCGAACAGCATAGCAAAAGAAACAATACCTATTTACAGTGATAGAAAAAAACAATTATTCAACTAAGTAATTTAGCTTATGTTGAAAGTAGGGGCGATTTTACATTAGCTGTTTTGAAGGACGGAACCCAATATAAAAACAATATAAAAATTTCGGAATGGGAACAAAAACTGAATAGTTTTGTGCGTATTCACAGGTCTTTTTTGGTCAACCCAGACTTGGCAACCTTAAACGGAAATGAAATAGTCATTAACGCTGAATGCTCGCTGCCAATTTCAAGGAGTTATAAAAAGCAGGTTGAAGCTTATTTTAAAAATAACTAAGCCTTCCCAAGGGTGAAAAAATAGCTCAAAAATCACAAAAAATCAGATTACCCATCCAATTGGTTTCTTATCTTTGTTCGTTTAGTTAATTAACCAAAGACGATGAGCGAAGAAAGTAAACGTAGAGAGGCCCTTATATATCACGCAAAGCCTGTTCCGGGTAAAATAAAAGTTGTTCCAACCAAAAAATATTCCAGCCAACGCGATTTGTCTTTGGCTTATTCACCAGGTGTTGCGGCACCTTGTTTGGAAATTGAGAAAGACAAAAACAACGCTTACAAATACACTGCAAAAGGGAACTTGGTAGCGGTAATTTCAAACGGTACGGCTGTTTTAGGTTTGGGGAATATAGGTCCCGAAGCCTCAAAACCTGTTATGGAAGGTAAAGGTTTGCTTTTTAAAATTTTCGCCGATATTGATGTTTTTGATATAGAAGTTGATACGGAAAATATTGATGAATTTATTGAAACCGTCAAAAATATCGCTCCTACCTTCGGGGGAATAAACCTTGAGGATATCAAGGCTCCAGAAGCTTTTGAAATTGAAAGACGTTTAAAGGAAGAGCTTGATATTCCAGTAATGCATGATGACCAACATGGTACGGCCATCATCTCGGCGGCGGCGTTGATTAATGCCCTTGAACTTACAAAAAGGAAGATAGAAGAAGCAAAAATAGTAATCAGTGGAGCTGGGGCCGCAGCCATTTCCTGTTCACGGTTGTACCAAGCTTTTGGTGCAAAACGCGAAAACATGGTTATGCTGGATAGCAAAGGCGTCATCCGTGATGATAGAGAAAATCTGTCTGCTGAAAAGGCTGAATTCGCCACCCACCGCAAAATAGACACTCTTGAGGAGGCTATGATAGATTCCGATGTGTTTATCGGTTTATCCATGGCGAACGTGTTATCTCCAGAAATGCTAAAGTCTATGGCAAAAAACCCTATTGTGTTTGCCATGGCAAATCCAGACCCAGAAATAAAATACGATTTAGCCATAGCCACAAGAAAAGATGTTATTATGGCAACTGGCCGAAGTGACCATCCTAATCAAGTAAACAACGTACTTGGTTTCCCGTTCATCTTCAGGGGTGCTTTGGATGTTCGTGCCACCAAAATAAACGAAGCTATGAAAATGGCTGCGGTAGAAGCCTTGGCGCGATTGGCAAAAGAGCCTGTCCCAGAACAGGTAAATATAGCTTATGGCGAAACAAGATTGGCATTTGGCAAAGAATACATTATCCCTAAACCGTTCGATCCACGATTGATTGCCGAAGTGCCTCCGGCTGTAGCGAAAGCTGCCATGGAAAGCGGCGTTGCGCAATCGCCAATTACAGATTGGGAGGGGTATAAAGATACCTTGAGGGAGCGCCTCGGGTCAGATAATAAGTTGGTTAGATTGCTGCTTAACCGGGCAAAATCGAATCCTAAACGTGTGGTTTTTGCAGAAGCCGATCAACTAGCTGTGATTAAAGCTGCCCAAATAGTTTATGAGGAAGGTGTTGCCATTCCTATTCTATTGGGAAGAATAGAGACCATTAAAAGCCTGATGGCCGAAATTGAGTTTGAAGCTGATGATGTTCTTTTAATAGATCCAAAAACAGAAGAAGAAAACGAGAGGAAAAACAAATACGCCAAAGTATACTGGGAGCAGCGTAAACGCAGAGGTGTAACCTATTACTCTGCACAGCGGTTAATGCGTGAGCGTAATTATTTTGCGGCTATGATGGTAAATGAAGGCGATGCCGATGCACTTATTTCAGGGTATTCTAGAAATTACCCAAGCGTTGTAAAACCGATGCTCGAGTTAATTGGCATGGCCGAGGGAGTAAACCGTGTGGCAACGACTAATGTAATGATGACTAAACGCGGTCCGCTGTTTTTAAGTGATACCTCCATTAATATAGATCCAGATGCCAAAGTGCTTACCAAAATAGCTCAAATGACTTCTCATGTGGTTAAAATGTTTGGAATGACTCCAGTAATGGCCATGATTTCATATTCAAACTTTGGTTCATCTGTAAACGAAAGAGCTTCAAAAGTTCGTGATGCTGTGGCCAATTTACATCGTTATTATCCAGATATGATTGTTGATGGTGAGTTGCAAACCGATTTTGCCTTGAATAATGAGATGCTGGAAGAGCGGTTCCCGTTTTCAAAATTAGTGGGCAAAAAAGTAAACACATTAATTTTTCCAAATTTAGATTCAGCTAACATCACTTATAAATTGCTTAAGGCATTAAATGAAGCCGATTCCATTGGGCCTATTATGATGGGTATGCGCAAACCTGTACATATTTTGCAATTGGGGGCAAGCGTAGATGAAATTGTAAACATGACTGCTATTGCTGTTATTGATGCTCAGCACAAGGAGCAGTTGGAAAAGGAGGACGCACAGTAATTCATTTGAAAATAAATTTATTACATTTGGTCGGTTAACGAATTGCTGTAGATGATAACTCATATTCAAGGGAAACTTACTGAGAAAAATCCAACACATGTGGTTATTGATTGTAACGGGGTGGGCTACATGTTAAATATTTCACTACATACTTATTCCCAAATACCAGATGCTGAAAACTTAAAACTGTTTACACATCTTCAAGTTAAGGAAGATGCCCATACACTTTATGGTTTTTCATCGCTAGCCGAACGCGAAATTTTTAGATTATTGATATCTGTAAGTGGTATTGGGGCAAGTACTGCGCGTACCATGCTTTCGTCTTTAACACCAAAACAAGTTAGGGAAGGAATTGCCACGGGCGATGTTGCTTTAATCCAGTCTATAAAAGGTATTGGAACCAAAACTGCACAACGTGTTATCATCGATTTAAAAGATAAGATTTTAAAGATCTATGATATTGATGAAGTTTCGGTTTCAAAAGGCAATACCAACAAAGATGAAGCGTTATCTGCTTTAGAAGTGCTTGGTTTTGTGAAAAAGCAGGCAGAGCGTGTTGTGGACAAAATTATGGTTGCGCAACCAGATGCCAACGTTGAAACTATAATTAAACAGGCTTTAAAAAATTTGTAATTATTTTGAAGAAAACTAACCTGAAATCTTACCAATCAATTAAACAATACATCTTTTTAGCTTGTGTTTTATTTTTCTCAACAGTGTCACGGGCACAAGAACCTGCCCAAGATTCTATTGTGCCAGGTTACAATGTTGGTGAACTAAAGATTCCCAATCCCAATAGTATTGAGTCAAAATATACCTATGACCCTGTAACCGACCGATATATTTATACCGAGAAAATAGGAAGTTTCAATATCAATTACCCCATAATTTTAACGCCAGATGAATATTATGCATTGGTGGCTAGAGAAAATTTAAGAGGTTATTACAAGGAAAAAATTGATGCTTTTGATGGTAAAAAGGAAGGAGCAGAAGAAGAACAGAAAAACCTCCTCCCAGAGTTTTATGTAAAATCTGATTTTTTTGAAAGCATTTTTGGAAGCAACGTTATTGAGGTCGTGCCACAAGGTTCTGTGGAAATGGATTTGGGTATATTGTTTTCAAAGCAAGACAACCCATCGTTTTCGCCACGTAACCGAAGCAATTTTACCTTTGATTTTGACCAACGTATTAGTTTAAGTTTATTGGGTAAAGTCGGCACAAGGCTTCAGGTCACTGCCAATTACGATACACAATCTACTTTCGATTTTCAGAACTTAATCAAGTTGGAATATACCCCAACGGAAGATGATATCATCCAAAAAATAGAGGTAGGTAATGTTAGCATGCCATTAAACAGTTCGCTCATAACGGGTGCACAAAGTTTATTTGGTGTAAAGGCTCAGCTTCAGTTTGGTAGAACTACAGTAACGGGTGTGTTTTCGGAGCAAAAATCGCAAGGGAATACTGTGGTGGCACAAGGTGGAGGCACATTGGAGGAGTTTGAATTGTTTATAAGGGATTATGACGAAAATAGGCACTTCTTTTTAGCCCAGTATTTTAAGGATACTTATGATGCTGCATTGGCTAATTATCCATTTATAAATAATAAAGGGTTGCAAATTACCCGTTTGGAAGTATGGATAACCAACCGAAGCAACCGTACAGAAAATGTGAGGAATATAGTGGCGCTTCAGGATTTAGGTGAAAGCGACAAAGTATACGCCAATGTGAGTGTTTCTGCTGGTCCCGGAGCATTTCCAGATAATGGGAATAATGCGTTTGACCCAACAGCCATTGGATCGGGTGGTGTTTTAACGGAACAGATTAGAGATATTTCAACGGCAAGCCAGGGGTTTGGTAGTTTGTCCAATCAGGTAAACGAAGGTTTTGATTATGCTAAGTTGGAAAATGCCAGAAAACTGACTCGAGGCCAAGAATATACTTTGAATACCGAATTGGGGTATATTTCCTTAAACCAACGTTTGAACAACGATGAGGTTTTGGCAGTGGCATTTCAGTACACCGTTGCTGGTAAGGTGTATCAAGTTGGTGAATTCGCTAATGATGGTATTGATGCTACAGATGTGCAAACAAACAACCAAGGTCAAGTTACATCGGTAGTAAATTCAAGTTTGGTTTTAAAATTATTAAAAAGTAGCATCACCAATGTAGATTTGCCTATTTGGGACCTGATGATGAAAAACATTTACGATACAGGTGCTTACAATCTAAGTCAGGACGATTTTAAACTTAATATTTTTTACAACGAAGCTTCCCCATTAAACTTCATCACACCAGTGGGGGCAAGTTTTGCTTTAGATATCAACAGAAACCCCGTTAATGGTTCCACCCCAGAGGATGATTTGATTGAAAACTCACCGCTTTTAAGGGTGTTTAATTTGGATAAGTTGAATTTCAATAACGATCCGCAATCTAGAGGTGACGGATTTTTCGATTTTGTTCCACGGATTACTGTAATTCCGCAAAACGGAAAAATTGTGTTTACCAGTTCGGAGCCTTTTGGTGAATATCTTTTCAATGTCTTGGGAAATGGTAATTATGACGACGACACAACTTGGGATGAAAACCAGCGAAAATATGTTTTTTATACTCTTTATAACAGCACTAAAACAGCGGCACTTGAGGAAGCTGAAAAGAACAAATTTAAAATAAAAGGTCGTTATAAATCAACAGGTAGTGACGGAATTCCTATAGGATCTTTTAACGTACCAAGGGGTTCTGTGCGTGTAACTGCGGGCGGTAGAGTGCTTGTTGAAGGTATCGATTATACGGTAAATTATCAATTAGGAAGAGTTCAGATTTTAGACGAAGCACTGAAGGCATCGAATACGCCCATTGAAGTTTCAACAGAGAACAACGCTGTTTTTGGACAGCAAACAAGACGATTTACAGGGTTTAACATTGAACACAAATTCAATGAAAAATTTGTTTTAGGAGCTACATTGTTGAATCTTAATGAGCGCCCAATTACACAAAAGGCCAATTATGGTTCAGAGTCCATCAATAACACCATATTTGGTGTAAACGGAAACTATTCAACCAAAGTGCCGTTTTTAACGCGTTTGGCCAATAAATTGCCGAACATTGATACTGATGTGGAATCGAATTTATCGCTTCGTGGGGAGTTTGCATATCTTGCACCAGGTGCTCCAAAAGGAACAGATTTAAATGGTGAGGCAACCTCTTATATCGACGATTTTGAGGGGTCGCAAAATGGTATCGATTTAAGATCACAGCAATCGTGGTTTTTATCCAGTAGGCCTTTGGATTTAAATGGTGATGGCAATCCAGACCCTGAGGATGACAATATTATAGATAATGGATTTAATCGTGCCATGTTAAATTGGTACACCATAGACCCGATTTTCTATAGTAGCCAACGCCCAGATGGTATAACAGACGACGACCTTTCAGATCTATATACCAGCCGTGTATTTATCAATGAGCTTTTCCCAGATCAGGATTTGGTACAAGGGCAAAATTCGGTTTTATATTCGCTTGATTTAGCCTATTACCCGAATGAAAGAGGACCTTATAATTTTGATCCAACTTCAGCTAATGGTACTATTCCTGACCCTGAAAATGCCTGGGCAGGGATTACAAGACAAATAACATCAACCGATTTTGAACAACAAAACGTAGAATACATTGATTTTTGGTTACAAGATCCGTTTCAAGGTAATCCAGGTAATCCTGGAGGTAAATTGGTGTTCAACTTAGGTAATATTTCAGAGGATATTATTCGAGATGGTAAAAAACTTTATGAAAACGGATTGCCTGAAAATGGAGACATAAGTTTATTGCAGCAAACCCCAACAAGTTGGGGAACGGTTGTGCCACAAAACCAGTCCTTAATTTATGCTTTTGATACTACGGGGCAAGAGCGTACCAATCAAGATGTGGGGTATGATGGTTATGACGACGTTGAGGAAATTAATACATTTGGAAGTCAGTTTGGTGATGACCCTTCAAACGATAACTATTCTTATTTTTTAAATGCTGATGGGGATATTTTTGAGCGGTACAAAAGATTTAATGGTGTAGAGGGTAACACACCGGATACCTTTTCTAACACAAACCGAGGCGCTAACACCCAGCCCGATGTTGAGGATATTAATCGTGACAATACCATGAACACGATTAACAGCTACTTTGAGTACGAATTAGATCTTACAAGACAAAATCTCCCAGAAAGCCAAGGCGACTTTGATAATTTACCAGATTCAAATCCTTTGAAACAATTCCTCCGAGATTATAAAGAGCGCCAACGTGGTTTCCCAAATGGTGAGTCAGAAGTAGTTAGATGGTACCAATTTAGAATTCCCGTTCAAGGTGCCCATGTTAAGGCCATAGGAGGCATTAACGATTTAAGATCAGTTCGATTTGCAAGAATCTATTTAAAGGAATTTACAGAGCCAACGGTGTTCCGTTTTGCTACTTTAGATTTAGTGCGAAGCGATTGGAGACGTTACACCCAAGTTTTGGATAAAAACGACCCAGAACCAAGCGACCCACAAACTGATTTTTCTGTTGGGGTTATTGGGACATTGCAAAATGAAGGCAGTTACGAACGCCCGCCCGGCATTGAGCCAGAGCAATTGTTCAATAACAATACTGTGGTGCGTCAAAATGAGCAATCGCTGGTAGTAAATGTTTGTAATTTGGAGTCTAAAGATTCACGGGCAGTCTTTAAAAACATCAACTTAGACATGCGTCAGTACAAGCGTATGAGAATGTTTATGCATGCTGAAGATGACGATGATTCAGGCACTGGTAATTTAACCGATGGCGATTTGGTTGGGTTTATTAGAATGGGTAATGACCTTACGGAAAACTACTATCAGATAGAAATACCATTGGTGGTTTCAACTTCTAGGACTAGGGAGGGGCTTTGGCCAACCGAAAACGAAATTAATTTACCAATAGAAATTCTTGGCAAGGTCAAGGCGCAAGGTATTTCAGATATGACCTTGAGCAATGAGGACCCAACATTCTATGATATTATAAGTGGGGATATTGTTTTGGCAAATGACCCATTTGGCGGATATGTTATTAATCAACATCGTGTTGGTATTAAAGGTAATCCTAATTTTGGTGATATTAGAACGTTGATGGTTGGTGTTAAAAACGTCACCAATAGTGATGATTTGTGTGCAGAAGTTTGGTTTAATGAATTGCGCCTTTCCGATTTAGATAACGAGGGTGGTTGGGCTGCCGTTGTAAGTATGGATAGTAACATTGCCGATTTTGCAAATATTAGCGCCACAGGAAGACAAAGCACTTCTGGTTTTGGAGCCTTGGAGCAAGGGCCAAGCCAACGTAGTCTGGAAGACGTGAAGCAATATGATGTAGTTACCAATGTAAATGTTGGTCAGCTTTTACCAAAAAAATGGGGTATTCAATTGCCATTTAATTACGGGCAAAGTGAAGAATTAATCACACCAAAGTATGATCAGTTTTATAAAGATTTAACCCTAGATTCTAGGTTGGAAGCGGCCAATGATAATGCTGAGCGTGAACGTGTCAAAAGGCAATCAGAAGACTACACAAAACGCCAAAGCATCAATTTTATTGGGGTTAGAAAAAATAGAACCACAGATAAGACTCCAAGATTTTATGACGTTGAAAACCTTACTTTAAATTATTCGTATAACAAGGTGGAGCATCGTGATTTTGAAATTGAAAACTCCGTAAATAAAACTTTGCGCGTGGGTGCCAATTATGCACACAATTTTAATCCCGTTAAGTTGGAGCCATTTAAAAATAGCGATTCTTTGTTCCGAGGTAAATATTGGAAAATCATAAAAGATTTCAACCTTAATTTAATGCCATCAAGCTTTACGGTCAATACCGATATCAACAGGCAGTTTAACAGACAAAAATTTAGGGAAGTTGATTTAACAGGAGCAAATATTGGGATTGAAGAATTGTTCAGAAGAAATTACACCTTCGATTTTCAATATACCATCAACTATAATTTAACCGATGCCTTACAGCTCAATTTCACGGCGGCGAACAACAATATTGTTAGAAACTATTTTAAGGATAACGATTTAATCCGTGGTGAACAGGATGAAACATTAGATGTTTGGGACGGCCTTCTTGATGTTGGTGACCCCAATAGGCAAACCCAAAATTTAGGTGTTACTTATCAATTGCCTATCAATAAAATACCAACATTCAGTTTTATAGATGCCACCTACCAATATACAGGCAGTTTTCAATGGCAAAAGGGATCGGATTTGTTTGGAAATGTCGAATTGGATGGACAAACCTATGATTTAGGAAACAATATCCAAAACTCAAACATACATAATATCAATGCGGCTTTGGACATGAATAGTTTTTACAAATATATTGGCTTGGTTAAAAAACCTGTTAGAAACGTGACCCAAAGAAGGACACCTGGTGGACCTCCAGGAGCAAATACAGAGAACAATAAACCAAAAAAACCGAAAAGCCAATCGCTAACCAAAATACTAAATGCAGGTGTTGATATTTTAACAACCGTTAAAAGAATTCAAGCAAGCTATTCAGAAAACAATGGTATATTTTTACCAGGTTATACCAGAACGCCAGGCTTTATAGGAACCCTAAAGCCAACAGTTGGTTTTACTTTTGGTAGTCAAAGCGATGTAAGATATCTGGCAGCGAGAAGAGGTTGGTTAACGGTTTTTCCAGAGTTTAATCAACAGTACACGGCTACAAATACAAAACAATTGGATTTATCGGCAAGTTTACAACCCGTTACCGATTTAAAAATAGATTTGATTGGCAATAGAGCTTATTATGAAAATTATGCCGAGAATTATAATGTGCAAAATGGAATTTACAATCCGTTAACGCCAAATACATTTGGAAACTTCAACATTTCAACAATATTAATAAAGACAGCTTTTGGTAAAAGTGACGAAACCCAATCGGATGCTTTCAATGACTTTAGAACAAACCGATTGATTATAGCTGAACGATTGGCCGAAAAATTCTATGGAACAACGGCCTATGAAAGAAATCCTGAGGATGGCTTCCCGTTAGGTTTTGGCAAAAATAGCCAGAAAGTGTTGTTGCCAGCATTCTTGGCAGCTTACACAGGCCAAGATGCAAGTAAAGTAAAGACATCGGCTTTTAGAGACGTGCCTATACCCAACTGGGATTTAAAATATACTGGGTTTATGAAATTTGAATGGTTTAAAAAGCATTTTAAAAGGTTCTCATTAACCCATGGTTACCGTTCAACATACACGATTAACCAATTTACAACCAACCTCAATTTGAATTTGAATTCTGCTGATAATGAACAGCCAGTTCCAGAAACACCATATTCAAGTCAGCCGCAAGAAGCACTGAATCAATCGGGTGATTTTAAAAATGCACGCCTCTTCAGCAATATTAACTTAACAGAAATGTTCAGTCCGTTGGTTCGTTTGGATTTCGAAATGAAAAATTCGGTTAAAATTCTTGCTGAAATCAAAAAAGACAGATTGCTTTCCTTGAGTTTCGATAACAATTTAATGACCGAGGTGCAAGGCAATGAATATGTGATCGGGTTGGGCTACCGAATCAAGGATTTACGCATCCGTTCTAAATTGGCTGGTCCGCGTAGACGTATTGTAAGCGATTTAAATATGAAGGCCGATATTTCTGTGAGAGACAACAAAACAATCATTAGGTATTTGGATTTAGAAAATAATCAAGTCACGTCAGGGCAAACCATCTGGGGATTAAAGTATTCGGCTGATTATGCATTCAGCAAAAATTTAACGGGTATCTTATATTTTGATTACACCTTCTCTGATTATGCTATTTCTACAGCGTTCCCGCAGACCACTATTAGATCTGGAATTACTATCAGATATAATTTCGGGAATTAACACATAATCTGTTTGAATTTTAGGTGCGAATAAATACATTTGTTAAATTTTAAATTTAAAAGAGAAAATGAACATTCCTTCAGAATTAAAATATACTAAAGACCACGAATGGGTTGCCATGGATGGCGATATTGCAACCATTGGAATTACCGATTTTGCACAAAGTGAATTGGGTGATATTGTTTACGTTGAAGTAGAAACTTTAGATGAAACTTTGGCTGCTGAAGAAATTTTTGGGACCGTTGAGGCGGTTAAAACTGTTTCTGATTTGTTTTTGCCCATATCTGGTGAAATCATCGAATTTAATGAGTCTTTGGAAGATGAGCCAGAAAAGGTGAATACCGACCCTTACGGTGAAGGCTGGATGATAAAAGTAAAGTGTTCTGATGCTTCAGAAGTGGACGGCTTAATGTCGGCCGATGACTATAAAGCCCTGATAGGTGCTTAAAAAAGTAATGCTTTTTCTTACCCTCGCATACACCTTGGCCTTAGCCATGGTATGCTTAGTGAGGCTGAATGATTTGCCTGATATAGGAGTTTACTTTGGTGATAAGATTTTCCATTTTTTAGCCTACGTGTTGCTGACCATTTTGTGGTTTGGCACTTGGAATTACCACTTTGGGTTAAAAACAAATAAGTCAATTGTTTATGCCTTGGTATTTGCTCTAATTTTTGGTATAATTATTGAGGTGTTACAAGATGTCTTGACAGATTATAGAACATTGGATGTTCATGATATTTTTGCCAATAGTCTAGGGTCACTACTGGCTTCAATAGCACTTTGGTTTAAGCACGCTTTACAAGTTAAAAACTCTTAAACGCTTGCATTTTTGAAAAATAAATAGTTATTTTAGCAATCTTGATAAACGATTAAATTATGGAACCTAAAAAAAATCCAAAAGCTAATGTTGGGCGAAACAGTTCACTTTACTTTGCCATTGGTTTAGCACTTATGCTTTTCCTAACAAACTATGCCATCAATTACAAAACTTATGATGAGTCAGATATTGATATAGGAATGGTAGTTATGGAAGAGGAGCTTGAAGAAGAAATTCCATTAACAGAGCAAATCCAAACTCCACCACCGCCACCACCACCACCAGCAGCGCCTGAGGTGATTGAGATTGTTGAGGATGAGGTTGAAGTAGAGGAAACAGTAATTGAATCTACCGAGGTTGATCAAGAAACAGAAATTGTTGAGGTTGAAGAAGTAGAGGTTGTTGAAGTTGAGGAAGACATTGATGTTCCATTCTCTGTAATTGAAAATGTACCTGTTTTCCCAGGATGTGAAAATGAGCCAAACAATAATGCAAAGAGAGATTGTATGTCTCAAAAGATATCACAATTCGTTAATAAAAAATTCAATACAGAATTGGCTAGTGAACTAGGTTTATCAGGAAGACAACGTATCAACGTAATTTTCAAAATAGACAAAACTGGAAGTATTACAGGTGTACGTGCCAGAGCTCCGCACCCAGGATTAGAAAAGGAGGCTGCACGTGTTATTGGCTTATTGCCAAAAATGAAACCAGGAAAACAACGTGGTAAACCTGTAAACGTTCCATATTCGTTGCCAATTATTTTCCAAGTTCAAGATTAATAACTTAGATTATTATTTATAAATTAAAAACCTCGAATTTTTATTCGAGGTTTTTTTATGCCAAAACTTTGAACGATTTCTTGATCTGAATTGAATACATAAAATCCCGTTACAAAAACCGTAACGGGATTTCTTTTTGGTATGCTTATTGTGACTTTATCATAATATTAACATTTAAACTATAATTATTATGAGAAATCAAAAGAAATCTCACGAACTCATTCGGCAAAATGAGCAAATCGTGAAAAAATCGCAAAAGTATGAAGCAAATTTACAAAAAAACTCTACCCTTTATTTTCAAATAGGGCTAATTGTCTGTTTACTGGCGGCCTTTGGTTTGCTGGAGATGAGGTTTGAAAAAACAATTCCTGTCATAACAGAGGTTTTGCCTCCGAATGACCCAGAAGAAATTTACATTGAAAATTTCAAGGCGTATGAAGAACCAAAGCCAGAGCAACAAAAGGAGGCTCAAAATGTAACCAAATTGATTGATGAGATTGAAGAGGTTAATAATGATTTTCAAATTAAAAATGAACTTAAAATCATTACCAGTGAACAAAATTTAGCCTCAGATGAACCTATTGACCCCAGTAAAGTAAATGTAATTGATGAACCGGTTGAAGAAAATGTTCCTATTAGATTTATCCAAAATGTACCTATCTATCCTGGGTGCGAAAAATCAAAAAACAATGATGAAAGAAGAAAATGCATGTCTGATAAAATCACGAAACTTATTCAAAGAAAATTTGAAGGAGGTGATATAGCATCTGATTACGGGTTGTCTGGAAAACAAAAGATTTTTGTCAGGTTCACTATAGACAAAACAGGTAATGTAAACGATATACAAACCAAGGCTCCAATTCCAGAACTAAGTGAAGAGGCAAAACGAGTAATAAAATTGATGCCAGAAATGACTCCAGGTAGGCAAAACAATAAAAATGTTGGAGTCGTTTACGATTTACCAATTATATTTCAGGTGCAATAAATAGCACATAATTTTTAGTTTGCAAAGCCGTTATCACAGATACGATAACGGCTTTTTTAATGGGCATTATTAAAATATATAGTATCTTTCAACCCTAAATCAACACGCAACAAATCAGCATGAAGCAATTTATTGTACTGTTCCTACTTTTTGCACTACATAATGGTTATGCTCAAAACGCCATTTCAAATGAAAAGCCTCCTATTTTTCCAGCGTGCGATACTACAGCTATAAATGATTTACAAACATGTTTTGATAAGCAGGTGATCAACCATGTTTACAATAATTTTAAAGTACCTCAGCACATTTCAAACCAAAATTATAAAGGTGAGGTAGTGGTGCTTTTTGAGGTTGATACCTTGGGCAAGTTTCGGGTGATTTATGTAGATGCCCTATACAATGAGCTCAAGGAAGAAGCAAAAAATGTTTTTGCAACATTGCCACAAATATCACCGGCAACTTACAATGGCAGAAAAACATTTAAGCAATACTCAATGCCCATAAAAATACCGTTGCAAAATCAAACTGTTGTTACCCAAGATTTGGCTCAGGAAAACGAAATTTCAAAAGAAGAAGAAAGAGCCAAGAAGGAATTTGATAGTGTTAATGCCAATTTGTTAGCTTTTGAAAACCAAGCTTATAATAGCCAATTGAATATTCAATTTACCCATAGTGATTATGCCAGGTTTGATAGAAGAATGAACTTGGTTGGAACCAATAGCCATACGGCATCCAAGCCTTTTGTATATGAAGAAGTTTCAAAATATTATGATTTTAAGGCAGAGCAAGAACAATTAAAAAAGTCAACCAATACTTGGGTGGGAAAAAAGCTGTGGAACGAGCATTTGGTTCAATTACAAGGAAAAGATTATTGGTTTACCATCGACCCTATTTTTGATTTACAATTAGGCAGTGATTCCGAGGAGGGTTCAACATACAACAATACTCGTGGGATTTTGATACAAGGTGGTTTGGGCAAAAAGCTCAATTTTTATTCTTCGGTTTTTGAAAGTCAAGGGCGTTTTGCATATTATGTAAACAGATATTCAGAAAGCCTAAAGGCCTTTGGCCCCGATCCGGCAATCATTCCCGGGCGTGGCATTGCAAAGCGTTTTAAAACGGATTCATATGACTACCCTGTGGCTGAAGCTTACTTATCGTATGCGCCAACCGATTTTATGAATATCCAGTTTGGGCATGGCAAAAACTTTATTGGTGATGGTTACCGTTCATTATTGTTGAGTGATGTGGCAAGTCCGCATCCATTTTTGAGATTGAACACCAAGTTTTGGAAAATAAAATATACCAATACATGGATGTGGGCTAAGGATGTAAGGGATGAGGTAGAACAAGACAAAGCTTTTTTGACCAAATATATCGCTAATCATTACTTAAGTTGGAATATTTCAAAACGATTGAATTTAGGTTTGTTTGAATCGGTGCTTTGGACAAACAGTAACAATCGTGGCTTTGATGTAAACTACCTAAACCCTATTATTTTTTTCAGGGCTATTGAATTTGAAACAGGTCAGGGTGCTGGAAACGCTCTTTTGGGGACTTCAGCCAAATATAAATTTTGCGATAATGTAAATGCTTATGGGCAATTTATATTGGATGAATTTTCACTTGGTGATATTAAAGGCGGAGAAAAAAGTTGGAAAAACAAGTACGGTTACCAACTTGGCGTAAAATATTATAATGCCTTTAAGGTTGATAATTTGTTGTTGCAATTTGAGTACAATCGTGTGCGCCCATACACGTATTCACATAATACCATTGTGCTGAATTATGGGCATAATAACCAGCCTATGGCCCATTTATGGGGAGCCAACTTTAGTGAAGCGATTTTTATCGGCCGTTACCGATACCAACGTTGGTTTGGCGATGCCAAATTAATTTTTGGTAAACGTGGTTTGGATTTTAATAATGGCACAGATGATTTTAGCTATGGCGGCGATATATACCGAAGTTATGACGACCGTCCTTTTGATACTGGTGTTAAAGTTGGCCAAGGAATTGAAACCACAACCTTTTATGGGAATTTACAAGCGGGCTATTTGGTTAACCCAGCATCCAACTTAAAGATTTTTGCAGATATTTCATTTAGGAATTTTAATCCTGAAGCCACAACCAATTCAACTTTTAAAAACAATACTGTTTGGTTAAATTTTGGAATAAGAACAGATTTATTTAATTGGTATTTTGATTTTTGACAATGAAAGTGTTACTTGGACTGTTAGGCTGAGCGCAGTCGAAGCCTTGTTTCAGCATATCGTCAATTGAGAGCCAAAACATTTCAATCAAAACCGTTTTCAATTCAGTTTAAAAACCATTGCTCAAAATGCTTTAAAGAAGTATCTTTGCACTCGCTATTTAAAAGCGGATAAGAAAAAGTACTATTGGGCAACTCAAAATCTTCATTGGCAACACCTTCTTTAATTTCAGATTTTAAGGAAATCACCAAAATGCGCTTGGCTTTGAGTGTGGTGTTTTCATCATTGGCTGGTTATTTATTGGGTGTTGAAACCGTTGATTTAAAAACCTTGATTTTACTCGCTTTCGGAGGATATTTCATGGTTGGTGCTTCAAATGCGTTCAATCAAATTATTGAAAAAGATTTGGATGCCTTGATGGAACGAACCAAAAATAGGCCAGTTCCTGCTGGGCGGATGTCGGTAACTACTGCCTTTATTATAGCATCAATTTTTGCGTTGTTAGGTGTCATTATACTTTATACCATCAACAAACAAACAGCAATGTTTGGGGCAATTTCCATCTTTTTGTACACTTGCGTTTATACGCCCTTAAAAACTAAAACGCCTTTGGCTGTTTTTGTAGGTGCCATTCCAGGTGCTATTCCTTTTATGTTGGGTTGGGTAGCTGCTACCGATGATTTTGGTATTGAACCAGGAACGTTGTTCGCTCTACAGTTTTTTTGGCAATTCCCGCACTTTTGGGCCATAGGTTGGTTTTTGTTCAGCGATTATGAAAAAGCAGGGTTTTTTATGTTGCCAACCGGGAAACAAGATAAAGGAACAGCAGTACAAACGATGATGTATACTATTTGGACCATCATAGTTTCTGTTATTCCAGTTTTTGGTTTTACGGGCAGATTGCATTTATCTATTGTGGCTGCTGTATTGGTTTTTGCAGTTGGACTTTGGATGTTGTATTATGCCGTTAGATTATTCAATAAAATGACTGAAAAGGCGGCAAAACAACTCATGTTGGTAAGTGTTTCCTATATTACATTGGTACAGATTATATATGTTATAGATAAATTTATAAGTTAACTATGGATTTAACTCAAGGTACCCAAGAAGAAAAGAACGCAAGAGCAAAGAAAATGATGCTCTGGTTTGGTATTGTTTCCCTCATTATGTCTTTTATGGGATGGACAAGTGCTTTTATTGTTAGTAGCTCAAGACCCGATTGGTTAAAAGATTTTGTATTGCCCAATGCGTTTTTGGTGAGTACCATCGTCATTGTTTTGAGCAGCGTAACGTTCCTTTTTGCTAAAAGAGCATTGAAAAACGGTAATAGAAATGGTACTTCCTTATTGTTGTTTGCTACACTTGTTTTGGGAGTAATTTTTATTTTCAACCAGTTTACAGGCTTTCGGCAAATTATCGACTTGGGGTATAATTTTACTGGCCCGACCAGTAATGTAACCATGTCTTACATTTATTTGATTGCAGTTGTGCATATTTTGCACGTTATTGTAGGTTTAATTTGTCTTTTGGTTGTAATTTATAATCATTTTAAACAAAAGTATGATGCGACCAAAATGCTAGGGTTTGAACTAGCGGCAACCTTTTGGCATTTCATAGATATACTGTGGGTATACCTCTTTTTATTTTTATATTTTATTAGATAAATAAAATGACTATTTTTGTGCAACTTTTAAATAACAACCATTATATATGAGTACAGCAGTAGTAGAAGGCAAAACTTGGGGTGGAGGTAACCAGCCACTAAAAGCAAGTTATGGTAAAATGATGATGTGGTTTTTCATCGTTTCTGATGCCTTAACATTTTCTGGGTTTTTAGCGGCTTACGGATTTTCAAGATTCAAATTTATTGATGCCTGGCCAATTGCCGACGAAGTATTTACCCACGTGCCGTTTTTACACGGACAGGAGTTGCCAATGATTTATGTGGCTTTTATGACGTTCATACTTATCATGTCCTCTGTTACCATGGTATTAGCAGTAGATGCTGGTCACCATTTAAATCAAAAGAAAGTTACATTATACATGTTTTTAACCATTATTGGAGGTTTGATTTTCGTTGGATCTCAAGCATGGGAATGGGCAACTTTTATAAAAGGTGATTATGGAGCGGTACAAACAAAAGGAGGAAACATTTTACAGTTTGTTGATACTGATGGTCATCGTGTAGCCATAAGGGATTTTGCTGCCGTTGAGGAACACGACCGTGTTCAAGATAAAAGGAATACAGGTTTATGGTTTGTTTCCGAAGGTTCTTTGCCTCCATACACTGTTGAAGAAGTAATAAACGGATTGGAAGAGCACGACAATATATTGGTAAGAAGCCAATTGTTGGATGAACATGGACACAAAACAGTTTTAACCAGAGAAGAATCTTTAAAGCAAATAAAGGAAAACGGTAAATTGGTGGTTGAAGGGGCCAATCTTCACGTAAATGAATATGGGTCACCATTATTTGCAGATTTCTTTTTCTTCATTACTGGTTTCCACGGTTTCCACGTATTTTCTGGAGTAGTGATTAATATCATTATATTTTTCAATGTAATATTAGGTACTTACGAAAGACGTAAAAACTATGAAATGGTAGAGAAAGTTGGTCTTTACTGGCACTTTGTAGATTTGGTTTGGGTATTTGTATTTACATTCTTCTACCTAGTTTAATTGATAATAGAATAAAAAATGGCACACGGACATAATTTAGCAATATTAAGAGGTTTAATAAAATTCAAATCTAATACCCAAAAAATTTGGGGTGTTTTAATTTTATTGTCTATTGTAACGGCAGTTGAGGTAGCTCTAGGTATATATAAGCCAGAAAGTTTAATGTTCCATATATTGGGCATGAAAGGGCTTAACTGGATTTTCATCATTTTAACTTTGGTAAAAGCTTATTACATTACTTGGGATTTCATGCATATGCGCGATGAAGTAAAAGCGTTAAGACGTATGGTTGTATGGACAGCTATTTTCTTGATTCTTTATTTGATTTTTATCTTATTGCAAGAGGGAGGTTATGTATTTAGAGTTTATGACGAAGGATTCATAAAAAGAGATTTTTAAAAGCATTTTTGGTTCTGTTGATGTACAGTATTGAAGTGTTAAATTAAGATATAAAGACGGTTTTTAAACCGTCTTTTTTTATTTTTGCAACGCTTTTTTAGTGCGAAATCTAGCCTGTTTTTATGAAACATCCATTATGGATTTTAATATGGCACAGATTATAATTTGGATGTTACATCTGACCTTTTAAAAAAATATATATTAACAGATGAAACAAAAAAAAGTTGGTCGTTATTTAATTTTAGGAATTTTATTTTTTCTTCCTGTCACTTTTTTATTAATGCTATATCCAGCAACCCATAATTATATACCTTTGGATATTGTGAGTGAACAGGTTTTGGATATAGATGATTTTGCTTCCAGTTCTGAAGAAAAAATAGGCTTGAAAGATAATATTACTGTGCTTGGTTTTTTTGGGGCTAATCCGCTCGATAATGCAACCGCTGCATCGAATTTAAAAGAGTTGGTGTACGATAAGTTTAAAGGTTTCAAAAAGTTTCAAATCGTTATTTTAATGCCCAATGGTACAGAAGATGCCGTTGAAAAGCTTAAAGCAGAGATTAGTTCTTATGAAGATTTAAAATTCTGGCATTTTGTTTTTGGCGAGTTTGAAGATTTAAAGAAACAGTTTAATAGTCTCAAATCCGTTAAACCACTTTCCTCTGATTTATCATCAAATAATGTATTTATTATTGATAAGGACTTAAACCAACGCGGTAGATTGGACGATAGAACGGATCGTGAAATTGAAAAAAACAAACCCATGTACGGTTTGTATGCCTACAACTGCATTGAAGTGGCCGAAATAAAAAATAAAATGAGCGAAGATATGCGCATTTTGTTTACAGAATATAGACAAAAACGAAAAGGCGAATTTAATTCTGAGGTTAGAAGGGCAAACGATTTAAATCAAAACCATGAGTAAAAAAACAAATTATTCATACATAGGAATCGCATTTATAATTCTTGTTTTCGGAATCATTTTTATTCCCAAAATTATTGATCGGATTACGAATAAAGATGTGATTAGAAATGAAAGCAGAAGTGATTATGCAACAGAAAATAAATCAGTTGGTTCCAACTTAGCTTTCATCGAAATTAACGGAGAGCCAAAAAAAGTGCCTGCATTTTCATTTACCGATCAAAATGGAAAAACGGTAACAAACAAAGATTATGAAGGTAAAGTTTATGTTATTGAATTTTTCTTTACTACTTGCCCTACCATCTGCCCAAGAATGAATAGAAACCTAATTCAGATTCAAAATACATTTAAGGATTTTGGAGATTTTGGTGTTGCATCATTCACCATAAACCCAGATTATGATACTCCTGAAGTTTTAAAAAATTATGCTGAACAGTACGGTGTCACCAATCCAAATTGGCATTTAATGACCGGGAATAAGGAAACTATTTACAAATTGGCTAACGAAGGCTTTAATTTATATACAGCTGAGGAAGCTGAAGTTGCGGGCGGTTTTGAACACTCAGGGAATTTTGCCCTTATTGATAAAAACGGATTCATCAGATCTAGAAAAGATGTTTTTGGAAACCCAATAATCTATTACAAAGGGATAGTTTCAGAAGAGGAAAAGGTGGACGATGACGGGTCTCCAGAAGAAATAAGTGCATTAAAAGAAGATATTAAAAAATTGCTCAATGAATAATACAAAAGAGATTTTAGACGACAAGAAATACAATAAACTCATTATCCTTCTATCGGTTGTTATACCAGTAGTAGTTGCTATATTGTTTGGAGTTCGAATTCCCAATGTAGAACCATTAACCTTTCTACCTCCTATCTATGCTACGATTAATGGGTTAACAGCAATAATTCTAATCATTGCATTTAAAGCTATAAAGAATAAAAATTTGGTGCTTCATGAAAATTTAATGACTACGGCTATTTGGTGTTCTGTAGCTTTTTTGGTTATGTATGTGGCATATCACATGACTAGCGATTCCACCAAATTTGGTGACATTAATCATAATGGGATTTTAGACCCAAATGAGAAGGAAGCTGTCGGTAGTGCACTTTATATATATCATTTTGTACTATTGACGCATATTATTTTATCTGTGGTTATTATTCCGTTTGTTTTAATAACCTATGTTCGAGCCATTACAAATAATATTGAAAAACATAGAAAAATAGCTAAATTGACTTTTCCTTTGTGGTTGTATGTTGCTATCACAGGTGTAATTGTTTATCTTATGATTTCTCCTTATTATATTTAAGGTTATTCGGAGCCTTTCGACTCCGCTCAAGATAAACTTGAGTCGAAGAATCTTTTAACTATGAAACAAAAAGTTGTCTTTTTTCTCTTTTCACTTGTCTTTTTTCTAAATGGCAATGCCCAATGTGCCATGTGTCGCGCCGTGTTGGAAAACGAAGAAGGGCAAACGGCTGCCAAGGGCATTAATGATGGTATCATTTACCTTATGGCCATACCTTATATACTAATTGGGGGTATAGGTTACATTATTTACCGTAAATACAATACGTTAAAAAAGTAATAAAAACTTTTATTTGCTTTTCATGTAACATTTCTTTGTATTGATAGTCTAACTGTAAAGCAATTAGCACTACTTAAATCAATCAAAGTTATGTTAAAAATCCATCAGCTTCACAAATCCTATCCTATAGGAGATTCTAGTTTACATGTTTTAAAAGGAATAGATTTAAATGTTGAAGATGGTGAAATGGTGGCCATTATGGGGTCTTCCGGTTCAGGTAAATCCACTTTGCTCAATATTATAGGGATGCTGGATGAGGCCGATTCAGGAGATTATATTCTGGATGGTTTGCCAATAAAAAATCTCACCGAAAAAAAAGCAGCATTATACCGAAATAAATTTTTGGGTTTTATTTTTCAGTCATTCAACCTAATCAATTACAAAAACGCTCTTGAAAATGTAGCGCTTCCTTTGTATTATCAAGGTATGAAACGTAAAGAGCGTCAAGAAAAAGCCATGTTCCATTTGGAGAAAGTTGGCTTGGCCGATTGGGCGCACCATCTACCAAAGGAACTTTCCGGAGGTCAAAACCAGCGTGTAGCCATTGCAAGGGCATTGGCGGCAAATCCTAAATTACTTTTAGCCGATGAACCTACCGGGGCATTGGACAGCACAACGTCGTACGACATTATGGCCTTTATTCAGCAGCTAAATGACGAAGGAAAAACCATTTTAATGGTAACCCACGAAGAAGACATTGCCAATATGTGCAAACGCATTGTAAAGCTTCGCGATGGGGTCATCATGGAAGACAAAAAAATAAAGCAAGTAAGGGCACAACAACATGTTTGATTTAGACCTTTGGCGGGAAATATTTCAAAGTATAAATAAAAATAGAACCAGAAGTGTACTTTCTGGTTTTACCGTAGCATTTGCTATTCTACTTTTCGCCATTCTTTTTGGCATTGCCAACGGTTTGCAAAACACGTTTAAGGAAGCCTTTGGTACCGATGCCAACAATTCCATAGTTATTTTTCCAGGAATGACAACCAAAGCCCATAAAGGGCTTCAAGCGGGTAGGTTAATTCGGTTTAAGAATGAAGATCACGACTTCATTATGGATGAGTTTGGAGATAAGGTGCAGTATATGACCAGTAAAGTCAATAGAAATGTTACGGCCAGTTTTAAAGGCGAAAAGAACAATTATCAACTTAGGGCAGTGCATCCGGAATACATGTTCATTGAGAATAATGTGGTTTGTGAAGGACGTTATGTCAACCAAAACGATTTAAATCATAAGACCAAAGTTGCTGTAATTGGTAAAGTTGTAAATGATGAATTGTTCGCCAAGGAAAATGCCATAGGAAAGTATGTTAGTTTAAATGGCATATCATTTAAAGTTGTTGGGATTTTTACCGATGATGAAGGCGATAATGAGGAACGGGTTATTTATGTGCCCTTAACAACAGCACAGTTACTTTACGGCAATACGGATTTTATCGACTTTATGCATTTAACCTATAGCCCAGAAATGAATAGTGATGCCGCATTGGCCTTCGGTGCGGATATTACCAAAAAGTTAAAAGATCGGTTTTCGGTAGCCAGAAGCGATCAAAGAGCCATAATGGTTCAGAATTTTGCTCAAGGCACCAAACAAGTTGAAATAATGACGTTTGGATTAACGGTAATAATCTTTGTTATAGGTATTGGCACTTTAATAGCAGGAGTTGTAGGGGTCAGTAATATCATGATTTTTATTGTTAAGGAACGCACGAAAGAAATTGGTATTAGAAAAGCTTTGGGGGCATCACCCAAATCTATTGTTTCCATCATTTTATTAGAATCTATATTGATAACCACCATAGCAGGCTATTTTGGTCTGCTTTTGGGAATTGGCGTTTTAGAATGGGTTGGTCCTGGTTTGGAAAAATATTCTATTAAAGATCCTGGAGTAAGTAGCTCCCTAATATTTGGTGCTACGCTGGCTTTGATTATAGCCGGTGCCATAGCGGGATATTTTCCAGCAAAAAAGGCGTCAAATATAAAACCAATAGTGGCTTTAAGAAACGATTAGTAATGTTTAGATTTTTACTGGATAGAGATACATGGCAAGAAGTCTTAGGCAGTTTGGGCAAAAACAAGCTGAGGTCTGTGCTTACTATGGTTGGTGTTTGGTGGGGTATTTTGTTGCTCATTGGGTTGCTCGGTTCGGCAAGAGGATTGGAAAATGCATTTAACAGGTTGTTTGGTGATTTTGCCACTAATAGCGTTTTTATTTGGAGTTGGAGCACTGACAAGCCATTTAAAGGTTTTCAGGAAGGTAGACGGGTACAAATGACCTTGACGGATATTAAAAAAGTTGAAGAAAATGTTGAAGGAATCGAGTTTGTTGTGCCCAGAAACATGAATCAAGGTCAAGTGGTAAGAAACTTTCTTTCAGGAAGGTTCAACGTTATGGGAGATTATCCCGTTTTAGATAAAGTAAAAAAGAAGAATCTTATCAATGGCCGGTTTATTAATCAAAATGACATTGACAATAACAAAAAAGTAGCGGTACTTTCTGAAAATATTTATAAGCAGTTGTTCCAAAAAGATGAAAATCCTATTGGCGAGTATATTCAAATTAATAATATCAGTTATCAGGTAGTTGGGTTGTATGATCGAGATGATTTGCCATTTGGTCCGAGCGAAGATATACACATCCCATTCACCACTTTCCAACAAGTGTATAATCAAGGTGAGCGTATCGGATTTTTAATGATAACAGGAAAACCTGAATACGATATCGAGCAAATTGAATATGATGCCAAGTTACTCCTAAAAACATTGAATGATGTACACCCAAAAGATAATCGAGCTTTTAGGAGTTTCAATTTGGGAAAGAGATTTGAGAAATCCACCAATTTTTTAACAGGTATGCAGTTTTTAACTTGGTTTGTTGGTTTAGCCACATTAATTGCCGGAGTTTTTGCTATTGGTAATATTTTATTGATAACCGTAAAAGAACGGACCAAAGAAATTGGTGTCCGACGAGCTATAGGAGCAACACCTTTTGAAATTAAAAGACAAATTGTGGTTGAGGCCGTTTTCCTGACATTAATTGCTGGAATTGGAGGTATAATAACAGGAGGGTGGATTTTAATTTTATTGGACCATTTTTATGGTCAAGGCGACAATGCGATTTTAGTAAATGCATCAGTTCCAATCATCGTGGTATTTATAGCCTTAATCATATTAGTGGTTTTGGGGACCTTAATAGGGTTGATACCAGCCTTTAAAGCCACGAGTGTAAAACCTATTGAAGCATTAAGAGAAGAATAAACAATCAAAAAAATGAATAAAACAGTAAAGATTATTTTAGTATTGGTCGCAATCATAGCGTTGGCGTTTGTGTTAAAATATTTTAAGGATTCCAATTCAAAAGATATTATAGACTACAAGATTGAAGAGCCTTTTTATACACCTATTAATACGAAGGCGGTTGCAACAGGAAAACTTAACCCAGAGGAGGAAGTCGAGTTAAAACCTCAGATTTCGGGCATCGTTGATAAAATTCTTGTTGAAGAAGGAGACATCGTGAAGAAGGGTGATTTAATAGCAAAAATAAGGGTCGTGCCGAACGAGCAAAGTTTGGTTAGTGCCAAAAGTAGAATTGCTTCAAGTAAGTTGTCATTCGATAACGCAAAAACGTTATATGATAGAAACAAGGCATTGTTTGAAAAAGGAGTGATTTCGCAACAAGATTTTGAAAACAGTGAATTATCATTCAACCAGGCAAAAGAGGCATTGGCACAAGCGCAAAACGACTATCAAATTATCAAGCGTGGTTCTATTTCTGGTGGAAGTTCTGCGAACACCAATATTATCGCGCAAATTCCGGGAACTATTTTAGAAATACCTGTAAGGGAAGGCGACCAGGTTATTCAAAGTAACAATTTTAACGCAGGTACAACGATTGCCACGATAGCCGATATGAGTTTAATGATTTTTGAAGGAAAAGTAGATGAGGCCGAAGTAGGTAAATTAAAAGAAGGCAAAGAAATAAAAGTGATTCTGGGCGCCATCAACGATAAGGAATTTCCGGCTACACTAACCTTCGTGGCACCAAAAGGTATTGAAGAAAATGGTGCGGTACAGTTTACCATAAAGGCAGATGTAAAGATAGATTCCATTACCAATATTAGGGCAGGGTACAGTGCCAATGCCGAAATTGATTTGGAAGCCAAAGATAGTGTTTTGGCCATAAGAGAAGCATTGTTACAGTACGATAGGTTCACCGAAAAACCTTTTGTTGAGATTTTAGATGGAGAAAACAAGTATAGAAAAGCCGATGTGGAACTGGGAATATCTGATGGAATAAATATTGAAATTACCGAGGGTGTAAAAATGGGCGATAAAATAAAAGTTTGGAATAAAGCATCAAAAGACAATGAAGGCAATGAGGAAAATTAAAATAAAGCAAATTAGTCTATTTCTTGGCCTTATTTGTTCCTTGATGTCTTTTGCACAGGAAAAAAAATGGACTTTACAAGAATGTGTTGCACATGCTCTGGAAAATAACATTAACGTCAAGCAAGCCCAAAACACCTTGCTTGTTAGCGAACAGGATATTATAGCATCAAAGGGGCAGTTTTATCCTTCGTTGGGAATGGGTATTTCGCAATCTATGAGTTTAGGGCAAGCGGAACTTTATCCAGGAAACTTTGTGGATAGAACATTCCACTCAACTGGTGTGGGGTTAAGCGTGTCTCAAACGGTATTTAATGGATTTAGAAATACTTACCTATACAAGCAATCGTTGTTGAATTTAGAAACAAACGAATTTGAGTTAAACAGAATAAAGGATGATATTTCTTTAAACGTAGCCAATGCCTATTTAAATGTTTTGTTTAATAAGGAAAACCTTGAAACGGCTCAGGCTCAATTTGATTTTAGCGAACAACAATTAGAGCAGGTAAAGGATTTGGTAAACGCTGGGGTTCAACCCAAGGCCAACATATATGATGCCGAGGCTACCCTAAGCAGGGATGAACAACAGGTTACGCTTGCGGAAAACAGTTATAATTTGGCACTTCTATCATTGTCGCAATTATTGCAAGTGCCATTTGGGAATTTCGATGTTGAAATTATTGAAATCGACAGCCCTTCGGCGGCACTACTTTATTCAGACATTGCACCAATTTTAAATTACGCTTTTCAAAATCGAAATGAAATCAAGGTAGCTGAAAAAAATATTGAAAATGCAGAACTCGCTACCAAAATAGCTAAAACTGGTTATTTGCCGAATGTAACCTTGGGTTACGGGTTTAATTCCGGGGCAAATTTTTCAAATCTATCAAGCGACAATTCATTTTTCCAGCAATTAAATGACAACAAAGGGCATAGTTTGAGATTAAATGTTAATATCCCTATTTTTTCAAGATTTCAAAATAAAACAGCAGTTGCTAAATCAAAAATTCAAGAAGCGAACCGTGTGCTTAATTTAGAGCAGACAAAGTTGAACTTAGAATCCAATATCCAACGGGCTTTTACCGATGCACAAGCAGCTTTAAAAGCGTATGAGGCTGCTAAAAAATCTTTGGTATCACAAGAATTGGCCTTTAGCAATTCAAAGGAACGTTATGATAATGGGGCTATGACAGCCTTTGAACTGGAGCAGGCAAGAGTGCAGCTAATAAATGCAGAATCTTCATTGATAAATGCCAAATATGATTTTGTTTTTAAGACAAAAGTTTTAGACTTTTACATGGGAAAAATTATAACTTTTTAATTTGGCACTTATTTTAAACATAGAAACCGCAACCACCAATTGTTCGGTGTCCGTTTCAAAAAATGGAGAAACCATTGTTCTGAAAGAAGACAATGATAAAAACTATTCACATGCCGAAAGACTTCATGTTTATATCAATGATGTTTTAAAAGAAGCCCAAATAGCGCCTCAAGATTTATCGGCCGTTGCTATAAGTAAAGGTCCTGGTTCTTATACGGGTTTGCGCATAGGGGTTTCGGCAGCAAAAGGGCTTTGTTTTGCATTGGATAAACCTTTAATTTCAGTTTCAACCCTGGAGTCGTTGGCACATAAAGTGAATACAGAAGAAGGTTTTATTGTAGCCATGCTGGATGCCAGAAGATTGGAGGTTTACTCTGCGATTTACGATTCAAATCATTGTAAAATTAGGGAAACCCAAGCGCAAATTTTAGATGAAAGTGCTTTCGCGGAATATTTGGAAAAAGGTAAAGTTTATTTTGTTGGTAGTGGGGTTGAAAAAACCAAAACGTTAATAAATCACCCTAATGCTATTTTTATAGAAGGGGAATTGCCTTCAGCAAATGAAATGGGGCATTTGGCATATAGCAAATATAAAATAAGCGACACCGAAGATGTCGCCTATTTTGAACCTTATTATTTAAAAGATTTTGTGGCTTTAAAGCCGAAATCCTAAACGTTTTTATTTGTTCACCATAACTCGGTGTGGATATGGTATTTCTATGCCAGCAGAATCAAGAGCTTCTTTGATTTCTTCTGTTGCACCAAAATAAACGGCCCAATAGTCCTCCGATTTACACCAAGGTCTTACCGCAAAGTTTATAGAGCTATCGGCCAATTCCATTAAATTTACTGACGGGGCAGGGGTTTCTATCACTTTAGGGTTCGATGTTAAAACATTCATCAATACTTCTTTGGTTTTCTTAATGTCTGAACCGTAATCAACTCCAATAACCAAATCTACGCGGCGTGTGCCTTCTGTAGTGTAATTTATGATGTTTCCGTTTGATAAGGCACCGTTAGGAATAATAATTTCACGATTGGATAGTCCGGTTAACTTTGTAGTGAAAATTTCAATTTCCTTAACTGTTCCCAGTTCACCTTGAGCTTCTATTAAATCTCCAATTTTAAAAGGTTTAAAAATCATAATGAGTACACCACCAGCAAAATTTCCTAAAGAACCTTGAAGTGCTAAACCAACGGCCAAACCTGCAGCGGCAATAATTGCCGCAAACGATGTGGTTTCAACACCTACAGTGCCAAGTACAACGATAATTAAAACAATTTTTAAAATCCAGCCCAATAGGTTCACCAAGAATTTTTGAAGGCTTTCATCATAATTCTGCTTGGTCATTATTTTTCTTGTACCCTTAACTATTTTTTTAATGACCCAAGACCCAATAATCCATATGACTATAGCCCCAATTATTTTTGGACCAAATGACATAATTAATTCGTATCCTTTGTCAATCCATTTTTCAATATCCATAATTTTTATAATTTATATTAGAGTTGTAAAATAATGATTTTTATAGCCTTTTTCTTAATATTCAAGTGAAAAAACTGTTAAGTTTTAAAACATCAAAGCGCTCACTAAGGCCAAGATGGCTGGAACGGCCTGAATTATAAAACAGTTTTATTTGCTTTGTAGAATATGACCCGTAAATGCCTGCAATGGTCACGCAAAAGAGAAAAAAAGTGGCAATTTTAGTGTCTTGTAAAACTATTGAATAAAATAATCCAGCTGCCAAAAAGCCATTATATAACCCTTGATTAGCGGCTAAAACTTTAGTGTCTTCCGCATATTCCTTTGATTTTAAAACAAAGGTTTTTATGCCTTTTGGTTTGGTCCATAAAAACATCTCTAAAATTAAAAAATAGACATGCTCTAAAGCTACCAAAATAATCAAGCTTATGGTAATGCTGTTCATTGCTGAGGTTTTAGAAATCCGGCGAGACCTTTGCACTCAAAGGTAGTTAAATTTGGTCACAAAAAAAGTGGAAGACTATCCGTTTATGGCTTCAACCATCTCTACTTTACCAGGTAACATTTGTTTGAGCATATTTTCGATGCCACTTTTAAGCGTATACGTTGATGATGGGCAACCGCTGCATGCACCCTGTAACATAACACTAACATTTTTGGTGCTCTCGTCGTAAGAAATAAACTGAATGTTCCCGCCATCACTAGCTACTGCTGGTTTTACATATTCTTCGAGAATGTTTATGATTTCTTTGGATGTGTCATCCAAGGTATCAAACTGACTATCCAATTGTTCTGTTGATTTTTGCAATGTTTCGGCGGCATTTGGCTTGACTATTTCTTTGCCGTTTTCGATATAATTCTTGATGAATTCACGAAGTTGAATGGTGATGTCTTGCCATTCAGCAACATCATATTTTGTAATGGATACATAATTTTCGTCAAGAAAAATACTTTTCACAAACGGAAAATGGAACAGTTCTGTGGCAAGTGGCGAGAGTTTTGCTTCGTCGATGGAGGTGAATTCAAATAGCGTATTGACAATCTTTTTGTTTGCCACAAACTTCATTACTGAGGGGTTGGGCGTGCTTTCGGCATAAACCGTAACGGGTACTTTTTTTTGGGTTGCATCTTCTTCAACTATAATGCCTCCGTCATTCAAATAAGCTTCAATTTGTTCGGCAACTTCGTCTTGTACATCACCCCATTCAACAATATTGTACCGTTCAACGGCAATAAAGTTGCCCGAAATGTATACTTTTTTAACGAATGGTAAATAAAACAATTGCTGGGCCAATGGCGCATTTTTTGCTTCATCAATGTTGTTGAACTCAAAACTTTGGTGTTTTGTAATAAATTGATTCAATTCAAACTTTATAATGGCGTTATTTGTTGTTTCTCGCACAGAAACCTCGAAAGTGTTCATTTTAGCTAATTTTTTACAAAAGTACTAAAAGAAAACTTTAGAAATCCTATATTTGAGTTTTAGTATATGCTAAATTAGAGTTAAAAACTAATGAAGTATCAGTGCTGTGATGAATATAATATTTTAATAATCAGCACGTTTGTTAGAAACCATGATTGCTTGTTACGATTGTTATGAGATTAAGAACTATCATTTTAGTGGTTACATTTTTGCTTTGCTCCAAACTGGCTATTTCGCAAGAAGGGTTGCCCATATATACCGATTATCTTACCGATAATTATTATTTAATTCACCCATCTATGGCTGGTATAGCCAACTGTTCTAAAGTTAGGTTAACAGGGCGGCAGCAGTGGTTTGGGCAAGAAGATGCACCAAAACTTTTAACATTAAGTCTAAATGGAAGGGTGGGTGAGTCTCCGTCAGGACTTGGAGGTATTTTGTATGCCGATAAAAATGGATACCACTCACAGAAAGGAGCCTACGCTACTTATGCACACCACATTATGTTTTCAAGAAGTAGTGTAGATTTGAATATGCTTTCATTTGGTTTAAGTGCAGGGTTTATTCAATACCAATTGGATGAAACTACTTTTTTGGGTGATGCCCCAATACCAGATCCCATAATTGATGGTATTGTGCAAAATGAAACAAATTTTAACCTTGATTTCGGCTTCTCATACCATTATCTTGATTTTTATGCCCACGCTACTGTAAAGAATGTTTTGAAGAATTCAGGAATTAACAAAGATACCAATATTACAAGCAATTTAAGACGTTATTTGCTTTCGGTAGGTTATGTGTTCAGTAGGTTTGGCAGTTCTTGGAGTTATGAGCCATCTGTTATGTTTCAATACAGGGATGCTACCCAAGAGGGCGGTATTGATGTAAATGCTAAGGTTTACAAGGAAATGGACTTTGGTAAATTATGGGGAGGGTTGTCATATAGAAATAGTTTTGATGGGACAGAGTATATAACCAATTCCAATTCGGTTAGTAGTCAAAAACTTCAACAAATAACTCCAATTTTGGGCATCAACTATAACAACTTTATGTTTGCCTACACCTATACTTATCAAACAAATTCGGTAGTGTTTACAAACGGGGGTTTTCATCAGTTAACCTTGGGGTATAATTTTAGTTGTAAACGTGAACCATATCATTGTAACTGTCCTGCGGTAAACTAATTCTCTTAATACTATTTTAGTTTACTTCTTTCTTTTAAATAAAAATAGAAGGACTACTATACTACTATAATACTTCATTATTGTAACATTTTGGTTGTTAGGTGGTCTTAATAATATCGACTCACGTAATAATTCGTAAATTTGTTTTATCAGCATTTTAAAAATATGGACATTAACGATAACATCGAGTCGCCTTTAAAGCTAAAAGTTAGTTTCAACAAGTTATTGAAGCAATATGAAATTTTGGCAAAAGGCGATGACGGATTTATTGCTGAGAAGGCTAGCCGCATTTTGAAAATAGCAGAAGATTTTCCTGAATTACGCGATGGTTTTAGTGATACAACCATTTTAACTGAAATGGAAAATGAAATAAAGGCAATTCTTAATGATACATTTAATCCGTTGCTAACCAAAAACGAGATTAAAACAGCTTCGGTACCACTGCATAATTTGATTTTCAATTCATCTGAACGATTTAAAAACATCATAAAAAATGCGGGCAAAGGTTTTCAGCTTCAAATTAAAAACATGCCTGAGGATGATACCTACATTATAGCATGTACCATTATTCTGAGTTTTTGTTATGGTTATGATTTGAATTTTAAAAGACCGTTTTATTACGAAATACCTGATAAAAATGGCATACTGCGCTACTATAAAATTTTATACAACGCCGATTTTTGCGAAATAATTCCAACGGAAAAAGCCAAAAAAATCACGCCTGAAGATTATGATGAACTATTGGATAATTTTGAAAACATAGAGCTTTGGAAGGAAAAATTTCCACCCAATAGCCATGTTTTTAAAGGGTTTGTGATTTCGAATATTTTTGATGTTACAGACGATCAATCCATTTCCAACATCAAAACAAGTCTTATTGGAGAGGGACAAGAGAAAGATGAGTGTTTTACCGAGAATTTCCATGAAATATTTGAATCACTCTTAGGCGTAAAAGATATTAAAGTTGGGTTTTCGGCTTACAATAAAACAGAAGGTACTTTTAATGCAATTTTTGGCTTTGGTATTAAGAGTTTTTTACTTGGAAGCGAGGACAGCAAAAGTTGTAAGGAAGCCTTTTGCAAATGGTCTTACAATAGGGTGTTAAAAGAAAAAAAATATTTTTCAGTTTCAGATGTCGATAAGATTTTTGAAAAGTCAAAAGGACATGCACCTCATATTACTACTTTGCACAAACAGGGTATAAAAAGTGCCATTATTGCGCCTATTGCAAATGATGACGGATTAATGGGTATACTTGAAATTGTTTCTTATACCCCAAAAGTATTGAACAGCATAAATGCCAATAAGCTTATCGATATTATGCCGTTTATCGTTTCTTCAGTTGAGCGGTCCATAAATGAAGAGGAAAATTTAATTGAAGCCATTATTCAGCAAGAATGTACATCCATTCATCCAAGTGTTAAATGGCGTTTTGTGCAAGAGGCAAAAAACTACATTAAAAACCAAATGGGTGGTAATGATGCGTCTTTTAAAAAGATTGCTTTTGAACAGGTTTACCCGCTTTATGGACAAATTGATATTAAAGGGTCTTCAGAGGCAAGAAACAAAGCTACCAAACAAGATTTAATCCTTCAGTTAAAGGCTGTAAAACATATTATTGAAAAAGTTTCTGAGAAAGAGTCGTTGCCCATTTACCAACAATTTATATATCAAATCAATTCATTTAGAAAAGGATTAGGCGATAATTTTCAGGTTGATAGTGAACAACAAATTTCCGCATTTTTCAAACAAGATATTGAACCACTACTTGAACATCTATACGAGTATGATGAACTGAAAGTAGATATAGATGGCTATTACGAAAGTATCGATAGCAAAATAAATGTGCTTTACAAAAATAGAAAAGACTACGATGAAACCATTGCCAAGATTAACATGGAAATGGCATCATTATTAGATAAAAAACAGATTGAAGCACAAAATATGTATCCGCATTATTTTGAGCGTTTTAAAACTGATGGTGTTGAGCATAACATGTACATTGGTGAGTCTATAACCAAGAAAGATAGTTTCAACCCTATATATCTTTATAACCTGCGCCTTTGGCAATTGCAAGTGATGTGCGAAATGGAAAACACTTACTACCAAATGCAGTCTGACTTTCCTGTTGCTTTAGATGTGGCATCAATGATATTGGTTTTCAATCAACCATTGACCATTAGTTTTAGAATGGATGAAAAGCAGTTTGATGTTGATGGCACATATAATGCCCGCTATGAGATTGTAAAAAAACGTGTAGACAAAGCTTATATAAAAGGAACAAACGAACGCGTAACTCAAAAAGGTAAAATCACTATTGTTTATTCGCAAAAACAAGATGAATTGGAATACTTGGGTTATGTTAAGTTTTTACAATCAAAACATTACTTAGATAACGATATTGAAATTTTAGAATTACAAGACCTACAAGCTGTAACTGGTCTAAAGGCTATTAGGGTTAGTGTGCTTTATCACAAAAATGAAGATGACAAAGCCTTTTATACTTATGATGATTTAATGAAGGAAATCAAGGCCTAATGTACATTGCCGTAAAACTTAAAGGCAATAGCAAATGCAATAACGCTTACTATAATTCCAACCATAAAAACGCTATAAGTAAGTCGCAATATTTTATATTTTCTATTCAGTACCAATCCTAAAAAGTAAAGGTCTTTTTTCATTGAGGAGTATAAATAGTTTCTGTCCTTCATGACTTCTTCCATGGCCCATTCAAATTCGTCGAGGCTCATTTTATGAAAATTTCCAAAAAACAATAAGTTCACTTTTTTGTTGGCTACATCTTCTTTGGTAAACTTTCCACTGGTAATATTTGGTCTGGTTGCAATAATGGATAAGACAATGGAAATTACCGTAAAAATCACAAAGATTACTGTTGGAACAATAAGATAGGCATTGGAAGCATTATCGAGTTTTGACACCAAATTTGATAGAACCAAAGACACAATAATAGCATTTACCGATAACAATATGTTTGCCTTGGTGTCAGCAATATTGCTAAGTTCCATATGGTTTTTTAACGTCACTCGGAACATGGTCTCTATGCCACGCTCGGGCAATTCAATTTTGTTCTTTTTAAAGCGGATTTCCTCTTTTTTCTGTTTTAGTTTTTTATTGTTGGCATCAAGTTTTTGCTTTGCTTTAATTAATTCTGATAAGTTTTTGCCTTTACGGTCATCCCAAATACTTGCGGCCTCAGCGGTATGAAAACGATGTCTTGACGATAAGAAATCAATGTTTTCATTCAGCCATTCGGCTTCGGTTAGAGTTTTGTTGCATTTTAATTCCCATTCTTTCCTAAGCAATTCAGAAATCTCACGGTAACTTTTACTGCCAATATGCGAGGAGTCTGCATCCCGAATAATCTTTTCCAACTTAGTCTTTGGTTCAGCATAAATTTTGGTTGCCAAAATAAGGTCGCAAATCGTTTTTATATCCTTTTCAGAGCAGTTTTGTTCCTTCAAAAATTCTTTGGAAATAATAATACTCTCATCTTCATGATTATTGATGTCTTTGGTGTAACCCGTATCATGAAGCCAAGCTGCTATGAGTAATAGGTTTTTTTGGTCTTCTTTGATGTTAGAAAGCTCGGCCAGCTCATTTGCACTTGCGACCACACGTTGTGTGTGTGGAATGTTATGATAGGTAAAAGCTGGATCTAACTTTTTATTTAAAAGATTAAGAACAAATTTTTCTACTTCCGAAATAAGCATAAAAAGAAATTAAGTTTGTGATAAAGTAAAAATACTAAACTTTAAGAACATAAAATTAACCTATAAATAACGCAATATTTTATTGTAAATTTCATGAAAGCTTTAAGAAGTCGTAAATTGTAAGTTTTTGGTTGTTTTATCGACTTAAAGTTGAATTTTAGATGAACATAATTTATTAAGAAAGGACAAAAATATGCTTACTTGGAAAGACGTCATCAATTTTTCCGTGAATGGAAACCCAACTCCAGATAAACGCGTTGAAAAGACTGAGGCCGAATGGCAACAGATTTTAACACCTGAACAATTTAGGATTACCCGTTTAAAAGGAACTGAACGTCCACATAGCGGAGAGCTTTGTAGTATATACGAAGCAGGAAAATATAATTGTGTGTGTTGCAATACACCATTGTTTGACTCTACCATAAAATTCAATTCGGGTACTGGATGGCCAAGTTTTACCCAGCCCATTAAAGAAAATGCCATTAAGTATGAAAAAGATACTGCTTATGGCATGGTGCGGGTAGAAGTAATGTGTAACAACTGCGATGCCCATTTGGGGCATGTTTTTCCTGACGGACCAGAACCTAGCGGATTGCGATATTGCATTAACTCAGAATCTATGCAATTGGAGAAGGAGGTAGCCAATGGATAACAACAATTTGCAAACGGCAACCTTCGGAGGAGGTTGTTTTTGGTGTACTGAAGCAGTATTTCAGAACATTAAAGGTGTGGAAAAAGTGGTTTCTGGTTATTCGGGGGGGAATGCGCCGGGACATCCGACATATAGAGAAGTTTGCTCTGGACTGACGGGTCATGCAGAGGTAGTTCAAATTACCTTTGATGCCAGTATAATTTCTTTTGAGGATATTTTGATTGTTTTCATGACAACCCATGACCCCACAACGCTTAACAGACAGGGAGGTGATGTAGGAACCCAATACCGGTCGGTAATTTATTATCATGACGGAGAGCAAAAAGAAATTGCTGAAAAAGTGTTGAAAGAAGTTGATAAATATTTTGATAACCCAGTTGTTACAGAACTCTCACCTTTAGATGTTTTTTACAAAGCCGAAGATTATCATCAAAATTATTATCAACAGAACCAATCACAAGGCTATTGCAGTTTTGTAATCACCCCTAAATTGGCAAAGCTAAGAAAGCTTCATGCCGAAAAATTGAGATAAATGCAACTCAATATAAAAGAAAGGTTTACTAAAGAATTGCCAGCAGACCCTGTTTTGGAAAATAACCGAAGGCAGGTTTCAAATGCGTGTTTTTCGTATGTTTTTCCCAAGAAAACGCCAAAGCCAGAATTGATTCATGTATCTCCCGAAATGTTGGATAATTTGGGGATGTCATCAAAAAATGCACAAAGCGAAACTTTTTTAAACGTATTTACAGGTAACTATGTTTTGCCAAATACTAAACCTTACGCTATGTGTTATTCTGGACATCAATTCGGTAGTTGGGCTGGCCAGTTGGGTGATGGTCGCGCCATAAATTTGTTTGAAGTTGAGTATGAAAATAAATTTTGGACTTTACAACTCAAGGGTGCAGGGGAAACTCCTTATTCACGTTCGGCAGATGGGTTGGCCGTTTTGCGCTCATCAATTCGTGAGTATTTGTGCAGTGAGGCCATGTTTCATTTGGGTGTGCCAACAACGCGTGCTCTTTCATTGGCGTTAACTGGTGATAAGGTGATGCGCGATGTCATGTATGATGGCAATCCAGCCTACGAAAAAGGAGCCATTGTTACTCGGGTTTCACCTAGTTTTTTGCGTTTTGGTAGCTATCAAATATTTGCGGCAAGACAAGAACATGAAACCTTAAAAACTTTGGTAGATTATACCATCAAATACCATTTTTCGCATTTAGGGAAGCCTTCAAAAGAAACTTACATTCAATTATTTAAGGAGGTTACAGATTTAACCTTGGACATGATTATTCATTGGCAACGGGTTGGTTTTGTGCATGGGGTCATGAATACCGATAACATGTCTATTTTAGGCCTGACCATAGATTATGGCCCCTATGGCTGGTTGGAAGGATTCGATTTTGGATGGACACCAAACACTACAGACAGCCAACATAAACGCTACCGATATGGCAATCAGCCAAATATTGCCCTTTGGAACTTGTATCAATTGGCAAATGCATTATATCCTTTGGTTGAAGAAGCCGAACCTTTTCAAACAATTTTGGATGACTATAAAACCAACTACGAAACAAAATATCTAAAAATGATGCGTTCCAAAATAGGGTTGTTTAAGGAGGATGTGTTCGATAAATCATTAATAGAAGACTTGGAAAACAATTTATTGTTGGCCGAAACAGACATGACTATTTTCTTTAGAAATATGAGCGAATTCATTGCTGAAAGTCATTCTGAAGGGTTTCAGCTTATTATGGATGCTTTTTATAATCAAAATGAGATAACGGAAGATATCAAACAAAAATGGAACCAATGGTTCAAACGCTATGCATCAAGATTGGAATTGGAAGTTATCCCTTCAAAAGACAGAAAACAGAAAATGAATTTGGTAAACCCCAAGTATGTGCTTAGAAATTATATGGCTCAATTGGCCATTGATAATGCTGATAAAGGGAATTATAAATTAATTGATGAACTGTTCCAATTGCTAAAAAATCCTTATAATGAACAACTTGAGCATGAAAAATGGTTTGCCAAAAGACCCGAATGGGCAAGGCATAAAGTGGGCTGCTCGATGCTATCTTGTAGTTCGTAAATATATTATTTCAGAAAAATGAATTAATTTAGAGGAAAGCTTTGAAGCCAAAATCTAACTTTTATTTAGTCATTTACAGGAACCAACCATGAGGATTTTTCGTTATTCTTCTATTATTATAATCAGTTTGTTTTTAAGTTCTTGTGCAACTTATAAACCCCAATATGCCAATAATCAGTTTGAGTCTTTAAGTTTTCCAGATAAAAAAATAGTGCATAGTTTTTACCTGATTGGCGATGCAGGTATTTCTGGTGAAGCGGAATCTGCAAAAGCCATAAATGATTTTAAAAGTGAACTTTCAAACGCTTCGAATAATAGTACTACAATTTTTCTAGGAGATAATATTTATCCGAAGGGCTTACCAAAAAAAGAGGAGCTTGGACGAACGTTCGCCGAAAATCAATTAAATGCGCAAATTGATGCTGTTAAGGATTTTAAAGGTGAAACGATTTTCATTCCGGGAAACCACGATTGGTACAGCAATGGTTTAAAAGGTTTAAAACGACAAGAAAAATATATTGAGGGTGCACTCGGGAAAAACACCTTTTTGCCAGAAGATGGCTGTCCCATTGAAAAGGTTGAAATAGATAAAAACATTGTGTTGATTTTGGTGGATTCTGAATGGTACATGACCAATTGGGATAAGCATCCAACCATAAATGACGAATGCGATATAAAAACTAGAACCAAGTTTTTTGACGAATTGGAAGGGGAAATAAAAAAAGCTAGAGGAAAAACTACAATTATTGCCATTCACCATCCTATGTTTACAAATGGTTCGCATGGGGGGCAATATTCATTTGGTAGCCATATGTCCCCGCTTCCTGTTTTGGGAACGCTAAAAAATGTCATGAGAAAAACAGGCGGTATTGTTACTGTTGATAATCAAAATAAGCGTTATAACGAGTTTAGAAAACGAATAATCACTTTGGCACAGGAGAATGATAAAACTATTTTTGTTTCGGGTCACGATCATAATCTTCAATACATATTTGAAGATAACCAGCCACAAATAGTAAGTGGTTCAGGTTCAAAAACCAAACCTACCCGAAATGTAGGTGGTGGTCAATTTTCCTATGGAGCAATGGGCTACGCCCGTTTGGATGTGTTTAGTGATGGGTCGTCTTATGTTAGCTTTTATGCTGAAGACCAAGTTGTGTTTCAATCCCAAGTTCTTCAACAGGATGAAAAAAAGATATTCAATACCTATCCTACATCTTACCCAACGGATAAGGTGGCCTCAATTTATACGGAAGAGGAAACTTCAAAAGGAAGACTTTATAAGTTGTTTTGGGGCAATCGGTATCGGAAAGATTTCAGCACTCAAGTTAAGGCGCCAACAGTTGATTTAGACACTTTATTAGGCGGCTTAAGGGTTGTTAGAAAGGGCGGTGGGCACCAATCAAAATCCTTACGCTTAAAGGATAAACAAGGCCGCGAATATGTTATGCGGGCACTCAGAAAAAATGCGGTGCAATATTTACAGGCTGTTGCTTTTAAAGATCAATATATTGAGGGTCAATTTAATGATACGTATACTGAGGGTTTGTTACTTGATGTATTTACGGGGTCGCATCCATATGCGCCATTTACTATTGGAAAGCTTTCGGATGCAGTTGGCATTTATCATACAAATCCAGTGCTGTATTATGTGCCAAAACAAAATGCTTTGGGACACTTTAACAGTGAATTTGGCAATGAATTGTATATGATTGAGGAACGCACTGATTCTGGGCATGGGGACAAAGCAAGTTTTGGCTATTCCAATGAGTTGATAAGCACTGATGATGTATTAAAAAAATTGAATAAGGACGAAGATTTTGTGCTTGATGAGGCATCATATATAAGGGCGCGTTTGTTTGATATGCTCATTGGGGATTGGGATAGGCATGAAGACCAATGGCGGTGGGCGGAATTTAAGGAAAATGGGGAAAAAGTATATAGACCGGTGCCTAGAGACAGAGATCAAGCATTCTCAATTATGGCAGATGGAGCCTTATTGAGTGTGGCCACTAAACTGATTCCGGCATTGCGCCTTATGCAAAGCTATGATAACGATTTAAAAAGCCCTAAATGGTTTAATTTGGAACCTTACCCATTGGATATGGCCTTAATAAATCAATCGAACAAGGCGGTTTGGGATGCTCAGGTAGCGCACATTGTAAAAAATTTAACCGATGCCGTTATCGATGAAGCATTTAAAAACTTTCCGCCCGAAGTTGATCAGAATTCAATTCTAGAAATAAGACAAAAATTAATTGGAAGACGGGCGAATCTTCAGAAGATATCGGACAAATATTATACCCATTTAAATAAATATTCGGTAGTAAAAGGCACCAATAAAGATGATTGGTTTGATATCGAGCGGTTGCCAAATGGTGAGACTAAAATATCTGCATATCGCATAAAAAAAGATAATAAAGCAGATTTGTTTCATCAGCGAATTTATTCAAAATCGAGTACAAAAGAGATTTGGCTTTATGGATTGGATGATGACGACCGATTTGAGGTTTTTGGAGATGGAGATAACCCAATTAAAATAAGACTAATAGGTGGCCAAAATAAAGACGTTTATAACATTTCAAATGGTAATAATCTTAAGGTCTATGACCATAAATCCAAAAAGAATGAATTTTTGACCAATAAAGGAACGTTAAAGTTAACGGATGATTATGAAACCAATGTTTATGATTATAAAAAGTTAAAAAACAGTTCTAATCAATTTATCCCTTCGTTTGGAGCTAATCCAGATGACGGATTTAAAGCTGGGTTCACCAATACCTTTACCAATTACAGTTTTGAACGTAATCCGTTTAGTGCCCAACATACCCTTTCTGCATCTTACTATTTTGCAACTAATGGGTTCGATTTAGGCTATAACGCTGAATTTGCGAATGTAATAGGAAGATGGAATTTGAACTTGAATACCAAATTTACAAGTCCCAATTATGCTGTCAACTTTTTTGGATTTGGTAACAACACGCCAAACCCTGAAGCTGATGAAAATGATGGATTTGATGCCGATTTAGACTATAACCGCGTTAAGTTAAAAACCATAAAAGTTGAACCTTCATTAATCTGGAAAGGCCAATTGGGGTCTAGTGTTGAATTCGGTTTGTCTTATGAAACTATTGAAGTTGAAGAAACTCAAGGCAGGTTTATCAATGATGAATTTTTAGGGGATGGTGAAGATATGAATGACCAATTCATTGGCGTGCATGGCAAATACCAATATGCAAATTCTGATAATTCGGCCTTTCCAACACTTGGAATGTTATTTGCGTTACAGGCTGGCTACAAAAGCAACATAGATAGTTCAAAAGGTTTTGGTTATCTCATTCCCGAACTGGGATTTGATTATAAATTAATTGCGAGCGGGCAATTGGTTTTGGCGACAAAATTTAAAGGACATTTTAACTTTGGTGATGGTTTTGAGTTTTATCAAGGCGCCAATATTGGTGCCAATAATGGTCTAAGAGGTTTCAGAAATGAACGGTTTACTGGTGAAAGCTCATATGTTCAAAGTACCGATTTAAGATTGAATCTTAGAAAATTAAAAACAGGAATATTGCCTTTAAATATTGGTGTTTATGGGGGTTTTGATTACGGAAAAGTTTGGGTTGATGACAATTTATTGCTCGACCCCAGCCACTATTCCGACACATGGAATACCTCAGTAGGAGGTGGTATTTTTGCCAATGCAGCAGATATGTTAACCTTAAATGTTTCGGCATTTAATAGTTCAGATGGACTACGTTTGGCGTTCAAGTTGGGTTTTGGATTCTAGTTTATTTTAAACTCATAAAGGTTTCCTCCTTCTCCTTTTGTCTTTTCGTCTGTTATATAAACCGAATGGTTATTTTTAAAACAAATACCTTCCTTTTGTGAACCGTGCCCAAAGGTCATTTCTTCGACTGTGCCTTCAAAGAAACGGTCGGTTTCATAGTTTGTTATTTTCCAAAGTTTTTCATGGTTCAAGAGTATAATTGTTTTCCCATCATCGCTAATATCAGCCGAAGTTATCTCATTGTGTTTTCCGTCTAAATTAAAATCGGTTATCATTTCCGCAGTGTGTTTTCCAATGCTATTGGGGACTTTTAGAAGAATACTCGATTTATTTTCTTTGCTGAAAATATAGAAGTAGTCATTAAAAAGGAAAAAGGCTTCAAAATCCTTTGGCTTTAGGTTTTTTGGTAAAATAAAATTGATGCGTTCGGCAGTGGTTTTATCCGATTTTAAATCTGAAACTTTATAAATGGTAAAATCATCTCGGTTTTTGCTGTTATTACCAAAATCACCAATGTAGAGGTTTCCAAAGCTATCCGAAGTTAAATCTTCCCAATCAATATTACTGGAATTACTAATATCAATGTCTTTTACAATTTTACCATTTTTATTTAAGCCGTAAATATTGTTTTTGTTTCCAGAATCCTCAATTGTCCATAATAAGTTTGAACCATTAACAGTTTCAACGGCTGAAGCTTCCTTCAAACTATTTGGAAGGTCTGAAATAACATTAAGTTTTCCTGTTTGACAGGAGTTTAATAGAATCGAAAAAGCCAATATTTTTTGAAGATGGTGTAACATAGAAACACTTGAAAAGGCAAATTACCTGTTTTATAAATCAATCAAAAACTAAAAAACTTAAACTATTGGTAATTGTTGTGTAAAAGCACTTAATATTTAATAGATTTATACAATTAAATGGAAAAAAATGACCACAGTTAACGACTTATTAAAGTTACTGATTTTAGAAAAAGTAACCGAAAGTGAGTTTAATGGCGTAAGTAAAACCGTTGGCAGTCCAGTGGTTTTTGGTGGACAAGTGCTTGCCCAGGCTATTAATGCTGCCAGCAGAACCATAACAAACAAAAGAATTTTGCACTCCATGCACGCCTATTTTTTGGAGGCGGGAGATTTAAACCTTCCAATAACTTATAATGTGAGCCGGGTTAGGGATGGTGGTAGCTTTTCGGTTAGGCGTGTTACTGCCCACCAAAAGGACAGAACAATTTTTATTTTATCGGCATCATTTCATAAAAAAGAAGATGGGTATAACCATCAAATTGAGATGAAATCTGGTTTAAAACAACCAGAAGAACTTTTAAGTTGGACTGACATTTTACATCAATTTGGCGATTTCTTGCCTAATAGCTTAAAGACATTTTTTGAAATTAAACGCCCCATTGAATTTAAACCAACAAAAATAGACAATCCTTTGGAGCGAAAGGATTTGCCACCATTTAGTGATGTGTGGTTCAAATTAAAAGGCTATACGGCCAATAGTTTAGATTTAGTAACCAAACAGCAAATATTAACCTATATTTCAGATTATAATATTTTGGTTTCTGCTCTTAATCCACATGCAAGTAAAGCACATTGGGGCAATATGCAAACTGCTAGCTTGGATCATTCCATGTGGTATTTTCGCGATTTTGACTTTGATGATTGGTTGCTGTTTTCCATGAAATCGCCTAGTACCTCAAATGCCAGAGGTTTTGCCCAAGGAAATATTTTCACGAGGGACGGTAAACTCATAGCATCAGTGGCTCAGGAAGGTTTAATGCGACCAAAAGATAAAAAATGACTTCAGGAATTTTAAAAATTGGTCATCGTGGTGCGGCTGGTCACATTGCTGAAAATACCATAGAATCCATCAAAAAAGGCATAGAATTGGGCGCGACCGGAATTGAATTGGATGTGCATTGCTGTGCATCTGGCGAGTTGGTGGTGTTCCATGATTTCACATTAGATAGGGTGACCAATGGCTCTGGCGATATTTCAAAATATATACTTTCAGAATTAAAAAAGTTAAAAGTTCTTGATGAATTTGCGATTCCTACGTTGCATGAAGTTATGAATGTTGTTGATAACAGCTTATTAATGAATATTGAACTGAAGGGGCATAATACGGCCAAACCTATTGCGGAGTTCATTGAGTTTTATGTTGAAAGAAAAGGCTGGAGTTGGCATAGTTTTTTGGTATCCAGTTTTCAAAATGATTTATTGGAGACTGTTTATGAAACAAACAAAAACATTAATTTGGGTGTTTTAACCGATACCAATTTAGAGGAAGCTATAATTTTTTCTGGGCAAATAAATGCTATATCCATTCATCTGGATTATACCATGTTAACCCAAGAAAAGGTGAAAAAAATACAAGCGCACAACCTTAAAATTTTGACTTATACGGTTAATGAGAAAGAGCATATTGAACGCTTAAAATCTTATGGTGTTGACGGAATAATTTCAGATTTTCCCGATAAGTTATGATACGAAAAGATGTGATTATAATTGGCGGAGGTGCTGCTGGTTTTTTTGCGGCAATTAATATTGCCGAGCAAAATTCAAAGCTCAAAGTAACCATATTGGAACGCAGTAAGGAAGGTTTGCAAAAGGTAAAGGTTTCTGGAGGTGGACGTTGTAATGTATCGCATGCCGAGTTTATTCCGCAGGAATTGGTGCAAAATTACCCTCGGGGCGAAAAGGAATTATTGGGGCCTTTTCATCAATTCATGACTGGCGATACCATCGAATGGTTTGAAAAAAGAGGTGTGGAACTTAAGATTGAGGAAGATGGCCGGATGTTTCCTGTTTCAAATTCGTCGCAAACCATTATAGATTGTTTTTTAAATGAAGCCAAAAAGTATGGTGTTGATGTTTTGTATAATCACATTGTAAAATCAATTTCAAAGAAAAAAGGATGGTTTCAAATAGAAACGTCGGAAGGGTTATTTTCCGCAGAAAAAATATTGGTAGCTACAGGGAGCAACCTCAAAATATGGAAGGTTTTGGAAGATTTGGGGCATACCATTTCGCAGCCCGTTCCTTCACTTTTTACGTTTAATATTGAAGATGAGCGGATTAAAGATATTCCGGGAGTTGTTGCACAACATGTTGAGATAAGCGTACTAGAAACCGATTTATTTAGTGAAGGCCCACTGCTTATTACCCATTGGGGTATGAGCGCTCCATCTATTTTAAAACTGTCTGCTTTTGGTGCTTTGCAGCTTGCCAAGCGCGATTATAAATTTCAGATTAAAATCAATTTTATTAGAAAATCTTTTGAAGATTGTTTAGAGGTATTAAAAACTTCAAAACAGGATTTAGCTAAAAAAACAGTGTTCAAGTCCACACATTTTGATTTACCAAAAAGGCTCTGGCATCAGTTGGTTTTGGCTTCAAATATTAGCGAGGATACCCGTTGGGCAGATTTAAATAAAGTACAACTTGAAGTATTGGCGTCACAACTCACCCAAGCCGTTTTTAAAGTGAATGGGAAAAGCACCTTTAAGGAAGAGTTTGTTACAGCGGGCGGGGTTGATTTAAAAGAAGTGAATTTCAAAACGTTTGAAAGCAAGCTTGTTGAAAATCTTTATTTTGCTGGCGAAGTCTTAAATATTGATGCTGTTACTGGAGGTTTCAATTTTCAAAATGCCTGGACTGGAGCTTTTATTGCGGCAAAAAATATAATTAAGTAATGAATACTTACGTCGCATTGCTTAGAGGAATAATCGTAAGCGGACAAAAAAGAGTCCCAATGGCTGAACTGCGCTAATTGCTTTCAAAAGGAGGTTTAAAAGATGTGCAAACTTATATTCAAAGTGGCATTGTAGTTTTTAGGTCTTCGGAAGATAGCGCTGAAAAGTTAGCATCGTTTATCCAAAACGCAATAAAAAACACTTTGGTTTTGAAGTGCCAACTTTGGTAAAAAGTCCCAAAGAACTTCAGCAAATTTTTGACGCTTGTCCTTTCTATGACAATAAAAAAGCAGAAAGTTATTTTATGCTGTTATATGGGTCGTCAAGTAAAGCATTGGTTGATGAGCTTTCAAAAATATCATTTCCCAACGAAACATTTGTGATAAAGGATGAATGTGTCTATTCCCATTTCTCGGCAGGTTATGGTAACGCAAAATGCAACAATAATTTCTTTGAACGAAAATTAAAAATAACAGCAACAGCAAGAAACTATAAAACGATGGTAAAGTTGTTATCTTTGTCGGCAGATTAATGCAACATGAACGAAGCAAGTTTTATACCTCAGTCTTATAAAAGCACAGTCGATAGTGGAAGTTTTACATGGGAATCGCCAAGCAATATTGCTCTTGTAAAATATTGGGGGAAAAAGAAAGACCAAATTCCTGAAAACCCTTCAATTAGTTTTACCTTAAATCAGTGCAAAACGACAACAAAACTTAGTTTTTCCAAAAAAGAAAATGACGATGATTTTTCGTTTGACGTGTTTTTAGATGGTGAAAAAAAAGCTGATTTTAAACCAAAAATTGAAACTTTTTTCAAACGGGTTGAAGCGTATTTGCCGTTTTTAAAAGATTATTATTTTAAAATTGAAACTTCAAACACCTTTCCGCACAGTTCAGGAATTGCATCCTCGGCATCAGGAATGAGTGCATTGGCATTGTGCTTAATGAGTTTAGAAAAGTTATTGGATAAGAATATTTCTGAAGCTTATTTTACTCAAAAAGCATCTTTTTTAGCACGATTGGGCTCTGGAAGTGCTTGCAGATGCATTGAAGGATCTTTGGTGGTTTGGGGAAATCATGATAAAATTGAAGGCAGTAATGATTTGTTCGGTATAAAATATCCTTATGAAGTCCACCAAAATTTCAATAATTATCAAGATACTATTTTGCTGGTGGATAAAGGTAAAAAGCAAGTGAGCAGCACTGTTGGGCACAATTTAATGCACGGTCATCCATTTGCCCAAGAACGATTTAAACAAGCTGGTCAAAACCTTGAAAACCTTATTGATAGTTTAAAAAATGGTGATTTAGATGGTTTTATAAAAATTGTTGAAAGTGAGGCACTAACGCTCCATGCTATGATGATGACCAGTTTGCCTTTTTTTATTTTGATGAAGCCCAATACCTTGAGTATCATTAATAAAATTTGGGAGTTCAGAAATGAAACTGGCTCAAAGGTTTGTTTTACTTTAGATGCCGGTGCCAATGTACACGTGCTTTACCCCGAAATTGAGAAAGAAACAGTTTTGAAATTCATTAATAATGAATTAGTTGCGTATTGTGAAAATGGTCATTATATTTGCGACGTTATTGGTTTGGGGGCCAATGAAATATAACTTTAATATATTTTTGTTTAAAAAATTTATATATTTGTTAAACATAGCGCTCTAGACCGCTTAATTTTATGAAAGGACCTTTATTTTATTCAAAAATTCTGCTCTTCGGTGAGTATGGAATTATAAAAGATTCTAAGGGATTATCTATTCCTTATAGCTTTTACAACGGTGCTTTAAAGAAAGGCGAAAATACTTCATCTACTGCCCTTGAATCAAATGAAAGTTTAAAACGATTTGCCAACTATATCGAGGGTATCGATGATAGGTTGGTGCGTTTTGATATGGATAGGCTTTTGAAAGATGTAAATGCCGGAATGTATTTTGATTCTTCCATTCCACAAGGCTATGGAGTTGGAAGCAGTGGTGCTTTGGTTGCAGCCATTTATGACAAATATGCCTTTGATAAAATTACGGTTCTTGAAAATTTGACCAGGGAAAAACTGTTAAAGCTAAAATCTATTTTTTCGGCAATGGAATCTTTTTTCCATGGGAAATCTTCAGGCTTAGACCCTCTAAATAGTTATTTAAGTATTCCGATTTTAATAAACTCCAAAGATAACATTGAGGCCACTGGTATTCCTGCCCAGCAAAGTGAAGGGAAGGGTGCGGTATTTTTATTGGATAGTGGGGTAATTGGCGAAACGGCTCCGATGGTAAGCTTGTTTATGGAAAACATGAAACAAGAAGGTTTCCGAAAAATGCTTAAAAACCAATTTATAAAACATACTGATGCCTGTGTGGACGATTTCTTGAAAGGAGATATAAAATCGCTGTTCAAGAACACAAAACGGTTGTCTAAAGTGGTTCTGAATCATTTTAAACCTATGATTCCGCAAGAGTTTCATGAACTTTGGAAAAAAGGCATTGAGACCAATGAGTATTACTTGAAATTATGTGGCTCAGGTGGAGGGGGTTATATTCTTGGGTTCACCGAGGATATTGAAAAGGTGAAAAAATCTCTTGCCACTCATAAATTGGAAGTAGTTTATAACTTCTAAATTTCAGTTATCTTTACTGCTATCCTGAAAGAGATTTAGGATTTCTTCAATTTTTTCAGATGCTATCCAGAAAACAGAAACACATCCTTCTTAAATTTTTCAGCATGTTTTCGGTTGTACGTGGCTATAATGTTCTTGTTATAGTTATTGCGCAATATTTAGCATCCATTTACATTATGGCACACGATAAACCTTTAAGGCATGTGCTTTTTGATGTTAATCTGCTCATGTTGGTTTTAGCATCGGCAGCCACTATAGCTGGAGGCTATATTATCAACAGTTTTTACGATTCTGAGAAGGATTTAATCAATCGTCCCATTAAATCCAGGTTGGACAGGTTAGTAAGCCAAAACACGAAGCTGTCATTTTATTTTGTGCTAAATTTTATGGCGGTGGTCATGGCAAGTTATGTGTCATTTAGGGCCGTAATTTTCTTCGCTATTTACATTTTTGGCATTTGGTTTTACTCACACAAGCTTAAAAAACTACCATTCATTGGTAATTTGGTTTCGGCAATTTTGACAATTACGCCATTTTTTGCTATTTTCATGTACTATAAAAATTTCGAAACCGTCATTTTTGTGCATGCCATGTTTTTGTTTTTGTTCATATCTATGCGTGAGCTGACGAAAGATTTAGAAAACATTAAAGGGGATTTGGCACAAGATTATAAAACTATCCCTGTGGTTTATGGAGAAAAAGCCTCAAAAATAATGCTCACTGCACTGTCCGTTCTAACACTGATTCCAACTTTTCTTCTCTTATATCGTTTTGAAATCGGGTATATGTATGTGTATTTTTATTTAAGTATTGTTTTGTTATTTGTTTTTCTGGTCATTCTCTGGAGGTCAAAGACCAAAATCCATTATTTAATTTTGCACAATATCTTAAAGTTTATTATTGTAACGGGTGTGTTCTCAATTGTACTTATAAAAGTAAGTGTGGTTTTAAACCGCATATGAGAATAGTTTCGACTGTTATTCCCTTATTTATCAGTGTAAAATGAGCTTATGCTGCGGCAGTAAAAAGACCTATAATTCAAGCATAGTAAACAAAAGGTCAATCATAAAATAGCAATCACAATATTAAGTATATCTTTGCATAAAATTTAAAACAATGAACAGACATCAAGGGAGCAAAGGAAATGGAAAGCCCTCAGGGCGTGGTAGTGGAAACAAGCGTTTTACGAGTTATTCCCGAGGAAATGCTCCAATAAAAAAAACAACTGCGCCAAAGGCTCAAGACAATTCGGGAGAGATTAGATTGAACAAATATGTTGCCAATTCGGGAATGTGTTCACGTCGGGAAGCCGATGTGCATATAGCTACAGGCTTGGTTTCCGTAAACGGAAAAGTTGTTACCGAAATGGGCTATAAAGTAAAGCCAGGAGATGAGGTGCGTTACGATGGCGCCAGAATTAATCCAGAGAAAAAAGTTTACGTGTTATTGAATAAACCCAAAGGTTTTGCCACTACAACAAGCGAAGGTAAAGGTAGGACGGTAATGGATTTAGTGGCTAATGCTACAAACGCTAAAATAAAGCCCGTTGGCCGCTTGGGAAGAAATTCAAAAGGATTGTTGCTTTTCACCAATGACGATTCGATTGCTAAAAAATTCACGAACTCCAACAAAGGGGTGCCTCGATTGTTCCATATTGAGTTGGATAAAAACTTGAAGTTGGAAGACTTAAAAGCAATCCAAAACGGATTTCGAGTTGATGGAAATTTAATTGAAGTTGAAGAAGTAAGCTATATTGATGGTGCACCAAAACGTGAAATAGGATTAAAAATTAAGAATACAGGAAATACCATTATCCGCACAATTTTTGACCATCTTAAATATGATGTGGTTAGTATAGATTGTGTGGCCATAGGTCATTTAACCAAAAAGGATATTCCACGTGGGCATTGGAAACACCTAACCGAACAGGAGTTGAATACGCTAAAAATGCTTTAAAAAAATCCCTTTTACGAAGATAAAAGGGATTTTTTTTGGACGTATTATTTCTGCCCTTTTTTAAAGCCATAAGTATTTTGGCCTATAAAATCGTGAGGAAATTTATCATCACCTTTAAAGCCAATTTCAATGGTGCCACTATCTTCAGGAATATAATTGGTTTTAAAAATATAGTCCCAAAGGCTTAAGCTAATCCCATAGTTTACACCATATTTTCCTTTTGGCAAGGTATAAGCATGATGGTATAAATGCATTACAGGGTTGTTAAAAATATACTTCAATGGGCCCCAAGTTATTTTAATATTAGAGTGGTTGAAATGACCAATGGCAATGGTAATAAAGTGAATGATATATGCCTGCTCTGGTTCGAAGCCGCCAATAATCATAACGCCAAAAGTTTTTAAGGGTTTGTATAAAACATTTTCCATCCAATGGTACCTTAAATGGGCAGCAAACCCCATTTCCTTAACGCTGTGGTGTACTTTGTGAAATTTCCATAAAAATGAATATTTGTGCAATAAAACATGCGTAAACCATTGAACAAAGTCAAGAATAATAAAGAAGACCAAAAGTTGTGCCCAAGGTGCCCATCCAGACATTTCAATTAACGCTAAACTTTTTGCCGTTAAGTTTATCTCCCCAAACAGCAAGCCAATTATTTTATAAACGCCGCTAATTACTATTGAGAAGATGAAAAAATTAAAGAACATGTAGAAAGCGTCAAGCCAAAAATCGCGTCTGAAAATTGATTGGTCTTTTCGCCAAGGAAAAATGATTTCCAAAATCCACACAAAGAGCGAAATGGCTATAAGTCCCCAAAAATAATTGGTGTACCAAGGAACTTCAAAAATAATGGATTTCCATGTCCACGTTAAGGTGCCTTGAAAGGCATTAATAAAGGCGTCTAAATACTTTTCCATAATTATTTTAATTGTTGTTATACTATATTTTGTTTAATTTTAATTCTCTAATTCATACCAATCAATATTGTTTAAAACCATCCTTCTTCCCTTTTTTTGTGGCGGATAATTAGTAACGAGATAATTGACAATTACTTCTTGGTTTTTGCCTAAATCCCATAGATTTTGGGTTTCCTGCATCCATTTTATTGTAGCGTTCCAGCGTTCTGTATTCATTCTGTTTTGGGTGATTAATTTAGAAGAATGACAAAAGGTACAATTATTTACCACGGTCATCAATCCTTCGGCATCTAATAAACCTGTTCTTACGTGTATGCCATTTTCAATACGGTCTTCATCAACTTCTTCTACAACTGCCACAACATTTTCGGAATCCGATTTAAAATTAAAGAATCCTGGATTAATGGTATAGTAAACTAATCCTGCACCAGTAATAATAAACAAGCCAAAAAGTAGTGCTATGGCCCGGTACACTTTCATGACTTTTTTCCTGAATGCTTCTTCTTTTGTCATTTACTTAACTTTTATGGCTATTCTATGGCACGCATTATTTAAATACCCTTTTGGGTTCCAGCCTGGCAATAGCATAGGCTGGGCTATTCCATTAGTGTTTGTGGCTCTTGCCCATATTTCGTAATACCCTTCTTTTGGAAAGTTTATGGAAGCATTAAAGTGTTGCCAAGCCAATCGGTTTGCTGGTTTTTCAACAGGACATGTCGTCCATGTAGATCCAAAGTCTATCGAGTATTCCATTTTTACTACTTCAAGTTCACCAGCCCAGGCGTGCCCTCTAATGTTAAGGGCTTTTCCTTTGCTTATTATAGCTCCTGTTTTTGGATAGGTAATTAACGATTTAACGGGCATTGATTCAATTATGCACATATCTTCATCTTTTACCTTATCGCCTGGAGCAATAGGCTTACAAGGAACTCGATATGACGAACCGGTCATTTTTTCGCCGTCATGAACTTTGTTCCTAATGCTAATTCGGTTGAGCCATTTTCCGGAAACAGAAGCAGGCCACCCCCCAGCAACCAAACGTAACGGATAGCCATGAGCTAATGGGATATCTTCGCCATTCATTTGAAACGCTAAAATGGTTTCGTCTTGAAGTGCTTTTTCCAAAGGACACCCTCGAGAAATCGGCTCCTTATTTGGGTCTCTACTCAAATGCAAATCAGCAGCATGATATCCTATATATACTGCGTTAGTTTTAATCCCTGCATTTTCAAGAACATCCCGTAAGCGAACACCTGTCCATGAGGCACAGTGCACTCCGCCAACGGTCCATTGGTTTCCTTTTGCAGGTGGGTCAAATTCATTCCGTCCGTTACCGCCACATTCTATAGTTAGTTGATAGGTGTGATGCTTGAATTTAGATTTTAATTCAGCGAGCGTATATGTTTTCTCTTTTATAACTGATTCACCATCAATGGTAAGCATCCATGTTTTGGGGTCAATATCCTCAGGAATTAAACCATTATTTCTTATGAACATACAAGAGTTAGGGGTTATTTTGTCATCTAACAAATGCGCTTGTGCCTCAATATTCCAAGGCTTGTCATTAAGAACAACCATTTCAGGATTTTTGTTGAATAATTTGAACGGGTCTGGTTCTTGCATGGCTAAAGGGGTATAACCTTTAAGTATTTTAGAACCAAAAACAAGTTCAGTTCCTATGATTGCAGCAAAGGAACCCAAAGTTGTTTTTTTGATAAATTCGCTTCTTTTCAAAGTTGTTTATTGATGGGGTGAATAATTAATTGATCAAAGTACAACTACTTCATTTGTTTCATTGTAACTTTTGTTACAATGAACATAGCTAGTTACTCCCAATAATGTTGGCCATGAGGAACAATTGAAGCCTTTAAACTCTAACATAACTATAACAGTATAAATCCAACACGTTTGAATAAAATTTATATTTTTGGAACAGTAATTGTAATTTCTTACTTGAACAATAAATGTGACGCGTAGAAGTTACATTTTCAATGACCCAAATAAGATGAAAAAAACACTACTTATTCTAATAACGGTTTTGTCGGTTCAAGTTACATTGGCCCAATCAAAATCTGCATTTGGCGATGGAGAATGGTTCAAGTTTAGAATGAGCTACAGTAATTGGCTTAAGGCTGGTAATGCCACGCTCAACGTAAGAGAGACCAAATTAAATGATAAAGAAGTATACCATGTGGTGGGAAAAGGTTGGACCACAGGTATGATTAAATGGTTTTTTAAGGTGAAGGACCGTTATGAAAGCTATTTCGATAAGGAAACCATTCAGCCTTATAAGTTCATTAGAAACATTGATGAAGGTGGGTATACTAAAGATTTGGAGATTGATTTTGACCATATAAACAACAAGGCTCACGTAAACGATAAAAAGCACAACACCAGAAAAGTTATCGATACCAAACCCAATATTCAGGATATGGTGTCAACCTATTATTATTTGCGTAATAATTTAAACATAGAAAAACTTAAAATAGGCGATGAGTTGCAGGTTGATATGTTTTTTGACGGAGAAAATTATGGGTTTAAGTTGCAGTATCTTGGTGAAGAAATAATTGACACAGATTTTGGCGAAATAGAATCTTTAAAATTTAGGCCGTATGTTATGGCGGGTCGCGTTTTTAAAGAGGAAGAAAGTTTAACCTTATGGGTGTCAAAAGATAAAAATAAAATGCCTTTACGCATAAAGGCAGATCTGGCCGTGGGGTCTCTAAGGGCAGACCTCGAAGCTTTTAAGGGGCTTAAGCATCCTTTCAGAATTGTTGTAAAGCCGAAGAGATAGAATATTTTGAGTGCCGACCTAAACAAAAAACTAAAAGAAAAATATGATGCCATTGACCAAGATGTTGAGGCTCATCTAGAAGGTTTGCTGCATAGCAAACCTATTAATTATTGGGACTATATTCAAACCGATGCTTTGCTTAATCTTCAGGTGCAGCGCACCGTTTTTCCTGATGAGAAAGTGTTTATCATGTACCATCAGATCTCTGAATTATTGTTTAAAATGATTTTGAGTGAGATTGAGCAAGTCGCAAAATCAGATCAAATCAGTACCGAGGTTTTTACTGATAAAATAATGCGCATTAGTAGATATTTTGATGTTCTAACGTCTTCATTCAGTATCATGAAGGACGGCATGGACATAGACCAGTACAACAAGTTCAGAACAACCTTAATTCCGGCAAGTGGTTTTCAAAGCGCCCAATACAGAAAAATTGAATTTTCTTCAACAGAACTTATCAATCTTATAGATAAACGATTTAGAGATACTATTGATAGGAATTCTTCATACGAAAATGCTTTTGAACACCTCTATTGGCAAGCCGCTGGCAAGGATTACAAAACAGGCAAAAAAACCTATACTTTATCGGCATTTGAAGATAGATATAAAGAGGAATTTATTAGATTTACCAAATTTTATCAGTATAATAACTTGTGGACAAAATTTAAGGCTTTGCCCGAAGCTTCACGAGCTAATAAAGATTTGGTAAAGGCCATGCGCCATTACGACTACACAGTAAATATTAAGTGGGTCATGGCACACTACCATACAGCAAATCATTATTTAAATATTGGAGGGCAAACTGCAGAAGCCACAGGAGGAAGTGAGTGGGTGAAGTATATGCATCCAAAATATCAAAAAAGAATATTTTTTCCAGATTTATGGACAGAGAACGAAAAGGAAACGTGGGGAACAGATATTTAATGATGCTGCTAGCGGTAATAAGTTTTGCTAGCTGTAAAGAAGAACAAAAACCACTTGAAACACGAGAAGAACTAGCGGTTGTTGAAGAACCAATGGAATCGATAGAGTTTGGTTTTAATTTAAACGACTACGTTGTAAAAAGGGACACCGTAAAAGCAGGCGAAAGTTTTGGACAAATTTTAGAGCGTAACAACATTGGTTACCCGAAAATTTTTCACATAGCCGAAAAAACAAAGGAGACGTATAATATTGCTCGTTTTTTTCAAAAAGGAAAACCCTACACGCTTTTATGCGCCAAGGATTCTTTGGAAACTGCCCAATGTTTTATTTATCAGCCCAATTTGGAAGAGTATGTGGTTGTAAATTTTCAAGATTCCATACATGCCTATACGGAACGAAAACCTATTAAGTACGTTGAAAAGACAGCAACGGGCGTTATCACGAATAATATTTCAGAGACTTTGGACAAACAAGGATTAAGTCCAAGATTGGCCTATATTATGGCCGATGAGATTTATGCTTGGACCATTGATTTTAGACGTCTTCAAAAAGGAGATCGCTTTAAAGTTATTTACACCGATAAATATATTGACGATAGCATTTATGTTGGTGTGCACAATGTAAAGGCTGCGTATTTTGAGCATAACAATGAGCCATTTTACGCATTCAGATTTCAAACTGATACAGTTAAAGGTATTGTAGATTATTTTAACGATGAAGCCAAAAATTTACGTCGTGCCTTTTTAAAGGCTCCTGTTAAGTTTAGTCGCATATCGTCCCGATATAACTTAAAACGTCGGATAGCGGTATACAATTTTCAACTTCGCCCACATAAAGGAACTGATTTTGCCGCACCAATTGGGACACCAATTATGGCAACCGCCAACGGTACAGTAACAGAATCGGCAAGACGTGGCGGCAATGGTAACTATGTGAAAATTAGGCATAACGCCACATACGAAACGCAGTATTTACATATGAGCAGACGTAAAGCCAAAGTAGGCGATTTTGTAAAGCAAGGCGATGTTATAGGATGGGTTGGTATGACGGGTAATACCGGTGGACCACATGTCTGTTACCGTTTCTGGAAAAATGGCCAACAAGTCGATCCTTTCAAGCAGAAATTACCCGAGGCAAAACCCATTTCAGATAGTTTAAAAGAAAAGTTCTTAGATTTTATCAAACCAATAAAGTACGAACTGGATAATGTGAATTTCAAACCAGAAATTCTGGATGAAGAGCAACAAAACCAGCCAGTATTCACTCAAGCAAATTCATAATATGGCACTACCAACTATTAATCCGACAACCACGAGCGCTTGGAAAAAACTTCAGGAGCATTTTAAGAGCACTAAAGATGTTCACATGAAAGATTTATTCGCAAAAGATGCAAATCGTGCAGACAACTTCACAATTAAATGGGAAGACTTTTATGTAGATTTTTCTAAAAACAGAATTACCGACGAAACACTAAAATATTTATTGGAGCTGGCCAATGAGGTAAAATTAAAAGACGCTATTGCGAGTCAGTTTTCAGGTGAAATTATAAACCAAACTGAAGGTAGGGCCGTGTTGCATGCAGCTTTACGGGCGCCCAAATCAGCTACTTTTATGGTCGATGGTGTTAACGTGATGCCAGAGGTTTATGAAGTTAAACAAAAGATTGAGCTTTTTACTAATGAAGTTGTAAATGGTGAAAGAAAAGGTTGCACAGGAAAAGCATTTACTGATGTAGTTAATATTGGTATAGGCGGTTCAGATTTGGGGCCAGCCATGGTAGTTGATGCCTTACAATTTTATAAAAATCAATTAACCACGCATTTTGTGAGCAATGTGGACGGCGACCACGTTAACGAAGTAATTAAAAAGCTTAACCCAGAAACAACCTTGTTTGTTATTGTTTCTAAAACATTCACCACCCAAGAAACGCTATCAAATGCCAATACCATTAAAGAATGGTTTTTGAAATCGGCCGATGAGGCAGCCATTGCAAAACACTTTGTGGCGGTATCTACAAATATCAAAAATGTAAAGGCCTTTGGTATTGATGAGAATAACATTTTCCCGATGTGGGATTGGGTTGGCGGTCGTTTTTCTCTTTGGAGCGCTGTAGGTTTGAGCATTAGCTTGGCTGTTGGTTACAAAAATTTTGACAGTTTATTGAGCGGAGCACATAAAATGGACGAGCATTTTAAAAGAGAGGATTTTGCGTCCAACATCCCAGTGGTTTTGGCTTTAATAAGCGTTTGGTACAATAACTTTTTTGGTGCAGAAAGCGAAGCTATTATACCGTATTCTCAATATTTAAACCAATTCGCAACCTATTTGCAGCAAGGTATTATGGAGAGTAATGGCAAAAGTGTTGACCGCAATGGAAAACCAATAACCTATCAAACAGGTACAATAATTTGGGGTGAACCAGGCACTAATGCACAACATGCCTTTTTTCAATTAATACACCAAGGCACTAAATTGATTCCTGCTGATTTTATAGGTTTTACAGAATCGTTGCACGGAAATCAAGACCATCAAGATAAATTAATGTCAAACTTTTTGGCGCAAACTGAGGCCTTGCTAAATGGTAAAACCGAAGCTGAAGTTATTGAGGAAGGAGCAGATGAAACCCAAAAACCGTTTAAGGTATTCCAAGGCAATAAGCCAACTAATACCATTTTCATTAACAAGCTATCACCTGAAAGTTTAGGAAAACTGATTGCCATATACGAACACAAAATATTCGTGCAGGGAATTATTTGGAATATCTTTAGCTACGACCAATTTGGCGTGGAACTTGGCAAGCAATTGGCCAATAAAATTTTAAAGGAATTTAATGATAGTGCGGATGGTAATCATGACTCTTCAACACAGAATTTATTGAATTATTATAAGGCTAAACGCTAAATACTGCAATTATTCTTTACAAAAACTTAAAAAGGGTGCCAATTATTTAATATTGGCACCTTTTTTTATAAACAAATATCGCATTTGTTAACAATGCGTTAATGTTAATCCTTCAATATTACTTATTTTAGCGACGACTAATTTCAAATAATTAATTATGAAAAGAACTACGCATTTTTTAATGTGCGCTGTAGTGTTATTATTTTCTACAGTCTTAATGGCACAAAGTACAATTACAGGTACTGTAATTGATGTTGAACTCAATACACCGCTCCCTGGGGCTAATATCGTTGAAAAGGGAACTTCAAATGGTACAACAACAGATTTTAATGGAAATTTTACCTTACAGACCCAAGCATCATCGGGACAGATAGTTGTTTCCTTCGTGGGTTACAGTTCTTTAACCATTAAGTTTAATGGAGATACAAACTTGGGTACGGTAAATTTATCAGCCGATAATTCTTTAGAAGAAATTGTAATTACAGCTTCTGGTGTTATTGATTTGGCTGAAGATAGAAAAACTCCTGTGGCGGTTTCTACCATTAAAGCGAATGAGATTAGGGAAAAAGCAGCCAACTGGGATTTGCCAGAACTCTTAAAATCGACACCTTCAGTTCAAAATATCAAGGCTGGTGGGTTTGGAGATGGTGCCATGTTTTTACGTGGTTTCGATCAAACCAATACGGCATTTTTACTTAACGGACAGCCTATAAATGGTATGGAAGACGGTAAAATGTACTGGTCTAACTGGAGCGGTGTTTTGGATGTTGCCAATGCAGTACAGGTGCAGAGAGGTCTGGGAGCTTCGAAATTAGCCATTTCATCTGTGGGTGGTACGGTAAACATTGTTACTAAAACCATTGATAGAAAAGAAGGCGGATTTTTGCAACAATTAATAGGCAACGATAACTACACCAAAACAACAGCTTACTATTCAACGGGAGTTAACGAAAAAGGTTGGTCTTTTTCTGCAATGTTGGGTCATTGGCAAGGTGATGGCTATGTAGATTACACTGACGGCCAAGGGCAAACTTATTTCCTTTCTGTAGGTTATCAGCCAAACGACAATAATATTTTGAACTTCCTTGTAACTGGAGCACCACAATGGCATGCCGTTGCTGGAAGTGGAAGCATTGGTGACTTTGTTGAAAATGGAAGGCGCTACAACTCATGGAATTTTTCTGGTGTAAATAGCCCCAATACTTTAAACGGAGGAGGTAATGTTTATCCGGGTGGTCGAAACATTTACCATAAACCTGTAGCAAACTTAACTTGGGATTTAAGTATAAATGATAAATCCAGTTTATCAACAGTATTATACGGCTCTATGGGTAGAGGAAGTTTTGCTCAATCTATTGCCTCAAGTGGAAATGTGCTTTACGCTAGAGGATCCAACAACAACCATAACTGGTACGGTTTGGTGGCAAACTATAACAACGAATTGTCTGAAAATTTAAACTTCAACGTTGGTGCTGATGCTCGTTTTTATAATGGAATCCATTTTAGAGATGTAAGAGAGCTTATCATGTTAGAATCAGTAAGCGCATCCTCTGGTTACAACGGAGATTATGAATTAACAAGAGAAGGGGGCATAAATCCTTGGACTGTATTCTTTAATCCCAACACAGATCACTCGCAAAGATTTGGTTACGACTACGAAGAGCAAATTAACTATGCCGGTATATTTGGACAATTAGAGTATTCTAACGACAATCTTTCTGCCTTCTTTCAAGGAGCTGTGTCAACACAGTCTCATGTTAGAACCGAGTTTTTAAATGTACAACAGGAAGGTGTTTCCGAAGAATCGGATAAAGTAAACAATCCCGGATTTAATTTAAAAACAGGATTGGCCTATACTTTGGCTGAAAACCATAAAATATTTGCTAATGCTGGATATTATTCTCGTCAGCCATTCCACGATGTGCTTTTTAGAAATAACCGAGGAAGCAATGAGTATTTAATGCCAGAGGTTGAGAATGAAAAAATCACTGGTTTTGAAGCAGGTTACCAATTAGGAGGTCAAGCTTTCTCGGCAAACCTTAATGTATATCATACTACTTGGGACAATAGAACCCTTTTAAGCGACAATGGCGAACAAGATGATGATTATATTGGTTTCCAAACACAGGGCGTTAAACAGGTGCACATGGGGGTAGAATTGGAAGTGTTTACCAGACCATGTGATCAATTAAGATTGAATGGATTTGTTTCAATTGGTGATTGGACATTTAAAGGAGATGCGAGCCAAAGATCTTTTGATCAGGATGGAGACGAAATAGGGTCGGCTACAGCAGTTGAAATAGATGGATTTAACGTTGGTGGTGCTGCCCAGTTTACAGCTGGTGTAAATGCCAATTACGAAATTTTACCAAGATTTAGTGTTGACGGAGCATGGAACATGTATGATGATTTCTTCTCTACAGGGTCTTTGGAAGAACCGACTTTAGAGCTACCTTCTTATGATACCGTTGATGTTGGTTTGAGCTATAAAATGCTTGTAGGAGACAATAAGCAAAACTCATTACAATTCAGGGTTAACGTTAACAATGTTTTTGATGAAGTGTATTTGGAATCAGTAAACGGAAATGAAGCGGCATCTGCCAATCCATCAGAAAACTACAAAGGCGTTAATATGAGTAATACAGGTAGGTTTGGCTACGGAAGAACATGGAATGTGAGTATGCGTTTTAACTTCTAGAGTATATCGAAAAGACTGTACGGTAATAGAAAACCGCTTCTTAACGAAGCGGTTTTTTTGACTTTTAATTGTTACATTTGTGACATAAAATAAATTAAAGAATCATGTACGAAACTGTAAAAGCACTTCATTCCTACTGGGCGTATTTGGTATTAATAGTTCTGGTAATCGGAGCTTTTAGTGCTATTATCAAGACTATTGGAGATAAAGAATACGGCCCAAAAGATTTTAGAAAATCACTGTTTACTCTAATCGTTTCACATATTCAATTATTGATTGGTTTGGTGCTTTATTTTGTTTCGCCCAGATTAAAAATGTTCAGTGAATTGGGCATGGGCGAGGTCATGAAAGATTCCTTAAACAGGCTTTATTTGGTCGAGCATCCTTTAATTAATATTATAGCAGTTGCATTAATCACTATAGGTTATTCAAAGCATAAAAAGAAGCTAACATCAAAAGTTAAACTAAAGACTATTGCAATTTTTTATAGCATTGCTTTAATTTTATTTTTATCCCGTATTCCATGGAATGCTTGGTTGGGGTAGTTAGTTAACTTCCTTTATCAGATACACATAAACGGGAAAATGGTCGCTATAGCCACCGCTAAAACCGCTATGGTTCCAGCTTCTAAAAGGATAGCCTTTGTAAGGCCCACTGTCTTCAATTAAATAGCTTTTGTTGAAAATACCTGCTTTATAAAACCTGAATGAGGAATAATCTTTTTCTAAAAGAGGTTTTGTTACCATTATTTGATCAAACAAAAACCAGTCATCCCGATAGGCAGTTGTGCCCAAACCACTTTTATAAAAACCTATAAACGGATTGTAAATGTCTTTTAAGCCTACCTTACTTCTTTTGTTTTTGGCGTTTAAAACATCTTTAACGCTCACATTGTTTGGGTTGTCGTTTAAGTCGCCCATAATGAAAATCTTGGCGTAGGGGTCTGTTACTTGTATCGAATCTACCAAATACTTGTTCAGTTTGGCTGCGGCAACACGTTTGGGCCTGCTTCGTTCTTCACCACCTCGCCTTGATGGCCAATGGTTTACAAGGATATGGATTAGGTCATCTTCAAGCATACCACTAACCAATAATTGATCTCGGGTATAGACTCTTTGTTGGTCTTGGTCGTCATAAATTTTTAGTTCATGTGTGCTCGATCTAATAGGAGTAAAGGCCTTCTTTTGGTATAAAAGTGCCACATCAATGCCTCGTCTATCAGGCGAATCAAAATGCACAATGCCGTAATCTTTTTGCACCAATAAAGAGTCATTTACCAAATCTTCTAAAACAGATTTATTCTCTATTTCGCAAACTCCAATAATGCTCGGGGTGTTGTTGGTAACATCCTTGCCAATGTCTACAAGAACTATTGCCATATTGTGCACTTTTTGCTTGTAAATTTCTTGTTTATTCGTATTAAGCTCCATAATGGGGCTATATTCATCAAGCTTATTCAGGTCGTTAATAGTATCAAATAAATTTTCCAAATTGTAAAATGCCACGGTATGGATTTTGAATTTTTTATCTTGGGCACCAACGTTCATTAGCAAACCAAAAAATAAGACGGAGATGCTGAGTTTTAAATAGTTCATGTTAATATAATATAGGTTGTGTTCATTGGTTTTATCTCAAAACCTAAGCCAAAGTTAAGTGATTATTATAAATCTTATAAATTTCTTTTTTTGTATTACTTTTTGTAATTTAATCGTCTAAATTTTCGTATGAACAGAATGCTGCCTCTTTTTTTATTAAGTGTATTTTCAATGTCAGTTTACGCCCAAAAAACATTGATAAGGGGCAGCGTTAAAGATGCTCTTTCATTTAATCCTTTAGAAGATGTTACCGTAACGATTGAAGAGACAAACCAATATGTTTTAACCGATGTTTTGGGCGAATTTGTGTTTCATGAAGATGTACCATTGGGTGAGCAAGTTTTGCGAATTTCCAAAACGGGATATTTAACCAACCGGTATCCTATTGTAGTGAATGAAGGTGAAACGGTAAATATTTCGGATATGATTTTAGAAATTAACACCGCATATTCAGCTGATTTGTTCGTCATTACCTTGTCGGATGATGAGCTTAACGATGACTTTAGTGGTGCCGATAATATTTCGGGTTTGTTGGCCTCTTCCCTTGATGTGTTTCAACGTACTGCAGCGTTTGAGTTCAGTTCGTCCTTTTTCAGAATGCGCGGGTTAGATTCGAATAACAGTTCCATTCTAATCAATGGCATTGAAATGAACAAAACCTATAATGGCAGACCGCAATGGAGCAATTGGGGCGGTATAAACGATGTGTTGAGGAACCAAGAATTGTCGTTGGGTTTAACACCTTCAAGTTACACTTTTGGAGGTATTTTGGGTTCAACTAATATTAATATTAGAGCTTCTGAAGCAAGACCGGGCGGTCGGATTACCTATTCATCTTCAAACCGAAGTTATACCAATCGGCTTATGGCCACTTATGCTTCAGGGCTGCTAAAAAATAATTGGGCATACACTGTTTCCTTGGGCAGACGTTGGGGAAATGAAGGTTATCAAGATGCGACTTTGTATGATGCCAATTCTTTTTTTACTTCCGTGGAAAAGAAAATTAACGATGAGCACAGTTTTAATGTTGCTGCTATTTATACCCCCAACCGACGTGGAAAATCATCACCAAACACTCAAGAAATTTACGACTTAAAAGATATTCGATACAATGAATATTGGGGTTGGCAAGATGGGGAAAAAAGAAACTCGAGAATTAAGGAAATTAATGAGCCCATTGTGATGCTTAACCATTATTGGAATATAGATAGCAAAACTACTTTGAATACCAATATAGCCTATCAATTTGGAAAAATGGGCAATAGCCGTTTGGATTATAACGGCACCGATTTGGTGGATGGTTTTCCACAGGGTGGTGGGGTCAGCTCAAGCCCAGCATATTACCAAAAACTGCCCAGTTATTATGAACGGAATTTTCCAAATGATTTACAATACGCCTATTTGGCATTAAAGGATTTTCAAAATGATGGACAAATCAACTGGAACGCTATGTACGAGGCCAATATGGCCAATACACAAAGCGGCGGCAATGCAATTTATGCCTTATATGAAGACCGCGTTGATGATAGGCAGCTCACCTTAAATTCCATTTTAAAAAAGGAAATAAATGACCATGTTATTTTGAATTCAGGGATAAATTACAAAACCTTAAAATCTGAAAACTTTGCACAGGTTTTGGACCTTTTGGGCGCTTCAACCTATTTGGATGTTGACGGTTTTGCTACAAAGATTGATGAGGCCCAAAATGATTTACAAAACCTAAATCGTATTGTTTCTGAGGGCGATAAGTTTAAATACCATTACAATATTTTAGCCAATGAACTTGGTGGGTATGCCCAAGCACAATTCACCTACAATAAAGTGGATTTTTATGTTTCGGGAAGTTTAAAATCTGTTCAATACCAACGTGAGGGGATATACCAAAATGGTGGGTTTCCAGACACTTCTTTGGGGAAGGGTGAAAAACTAAGCTTTACTGGTTTTGGGGGCAAAGGTGGATTCACTTACAAATTATCTGGCAAACATGTTTTTAATGTCAATGCGGGTTATCTTTCCAGACCGCCATCTATTCAAAATACCTTTTCAAACTCTCGTGAGAACCATAATATAGTTCCTCTTATTTCAGAAGAAAAAATAATGTCCACCGATGGCAGTTATATATTCCGCTCATCTATTATAAAAGCCAAACTAACGGGCTATTACACCAAAATTACAGATGCCAGTGAAATATCCTTCTTTTTTGCCGATGGTGTTGGTGGTGATAATGCTGTTTTTGTTCAGGAGATTTTGCAGGGTATTGATAAAAAACACATCGGGGCAGAACTGGGTATTGAAGCCCAAGTAACCCCAACGATTAAATTAAAGAGCGCGGCAGCTTTTGGTCAATTTACATACGATAACAACCCCAATTTATACCTTTCTACCGAACCGGACGATGAATCGATTGACGCTGGTTTTATTCATGGGTTTAAGGATTTCGGGCATTCCAATCTTAAAAATTATCGATTGGCATCGGGATCCCAAAATGCCTATTCTGTTGGTTTTGAATACCGAGACCCAGATTTTTGGTGGGTTGGTGCCACAGCCAATTTTTTTGCCAACACCTATATTGATGTGAGCCCATTAACACGGTCTTCAAATTTTAGTACCGATTTCGATGGTAATGTATTTAATGATTATGATGAAGATTTGGCCAGAACATTGCTCAAGCAGGAGCGATTTAATGATTATATGGTGGTCAATTTGGCGGGTGGCAAAAGTTGGAAAATAGGGGAATATTATGTGGGGCTATTTGTGAGTGTAAACAATCTTTTGGACGAGGTTTATAAAACTGGAGGTTTTGAGCAAGGTAGAAATGCCAATTACAGAGAACTTCGAGATGATAAAGCCTTGAACACGCCTGTTTTTGGCCCAAAATATTGGTACGGACGAGGTACAACCTATTTTTTGAATTTAAACTTTAGATTTTAAGCCAATAATCTGCCCCTCCAACAGGCGGGTGCATATAAAAATAAACAGATGGGAAAAATAAAATCACTTTTTTGGGTTTTAGGAATGATGTTTCTTTGGGTGTCCTGTGTTCAGGATGATGATTTTAACGTGCCTGATATCTCAATTACTGAACTAGAAATTCCGCAGGCGCAGATCACCACCTTTAAGACCATAAAATCGTTGTATGAGCAGGCGGTCAACAATGGAAATAGCACGGCAACAATTGATGATGATACCGATTTGTATATTGAAGGCTATGTGGTGTCCTCAGACAGAACAGGAAACTTTTTTGAGGAACTCATCATTCAAAACAAAAAAGACGATAGCAATCCGGATAACGACCCAAGAATAGGATTTCGGGTAAGCATTAATGTGAGCAAACTTTCAGGCACCTATCAATTCGGGCAAAAAGTATACGTTAAATTGAATGGCTTGACCATTGGCGAAGAAATTGGCGTCATCACCATAGGCAAAGGCGATGGGGTAAATGTGAAACAAATTCAGGCTGCCGAGTACAAGGACATTATTTTAAGAAGCAATGAAATTGCCACTATTACACCGAAAGTTTCTGGTTTGGCTGATTTAACCGAATGGGACCAAAACACCTTGATTAGATTAGATAATATGCAACTCAATCGGTTTGAAATTGGGGCTAGTTTTGCGAGTGAATCCTATGATGAGTTTGATGGCTTCCGCGTGTTGGAAAGCTGCGATTCGGGTATTTCCATCATGATGCAAACTAGTACGTTTGCCGATTTTAAATCGTTGATTGTGCCACAAGGACAAGGCAGTGTTACGGGTATTTTTAGTCGCGATTTCGGAGATGATTTTAATGTGTTGATTCTTAATAGTTCTGCTGATATAAATTTTGAAAATAGTGAACGTTGCGACCCCTTGGAATTAAGTTGCGGTATAGCTTCCACTTTGGGAGCAGGCAATTTGTTTTACGAAGATTTTGAATCGCAAAGCAACAATAGGCCCATTGCAGGTAATGGTTGGACGAATTATATTGAGGCAGGAACTGAGGCTTGGGAAGGCTATTCCTCAACCTCGTCAAATGCTTCTTTGGGGCGTTCAGCACGGTTTCAGTCGGCGAGTTCAGGCGACGTGAGCAATATTGGCTGGCTCATTACACCGGCTATAAATTTAGATGCTCAAGATGGTGAAACCCTTCGTTTTAAGACCTCCAACAGTTTGGCCGATAGCAGCTATATGGAAGTTTTGTATTCATTGGATTGGGATGGTAACGAGGCTAACATTACTTCGGCTATATGGGGCGTACTGTCTGATGCCTATGTAGTAAAAGATACAGATTCGTTTGTGGAGTGGTTTAATTCCGGAACGGTAGATTTATCCTGTGTTTCAGGTACCATTTATATTGCTTTTAAGTATACGGGAAGTGGACAGGATAGCTTTGATGGTGTTTATGAGTTGGATGAAATTAGCATTGATTTTGTGGAGTAAGATTCTTAAATGAATCGTCATTCTGAGCGATAGCGAAAGAATCTGTTGCAATGGAGTTCCATTTATAATATTGCCACAGCACTGCGTCCTTCACAATAACTTTACTTCCTAAAAATAGCATAAACTGGAAAATGGTCGCTATAACCACCCTTATACTTTGGGCCAACGTAGGTTCTAAACGGTTTACCTTTGTATTTTCCTTTAAAGAGCTTTAAAAAGTCAGTATCAAAAATTTCTGCTTTATCAAAACTTAGGGTGTCGGGTGTGGCTTCAAAGAAGTTGGTTGAAAAAATAATTTGGTCGAATAAGTTCCACTTAAAATTATGGTTTGTGGTGCCTCTGTTATACGTGTGCAGAACCTCCATGGGGTTGAATAAATCGCAACTGTTTACCAAACGTCTTATACTGTTGCTAGAAGGGTCATCATTGAAATCGCCAATCACTACAATTTTGGCATCCAAATCGTCATTTTTCAGATAATCAATAATGCTAATCACTTTATCGGCAGCGGCAAAACGTTTAAATTCGGTTTCTTCCGCACCTTCCCTTCTAGATGACCAATGGTTAACAATCACATATATTTTTTCTTTATCTAGCAATCCAGAAACCAACAAAATATCTCGGGTATAATCGGGTTCACCATCTTCATCAACCAAATGCACATTAAAAGTTTCAGAATGCAACATTTCAAAGGCATCCGCATCATAAATCAAGGCTGTGTCGATGCCACGTTCGTCAGGTGAATTATAATGCACGTAGCTATAATTGAGGTCCTCCAAATGTTTTGAGGCTATTAAATCTTCAACCACCTTGGCATTTTCAACTTCTGCCAAACCAACAATAGCAGGGTGTTTACCTGTTTCTTTTTTGCCAATATTAGAAATAGCAAAACCCAGTTTTCTCAATTTGTTTTGATAACGCTTTGGTGTCCACTTTTTGGTAGAGATGGGCAAAAAGTCATTGTCACCCATATTTTTAGGATTGTCTTGAGTATCAAACAAGTTTTCAAGGTTGTAAAACCCTATGGTTTGTAAATCATTCCGAACAGGAATATTTTCAAAATCTTCAATCATAAATCAAAAATAGGTTTTTAAAATATAAAAAAGAAAATGCTGGCAATTGTGTAAATTTGTGCATTATTTGTTTTTATGATTGAAAAGAAGGATGTTGCTTTAGAAAAAGCAGTTTTAATTGGGATAATTACGAGGGAGCAAGACGAGGAAAAATCTAAGGAATACTTGGATGAATTGGAGTTTTTAACCTATACAGCGGGCGGTGAGGTAGAAAAGCGTTTTACCCAAAAAATGGAAAAGCCCGACCCCAGAACATTTATCGGTACCGGAAAGTTGGAGGATGTGCGCCAATACATCAAAGAGCAAGATATTGACACTGCCATTTTTGATGACGAGCTTTCTGCAGCGCAAGAACGTAATATTAGTAAGGCGCTGGATGTGAAGGTTTTGGATAGAACAAATCTGATTCTCGATATTTTTGCCCAACGTGCCCAAACTAGTTATGCCCGTACCCAAGTAGAATTAGCACAATGCGAATATTTGCTGCCAAGATTACGAGGTATGTGGACGCACCTTGAGCGCCAAAAAGGAGGTATTGGTATGCGCGGACCTGGTGAAACAGAAATAGAGACCGATAGGCGTATTGTGCGCGATAAAATAGCATTGCTAAAAGAGCGCATTAAAACCATTGACAAGCAAATGGCGGTGCAGCGTGGCAATCGTGGAAAAATGGTTCGTGTGGCCTTAGTGGGTTATACCAACGTGGGTAAATCGACTTTAATGAACGTGATTAGCAAAAGTGATGTTTTTGCCGAAAACAAACTGTTTGCCACTTTGGATACGACGGTTAGAAAAGTGGTAATCCAAAATTTGCCCTTTCTATTGAGCGATACGGTTGGCTTTATTAGAAAGTTGCCCACACAATTGGTAGAAAGTTTTAAAAGTACTTTGGATGAAGTTCGAGAGGCCGATTTGCTTTTGCACATTGTAGATATTTCACATCCAAATTTTGAGGAACACATTGATTCTGTAAACAAGATTTTAGGCGAAATAGATAGTAACGATAAACCAACCATCATGGTCTTCAATAAAATTGATGCCTACAAAGCTGAGCCATTGGCCGATGACGATTTAGAAACCGAACGTACCAAAAGGCATTACACACTGGCTGAGTGGAAAAAAACCTGGATGAATAAAATAGGGGACAATGCTTTGTTTATTTCTGCGTTAAATAAGCAGAACTTAGAAGATTTTAAAAAACGGGTTTATAGTGAAGTGAGGGAAATTCATGTAACGCGTTTTCCATATAACCATTTCCTTTATCCGGACTACGAAGAGGATAATTAAAACGACTACTGTTACTTCATGAATAGGATTTCAAATCTGCTTAAAAGGAAATGGATTAAGTGGAGTCTTATAGGGGTGGCTGTGCTTATTGCATTTTTTGTCATTCTTTATTTTAGTATTTATTGGGGCGCTTTTGGCAAGTTGCCAACCAAAGAAGAACTCAGTTCCATAAAACAGGAACAGGCTACCCAAGTATTGGATAAAAATGGCAAACTGATTGGCAAATATTACATTTTCGATAGACAACCATTGAAATTCAATGATTTTCCAAAACATCTTATGGATGCACTATTAGCTACAGAAGACGTTCGGTTTTTCGAACACGATGGGGTTGATAATGTGAGTTTGGTTCGTGTGTTTGTGAAAAACATCATCCTTCAGGACAAATCGGCCGGCGGTGGAAGTACCATTACGTTGCAGTTGGCAAAAAATTTATTCGGGCGAAAGGACTATGCCATGTTCAGTATGCTCATCAATAAATTTAAGGAGGCTATCATTGCCAAACGCCTTGAGGATATTTACTCGAAAAACGACATCCTAACCATGTATTTCAATACGGTGCCGTTTTCAGATAATACCTATGGCATTGAAAGTGCCTCGCAAAAATTCTTCAATAAAACTACTTCAAAGTTAACAACAATAGAAGCTGCCACTTTGGTAGGCACATTAAAGGCCAGCAATTATTTCAACCCACGGTTGAATATTGAGCGTAGCCAAGACCGTCGAAATGTGGTGTTGAGCCAAATGGTGAAATATGGCTACTTGGAGGAAGATTCATTGGACGTGTTACGAAGTGAAAAGTTGGTTTTAAATTACCGTTCCTTTAATCACGATTTGGGTTTGGCACCTTATTTCAGGGAACAGGTGAAAAAGGAATTATCAGCTATTTTAGATTCTATAAAAAACCCAGAAGGGGAGTCATATGATTTGTATAAAGATGGATTGATTGTGCACACCACTTTAGATTCCGATATGCAAAAGATTGCTGAGGAGGCCATGAAAGAACATGTGTCGCAATTGCAAACCGACTTTGAAAAGTCGTATGGCAACAACGCGCCATGGAAAACCAATAAAAACATTGTTGAAGCTGCCATTAAAAATCTGCCTAAATACAAAACGTATAAAGAAGCTGGATTATCCGAAAAGCAAATTAAAGATTCATTGGCTAAAAAGCGACCAATTGAGCTTTTTGGTTGGAAAGGCGACACCATTAAAACCATTACCGTAAAGGATAGCTTGCAGCATTACCTTAAATTTTTAAATACAGGCATGCTTGCCATAGAACCCAAAACGGGCGCTATTCAAACTTACATTGGCGGTATAGATTACCGATTTTTTAAGTATGACCATGTTTCGCAAAGCGAGCGGCAAGTGGGCTCAACATTCAAACCTTTTGTATATACGGCGGCTATTGAAAATGGTATGAAACCTTGTACCTACTTTTCGTTGACGGAAGTAACCTATAAAAATTATGATGATTGGACACCCACCAATTCAGGTGCGGAAGTGGAAGACCCGTACCTCAATTATACTTTGGAAAAAGCTTTGAGCCATTCGGTAAATACTATTGCGGTAAAAGTGTTGGATAAAGTTGGGATTCCCAAAGTGCATGAGCAAGTTGAAAAGCTAGGCATAGCAAAAGAGTTGCCCAATGAGCCTTCGTTGGCATTGGGTGTGGCAGAGATTAATTTAAGGCAGTTAACTGGCGCTTATGCTAGTTACTTAAATGAGGGTAAGTCTGTTAAGCCATATTGTATTAATAAAATAGAAGACCGCCATGGCAAAGTCATCGCCTCCTTTAAGCCCAAAATAGCCAAAGAAGAAGCCTTTAGCAATTACACAAGAGAGGTGATGTTGGAAATCATGAAATCAACGGTTAATTCTGGTACGGCAGCCCGACTGCGAAGCACATATAATTTAAAAAATGATATTGCTGGAAAAACAGGCACCACCCAAAATAACAGAGACGGTTGGTTTGTAGGTTTAACCCCTAATTTGGTAACCGTAACTTGGGTGGGCAACGATAACCACAGCATTGGTTTTAAAACCACAGGTATGGGCCAAGGAGCCAATTCGGCATTGCCCATTTTTGCCAAGTTTTGCCAAAAACTGAATGCTGAAGGCAATTATAATAACATAACAAAAGTCCAATTTAAAACCCCTTCGCCGCAAGTTTTGGAAGACCTAAGTTGCGAACCCGAAAAACGTGATGGATTTTTTAAACGGTTATTTGGTAGAAGGAAAAAGACCAAGAAGTTTAAGTAAGATAATTTAGTTTTTAGTTCAAAAAAGGAAAAATAAAAACGCTCCCATGTTTTGGAAGCGTTTTTATAATCGGTTTCAGACCTAAGTATTAAAACTTATAACTCAACCCAATAGTATAATAAGATTGTAAATCGTTATCTACATCATCAAAGCCAGTGGCTGTTGGTGGGGTTTGCATTAAAGCGTAATTTAAGGCTTCTTGTTTGTTGCTACGTAAACCAAAATCAAAACCAACACCAATCATTTTCCAAAGGGTATAGCTAAAAGAGTTAGTCCACGTCCAGTTGGAGTAGTCGCTACTTTTATAACTCTGGAATGTAGATAGGTTTGTTTTGAAATTTACCGCACCAATTTGGCGGGTATAATCGGCCACAATTTTGGCACCCAAAGACGATTCAAAAACCGTGTCGCCACTGCTAAATACAAAGTTATAGTTTAAGGGGTGTATCACCACAATAAGGTTTTCAATGGGCGTCCAAGTAGCACCAACCCCTAAATCTAAATAGCCAGGGTCGTTAAAGTTGTCCAATAAAGTGGTTCTATATTCCATCAAACCAGAAGCTGCCAAAGATTTTGTAATATTTCTGCCGTATAGCGAGGACAGATTGAATACATCGGTGGTTGGTTTAAAGCTGTCATCATCGTTTGGGTCATCTTTATCATCTAATTTCACCCAATTCAAGTTTGTGCTTAAGGAGTTTCGCCAGAAAAACTTTTCTTCAATTAAATTGGCATAAGCGTTTAAGGTAAAACCAATATTACCCGAAGAGTTGTTTGGTGCACCTTGGGCGTACCATTTGCTAAAGTTAGATAAGCTGCCACCAACGGTACCAAAAGCACCTGTTCTCCAACCTGGCAAAGCATCAATTTTTGCTTGAATGGCTTTGACCTCTTTTTGTGCGGTTTCTACCTCGGCTTGTTTTTCAGCTTTTTGGGTCTGTAATTCTTCTTTTGTCTGAGCGTTTATCGAAAAAATTCCGATAAGAAACACAATTAATAATGAGGTTTTTTGCATGCGTTCTGTTTTTAAAAATGTACGTAAATATAACATAATTTTTGTTGTAAATTATGCCATTGAATAAATGGTAAATAGCTGATTTTTAGACTCCGGATTTGAGCTGAAGTCACAGTTGAAAACGTAAATTATTTCTTTTTGAATAGTGGCACCGATGAGCAGGCCTCGCCGTACATAATGGATGTTGCAACGGGTTTTAGTTTATTAACCAACATAGTATATGCGTTCTGTGGTACGGGTTTTTTAGAGCAACCTTTTATGATTAGTGGTTTGTCTTGAAATTCAGAAACATCCATATTGTTAATGACATCTTGGTAAATGGAAGTTTCCAGTTGTTCCAAATTGCCAACGACCACTTTTTTTGCATAAGGTTCCAAATGAAGACTGATGAGCATAAAAGCCCACCCAGGAATTATGGCATCGGTAGTGCAAGTGATTGCCATATAGCTGCCTTGGTACTGACTCCAGTCGTATTCTGCTACCTGATTTCTAAAATCTTTTTCGTGCAGCACGAGTCCTTCAAAAAGCCAGTCTTTAATATCGAATAATACACGTTGCCCTTTAGGGTAATAATCCTCAAGGTTGATGGTAACCAATTTGCTATTCGCAACGCGATTTATAATTTCGTCTGACATGTGTTTTAACTAAAGGAATTCTTCCCTAATCGGATTAAAACTGTCTATCAGTCTTACATGTTCTGTTAGGGTTTGAACTGTATGGTTGAGGTTGGATGCTATTTTAAATACATCACCTTCATTTAAAAGATATTCCCTGTCCTCTACAAATAATTTTAAAGAACCGCTAGCCACATAGGTGATTTGCTCATGTGGGTGGTTGTGAGGTGGATCTGGTTGTTCCATAGGACCATTGGTAAAGTCAATCACCGTAATCATCAGGTCTTTTAAATGAACAACTTTTCTGTTTAAATTCGGGTTTAATGCAACAAAACCTTCATTGCTTTTCACTACTTCTTTAGCCATTTTATCTATTTCTTACGATTATTTGTTTAAAGCATTCCTAGTTCTAACTTTGCCTCTTCGCTCATTAGCTCTTGCGTCCATGGCGGGTCGAAGGTAATTTCAACCTCCGCGCTGTTTACCGCATCCAAAGATTTTACTTTTTCCTCTACTTCAAGGGGCAGTGTTTCGGCCACAGGACAGTTAGGGGTTGTTAGTGTCATCAAGATTTTTACATCGTAATCTTCATTGACGAACACATCGTAAATTAGCCCCAATTCATAAATGTCCACGGGTATTTCTGGGTCGTAAATGGTTTTTAAAACACCTACTATTTTTTCACCCAATTCGGTTGTATCTATAGTTGAATCACTCATCTTTAAAAATGTTTATTCGTTTGTTTGTTGAGGCGTTTAAATAAATAAACACTTCAACGGATAAACTAATTTAACTGTGTTTGGTATGCAATGGCATACATTTTTAATTGCTTCACCATACTAACCAAACCATTGGCACGTGTTGGCGATAAATGTTCCTTTAAACCAATTTTATCTATAAAATCAGTCTCGGCATTAATAATATCTTTTGGGTGCTGATTTGAAAACACGCGAATTAAAATAGCAATAATACCTTTGGTGATTATGGCATCACTATCGGCAGTAAAAACAATTTTATCGTCTTTCATTTCAGCATGGACCCATACTTTGCTTTGGCAGCCTTTTATAATGTTGTTATCGGTTTTGTATTGGTCGTCAATTAGGGGTAAATCTTTCCCCAAATCAATCATATATTGGTAGCGCTCTTCCCAGTCTTCAAACATGGAAAATTCGTCTATTATTTCGTTTTGTATCTCTTCAATAGTCATACTTAAATTTTAAGCAAAAATACGATAAGAAATGTTGCTATTCAATGTTTTCTGCAATAGATAAGATTTCTTTAACAAGTGTAGCGATTTCTGCAGGCGGGTTTCCGTGGTCAAAAGGCATAGATTCATAAGTGTTACTATTTTGTATAATTTTTAAATGCGCTATGGCGGCACCATCAAATTGAAAGCTTTTGCTAGGGGCTTCAAGATTGGGAATATTTGTAACCTGAACAGCCTTTAGTTCATTTATAAGAGTTTCCCAATTGCTATTGCTAGACGATTTTATGATAGCTGAACCACCTCTGGAATTAACCACGGAAATCGTTTTTTTATTGATTTTAATTTTTTTGAAAATGCCTCGTGAAATTGCTGAATATTCAACGGACACCGAATCTTTGTTGATTTTGGATTGCGAGTAGCCATAGTTTGTAAGTGCCATTGATAAAATTATTAAAATAACTTTCATCGAATACAGTGTTTGTAATATAATAATACAAAAAAGACGCCAATTTTGGCGTCTTTAGTAATTCTTTAGATGATTGTTAATTTGATGTCCAATCTATAAATGTACTTCTGTACCCGTCACTGGCAAACAAGGCTCTTGATCTTTCGTTTTGACCTATAGTGAACATAAACATGCAGTCATCGTAAACATAATCCATGTAATTCATGGTCATATCATTCGAGCCACATGCAACAATTGGGTATATTGGGCACCCATAATTCGGACCGTCAGAAGTAGGAGTGTCTTGAACAAAATCATCATAACTACAGCCACCATCACCCCAAATGTGTCTTAAATTTAACCAATGTCCTACTTCATGAGTAGCCGTTCTACCATCACCATAAGGTCCGCTCGTTTCTCCAAAATAGTCAATACCTATTACAACGCCATCTGTTGCAGACGGACCACCAGGAAACTGGGCATAACCTAAAACACCACCACCAATCTGACAAACCCAGATGTTTAAATTGTGGGCTGGATCTGTGGCATCTATTCCTCCTTTTTTCGATGACTTCATGGCATCTCTTGTACCCCAGCTGGCTTTGCTTGATGTTTTTCTGATTATGGTTGGGTTGTCACTAAAGGTAATTTCAAAATCAGCTACACGATTTGCAAATTCACCTGGGACTTTTTTTGAAGTATTAGGGTTAAGATTATTAAAATCTTCATTTAAAATAGCAATTTGAGATTCAACTTGAGCATCTGTTACTTGTCCGTAATATTGCTCGATAATATTAATTACTAAAGGAATTGTAATAACTCCGGTATAAGGAACAGGGTCTGGCTCTGGCGTTGGATTTGGGTCTGTATTAGGCCCTCCACCAGGTGTGCCACTCGGCTTTTTTGAAGCAATATACTTTCTGGTCTGGTATTCAATAGCATACATGCTTTGTTCTAAGCCAGGATTTTCATCTAGCAGCCTGTTAAGATTGGTCATTGTATAACAATTACGTCTTGAATCTTTGGTATTAGTCATTTTTGCATTCTTACTGTCATCTGCAGTCGTGTAAACAAAGAAATCGCTTAAATCTATTTCCTGCTTATTAATGCTAATTTCTGAATCTGAAACATTACAGGCAGAGAATAAAAGAGCTAGTGAAATTAATTTTGAAATGTTATGCTTCATCTTAAAATGAGTTCGGTTAGGTCTATTAAAGATATAGATATTTTAAGGAGATTTTTATAAAACTCTTTATAAGTCCTAGCTTTTCGATAAAAGTATCAAAAGTAAATTTGAAATGTTGCGCCAGTAAAGAAAATAATACAGTTAAGCCAACATCATCTTCGCTTTTTTAACCCCTTCAACCAAGGCATCAATTTCTTCTTTGGTGTTGTAAAACGCGAATGAAGAACGCACGGTGCCAGGAATTTTATAAAAATCCATGATGGGTTGTGCGCAATGGTGACCGGTACGAACAGCAATACCCATCTTGTCTAAAATAGTGCCCACATCGTAAGGGTGGATGCCTTCTAAATTAAATGAAATAACTGATGTTTTGTGTTCTGAGGCGCCGTAGATTTTAAGCCCTTCAATTTCCAATAGTTTTTCGGTGGCGTAAGACAGGAGTTCATTTTCGTAAGCTGCGATATTATCAAAACCAATATGGTTCATGTAATCTATAGCAGTACCAAAAACAATACCTCCACAAATATTGGGCGTGCCAGCTTCAAATTTATGGGGCAAATCGGCGTAAGTAGTTTTCTCGAAAGTTACTTCGGCAATCATTTCGCCACCACCTTGGTATGGAGGGAGTTTTTTAAGCCATTTTTCCTTTCCATAAAGCATACCAATACCAGTGGGCCCACACATTTTATGCGCTGATGCAACGTAAAAATCGACATCCAATTTTTGAACATCAGGTATTAAATGTGGACACGATTGAGCGCCATCAACCAAAACGGCTGCACCAACTTGGTGTGCTTTTTCAATAATGGCCTCAATGGGGTTGATGGTACCCAAGGCATTTGATATATGGTTGACAAAAACAAGTTTGGTATTGTTGGAAAGTAGTTTGTTAAATTCATCCATAACCAACTCACCATCATTATTCATAGGAATGACTTTAAGTGTTGCACCAGTGCGCTCGCACAACATTTGCCAAGGCACAATATTGCTGTGGTGCTCTAAAGCCGAAACAATTATCTCATTGCCTTTTTTTAAAAGGGATGAAAAGCCATTTGCAACTAAATTTATACCATGTGTTGTACCAGAGGTAAAAATGATTTCATGCGTAAATTTGGCATTAAAATGTGCCCTTATCTTTTCGCGCGATTGTTCGTAAAGGTCAGTAGCCTCCTGGCTTAAGGTGTGTACGCCACGGTGTATGTTGGCATTGTAATTTGAATAGTAATCTACAATGGCATCAATAACTTGTATTGGTGTTTGCGAGGTTGCAGCATTGTCAAAATAAACCAACGGTTTGCCATTTACTTTGCGAGAAAGAATGGGGAAATCTTTTCTTATTTTTTCTACATTGAACATGGCAGTTATGTTTAGCCCCGATAGAAGCGACATCCTTTTTTGTCATTAAAAGAAAAAAAGATATAGCATATAGCGGGAAATAGCTTCAAATAATTTTACAGGTCGAAACCAATATTAACGCCCAATTTGTTGGCAATAATCTTGGTGATGCGTTGTTTTATTTCTGGGATTTTTACTGAACTTAAAACGTTATTGCTGAAAGCGTACATTAAAAGCCCTTTGGCCTCTTTTTCGGGAATACCCCGCGAACGCATATAAAACAAGGCGCTTTCGTCCAATTGTCCAATGGTACAACCATGTGAACATTTAACATCATCAGCAAAAATTTCTAGTTGTGGTTTGGTGTTTATGGTTGCTTTGTCGCTTATTAAAATGTTGTTGTTTGCTTGAAAAGCATTGGTTTTCTGTGCTTCTTTTTCAACAATGACTTTTCCGTTGAAAACACCTGTTGAGTTCTCGTCAAAAATACCTTTGTAATCTTGATGGCTTTCACAATTTGGCTCAATATGATGAACCAACGTATTGTGGTCTACATGTTGTTTGTTGCCTATGATGGTAACTCCTTTTAAAGTAGAATCAATACGCTCACCGTTTTGGAAAAAGTTAAGGTTGTTGCGTGTTAATTTACCTCCAAAACTAAAGGTGTGCACCGAGGCAATACTTTCTTGCTTTTGGTTGATGAACGTATTGTCAATAAGCGATGCATTGTCATTGTCATTCTGTATTTTATAATAATCAACAATGGCACGTTTATTTGCAAAAATTTCGGTAACGCCATTGGTCAAAACCGCATTATCGGTTAGGCTTTGGTGACGCTCAATAATTTGCACATGGCTGTTCTCGTCAACCACAATTAAGTTACGAGGTTGTAACATGGTCGCCGATTCATTGCCTGTTGAAAAATGTACAATTTGAATTGGTTTTTGAACCAACTTGTTTTTTGGAATATGAATGTATGCCCCCTCACTTGAAAAAGCCGTGTTTAATGAAGATAAACTGTCTTTGGTAGCAACTTTGTTAAAGTAGTTTTCAATGACCAAACGGTATTTGGGTTTTGAAAAGGCCGCCGACATCAAACAAATATCCATGCCCTCATGAGTGGTTTGTGATAGGTGCGAAGAATATTTACCGTCAATAAATACAATTTTGTAGGTATCTATATCGTGAATAAAATATTTTTTAATGTCTCTATACTCCAAGCCTGTTTCGTGCTTAGGGAAAACACTGTAATCTTCTTTGAGAATTTTGTTTAAGGACGTGTATTTCCAAGCTTCTTCTTTTTTTGTAGGGAAGCCTTGTTCTTCGAATATTTTTATGGCATCAGAACGAACGTCGTGTACATAAGTGTCTACGTCAACACTATTTTCAAACGCCATGAATGATGATACTAATTTGTCTTTTAAATCCATTTTTATCAGTTTACAGTTGCAGTCTTCAGCTGGCAGTTTAACCGCTTACTGGGACCGATGACTGATTACTAAATTATGCCTTTACACCTTCCTTTATCCAATCGTATCCTTTTTCTTCAAGTTCATGAGCCAATTCTTTTGGCCCTGATTTAACAATTTTACCGTTATGTAAAACATGAACAAAATCGGGTACGATATAATCCAGCAAACGTTGATAGTGGGTAATCACCACAACGGCGTTGTCTTTGCTTTTTAGTTTATTAACGCCATTTGCTACAATACGTAGTGCATCAATATCCAAACCTGAATCCGTTTCATCAAGTATGGCCAATTTAGGTTCTAGCATGGCCATTTGGAAAATTTCATTACGCTTTTTCTCTCCACCGGAAAACCCTTCGTTTAGAGATCGCGATAAAAATTTGCGATCTATTTCCAATAGCTCTGATTTTTCACGGATAAGTTTAAGCATGTCCTTTGCCGGCATTTCTTCTAATCCTTTAGCTTTACGTGTTTCATTAATGGCTGTTTTCATAAAGTTGGTTACTGAAACTCCTGGAATTTCCACTGGATATTGGAACGATAAAAATATGCCTTTATGCGCACGCTCTTCGGCAGCCAATTCATCAATATCTTCACCTAAAAATTCAATGCTACCTTTAGTTACTTCGTAGTCTTCTTTTCCGGCAATAACTGAGGCCAATGTACTTTTACCTGAACCGTTTGGTCCCATAATGGCATGAACTTCACCTGCTTTTACCTCAAGGTTTATTCCTTTAAGTATACTTTTGTCCTCAACACCTGCGTGTAAATTGTTAATCTTTAACATAATTACTGTTCTCCTAGTTTTACAACGTTATTTTCATCTTCTGGAATAGGTTTTACACTGAGAATTTCAGCAACTTCAACCTTGTTTTCCCAAAGAATTTTTTCATCTTTTTGATTTGTGATTTTCCCTCTTATCTCTACTTGAACCATGTCGGTTGGTTCCTTTTTATGTTTTTCAGCAAGTTGGATTAACTCTTTAAGTTTATCTGTAAGAAAAAGACCATAAATGTTGGCGTGTGTCTGTAAAACAGCTGCTCCATCATAAAAAACAAATTGCCCTTTCAATAAGGTAAGTCCGTCATTTTGTTTAGCTGTTCTTTCTTCTGTTTTTGAAGTGCCAGTATCCTCTGTTTGTTCAGATTTGGCTTCGTTTTTACAGCTTATAAATGCTATAAAAACCAATGTAGTGAATAATAGTCTTTTCATTTTAAATTGTTTATCCAACACTTCCCTCTAAACTTATTTCCAATAATTTTTGGGCTTCAACGGCAAACTCCATAGGGAGTTTATTTAACACCTCTTTGCTAAACCCGTTTACGATTAGGGCTATGGCTTTTTCGGTATCTATACCACGTTGGTTGCAATAGAAAATTTGGTCTTCACCAATTTTACTGGTTGTTGCCTCGTGTTCTATTTTCGCCGATTTATTTTTTGCCTCAATATATGGGAAGGTGTGAGCCCCACATTCATTGCCCATCAATAAACTATCGCATTGCGAAAAATTACGTGCATTGTCAGCTCTAGAATTAATTTGAACTAATCCGCGGTAGCTGTTTTGTGATTTTCCTGCTGAAATTCCTTTGGAGATAATCGTAGATTTGGTGTTTTTTCCCAAATGAATCATCTTTGTTCCAGTATCTGCCTGCTGAAAATTATTGGTAACGGCTATCGAATAAAATTCACCAACTGAATTATCGCCTTTCAAGACACAACTTGGGTATTTCCAAGTAATGGCCGATCCTGTTTCAACTTGTGTCCACGAAATTTTTGCGTTTTTCTCGCACAATCCACGCTTGGTCACAAAATTGTAAACACCGCCTTTTCCTTCAGCATTTCCTGGAAACCAGTTCTGTACGGTACTGTACTTAATTTCCGCGTCTTCCAATGCAATCAGCTCTACAACTGCAGCGTGTAACTGATTTTCATCTCTGCTTGGCGCGGTACAGCCTTCAAGATAGCTTACGTAGCTGCCTTCGTCAGCAATCACAAGCGTTCTTTCAAATTGGCCTGTACCTGCTTGGTTTATTCGGAAATAAGTGGACAGTTCCATCGGGCATTTAACGCCTTTTGGGATGTAGCAAAAAGAACCATCACTAAAAACAGCAGAATTTAAGGCCGCATAGAAATTATCCTTTTGAGGAACTACTGTGCCTATATATTTTTTAACAAGTTCAGGGTGTTCTTTAATAGCTTCACTGATGGAACAGAAAATGATGCCCTTTTCACCCAACGTTTTCTTAAACGTTGTTGCTACCGAAACTGAATCTACTACCACGTCCATGGCAACACCAGCAAGCTTTTTTTGCTCATCAAGGGATATGCCCAGTTTTTCGAAAGTTGCCAATAATTCTGGATCTACTTCATCCAAACTATCGTATTTTGGTTTTTTGTTTGGTGCCGAATAGTAGGAAATAGCCTGAAAATCTGGTTTTTTGTATGTTATGTTTGCCCATTCAGGCTCAATCATTTCTTGCCAAGCACGAAATGACTCCAAACGCCATTCAGTCATCCATTCAGGTTCTTCTTTTTTAACAGAAATAGCTCGAACTATATCTTCATTCAAACCCACAGGAAATGTGTCAGATTCTATATCGGTATAAAATCCATATTCATATTCCTTGGTTTTAAGTTCTTCCCTTAAATCGTCTTCGGTATATTTATTCATTATTTTTATTTATAAAGAGAAACTTTCACCACAACCACAAGTTCGGTTGGCGTTCGGATTGTTGAATACAAAACCTGTTCCGTTTAATCCTCCAGAGTATTCCAAAGTAGTGCCTACTAAATATAAAAAGCTTTTTTTGTCTACAATAATTTTTACGCCGTTATCTTCAAACACTTTGTCACCTTCTTGTTGTTCTTTGTCAAACTTTAAATCGTAAGACAGCCCAGAACAACCACCACTTTTAACACCAACGCGCACAAAGTCCGTTGCAGCATTATAGCCATCATCGGCCATAAGCTCAAGTACTTTCTTTTTTGCTGTTTCAGATACTTTTATCATGTTACATTAATTAGTTTTAGACATCTGGCTAAATAATTTTTATTAAGACAGTTTCTAAATAGGGTACAAATATACAATATAAGTCATGGATTACAGCATTTCCTAACATTATATTAGCATATAGTTTTATAGCTTTTTCTTATACATTGGCGAAGTTTTGTTTGTGGAAGATAACAGCGGTCATTGGCATTGGCTAAATGAAGTTTTATAATGGAAGATCATTTAAATACCCTGATTATTTTTTATTCATTAAGAGTTAAAAACAAAATTAGCTTCTTATTTTTGTCACATGATAGAAGATAAGAACCAACAACGAACGCAATTGAGTGATATTGGGGAATTTGGACTAATTGACCACTTGACCAAAAATTTTAAAATTAAGCAAAAATCCACTTTAAAAGGAGTTGGAGATGATGCCGCCGTTTTAAATTTTAAAAACAAAAATGTTGTTGTTACAACGGATTTGCTTGTTGAGGGTGTCCATTTTGATTTAATTTATATGCCATTAAAACATTTAGGTTACAAGGCGGTTGTAGTTAACTTATCAGATATTTATGCGATGAATGCTCAGGCCACCCAAGTGACGGTTTCAATTGCTGTTTCCAATAGATTCCCATTAGAAGCCTTGGAAGAACTGTATGCCGGTATTGAAACGGCAGCCTCAATTTATAGTGTTGATGTTGTTGGTGGTGATACCACAAGCTCAACTAGTGGGATGTTGATTTCTATAACAGCCATTGGTGAAGTGGTTTCTCAAAATGAAACATATAGAAGTGGTGCAAAACCAAATGACTTATTGGTTGTTAGCGGAGATTTAGGTGCGGCTTATATGGGTTTGCAAGTTTTAGAACGTGAAAAGGAAGTATATAAAGTTAATCCTCAAAACCAACCAGATTTAGAACCTTATACCTATATAATCGAGCGACAGTTGAAACCTGAAGCGAGAAAAGATATCATAAAATTACTTGAAGACCTGAAGGTGAAACCAACATCTATGATAGATGTGAGTGATGGTCTGTCCTCTGAAATTATGCATTTGTGCAAGCAGAGCAAGGTGGGTTGTGATTTGTATGAGGAAAAAATTCCGTTAGATCCGCAAGTCATCTCAACTTGCGAAGAGTTTAATATAGACAGTACAACAGTGGCATTAAATGGAGGAGAAGATTACGAATTATTATTTACCATTTCTCAAGCCGATTTCCCAAAAATAAAGGCTAATCCTAATTTGACGGTAATAGGTTATATGAAGGGCGCCACGGAAGGTGTGCACTTAGTAACTAGAGCTGAAACTAAAATTCCGTTGAAGGCTCAAGGTTGGAAAAATTTTAATGACTAAAGACTAGCAGATAGTCTTGCTTGAACGTGGTTTGTTTGTTGATTGCCATTAAAAGACGTTTGTTGTGGACGCGTTCTAAAACCTCGTTTATTTCTTTAAATTTTGGAGTAAGTTCGGTTAATCGACCGTTGCTGTTTGTAGTAAATTCTTTATTACAATTTTTACATTTATATTCTCTAACATGATAGGTTACTCGTTTGGTTTCCTTGATGTCATGTCCAAATACTTTGCAGTGGATGCTTCTCATGTTTTACACACTAATAATTACGTTTTTGAGAGTGGGCTTGAAAGTATTAAAAAGTGATGTAAAATTGTTAATAAGCGGTTAGTAAATCGATGAAACGAGCGATTTATTCTTTAAACGTTCGGTTCTGGAATGGTATATGCGTTCTAAAATGGAATTGATTTCCCTAAATTTAGGAGTAAGCTCTATTAATTTGCCATTGCTGTTGGTAGTCAGTTCCTTTTTGCAATGTCTGCATGTATACTCCTTAACATGGTAGGTTACTTTCTTAGTAACTTGATAATCATGGCCAAAAAGATTGCAATACATTCTAGGAATTAAAGTAGGTTTAGAAGTAGAATTTTTCATGATTTTAGTGTTTAGGGACTTTAAATTTAAAAAATAAAATGAAATAATCGATAAAATACTAAATATTTTCGATGAAATACATTATTTTATGTGAGAATTCATCTTTATTTTCAATTTGACTCATGTGCCCATCCGGAAATTCCACTACTTCAACTTGAGTATTTTTTGTTTGGGCAATAAGTGAGTCGTAATCCAAAGCAGGGTCTTTTTTACTTACAATGAGCATTTTTTTGAAGGGAGAAAAGTGAAGCAGAGCCTCTCTGTCATCCCTAATTTTCATGCCTTCCAAAGCAGCTATAATTCCTTGCAGTGGAGTTTTTTGAGCCTCTCGAATAACCTCTTTAATTTCTTTTGAAAATAAAGTTCTGTTTTTAGGCCTAAAAAGGTTTGTTATGGCCATGAGGATAAACGTTTTATGGTTATGCTTTACGGCTAAAATTGCTCGGTCCCTGCTCAATTTTTTTTCCGGAGTGTCAGCTCGGGCTGTGGAATTCATAAGGCATAATCCTTTTACCGCATCGGGGTTTCTCTCGGCAAAAGCCAGGGAAACGTAACCGCCCATAGAATGACCAATAAGAATGGAGCGCCTTAATTTTAATTTTTTAAGAACGGCTTCTACTGCCTCGGCCATGAGTTCCATGGTGTGCACATAACCTAAGCATCCGGTTTTCCCATGACCCAATAAATCAATGCAAATGACTCTATTTTTTTTAGTGAATGTTGGGATGAAAGGTTCCCACATAGACGAGTTTTCTAAAAAGCCGTGCAGTAAAACTATGGCTTGACCTTTGCCTTGATCGGTGTAAAAAATGTTGGTGCCTTTATATTCTAAAACCATGGGTGATTTATCTGCCACAAAGATAAAATCATCCAACTAAAAAACTAAGATTTCACCTTTTTTATGGCAGTAAATGCTTTGTCAACAAACTCATCTTCAACTAAAATGGTGAATTCGTTTGTTGTAGAAAGAACCTCATATAGCACAACGCCTTCCCACGCCAAACGCTTAAAGAAATGGTAATACAAACCAGCAATTTTAGAGTTGTCTTGGGGTAGGTTGATGCTAATGGCAGATAAACCATCTTGCATGGCCAAAAGTTTTTCGTTACTCAAGGCTTCTTTAATAAAGTCATTAATGCTGCTGGAAACAATAATGTTACTTTCATGTATGCCTCGTGTAAAGGTGTAAAACAGTTTGGATTCTTGGTTAATCCGTTCTAAAATTTTCGCATGATTGTCTATTATGGTTTCAGAATTTTTTACTGTAAAATCCGTTAGATTAGAGCGCACCGTTATATCTCCCAAATTTTGGATAACCTTTTTCATTTTAATGGAATTGGATAAAGCCACCGGTGGGTTGTAACGCCGCAAAGCCATCATTATGGCCCCGGGTTTTACATCCTTTTTAAGCATTTTACCTATGGGCTCAGTAAGCTCAATAGCCAATGCGCTAAAGTTTATAATGTTTCTAGACAATGCCTCTTCCAGATAGGGCTGGGCAATCAAAATATCTTCAACACAATTCGATACGGTTTTCATTTTCTGATCGTTATATGTTAATTATTTAACATTTTGTGTAAAAATAAACATTTTTTTTAATAAACATAGTCATTATAAAAATGAATAATACTTTTGTTGCTCAAATTAATGGAAATGAAACATCTATGACCAAGTTTTGGTCATTTTGTGAAAGATTAAATAGATGTTATATGTGCCGTTAAGAAAATCAATAACATTTCACATGAAAGTATTAAAGTTTGGTGGAACATCGGTAGGGTCTGTTAAAAACATGAACAATGTTAAGAACATCATTAATGATGGTGAAAAGAAGATTGTTGTGCTGTCGGCTATGTCTGGTACAACAAACCAGCTTGTTGCCATAGCCCAAGATATCAATAACGGAAACCCTAATGAAGCGATTGAGAAAATAAATAAATTACACGAAAGTTATTTTGCAACCATAGATAACTTACTCAGCGAAGCCTATCTTAGCAAAGATGTAAAAGCTTATGTTTCAAATGTTTTTGACTTGTTGGTGGAAAGCACTTATAAACCGTTTTCACAAAAGTTGGAAAACCAAATTGTTGCCCAAGGCGAACTGCTTTCGACCTACATGTTCAATAGTTTTTTGAAACAAGAAGGTATCAGTTCTGCGTTGTTGCCGGCATTGGATTTCATGAGGATTGATGCTTTTAAGGAACCAGATTTGGACTCAATTAAAGAAAAGTTTCAGGTTGTTTTTAATAATACTGAGGATTCAGAAATATACATTACGCAGGGTTTCATTTGCTTGGATGACCAAGACGAGATTTCAAACCTGCAACGCGGTGGTAGCGATTATACAGCGACCATTATTGGTGCTGCAATAAAAGCTGAGGAAGTACAGATTTGGACAGATATTGATGGGATGCACAACAACGACCCAAGATATGTTGAAAACACAAAACCTATTTCAAATCTGTCATTTGATGAGGCGGCTGAGTTAGCATATTTTGGAGCAAAAATATTGCACCCACAAACTGTTACTCCTGTAAGAGAGGACCATATACCTGTACGATTAAAAAATACGATGAATCCAGATGCCCATGGCACTTTGATTTCAAGTGAGACTACAGAAAATGGCATCAAGGCTATTGCTGCAAAAGATGGTATTACGGCTATTAAAATAAAGTCGGCTCGTATGTTGCAAGCTCATGGTTTCTTGAAGAAGGTTTTTGAAATTTTTGAGGTCCATAAAACGTCTATCGATATGATTACGACTTCGGAGGTGGCTGTTTCATTAACAATTGATGACGATAGAAATTTAAATGATATTTTACTCGAACTTGAGAAAATAGCAACTATAGAGGTTGATAAAAACCAAAGCATTGTTTGTTTGGTCGGCCACTCGGTTGTGAACCATCAAGATACTTACAAATTATTTCAAATTTTACAGGACGTAAAAATTAGGATGATTTCTTATGGTGGAAGCAAAAACAATATATCATTATTGATAGACACAAAAGATAAAATTAATACGCTACAAAAACTAAACGATTATTTATTTGAATTAGTCACTCTATAAATTACAATATTAGTATTGATAGCGAAAAGGGTCGTTTTAAACGACCCTTTTTTTGTTTCTATGAATTCATGATATCTTCAATTTCTTCTACTTCAATGGGTATGTTTCGCATCAGGTTATATGGCTCTCCCGATTTTTGAATAACAACATCGTCTTCCAGCCTTATACCAAAACCTTCCTCAGGAATATAAATTCCTGGTTCAACGGTGAAAACCATGTTGGCTTGTATGGGTTCAGTTAAAATGCCATAGTCATGGGTGTCCAGACCAATATGGTGTGATGTGCCGTGCATAAAGTATTTTTTATATGCTGGCCAATCCGGGTTTTCGTTTTTTAAATCGGCTTTATCCAAAAGTCCCAAGCCTAAAAGTTCGCTGGTCATAATTTTCCCAACTTCCACATGATAGTCGGCCCAAAGGGTTCCAGGAACCAGCATTTTTGTGGCTTTATTTTTCACTCTTAATACGGCGTTGTAAACCGCTTTTTGCCTTTCGGAATATTTGCCAGATACTGGGATGGTTCGGCTTAAATCACTTGAGTAGTTGCCGTATTCGGCAGCTACGTCAAATAAAATTAAGTCTCCCGCTTTACATTGTTGGTTATTTTCAACATAGTGTAACACGTTGGCATTATTTCCTGAGGCTATTATTGGTGTATAGGCAAACCCTTTTGAGCGATTTCGCAAAAACTCGTGCACAAACTCAGCCTCTATTTCATATTCCCAAACATCCGGCTTTACGAAGCTTAAAACACGACGGAATCCTTTTTCGGTGATGTCGCATGCTTTTTGCATAAGTTCAATTTCAATATCCTCTTTTACTGAGCGCAAGCGTTGCAAAATTGGATTGCTCTTCCCCACGCGGTGTGCCGGATATTTTTCTTTTAACCATTTTGTGAACCTGGCTTCGCGAGTTTCAACTTCTACATTTGCCCTGTAATGCTCATTGGTGTTGATGTAAACAGTATCGCATTGGGTCATTATCTCAAAGAGAACTTTCTCCATATCTTGCAGCCAATAAACTGTTTTGATTCCACTGGTTTCAAATGCTTTTTCTTTGGTTAATTTTTCCCCTTCCCAAATAGCAATATGCTTGTTCGTTTCTTTTAGAAACAATATTTCCCTGTGTTTTTCTTTTGGGCAATCCGGAAACAAAACCAACACGCTTTCTTCTTGGTCAACACCACTTAAATAAAAAATATCACGGTGCTGTTCAAAGGGCATTGTGCTGTCAGCACTAATAGGGTAGATGTCATTTGAATTAAAAATCGCCAAACTATTGGATTGCATGTGCGCTATGAACTTTTTTCTGTTTTTTACGAAAAGCAATTTATCTATAGGTTTGTACTTCATCGAAAAATCTTCTTTTTGTGTTATTCCATAATTTATTAAAGCAAAATTAAACAAATCTTAAGCATATTTCATTATATTTGATAATCTTCTAATGCAAAGTCCATTAATTCATGAAAGGGAAAGTGCTATTAAAATTATTTGTGGTGTTTGCTTTATGCGTTTTGGTTGAAAATACTGTTTGTGCTCAAGGTGTCCTGAGAGAAGTGTCTTTGGAAAGACAAATTAATAAATCAAGCTTGGTCGTTGAGGGAAAAGTTGTTAAAAAAAAATCTGTTTGGAACGCTGTGCGGAATAGGATTTTGACTATAAACACTGTTGAAGTTTACAAGACTTTTAAGGGAAAATCTAATTTACAAATAGAGGTTGTTACACCAGGAGGGGCCATAGGGTCTGTTGCGCAAATGGTAACCCCTAGTTTGAAATTGAATGTAAATGATACCGGTGTTTTTACACTTTATGATAACAATATTGATTTAGACTTACAGGCCAAATCCAGTTTGAAGAAATACAAGGCTTATAGTTCTTTACAAGGATTTTACAAATATGATTTGTTGAACAACACGGCTACTAACCCTTTTAAGAAGAGTAAAAACATTTCCAATAATTTGTACAATCAAATCACGGCTATTACAAAAGAGCCTTATAAAGAGTTAGTTTCATTTGACGTTTCTGCGAAGTCAGCGCTATTAGCAACAAAAAGTAGTAGTGCATTGGCACCAGCCATTACTGGTCTAGCACCTTTAACCATTACTGCAGGTAATGAAGACGCTATAACTATATCAGGTTCTGGTTTTGGCGCTAATCCAGGGAAAGTGGAATTCAAAAACGCTGATGACGGTGGGGCCAGTTATGTTGAGGCATTAAGTTCTCAAATTTTGTATTGGACCGATGATGAAATTGTTGTAGAGGTGCCCACTGAAGCTGGTACGGGAAACATTAGAGTGACTGATAATGTCGATGCGTCAATTGTGTCAACCGAAGTTTTAGTCGTTTCTTATGCGTTGCTTAATTACGATAACGATATGGATGGTGAAGTGGTTTTACCTCAGCATTTCGGAACGCAAGGCACGGGAATGACTTGGCAAATGCATACGGAGTTTGATGCCAATACAGCAGCAAAAGAATCTTTTTTAAGAGCTATGGAAACCTGGCGCTGTGAAACTAAGATAAATTGGGTTTTAGGCTCACCAACAACCATCAAAGAAGGCGTTATAGATGATACGAACGTTATAGCCTTTGACGATGCAACAAATCCACTGGAAGACGGAGTGCTTGGACAATGTAGAACAACAACGGGCTCATGTGGTGACACTCGGGATTTGGTTACCGAGTTGGATGTTATTTTTGATAATGATACGTCGTGGAATTATGGACCAGACCCAACTACAGGTTCAGATTACGATTTTGAAACTGTAACCTTACATGAATTGGGACATGGGCATCAACTTGGCCATGTTATTGATGATACAGGGGATGTCATGCATTTTTCAATTACTAATGGTGAAGATATTAGGCTTTTGAATAGTGACAATGCTGCGGCAGCTGGAATCATCCAAAATTTTAGTACCACAACGCAAATGTGCGGGCAAACTATGATGACAGATTATTCAGGAAGTTGTTCGTTAAGTGTTGCCTATGAAGAAGCTTTGGCCAATGAAATTAGTGTTTATCCAAACCCTGTTGAAAGCATATTGTATATTGAAAACGGGTCGGCTTTTAATTTGGACAAAGTAATGTTGTTTGATGTTGCAGGGAGAGCCATCTTAAGTTTAGATTTGGAAAATGCACCAAGAACCAAGGCAATTGATTTAAGCACTATTTCAAAAGGCATTTATTTTATAAATGTTTTTTCTGGAAATGCCATGGTGAGTAAGAAAATATTGATTGAATAAAAATTGGCTAGCTATAAAAAAAGCATACTTTAAGTGTGCTTTTTTTTGAAACAAAAGCCTACTTTAAAACCATTCTAAATAATGAAAACTAACAGTGCTTGGCTTGTCTAAAACAGGTTGCTAACCTACATTTGCATATTATAACTAACTTTACAAAAATGAGCGGATTTTTTAAATCTTCGATAGGGAGAAAAGTGGCCATGGCGCTTTCTGCATTCTTCCTTATGTTTTTCTTAATTATTCATTTAGCAGTAAACATGACTTCAATTTTTAGTGAGGATTTGTTTAATGAACTGTCCCATTTTATGGGGACAAATCCATTGGTGCAATTGGCTTTGCAGCCCGTTTTAATCTTTGGTGTTGTATTTCATTTTGTTGTGGGTTTTGTTTTGGAAATAAAAAACAAAAAAGCCCAAGGTGTTGATTATGCCAAGAATAATGGTGCTGCCAATTCAACCTGGATGAGTCGAAACATGATTTACAGTGGGCTTGTAATTTTAGCCTTTCTTGTACTTCATTTTATTGATTTTTGGATTCCTGAGCTGAACGTAAAATACATGCAAGGTGATATGTCTGGATTGATAAAAGGGACTGAAAGTTTTAGATATTATGAAGAATTGCACCATAAATTTTCACCGGCTTGGCGAGTTGCTGCTTATGTCTTAGCCTTTGTGCTTTTGGGGCTTCATTTAGCTCACGGATTTACCTCGGCATTCCAATCAATGGGTTCTTCAGCAAGTCAGAAAAAAACATTGAAAAGTTTAGGTAAGGCTTATTCAATTATAATTCCATTAGGATTTATAATCATTGCGTTAGTTCACCATTTTAACCATTAATCTGAAATAAAAATGGCTTTAGATTCAAAAGTACCAAAAGGTCCAATAAAAGATAAATGGACAACATATAAAGATAAAATCAACCTTGTAAATCCAGCCAACAAACGTCATATCGATGTTATTGTTGTTGGGACTGGTTTGGCTGGTGGTTCTGCCTCAGCAACCTTGGCAGAATTAGGTTATAATGTAAAAGCTTTTGCATACCAAGATTCACCACGCCGTGCTCACTCCATTGCAGCTCAAGGTGGAATTAATGCTGCAAAAAACTACCAAGGTGATGGCGATTCAACATATAGATTATTTTACGACACAGTAAAAGGTGGCGATTATCGTTCACGCGAGGCAAACGTATATCGTTTGGCTGAGGTTTCCGCAAACATCATCGACCAATGTGTGGCGCAAGGTGTTCCCTTTGCCAGAGATTATGGAGGGCTTTTGGACAACCGCTCATTTGGGGGTGTTTTAGTATCTCGTACATTTTATGCTAAAGGACAAACGGGGCAACAATTGTTATTGGGGGCATATTCAGCGATGAATCGTCAAATAGCACGTGGTAAAATTGAAATGTTCAATCGTCATGAAATGCTGGATGTTGTTATTGTTGATGGAAAGGCTAGAGGTATCATTGCCCGTAACCTCGTTACAGGAGAAATTGAACGTCATTCTGCCCATGCAGTTGTTATTGCATCCGGCGGTTATGGAAATGTTTATTTCCTCTCAACTAACGCCATGGGAAGTAATGTAACGGCAGCCTGGAAAATCCATAAAAAAGGAGCATATTTTGCTAACCCTTGTTATACGCAAATTCACCCAACTTGTATTCCGCGTTCTGGTGATTATCAGTCTAAGTTGACTTTGATGTCTGAATCGCTTCGTAATGACGGGCGTATTTGGGTACCAAAGAAAATGGAAGATGTGCTGGCCATTAGGGAGAAAAAATTAAAACCAACACAAATCCCTGAAGAAGATAGAGACTACTATTTAGAAAGAAGATATCCAGCTTTTGGTAACTTGGTGCCTCGCGATGTAGCATCACGTGCGGCGAAGGAGCGCTGCGATGCTGGTTACGGTGTAAATGCCACTGGTGAAGCGGTTTATTTAGATTTTGCATCAGCCATAGAACGTTATGGGAAAGAGCAGGCTAAAATTCATAACATTTCTAATCCTTCAAAAGAGAAAATAATCGAATTGGGAGAAAAAATAGTTGAAGCTAAATACGGAAACTTATTCCAGATGTATGAGAAAATTGTAGATCAAAATCCGTATAAAACCCCAATGATGATTTACCCTGCGGTACATTACACAATGGGTGGTATTTGGGTTGATTATAATTTAATGACTACAGTTCAAGGGCTGTACTGTATTGGTGAAGCTAATTTCTCAGACCATGGAGCTAACAGGCTTGGTGCTTCGGCTTTAATGCAAGGTTTGGCAGACGGATATTTTGTATTGCCATATACTATTGGAGACTATTTATCTGGAGATATTAGAACAGGTAAAATTCCAACGGATACTAAAGAATTTGACGAAGCCGAAAAAGAGGTAAAGGATAGAATAGATTTCTTTGTAAATAATAAGGGAACAAAGTCTGTTGATTACTTTCATAAGAAACTTGGTAAAGTCATGTGGGATAAGTGCGGTATGTCTCGAAATGAAAAAGGTTTAAAAGAAGCCATGGTTGAAATTAAAGCAATTCGGGAAGAGTTTTGGAAAGAGGTTTCGGTTCCTGGGGGCGCAGATGAAATGAATGCAGAGCTTGAAAAAGCAGGTCGAGTTGCTGACTTCTTAGAGTTAGGAGAGTTGTTTGCCAAGGATGCACTAAATAGAAAAGAATCTTGTGGAGGACACTTTAGGGAAGAATCAGCCGAGGAGTCTGGGCCACAAAAAGGGGAGGCAAAACGTGATGACAAAAATTTTGCTTTTGTTGCAGCTTGGGAATATAAAGGTGAGCCCGCCGATGCCGTTCTGCACAAAGAAGAATTAGAATTTAAAGATATTGAACTAAAACAACGTTCATATAAATAAGATTGACATTATGAATTTAACACTTAAAATTTGGAGACAGAAAGACTCAAATGCAAAGGGACAAATGGTCGATTATAAAGTCACGGATATTTCAGAGCATATGTCTTTTTTAGAAATGATGGATGTTTTGAACGAACAACTAATTGGACAAGGTGAAGAGCCCGTGGCGTTTGATCATGACTGTCGTGAAGGTATTTGTGGTATGTGTTCCATGTATATAAATGGTGAAGCCCATGGTCCAGACAGAGGTGTTACAACTTGCCAGTTGCATATGCGCATGTTTAAGGATGGAGATACAATTACCATTGAACCGTTTCGAGCAAGGGCATTTCCTGTAATTAAGGACTTGGTTGTGGATAGATCTGCTTTTGAGCGTATTCAACAGGCAGGGGGTTACATTTCGGTAAATACATCGGGTAACACTCAAGATGCCAATTCTATTCCAATTTCAAAGCATGCAGCAGATGAGGCTATGGATGCAGCAACCTGTATTGGTTGTGGTGCATGCGTTGCAACGTGTAAAAACTCAAGCGCTATGCTTTTTGTTGGAGCAAAAGTTTCGCAGTATGCGTTGTTGCCACAGGGGCAAGTTGAAGCTGCCGACCGTGTTAAGAACATGGTAGCTCAAATGGATTTGGAAGGATTTGGTAACTGTACCAATACTGGAGCTTGTGAGATTGAATGCCCTAAAGGGATTTCTTTGGAAAATATTGCTCGAATGAATAGAGAATTGATGAAAGCGGCAATTTCTTAATACTTGGGTATTTCATCGAAAAAAACACGAACCCAAGCATTTGCTTGGGTTTTTTTATAGCTTTGGATTCTATTAAAAAAACGGATGAGCAGAACTATATATCTTCTAATAATTTACTTTTTTTTGTCAAGTGCTAATGCTCATACCCAAACAATTGAGTCAATTAATGTAAAAAAAGATTCACTATTCAGTAAAGTACAACTTTTAAAACACATTCAAGCGCTGTCGTCTGATGCTTTTAAAGGTAGACGAACAGGAAGCAATGGGGCGATTAAGGCAAGAAGCTATATTGTCAATCAATTTTATGCTTTAGGTGTTTCGCCATTTTACAATGAGTATGAGCGGTCTTTTTCATTTACTAATGAGAATAAGCGGTATTCCGGTGCCAATATATTGGGTGTTATTCAAGGAACTGAGTTTCCTGAAAGCTACATCGTCATCACTGCGCATTATGATCATGAAGGCGTAAAAAAAGGAATGATTTATAATGGAGCAGATGACAACGCTTCAGGAGTGAGTGCACTATTTAGTTTTGCTGAGTATTTTAAATCGTATCCTCCAAAACATTCAATAATACTTGCAGCTTTTGATGCCGAAGAATTGGGGCTGAATGGTTCAAAGTATTTTTTGAATAATCTCAAAATCAAATTAAATCAAATCAAAGTAAATTTGAACATGGATATGATTAGTAGGAGCGATGAAAACGAACTTTTTGCTGTGGGAACGAAACATCATCAATTTCTTAAAAAGATAATTTTAAATACGAAAGGTTCAGGTAAGATTAAACTGAAAATAGGGCATGAAGATGGTGATTGGAAGAATAATTGGACTTATTCTTCAGATCATGCCAATTTTTACAAAAAGCACATTCCCTTTCTGTATTTCGGGGTGCCAGATCACAAAGATTACCACGAACCTACCGATGATTTTGAAAACATCCATCCGGACTTTTATGTTGATGCTGTAAAAACTATAATTTCAGTTTTTGAAAAGCTTGATGTCATGGTTTTATAAAGTTTATGTCCTTAAGACTATTCATTATCGCCGTCTAACATAAATGCTCCGTCTATAAGAATTTCTTTGTTTTCTAAATCTTTTGCATTTAAAACAACTGCATGCGTTTCAGCTTTTTCCCCAAGCTCCAATTTTATTTTTTCAAAATAGTAATTGTTCGCTTTCTGTTCCTTGAAAGCTAGTACAAAATTACCTTCTTCACCCCGAAGAATAGCATTTTTTGGCAATGCATGAGCAGTAAAGGTTTCTGTTAAAATATTTGCCTCTACAAACATGCCTACTATAAAATTGGCATCAGATTCGTTTAAAATATGCCCATGAACTTTTACGGTTCTAGTAGTTTCGTCAATTGTAGTGCCAACCAAATGTACTTCTGCTTCAAATGTTTTATCGGATGCTTCTGGAATTTTAAACAAGATTTTTTGGTCTTTTTTAATATGTAAAATATCTTTCTCAAAAACCGAAAGTTCTAAATGAATATGGTCGGTATCAACAATTTCCATAATCACATCGGCAGGTGAAACGGGCATGCCGTTGTTTATGTTTACCTTGGTAATAAAACCCTCAATAGGCGAATACAAATTTATGGTTGAAGTTAAATTTCCTTGCTCAACCGATGTGGGGTTAATGTTTAACATGGTCATTTTTTTTCGCAAGCCATTGTAATGTGCCAAACTACTTTTATAAGTGCTCTCTGATTTTAAAAAATTTTTTTTCGATGTAATGTTTTCATCAAAAAGGGTTTTTTGCCTGTTAAATTCTGATTTCAAATAATTAAGCTGTTCGGCAACTTCTAAGTATTGTTGTTGCAACTCAATAAATTCAGGGTTTTCTAGCGATACCAAAATTTGACCTTTTTTGACTTTGTCGCCTACTAAAAGAGGTGTTTTAGTAATATAACCGCCCATAAACGTGCTAATTACGGCTTTGTTTTTTGGTGGTACATCAATAGTTCCTGTGGTTTTGATGCTCGTATTAAAGGTATGCTGTTCTAACTTGCCCAATTGCATTTTTTCGCTATCAAATTGCGATTGCGATACTACAATTTCGTTAGAATTAATAGCTTTAGCGGAAGAGGTTTCATTACTTTTTTCTGATTTTCCGCAAGCGGTTAAAGCAAGCGAGAATAAAAGGATATATATGCGTTTCATTGTTATAAAATTAAATGGTTTATGGCGATTATAGTTTGGTTATATGCGTTAAGATTTTCAAAATAAGTCAACTTAGTTTCGGTTGCCGTCTCCATGCTTTGTATGTACTGAAAGAAATCGATTTCACCTTCCTTAAAGCTGCGTTCGGCAGTTTTTATAATTTCTTCTGAAAGCGTTTTTCCTTGAGTTTCGTAATAATTAATGGCTTCTTCGTACTGTTGAAGTTTTGCCATTAACGATTGATATTCGGCATTTAACTTGATTTTATAATCTTGTTTTTCGGCTTCCGAAGCTTCTTGAGCCAATTTAGTAGCCTTAATTTTTGAAGCATTTCCGCTGAAGAATAACGGAATTTTTAAACCAAATTGATAGCCTTTAATATTAGTGTTTAAAGTGCTGTTTGTTCCTTGAAAATATTCAGCACTTAAATCGGGCAAGAGGTTTTGTTTTTCTTTTTGATTTAGAGCTTTGTAATACAAGCTGGAGTTATCATAAACCGAAAGGCCAACGTTGTTTTCAACCGAAATGGTTTTTAAAGGTAATTTTTTAAGGGTTTTATCTGCCACTGAAAAGGAATCCGTTTGCACTAATTTTTTCAATTGTTCCCTTGCTAAAACAACATCTTGCTGCGCTTGTTTAAAAAGCATCTCGAGCTGTTTTTTTTTTGATTTGGCACTTATCATTTCCAGATAATTCGTTTCTCCCAATTCAAATCGGCGTTGAGATGCCTTCTCAAATTGTCGATATAAACTATCTAAAACCATATAGGTTTTTGCCTTACTTTTTGCATAAACCAAATTTGTATAGGCTGAACTAACATCTCGTTTCAAGGCTTCTAAAGCTACATTATGATGGGTTTGTTGAAGGTTGAATTTGGCTTTGTTCACTTTTTTATCAGCGAAATAAACCGTTGGGAATTTAAAATCCTGAGACACTCCAAAAACCTTTAAAGGTTCGTTGTTAATAGCAAGATTATTTTCGTCATAGCTATAATAAACCGATGTTTTATCGAAGCTAAAAGCACTGCCAATTAAGGCTTTAGATTCGTCTGTTTTTAAAGATGAAGATTTTAAACCCGCATTATTTTCAATCGCTAAGTTTATTGCATCGTCAACGGTAAGCAGTTCATCTTGAGCTTGCATTTGTAACGATAACAAAATGATAATTACTGATGCCGTTATTTTTTTGTTCATTTTTAATTCTGTTTTTTCTTCAAACCAAGCGTATAAAACAGGTAAAACAATGAGTGTTAAAATGGTGGCTGTAACCAATCCGCCGATAACTACCGTTGCTAATGGACGTTGCACTTCGGCACCTGCATTGGTAGAAATAGCCATAGGAAGAAAACCTAAAGCCGCAGCGGCAGCTGTTAATAAAACGGGGCGTAAACGTTCAGCAGTTCCACGCTTTATGCGTTCTTCAATATTTGTTATTCCTGCTTCTTTTAGCTCTTTAAAATGCTCAATTAACACAATCCCATTTAGTACCGCGATACCAAATAGGGCGATAAAGCCAACACCAGCAGAAATGCTAAACGGCATTCCTCTAAGACATAGCAATAATACGCCACCCACTGCTGAAAGTGGAATAGCAGAATATACCATAGCAGCTTCTTTTATGGAGCCAAATGCAAAGTGCAATAAAATGAATATAAGTACCAAGGCAATCGGTACGGCTATCATTAATCGAGCTTTGGCACTTTGTAGGTTTTCAAATTGCCCACCATATGTAATGCTATAACCAACAGGTAGTTTTACTTGGCTGTCAATGATATTTCTAACATCATCTACAACCGATTGTAAGTCTCTATTTCTAACATTAATACCCACAACAATTCGTCTTTTGGTATCGTCCCTCGAAATTTTTGCAGGACCTGTGGTATATTTGATTTCGGCCAATTCACTCAATGGAATTTTTGTGCCGCTGGGTGTATCAATATATAAATTTTGTAAGTTTTCAATGTTTGTTCTATTGTTTTTATCCAAACGCACCACCATATCAAAACGTTTTTCACCTTCAAATACATTGCCAACAGTTTCACCTGCAAATCCCATAGAAATAATTTGGTTGATATCTGAAATGTTTAAACCATAGCGTGCAATTTTACTTCTGTTGTAGGTTACACTCATTTGTGGTAAGCCTTCAACTTTTTCAATAACAATATCGGAGGCTCCTTCCACATTCTGGATGAGTGATTTAATTTCATCTGCTTTATTTGCCAAAACCGATAAATCTTCACCAAAAATTTTAATGGCAACATCGGCTCGAACACCTGTAATAAGCTCGTTAAAACGCATTTCAATGGGTTGGGTAAACTCCACTTCCATACCTGGAATAGCGGTAAGTGCTTCCTTAAACTTATCGGCCAATTCATCTTTACTTTCTGCCGATACCCATTCATCTTTTGGTTTTAGCTTGATAATCACATCACTCTCTTCCATACTCATGGGGTCTGTGGGTACTTCGGCTGCGCCAATTCTACTCACCACTTGGTCAACTTCAGGAAAATTTTCTAGAAGTGTTTTTTCAATTTTTGTAGTGATTTCAATGGTTTTTCCTAATGACGTTCCTGTTTTTAAAACCGGTTGAATCACGAAGTCGCCTTCATCTAAAGTAGGCACAAACTCACCACCCATACTTATGAAAATCCAGATGCTTGTAGCCAACAAAGTACCAGCGAGCGAAACCACAATTTTTTTGTGTTCCAAGGCCCAATGAATTGATGGTTTATATAGTTTGTTTAAAAACTTCATGAGGCTAACCGATATGTTTTTATCGGTTTGTTTACTAGGTTTTAAAAACATGGATGAGATAACAGGGACGTATGTCAAACAGAAAATCATGGCACCAATGAGCGCAAAGCTGAAGGTAAGCGCCATGGGTTTAAACATCTTGCCCTCAACACTACTTAAGGATAATATTGGGATGAATACAATAAGAATAATGAGCTGTCCAAATATGGCCGAATTCATCATTTTGGAAGCACTTTTTTGGGTTATGACATCAACGGTTTCTTGTCGTTCAGACTTTGAAAGTGCGCCTATTTTTTCACTTTGCGACGTTATTCGAAAGGCAATAAACTCTACAATGATAACGGCACCGTCTATGATAATCCCGAAATCAATAGCGCCCAAACTCATCAAATTGGCATCAATACCAAAAATGTTCATTAATGAAATGGCAAACAACAAACTCAACGGAATAACCGAAGCTACAACAAGTCCAGACCTTAAATTTCCTAGGAGTAAAACGACTACAAAAATCACGATGAGCGAACCCAAAATTAAATTTTCGGCAACAGTAAATGTTGTTTTGCCAATCAGTTCACTACGTTCTAAAAACCCGTTAATATAAACACCTTCGGGTAATGAGTTTTGTATGGAAGCTACGCGTTCCTTTACGGCGCCTATAACTTGTTTTGAGTTACCGTCCTTTAGCATCATCACCTGACCAAGTACTTTTTCGCCTTCACCATTTCCAGTTATGGCACCAAAACGTGTGGCACTTCCAAAACCAACATTGGCTACGTCTTTTATGTAAATAGGAATGCCTTCATTTTTTATGACAATATTTTCGATGTCGCTAAGCGAGCTTACTAAACCTTCGCCGCGAATAAAAAAGGCTTTGTTGGTTTTCTCGATGTAACCGCCACCAGCAACACTATTGTTTTTTTCCAAAGCGTCAAAAATATCCATGTAACTGATGTTCATGGCCTTCAATTTTTGTGGATTGATGGAAACCTCATATTGTTTTAAATAACCGCCCCAAGTATTAACTTCCACAACCCCAGGAATCCCCGAAAGCTGACGTTTTACAATCCAATCTTGAATGGTACGTAATTCGGTGGCTGAATAACGGTTATTAAATTCAGGTTTTACATCTAAAATGTATTGGTAAATTTCTCCCAAACCTGTTGTTATGGGGCCCATTTCTGGAGAACCAAAACCCTCGGGTATTTTTTCAGTGGCCGATTTTATTTTTTCAGCAATGATTTGCCTCGGAAGATAAGTTCCCAATCTGTCCTCAAAAACAATGGTTACCACTGAAAGACCAAATTTTGAAACCGAACGTATTTCTTCAACACCCGGTAAATTGGCCATTTCCAACTCAACAGGATAGGTAATAAACTGCTCCACATCTTGGGTGGACAAATTTCTGGAAGTTGTAATGACCTGCACCTGATTATTGGTAATATCGGGTACGGCACCAATGGGAATTTGGGTCAGGGAAAAAATCCCGAAGCCAATAACCGTGGCTATAAAAAGTAATATAACTAGCTTATTTTTTAAGCTGAATTTTATAAGATATTCTAACATAATTCATTTTGACGAATGATTAATAAAAGCTATTCAAGGGATTGTTTTTGAATAGTTTAAAATTATTCTGAAATAAATTATGCTAACTTAGGGGGCTGAAAAACAGAAGTTTTTTCGAAAAAAGAAGTTGTTTCTTTGTAGAAAAAGTTTCGAGGGATATCCTGAAAAGAGTGAGTGTTCAATTGGTAAGTCAGTTCAGGAGCTAGAATAAAAACACCATTTACATGACAAAACATGTGTTGGTGGCTTTTAAATGGCAAGTCTTCGTGCTCTCTATGGTCATTTGGGTGGGAGTCTTTTTTTTCTCCGTAGTGTTCAGATAGAAACTCGAAAAAAGTATCACCGTACATTTCGTGATGAAACTGGGCATGCTCTATTAAAACACTGAATTTTGAAAGGTCTTCAATGTTAATATTGACACTTTGTACAAGAATCAAAAACGAATATAATACAGCCACTATTTTGCTCATACCGAGGCAATATTACAAAAAATAATGTTTACAAATTGTTAAAAATAAGCTTTTAGCTGTACCGACCCGGTATGAATGTTTTTACTGTTTTCTGATTTTCTGCCAAAATAACTCAGGTTTAAATCCAAAAAATCAGTCAGTTTTTTTTGCGCCAATAATGTCCAAGTGAAGTTTTTCCCTGGTTGCAAACCTTCCAAAATTTGATAAGCCACTGGTGTATTGGCATTACCATCATAGGTGTTTGAGATATAGTTTAATTCACCATTTAGGGCACTTTTTTGACTGCTCGCAAAGCTGAAGGACATACCGTATTTCTGCTGTCTTAAAGATTCCAAATTGCCAATAGTATTGTTTTTACTGGCGTATTGGTAGAACATATCAAAACTGGAATTGTCGTTGAACAAATAGGATATTTTTGGGTTAAACCTCGTTTCATCAAAATTATAATTTTTACTGGTGAAGTTTTCACTAATGCTTTCATTGGTGTCGAAAGAAGAAAGCAAATTAATCAACCAACTTTTGGCAATTTTATGGTTAAAATTTACTTGATGGCTTTTTAAGCTGTTTTCAACAAAACCAACCGAAAGAACGCTTCTCGTAGTGTTTTTTAAATAGGTGTATGAGGTAGTGTAGCGTTGTTTGCCCCGATTAAAAAATAATACATTTCTAAAATTAAGTTGCAGCCCCAATTGGTCATTTTCATTAGTGTTAAACGGATTTAAATTGAAACCATCTCCATCACGTTTGGTTTTTCTATCAATTAAATAACTGGTTTGGTTGTAAAAGTGCGACCAAAAAAGTTCTGATTTTTTCTCGGAAACTGCATATTGCGCAGGATTAATTGTTAATGTTTGGCTCAACCTGTTTTGGTGTGTTTTTATAAAAACTCTATTGGGCAAAAGCACTCTAATATATTTCCCTTGGTCTTGAAATTGGGCAACTTCAAATTCTTCTAATTCTTGTATGCCATTGTTGTTGTAGTCGTTCCATGTGTAAGCACCTTGTCCGGCTTCAACTTCAACATAGGTAAAATCTTGTTGCGGCAATGTACCCGAATTGGTTTCAAAAATGGTATTCCATTGCACAATTTGCATGAAAAGTTTTTGGCTAAACTGTAATCTAGAATTTATCGATTTTTCATCTGCAATAGACTCATCCTCACTTTTTAAAGTCCTGTAATTTGCATAAAGCGATAGATTGGTGTTTTTGTTTTGAACCAGTTTTGAATCTAGATAAAACGTGTTGGAGGTATTTACTTTTTGCAGTTCGTTATTTCTGATGCTATCGTTTACACGGTTTTTATAGCCAATTTCGGCAAAAACCTTGGTGCTATCGCCAACACCAAAAAATAATTCATAAGATTTGAATTTTTGGCTTAAAGGGGTTAATGTTTGAGTTGCAGTTTCCCGTTGCTTGTTGTCTTCAATGGATAATCTGGTTCCAATCCAACTTTTGTTCATACCATAAGCTAGTCGGTTGTAGCTTCGTAAAAAGGATGAGGTGTTAAAATTGGAATTTGCACTTAAAAAACTTGAAAAGGACGAAATATTTAGTTTATTTAAAGTTAAGTTGGCATTTATGATGTGTCGGTTCCCGTTAAAGCCATCCGAAAATCCAAGGTGTTCAAATTGGTAATTAATGTATCCTTTTTGCTGATGCAACCATTTCAAACCAGAATGCATTAAGATTTGATTGCCTAAATTGAAGCCAATACCATTAATATTATTTTGGTCTAAATTCCAATCGCGGTTGAATTCAGGATTATAAAGTCCTTGAACATTTCTGAAATTCTTGGTGATGTAATTGCTATCAAAAAAAGCATCCAATTGCCATAAAGTATCGTTTTTCACCAAAGTTTGGTTGACTGTTAGTTTTCCTGCAAATCCATCATTGTTTTCATCATCAAGCTTTGAAAACAAATTCAAGTCATTTTTACTACCAGTCAATTCAAAATTTATATAGGTTTTTTCTGAAGGCATATAATTTCCGTTTACAACTGCCAATTGCAATTGGGTTGGAGCAATAAGTTGAACAACAGGGGTGTAATTACCTTGATTTGACCCTGCATATTCATAAATATTATTAATCGCGTTAGTATTACTTAAAACATAATCGCCCTGATTTTCGCCAACCAATGAAAAAGTAACCCGATAAAGTTCGTCATCCGGATTGTTGGAAAACTCAAAGGCTTCAACTCCATTTATGAGTTCCTTTTTGTACAGAATTCTGTTGTCGTTCAGGTTTTCTCTAATTTCTGAAGGAGCTACCATTTGTGAGCGGTTATCGCCAGCAGCAGCCAAAATCTGTGCCTGTTCTTCTGAAAGGTTTTGTTGTAAAGGTTGATTTTTGGCATCGTTTTCAGAATACACCGAAACACCAATTTTTAGTTTTTCACTTTCAAAACTCCCACCACCATAAGCCACAAAACGCGAATAGTTTCGGTCGCTAAATTGATAATCAACAGTAATGCGCATTTCGGAAGTAATAGGAAAAGTGGAGTTGAAAATTATTTCACCGGCATTATAATCAATAATATAATCTTGGTCTTCACCTCGTTTTACGGGAATGCCGTTTACGTAAACGGTTTCACTGCCCGAAACAATGAGCACAAACAATTCGCCATTTTGACCTTGTAATTTATAAGGTCCTTGATTACCTTCTTGAGCGATAAATTGACTGGTGGTAAACTGACCTCGAACCAAAGCACCGGCGGCAAATAAGTTGGTTTGCATTTCTTCCTCACCAAGGTTTAAATTGAAGTTTAGACCTTGTACACGTTTTGAAAAATTCCCAAAATAGGAGGTATTGTTTTGTAAATCGATATCACCGGCCCGAACATTCCAACGGTCGCTTAAAAGCTCAATAAAAACTTGGTCAAATTCATCCAAACGTTGACTATAACCGCTTTCCTGTAACGGAATATTGGCATCTTGAATTGAGGCACGTAAAGATACTTTTTCGTTTAATTTTCCTATTATTTGAAGGTCGAGTTCGCTGTTTAGTACTGAATTCTGATTATTACCCACGGTAACACCACGAGAAATACTTCCCGAAGTTGTTAAACCATCAAAGGGGATGAAATTTCTGGAGACGTTGGATTGTGAAAACTTGTATAAAGGTTGGTCGTCACTACTGCTTTCAACAATAATGCTTTCATCCAATTGCTTGTAAGTTTTGGTTAAGAACTCTGGAAACTTTAAATAGTTGATGATGATTGAATCTGTTTCAATAGGGTTTTTAAAGGTCAAAATAGCTTTAGGAAAATCAACCGAATAAAAGGAAGAATCGATGGTGGTTTTGTCAAGATTTAGAATGGAAAATGAACTTTTATTGATACTCACGCTATCAATTTGAATGCTGTCTTTTACCGCAACCTTTTTTGTTCTATAGTTGGGATTTTGATTTTGCGAAAAGCCGCATAAACCAAATAACAACGCAAGAATATAGGTGTAATTCTTCATCAGATACTTAAACTGTAAATCGCCTAAAATATTTTGTTAATAGCTTCGTTAAAACTCCTGTTGTATTTAATAGTGTAAAAGTAGCGTATTATTTATTTTAGCTGAAATTCTTATTAACTATATGAAAATCATATCATACAACGTAAACGGCATTCGTGCGGCAATAAATAAAGGTTTTATAGATTGGCTAAAAGCGGCAAACCCTGACGTCATTTGCTTGCAAGAAATAAAAGCACTTAAAGAACAATTGGATTTAGGTCTTTTTGAAGAAGCTGGTTACACATACCAATATTGGTTTAGTGCCCAAAAAAAAGGTTATAGTGGTGTGGCGATATTGAGTAAAATAGAACCCAACCATGTCGAATATGGCACGGGAATTGATTCAATGGATTCAGAGGGTCGAAATCTTCGAGCAGATTTTGATGGGTTTTCAGTGATGAGTTTGTACTTACCATCTGGAACCAATGATGCTCGATTAGATCACAAATTGGAATACATGGATATGTTTCAAGACTATATCAATCAGCTAAGAACCAAAATTCCCAATTTAATTATTTGTGGAGATTATAATATTTGCCATGAAGAAATTGACATCCATAACCCAAAGGGATTGAGTAAAGTTTCTGGTTTTTTACCTGTGGAGCGCGAATGGATTGGAAATTTTATTGATAGCGGATTTATTGATTCTTTCAGATTTATTCACCCAGAAAAACAAGAATATAGCTGGTGGAGCTACCGCGCCAATGCCCGTGCAAACAACAAAGGTTGGCGATTGGATTATGCTATGGTTTCACTGCCCTTACAAGAAAACATTAAAAGAGCCGTTATACTTTCGGATGCAGTACATAGTGACCATTGTCCTATTCTGCTTGAAATAGAAGACTAATTATAAAACAAACAAACCCAAACAAATGATAAAACAGAGCCTATTCGCAGTACTTGCTTTAGTCGTGATTACTTCGTGCGTATCACCAAAAGTGTATAAAGATTTAGAAGCAAAATACGCCGATTTAAAATCGGAAAACAGGAAACTTTCCAAAGAAAATCAGGCGCTTTTAAATGCTAAAACAGCAGCCGAAAATGAATTAAAGCAGTTAAAATCAGCATACGATGAAGCCATTGCCCAACGTGATAAATTGGAAGGCGAATACAATGCCACTAAAGCAAGCCTTGATAATTTAAAATCGTCTTATGATGCTCTAGAGCAAAACAGTTCTAAAGCTATTGCCGAAAATTCTCAAAAAAACAGAGAGCTTTTGGCCCAGTTGGAAGCAAAGGAACAGGCTTTGGCAACTGAAAATGCCAGGTTGGAGAAACTAAAACGAGAATTGGAAGACCGTTCAAACCGAGTTGCTGAACTTGAAAAAGTTATTGCTGATAAAGATGCTGCTATGACTGCCTTGAAGGATGCCATCTCCAGAGCATTGACAGACTTTGAAGGTAAAGGATTGACCGTAGAACAACGCGATGGAAAGGTTTACGTGTCTATGGAAAACAAATTGTTATTCAATTCAGGAAGTTGGGCAGTTGGCACAGAGGGAAGAAGAGCGGTGCAGCAATTGGGCAGTGTTTTGGGGGATAACCCAGATATTGCCGTTTTGATTGAAGGCCATACCGATAATGTACCATATTCAGGTAACGGGCCACTGACCACTAACTGGGACTTATCCACTAAACGCGCTACGGCTATTGTTAACATTTTACGTGAAAACAATAACATTAACCCAGAAAATTTAACGGCTGCGGGACGAGGTGAATATGCTCCAGTGGCATCTAATGACACGCCTGAAGATAGAGCAAAAAACAGGCGCATAGAAGTAATTTTAACGCCTAAGCTGGATGAGCTTTCCAGGTTGTTAAATGAATAGTTGTTTTAGTTTAAGCGACTCCAATTAAAAAGTAAAGAACATTTTAAACCTTTCAGTTTTTATTCAACTGAAAGGTTTTTTTATCTTTAAACTTTCTAAATCCTAATAGGTCTAACAATCTAGAATGAAATACACAAAACTTCCAAAAACCGATATTAAAGTAAGTAAAATATGTTTGGGCACTATGACCTGGGGCAGGCAGAATACAGAAAGTGAAGGTCATGAACAATTAGATTATGCTTTAGAACATGGGGTCAACTTTATTGATACTGCCGAAATGTACCCAGTGCCAGCAAATCCAGAAACCCAAGGGCGAACTAGTGAGATTATTGGTACTTGGTTTAAAAAAAGGAAAAATAGGGATAAAGTTGTGTTGGCGAGCAAAATCATTGGGCGACCTGGCAGTTATACGGCACATATTAGGTCTACTGGTCTTCAGGGGAATTCCATAGAAGAGGCGGTTAATGCTGAACTGAAGCGCTTACAAACGGATTATTTAGACCTCTATCAAATACACTGGCCAGAGCGCGATACCAATACATTTGGACAGCGCGATTACAAGCATAATGCAAATGATGAGTGGGAGGATAATTTTAATGAGGTTCTCCATAAATTCGATGCTCAAATTAAGGTGGGAAAAATCAGGCATATCGGGGTTTCCAATGAAAAGGCATGGGGTGCTATGCGGTTTTTGGAGGAATCAAAAAATCATAATTTACCAAGAATGAAAACCATTCAGAATGCCTATTCATTAATCAATAGAATTTTTGAAGGCGATATGGCCGAAGTTTCCATCAGGGAAGAATTAGGCTTATTGGCGTATTCGCCCATGGCCTTCGGTGTGCTTTCAGGAAAATACGTAAAAGGAATAGCGGCTGACAATTCAAGGTTAAATTTATTTCCAAGATTTTCCAGATATAGTAGCGAGCAATGTACCGAAGCAACAAAGCGTTATTTAAAAATTGCAGAAAAACATAACATGACTTTGGCACAAATGAGTTTAGCTTTTGTAAATCGGCAGCCATTTTTAACCAGTAATATTATTGGCGCGACCACTTTGGAGCAGCTTAAGGAAAATATTGATTCCATAAATGTCACTTTAAGTGATGCCGCTTTGGATCAAATTGAAAAGGTGCATGCCCAAATTCCTAATCCTGCAACTTAATTTTTAGCTTTATTATTTAGAAATCCGTTCATCAAGGTCAATAACAGGCCAACCATTTTCATCCCATTTTAATTCTACAACAATGAGTTTTGAATCGCCATTATCTGTAATGGAATAACCATGGGCAAATAGAAAATCCTTTCCGTCAATATTGTAAACAGAATTATGACCCAAGGCAGCCCATTTTTTTCCATCTCCAATGGCAACTACCGTTCCGCCACCACCTAACATGGGGAAACCTACTTTATCAAGGTAAGGGCCTGTAATTGATTTTGACCTTCCAACAGCAATTTTGTAGTCACTTTTTGTTCCTCGGCAACACATGTCGAAGGATACAAAAAGGTAATAATAGCCATCATGTTTATATAAAAAGGCAGCTTCAACTTGGCTGTCAGTCAACAAATACTCATAGGGTTGCTGGTTGCTTGGACGTCTGGCCAATGTGTGCCATTCTTGGGGCCATTTAAGGGAGCTCATGTCATCAGTTAAGCGCACAAGTTTTATACCGTCCCAAAACGAACCAAATGCCAACCAAGGTTTTCCTTCATCATCAATAATGGCATTCGCATCTATAGCTTGCCATGTATCTCGCCCCATAATAGATTGTACTATTTTTCCATGGTCTGTCCACTTAAAATTAGGGCTTTCAGGATTTAATGTGGGTGTAGAGGCATGTCCAATTGCTGCATGTGGCTTACCAGGCTTGGCGTTACAAGAATAGAAAAGATGATACTCGCCTTTATAGAAAATGATGTCTGGTGCCCAAATATGGTTACCAAAACCAGGAAGTGCCTCTTTTGTCCATTCTGGAGCCGATTCAAAAATTTGAGGTTCTTCTTTCCAAACCTTTAAGTCTTTGGATGACATAACAAAAATACCCATTCCTGTTCCAAAAACATAATAAGTATCTCCTTCTTTTGCCATTACAGGATCGTGAATAAATGGGTTGTCTTGGATAAATTCAGGTTGTCTGTATTCGTTTGTTTGAACTTCTTGCGCAACGCCGAGAAAGCATAGTAGAGGAATGACAATTAGTGCTATTGAATTTTTCATTTTTAGTTAAGTATTCTAAGTTTGAAATAGGAATGAAAAGAAATATACAATTTTTTAAAACAAAATTTTAAATTAATTGAAGTGATAGAGGAATCTGTGATAGGTTTAGAGCATAAAAAAACCCGCAAACTTAAAAAGTGGCGGGTTTTTTGATTATTTAACTTGATTACCATCTTTATCAAAAAAGTGATATTCTAAGTATGTGTAAGCATCTCTTGGTAAAACTTTAACCCATTTTTTGTGTTCTAAAAACCATTTAGAACGCACAGATGGAAAACCTTTTGTTAAAAAGGCTGCTATAAAAGGATGTGTGTTTAAAGTCAGCTTTTTATAGTCTTTTTTGCATAGTTTTTCAAGGTCGTGGTTTATTTTTTGAACCACCCCAATTGGTGCTTCAATTTCAGAGCCATTAACACCGTTGGGGTCTTCCTCGCGGGTTTTAATGTTCATCTCTGGGCGAACACGTTGCCTTGTTATTTGTATCAAACCAAATTTACTTGGTGGCAATATTTTGTGCTTTGCTCTGTCATCCTTCATTTCCTCACGAAGATGGTTAAAGAGCTTCTGCCTGTTTTCTGCATTGGTCATATCAATAAAATCCACCACAATTATTCCGCCCATATCGCGCAAACGCAATTGGCGAGCCATTTCTGTAGCGGCTATTAAATTAACCTCTAATGCTGTATCTTCTTGATTGTTGGCTTTGTTGGATCGGTTGCCGCTATTTACATCTATAACATGCAGCGCTTCGGTATGTTCAATTACCAAATAGGCGCCTTTTGCCATAGAAACGGTTTTTCCAAACGAAGTTTTTATTTGTCTTTCAATTCCGAATTTCTCAAAAATTGGAACATTGGACTGATACAATTTAACTATTGATTCTTTTTTTGGTGCAATTTCTTGCAAGTAATCTTTAATTTGAATGTAAAGCTCCTCATCATCTACCGTTATTCCGGTAAAGGTATCATTGAATATGTCTCGTAAAATTGACGAGGCTTTATTCATTTCTCCCAATACCTTGGTTGGATGATGCGCTTTGTGTAGCTTTTTACACATTGCCGTCCATCGACTAAGCAAATTTTGTAAATCTCTATCTAGTTCAGCTACTTTTCTGCCTTGTGCTACGGTACGCACTATCACACCAAAACCTGGTGGAGTAATGCTCTTAACCAAACGTTTTAATCGGTCTTTCTCTTCGCGGTCTTCTATTTTTTGTGAAATAGAGATGCGATTGGAAAAAGGAACCAAAACAATATACCGGCCAGCAATGGAAAGCTCACTGCTTATCCTTGGGCCCTTGGTTGATATTGGTTCTTTAACGATTTGTACCAATAGCGACTGATTAGATTTTAAGACATCGGCAATTTTGCCATCTTTCTCAATATCTTTTTCAAATGGGAAGTTTTTTAAAGAAAAATCTTTTAGTTTACCTGTGCTTACACGTTTTGTGAACTTTAAAAGTGAAGGTAGTTTTGGCCCTAAATCATGATAATGCAAAAATGCATCTTTTTCGTAGCCCACATTTACAAATGCGGCATTTAGTCCAGGAACAGCTTTTCTTATTTTGGCTATAAACACATCACCAACAGAGAAGTTGTTACTATCTTCATCTTTTTGTAATTCAATAAGTTTTCCATCTTTTAATAAGGCAAAATCAACATTGTCGGAACTAGATCGAATGATCAATTCTTTATCCATTTTGTTAATTTTTATCCCGCCTTGCGGGATGGATTATACATTATTTTTTATCACAGGATTTTAATCCGTGGAGTTCAAAAGCACCCAAAAGGTGTAAAAAAATTAATGAACTCATTTCAAAGAACTTGTTGTTGTTTAAATCAAAAAAAGTAGCTAACCTAACTACTTTTTTGAATTATTTTTTCTTTTTGTGACGGTTAGCGCGTCTACGTTTTTTACGTTTATGCGTCGCTACCTTATGTCTTTTGCGTTTTTTACCACTTGGCATAAATAGTGTCTTTAAATTAATAATTCGTTTTGTACTGAAACAAGTTCAGCATTGGTTTTTTATTTAACGTCTACATTTGTTTTAACGCCTTCTACAAAAACTTTTGCAGGCTTAAATGCAGGAATGTTGTGAGCTGGTATTTTAATTGTTGTGTTTTTGGAGATGTTTCTGCCAGTTTTTTCAGCTCTTGTTTTGATGATGAAGCTTCCAAAACCTCTTAAGTAAACATTATCACCACTTTCTAAAGAAGTCTTTACTTCTTCCATGAATGTTTCAACAGTTGCTTGAACATCACCTTTTTCAATTCCTAACTTCTCAGAAATTTTTGCTACTAAATCAGCCTTCGTCATTTTAAAAATATATTTTTTGGTTACTATTAATTCTAAAAGGGATGCAAATATAGGAATTAAATATTCAATATTTCAAACCTAATTAATTAAAATTTAAGATTATAAAGGTTTATTTTTGTTTTCAGTATTTACTCAATTTATGAAATTTTCAAAAACCTTAACTAATTGGTATTCAAATAATAAGAGAAATTTACCGTGGCGAAAAACTAACGAGCCTTATCATATTTGGCTTTCTGAAATTATTTTACAGCAAACGCAAGTGGCTCAGGGCTTACCTTATTACGAATCGTTTTTGGCAAAATACCCAACCGTTTTTGAATTGGCCAAAGCCGATGAAGAGGACATATTAAAATTATGGCAAGGATTAGGCTATTATTCAAGGGCAAGAAATTTACATGTCACTGCAAAATATATTGCAAATGAGTTACACGGGCAGTTTCCAATTAACTATAAAGACTTGTTGAAATTAAAGGGAATTGGCGATTATACCGCCAGTGCCATTGCTTCTATTTGCTTTAATGAAGCTGCGGCAGTAGTTGATGGAAATGTTTACAGAGTTTTGTCGCGTTATTTTGGTATTGAAACCCCCATTAATTCTTCCAAAGGGGCAAAAGAGTTCAAAGCTTTGGCCCAAGAGCTAATAGATAAAAATAATCCAGCCGAATTTAACCAGTCTATCATGGAGTTTGGCGCTACTCAATGCAAACCCAAAAATCCAGATTGCTCCGTTTGTCCTATGAACGACGGTTGCATGGCTTTCAATTATAAAATGATTAATTATTTACCAGTAAAAATCAAATCAGCAAAGGCAAAAAAAAAGCATTTTAATTTTTTGGTTTTTATTTCAGAAGATGGGAAGACGATTTTGCAAAAAAGAAAAGGTAAGGGCATTTGGCAAAATCTGTATCAGTTCCCCTTGGTGGAGACCAACAAGGCTGTTGATGTTGAATCTTTCAAAACAATAGTTGAAAACCACGAATTGATAAATGGTAATAATTTTGAATTCACACCATATAATAATGAGGCTATAGTGCACAAATTATCGCATCAACATTTACATACTAAGTTTTGGATTGTTAATGTTGAAAAACTTGCTGTAAAAGGTATTTCAATTGAAGAAATAAACAATTATGCGGTGCCTATTTTAATCGGAAATTTTATTGATTCATTTAATTTTTGATGCAGAATTAATGCCAATCATATTTTTTTATTAATTTTAAAAAAATGAGGGACAAATGGTTATTTTTGCCCTCCTGAAAAACAAGATTATGTCTGGAACATTAAATAAAGTTATGCTTATTGGCCATTTAGGTGATGAAGTGAAAATGCATTATTTTGAGGGTGGTGGCTGTGTAGGTCGTTTTCCTTTGGCAACCAATGAAACCTATACAAATAAGCAGACCAATGAGCGCATTACCAATACTGAATGGCATAATATTGTGGTACGAAACAAAGGGGCAGAGATTTGTGAAAAGTATTTAAGTAAAGGTGATAAAGTTTATATTGAAGGCCGTTTGAAAACACGAAAATGGCAAGATGATAGTGGAAATGATAGATATTCAACCGAAATTCAATGTACGGATTTTACCTTTCTCACTACCAAAAAAGAAAGCGAAAGCAATGCTGGCGCTTCAAATATGCAGGCTTCACAAATCCCTGTTGAAAACCATCAAAGAAGTAGCGAGCCTGTAGAAGATGAAAATGATGATCTACCATTTTAAAAATGTACTCGAAGTTACGTCGAGAATTTTAAGTTTAACTAAAGCACTAGTAGTTGGATCCTGACCCCGCGAGTTTTATAACCTTAATAGCAACAACCGATTTTTCGGTTATTATTAGTTTTGCATTATTGTTTTTGCTTTTAATATGCTCTGCACTTATTTCTGGTGCAGAGGTAGCTCTGTTCTCACTCAATATAGAGCAAATAAAGGAAGGGTTACAACAAAATTCCAAACGTATTGAAATTATAGCAAGGCTGCTTGAGCGGCCAAAAAAGTTGTTGGCTACTATTTTAGTGTCCAACAATTTTATAAATATTGCCATTGTAATTTTGTTTGCTTTTATTGGAGAAATTATATTCAAAGACATTGTGTTAACCTTCAATTTATACCTTGTTGAAATAAGCTTGAAGTTTCTTCTTGAAGTTGTTCTCGTTACATTTTTAATCTTGCTTTTTGGGGAGATTTTGCCTAAAATTTATGCCAGTCGTAACAATTTAAAATTTGCCATATTTATGGCTTATCCTTTACGGGTGTTAGATGTGGTTCTATCGCCCATTAGTTTGCCAATGCGCGGGGCCACTTTGGCCATCCATAATAAATTGGGTAAGCAAAAATCGGGTATAAGCGTAGATCAACTATCCCAAGCATTGGAGTTGACAAGTGAGGAAGACACCACAAAAGAAGAACATAAAATTTTGCAAGGTATCGTGTCCTTCGGAAACACAGATACCAAACAGGTTATGCGCCCTCGAATAGACATCTTTGCTTTGAGTATTGATCAAAAATACTTGGAAATCATGCCGGAAATTGTCGAAAATGGTTATTCAAGGATTCCTATTTATAAAGACAATATTGATACCATTGTGGGTGTTCTATACGTAAAAGATTTGCTGCCTTATATAGATAGAAAACAGTTTGATTGGACAACTTTAATTCGTGAGCCTTTCTTTGTGCCGGAGAATAAAAAGTTGGATGATTTAATGGCCGAATTCCAAGAAAAGAAAGTGCATTTGGCCGTTGTGGTTGATGAATATGGTGGAACCTCAGGATTAATTTCTTTGGAAGATATTATAGAAGAAATTGTCGGCGATATTAGTGATGAGTTTGATGATGAAGATTTAACCTATTCAAAACTTGATGAAAATAATTATGTTTTTGAAGGTAAGACTGCATTAAAGGATTTTTATAAAATCATTAAGTTGGAAGACGATAGTGTCTTCGAAGCTGGCAAAGGCGAGGCGGAGACCGTAGCTGGTTTTGTTTTGGAAATTTCAGGAAGCTTTCCTAAACTAAATAGTAAGATAAATTTTGAAAACTACATTTTTACTATTGAGGCCATGGACAAAAAGCGTATTAAACTTGTAAAATTCACTATAAAGTAATGGTAAAAAACTTGTTATTGTTTGTGCTTGTTTTGGTTTGTTTTTCTTGTGGTGAAGATTATGTGCCCAAGCCCAAGGCGCAGTTAAGATTGGATTATCCTGAAGCCAAATACACAGACGCCAATTTAAATTTGCCATTTACTTTTGAGGCTAATGCTTTGGCGGAAAATATTAAAATGAAAAAAGTAGATGCTCTAACCGAAAGTTATGGTATAAACTTGGAGTATCCAAGCATGAAGGGCACCATCTTTCTAACGTATAAGGCTATTGAAAATAACGATAAGAACCTTTGGGATTTTTTAAGGGACGCCCAGAATTTTACCCAAAAGCACACGATAAAGGCCGATGAAATTCCAGTAACACCGTACGAGAATAAAAAACGAAAGGTTTATGGGGCATTTGCCGAGGTAAAAGGAGATGTGGCATCACCGGCACAATTTTATGTAACAGATAGCGTTAGCCACTTTTTAACGGGATCCTTGTATTTCTATGCTAAACCAAATTACGATTCCATTTTGCCAGCTTCAAATTATCTTCAAAAGGATATAAGGCACCTTATGGAAACCCTAAAGTGGAAATAAAAAAGGCTCTCAAAAGAGAACCTTTTTTCTATATGTTTTGACTACGATTTTTAAGCTGTTTCCTTTTTGCTGCAACAAGCTTTTTTACAATCTTTGGCGCAAGCGGTTTTCTCTTCATCTGTTTTGTTTGCACAGCATGGTTTTTTGCAATCAGCAGAACAATTCTTAGAATTAGTAAATGACTCAACCGTTTTCATATTGCTTACTTTGTACGCGTCAGAAACTTGGGCAACGGCCTCGGTTAATGATACCGGTGTAACTTTGGCCTCATCATATTCAACCATGGCTAGTTTTTTGTCAAAATCTACAGTGGCAGTTTTAACGCCTTCCATCCCAGATATTTTCTTTTGAATGGTGGCAGCGCAACCAATGGCGCAAGTCATTCCGTCAATAGTAAATTCGGCCTTGGCATATGTTGCATTGGGGTCAATTTCCTTAACGGCATCAGTAGCTACTTCAACGGTTTTTACCTCTGGTTTCACTTCGTTTTTACAACTAAAAACAAATGTTGAAAATGCAGCTAGAAACAAAAAATATTTTATTGTTTTCATTAAGAATGTCTTTTTAAAGATTATCATACAAAACTACTAAATAAGGTGGTTTATTGTGAAAAGTAAGAATGAAATTATTTTTTTTCAAGATTTTTTCCGAAATTTAAAAGAATTAATTTCAAAAAATTATGAAAAACATATCCCTTCCAATACGTTTTGGTTTAGTTACCAGTGCCATTTTAATAGCTTATTTTTTGGTTTTGGCCTTGGTTGGTAAACATACAAATCCGGCGTTTAGTTTTTTCAATGCTTTAATTACGGGTTTTGGAATTTATGAGGCGGTAAGGTTTAAAAAACTTGAAGACCTAACAGGTTTTTCATATGGTGAAGGGTTTAAGACAGGTTTAATAACTGGGGGTGTGGCAACCATAGTTTTTACTTTTTTCTTTCTTGCTTATGCCACAGAAGTTAATGGCGCTTTTTTAACAGAATTACTTCATACCATTAAAGGAGGTTTTGATGCAGATATAGGTATGATAACTTTTATAGTGGCTGTAATGGGTTTTGCCACAACCGTGGTGGCCACATTAACCGTTATGCAGCTCTTCAAAAAAACAGGAAATATTCACCAATAACATTTTAAAACGTTTGCAGATTAATTAATTAGCAGTATATTTGCACCCGCCTTAGGTAGACTAAGGAGGTTTATAACATTAATTATTAATAAAAACGTTACGCTATGTACGCAATTGTAGAGATAGCAGGGCATCAATTTAAAGTTGAAAAAGACCAAAAAGTTTTTGTTAACCGTTTACAAGAAGAAGAAGGCAAGAAAGTTTCTTTCGATAACGTTCTTTTAATTGGAGATGGCGACAATGTAACTGTAGGCGCCCCGGCTATAGACGGAGCTCAAGTAGGAGCAAAAGTCATAAAGCACCTAAAAGGTGATAAAGTTATAGTTTTCAAAAAGAAAAGACGTAAAGGTTACCGTGTAAAAAATGGTCACCGTCAAGCACTTTCTGAAATCGTAATCGAAAGCATTATAGCTTCAGGAGCTAAACCAGCAGCAAAGGCTGAGAAGAAAGTAGCTCCAGCTAAAGAAGAGCCTAAAGCAGAATCAGCTACTCAAGATTTAAACAGTTTAACTGTTGCTGAATTGAGAGATTTAGCTAAAGCTAAAGATATTACGGGATATTCTTCTATGAAGAAAGCCGAATTAATCGAAGCTCTAAGTTAGTATAACAATATAAAATCGAAATAAAATGGCACATAAAAAAGGAGTCGGAAGTTCGAAAAACGGTAGAGAATCAGAATCAAAACGTTTGGGCGTTAAGATTTTTGGTGGTCAAGCTGCTGTTGCTGGAAATATTATCGTAAGACAAAGAGGAAATACACACCACCCAGGTGAAAACGTGTATTCTTCAAAAGACCATACTTTACACGCACAGGTTGATGGTATTGTAAGGTTTACTAAGAAAAAAGATAACAAATCTTATGTTTCAATAGAACCATTTGAGGCTTAAGAAATACATTTCTAAAATTTAAAAAAACCCTTTCCAGAAATGGAAAGGGTTTTTTTATTTCTTCAAAATATCGTTTACAATTTTTAAGTGGTGTTTGGAGTGTATTTCTAAAAAGCGAAGGGTCTGCTTCTTAGAAAGTATGCCAAAAATATGATGGATGAAATAAGATTTTTTGGGAAGCGGACTTATTTTGTCAAGATGTTTTCTTGCCATTTCTAATTGAGCGTATAAATCTTCACTTGAAATGTCACTTGGAGGTTGAACAATTTTAGGGGCTTTGGCTTTCCCCCTCGGGATATAACCAAATGGAAATAAAATCAAGCGCCAAAAATTAAAATCTCGTTTATACTTTTCTGGCTTGGTTTTTAATAAAATGGTACAAACGCCATTTATTACTTTTAAAGAATGGTCAAGCTGCCAACCTATATTAACTTTTGAAACCTGGATATTGCTCATTTCCTTGTTCGGAACGTTATGCTCGATTTCATTTAATAGATTGTTTAAAATGGTTATTTGTTTGTTGCTCATGTTCAAAATTTGTTTAAAAGATATAAATTAAATGATTAACTTTAGAGAGTTGCATCTGCAATCGATATATTGTTTTACCTTAAAATTATATAGATATGCTACCCTTTAGATCAGAAATTAGAAATTCCCCAACACAACCTACCATCAAGATTTTTTTGAGTGATGAATCTTTAGACGAACGTATAAAAAAGCATTTGGAGCACTTTAATGATATCGAGTCTATTGAAATAAGGGAAAGTGTTGAGCAAAACCGATCTGATGAAAACATTACTGTTTTTTTAAAGGACGATGTAGATATCAATAAAATGAAACAATCTATTGACTCCAGCCTTTGGTGGTATTTTGAGGAAGATTTAGTTGATGAATAAATAGATTAATTGTTGTAACCAACAGAAATAAAAACCATAATGTCATTAAGGCATTTCTCTAAATCCTTTTTTATTTCGTGTTCCCAGAACCTAAAAACGGTATAACCCATTTCTTTTAGTTGCAGGTTTACTTCGGCGTCTCGTTGCATATTGCGTGCTATTTTAGGAACCCAAAATCGACGGTTACTTTTTATAGTTTTCTTTCGTTCGTCCCAATTATAGCCATGCCAAAATTCACCATCAATAAAAATGGCTAGTTTATATTTTTTAATAGATATATCTGGTTTTCCAGGCAGTTTTTTTGAATCTACTCTATAACGCACCCCTTTTTTCCAAAGAGCCTCTCTAAACTGCAATTCTGGTTTTGTGTTTTTACCCCTAATTTTGCTCATTATTTTTGAGCGCTTTTGGGAGGTATAAAAACCAGATTCCTCATTAAATCTTGGGACTTTTATTTTAGGCTCATCGTAAATCATCATTCTAAAAATACAAATATTCTTAAAGAATAAATAAAACAAAAACCCTCACATTTCTGCAAGGGCTTCTAAATATCTAAAAATGTAAGACTCTATAGTCTTACTAGTATCTATAATGTTCTGGTTTAAAAGGCCCTTCAACCTCAACACCTATATATTTTGCTTGGTCTGGTTTAAGCTCGGTAAGCTCAACACCAATTTTTTCCAAATGTAATTTGGCTACTTTTTCATCCAAATGTTTTGGTAGCATATACACTTTGTTTTCGTAGGCATCAGCATTATTCCATAGTTCAATTTGAGCCAAAGTTTGATTGGTAAACGAGTTACTCATCACAAAACTCGGGTGACCAGTAGCACAACCTAAGTTAACTAAACGACCTTCGGCCAAAATAATAATATCTTTTCCGTCAATGGTGTATTTGTCCACCTGTGGTTTAATTGTGTTTTTGGTATGGCCATAATTTTGGTTTAACCAAGCCATCTGTATTTCGTTGTCAAAATGCCCAATGTTACAAACAATGGTTTTGTCTTTCATTGACTTGAAATGCTCAGACCTAACAATATCCTTATTTCCCGTAGTGGTAATTACAATATCTGCATTGGCAATTACAGTTTCAAGTTTCTTAACTTCAAAACCATCCATAGCGGCTTGTAAAGCACAAATGGGGTCTATTTCGGTTACCGTTACAATACTTCCAGCACCTTTAAAAGAAGCGGCAGTACCTTTGCCAACGTCACCATAACCACAAACAACCACACGTTTTCCAGCTAGCATAACATCTGTTGCACGACGAATGGCATCTACAGCACTTTCACGACAACCATATTTATTATCAAATTTCGATTTTGTTACAGAATCATTCACGTTTATAGCTGGCATAGGTAAAGTGCCATTTTTTACCCTTTCATAAAGCCTGTGAACACCAGTAGTAGTTTCTTCAGATAAACCATTAATTCCTGCTGCTAATTCTGGATATTTATCCAAAACCATATTGGTTAAATCGCCGCCATCATCAAGAATCATGTTAAGTGGCTTCCGTTCTTCTCCAAAGAAAAGCGTTTGCTCAATACACCAATCAAATTCTTCCTCGGTCATATCTTTCCAAGCGTAAACTGAAGTCCCAACAGCGGCTATTGCAGCAGCAGCTTGGTCTTGGGTTGAGAAAATGTTGCATGAACTCCAAGTGACTTCTGCGCCTAAAGCTTGTAAGGTTTCAATTAAAACTGCCGTCTGAATGGTCATATGCAAACAACCTGCAATACGTGCGCCTTTTAAAGGTTGTTCTTCTTTGAACTCTTCCCGAAGGCTCATTAATCCTGGCATTTCAGCTTCGGCCAGCTCAATTTCTTTTCTGCCCCAAGCTGCAAGCGAAATATCTTTTACTTTGTGAGCTATGAAGGGAATTGTTTTTGTACTCATATCAATCTTTTTGTTTTAAACCTAAACGTTGTTTTAGCACATAAAAAAGGTTAAATTCGCCATTTGAAAGCGCCAATCATATTTAGCAGGTGCAAAGATAGCTAATAACTTTTAGAATATTAAATGCCTCTTTATAAAACCATTACTGTAAATTCACAAACTACTGTTAAAATCTGGAAGATAACAGAATCTTTTGATGATTTAATGCATTCAGTAAGTTTAAAACCGCAGAGTTTACAGCGCGTGATGGCCATGAAAAGTGAAATGCACCAACGCGGATTTTTAAGTGTGCGTCGTTTGCTACAGGAATTTGGTTATGAAGATGCCAATTTGTTTTATGATGAAAACGGAAAACCCCATTTAAAGGATGGTAAGCAAATTTCCATAACACATTCTTTTAATTTTTCGGCAATTATTGTCAGTGATTTGGCCGTAGGGATCGATATTGAAAAACAGCGAGATAAAATTACCATTATAGCCCATAAGTTTATTGATTTTGAAAATGACTATCTTGATGAAAACGCCAGCGATTGCAAAGAGAAACTAACAGTAATATGGTGCATAAAAGAATCTTTATATAAATTGTTTGCTACCCCCGGTTTGAGCTTTAAGCAGCATTGTTTGGTCATTCCAATTTCCGATAATGAAAACGAAACTATAGCTTGGATTGACTATGAAGATTTAAAATACCGATTCAATATCCAATTTTTAGAATTTGAAGGCTTTACTTGTGCCTTTGCTGTTGCTTAAATGGGGAGCATCTATAAAAATATATGTAATTCTGCCGCAAAGGGTGAGAAGTTATTGGCTGTTCTCATAGATCCAGAAAAATTTCCATTGGAAAATACCAAGGGCTTTTTTGAAAAAGTAAACCGTTCCAAGGCAAACTTTATTTTAATAGGCGGAAGCACAGTAGATGACAATGCTACTGATGCCCTAGTCAAGGAAATAAAAATACATACAAGTTTACCAGTGATTTTGTTTCCTGGAGACATTACCCAAATTACCGATAGGGCAGATGCTTTGTTTTTTTTAAGTTTGATTTCAGGACGAAACCCTGAATATTTAATTGGAAAGCACGTGCAATCCATATCAAGAATAAGGGCGACTAGTTTGGAATTAATTTCAACAGGCTACATTCTTGTTGAAAACGGAAAAGAAACGGCAGTTCAGCGCATAACAGGAACAACACCAATGCCAAGAAATCAAGTTCAAAATATAATCGATACTGCAAAGGCTGGCGAATTTTTGGGTATGAAGTTTATATACTTAGAAGCGGGCAGCGGTGCTATGCACCCTGTTACTCCGGAAATTATTCGAGGTGTAAAGCAGGAAATAAAAATTCCTCTCATAGTTGGTGGTGGTATCAAAAGTATAAAGCAATTGGAGAAGGCTTATAATTCTGGAGCAGATGTTGTCGTTATTGGTACGGCTTTTGAAGAAGATGAAGGCTTTTTTGATATGCTGACTAAATAAAGTTTCTGGCCTATTTTTTAGCTATATATATATATGGTATTTTTGGTTTTTTCATACCAGCTCCCAGATAAAAACCAGTGTGTGCAGGTTGGTTATAAGCTACATTTTGCCATGCAATACTCACTCTATACAAAGGGTCATGCATTAAAGTGAAAATTCGTTCTTCAGTTGGGTAGGGTGTTGAGAAAATGACCAATTCTGTGTTTTCTTCATTTCTCCAGATAATTTCTTCACGCCAGTCGCCAAGTATATCTGCAATTAAGCAAGGGTTTGATTTAGTCCCATTATTACTTCTAAGGTTCATCCCGTCATGATTGTAAGCTTCCAATAAAATATCGGTTTTTTCAAATTCGGCATTCCATTTTGCAATGCGGGTTTTATCAACTATTTCCCTGAGCAAATCGCCATCCCACCAAGCAAACATGTTATAACTGGAACCCCTTCGTCCAATAGTGGGGTAAGTTGTTGAAATAACTTTACCATTTGTATTATGAATTCCAGACCCATTTGAAGCCCAACTTTCTGCACCAAGATGGTTTGGGTCAATATCTGCTGTTACACCTCGTCCAACGTCGCCTTTACCTTCAACACGCCAAATGACTTCTCCATTTTTAGGGTCTCTAAAATCTATGGCAGGAATAGTGGTTCCATTTGCTACCTCATGGCACATAAAATATTCGAGTCCTTCTCTGATTGGGTCAAAATCTCCCAAATGGGCAGCATCTCCATGGCCAAAGCCCGTGGAATACAAACCTGTTCCACCATCATCAATGGCACAGGAACCAAATTGAATTTCATCTTTGCCATCACCATCCAAATCACCCACAGCTATATTGTGGTTTCCTTGTCCAGCATACGCTTCATTTCCTTTTTCATCCGAATCAAATACCCAGCGATTTGTCAATTTACCATTTCGATAATCATAGGCAGCCAAAACGGTCCGCGTGTAATATCCTCTGGAAAAAACTAAACTTGGTTGTTTTCCATCTAAATATGCTACACAAGCCAGAAATCTGTCAACACGATTTCCGTAATGATCCCCCCAATCTGAGACTTTTCCTCGTGCTGGTATATAGTCTACAGTATCAATAAAAGCACCTGTTTCACCAGAAAAAAGACTTAAATATTCAGGACCTTCTATAATATATCCAGTACTGTTTCTGTAATCTGCATTTGCATCCCCTAAAATGGTTCCGACACCATCAATCGTTCCATCAGCAGTTTTACAGGCCATTTCGGCTTTTCCATCACCATCTATGTCGTAAACCATAAACTGTGTATAATGTGCCCCAGAGCGAATATTTTTCCCTAAATCTATAGTCCATAAAATGGTGCCGTCCAATTCTAAACCTTGCAAAAAAGTATTGCCGGTATAACCTCTATGTGCGTTGTCATGGGAGTTTGTTGGTTCCCACTTTAAAACGAGTTCGTATTGACCGTCACCGTCTAGGTCACCAACAGAAGCATCATTGGCTCTATAAGCATGTTCCCTTCCATCTGGCGAAGTTCCACCTTTGGGTGGAGTAATTGGAATTCTTTTGTAGTTGTTGCTCCATACTTCTATTGGCTTTGAAGGTTTTTGTTCTTTACCATTAATAACAGCGGTGACACTGTAAGTCTTATTTTTTTCAGTTTGATCGACAAAATTGCTAGCACCTGTTATTGGCTTCTTGTTTAAAAGGGTTTTGCCGCGATAAACGTTATATGAAACACGTTCAAATTCATCTGAAAGAATCCTCCAACTTATGAGAACTTCGGAATCACTTGTTCGGACAGCCAGAACGCCACGGTCTAAATCCTCCATTTGTTTTTGGGCGGAAGCATTTTGAAGTGTAAATATTAAACCAATAAAAACAAGACAAATTTTTGAAAGTAAATTAAAAGAATTAGTTAGTTGTCTCATAAATAAAGCTTTAATGTTTACTAAATTAAGACCTTTTAAAAAGAAAAAGGTTTAATCTAGCAAAAGAAGCAGGTATGGTTATAGAGGTGCTTTTGAATTTGTCTAAATAAGGTTCATTTATATGGAAATCATAAATGAACCCGATATAATTTTTTTATTTCAAGAAAACTTTAAAAGCTTGAATGCCGGTTTCTTGTTTGATTTTAACAAAGTAAAGCCCTGAGGGTAGTCCACTAAGGTCATGGTTTTTAATATTCTCGGCATTTTTTTGGCTTATAAGTTTACCAATACTATCATAAACTTGAATAGTGCCATTAATTGTTTTGCTAAGATATAACATGCCTGTTGTTGGGTTTGGATAAAGTCTTATTTCATTGGCGTTATCCTTAAGTTTATCATCAACGGATAAAGTTGGGTCTACCAAAGTAATATTTGGTGCTGCTGGTTCTGGCATGTCTGTACCTAGAAAAAAACCAGTGTGAGCCGGTTGATTATAGGCTACATTTTGCCAAGCTATACCCAAGCGATAAACGGGGTCATGCATTAAGGTGAAAATTCGTTGGTCAGGCTTATCTGTGCTGGACATAATTACTAAATATTCATTTGAAGAGTTCCTCCAAATAATTTCTTCTCTCCAGTCGCCCAATATATCTGCAATTAAACATGGATTTGATTTTGACCCATTATTACTTGCTAAAGCCAGATTATCGTAGTTGTATGCCGTTAAAACCCTATCGGTACCACTGCCGTTCCATTTGGTTATAACGGTGCGATCTACAAGTTCTCGAGATAAATCACCATCGTACCATGCCACCATATTGAAGGTTGAGCCGTTCCCGGTTGTAGTTGGATAAGTTGTGTAAATCACATTGCCGTTAACGTCGTGTATTCCAGAACTGTCTGAAGCCCAAGCTTCTGCTCCTGGGTAGTTGGGGTCAATATCGGAAATCAAACATCGGCCTGTATCAATGGCGTCACCATTACCAATATAATTTTGATTTATTTGCCAAAAGATTGTACCAAGTTGGTCGCCTCTAAAATCGACTTTAGGAATAGAACTCGTTCTTAAATCACCGAAGTTGCCAAGAGGGGTGTTTGGAGTTTTTCCTCCTTCTTCATGGCAGGTAAAATATTCTAGTCCAGGGCTGCTGGGATCAAAGTCACCAAGGTGGCTGGCATCACCATGCTTATATCCAGTAGAACTGAAGGCAGTTCCGTTATCATCAACTGTTAATGAGCCATAAATAATTTCATCTTTTTCGTCACCATCAATATCACCAACGGTTACACTATGGTTTCCCTGATGTTCGTATTGGCTACCCGCTATATTGGAATCGAAAATCCATTTGAAATTTAAGTTTGAACCGTCAAAATCCCATGCCGCCAAAACGGTTCGGGTATAATAACCTCTGCAGAACACAACACTAGGATGAATTCCGTCGAGGTAAGCCACACATGCTAAAAAGCGATCTACTCTGTTGCCGTAGTTGTCTCCCCAACTTGAAACGGTTCCTCTACCTGGAATGTAATCTACGGTATCAATAAAAGTGCCGGTTTCTCCAGAAAAAACACTTAAGTATTCAGGGCCACTAAGCACGTACCCACCGCTATTTCTATAGTCAGCATTTGGGTTAGGACCTAAAATAGTACCACTATCGTCTTTAGTGCCTTCGGCAGTTTTGCAAACCACTTCGGCCTTTCCATCGCCATTTAAATCGTAAGCCATAAATTGGGTATAGTGGGCTCCAGAACGTATGTTTTTGCCTAAATCTATGGTCCAGAGTACGGTGCCGATATCATCCATTTCAAGGGCCTGTAAAATGGTATTTCCAGTATAACCGCTTTGTGCGTTGTCTTTTGCATTAGTGGGATACCATTTTAGTACAAGTTCATATTGGCCATCCCCATCTAAATCGCCAACTGAGGCATCGTTGGCTTCATAAGTATAAGCCACATTGTCTGGGGTTGTTCCACCGGTTGGAGCAGTAAGTGGTATTTTTTTATAAATGTCATCCCATGAGCCAACTGCTTCAGAACGTTCTTGTTCAACGCCGTCAATAACTGCAGCCACACTATAGGTGAACGTTGGAAGAAACGATGAATTATCCATGTAGTTACTGGCACCGGTAATTGGTGTCGGGTTCAACTTGGTACCACCACGATAAACATTATAGGAGGCATTTTCAAATTCGGTGCCTAAAATTCGCCAACTCACCAAAACATTGGATGGTCCGGTTTTTATTGCCAAAACACCTCGGTCTAAATTTTCCATTTGTCTTTGTGCCATCATAGATCCCGATGGGAGTATGAGACAGAGAATAAGTAATTTAAAAAGTGCAAATGGAATATTGTAATTTTTTTTCATAGTCAATTTAAATTATAATAATTTGATAAATATAAGTTTCAAAGTGAAAATTACCATCCTGTTCTAACATGCTTCATAAATAGAATGTTAGTTTTGCAAGCGGAAGGGTTTCTTGAAGTTATCAAAAAAAAAAAATCGTGGACTCTATTTTTAATTGGATTTTTTCTCAGTACCAAGGTGTGCCAAGCATTATTGTAGTGTTGGAGTTTATTGGTGTTTTTTTTGGGTTTTTGAGTGTTTGGTATGCTAAGCAAGAAAACATTTTGGTGTACCCTACGGGCATTATTAGCACCGCTATTTTTGTATATATTTTGTGGATTTATGCCCTTTTGGGCGATATGCTTATCAATGCTTATTATTTTTTAATGAGCATTTACGGCTGGTATATCTGGACCAAGAAAATAGATGAAACCCACGTAACGCCAATTTCAAGAACTGCATTGAACGAAAAAAAAGCTATTGTGGCTATTTTTTTGGCAGCATTGTTATTAGTTTATTTAGTTTACAATGCCTTCGATAGATGGACGAGTTGGATAGCATATATTGATACAATTACCACAGCCATATTTTTTGTGGGCATGTGGCTAATGGCCAAAAAGAAGATAGAAAATTGGACTTTTTGGATTATTGGCGATATCATTTCTATTCCCTTGTATATTTATAAAGGATTGATTTTTACAAGTCTACAATATATAGGCTTTACAATTATTGCCATTTATGGCTATTTAGCATGGAAGAAAACCTTAAACAGCAACCTTCAAACTGCTTAAAAGTAGTTTTGTTTGGCCCCGAATCAACTGGAAAGACAACCTTGTCAAGGCAATTGGCGAGGCATTATAATTCAGTTTGGGTTCCTGAGTATGCGCGCGAGTACCTTCAAAATAAATGGAATAATGAACGTAAAACCTGTGAGTCGGAGGATTTGCTCACTATTGCCATCGGACAGATGAAACTTGAAAATGAATTGGCTACAAAAACTAACTCCATTTTAATTTGCGATACAGATTTGTTAGAGACCAAAGTGTATTCTGAAGCTTTTTATGGAGGAATTTGTGATCCGGTGCTTAAAAAGTATGCTTTAGAAAACACCTACGATTTGTATTTTTTAACTTATATTGATACGCCTTGGGAAGCCGATGATTTAAGAGATAGGCCAGAACAAAGAATGGAGATGTTTAAGGCTTTTCAAGATGAATTGATAAAAAACAATAGGACATTTGTGTTATTAAAGGGCAGTAAAAAGGAACGTTTAGAAATGGCCGTGAAACATATAGACAAACTTTTACTAAAAAATAAAGGGAATGTTTTCTGAGAAGGATATTCAGCAAATAAAAAATAAGGGCATCGATAAAGAGCAGGTTGTAGCTCAAGCAGATCGAATTAAAAACGGCATGTCTTATTCTAATTTGGTTGCGGCTGCAACCTTAGGTAATGGTATTGAAAGTTACAATGAAGCCGACCTGAAAAATTTCATCCAAGCTTACGATGCCAAAAAGGATGATTTGAGTATTGTTAAGTTTGTGCCTGCTTCGGGTGCGGCAACTAGAATGTTTAAGTTTTTATTTCGGTTTTTGAAGAATTTTAATCCTGCAAAAGACACGATTGAAAGTTATGCCGAAAGACGGACTGATTCTCTCATAAAAACCTTTATTTCCAATTTAGAAAAATTTCCCTTTTATGATGAAGTCATTTCAAAAATAAAAGAAACGTGTCCTAATTATGATTCATTGGATGAATCGGAAAAACATCTTGAATTTGTAAAAACCATGTTGGATGAAAATGGGTTGAACTATAGCTTTTTCCCAAAAGGGTTATTGCCATTTCATAAATACGATAGCCAAGTTGTTACGGCCTTTCAAGAGCATTTGTTCGAATCAACCTTGTATGCTTCATCAAATGGCAAGTCAAAGCTGCACTTTACGGTTTCTGAAGCACATCATAAATATTTTCTTGAAGAATTAAACGAGGTTAAAAAACGTTTGGAGACTAAAACCAAAACATTTTTCAACGTATCTTTTTCCTATCAAAAGGAAGCTACTGAAACCATTGCTTTGACCACTAAAGATGAGGTTTACCGAAAGGAAGATGGTTCTATTCTATTCAGACCGGCAGGTCATGGGGCATTGTTGGAAAATTTAAATGATTTGGATAGCGACTTAATCTTCATAAAAAACATAGATAACATAGTAGTTTCAAGTAGGAATATTGAGGTTTCTAAATATAAAAAACTTTTGGCCGGTATATTGCTTGAAGCCCGAGAAACTGTTTTTACTTATTTGAATAAATTGGATGAGGGGTGCCTTAGTGAAACAGACCTAAAAATCATGATTCTATTTCTGAGATATAGACTCAATACACCAGTCCCAGAAAATATTGATGATTTTTCTTTTGGAGATAAAATAGCATTTTTGAAAGAAAAACTGAATAGGCCCATTCGTGTTTGCGGAATGGTAAAAAATGAAGGAGAGCCTGGTGGTGGTCCATTTTGGGTACGAGATAAGGATGGAAAGGTTTCCTTGCAGATTGTAGAATTTGCCCAAATTAACTTCAGTAAAAAGCATCAACAAGAACTAGTCTATAAGGCCACACATTTTAATCCGACCGATTTGGTTTGCGCGGTTAAAAATTACAAAGGTGAAAAATTTGATTTGAAGCAATTTGTGGATCCTGAAGCTGCTTTTATAACTATGAAAACACAAAATGGGACAGACATTCAAGCTTTGGAACTGCCCGGATTGTGGAACGGAAGTATGGCTTATTGGAACTCCATTTTTGTTGAAGTGCCGGTGGAGACTTTTAATCCCGTAAAAACGGTGAACGATTTGCTTAAACCAGCACACCAGGGCAACAATGTTTAATGAGGAAAATTTACTAAAAGAATTAACTTTTAAGGCAGTTAGGAGTTCTGGCAGGGGTGGGCAGAACGTAAACAAGGTGTCGTCTAAAGTGGAATTGGTTTTCGATTTGAAAGCCTCGGTTGAGTTAAACGATACACAAAAACAAAGGCTTCTTAATAAACTTCAAAATCGTCTTACAAAAGATGGTATTTTACTGTTGCAATGTGACGAAAGTAGAAGTCAGCACAAAAATAAAGACCTCGTTATTGATCGTTTTTTGAATCTTATTAAAACAGGTTTGATCGAGCCAAAAAAGCGAAAACCTACCAAAATCCCAAAATCGGTTATTAGAAAGCGACTTAAATACAAGCGTTGGTTATCTGAAAAGAAAGCGGGCAGAAAAAAACCTGATGTCGATTAAAAATCATAAATCGTTGATTGTATTTCATAAATCCGCCCTATATTTGCAGCGTTCTCAAAAAGGGGTGCCCATATCGGCTGAGATCATACCCAATGAACCTAGAACAGGTAATGCTGTTTAGGGATAGAATATCTGGAAATGCACAATCTTGATATTCAAATTTTAAACAATTAATTATTAACCAAAAGAATAATTACCTCTTTTTATTCGATTATAAATTCGTAATCGTAATGAAAAATTTATTTCTTTTTTTAACACTTTTAGTGTTATCCTTTTGTGCTACCGCACAAGAAAATCAAGTCGAAAAAGATTCAACAGAAACACAAAACCTAGACGAAGTTTTGGTGAAAGCTGTGAGAGTAGAAGCCAATTCACCAATAACGCACAGCAATGTCTCCAAAGAGGAGCTGGCCAAACGCAACTTGGGGCAGGACATTCCAGTGTTACTCAATTATTTGCCTTCGGTAGTAACTACCAGCGATGCCGGTGCAGGTATTGGCTACACAGGCATTAGGGTTCGTGGAACTGATGCTACAAGAGTAAATGTAACCATAAATGGAATTCCATATAACGACCCAGAAAGTCAAGGTACATTTTGGGTGAATTTAGGCGATTTTGCATCCTCAACCGAAAGTTTGCAATTGCAGCGCGGTGTTGGTACTTCTACCAATGGGTCTGGTGCTTTTGGAGCCAGTTTGAATGTTTTAACCGATGCCTTTTCTGAAGATGCTTCTGGCGAGATTTTCAATAGTTTTGGTAGTTACAATACACGTAAACACACCGTAAAATTAACCACAGGGTTACTGAATGATCATTTTGAAATTTCAGGTCGATTTTCAAAAATAAATTCCGATGGTTATGTTGACCGCGCCTTTACAGACTTGAAAGCGTATTTTCTGCAAGGGATTTACAAGGATAACAACACCCTAATTAAGGCCTTAACATTCGGGAATAAAGAATATACGTATCAGGCATGGTTTGGACTGACGGCTGAAGAATTGAAAGAGAATCGCCGCCAAAACCCATACACTTACGATAATGAAACCGATAATTATTGGCAAGACCATTATCAATTGCATTGGAATGAGCGTTTGGACAATAATTGGTCAACAAACTTAGGGTTGAATTATACTAAAGGGAAAGGATATTTTGAGCAATATAAACCAGAAGAGACGGCTGCGGATTTTAATAATATAATCGAAGACAATTCTGATGTTATTGTACGTCGCTGGCTAGATAATAACTTTTATGTTTTAAATGCGAATGTCACATTTAAAAAAAATAGATTGGAAATTGTTTCTGGACTTTCGGCCAGCAGTTATACTGGTGACCACTTTGGAGAAGTGATTTGGGGAACTGATTTAGCACCAAATGCAAATATTCGAGATAGGTATTATGAAGGTGATGCTACAAAAAATGATTTCAGCATTTTTTCAAAAGCTACATTTAAAATAGATGAAAAACTTACAGGATTTATCGATTTGCAAGGGCGTTTTGTAAGCTACAAAACCAACGGATTGAACTCTAATCGAGTGCCTTTTGTCACCGACGCTCAATTCAATTTTTTTAACCCAAAACTGGGGCTGACTTTTAGAAATTCTGAATCCAGTAGTTTTTACACATCATATGCCAGAGCCAACAGAGAGCCAAATCGAGATGATTTTAAGGCAGGTGTAACCGAAAATGAAACACTTAATGATGTTGAGTTGGGTTGGCGTTTCCAAAAAGAAAATAATAATGTTAATGCTAATTTGTACTACATGTTTTATCAAAACCAATTGGTGTTAACTGGCGACTTGGATGATGTAGGAAGCCCAATAAGAGCCACCAGTGGCAAGAGCTACAGATTGGGACTAGAAGTTGATGCCAATGTTCAATTTTGTAAAATTTTTGGTGTGTCAACAAATGTTGCCCTAAGTAGCAATAAAAACAAAAATTTCAATGCATCTATTGATGGTGAAGTTGTGGATTTGGGCAATACCAACATTTCATTTTCGCCAAATATGGTATTGGGTAATGCCTTTAATTTTTATCCAACCAAAAATTTCCAACTTAGTTTGTTGAGCAAATATGTTGGCGAGCAATTTATGGGAAATACAGATTCTGAGGTTTCCAAACTGGAAAGCTATTTTGTTAGTGATTTTAATATTGTCTATGAAATTAAGCCAAAAGCAATTTTTAAGTCCATTGTTCTAAGCGGCTTAGTGAATAATATTTTTAATAAGGAGTACGTATCCAACGGATACTATTACACTTATGATGACACTTGGTCCGACCCAAATTCGGTAACCACAATTGAAGGGTCTGGGTATTACCCGCAAGCCACCATTAACTTTTTGATGGGGGCTACTTTGAAGTTTTAATTTAGGTTTCTCTTTCCCCTCCTTTGGAGGGGATAGGGGAAACTAGTTGTAAATTAAAAGGTTGTCTCCGCTTCGTTCAGCAATATAACCCCTCAGTGGGCATTTGGTTCCGTTATTTCCTAACGGTATGCCGTCTAGTAAACTGTATTCGTTTCCGTCATCACAATTACATTTTGCTATGATGCCATCAATTCTAAGTGTAGAGCAATCTGAGGGTATGTGGTTGGGGTCGGTGGCATCAAAAGCAACATATCTTGCCCCTGTGTTGTTAACAATTATGCCATCTCTTCCACCTATTTGGGGTATGTGCACAGGTACGTTAATAGACTTCAATTGGCTGTATTGTGGAAAATTTAGGTTTATGCTTTCGCTTACACTAATGTCCAAAAGAAATCTACAATTTCTGTCATCATTGGAATTTCCGCTACAAGAAAATAAAATAGTAAAAACCAAAAAGCATGTTAGGTATTTCATTTGTTTGACCAATATTTTGATGAGGGTTTTTGTTTGTGTCTTGCCCTTTTCTGGCATTCAATATTCCTTTAAAACGAGAATGCAATTTACGATAAAAAGCAAATTGACGTAAAAATTTTGTATATTTGTAATCGGAATCTCGTATATGCGAGATTTTTTTGTATGCTGAACTTGTTTCAGCATCTTTTATTAAGTAAAACGATGAAGTTATGAGTAAAGTATCATACTATACACCAGAGGGGTTAAAAAAATTGAGAGAGGAGTTAAAACACCTCAAAGATGTTGAACGTGTAAAAGCTTCAAAGGCCATTGCCGAGGCAAGAGATAAAGGTGATTTGAGTGAAAATGCCGAATATGATGCCGCTAAGGAAGCGCAGGGTATGCTGGAAATGCGTATTTCTAAGTTAGAAGATGCTTTGTCAGGTGCCCGTGTCATTGATGAGTCGCAGTTAGATACTTCAAAAGTGTTGGTATTGTCAAAAGTGAAGATAAAAAACCAAACCAATGGTATGGAAATGGTTTACACTTTGGTGGCCGACGGAGAAGCCGATTTAAAGTCAGGAAAAATTTCAGTTAATTCACCCATAGGGAAAGGCTTGTTGGGTAAATCGGTAGGTGAAGTTGCCGAAATTAAAGTGCCAAACGGCGTTATGAAATTTGATATTGTAGAAATTTCCAGATAAGGGCATTATAACATAAATTTTTAAAAGATTCCTGGTTCAAAATAATAAGGAATCTTTTATCTTTATAAGGGTTTCTTAAATATTCACATTTATAATTATGTCTTCAATATTCACAAAAATAATTAATGGAGAAATTCCTTGTTATAAAATTGCAGAAACAGATGAGTTTTTCGCGTTTTTAGACATCAACCCCAATTCAATAGGGCACACCCTTTGCATTCCTAAAAAAGAAGTAGATAAGATTTTTGATTTGGATGAAGCAACCTACAGAGGCCTTATGGCTTTTTCAAGAAAAGTGGCTTTGGCCATTGAAAAAGCTATACCATGCAAGCGTGTGGGCATTACGGTAATTGGCTTGGAGGTGCCCCATGCGCATGTGCATTTAATTCCGTTGCACACCATGGAAGATGCGCGTTTTATAAAAAAGGAAAAATTATCTCCTGAAGAATTTCAAAAGCTGGCGGATTCTATTAAATCTTATTTATAGATTGGTGTAGTAGACTAGAAAATGGGATAATGCCGTTATGGCAATGGCTATACCAATAACAATCCATGACATTTTTTTAAGGTAAGTTGACGCCTTTTTAGGCGTAAAGACCTTGTTTTGATAAGCTACAACTCGCTCAATATCATCGGTCCATTGTACTGGATAAATAATGCAATTACACTTTTTACAGGCCAATTCTTGATTAATCTCAGATGTAATGGACTTGTGAAAATTGGTTTCAACAATCTTTTGTTTGAATATTAATCTTAAACCATCGGTGCTATAACATTGCGGACAGTTGTTTTTTAGAATTACCTCTTTAGAATCAATAAATTTTTCAGGCATAACTTGTTAATTTGCGCGTTTTAGGTCAATTTGTATGGTTGTGCCTTTTTCTTTTTCAGATTGCAAAACACTTATTTTGCCTTTATGGAAATCTTCAATAATGCGTTTTGTTAAAGATAAACCTAGCCCCCAGCCGCGCTTTTTGGTGGTAAAACCAGGCTCAAATATTTTATTAAAATCTTTTTTATTTATACCCTTGCCGGTATCTGTAACCGTTACTTTTACATCGTTCTCTAGTTGGGATATTTCAATGGTTAATTTGCCACGTCCTTTCATGGCATCAATGGCATTTTTTACTAAATTTTCAATGCTCCAACTGTACAATTGTTTGTTTAGTTCAACAAAGATTTCACCTTCGGGAATTATAATTTCAAAATCAATAAGTTTTGAGGATCTTGCTTTTAGATAATCATATGAATCGATGGTTTCTTTGATGATATCTACTTTTTCTAAAGTTGGTAACGACCCAATTTTACTGAAACGTTCAGTAATGGTTTTTAAACGATCTACATCTTTTTCCATTTCAGAAATGTAATCGGGGTTTACGTTTTCACTCTTTAAAATTTCGGTCCAACCTATTAAGGACGACAGCGGTGTACCGATTTGATGCGCTGTTTCCTTGGCCATGCCAGACCAAAGTTTATTTTGTGTGGCATTTTTGTTACTTCGGTAAAAAAAGAAAATTACTGCGCCAAACAGAAAAATGATGAGCAGTAAAGCTAGTGGATAATAGGCCAATTTATTTAAAAGTGGAGAGTTGCCATAGTAAATAGTAGAGAATGTCTTTCCTTGGTATTTTATATCGATTGGTTTGTTTTCGTCTCGAAATTTTTCAATTAGTTTTTTAATGTGAAGAGAATCTTTCGCCTTAGTTTCATCAATATTATTGAAACTGCTCAAACGTCCATCTTGGTCAATAACCAACATGGGTGTTGTCTTATTGCTATTCAATATTTTTAAGGTAAGATTTAAGTTGGTGTTGGTTTCAGCATTTACAAATTCGGTTTGGGCAAACGACCAATTTTCCATTTTTGTACGTTCCTCATCCTTAAAATGCTGAAAAAATTCATAGGTTTTCCATAAAATAAGTGAGACGATAGCAAAGGAAGCTATAATAATGATCCATCGGAATGCATTGCTATGTTTTGTGAAAATCACGAACTATTGATTTTGATTTCTAATATAATGCAAATCTGTTAATATTATTGTCCAAGTTGTTAGTAAATCGGTTTTTAGATGAGTTAGAGTTTGGTTACATTTGTTATTCATTAAAAAGTTTAATGGTATCAATTGACCCAAAGCAATTATCAACCAGCAAATTACACAGTTATTTGTTGAGTGCCGTTGCACCTAGGCCCATAGCTTTTGCAAGCACGGTTGATAACGATGGAAACCCAAATTTGTCGCCATTTAGTTTTTTTAATGTGTTTAGTACCAACCCGCCAATATTAATTTTTTCACCATCTAGGCGTGTAAGCAACAATACGGTTAAGCATACCTTGAACAATGTTGAAGCAACCAAAGAGGTTGTAATAAATGTGGTGAATTACGATATGGTTCATCAAATGTCATTGGCTAGTACAGAATACCCTGATGGTGTTAATGAGTTTGAAAAGGCTGGACTGTCCATGCAAAAATCAGATTTGGTTAAGCCATTTAGGGTGGCCGAGTCGCCCGTGCAGTTTGAATGTAAGGTTAATGATGTAATCAAATTGGGTTCAGAAGGCGGAGCCGGTAATTTAGTTATTTGTGAGGTGCTCAGAATGCATATTGATGATGAATTTTTAGATGAAAATGATGCCATAGACCAGAAAAAGTTGGATTTGGTTGCCAGAGCGGGAGGCAGTTTTTATAGCAGAGCAAGAAAAGGCTTTTTTGAAATTCCAAAACCCTTGTCAGCATTAGGTATTGGGATTGATAATTTTCCGGATTTTGTTAAAAATAGTATGGTTTTAACAGGAAATGACCTCGGAATGTTAGGTAATGTTGAAGATCTGCCAAGTAAAGAAAGTGTTGAGGCTTTTATAAAGGATTTAGCAGCACGCTATCCGAATATTAAAACGGCAACACATAGACAGAAGCATAAACTGGCCCGTAATTATTTAAGTTTTGGCGATGTGCAGAGTGCGTGGAAAATATTGCTGTCTTAAATCAAAATAAAAGAGTATTAATAAAGAATAAATAATAGATTAAATGGAAGTTCAAGGAAGAATTAAAGTGATTGGAGAAACTCAAACTTTTGGTAACAATGGGTTTAGAAAAAGAGAAATCGTTGTGACCACAGAAGAGCAATACCCACAGCATATTATGGTGGAGTTTGTGCAAGACAAAACAGATTTGTTAGACAACTACCAAGTTGGTCAGCAAGTAAAAATAAGTATAAATTTACGTGGAAGGGAATGGGTAAACCCACAAGGTGAAACAAAATATTTTAACTCCATTCAAGGATGGAGAATAGAGGCGTTACAAACTGAAGCTTCAGGCACAAACATGCCACCTGTACCACCAGCAGATGCGTTTGAGCCAGCGGGTGATTTAAACGATGATGACCACGACGATTTACCGTTTTAAATAATTTCTGTCACCCTGAGCACAGTCGAAGGGTCTCAACAAATCAACCTTTCAGTTTATATTGAAAGGTTTTTTATTTTTAAGAATGCATTATCTCACCAATAAAATATGGTTTCCAAATGTAAATGAAGCGACAAAAGAGGGCTTGCTTGCCATTGGTGGCGATTTATCTGTTGAGCGTTTGTTGCTCGCTTATAAAAGTGGTATTTTCCCTTGGTTTGATATGGATAACCCAATTTTATGGTGGTCGCCAGACCCGCGTTTTGTTTTGTTTCCAGAGCGCCTTAAAGTTTCAAAAAGCATGAAACAGGTTATAAAAAATCCTGATTATAAAGTAACTGTAGACCAAAATTTCAGAGGTGTTATTCAAGAGTGTTCCCATTCAAAAAGAGCAGGGCAATCAGGAACCTGGATAACCGATAGTATGATTGAAGCTTATGTGAAACTTCACAAGTCGGGCCATGCAAAATCTGTTGAGGTCTGGAAGGGGAGTGATTTGGTTGGTGGACTCTATGGTGTAGATTTAAACAACGGGATATTTTGTGGAGAAAGTATGTTTACAAAAGAAAGCAACGCAAGCAAGGTTGGCTTTGTCACGTTTGTACAAAACACCGATTATAAATTATTTGATTGCCAGGTTTATACAAAACATTTGGAAAGTTTAGGGGCTGAGGAGATTCCTAGAAATGATTTTTTGAGGTATTTAAATGAATGATCAAAATATTTTATCTTGTAATGACATAATTTTTGAGATGAAAAAAAGCATAGTTTTATTGTTGATTATTTCTTTTTTCAAGTTTGGAAATGCCCAAATTTTAAAAAAGAAAATTCCAGATAAGCTTGTTGTTTTAACCTTTGATGATGGTTGTGCGAGTCATTACTCCATTGTGGCGTCTTTACTAAAAAAGTACAAGTTTAATGCAACCTTTTTCATGTGTGAGTTTCCGCCCAATTATAAGGATAGTACAAAATATATGACATGGGGACAGGTTAGAAAACTTTCTGATATGGGTTTTGAAGTAGCAAATCATACACTTTCGCATAAGCATATTGATGGACTTTCTAAATCGGAAGCAACAGAAGAGATTAAAGCAATAGAGGCCAAATGCGATTTGGTTGGAATTTCAAAGCCAACCACATTTGCTTATCCTGCATACGATTTAAATGCCGAATCTTTGGAAATTTTAAAGGAGTTAAATTATAAATATGCCCGTGTAGGAGGGAAGAGGCCTTATGGTCCTCTGGAAGACCATCCATATTTAATTCCGAGTTGGGCAATGAAAACGGATAATATTGCATTGATTCGGACTGCTTTTTACGAGGCAAAAAATGGCAATATAGTTGTAATTACCATTCATGGTGTCCCCGATATTGAGCATCCTTGGGTTGATACATCGCCGGAAGTTTTTGAGTCGCATTTAGAGTTTTTGTCAAGGAATAATTATGAGGTAATCTCTATTAGTGATTTGGACGATTATATTGATGTTGACGTGGCATTAAAAACAATAACACCTGATTTAGACAAGCCTTTAAAAAACTAGGGATTTAACCTAATTTTATATTTATGAGACCTCACTATACCTAAAGCATCCAACTTCGTGGTCGTTTACCATGCCCGTGGCTTGCATATGGGCATATACAACCGTGGTGCCTACAAATTTAAATCCGCGTTTTTTTAAGTCTTTGCTAATAGTATCGCTTAATGGGGTGTTTGCAGGTGCGCTTTTGTAGTTTTTTAGGTTGTTTCTAATAGGTTTGTCATCAACAAAACCCCAAATATATTTACTGAAACTGCCAAATTCTTCCTGTATTTTAATAAATGCTTGGGCATTGGTAACAGTAGCCTTTACTTTTAATTTGTTTCGTATTATCCCAGCATCAAGCAGTAAACTGTCCATTTTATCTTGGGTGTAAAGGGCTATTTTTTTATAATCGAAATCATCAAACGCTTTTCTAAAGTTTTCGCGTCTCCGTAAAATGGTAATCCAGCTCAGCCCCGCTTGAAAAGTTTCTAAAGTTAAAAATTCAAACAAGGTTTCATCATCGTAAACAGGAACGCCCCATTCCTTATCATGATAAGTTTCATAAAGGTCATCACCAACACACCAACCACATCTGTGTAATGAATTCATTTTTTGTTCGGGTTTAAAGTAAAAGTATGACAAATATCATCTTAAATAAAATAAGTTGCATCTAAATTTGTGGCTTTAAGTATTGTTTCAACGTTAATAAATGTATTATGGATACCACAATTAATAACAGCCTTAATCGTAGCATGTCTTACAAGGAATATAGGGATTTGGTAAAAAAGATGGCCGAAAATAATTCTACCACCGGTTTAGAAAAGACTGAAGTTTATGCGGATTTTACGATGCTTAATGATAAACGAATGAAGCGTTGGGACAAAACCTTAAAGATTTCTGAAGAGTCCCAGCAAAAGATTTTAGAATTTAAGCACCCTATAACTTGGTTGGCCATTGCCGAAAGCTGGTGTGGCGATGGTGCCCATATGCTTCCTGCCTTGAATAAGTTGGCAGAGTTGAGTAAATACATAGATTTGAGGATTGTACTTAGAGATGAAAACCCTGAACTCATGGATGCGTTTTTAACTTATGGAACACGGTCTATTCCAAAAGTAATTATGCTTGATAACGAAACAGGAGCGGTTTTGAATACCTACGGACCAAGACCAAGTGAGGCCACAGCCTACGTAAACAGATTTAGGGCTAAATACGGAAAACTAACACCAGAATTTAAGGAAGATTTACAACATTGGTATAATAAAAACAAGGGGCAAAACATCATTGATGATATAACCGAAATGTTATGTAAGCTAGAGCCTACCGTTTGCCAATAAATTGAAACGTAATGGAGCCCAACTGAGTTTCTTTTGTGGGGTCGGCACTAAATTTAGAATCTTTGGCATATTCTAAAGCATGCTCAATCAAACACTCGTTTGAAGATGTTGATGAGGAGTTTAAATAGGTATCGGTAACATTTCCTTTTGAATTAACCTTAATATTTACCACAATTTTTCCGTCTACCTCACACAAATAAACGGGAATAGGAATATAGATCTTATTGCGGTTTACCAAAGAAAAACTAATGGTACTTTTATGATTGTTATTTTCAGAAAGCTGCTTTTTTAAAATTTCGTTGGCCTTGTTGAATTTTGAAAGCTCATCTTCATTTAATTTTGAATCAATTGGAATTTCATACTCCCTTTTTAACGCACTACTATTTTCTGAAACATCACTTGTTTTTGGAACATAATCCTCTGGTGGTGCAATGCGCTCGTATGCTTGGGCAAAATGCCTGTTTTCTTGGGTTTCGTTAAAAGCACTATTCGTTTCAGCTTTAGCATTGTTAAGTTGTTCCAAAGCTTCTAGCTGCTTGATTTCTTCCTCAGTGGGTTCTTTTTCGGGCTCAAGTTCATAGTAACTTTCAGGAATAAATTCACTATGTTTTTTTAGTCCGAGATTAAAAACAGATAGCACTACCGTTCCAGAAATTAGAAAAGTAAGTAGAAGCGCTCTATGTTGATTTGTTAGGTGCAAATCTGAAAAATTATAGGTTTGGGTTCGCTAAATATACGTAAAATAAGATAATTTAGTTTTTTAGGCTTTGAATAAAGTCATTAACGGTAACGGCATCATCAACCTTGAAGCTTCCAATTTTTGTGCGCCTAAGTGCCGATAAATGCGCTCCAGACTGTAGAGCTTTGCCAAAATCGTTGGACAAAGAGCGAATATAGGTACCTTTACTACAAACCACTCTAAAGTCAATATTTAGCCTGTCGATTTTTGTGATTTTAAACTCGGAGATATGAACGGTTCTGGGTTTTATTTCAACATTTTCGCCTGCTCGGGCAAATTCGTACAAACGCTTTCCATCCTTTTTTATGGCCGAAAAAACAGGTGGTAATTGCTCAATATTACCAATAAACTGTTTGGTAGTTTCTTCAATTATGTCTTTTGAAATGTGTTCCGTTGGAAAGGTTTCGTCAATTTCGGTTTCCAAATCATAAGAAGGCGTTGTACTTCCCAAAACAAAAGTACCCGTATATTCTTTTGTTTGGGCTTGAAATGTATCAATTTGCTTGGTCATCTTTCCTGTACAAATCACCAATAATCCAGTTGCCAAGGGATCCAAGGTTCCGGCATGACCAACTTTGATTTTTTTAATTTTGAAAGCCTGTTTTATTTCCCACCGCAGTTTGTTCACTACTTGAAAGGACGTCCAATGCAGTGGTTTGTCTATGAGTAAAACTTGTCCGGAAAGATATTCTTCTGCGGTTAGCATGCTAATTGAAAAAAGTATAAATAATGGCAACAAGGCCAATTATGCCACAATAAACTGCAAAATAGGTCAGTTTGCTCCTTCGTACCAAAGAAATCATCCAAGTGCAGGCAAATAGCCCCGCAACAAATGCAGCAATAAATCCAATAGATAGTGCCGTAAAGTTTCCGCTGTTATAAGTTAATTCACCACTCAACACATCTTTGGCAATTTTAGCAAAAATAAGAGGAACAACCATAAGGAATGAAAATCTAGCCGCTTTAGTTTTATCGTTGCCCAACAATACTGAAGTTGAAATAGTTGCACCCGACCGTGAAATGCCAGGAAGCATAGCAATAGCTTGAGAAATGCCAATAACAAAAGCATTCATAAATGACACTTCTTTGTTCGTGTTTCTGGCCTTATCAGCTAAAAATAAAAGCACACCTGTAATGATGAGCATGCTGCCCACCAAAAAGATATTGCCACTAAAAAGTTGTTCCAGTTGTTTTTCAAAAAAAAGCCCGATTGCCACTGCTGGAATCATAGATACAGCAATTTTTGCCATAAATTGGAGATCCTCGTTCCACTTAAATTTTAGCGCGCCTATTATGAGCGAAATAATATCTTTTCTAAAAACAACCATAGTGCTTAAGGCCGTTGCAAAGTGCAGTACTACAGTAAAAAGCAAGCTTTCCTCAGGAACGGAATGATTGTCTAAAATAGCTTTTCCAAGTTCTAAATGACCACTTGATGAAACGGGTAAAAATTCGGTAAGTCCTTGAATAATGCCGAGGATAATCGCGTCTATTATTTCCATGGCGTAAAAATATTAAAATAGTGCTACAAAAAGCTTTTTCATTCTTAAACTTTGAGAATTTGAAGTATTTTAGACTAATGAAGATTGTTGTAGCGCCCGACAAGTTTAAAAGCTCACTCACTGGATGGCAGTTCTGCAATGCTGTTGAGGAAGGTGTTCATGCGGTAAATCCAGATGTCCAGATAATAAAATTGCCACTTTCGGACGGAGGTGACGGTACAATGGATGTTTTGCAACATCATCTAAATGGTGAATTGGTTGGTGTTGAAGTAAACAATCCTTTTTTTAATCTCATACAGGCCACCTATTTATATGCAGAAGATTCCAAAACTGCTTTTATAGAAATGGCAGAAGCATCTGGAATGAAATTATTGAAACAAGAACAATTGGATTGCAAAAACGCCACAACTTTTGGTACAGGCGAAATGATTGCTGATGCTATGAATAAAGGTGCCAGAAAAATCATTTTAGGAATTGGTGGCAGTGCTACTAACGATTGTGGTATTGGTATGGCTACAGCTTTGGGTTATCAGTTTTTAGACAAAAACAATAGATCAGTGAAGCCGATAGGTGCCAACCTAGCCAGAATTGAATCTATTGATGTAACTCAAGTTCATCCCAAATTAAATGACGTGGTAATTGAAGTGGCATGCGATGTTGAAAATCCACTATTCGGAAAAGATGGAGCGGCATTGGTTTATGCAGCGCAAAAGGGTGCAACCGAGGATGATATTAAAATGCTTGATGATGGCTTAAAAAGTTTTTCAAAAATTATAGAAAGAGTTTTTAATATTAATCCTCAAGCTGTAAAAGGCGCAGGAGCGGCTGGAGGCATAGGCATAGCTTCAAAGATATTTTTAAACGGGGAGTTGCAATCGGGTATTCAACTTATTAAAAGAGTGGCAAACTTTGACGAAAAAATTAAAAATGCCGATTGGATTATTACAGGTGAAGGTATTTTAGATAAACAAACCTTATCAGGCAAAACTGTTCATGGTGTGGCAGTTTCAGCAAAAGCGAAAAATATAAAAGTGGCCGCCTTTTGTGGCGATTTAAAATTAAGCGAAAAGGAACTTAAAAATTTTGGAATTGATTATACCGATTGGGTTTTACGGCATGCCAAAGACCTAGATGACGCTTTGGAAAACAGTTATGACTATGTAATAAAAATGGCAATAGGATTTGCCAAGAAAGTGCGTTTGTAATTACTCATCAGGATTAAGCAAAATGGCGTAAATCTCAAAGCCAAAACCAACAAGTACTACCAATGGAGCAAGTCTTATACGTCTCCAACTAAAAATTTCAGGATTAAAAACATTGGGATCATCACTGCCACCGCCTGCCATTAAAATAAAACCTAGTGCAATAACGGCCAGACCTATAAACATAAATTTATAGTTTTTCTTTCCAAATACAAACGTTGGTTTAGCTTCTTCTTTTCGTTTTTTTTCTCCCATGATTTTTCCTTGCTGAAAAATTTTAGTGCAAAATAATAGATTTATTTAAAACGACGGTGTTAACGGTTCTCTAAATTATTTAATCTTAGATTTTTTAGAAAAAGAATTGAATTCCCAGTGGTTATTCCTCTTCAATAAGTGTTAAACTCAGTTTTCCATATTGCTCAGTTGAGTCATTGGCATCAATTTGATAGGTGTATTTTCCTTTTTCCAAAGGTGTTTCACCAACGAAATCGATCGGTTGAATGGTATATACTTCACCGTCGATTTCCAACTCTACAAAACCATAGCGATAGGCCTTTTCAAATAGTTTGTATTCGGATTTTTCACCCGGACTAAGATTTTCGTAATCCTCTCAAATAACGGTTATGTTTTTATAATCGAAAGTACTAACATTTGAAATGCGAATCAGGGCTTGGGTGTTTTTAAGGTCGTCATCGGCACAGCCCAAAATCAAAGAAAAAATAGCTGATAAAATTAAGATTCTAGAAAGTTTCATGTTGAAAATATTTTAGCTAAAACACTAATAATATAACTCGTCTGTTTTTAAATTTAAAAATCTTTGGGTTGCAAAATGGGTGCTTATCCATGTAATTATAATGCCTAGGGCAAATACTACTGCGAATAAAAGCACAATTAAAATAGGAGTTTTTAGCAAGCCCAGTTCTGGGAATGTTTGGTTGACGTAATAAAGCACAATGCCCATACCCACTAAAGCCAAAACGGCACCAATAATACCCAAACGCACGCTTTTCCAAACAAATGGTCGACGAATAAATTGTTTGGTAGCTCCAACCATTTGCATAGTTTTAATGGTAAAACGTTTGGAGTAAACCGATAGCCTAATGGAGCTATTTATCAGCAATACGGCAATTAAAGTGAAAATGCCACTAATGACCAAAACCCAAAAACTGATTTTTTTTACGTTGTCATTCATCAGGTTTACGAGGTCGTTATCATAAGTCACTTCGTCTACAAAGTTTTTTGAGGTTGCTTCCGTGGAAATTTTCTCAAGTTGCTCTGAGGTTACAAAATCTGCTTTTAAATGTACATCAATGGAATTTTGTAATGGGTTGTAACCCACAAAATCCATAAAATCCTCACCGTTTTCAGCTTTCATAAATTCGGCAGCCTGTTCTTTTGACACGTATTCGGTAGATTTTACATAATCTGCCATGGCCAAACTTTTTTCCAATTGATTGATTTCAACTTCTTTGGCAGAATCTTTCAAATAAATGGTAAGTACTACTTGTTCCTTAAAATGGTCAGATACCTTTTTGGCATTAAGTACCAACATACCCAATAATCCCAGTAAAAACAATACCAAAGCTATACTGAGCACTACCGAAAAATAAGAAGAAATCAGTCTGCGTTTTTGGTGTTTTTCAAAAGCTGAACTCATAAATAATGGATTAACGGCGTAAAAATATAAAAGAAAACTTGATTCATTAGGAATTACAACGTTTAAACTTACTACATTGTTTTATTTGGCTGGTTTCTTTTCGCGCTTGCCAGTAATGTAAACTCCAGTTGCAACCAAAATACAGCATAGTATTTTAATAAAACTAATATCTTGGGCATATGCGCTTTGCACAAAAAGAAAAGCAATGATGCTCACCAAAACAAAACTAACAACAGGTTGTAAATACACATAACTGCTGGCTACGGAAGGCATTACATATTTTAGTGCATAAATATTAAATAGGTATGCCAGAAACGTTGTGAACAAAACCACATAACTTATGGTTAAATAAGTGCTTGTTGTAAAAGCTTCAAAATTGGTGTTCAAAAAATCGTTTATGCCAAAGGGAAAAACATAAATGAATCCGAATAAAAATATGTAACTGATTACGGTAAGTGCATTGTATTTTTGCATTAAGGTTTTTGCGAGGACCATGTATAAAGCAAAACTAGCCGCATTTAAAAACACATATAAATTTCCTAAAAATGAGCTTGTGCCCTGTGTTTTATTTCCATAAAGAATTAAAAAAATAGCACCCGAAGCCGCCAATGCGATACCCATTATTTTGTTTTTGGTGATTCGTTCCTTTAAAATGAAAAAACTAAACACCAAAACCAAAACAGGTGCCGCCGTTTGAATTATTGAAGCATCAATAGGGGATGTTAAATTTATGCCATGAAAAAACAGCATTTGGTTTAAAGCACCACCAAATAAGCCGCACAGGGCAAGTTTTAATAGGTCTTTTTTGGCAACCTTTTCCTTGACGAACAATAGTTTAAAAGTCCAAAACAACAACACACAACAGGAAAGTCTAATGAAAATAAATGCAGAAGGACCAATTTTATTGGGCATAATGCCTTTGGCAATAATGTAATTTGCCCCATAAATAATATTGGTAGCCAATAAGGCCAAATGTGCCCTTGTTGTGTTCTGTAACAAACTTAATGTGTTATTTATGATGCGAAATTACAAATTGCTTTTTCAAACAAAATTATAATTGCCAGTTTATATTCAATTTCTTTATAATGAATGTCATTAAACACAATCAAACGCTTTCAAGTTTCTATATAAACCGTAAATTTGCGCTTTCAAAAAAGCAGAAATACAACAGATGAAATACGATTTCAATCAAATCGAGGAAAAGTGGCAAGACTATTGGGCAAAAAACCAAACGTTTAAAGCAGAAAACAACTCTGAAAAACCAAAATATTACGTGTTGGATATGTTCCCTTATCCAAGTGGAGCAGGTTTACACGTTGGGCATCCCCTAGGTTATATCGCCTCTGATATTTATGCACGATACAAGCGCCATCAAGGGTTTAACGTTTTGCATCCACAAGGCTATGATTCTTTTGGTCTGCCTGCGGAACAATATGCGATTCAAACAGGGCAACACCCTGCAATAACCACAGCCGAAAATATTAAAACCTATCGTCGCCAGTTGGACCAAATTGGCTTTTCGTTCGATTGGAGTCGTGAAGTTCGTACTTCCGACCCAAAATATTACAAATGGACGCAGTGGATTTTCATTCAACTGTTTAACTCGTGGTATAACTACAAAAGCGAGAAAGCTGAGGATATTTCAGAGTTGATTAAAATTTTTGAAGTTGAAGGAAACGCCAATGTAAATGCTGCTTGCGATGATACTATTGAATTTTTCACAGCGCTAGATTGGAATATTTATGACGACGTAAAAAAGCAAGAAATATTACTACAATATAGATTAACCTATTTAGCTGAAACCGAAGTAAACTGGTGTCCTGCTCTAGGAACGGTTTTGGCAAATGACGAAATTGTAAATGGTGTTTCCGAGCGTGGTGGGCATCCTGTGGTGCGCAAAAAAATGACGCAATGGAGTATGCGTATTTCGGCGTATGCAGAACGTTTACTTAAAGGTCTGGAAACTATTGACTGGACAGATTCTTTAAAGGAAAGTCAACGTAACTGGATAGGCAAATCGGTTGGTGCTTCTGTAACTTTCCATGTAAAAAATCATGACAAGGTTATTGAAGTTTTCACGACCCGTCCAGATACCATTTTCGGAGTAAGTTTTATGACTTTGGCTCCAGAACATGAACTCGTCTTACAAATAACGACTCCAGAACAAAAAGCAGAGGTTGAAGCTTACATAGAAGCCACAGCTAAACGTAGCGAGCGCGATAGAATGGCCGATGTAAAAACCATTTCAGGAGCATTTACGGGTGCTTATGTAGAACATCCGTTTACCAAAGAACCTATTCCGATTTGGATTGGGGATTATGTTTTGGCAGGTTATGGCACTGGTGCGGTAATGAGTGTGCCTTGTGGTGACCAACGTGATTATGATTTTGCAAAGCATTTTGACATTGATATCTCCAATATTTTTGAAGGTGTTGACATTAGTGAAGAAGCCTTTGCCGATAAAGAAAAAACCATCATTGCCAACAGCGACTTTTTAAACGGTTTAAGCCATAAGGAAGCCACTAAAAAAGTCATACAAGAACTTGAAAAATTAGGTCAAGGACAAGGTAAAACCAATTACCGTTTGCGCGATGCGGTGTTTAGCCGTCAGCGTTATTGGGGTGAGCCATTTCCGGTGTATTATGTGGATGGCATGCCGCAAATGATTGATGCCAAATATTTACCAATTGAATTACCCGAAGTTGAAAAATATTTACCAACCGAAACCGGAGAACCACCATTGGGCAACGCCACAAAATGGGCTTGGTGTACCGAAACCAATACGGTGGTTGATAATGACAAAATAGACAACAAAACGGTATTCCCGTTGGAGTTGAATACCATGCCAGGGTGGGCAGGCAGTAGCCAGTATTTTAACCGCTATATGGACCCACATAACGACCAAGAAATATTCTCAAAAGAAGCTATTGATTATTGGCAACAGGTAGATTTATACATTGGCGGTAGCGAGCATGCCACAGGGCATTTGTTGTACTCGCGTTTTTGGCAAAAATTTATGTTTGATAAAGGTTATGTAAACCATGACGAATTTGCCAAAAAACTGATTAACCAAGGGATGATTTTGGGAACGAGTGCTTTTGTGTGTAAGATTACAGATTTTGCATTGACATATGGAGAAGATATTAAAATTAAGGATGATGCAATTGAAATCAGCTTAGAGGAATTAGAAATTAGGAATGATGTTGTTAAAAAATTAGAAAGTAGATTTTCCAATACCTTCATTTCTTTTGATTTTTTGGAAGAAACATTCAATGAGCAGTTTAAAAGGTTTCCATTATTCATAAGAGCAAAGGAAGTTGAACCTCTCAAGAATATTTTTTTAAAAGAAGGTTTTGATGAAAATATAACTTTAACAGTGAATCCTTATCATGTTGATATACAGTTTTTAAAAGTAGTTAAAGAAGGGGCAAACTTTAAATATACTGATGAATTGGTAGTTGATAAATTTAAAAACTGGCGCCAAGAATATGAGAAATCAGAATTAATTTCTGATATAAATGGTGTTTTTAAGGTATTTCGAGATGTCGAAAAAATGTCCAAGTCCAAATACAACGTCGTTAATCCAGACCAAATTTGTGAAGATTATGGTGCTGACAGTTTACGTTTGTACGAAATGTTTTTAGGGCCGTTAGAGCAATACAAACCTTGGAATACTGCTGGTATTACAGGCGTGCACAGTTTCCTTAAAAAACTTTGGAAACTTTATATTGGCGAAAATGGTTTGAATGTCACCGATACCGAACCAACAAAAGACAGTTTGAAAACCCTTCATAAAACCATAAAAAAAGTAAAGGAAGATATCGAGAATTTCTCTTTCAACACGTCGGTATCAACCTTTATGATTGCGGTAAATGAGTTGACGGCTCAAAAATGCACAAGTAAAGACATTTTAGAGCCCTTGTTGGTTTTAATTTCGCCGTATGCGCCACACATTGCCGAGGAATTGTGGAGCAAATTGGGACATAATGAGTCTATTTCAACAGCGCCTTTTCCAAAATTTGAGGAAAAATATTTGGTTGAAAGCAGTAAAAACTACCCGATTTCTTTCAACGGAAAAATGCGTTTCACATTAGAATTACCGTTAGACATGAGCAAAGAGGATATTGAAAAAACGGTTCTAGAAAATGAAAAAACCCAGGAGCAATTGCAAGGTAGAACACCTAAAAAAGTAATTGTAGTGCCCGGTAAAATTGTAAACATCGTTGGCTAATTACACCGAAATAACAGGATTCATTGCTGCTGTTTTAACTACAGCAGCTTTTTTGCCACAGGTTTATAAAACTTGGAAAACTAAAGACGTTTCTGCACTGTCACTACCCATGCTTTTAATGTTTTTTGTTGGTGTCTTCACTTGGCTCATATATGGGTTTCTCAAAAACAGTCCATCCATAATTTTTGCAAATAGCATTACCATTGTATCTGCTTTTTTGTTGATTTATTTCAAAATCGTCCATACAAAAAGATAAATTTTTAAAACCTATTATATCAATAGGTTTTATTTAATTGTTAGTAAAAAGTTAAATTTCATATAGAATTATTAACTAAAGCACCTAATCGTTGTTTATTTTCAATTTAATTGATTTAATTTTGCGCTTTGATTTTAAATAACCTAAAAATAAAGCAAATGAAAATTGGTGTTCCTATTGAAATAAAAAACAACGAGAACAGAGTGGGTATGACACCTTCTGGTGTTTTTGAACTTACCAAAAGAAACCATGAGGTTTATGTACAAAAAAATGCCGGGTTTAACAGTGGTTTTCATGACGAAGATTACATTGAAGCTGGAGCTAAAATCCTAGAAACCATTGAGCAGGTTTACGATACTGCAGAAATGATCGTAAAAGTTAAAGAGCCAATAGAAAAGGAGTATCATTTAATTAAACCAGACCAAGTGGTGTTTACTTATTTTCATTTTGCTTCAAGTGAGGTGTTAACAAACGCCATGATCAAAAGTAACGCCATATGCATTGCCTACGAAACTGTAGAAGATGAAGATGGAACGTTACCATTATTGGTTCCAATGTCTGAAGTTGCGGGACGTATGTCTATTCAGCAAGGTGCAAAATATTTGGAGAAACCAATTAAAGGTCGTGGTATTTTGTTGGGTGGTGTTCCGGGAGTTCCGCCAGCAAAGGTTTTAATTTTAGGTGCTGGTGTTGTTGGTTATCAAGCTGCAAAAATGGCTGCAGGATTAGGAGCTTTGGTTATTATAATGGACATCAATATGAAAGCCCTTCGTTATGTTAGCGATTCTATGCCTAATAACGTTATTAGTGAATTTTCAAGTGAGTATAACATAAGAAAGCATATCAAGGACTCCGATTTAATCATTGGTGGTGTTCTCATAAAAGGTGCAAAAGCACCTAAACTCATTACCCGAGATATGCTAAAAGATATGCGCCATGGTACTGTAATTGTAGATGTAGCTGTGGATCAAGGGGGCTGTTTTGAAACCACAAAGCCTACAACCCATGAGCATCCAACCTACATCATTGATGAAGTGGTACATTACAGCGTTGCCAACATGCCGGGGGCTGTTCCTTATACGTCAACAGTGGCATTAACAAACGTAACGTTGCCTTACGTTATAAGGTTGGCAAACGATGGCTGGAAAAAAGCTTGCAAAGACAGCAAATCTTTGTCTAAAGGTCTAAACATTGTAAATGGAAAAATTGTTTACAAAGAAATAGCCGAAGCCTTTGATATGGAGTTTGCCAATGCATAACAAGAAATAAACTGTTTTAAAAACGGGATGCCTTCAATAAGGTTTCCCGTTTTTTTTACCATGATTTCAGGATGTTAATTTTTAACACAATTTTAAATACTGACATAATATCATGCCAGATTAAATGGCGTTATTTTTGTTATATTTAGTTCAGATTAAATTTTTAAAAAAGAAAAACAAATGTTAGGATATTATATATTAATTGGAGCCATTGCTCTGGTAAGTTGGATGGTGAGCAATACGCTGAAGCGAAAGTTTGAAAAATATTCAAAAGTTCAGCTTCGTAATGGTATGAGCGGTAAAGAAATTGCCGAAAAAATGTTGTCAGATAATGGCATATACGATGTTGAGGTTATCTCAACACCTGGACAATTGACTGATCATTACAACCCAAAAAATAAAACGGTTAATTTAAGTGAAGCTGTTTATAACCAACGTAATGCGGCTTCAGCTGCTGTGGCGGCACACGAATGTGGTCATGCGGTTCAGCACGCAAAAGCGTATCAATGGTTGCAAATGCGCTCGGCCTTAGTGCCAGTTGTTAGTGTGACATCTGGAATGTCTCAATGGCTTATCATTGGTGGCTTAATTTTAGGTGGAGCTGCCGGTCTGGGATTAGGCTGGTGGGTTGCTGCTGCAGGCGTGGCATTCATGGGATTTGCTACTTTGTTTAGCTTTATCACACTTCCGGTGGAATATGACGCCAGCAATCGTGCATTGGCATGGCTAAAAAACAAAAATATGGTATCTCAAGAAGAATATGCCGGTTCCGAGGATGCCTTAAAATGGGCAGCGAGAACCTATTTGGTTGCAGCCATAGGTGCTTTGGCTAACTTGTTATATTGGGCGCTTCAAGTATTTGGTGGCAGGGATTAAATCTGAAAAACTTTTAATTAAAAGCCTTGAATCAATTCAAGGCTTTTTTGTTTCATTATGTTTAGCTTCAACGCTTCAAAATGAAAGAAAATAATGGTATCTTCCAAAAGTAAAAGGTCTCTTTTGGAAGCGCACGAATTATACGATATTACTATTGTTGGTGGAGGCATTGTAGGTGCTGCAACGGCTTATAAACTTCAGCTGAAATATCCGCATTTACAATTGTTGCTCATTGAAAAAGAACATGAATTGGCCGCACACCAAACGGGCAATAATTCTGGGGTTATTCACTCCGGATTATACTATAAACCAGGTTCTGCCAAAGCAAAAAACTGTATTGATGGCCGAAAGCAATTGGTAAAGTTTGCTAAGGAATACGGTATTAAACATGATGTTTGCGGAAAAGTGGTTGCGGCAGTTGAGGAATCGGAATTGCCGTTCATGGACAAAATTTTTCAAAATGGTTTGGCAAACAATACCGAGGGTATCGAAAAAATAAACGCCAATCAGTTAAAAGAAATCGAACCTTCTGTAAACAGCATTGGTGGCATTTGGGTGCCATGTACAGGTATTATTGATTTTAGGGGAACCACCGAGAAATTAGCGGAATTGGTTTTAGCCAAACAATCAAAAAGCAAAATTGTCTTAGGTGAAAAGGTTGTGGATTGTGTCCATGAAGCTGAAACAATTATCATAATAACATCTAAAAATAAATACAAAACCAAGCACGTCATTTTTTGTGGTGGGTTGCAAGCCGATAGGCTGGCGAAAAAGGATAATGTGAAACTTAAAGAAAAAGTGGTTGGATTTCGGGGTGATTATTACAATTTAACCGAGCAAGCTAAAGGGAAGGTTAAAAACTTAATATATCCCATTCCCAATCCTGCTTTTCCGTTTCTTGGTGTTCATTTCACGCGGATGGTAAATGGTGATATAGAATGTGGTCCGAATGCGGTTTTAACGCTTAAAAGGGAAGGCTATAAGAAAACAGATTTCAACATAAAAGACACGTTGGAGGCGCTATCCTATTCGGGAACATGGAACCTGTTATTTAACCATACCAAGTTTGCATTAAACGAATACCGCAGAGCATTTTCAAAAAAACTGTTTTTGAAAACCTTGCAGCGGTTGATTCCGTCGTTAACCATGGAAGATATTGAGCCCGGAAGAGCAGGAGTCCGCGCGATGCTTCTAAAAGAAGACGGCAAGATGCAAGACGATTTTAGAATTGAATATAAAGAAAGAAGCATCCATGTGTTAAACGCACCATCACCTGCAGCCACGGCATGTTTGGCTATTGGCGACAGAATTTGTGAGATGGCTACTGAACGTTTCGTTTTAGATTCATAACTTTACAAGTATGCAGCATTCGTCTAAACTTCCACATGTTGGAACAACCATATTTTCCATAATGAGCGCTTTGGCGGCAAAGTATAATGCCATTAATTTATCGCAAGGTTTTCCTAATTTTAAAAGTGACCAGAAACTCATTGATTTAGTGAGTAAAGCCATGAATTCGGGATACAACCATTATGCCCCAATGCGTGGAAATTTAGAACTTAGAGAAGCGATTGCTAAAAAAATCGAATTAGTTTATAATGAAAGTTACTACCCTGAAACCGAAATTGTAGTTACAGCTGGTGCAACCCAAGCTATTTTTACCATTATTTCAACATTTGTAAAATTGGGCGATGAGGTCATTGTTTTTAAACCAGCTTATGACAGTTACGAACCTAATGTTGAGTTAAATGGAGGTATTTCCATTCCGATTCAGCTGGATGCATCAAACAATTTTAAGGTAAATTGGGAAATTGTAAAAGCGAAGATTAATAAGCGCACCAAAATGATAATCATTAATTCGCCCCACAATCCATCAGGGACAATTTTTTCAAAGTCTGACATGTTGCAACTTGAAGAGCTCACCAAAAACACCAATATTACGGTACTTAGCGATGAGGTTTATGAACACATGATTTATGATGGTGAAAAGCACCAAAGTGCCAGTTTGTTTCCAGATTTAAAAGCCCGAAGTTTTGTGGTGTCATCCTTTTGCAAAACCTTTCATAACACTGGTTGGCGAGTGGGCTATTGTTGTGCGCCTAAGGAGTTGATCGATGAATTCTTAAAAGTGCACCAATTTAATGTGTTTTGTATTCATCACCCCACCCAAAAAGGTATTGCAGATTATATGCAAGAACCCAATCATTATTTGCATTTGCCTGAGCTATATCAAGAAAAAAGGGATTTGTTTTTAAGTTTGATAAAAGATTCAAGATTTAAGTTTACACCTTCAAAAGGGTCGTATTTCCAGGTTTTAGATTATTCTGAAATCACAGAAGAGTATGACGTGGATTATGCCAAGAGATTGACAATTGAAAATGGATTGGCATCAATCCCCATGTCGGTTTTCAATACAAATAATTTAGATAATAAGATACTGCGGTTTTGTTTTGCAAAAACGGAAGATACTTTAAAAAAGGCCGCAGATATTTTAAACAAGATTTAAATATGCATGACAATCTAAAAGTAGCGTTGATCCAATCCGATTTAGTTTGGGAAGACCCAGCTAAAAACAGGGACAACTTTTCAAAAAAGATTCAAAGTATTACAGAACCTGTTGATGTTGTTGTTCTGCCTGAAATGTTCACCACGGGTTTTACCATGAATGCCAACAAGGTTGCCGAATCTATGGAAGGCGAAACCGTTGCTTGGATGAAAGAATTAGCTTCCCAAACAAACGCTGCAATTGCGGGGAGCATTATCATTTTAGAGCAAGGTAAGTTTTATAATCGTTTTCTTTTTGTAGACCCTTCGGGTAAAGTGTCTGCTTATGATAAACGCCATACGTTTACTTTGGCTGGTGAAGAAAAAACCTTTGCTTCAGGAAAGGAAAAAGTGATTGTTGACTATAAAGGTTGGAAGATTTGCCCTATGGTTTGTTATGATTTGCGTTTTCCGGTATGGGCAAGAAATGTTGAAGATTATGATGTTTTAATCTATGTGGCCAATTGGCCAAAACCACGCATAAATGCTTGGGATACTTTATTGCAGGCAAGAGCCATAGAAAATATGTGCTATTGCATTGGTGTGAACAGGGTTGGTATCGATGGAATAAATATTGAATATTCAGGTCATTCAGGGGCTTATGATGTATTGGGGAATCCGATTGCCTATTTCAAGTCTTTTGAAGATGGCATTAAAATAGCAAAGCTTGAGCAAAGGCATATTGTAGCTTATAGGAATAAACTAAAATTCTTAAACGATAGGGATAGCTTCAAGATTACTCGATAATCGAGGTTTAAGAATCTGAAACTTTTTCGAAATCATTAATTTTTTCCCTTTTCAATTTTTGTTTGATTTCCTTTTGGGTGGCTATTTGAACTGAAGTGTTTCTTGAATACCCCAGTCTGCTCTTATTTCAACATCTTGAAAATAACTGGCCTTTTCAGGTTGTGTTTTTTTCAAGTAATTGCCCGTATCAAACTTTTTGTTACCGTTGGTGTCGTTTATCACTCTAATGGAATATGTTCCCGGACTTAAATTTAAAAAATCAATCGGGCCTTCTTCACTTGCATAGGTTTCGCTTTGAACTTTGCCACTTTTATCAGTTAATTGAATTATGAGTGGATATTTGGCATTAATTAATGTAAATCTCACATAACCAAAGTCTGAAGCTTTTTTGGTTCTCAAAGAAACGTTGATGGTGTCGTTAGTCTTGTCAAAAAAGCCTACAAAAGCTTCGGGAAGCATTTGCATTTTATAGGCATTGTCCTCTGTTTTGTCAAAACTTAGCGCATAGGTATTGGTGATGCTATCAAAAGCTGAGGTAAAATCTACAAATGTAGAGTCTTTATCCATGATTGATATTTTCGACCTGTCGAATTTCACAAATGGTGTACTCCCTATTATTTTAAGGTCTTCATCAATGCCAATATTGCTTGAAGGAAGTATTTTTATGGTGAGAGAGTCTCTTTTTTGTTCGCTAATTTTAACGGTAAAATCTTTTTCAAAGTTGGGGTGGGACACATTAAAATTAAGTGAATCTACCTGTAACCTCGGCTTGTACCAATACATTAACGAATCGGTTTCTTCATCTTTGGTAATGCGGTATGTAAAACCTTCTGGTGTTTCAGAAAGGATTTTTATTTTCATATCTTCATAACTGCCTTCATAGCCAAAAGCAATTTTTTCACCTGTTATCAATTTTGGCCTTGTAGCTTTAAAGTCCAAATTTTCTTTGAATAATTTCAGGGTGTAACTGCTATCTGAAGGCACTTGTATAAACCCTTCATGAAATGCAATTTGGTCAACTTTTTGCTGAAATTTATTGTCGCCATTGTTGTCTTTTAGGGCAATGAGTTTATAGGTTCCTGCCTTGATGTTTTCAATGGAATAGGTGGTTAAACTGTCAAGCGTATTGGTTATATATTTAGGCTTTTCTTTGTAAATTATAGAATCTGTATATGTTGAATCTACTTCATAAAGGGCAACATTTACAAAGGTTTCAGGTTGTTTTAAAAGGGCGTCAACAATGTTTCCTTTTACGGTTAATGAATCAATATAATCTCCAGTGGAAAATACATAGCGATAAAATGGATAAGGGTTACCTTCGTTATTATCTGTTATACTGTTTCCAAAATTAAACGCATAGGTGGTGTTCAGTTGTAGGGTGTCGAAAATTTTTATGGTGATGTATTTGCTTGCGTTTCCCAACGGTGTAATGTTTGGTTGGGTGTTCATGGGCGGTGAAATGATCAATTGCTTTTGAAGATCTTTGATTTTAATGTATTCGTCAAAATGAATTTCAATTTCGTCACCTTTAAAATTAACGGAATAGTTTTCGGGAATAGACTTTATAACCTTAGGCGGGGTTTCGTCTTTTGGACCTCCTTCTGGCCGGCCTCGATTGGCGCAATTAACAAGAATAAGGCCTATAAAACTGGCCAAAATAAAATTTGAAAGGGTCTTGTTCATCAACAATTTTAAATTTTTACAAACCTACATATTTTTAGAGATATAACGGGCAAGTGTTTAAGCTATTGCCATGGTAGCAATGCTAATTTTTATATTTTCAGCTTGGTTAAGAACGCTTATGCAGGCTTCTAAAGTTGCACCGGTAGTGATTAAATCGTCCACCAATAAAATGTGTTTGTTTTTTATGCTTTGGGTATTGTTTATGGTAAACAACTCGTTGCTCTTGTTCCAACGGGCAAAGCGGTTTTTTATGGTTTGCGATTTAGTGTTGGTTACTTTTATCAAAACATCATCTATGTATTCTGCATTTAAAGCGGTAGCAATTCGCTGCCCGAACTTAGCTACTTGGTTGTAACCACGTTTCTTCAGTTTTTTTTTGTGCAATGGAACGGGAATAACCATATCAATGTTTTGATAATCCTCAACCGTTTTTAATTCGCCACCAAGCCAATCGCCGAGAAAAGAGCCTATTTTTTCATATCCTCGATACTTTAAATTATGGATAAGTTGCTGCACTTTCCCTTTTTTTTCAAACCTAAAAAGTGCTGTACCGTGCTCAATTTTTGCACGACCGTATAACACTTTTTCAACGGCATCGCTGCTATCAAAATGAAAGTTGGTAACAGGCAAATCATGTCGACAATCTATACAGATGGCATACTCGTTATCGTTTAACAGATTTTGACAAGCATAACAGACTTTCGGAAAAAATAAATTGATGACTGACCTAAACATTTCACTTTAAACTCTTGCAGGTAAACTTAAATAAAAAATAGATGCTGCACTTATTTTTTAGTAAACAAGATGTTAGTTTAAAGCGGTTTTTTATTTTTGCAGCATGGCAAATCAAGACGATCAATTTAAAAAAGTAATCTCTCACGCAAAGGAGTATGGTTACGTGTTCCAAAGTAGCGAAATATACGATGGATTAAGTGCGGTTTACGACTATGCACAAAATGGGGCTGAATTAAAGAAAAACATACGCGACTATTGGTGGAAGGCCATGGTGCAGATGAATGAAAATATCGTGGGGATTGATGCCGCAATTTTCATGCACCCCACAACATGGAAGGCTTCGGGGCATGTAGATGCCTTTAATGATCCTTTGATTGATAACAAAGATTCCAAAAAACGTTATCGTGCCGATGTTTTAATTGAAGAATATTGTGCGAAGATTGAAGCGAAGATTGACAAGGAAGTGACTAAGGCTGAAAAGCGTTTTGGTGATGCTTTTGATAAAGACCAATTTTTGGCTACAAACCAACGCGTTTTAGAATATCAGGAAAAAATAAACAGTACGCTTTCGCGCATGGCAAAATCATTGGAAAATGAAGATTTGGCTGATGTAAAAGCATTGATTGAGGAATTGGAAATTGCCGATCCATTAACTGGAAGCAAAAACTGGACAGATGTAAAGCAATTCAATTTAATGTTCGGAACCAAATTGGGCGCTTCCGCTGAAAATGCCATGGATTTGTATTTAAGACCTGAAACGGCACAGGGCATTTTTGTTAACTTTTTGAATGTTCAAAAAACGAGTCGATTGAAAATTCCTTTTGGGATAGCCCAAACTGGCAAAGCCTTTAGAAATGAAATTGTTGCTAGACAATTCATTTTCAGAATGCGCGAGTTTGAGCAAATGGAAATGCAGTTTTTCATCAAACCAGGTACACAACAAGAATGGTATGAGTACTGGAAAGAAACCCGACTAAGGTGGCATTTGAGTTTAGGCATGGGTGAAGATAATTACCGCTTTCACGACCATGAAAAATTAGCACACTATGCGGATGCTGCAGCCGATATAGAGTTTAAATTCCCTTTTGGATTCAAAGAGCTTGAGGGCATCCATTCAAGAACCGATTTTGATTTAAGCCAGCATGAAAAATACTCAGGAAAGAAGTTGCAATATTTTGATCCTGAAGAAAATAAAAGCTATGTGCCTTATGTGCTTGAAACGTCAATTGGCTTGGACAGGATGTTTTTGGCTGTGTTTTCAAATTCATTGCAAGAGGAAGAATTGGAAAATGGCACAACCAGAACCGTGTTGAAGTTGCCAAGTGTTTTGTCACCAGTAAAAGCTGCGGTTTTGCCGTTGGTTAAAAAAGATGGCCTGCCCGAAGTGGCAAGGCAAATAGTTGAAGATCTAAAATGGGATTTCAACGTTGATTATGATGAAAAGGATGCCGTGGGAAGACGTTATAGAAGGCAAGATGCCAACGGAACGCCATTTTGTATTACCGTAGATCATGATACTTTAGAGGATAATATGGTTACAATCCGTCATAGGGATTCCATGGAGCAAGAACGTGTTAAAATTGAAGATTTACGCAACATTATTAAGCAAGATGTAGACGTGCGTAACTGGTTGATGAAGATGAAATAATCTTTATCATGAAGAACTTGTTTCAGCATCTCATAAAATAAAACAAACCCGAGTAGAAATATTCGGGTTTTTTGTTTTTAAATATGTATTTGTCGGTCAATTTGTTGGTCCAATGAAATGAGTGATTCAGTTCTTTGAACACCAGGGATAGTTTGAATGTTTTTGTACAGCAAATGCATTAAATGTGCATTGTTCAAACTGATAAGTTTTATAAAAAGGCTATAATTTCCGGTGGTGTAGTGGCATTCGAGAACTTCAGGGATACGTTTTAAACTTCTAACCACGTCATCTGTATTAGCCGCTTTGTCTAGATAAATCCCAACAAAAGCCAAGGTTGAATACCCCAATACTTCAGGATTGATAATAAATTTTGAGCCTGCAATTAGTTTAGATTTTTCCAGTTTACGCAAACGTTGGTGAATGGCCGCCCCTGAGATGCCAACATTTCTAGCAATTTCCAAAATGGGTGTGCGGGCATCATCGGTTAAAGCCCGGAGTATTTTTTTGTCAATACCGTCAATAGTAAAGGTTTTGGTTTTTTTTGCCATATAGCTTGTTGAAAATTAAAACATAAATGTACAGATTTACTTTTAATTTGTAAGGCAAAAGATTTGCAAGTATCCGTCAACTAACTGTTCAAAGGATTGTAGCCTAAATAGGGGACTTCTTTTTCGTTAAATGAAATGCCATGTTCTTTAAGTTCTTGTAAAATGGGTTGGTAAACCTCTTTGTTAATGGGCATTTGAACCCCTGGAGTTTTTATTTTACCATTTAAAATAGCGATGGTTGCCATAGCAACAGGCAAACCAACAGTCTTGGCCATGGCGGTATAGGTTTGGTCTTCACCAAGTACAACCATATTAGCGTCAATTTGGTGTTTTTTGCCATCTAATTCGTAGCCAAATTTATGGTACATCACAATCATATCTTTATCTTTAGGCGAAAGCGTCCAACTGTCCATAAGTATTTTTTGAAGAATTTGCGCAGGGGTGGCGTTTTTAAGGTTCACGGCCTTGTTTGGATTAAAAATATCAAGTTCCATTAGCTTGTCCCAAACAATGTCGTCTTGATCTATTCTCAGTTGATGCCTTAATTTTAACTCAACCGAATCGGATGGACTATAGGGCAAAAAAGAATTAATGAAATCTCGATAGCTCATAGTATCGCTATGTTCCATGATATAGCTGTCATCGGTCATTCCAAGGGCTACAAAAATATTCCATGCCCTGCTAAATCCCACTCGGCGCATCGTACCTCGATAAAGAGTCTTGATGTTATCAAGTCCATAAGCGCTTTGGTACTTTAATGAATCTCTATTAGCATAGACTTCAAAACGGCCAAAACCGTCAATATCCAAAAACTCGGTACGCCTGAACAGTCGATTATATGGAATGTATTTATACGTGCCTTCCTGTAAAAATTTGGCAACGCCACCTTGCCCCGCGGTGACCACATTCCTAGGATTCCACGTAAATTTATAATTCCATAAATTGTTGTCACTTTCAGGTGCCACTAAACCTCCGGTAAAGGATTCGAACAAAATAATTTTTCCGCCATTATGTCGAATGCGATCAAGAACTTGCACAGCACTCATATGGTCAATGCCTGGATCTACGCCTATTTCATTCATTAAAATAAGCCCTTTGCTTTTAGCTTCCTCGTCAAAGGCTTGTATTTCGGGACTAATATATGAGGCAGTGACCATATTTTTTTCAAAACGAATGCAATCTTTGGCTACTTCAATATGAAAGCGAGCGGGTAACATGGATATAACGATATCGGCATTTTTAATGGCCTCGGTCCTGGAAGGTGCATCAAAAACATCCAAAACCATTGTTTTAAAATTTTTGTGATTGCCGACAAGTTTTTTGGCATTTTCTATTTCTAGGTCTGCAATCGTTATGAAAAGTTGTTCTTCTTCCGATTTATCCATTAAATACTTTAATAGATATGAAGAAGATTTTCCAGAACCAATAACCAAAACGTTGCGCATGTATATTTTTGAATTTATTTTATTTTATCTAGCTAAGTGCTAAAATAATATTTATTTTTGCGAAATTAATAATCAATATATGTTTTTATTGAGAATAATTTATTTGTAATGAATAGAAATATCTTGTTGGCGGCGGCAATTTTAGGTGCTACAGGCGTTATGTTTGGTGCCTTTGGTACACATGCCTTAAAGGAATTAATTTCGATAGAAGCCCAGCAGTCTTTTGAAACTGGGGTGCGTTATCAAATGTACCATGCATTCTTTCTTTTATTTGTTGGAATTGTTCCGAATATACAAGCAAAACATAAAAAAACCCTATTATACTTGGTTTTATTGGGTGTAGCTTTGTTTTCAGGGTCTATTTATTTTTTGTCAACTAACAGCTTAACAAACTTCGATTTTAGAGCAATAGGTTTTATAACGCCCATTGGTGGGTTGTGTATTATAGCAGCATGGTGCCTTTTGTTTCTGAAATTGCTGAAGCTTAAGTCCAAAGATTAAATAGAATCTGAACAAACAAAATCAATAGAATTTAATGAGTAACCATTTTTAAATTAAAACATGGCAAATAAAAAACAAGTCACGAAAACGATTTCGTTAGAAAATTACGGTATTAAAAATGCAAGGGTAAGGTATCAATTATCGCCAGACGAGCTTCATAAAATCACCATTGAGAAAGGGCAGGGCGTTGAAGCCTCATCAGGTGCTTTGGCCGTAAATACGGGTGAGTTCACCGGGCGGTCGCCACAAGATAGATTTATAGTTAAAGATGATATTACAAAAGATAAGATTTGGTGGGGAAACATCAACATCCCTTTTGATCCGAACACCTTTGATGCACTCTACGATAAGGTGGTAAAGTATTTATCGAACAAAGAAGTTTTTGTACGGGATTGTTATGCTTGTGCTGATGAAAATTATAAACTGAACATTCGGGTAATTAATGAATATCCATGGAGTAATTTGTTTGCTTATAACATGTTTTTACGCCCTGTTGAAGAGGACATCAAGCGGTTTGATCCTGAATGGGTTGTTGTAAATGCACCGGGTTTTATGGCAAATGCTGATGAAGATGGAACGCGACAACACAACTTTGCCATTTTAAATTTCACAAAAAAAATCGCATTGATTGGTGGTACAGGTTATACAGGTGAAATTAAAAAAGGAATCTTTTCGGCATTGAATTTTATTTTGCCTGTTGAGAAAAATACGCTGCCGATGCATTGTAGTGCCAATGTTGGTAAAAAAGGGGACACGGCCATATTCTTCGGGCTTTCAGGAACAGGAAAAACAACACTTTCAACAGATCCCAATAGAAGTTTAATTGGGGATGATGAGCATGGCTGGACTTCAGAGAACACCGTATTCAATTTTGAAGGAGGCTGCTATGCTAAGGTTATTAATCTGTCACGAGAAAACGAACCTGAAATTTATGATGCCATAAAAAAGGGAGCGATTCTTGAAAATGTGGTTTTAGATAAAAATGGCAATGTGGATTTTGCAGATACATCCATTACACAAAATACAAGAGTAAGTTACCCAATTCACCATATTGAAAATATCAGGATTCCATCCATAGGGAAAAACCCAAAAAACATTTTTTTCCTAACTGCTGATGCCTTTGGGGTAATTCCCCCAATTTCAAAATTAACGCCAAGTCAGGCAGCATATCATTTTATATCTGGTTATACAGCAAAAGTTGCGGGCACTGAGGCTGGTGTTGTTGAGCCTGTTCCATCATTTTCGGCTTGTTTCGGTGCGCCTTTTATGCCCTTACATCCATCTAAATATGCCGAGATGCTGAGCAAAAAAATGATTGAGGCAAAGGTGAATGTTTGGTTGGTGAATACGGGATGGACTGGAGGTCCTTACGGTGTTGGCACCAGAATGAAATTAAAATATACCCGAGCCATGATAAATGCCGTTTTGAATGGTGATTTAGGGTTGTATAATTATGATGATTATCATATTCATTCGGTATTTGGTGTAGCGCAACCAAGAAGTTGCCCTGGGGTGCCAACAAGTGTTTTAAGTCCAAGAGCTACATGGAATGATGATGAAGCCTACTACACTACTGCATTTAAGTTAACCAATGCGTTTAGACATAATTTTAAAAAGTTTGAGGCCCATTGTAGTGAAGAAATTAGACGCGGGGGTCCACAACGCTATGCATTTTAAATCAGTATTAAGCGCTCATTTCCAATTAATTATTATATATTGAACAGAATATCTTCCAAATGATAAAATCGGGTTTTTTTATTTGGTTTCTAATGAATCTTTAATTTAATAACAAACAGATGAAAAGAACTTTGGTTTTTATCCTTTGCATGGTTTCTTTCGTTTTGCAAGCTCAAAACGTAACAAAACCAGAACTGCTTCCTCAAAAAATTGTGACAAATACCTATCATGGCACCACACTTGAAGATCCTTATCAATATCTTGAAAACTTAGACGACCCAGAAGTAATTACATGGATGAGGGATAATGCCAACTATGCAAATTCTGTATTAAATAGTATTTCGGGTAAGCAGGAGCTATTTGATAAAATGAAGGAATTGATAGAAAGAAGGGCGGCCTCAATTTATAATCTTCAAATTACAGATGATGATGTTTATTACTATTTGAAAAGAGTGCCGGGTGAAGAAATCGGTAAAATGTACACACGCAAAGGTTACGAAGGTGATGAAAAATTGTTTTTTGACCCCACCAAGTTTAGAAGCGATGAAGGTAAAACATATGTTGTTCAATCCATTACACCCAACATAAATGGGGATAAGATAGCTGTGAGTGTATCTCCAAATGGCTCTGAAAACCCAGAAACACTTTTGTTTAAGGATACCGGTGAACAATATGATGAGATTATTCATCTAGGAAGAGGTATTTCCTGGAGGCCGGATGGCGAATCATTTTATTATAATAAATATAATTCCCCTGATGTTTCCGATATGAACAGGAAACTTTACACTTTGGTTTATTTGCATACCGTGGGGAGTAATCAATCTGAAGATACCATAGTTTTTTCAAAAGATGACTATGCAAGTTTAGACATTAAGGAAATGGAAATACCTATTATTCTTTATGGCAAAGAAGCAGATGTTAATATTTTGATTCCAAGTTCTGTTGATAAAGACATAGAATTATTCATGAAGGATTCAAATGATGAGGCTGCAGACTGGAAATTGGTATTAAGTAGAGAGGATGACGTGATTAATTTGACAGCTAATTCAAAGTTTGTGTATTATCTAACCCATAAGGATGCGCCAAACTATAAAATAGTTAGAGCTTCACTTGAGGCTCCTGAGTTTTCAAATGCGGAAATTGTGGTGAAGGAATCTGATGATGAAATTATCACAGGGTTTAGCCTTACAAAAGATGGGTTGTATTACACTACAGTTAGAAACGGCGTTGAAGCCAAAGTATATTATCTTGCACATGGGGAAACTGAAAGTGTGGAACTGAATCTGCCTTTTGCGGCGGGCCAGGCATCTGTTTCTAGCAGAGGTAGTAAGTTTTCAGATATTTGGATTTCAATTTCTGGATGGACATCACCTGGCAAACGATTTTTGTACAGTCCAGATAAAAACACATTCACACACCAACAATTGTCCACTGTAGTTGAATACCCTGAATTAAAGAATCTTATAGCCAAGGAAGTGGAGGTTAAGTCCCATGACGGTGTAATGGTTCCCGTATCAATTATTTATAGCAAAGATTTAAAATTGAACGGGCAAAATCCTGCTGTTATATATAGTTATGGTGCCTATGGAAATTCAACGTCTCCCTTTTTTAGTCCAATATTTCTAGCTTATACAATGTATGATGGGATTTTAGTTGTACCCCACGTTAGGGGGGGTGGTGAGCTTGGGGATGCTTGGCACAGAGCGGGACAAAAATTAAATAAGCCAAATACATGGAAAGATGCCATTGCAACCGCAGAGTATTTAATAGATGAAGGCTATTCCAACCCAAAAAAGATATCCATTTTTGGCGGTAGTGCAGGAGGGATTTTGGTGGGTAGATCAATTACCGAACGGCCCGATTTATTTGTGGCCGCTTCACCTTTGGTGGGCGCTATGAATACAGTGCGAATGGAAGAAACACCCAACGGGCCAGTAAATACCCCAGAGTTTGGTACGGCAAAAGACCCGGAAGAGTTTAAAGGTTTATTGGCTATGGATTCTTATCATAATTTAAAGCCTGGCACAGATTATCCTGCTACATTAATTACAGCAGGGATGAACGACCCAAGGGTAATAGCATGGGAGCCTTCAAAATTTGCAGCTAAAATGCAACATGATAACAAAGGAGATTCTCCAATTTTATTCTTGACTAATTTTGATGAGGGTCATGGTATCGGCAATACGTTGTCCCAAACGCTAAATAATTTTGCTAATGTTTTTTCTTTTTTCTATTGGCAATCTCGACATCCAGACTTTAAATTAAAAAAATTGGTTAAAGATTAAAGAATGAAAAAAGGGACGTTTTTAAAAACGCCCTTTTTTTAAAGAATGATAATCAATAGTAAAATGATTATAATGGCCCCGCTGGAAATGTAAATGCCATTTCCTGATGCCCTAACACTTTTTTTAATGGTGCGGACTTCTTTGAGGAGTTCCTTTCTTTCAGCACGGTTTAGAGTTGACTTATCTATTTCCTTAATTTCATAAAGACGGTCAATCATTATTTTAATTTCTGGTGGTATTTCGGTTGTTTTTGTCGTTGCATGGACGGTTGATTTTTCCTTAGCCCTTATAGTATTAGGAAATGCGCTCAGCGAGAGAAACATAACCAATAAAAAGAAAACTTTTTTAGTCATAATATTATTTTTTTAATTTTTACTTCTATAAATATACGCTTTTCTGGAGGTTTTGAGACTTAATCTTTAAGAGCCCCTGCAACAAAAAAAAGGGACGATTTGAAAAATCGTCCCTTTTTTTATTGTTGTAAAATTATCTTATTTCCCTTTGTTAACCTTCTCAATATACTTTTCCAAGGCCATGGTCATTGAAGGTGTTTCTGGTGTTGGTGCCGCAATATCTACGCGTAACCCTTTTTCTTCTACGGCTTTAATGGTCGTATTTCCAAATACGGCAATACGTGTTTCATTTTGTTTGAAATCAGGGAAATTTTGAAACAAGGATTCAATTCCAGAAGGACTAAAAAATACCAAAACATCGTAAAAAACATTGGCCAAATCTGATAAATCGCTGATTACAGTCTTATAAAAAACGGCCTGTTTCCAGTTTACGCCTAAAGCATCCAAAGTGTTTGGTACTTCAGGTTTTACCTTATCGGTATTTGGTAACAGGAATTTTTCGTCTTTATATTTCTTGATTAATGGCGAAAGCTCAGAAAAAGTACGTTTGCCAACATAAATTTTACGCTTTCTGTACACCACATACTTTTGAAGATAAAAAGCCACAGCTTCAGACTGGCAAAAATATTTCATCGTATCTGGCACCTTAAAGCGCATTTCTTGAGCCACCCTAAAAAAGTGGTCAACAGCATTTCGACTAGTAAGAATAATAGCCGTATAATTGTTTAAGTCTACTTTTTGATGTCTGATTTCCTTTGCTGGAACCCCTTCAACATGAATAAAAGGCCTGAAATCAATTTTCACATGTTGTTTTTCTTGTAAATCGAAGTAAGGCGAGTTCTCAATTTTTGGTTCAGGCTGGGACACTAAAATAGTTTTCACTTTCATAAGCGTAGGCAGTTTTTTCTTTTATTTATCGAAAAACACCTTGTATAAAATAACGTACGGTGCAATTTCGAGAGCGCAAAGATACAAAATAAAATAGAATAAGTTGTGTTTTAGTAAACTTTGATTTGCTTTTAAAGAGCTAATTAATCCAATAATATTCAATGATAACAACAATCCGATAATGCTGTAAATGATTGTTTTATTTGGCTCAAAACTGTACAATAGCAAAGCATTAATGGGCAGTAAAACAAGTCCCAAAAAGTTTTTAAAACTTATTTTTTGGAAGATATACTGGTCAACCAACTTATCAATTTCAAAAAGGCTGCCTATTAATCGCTCAACTAGTACTTTTATTAAAATGAAAGCAGCTATGGCAAAAGCAAGTTGGAACATGCTGTTTAAAGAGAGACTGTTTGTGCCAAAAATGAGCCTAATACTTATAAAACAGAATAAAGAAACAGACAGTATGAGGTTGCCAAAAAGCAATGCGTCAAATTTGTCAAAGAATTTTTGGTCTCGCGAGTATATTTTAAGGTATTTGTCGTTTCCCAGTACCAATACAAAATCATCAAAACGCTTTGGGGAAGTAAGTTTTGCAATGGCAACAACAACTAGTCCAACAACGATTAGCACGGTAAACAACTCATTTGAAACTATGTTACGAAGCATGCCATAAAATTATTATATTTTTCAATATCGGAGTGTATTATTGAGTATTATTTAAAAAAAATAAACACTTAATAATGTACATTTGCTAAAAACTAATTTTCGTGAATATTCTCTGAACTGGCTATCCTGTGGTTGAAGTGAAAATGGACTTAATAAGGAAGAAGTAAACTTCAGAGTGTTTTAAAATTGATTATCGAGTAAAATTGAATTATGCCCGAGATTGTTGTAATTATTCCAACATATAACGAGATAGAAAATATTGAGGCTATCATCAAGGCCGTTTTTTCACAGTCAGATGACATCCATGTTTTAATAGTTGACGATAATTCCCCAGATCTTACAGCATTAAAAGTAAAAGAGCTTCAAAAAGATTTTAAAGACCGTTTGTTTTTGGAAATAAGAAAGGAAAAATCAGGTTTGGGCACCGCTTATATAAGTGGATTTAAATGGGCCCTAAAAAGGGAATACCAATATATTTTTGAAATGGATGCCGATTTTTCACATAACCCAAAAGATGTTCTAAGACTTTATGAAACTTGCCAATCGGGTGGTGCCGATATGGCCATTGGGTCAAGGTACGTTACCGGTGTTAATGTGGTTAATTGGCCTATGGCAAGGGTGCTAATGTCTTATTTTGCATCAAAGTATGTGCGTTTTATTACGGGCATGAAAATTCATGACGCCACCGCCGGATATGTTTGTTATAAAAGAAATGTTTTAGAGACCATTAACCTAGACACTATAAAGTTTATTGGCTATGCATTTCAAATTGAAATGAAATTTAAGGCCTATATAAAAAACTTTAAGATTGTTGAAGTGCCTGTTGTTTTCACAGATAGAACAAAAGGAGAATCCAAATTAAGTTCTGGCATAATTTCTGAAGCCATTTTTGGAGTAATCTCAATGAAGTTGAAGAGTTTATTTAAAAAATAAAGCTACCAATGAAAAAAACTACCCTTATAAAAAATGCCAACATAGTAAATGAAGGTACTATTTTTAGTGGCGATATACTTATTGAAGGCGAATATATAAAGCAGATAGATGAGTCTATCAGTGCAAAATCTTCCAATGTAAATGTTTTTGATGCCGAAGGGAGATATGTTTTGCCCGGGGTAATAGACGACCAAGTACATTTTCGTGAACCCGGTTTAACTCACAAAGCCAATATTGAGACCGAAAGTAAGGCCGCTATTGCAGGGGGAATTACGTCGTTTATTGAAATGCCCAATACCAATCCGCAAACCACAACTATTGAGGAATTGGAAAACAAATTCAAAAGAGCTTCAAAAACATCGTTTGCCAATTATTCTTTTATGTTTGGCGGCACTAATGATAATTTAGAAGAAATTTTAAAACTGGATGTCAACCAAGTTGCAGGACTAAAGTTGTTCTTGGGTTCTTCAACAGGCAATATGTTGGTGGATGATGCTGAGGTTTTAGAAAAAATCTTCAAAAGCACAAACATGCTTATTTCAGTGCATTGCGAAGACGAGGGTACCATTAAAAAGAATTTTGCTAAGTATCATGACAAATATGGGGATGATATTCCAATAAAATACCATCCCAAAATACGAAGTGAGGAAGCTTGCTATTTGTCATCTTCCAAAGCTACTGAATTGGCAAAAAAGACGGGTGCAAGATTGCATGTTTTTCATCTTTCAACGGGAAAGGAAACCGGTCTGTTTACAAATAAAATTCCGTTGGAAGAAAAAAAGATAACAGCCGAAGTATGCATACATCACCTATGGTTTTCTGATGAAGATTATGAAAAAAAAGGTACTTTAATCAAGTGGAACCCAGCTGTAAAAACCAGTGCTGATAGGGATAAATTGTGGGAGGCTTTACTTGATGATCGAATTGATGTTATAGCTACGGACCATGCGCCTCATACTATAGACGAGAAGAAAAACGTTTATACCAATGCGCCTTCGGGTGGGCCTTTGGTGCAACATGCACTTCCGGCCATGCTTGAAATGTACCACAGAGGAAAAATATCAATAGAAAAAGTAGTTGAAAAAATGTGCCACAACCCTGCTATTTTATTTCAGGTTGAACGACGTGGGTTTATTAGGGAAGGCTATTTTGCCGACTTAGTTTTGGTAGATTTGAATAACCCATGGACGGTAAAAAAAGAAAATATTTTATATAAATGTGGGTGGTCGCCGTTTGAGGGTGCCACATTTAAATCTAGAATTACACATACTTTTTTAAATGGTAATTTGGTATACCAAAACTCAAAATTTAGCAATGTAAAATCGGCTAAACGATTAACATTTAATAGATGATTTTAAGAAAATATTTATTGGCAATTGTATTGGTTTTAATGGTTGTGGCCTGTAAAAAAGTAAAAGGACCGGATAAACCAAAAAACCTGATTTCAAAAAAAGAAATGGTCAATATTTTAATTGATGCAAAACTTGTTTCTTCGGCAAGCGCCATGAATAAAAGAATCATGAGGGATAGTGGAATGGTTATCAAGAACTACGTTTTTGTCAAGTATAATATTGATAGTTTGCAGTTTGCCCAGAGCAATGATTATTATGCTTTTCATATAAAAGATTACGAAGATATTTACACCGAGGTTGAGGATAGCTTAGAGCGACTTAAGCAAAAGCTTAAAGAGCAGGAGGCCGAAGAATGGAAAATGCAAACCAAACGTGAGGAGGATTCATTAAAAGCCATAAAAAAAGATTCGGCCGAGGTGATAGAAGAGAAGTATTCTTTAAGTCCGTTGAAAAGGAATGATTCCATTATTAAGGGGCTCGTTGATAAAAAATATGAGCAAAACAAAAAGTTCCTTAAACCTGTTTCAGATACTGTTTCCCCACTGAATTAATGCTTTCTTCAATAGGTTGAAATTCATAGTTAAGGGCATTTTTTACTTTAATGCTGTTAAACCTTTTTTCAGTAGATATTGCTTCTGCTAAATGCCTGGTTAGTCGTCTGCGTTTGCCGGTTAGCTTGTGGTTTAGCCAATCGAGTTTCCAAATAATGTCCAACAAGGTTTTTGTTGCCAATTTAGTAGGGGGCTGTGAATTGACTGATTTAGCTAAAGCTTGAAGAAAATCTTTATAGGCCCAATTTTCTGCCACTAAAACAAACCGTTCATTTTTTATATGGCTATCCATGAGTCCAATCATGATGGCAACAACATCTTCCACTGCCACGACACCAATGGTTCCAGAAGGGAAATATTTCATGCCTTTATGTGCTCTTTTAAATAAGCTTCCTGAGCCGTAACGCCAAATGCCGCTTCCCAAAATTACCCCAGGATTAACAATTATGGTATCAACCCCTTCTTGGGTGCCGCGCCAAACTTCCATTTCGGCACCGTACTTTGTTATACCATAAACACTATTGTCTGACTCTGGATTCCAAACCGTTTCTTCAGTAACATCTTCATTTTTCAGAGGTCTGCCTAAGGTTGCCACGGAGCTCACATAGCAAAGTTTTTCAATGTTATGGGAAACACATAGGTTCACCACGTTGGCTGTGCCTTCAATGTTTGTTTTTCTTAAAAGATGGTATTTATCGGGCTCGAAAGATACAAAAGCGGCACTGTGATAAACTTTATTGACTCCCTTAAGAGCATTGGTTAAGGACGGAACATCCAAAATATCTGCCTTAACCCAATCAATAGAATCAAAAATGTCTTCGTAATTATTGGTGTAACACGAAAAAACGCTTTTTACATTGTCAAGTTTACGTTCCTTTCGGTAAATGGCCCGCACTTTTTCATTTGCTTTGGCAAGCCTAAACAGCAAATGCGCACCAACCAAACCAGTACCTCCTGTTACTAAAATCATAGAACTAATGTAAAGAAATATTCATTATGTCTCAGTAATTATACCTGTATTTTTATCTTTGCATAGTTTTTTAAAAAGTAGAACCATGATAAAGAATTTTGTTGAAGAATTAACTTGGAGAGGCATGATCCATACGGTTATGCCGGGTGCCGAAGAACACTTAATGGAAGGCATGCGAAGTGCCTATGTAGGGTTCGATCCAACAGCAGATTCTTTACATATTGGTAATTTGGTGCCAATCATGTTGTTGGCCCATTATCAGCGTTGCGGACATAGACCCGTGGCTTTGGTTGGGGGTGCAACCGGAATGATTGGTGACCCATCTGGCAAGTCCAGCGAACGTAATTTATTGGACGAAAAAACATTACGCCATAATCAAGAAGCCATAAAAAATCAATTGGCCCATTTTTTAGATTTTGAAAGTAATGCCGACAACGCCGCTATTTTGGTAAACAATTATGATTGGATGAAAGAGTTCTCGTTTTTGGAATTCATTCGCGATGTTGGTAAGCACATTACCGTGAATTACATGATGGCAAAGGATTCTGTTAAGAACAGGATTTCATCAGACTCTACAGAAGGTATGAGTTTTACGGAATTCACCTATCAATTGGTTCAAGGTTATGATTTTCTTCATTTGTACAAAGAAAAGGATTGCACTATTCAAATGGGCGGTAGCGACCAATGGGGTAATATAACTACCGGAACGGAGCTCATTAGAAGAATTGATAGCGGAAAGGGTTATGCTATTACATGCCCTTTAATAACAAAATCTGATGGGTCTAAATTTGGAAAATCTGAAGGCGGAAATGTATGGTTGGATGCTGAAAGAACGTCACCTTATAAATTCTATCAATATTGGTTGAACTCTAGTGACGAGGATGCCGAAAAGTATATCAAGATTTTCACGTTTTTAAATGAAGCTGAAATCAGAACATTTACCGAAGAACACAAACAAGCCCCTCATTTAAGGATTTTACAGAAACGTTTGGCAGAAGAAATTACCACAATGGTGCATTCAAAAGAGGATTTGGAAAATGCCATCAAGGCAAGTAATATACTTTTTGGAAATTCTACAGGAGATGATTTAAAGCAACTCAACGAAAAAACGTTTTTAGATGTTTTTGAGGGAGTGCCTCAAACACAAATTTCAAAATCTGAAATTGAAAATGGTTTGGATGTTATAGCTGCTTTGGCTGAAAAGGGTGGGTTTTTAAAATCAAACGGAGAGGCGAGAAGGGCATTAAAAGAAAACTCTATTTCCGTAAATAAAGAAAAAGTAAAAGAAGACTACAGCATCACTTCAAAAGACCTGATTAATAATAAATTTGTGCTTTTGCAACGCGGTAAAAAGAATTATTTCGTTTTGCAGGTCATATAAAATAATAAAGCCCGATTTTTAAAATCGGGCTTTATAAAACTAACAAACCAAACTAATAACTAAATTTTTCTTTTTCTTAGTCATTGGTTTGGTCGTAAGCTATATGTTGACCTTACTGAGAAATTATTTTTTTTCAAACTTTATTTTATTCCAGTTTTTATCGGCTTTTTTTGGAGAGCTTCTGCTCCTTCATCATTCCATAATTTCAAGGTGTTTGTGCCCCAAGCATTATAAAACAGGTAAAACTTGTCGTCTTTAATTTGAAATGTTTTTGGGTCAATGCCACTTTTTCGGCTTTAGCACCAATTGCATAAGCATAATAGCCACCATATTGTGGTAAGTATTTTTTAGGGTCTTTTAAAAAGGTATTTAAGTTTTCTTCAGAAGAAAATTTATAGTCCACACCGTCAAAGGTAGTTTTAAACTGATTGTTTCCTTCAATGGCTTTATTGCTGAAACAGGAGACGACATCATATCCATTGGCTATGTATCCTTTTTTCACATTATAGCCTATACTTTGTGCTGAAATAAAAGAAATAGATAACAAAATGAGGGATTGAAATAAACTTTCATCGTGAATCGTTTTTCCAATAAGTCTGAAATTGAACGAAAAATTACATTAGCTAAAGCACCATGAGGTTGCAGCCACGAATATCAGAGTTGTCAAAACGTCCAATGACTTCAAATGAACCATCGGGATTAATAGTGCCCAAATCTTGGGTTGCTATGAAGGAACAAGAGTTGATGTTTGCCAAATCAATAACATTAATACCGCCTGTTCTATTTGGACTTTGAATGTTGAGTGCATCTTCGGTATCGCGGGTTAAAACTTTCATCCACGGAGGGCACTTAAAAACCCCGTCGCCTTGGGAGTATGCCTGGCTTAAAAGTTCTGTCATGCCATATTCGCTATGAATGGTTTCAATACCAAAACCTTTTTTTAGTCTATTGTGAAGTTCTTCCCGAATCAGTTCTTTCCGTCTGCCTTTCATGCCACCTGTTTCCATAATAATGGTGTTTTTTAAGCTGAATTGATAAGTTTCAATCAAATCGAGCAACGCAAAAGAAACACCAATTAGTAATATTTTTTTTCCTTCAGCATCTAGTGTTTTTAATTGCTTTTGCAATTCTGAAATATTATTCAAATAAAATCCGCTTTCTTTGTGTTTTGAAGCTTTTATCATGGCATCAACCATATAAATCAGTGAAGAACCTTGGCGCTCAAGATAGGAGGGTAGCAACCCTAAAATAACGTAGTCGTCAATATTTCCATAAAAATGTTCAAAACCTTTGGTAAAGCTTTTTTGGTAAATGCCCAAATCTGTAACGTGGTGTTTGCTTGTTGTGTCTCCCGCTGTTCCAGAGCTTGTAAAGGTGGTTTTGACAGGCGATGAGGTACTTAAAACGGCTTTGGTTTTAAAAAACTGGATGGGAAGAAAAGGAATGTCATTTACGGTTTTAACATCGCTGGGATGTTTGTATAATAAATCGCAAAAAGAGCGATAGACTTTATTGTTTTCAAACTGAAATTTGAAGATTTGTAATGCCAAATCTTCAAATTCGTTGTCATTTTTAATCTTGAAAATGGAATGGGTATCAATCATGCCTCAAATAATGAAACAAAAGTATGTAAAATAAAAAAGCGCCACCAAATGGTAGCGTTTTTAATTATATGGTTCAAATATGTTATTTAATCACTAATTTTCTTGCTTCACTAACCTTGTTTTCTGTAATCTTTAAAATATAAACCCCTTTGCTGAGATTGGATATATTTAACTCTTTCCCTTTTAACTCGGTGGAAAATATGCGTTTGCCCAAAACATCATAAAACTCAATGATTTTATCAGAATTAAGTTTTGATTGAATGGTAATAAAGCTTTGAGAGCTACTGTTTACAGGGTTTGGATATATTGCCAAGCCTGAAATACTTTCTTCAGGAGGATTCTGGTTTTTACTGTTTTGTCCCATAACAGATGGAACTGAAAACAGCATAAATGCGAAAAGTAAAAATGCAAAGTAGGTATTTTTCATAAGCTCAAATTTGGTTGTGTAAAGGTAAGTATTTACATCAAAATTGATGCCAAAGTACTGTTAAATAATACTGTAATTGGTCGAAAAATTAAATTCAAGTCATCGTAATGTTACCTTAAAGTTATTAATTTTACATATTTCATAATATTGTACTTTAAGTTTTATCTTTACTCCAATTTAACATTAGGACTAAATAATGAAGAAAAAGGACATTAAAATTCTGTTGGTTGATGATGAACCGGATATTCTTGAAATAGTTGGGTATAACTTAACCAGTGAGGGCTATCAGGTTGTTACTGCTGAAAATGGGCTACAAGCTGTAAAAAAGGCAAAAAAGGAGCTCCCGCATTTAATTATTATGGATGTGATGATGCCAGAAATGGATGGTATTGAAGCTTGTGAATTGATTAGAAAAAATCCTGATTTAAATAATACCATTGTTACTTTTTTAACAGCAAGAGGAGAAGATTACTCGCAAGTGGCGGGCTTTGATGCCGGTGCTGATGACTATATAACAAAACCAATTAAGCCTAAAGTTTTGGTGAGCAAAGTAAAGGCGCTCTTAAGAAGGTTTAAGGAAGAAGATGTGGTGGATACTGTTAAAGTGGGTAATTTAGTAATCAATAGAGACGAATACAAAATTACGTCCAAAGGAAAAGAAATAATATTGCCACGAAAAGAATTTGAATTGTTATCTTTATTGGCATCAAAGCCAGGAAAAGTATTTAAAAGAGATGAAATACTTGACGCCGTTTGGGGGAATGAAGTAGTTGTTGGTGGCAGAACCATTGATGTACATATTAGAAAACTTCGTGAAAAAATTGGTGATGATAGTTTTAAAACCATAAAAGGTGTTGGCTATAAGTTTGTTGATTAATGCAGGCAAAATTTAAAAAATCTTACAAGTTTGCGATTAAAACATCGCTCTACACAACCATTTTTATAACACTCCTCATGAGTGTTTTTTTGTATTATCTCTATGAGTTTAATTGGTTGCATATTTTGGGGTTTTCGCTCAGTGTGTTTCTGTTTTCTTTTTTAATTATTCAGTTCAGTATTGAGCGCTTTATATACAAAAGGGTGAAAAAAATCTATGATGATTTAACCTTATTGGAATCGGCGAGTTTAAATAAAAGGTCTATCACGACCGATATGAAAACCCTAACTGAAGAAATCGATAAATATGCCCGCGACAAAAAACTGGAAATAGAAACCCTCAAAGTGAGGGAGGAGTACAGGAAAGAGTTTTTAGGCAATGTGTCGCACGAGCTTAAAACTCCCTTGTTTACGGTTCAAGGTTATATTTTAACACTTTTGGATGGTGCTGGTGAAGACGAAAAGCTTAGGGAAAAGTACCTTAAGAGAGCAAGTAAAGGTGTAGAACGCTTGGGTTATATTATTAAAGATTTGGACATGATTACCAAATTGGAAGTTGGTGATTTAAGTTTGAATTTTGAAAAATTTGACATTGTTGAGCTGGTGGAAAACGTTTTTGACATGTTAGAGATGAAAGCCAGTAAGAAGAAAATCACTTTAACTTTTGATAGAGACTACCCCAATCCAATAATGGTTAGGGCGGACAAAGAACGCATTCAACAAGTTCTTGTCAATTTAATCGTTAATTCCTTAAAATACGGCAGGGAAAAGGGGACTACTGAAATAAGTATTGAAAACCTTATAAAAAGTAAGGTTATTATACGTGTAACGGACAATGGAGAGGGCATTGCAAAAACTCATTTACCTAGACTTTTTGAACGTTTTTACCGTGTTGACAAAAGTGGCTCAAGGAAAGAAGGAGGTTCTGGACTGGGTCTATCCATTGTGAAGCATATCATAGAAGCCCATGATGAAAAAATATACGTTGAAAGTGAATTTGGCGTGGGCAGTGAATTTTCTTTTACGCTAGAAAAGGCTAAATAGTTCCTTATAATTAATTTCAAAATCAAAGGATTTTAAGCCCAAATAATGTTTAACTTCATTGAGCTTACTTAAAGTGAAATCATCTTGATTGCAACTTGGTACTAATTGCATTTCGGTTAATCTGCTGGCCAAATATTCTTGTTCAAACTGTCCTGGGGTTGGTATAAAAAATGCTTTTTTGTTCAGTCTAGCCAAATCCATCACCGTGGTATAGCCAGAGCGCGAAATAATCAAAGCGCTTTCATTGATTGTTTTTTCCAATAAACTCGAGGTCATAAAATTGTAAATGGTAATACTGCCAATAAGCTGAATGGTTTGTTCTTGTTCAATGATGCCCTTAACAAAAACAATTTTTCCTGAAAAATTTTTCAACTCTTTTAAAAGCTTTTCCTCGAGTATAGTGCGTTGCGGTTCTGGACCGGAAATCAAAACCATCAAATCATTTTTTATTTCAGAATTGGTTTTGTTAAACCGACTCAAAGGACCAATATATTTTGTTGGGATATCAATCGTTTTTACATGTCCCAAACGTCCGCTTAGATTGACATCACCTTCAACATCAGGAACCCAGCATTCATTGTATTTCTTTATGATTTCTTGGTGCATTTTTGTACTCAACCAAGTGGTGTTTCCACTAAGAACATTTAGTTGGTGTGTAATAAACACAGAAGGCACATATTTGTTGCGAACGCCTAAACGGTTGTCTGAAATAATTCCTGCAATATCGTTGTTATGCTCTAAAATGGCATCAATGGATTTCTTTTCGGCTTTTACGGCCTTTAAAATTTTAGGAGCATCTTTCAGTAATCTTAACCTAAAATTCTTTCCTTTCTTCGCGTAATTTACATCATAAGGAGGTAATTGAGTGGATGAAAGGTTTGGAAATTCCTTCCTTAAAAGAGTTAGTGCGGCACCGTCGCTGGCAATAACAGGAACGAATCCTTCCTGCATTAAGGCAGTGATAATAGGAATGCACCTGGTGGCATGGCCCAGTCCCCAATTTAACGGCGCAACTAAAATTCTTTTCTTCATGAAGATGATAATGTGAAACTTGAAATCTAACCTCTTTTTACATCTTTTAAATCAAAAAAATGGATGTGTTTACAAGGCTTGAAACAAGTTGTAATTAAAATTAAAGATAAACACATTAATGCCCTTGTATATTTCCTTAATTTTACCAAAAAATTAAATTAATAAGAAATAGTAATCAACCTTGGGAAGCAAAAATAAACTGAGAAGATTTAAGGAAAATGAAACTTTTGGCAATGTGTTTCAGCCAACTCGTGATGAATTGGTCAACTTTAGTTTCGATTTAAAAGGAAACTGGCGAAAAGATGTTTTTAAAAACCAAAATCCCATAGTTTTGGAATTGGGTTGTGGAAAAGGTGAGTACTCGGTGGCCTTGGCAAAAAAATACCCTGATAAAAACTTTATTGGCATAGATATAAAGGGTGCAAGATTTTGGAGAGGAGCTAAAACGGCTGTTGAAGAAAGTATTCCAAACGTGGCATTTCTTCGCACTCAAATTGAACTGGTTGACTATGCATTTTCTGAGCATGAAGTTGATGAAATTTGGATAACCTTTCCAGATCCACAAATTAAATACAAGCGCACCAAGCACCGGATGACCAACAGCGCCTTTTTAAAACGTTACAAGAAAATTTTAAAGCCCAATGGTGTAGTGAACCTTAAAACCGATAGTGAGTTTATGCACGGGTATACGCTCGGTCTATTGCATGGTGAAGGACACAAGGTTCTCTACGCTAATCATAATGTTTACAAGCAAGAAGGTAGCCCCGAGGAGGTTACCAGGATTCAAACTTTTTACGAATCGCAATATTTAGAGCAAAACAAAGCAATTACGTATATTCGGTTTAAAATTAAATAGACGTGGACATCACCCTTATTTTTTTTCTCGGACTTATTTTTGCGCTTTTAGGGGTAGTTCCGCCGGGATTATTGAATATGACAGCGGCAAAAATTAGCCTAAAAGAAGGGCATGTTCGGGGGATAATGTTTTCCGTTGGGGTTTGTGTTGTTGTTTTTGCACAAACCTATATTGCTGCAATTTTTGCGCGTTACTTGAGTAAGCATCCTGAAGTGATCAGTGTGTTGCGTGGTGTGGCTTTGATCATTTTTATTTTGATAACTGTATATTTTTTGTTTATTGCTAAGTCTACTCCAAAACAGCAGATTGAACCCAAAATGAAAAGTAAACATAGCCGTTTTTTCCAAGGTATGTTGTTGTCAGCAATAAATGTGTTCCCTATTCCATATCAAGCTTATGTGACGATTACTTTGGCATCGGTAGGTTGGCTGTCTTTTGAGCAAATTAATATCTTGTCTTATGTGGCCGGAGCTGGCACCGGTACTTTTGTGACTCTTTACATGTACATATTCTTTTTTGATAAAATAAAGGGCAAGTCTTTTACCAGTCAAAAAAACATGAATCGAATTATTGGTCTTATTACTGGTGTCGTAGCTATCGCTACATTGATAAATATTATTCAGGACTTTTAACGAATGAAACCGGAAACACTAAATTTTTTTGATAAAGTTTATGAAGTGGCAAAACTTATTCCATATGGTAGAGTGACAAGCTACGGTGCTATTGCCAAATTCTTGGGTGTAGTAAAAAGTGCGAGAATGGTTGGGTATGCCATAAATGGATCTAAGGGGAAGGATGTCCCAGCACACCGTGTTGTAAACCGAAAAGGCCTACTTACTGGCAAACATCATTTTGATGGTACAAACCTGATGCAACAGCTTTTGGAGATTGAGGGCGTTGAGGTAGTTGACAATCAAATACAAAACTTTAATGAGGTTTTTTGGGATCCAGCAAAGGAATTATAATCAGCTGTTTGTTTCAAAATTCACAGTAAATTGAAAATCTTCAATACATAAGAAAATCAAATAATTGCATCAAAAAAACTTCTCGCTTCTGCCTTAAAAATTCTACCATTATTACCTATCTTTGCACTTAGAATGATTCTTAATAAAAGAAATGAAACTGAATAAAAAAGATATATTAAAGGCACTGGAAAGTATAACCGTTCCTGGCGAAGGACAAAACATGGTTGAAAGCGGTGCAGTTAAAAATGTGGTGACTTTTGGTGATGAGGTTGTTGTTGATATTACCATAAAAAACCCAAGTTTACAAGCTAAAAAGCGTACTGAGGTTGATATTTTAAAAACCATTCACGATCAGGTTTACGAAAAAGCTAAAATAAAGGTAAACGTTACTGTTGATGCGACAGAAAAACCTAAGGTAAATATCATCAAAGGTAAACCGGTTCCGGGAATAAATAATATTGTAGCTGTAGCTTCAGGTAAAGGTGGTGTTGGTAAATCTACAATAACGGCAAACTTGGCGGTAACCTTGGCTAAAATGGGCTTTAAAGTTGGCGTTTTGGACGCCGATATTTACGGACCTTCCATTCCCATTATGTTTGATGTTGAAGCCGAAAAACCTTTGGCCGTAAATGTTGAAGGAAAATCTAAAATGAAACCCATTGAAAATTATGGCGTAAAAGTTTTATCCATAGGGTTTTTTACGCAGCCAGACCAAGCCGTAGTTTGGCGTGGCCCCATGGCAGCTAAGGCTTTAAACCAAATGATTTTTGATGCCCATTGGGGTGAGTTGGATTTCTTGTTGTTGGATTTGCCTCCAGGTACTGGCGATATCCATTTAAGCATCATGCAGTCCTTGCCAATCACTGGAGCGGTCGTGGTTAGTACACCTCAAAATGTGGCCTTGGCCGATGCCAAAAAAGGAGTGGCCATGTTCCAGCAAGAAAGCATTAGCGTTCCTGTTTTAGGAATTATTGAAAATATGGCGTACTTTACCCCGGCTGAATTGCCCGATAATAAATATTATATCTTTGGAAAAGAAGGTGCCAAAAACTTGGCAGAAGATTTAAAAGTGCCATTTTTAGGAGAAATTCCTTTGGTGCAAAGTATTAGAGAGGCGGGTGATGTTGGTCGTCCAGCGGCATTGCAAACAGCAACACCTTTAGAGCAGGCTTTTGAAAAATTGACCCAAAATGTTGTTGAAGAAATGGTTCGAAGAAACGACAATTTGCCACCAACCGAGGCCATTAAAATTACAACTATGGCAGGTTGTAGTGCAGTAAAAAAATAAATTGCTTTTTACCTTGAATAAGGAAAAGTTAGTGCAACTAAATATATGACTTCAGAAGAATTAAGAGAAAAAGTAGAACTTGCCTTAGATGAAATCCGTCCGTTTCTTCAAAGTGATGGCGGGGACATTTCATTATTGTCCATTGAAGATGATAGGCTTGTAAAAGTTCAATTGCAAGGTGCTTGTGTGGGTTGTGGTGTTAACCAAATGACGCTAAAATCTGGTGTAGAAATGACCATAAAAAAGCATGCTCCACAAATTGAACAGGTTATAAATATTGGCTAATTATCTTTTTTGATTAAAAATTAATTACAGGCCTTTAAAAGGGTTAAATAACTTTTTCTTCCCTCAAAAAATGGTGTAGGCTATCTGCTATCATATGGCAATTGCTCACTTTTGAAACATCGTTACAGAATTTATCATCTGTGTTTTCAGCTTTACAGTTAAAACCTGTTAATTTTACTTTTGCAAATTTCTTATTGACGCGTTTGCATTGTTCATAAAGGCTTTCAATAGTTTCAGCTTCATCTGTCTCTACATCATGTTTTAAAAGGTAACCTCTCAAATAATTTTCAATGGCATGTTGTGCATTTTTGCACACCAAGTAAGACACAATGTCTTCCTCTGGTCTGTATAGTTCCTTTCTTGCTTGGTTTAACCTTTTTTCGGCACTCAGAAAAAATTTGCTCGGATCGGTTTCCATGATAAAAGTTTTAAAATTAATTATAGATGATGAACTACTCCACGCCATCTTGATGTAGCTTGGAGCAGTTCATACATAATTACATACATTTGCTTAAGCAAATGTTTTTCAAAGATGCTTACATGTCTCTGAAAAGTTCTAATCGCTCCCATTTTGTATCTACTTCTTCTTGAGCTTGTTTTAGGAGTTGTGCGCCTAATTCGGCATTGTCTTTTACAACTCTGGTGAAACGAGTTTCAGAATACATAAAATCTTCTAATGGAGCAGCAGGTGCTTTTGAATCTAGTTTAAACTTCTTGCCTTTTGGTTTTGAAGGATCAAATCTAAATAATGGCCAATAACCTGTTTCCACTGCTTTTTCTTGGTGAATGGCGGCATCTTTAAGATTATAACCGTGGTCTCCACAATGCGAATAAGCAATGATTAATGATGGACCGTCATAAGCTTCAGCTTCTTCAATAGCTTTTAGCGTTTGCATATCTTTAGCGCCCATGGCCACTTGTGCTACATAGACATTGCCATAAGAAACGGCTTGTAAAGCTAAGCTCTTTTTACCTGTGCGTTTACCAGAAACGGAGAATTTAGCACTTGCTCCGAGAGGTGTGGCTTTTGAGGTTTGTCCTCCTGTATTGGAATAAATTTCAGTATCCAATACCATAATATTGATGTTTTCTCCAGATGCCAATACATGGTCTACGCCACCGTAACCGATGTCGTAAGCCCAACCATCACCACCAAGTATCCAAACAGATTTTTTGCGTAAGTACTCCGTTAGTTGCGCTAGTTTTTTAGCTTCAGGTTTGTCTATTGAAGCTAACTTGTTTTTTAAGATTTCAAGATTTTTAAAATTCTCAGCTTTTTCGGCTTCATTAGTTTCTTTATTGTTAAGGATGGCTTCAACCAAATCCTTGCCTACTTCAGCTTCTAAAGATTTTAATAAACTTACTGAAACTTCTTGTTTTTTGGTAAGTGCCAACTTCATACCAAACCCAAATTCGGCATTGTCTTCAAATAATGAGTTTGCCCAAGCTGGACCTCTACCAAATTTGTTGGTTTTGTAAGGTGTTGTTGGCAAATTACCACCGTAAATTGACGAACATCCTGTTGCATTGGCAATCATGATGCTATCACCGTATAATTGGGTGAGCATTTTAATATAAGGTGTTTCCCCGCAACCTGAACATGCTCCAGAGAACTCAAATAGTGGTTCAAGGAATTGTGAGCCTTTAACATTGGTGATTTGTAATTCGGTTCTGTTGTAATCTGGAAGATTTACAAAGTAATCCCAGTTTTTGTTTTCAACAGCTTCAACATCCAATTTACTATGCATGTTGATGGCTTTAAAGTCGGGGTCTTCTTTACTTACAGCTGGACAAACAGCTACGCACAAATCACATCCTGTACAGTCTTGAGGCGATACTTGCAATACATAAGATTCAGTTTCTTTATTAAAAGGTCTACCTATCGCTGCCACTGCTTTCAATGATTGTGGTCTGTCAGCCAATTCATCATTGGAAACCACTTTGGCTCTAATAGCCGCATGCGGACAAATAGCCACACACTTGTTACACTGTGTACAAAGGTCTTCGCCATCCCAAACTGGCACAAAATCTGCAATACCACGTTTTTCATATTGCGTGGTTCCTGTTGGGAATGTTCCGTCCACGGTAAATGCACTAACAGGTAATTCATCACCTTTACCAGCTAGAATTTTACCTAAAACTTCTTTAACAAACGGATCTTCCGTACCGGTCATCATTGGTTTTAATTCTTCATGGCTTGTAATTTGTTTAGGATATTCTACTTTTTGAAGATTTTCCAATGATTTGTCCACTGCATTAAAGTTCATCTGTACCACCTTATCGCCTTTTTTAGAATACGATTTTACAATGGCTTCTTTAATTTTTTGAATGGCTTCATCTTTTGGAAGTACTCCAGAAATAGCGAAGAAACATGTTTGTAATACGGTATTTGTACGTTTACCTAATTTGGCTTCATGTGCTACTTTAGATGCATCAATCACATAAAACTCCAATTCATTCTTGATGATTTCTTCTTGCATCAATTTTGGTAATTTTTCCCAAATATCATCTTTATCGTAAGGGGAGTTCAATAGGAAGGTTCCACCTTTTTTAACATGATCTAGGATATCATACTTTTCTATAAAATTGAATTGATGGCATGCAACAAAATCAGCTTTATGGATTAAATATGTAGAATAGATAGGGTCTGGCCCAAAGCGTAAGTGGGATACCGTTTGTGCACCCGCTTTTTTGGAGTCGTAAACAAAATAACCTTGAACATAATTGTCGGTGGTTTCTCCAATAATTTTGATAGAGTTTTTATTGGCACCAACAGTACCATCGGAACCTAGTCCAAAGAACATACAGTTAAAGGTGTTCTTGACTGTTTTAAGTGTTTCGCCAATCTCTAAACTGGTATATGACACGTCATCATTAATGCCAATTGTGAAATGGTTTTTAGGTTTGTCTTTACCTAGCTCATCGAAAATGGCTTTTACCATGGCTGGGTCAAACTCTTTTGAAGATAAGCCGTAACGACCACCAATGATTTTTGGCATGTCACGTTCACTCTCGGTAAAGGCGGTCACAACATCTAGATAAAGAGGTTCGCCTAAACTACCAGCCTCTTTAGTTCTGTCTAAAACGGCAACCTTTTTTACGGTTTTTGGTAAAGCATCCACAAAATGGCTGATGGAGAATGGTCTGAATAAGCGAACTATTATAGCGCCAACTTTTTCACCGTTTTTAACCATGGTGTCCACAGCTTCCATAACAGGACCTTGACCAGAACCCATAATAATTATAACCTTTTCTGCTTCCGGATGACCTACATAATCAAATAGACCGTACTTTCTGCCGGTATGATTGTAGAACTCATTCATGGTTTTTTCAACAATTCCCGGAACTTTTTCATAGTAAAGGTTGGCAGCTTCTCGGGCTTGGAAGAACACGTCTGGGTTTTGTGATGTGCCTCTCACTACAGGATGGTCTGGATCTAACGAACGTTTTTTGTGTTCTAAAATTTTGTCTTCGGGCATCATGTCTTTGATGATGTCGTCAGTGATGCTATCTATCTTAGATATTTCATGAGATGTTCTAAATCCGTCAAAAATGTTCATAAAAGGCACTCTTGATTTTAGGGTTGCCACTTGCGAAATAAGTGCGAAATCTTGGGCTTCTTGCACTGAACCGCCAAACATCATCGCAAATCCCGTTTGTCTGGCCGCCATAACATCAGAGTGGTCACCAAAAATAGATAATGCATGTGTGGCAATTGTTCTGGCCGCTACGTGTATAACAGAAGGAAGGAGCTCTCCAGCTATTTTGTACATGTTAGGAATCATGAGCAATAACCCCTGAGAAGCCGTGAACGTGGTGGTTAATGCACCTGCTTGTAAAGAGCCGTGTACAGCTCCGGACGCACCACCTTCGCTTTGCATTTCTACAATTCTTGGGATGTTGTCCCAAATATTTTTCTGTCCTTTTGAGCTGTACACATCTACATGTTCACCCATTGGAGATGCCGGTGTTATTGGGTATATGGCGCAGACTTCATTGGTCTTGTGGGCAACCCTTGCTACCGCTTCATTTGCATCGCAAATTAATTTTGGAAATTTTTTCATAATTATGTCTTATTTAAATGAACCGAAACCTGCGTAAAAGTCTTTACAAAACTCCTTTTGCAAAATTTCAAAAATGTATAGCCTGCAAGATTTTCATGAACCGAACCAAATCCCCTAAGGCTTGAAAATAAATCTCTTAAAATTATAATTTCGATAGCTCCCAGACTATGATTTTTGTCATGTAACAGAAAAAGAGAAAAGGGTAAAAAAAATGAGGACATCAAATAAATTTAGATATCCTCATTTTCAAAACGGCTAATTTATGGTTTGTTGAACGTTATAAATTTTGCCGCAAAAGAAAAACAAAAAATTAAATATAGTTTAGTTTGGGTTACTCTGCGTGTAACCAAGCTTTTTTAGCTAACAAGACTTCTTCAGTTTCAACATGGTTTTCATCAGGGATGCAACAATCTACTGGGCATACTGATGCACACTGAGGTTCGTCGTGGAAACCTTTGCACTCGGTACATTTCTCGGGTACAATATAATAAAACTCCTCAGAAATGGGTTCATTCATTTCATCAGCATCAATTTCATCACCACTTAGTGAAATAACGGTGCCACTTAAAGCTGTTTCGTCTGCATAAGCCCATTCTTGAGCGGGCTCATAAATTGCATTATTGGGACACTCCACAATACAGGCATCACAGTTAATGCATTCGTCTGTTATAATAATTGCCATAATTCATTTTGTTTAGAGAAGTAAAAGTAATTTCTATCTCTTAGCATTAATATGACTTTTGTCACCTTTAATTCAAAAAATGAAAATTAAATTTGATTACAGTGCAGAGTATTTAATTTTTAAATTGATTTGTTATGATAGCTAATAAAACGAGGCAGACCAAGAAGATACAGCACGAAGTTCTGGATGCCGTTGTGATAAGATTTGTTGGTGATTCTGGTGACGGTATGCAGCTAACGGGCACGCAGTTTTCAGATACATCGGCCATGTTTGGGAATGACGTTGCTACATTTCCAAATTACCCTTCGGAAATACGTGCGCCTCAAGGAAGTTTATACGGAGTTTCAGGATTTCAGGTACATATAGGTAGTGTTGAAATCAGCACACCTGGAGATGATGTAGATTTATTGGTAGCCATGAACCCAGCTGGTTTAAAAACCAATTTGTATTCGGTAAAGCCTGGACATACCATTATAGTGGATATAGATTCTTTTACTAAAAAGAATTTAGAAAAAGCCCAATATGTTGCCAATCCGCTTAGAGATGGAAGCTTGGCAAATTACAGAATTATAGAAGTGCCCATGTCTTCATTAACTAAGGAGGCTTTAAAAGATGTTGAAGATTTAGATAATAAAAGTATTGCCCGAAGCAAAAATATGTTTGCACTGGGTATTGTGTATTGGATGTATGATCGTTCACCAGAACACACTATTGATTTTTTTGAGAAGAAATTTGCCTCCAAACCTAATTTAATTGATGCCAACACCAAAGTTCTTAATGCAGGATTTTATTATGCCGAAACGTTAGAGTTGATTCCTAACGCATATGCTATTTCACCTGCCAAAATGGATTCTGGTGTTTACCGAATTATTGCTGGAAATACCGCTACGGCTTGGGGCTTTCTTGCAGCTGCTGAAAAATCTGGATTGGAGCTGTTTTTGGGTTCATATCCAATCACTCCAGCAACGGATATTTTGCACGAACTAGTTAAGCACAAACATTTTGGTGTTAAAGCCTTTCAGGCTGAAGACGAAATTGCGGGTGTAACTTCTGCAATCGGTGCTGCGTTTGCTGGAGATTTGGCCATTACAACTACTTCAGGTCCTGGTTTGGCCTTAAAAAGCGAAGCTTTGGGTTTGGCCATGATGTTGGAGTTGCCTCTAGTTGTTGTAAATGTACAACGTGGTGGCCCATCAACGGGTTTGCCAACCAAAACTGAGCAGTCTGATTTGATGCAGGCCATGTATGGTAGAAATGGTGATAGCCCCGTAATAGTGTTGGCCGCCGATACACCTTCAGGTTGTTTTAATTATGCTTATCAAGCTGCAAAGCTCGCTCTTGAGCATATGACGCCCGTTATTCTGTTAACAGACGGATATATTGCCAATGGTTCTGAACCTTGGAGAATAAAACGCGTTGTAGAAATGCCCGAAATTAAAAATAACAAGGTTACAGAAGTTAGGGAAAATTGGCATCCTTATGACAGAAACATGGAAACCTTGGCGCGTAATTGGGCCGTTCCCGGAACGTTTGGTTTGGAGCATAGAATCGGTGGTTTGGAAAAAGACCAAATTACAGGTAACGTGTCCCATGTTCCTGAAAACCATGAGGCCATGACCAAAATTAGGGCAGCTAAAATTAAACGTGTACAAAACTACATTCCTGATTTAGTACCTGAATTTGCCGAGACAGGAGACTTGCTTGTGGTGGGTTGGGGTGGAACTTACGGTAGTTTGCATTCTGCAGTAAAACAGTTAAATATGGAAGGCTATAAAAATATTGGCTTTGCACATTTCAGCTACATAAACCCATTGCCTAAAAACACCGAAAAGGTGCTTAAAAGTTTCAGGAAGATTGTGGTTTGCGAATTAAACAACGGGCAATTTGTAAATATTTTGAAAATGAATTTTAACATCTGCGGATTGTTGCAATACAACAAAATACAAGGATTGCCTTTTGGAAATAGCGAGTTGATTGATGAATTCAAAAAATTATTAAAGTAACTATGGAAACAACTGCAGAAAGAAACTATACGTTCAAGGATTTTGCCAGCGACCAAGAAGTAAGATGGTGTCCTGGTTGCGATGATTATGTTGTTTTACGCTCTGTGCAAAAAGCGCTTCCAGAAATGGGCGTAAAAAAGGAAGATGTTGTTTTTATTTCAGGTATTGGGTGCTCATCACGTTTTCCATATTACATGGATACTTATGGTATGCATGGCATTCATGGTAGGGCTCCGGCCATTGCAACCGGCGTTAAACTAGCAAATCCAAATTTGAGCGTTTGGGTTATCACTGGCGATGGCGATTCTATGGCCATTGGCGGTAACCATTTCATTCATGTTTTGCGACGAAATATTGATTTAAACATCATATTGTTCAATAATGAAATATATGGATTGACCAAAGGACAATTTTCACCAACCTCAGTTGTTGGGCAGAAAACAAAGTCCTCACCATATGGCAATACGCAACCTCCGTTCCAACCTGGTGAATTGGCAATTGGTGCCCAAGCCCGTTTTTTTGCTAGAATAGGTGGAAATACACCAAAAGAAATGACACAGATTTTTATTGAATCTGAAAAATTTAATGGGACTTCCTTGGTTGAAATATTGCAAAATTGTGTGATCTTTAATGATGGATGCTATACACAATTTACCGATAAAAACGTGAGGGAAGATAAGCAGTTATTTGTTGAAGATGGAAAACCAATGATTTTTGGAAAAGACAGAAATAAGGGCTTAGTATTAAATGGGTTGAAACTGGAAACGGTGACCATTGGCGAAAATGGGGTAACAGAAGACGATATTTTGGTGCATAATGCCAAAGATGAAGACCCAACCATGCACCAAATGTTGGTGCGATTGAAATACCCATTGGTAACTGGCATTATTAGAAGTTTTGATGATGTAACCTTAGAAGAACGAGAAGATGCACTAACAAAAGAGGTAAAATCGCGTTCAAAATTTGCACAAACTGAAGACCTGTTTTTTTCAGGAGAAATATATCAAGTAAATTAATTTGGAAGTGACTAACTCAAATTTAAAATGCCTTTTTCAACAATTCGAAAAAGGCATTTTTTATTTAAGTGTTATAAATTGGATTTATACCAAAGCGGTAAATCCTAAAAATGCTAAAGATAAAAGGCCGGCCACCAATAAATTAATAGGCACACCTTTCATGCCTTCAGGAATATTGGCAAGCTCCAATTGTTCTCTAATACTTGCAAAAACAATCAAAGCCAATCCAAAGCCTAAAGAGTTAGAAATGGCAAAGAAAACAGCTTTTAACAAACTACTATCTTCTAATCCTAATGCTAAAATAGCAACACCCAAAACCGCACAGTTTGTGGTAATTAAAGGCAGAAAAACACCTAATGCCTGATATAGCGCAGGACTTACTTTCTTTAAAATGATTTCAACCATTTGAACTAATGCGGCAATCACTAAAATAAATGTTATGGTTCTTAGGTAATTCAATCCGCTGGGGATTAAAACGTATTCGTGTAATAAATACGTAACCGTTGTGGCAATCGTCATAACAAATAAAACAGCTCCAGACATACCTATGGAAGTTGAAACCTTATTGGAAACACCTAAAAAAGGACAGACTCCCAAGAATTGCGATAAAACAATATTGTTTACAAAAACGGCTGCTATGAGTATGATTAAGTAGTCCATGTTTAAGCAGTTTTAGATGTTAGTCTGTTAAAAACAACAGTTAAGTAAGCCAATGCAATAAATGCACCTGGTGGTAAAATGAAAAGTATAAAAGTGTTTGCGTTTTCTGGAACAAACGATAAGCCAAACAAACTTCCGTTACCAAATATTTCGCGAACCGCACCTAAAAACGTAAGCGCCAAAACAAAACCAAGCCCCATACCCAAAGCATCCAAAATCGAAGAAATTAAATTGTTTTTTGATGCAAAAGCTTCAGCTCTACCCAATATTAAACAGTTAACCACAATTAACGGAATGAATATCCCAAGTTGTTCATAAAGAAATGGAATAAAGGCTTCCAAAATCATTTCAACTATGGTAACAAAAGATGCAATAATGATGATGAACGCAGGGATACGGACCTTACTCGGAATTTGTTTTTTTACCAAGGACACCACAATGTTCGACATTAAAAGCACAAACAACGTGGCAACGCCCATGCCCAAACCATTAAACGCCGATGAGGTTACACCCAAAGTAGGACACATACCCAAGAGCATCACGAAAATAGGATTCTCTTTGATGATGCCTTTTAGGAAATTCTGTTTTTGATTTATATCGTTTGCCATGGCTGCTATTCGGATTTATTGATTGAATCTAGATTTTTTATAAACACCTCATAAGCCATTTCTGTAGCCTCAGTAAAGGCTCTTGAGCTTATGGTTGCGCCTGTTAGAGCATCAACGTCACCTCCGTCTTTTTTAACTTTTAGGCTATAAGCTTTGGGATTTTTGTCTCTAAATTGCCGTAAAAAACTCTCGTCTTTCATTTTGGTGCCCAAGCCTGGGGTTTCTTTCTGCTCTAAAACTGCAATATTTTTAATGGAGCCGTCGGGATTAAAGCCAACCATAATTTTAACAAGTCCGCTAAACCCTTTTTCGGAAAAACCAGTTACTGCAGCCCCGACAAATTCCCCATTGTTAAAGGCGGGATAAACTTCAATGCTATCTGTTGCGGTTTCCAGTTTCACTTTTATTAGGTCTTCAACAGGGTTGCTGTTAAACTCGGGTAACACCTGTTTTATGGCGTTTATCTTTTTTTCTAGTTTGGCTTTGGCTTTGGGTTCAATGGTTAAATCGTTTACAAACCCAAGTGCAAAACCAGATATTAGTGTAATCAATAAAAGAGACACGGTCATATTTAAGAATGTTGATTCTTTCTTGCTCATAATTACACGATTTTAGCTTTTATTTTAGAACCAAATCTTCGTGGTTTAAAATATTTATTAATTAATGGAACAAAAGCGTTCATGATTAAAATGGCAAACGAAATGCCTTCTGGATAAGCTCCAAAGAGCCTAATTAAAACCGTTATTATGCCTATGCCTATAGCAAAAATGGCCATGCCTTTTTTGGTCATTGGGCTCGTAACCAAATCGGTTGCCATATAAAAGGTCCCTAAAATGGCGCCCCCAGATAAAATATGGATAAGCGGGTTAGCGTATTGTTCCGGGTTAATGGTCCAAAAGATGCCTGTAAAAACAGCCATAGTTGCCAATAGAATTACTGGAATATGCCAAGAAATAACTTTTCTAGCTATTAAATAAATACCACCAAGTAACAAAGCCAATGCCGACATTTCTCCTAAAGAACCACTCGTAATACCAAACAGCATATCCATTGCTGAAGGAATTCTTGCGCTAATTTCTGTCATGGTATCGCCTGCCATAAGTCCTTCTTTAATAGCACCTAAAGAGGTTGCTCCAGTTACGGCGTCAACTAAAGATGTGTTGTTTTCAACGGGCGTTGGCCACATGGTCATTTGTATGGGAAATGAAACCAGTAAAAACACACGGCCCACCAATGCCGGATTGAAAATGTTAAAACCCAATCCGCCAAAAGATAATTTGCCAATGCCAATAGCTACCAACCCCCCAACAATAACCATCCAAATGGGAAGGCTTGAGGGTAAGTTGAATGCCAACAGAACACCAGTTAGCAAAGCAGAACCATCTCCTACGGTGACTTCAGCTTTAAAAAGATATTTTTGAATGAGATACTCGAATAAAATACAAGATGAAATTGCAACAGCAGTTACAATTAACGCACTTATTCCAAACACGTATAAAGAAACCAAAAAGGCAGGCACTAATGCAATGATGACTTCGTACATTAGTTTTTTTGAGGTTCTATCGGAATGAACATGCGGCGAGGCAGATACTATAATAGGTTGGGCGCTCATAACTAGTTTTTGGAAGTGTTTAGTTTTTTAACAATGTTTTTTCCGAATCTAATGTAGTCGAGTAGTGGACGATACGACGGACAAACATAACTGCAAGAGCCACATTCAATACAAGTCATGATATCTTCATAGGATGCCTTTTCATACATGCCTTTTTCTGAAAGGTTCATGAGCAAATGCGGTTCCAGTCCCATAGGACAAACATTAACACACTCGCTGCAACGAATGCAGTTTTTGGGTTCGCCTCGGCTGGCTTCATCTTCAGAAATCACCAAAATACCCGAAGTTCCTTTGGTAACAGGCACATCTAAATTCTTAATGGCTTTTCCCATCATGGGACCACCGTTAACTATTTTTCGTGTGCCTTCGGGTAAACCGCCAACTTCATCTACTAAATCTTTAATAGGGGTTCCAATTTTTACCCAATAATTTGATGCATTTTCAAGTTTTTTTCCAGTAACCGTAACAACGCGTTCAATTAGCGGTTTGTTATGTTGAATAGCTTGATAGATGGCAAAAATAGTTCCGACATTGTGTACGATGACACCCACATCAAGGGGCAATCCATTTTTGGGAACTTCTCGGTTTAGAATGGCTCGAATTAATTGCTTTTCACCACCTTGTGGGTATTTTACTTGCAACGCTGCAACCTTAATCGTTTCATCATATTGGGTAAGGTTTTTAAAGAGCTCAATGGCATCTCTTTTGTTGTTTTCAATACCAATAATGGCCTTATTAATGTTTAAGGCTTTGAGCAATATTTTTATACCAACCACTATTTCTTCGGCTTTTTCAAGCATTAACCTATGGTCCGCAGTTAAGTAAGGCTCACATTCTACGCCGTTTATAATTAGGTGGTCTAATTTGGTTCCTTCCTTCACCTGTAATTTAACATGCGACGGAAAAGTTGCGCCTCCCAAACCAACAATGCCAAAATCATTTATCTTTTGAAGAATATCTTTTGCGTCTGCCTCAATTTCAGTTTTTAAAGGATATTCAATGTCCTCAAAATTCGACTCGTTTTTTGGGTCAGTTCTGATAACGATACATTGTTTTTTATAACCACTGGTATCAACAATCATATCCAATTTTGTAACGGTTCCCGCTACTGGAGAATGGATATTTGATGACACAAAACCACCAGATTTGGCAATAACTTGACCAATTTCAACTTTATCTTTTTGTTCCACTATTATTTCTGAAGGAATGCCAATATGTTGAGCAATGGGTACATAAACCACCTTTGGCACGGGCATTTTTTTGATGCCTTTTGAAGATGTTATCTTATTTTCAGGCGGATGAATTCCTCCTTTTGGAAATGTTTTAAGCATCTGTTTTTGAGTTTTCTGGTTTTACATCTGTTTCGGTAACAGCTACTTTTTCTTCTTTTGGTGCTTTTACTTTTTTTGGAGGGAAATTGGTTTCTATAATAGAGTGTGTTGGGCAAACTTCCACGCACTTTCTGCAAAGTGTGCACAACGCAGCATCTATATAGGCCAAATTGTTTTCCATGGTGATGGCGTCTTTCGGACAAATATCATCACATTTAGAGCATCCAATACATGCTACTTCGCAAGCTTTTTTGGCTATGCCTGCCTTATCTTCATTTAAGCAGCCAACAAATATTTTGAGGTCACGCTTGTTGCGGGGCCGCATTTCTAGAATATCTCTAGGGCAAGCTTTTACACAGGCACCACAAGAAGTACATTTATCTGTAATAATGACTGGCAAGCCAGTGGCTTCATCCATATACATAGCATCAAAATCGCACACTGAAACACAATCGCCATCGCCTAAACAACCATATTGGCAATCTGTTTCACCACTGTAAACCATAGCAGAAATAGCGCAAGATTTCGGACCTTGGTATTCTGTAGTTTTGGGGCGTACATCGCATCCGCCTTGGCACAACATAACGGCCACGGTTGGGTCTTGTTCTGCTACTTCCTTGCCTAAAATTTCAGAAACTATTTTCATAACATCGTTTCCGCCAACAGGGCAGAATAAATCTGAAATATCTTCTGTAGTTACAAGTTTTTCTGCAAAGGCTTTACAGCCAGGCGACCCACAACCACCACAATTTGCCGCAGGCAATACCTCGTCAACCTTGGCAATTAAAGGGTCTTCATATACGTAAAACTTCTTGGAAACTACGTACAGAACAATGGCTGCTATAACCCCCAAGGAAGCTAATAACAAAACACTATTTAATATTAAATCTGTCATGTTCAACTTTGTTTTAATATTGAAATTTTAAAAACACTTTTCATGTTGTTTTTAAGAAAATGAAGGGTTAAGTAGTATGGTAATAGCACTAAGATGGATAATACTCCGGCTATCCATTCGGCGAAAAAGGCAGAAGCAATGATTAACGTAAAAAGTATGAGTAAAAAAGGAAAAACATAGGCCCAAAACACAGCCTTAAAGCCTAGTGTTTTTTTTAAGATAACCTGTACATGTTCGTTAACAATAAAAGGGTCTGTGGCATTATAAACAGTGACCTCTTTAGTGGAAGATTCAGAAATACCACATGCAGCCCTTGCTTTGCAGGATTCGCAATGTATGTTTTGTTCTAAAGCAACAATAACAGAGTCTCCAGAAATTTTAGAAATAATACCGGAATGAACAAAAGTGTCGTTATTGTTAGCTTGAGCATTCATAACCATTAAATAGTTATATCAAATTCACTTGGTGAAATTAGTGCATTCGTGCTGTGAATTTTATGATTTATGTCAGGAATTATTATTGTTTTAAAAAAATATGCCTAAATTCATTTTAGTGAAAACACAGTGTAAAGGGTTGTTTTGTAACGAAATAAACATAAAACCTATTAATCCTATAAGAATTATAGGAAAATGATTTGAAAATTATAAATTTAGTTTTATTTTTGCCCTTATTTTTTCAAAATATTAGAGATAACGTATAACAAAAGCGTATAAACAATAGCGGTAGGATGGATATTAAAGTTAACATTACAGATAGGGACGGTGTGAAACATGAGGTTTTGGCGCCCACAGATATGGCCATGAACCTTATGGAAGTTGTAAGGTCTTATGAACTTGCCCCAGAAGGAACCATAGGGGTATGTGGAGGGATGGCCATGTGTGCTTCTTGCCAATGTTATGTTTTGAGCAATCATGAATTACCGGAAATGACTGATGATGAAGATGCCATGCTAGCTGAAGCTTTTGATGTACAGAAGAATAGCCGTTTGGGATGCCAAATTCAAATGACGCCAGATATGGAAGGTCTTGAAGTGGCGTTGGCACCAGAAAGTTAAAACTTAGATTTTAGAACTTGTAAACAAGAAAGACCTAAAAAAGTATTAAAGTTTTTAGGTCTTTGTTTTTTCTAGAACTCTATTAGATAGCAGGAGGAATTGGTGGCGGTACAATGTTTTCAACAGCTGGAAGGCTTTTTAGGTATGCAAACACCGACTTTAAATCTTCATCAGTCATTTTCCCAAAGTCTTCCCACGGCATCGGAGGCAATATTTGTCTACTACCTTCTAAACCCTTATGTTTCCCTAGGCGCATAGATTTGAAAAATTGCGCCTCACTCCAAGTGCCTATACCAGAGTCATCAGGTGTTAGGTTAGCGGCGAAAGAAGTGCCCCAAGGGCCGGTAAAGGATGTAAAGCCCATTGAAAATAAGGCGTAACTTTTTGCTGTTTCCTTGTCGTAAGGAGGTAATACTTCGTCTGCAGGGTGTCCCGAAAGTAACAATTTAGGGTTGGGTAGAGGACCTCGTTCGGTCATTATTTTAGGTGAATGACAATGGTGACATCCACCTAAATCCACAAGATATTCACCTCTTTCAACAAGATTGATAGGTTCTTGTGCGACTGTTTCGTTTTCTGTTTCTTCGATTTTTTTGTCTTGTTTAGAATTACAAGAGTACATGATAATGCTCATCAGAATGAGTGAAAAAATTTTGGTTTTCATTGTATTGGTTTGGTTGGTTGGTGATTATAGTAAATATAGTGATTTAAATTACATCTTTAAATACAATTTAGTCATTAGAAACAGAATAAGTTATTTGATAAAATTCTTATTTTATTGTGAAGAATAATTTGAGAGTTTTCTGGGGCCTTCAAGAACAACGCGTACAATTTGAAGTATGCCATCATCATTGGTTTCTATCTGCCATTTGATGAGTGAAATTTTGGCGTTTTTTATTTCTATACCTGTAATACTTCGGGGATGAACGCAACTGCCGTCATTGAAAAAGGCAATATCTCCGGGTTCAGGAAAACGTGGGCGATGTGTGTGCCCAACAACCGTGACTAGATTGTTATTTTCGATAATCCATTTTTTTGTTCGGCGTTCTACTTTTATAAGTTCTTTATAGTTTTTAGCCGGGCTTGTGGGGTCAGCAATCCCCATAACGTTTAAGGGCTTCCAAAGAATTCTAACCAGAAAACGGCTCCATTTCCAAAACAGGAAATTCCACCAATCCGCTTGATGGCCGTGGGTTAAAAACACCTCTTGCCCAGTCATACAATGCTTTAAAAGAATGCTTTCATGATAGGTAATCTCTCCAAAAAGTTCTTCGTCTTGACCGGTCTTTGGGTCGAAATAGGTTGATAGATTCTTTTTTACGTAGTTGGGGTCGCGATAAACCATATCGTGGTTGCCCCATATCATGTGTAGCCGTTTTTCCTCATGAAATTGTTTCATGAGCATATACACGTTTTTATGGGCGTTTAAAATGGATTCAAAAGATAGATTTTCCCAAAGTTCGTCGCCATCTCCAAGTTCGCAATACTGAAAACCTTCAGCGTAATAATGTTTTAAGGCGTGAAAATAGATGTTTCGGTTGTTTGCAAAGTCGTCAGCAAAACTGTTGTCACCACGATGGCAATCGCTAAATAAAATAAACTTACTGTCATCATCAAAATCAATGACTTTAGCATTTTTGTAAGCCCAATCCAATCTTTTTTTCGACGAAAGCATAAAGTAAATGTAAGCAAAAAACCGATTCAAGAATTTGTCCCAATATTATTTCAATCTTAATCTTTAAGCTTTTTTATAGCAATGGGCAAGATACGTTCAACAAATTTAGAATATGCTAGTTCGGATGGATGTAATCCATCTGAAGCCACCAAATTGGGGTTTGTCAATCCCATTCTTGTGATATCTGTAATGTTGATATAGGAAATATTATTGTTATCACAATAGGTTTTGGCAAAAGCATTGTAGTTATCAATCTCTTCCGATATTTTTTCGTTTCCATTTCCGAAAGGAGTGAAGGCGTAATCTGGAATTGAAATTACAATAACATTCGCTATATCATTTTTGGCATACAGAATAGCCTTGTTTACAAGATTGGGAAATTCAGTTTCGTAAATTGAAAATGGTTTTTGTTGATACTGATTATTTACACCAATAAGAAGCGTAACCAAATCATAGTTGGCCTCTAAATTTTCGGTGCTCAATGCCTGTAGCAAGTTTGTAGTTGTCCATCCAGTGGTAGCGATGATTTTTAAGTTGAACGTGTCATTAGGATTAAAGTTCGAAATCAAGCTATCTTTTAATTGCTCAGGAAACCTACAGGTTTCACATACACTTTGCCCAATGGTGTAACTATCACCCAAAGCTAGAAGGTTGTAAGTTGTTGGGGTTTCGGTTTCTTCTTTGGTGCCTGGATTGTTTTCAGGATTAGGATTTTCCATCAAATCGTTTATGTTCTCTAATTCCTGACTTGATGTGCAACCCATGCACAACATGACATATATTGCCAAGCAAAGTCTCTTTTTCATTTTTAGCTTTTTTTCTAAAAATACAAATTTATTTTAAGCATATCTAAAATTGAAATTGTTATAAAATATTAAAGCCTGTTGAAGTTTAGCAATACAACTAAAGTCTTCAACAGGCTTTACTTAAATGGCTAGCCTATTTATTTTCGACATAAAGGGTCAGCTCCAATAGTGCCAACAAGACGTTCTAAATAATCATCAGATTTTACATCGTTGTACAAGTTTTTTACCGTTTCCAAGCGCTTTTTTAGATTCATTTCTTCGGACACTTCTTTATTGTTTGGATCCTTTATGAAATTTTCTAAATATGCAATTTGGGAATCATAGAACCTAATGTTTTTCTGCTGTTTTAGTTCAAGTCTTTTCTTGTACCAATCGGTATTTACCACATAATCTCTGTCAAAATATTTTCTTAATTCAGGGTCATTGATGTTTTTGCCTTCATATTGGCCATATGCCATGATGTGCAATAAAATTTTCAAAGGCGGAATGGCCGCGTCAACACTTCCATCTTCAAAATATCTGAGTGCTACTTTCTGTTGAGCATCAACAATGTTATTAATACCGTCTACATAGTCTTCCAAGCCTTGCAGTTCAGGCTTTAGCATTTTTTCGTTGAACACAGCTGTTGGTTCATCAAATAGACGATTTAAACATCTTAAAGAGAAAATTTTAGTGATACGATATCCCAAACGACTCGCCAAAATGGTCTTTCCGTTGTATTCAAAATCTTCCAGTTTTTCCAATGCGCCATTTTTAATCAATTGTTTTGGATCTCTATCTTCTGGGGTTAATCTGGCCCAAATTTCTGGAATTAATATACTGATGTCGTGATCTACTTTGTTTTCGCCACCAACATATCCAGCAGCGGTGCTAAAGGCATTAGATTCCGTTAAAATATGCGATAGGAGGGCGTTGTTTAAGTCTGTTGTTGGGGTTAACATGTTGAACGGCCCTTTTGTTAAGGCACCCTCTGAACCCGCACCGGTGGTCGATGGCGATTTGCCCGTTAAACTACAGATAAAGTCCATAAACAGCTCTGGTGTTTCCTGATAGTGAATTGGGTTATAAACCGCTAAAGGACGAATGCCCGCTTTTCTGTCTGCGGGGTTGTTTCGCCTACCCGGTAAAACAGCATTCACCGCATGAATTACAGGGTCTTCAGGCTTAATTTTTCTATGTAAACGCACGCCAATATCTGCAACATACGAAGCTTCAGTTTCTTTAAAGAATCTGTTTGGTTCCAAGTAACGTGGGTTTTTAGTAGGTTCGCCATCTACAATCCTGGGGTGAGAAGGCAGTACAAACTGTGCTTCATCATTTTCGCTATTAATAATTTCAAGTATAAAATCCTTAACTGGCTGAGTGTACTTGTCAAAATTTATTGTGTCCTCATAAATGGCTATGGCGTCTTCTTTGGTCAACATTTCATAATTTGTCAAGAATCTGCCATCTGAAATAATATCCAGCTCAGCATTTTTATCATAACCGCGTACTATGGCTTCATCTGGCCTTTGGAATAGATGTGCTTCGCAATTGGTCAATATTTTTACACTTTTGTTAGTGTATTCAGGGTTTAAATTTTTAAACCTATATTTTGGTAATGTAATGGAAGCGGTTATATCATCTTCAGTTTGAACTTTTTCACTTGCTGAAAAATCAGAGCGTAATTTATTAAGCATCCAGTTACCATGTTGGTTGAAACCAATCCTTACGTAACTACCAACCACAGGGGTGTTATTGTACATTAATGAGGTGCCCTGAACGCCATTAATAATTTCAACGGACATCATGTCCTTCCAATTAAGGTTGGCGCCATGTGCTTGCCTGAATAGTCGTTTAACAAAGAGAACAAGCGAGCGGACGTGTACAGGAATTCCCTTTAAAAAAGCGTTAAATTCATCTGAGTTTTCCTCCGAAGGTGTTAATAGTTTTACAACAGATCCCAATGTTCTTTTTTCACTGAGGAATGATCTAGATTTAGGTCTATTAGGGTCTTTTACTTTCCATCGTGTGGAATAATCGAACTCAATAATTTCATCAGCCTTTTTAAAATCCTCTTCAATATTATGAAGGTTGAATGTGCTGTATGTTATGGCGTTCTGCATCGATTTTGAAATCTCAGACTTTCCGCCTCCCGAAACTGTACAAGGCTTATGGCAAAACATTCCCTCTGGGAATGTTTCAATAATTCGCCATAAATTGATGGATTTATGTTTTTCCAGTCTAAGTTTGTTTCCCGTAGGATGCACATAAGTTTTAAAAGGCGACAATTTTAACTTTTGTTCTTTTCCCTTGTGTTCCCAGGCGATGCTATTGGTGTTGGTGTTTATATAAGCAGATTCTGGTATATAAACAATGTTAGGGTAATTTATATCTACCGCGTAGTTCTCCGGTTTAACTTCAATTCTGTCGACCAATAGGGCTTTAACGTCTTCAAAATTATGATCAAGACCGTAAACGTTAGAGTAATCATTGCCGTTTACAGTGTCGCCCATAACACGTCTGGCAAAGGCAATTGCACCTCCGGCGTGTTCTTCTTCTACCAGACCAAATAAGTTGGCAGAATAACTAATTTGGGTTTTGATTTCTTTTTTGGAATAGCCGTAGTAGTTGTCTGCAATCAAAGTAACGACAACACCTCTATCGTCTCTGCAGGTAATTTTAAATGCACCACCATCATTGTAGAGCTCGTTTGCGTCCTTCCAGCACATGCCGTCATTTCTTTGGCGTTCGGTAGCATTATCGTAATGCGGTAAACCAACATCCTTCTTTTTTAAAGTGATGAGCTGAGGCGCCAACACAATACAGCCTGTATGTCCTGTCCAATGTTCAGTGTCTAAGGCAGCGTCATTCTTTGCTAAATTTGGATTGCCTGCATTGCCAAAAATATTTTCAACAAAGTCTAAATTACTCACTAGGTTTCCTGGAGCAAAAAAACGAACTTCCATAGATTTTTGTGCAATAATACCTTTAACCTCAGGGCAAACGGTAGGCCTCAACAACATGGAGACCATAACCTTGGCTTGTTTTTCTTGATTGGAAGTGAATGGCAGAACTTTTAAATCTTTTGGTGGATTGAAGGCAGCATTCAAAAAATGGGCGAAAACAATTTTAGGGACTTCTTTCTTATCTAAAGGCACGGGCAAATCACCTTCTACAATATGAAAAGTACCTTTTGTGGTTCTTTTATCATGCAGCGGGTTGTTTAATATGCCCTGTTTAAGCCTTTTCGAATTTACCAAACTGCTCTCAAAAGAATTGCCGTCTGGAGGTAAGCTGGCTTCTCTAGCCTGTCCTTTTTTTGATAGAATTAGTGTATCGTTCGGTAAAATATACGATTTTTTATAGTCGACATCTTTGAGATAATCATTAATGAAATTTTGAATTCGCGAATCTACAGGGGAATGATGTTGTGCCAAAAGCCTTGACTTTTCGCGAAAACCTTGAATTAGCCCTTTGGTTAATTCTTCAAACCTTGGGTCGCCGAATTTTTCTGAGCTATCAGGATTGTCCCTAAATATTGGCTGTCCCAATGCGGCCAATTGCAGGTTTATAAATTGGATGATGTCTTTTCTGTTCTTTGTTTTGGTTGTGTTGCTCACTTGGTTGGTTGTTTAAATTAGAAATACAATCAATTTTAATTTTTCGTAGACAAAAAATCGCAACAGGTTTGGCTAAAAACCTGTATTAATAGTTAGGAAGTATAAAAATATGAAGAATTTTTCCTTTGGAAAACTATCTGCTAAAGGTTTTAAGAAATGAATATTGAAAATATTGGTTGTTTTACTTGAAGGCGTTCAATCCTGTGATATCCAAACCAGTAATCAATAAATGGATGTCGTGCGTGCCTTCATAAGTAATGACGCTTTCTAAATTCATGGAATGCCGCATGATGCTATATTCTCCGGTTATCCCCATGCCGCCAAGAATTTGCCGTGCTTCGCGGGCAATGTTTATAGCCATATCAACATTATTGCGCTTTGCCATTGATATTTGGGCAGATGTTGCTTTGCCGTCTTCTCGCATTACACCGAGCCTCCAAGTTAGTAATTGTGCCTTTGTGATTTCGGTAATCATTTCTGCCAATTTTTTTTGCTGTAGTTGAAATTGCCCAATGGGTTTTCCAAACTGGGTGCGTTCTTTACTATAGCGTAAAGCCGTGTCGTAACAGTCCATAGCAGCCCCGATGGCTCCCCATGCAATACCATAACGAGCCGAATCCAAGCATCCGAGGGGTGCGCCTAGCCCAGATTTGTTAGGTAATAAATTTTCTTTTGGCACTTTTACATTATCGAAAATGAGCTCGCCAGTTGCAGATGCCCGTAATGACCATTTATTATGAGTTTCTGGGGTTGAAAACCCTTCCATACCACGTTCAACCAAGAGCCCGTGTATTCGCCCTTCCTCATTTTTTGCCCAGACAACGGCAACTTCTGCGAATGGTGCGTTGCTAATCCACATTTTGGCTCCGTTTAGTAAATAGTGGTCACCTTTATCTTTAAAATTGGTAACCATGCCTCCAGGGTTGCTTCCGTGGTCTGGCTCGGTTAAACCAAAACAGCCTATCCATTCGCCACTTGCTAATTTAGGTAGATATTTTTTACGTTGTGCCTCATTACCATATTTCCAAATAGGATACATAACCAAAGAGGATTGAACAGAGGCCGTACTACGAATACCAGAATCTCCGCGTTCAATTTCCTGCATAATTAGTCCATACGAAATTTGGTCTAAGCCAGCTCCTCCATATTCCATAGGAATATAAGGGCCGAAGGCTCCAATTTCTGCCAATCCATTGATTATTTGGTTGGGGAATTCTGCTTTTTGGGCATACTCTTCAATGATTGGAGAAACTTCACGCTTCACCCATTCGCGAGCTGCAGCGCGTACCAATTTGTGCTCATCTGTTAGTAGTTCATCTAAGTTATAATAGTCTGGAGCTTCAAATAAATCAGGTTTCATTATTTTTAATTTAAATAAATAATTCCTAAATAATACTGTATTTTTTTATTAAAAATTTAGTAAAAGTCAAATTTAGCCAAAATAAATGAAATTTAATATTTTAAAATAGTAATTAATTTAAAAAATTTATCTGTTCAAAAACTCAGCGATTAGCCGATGAAAGTGATGAACCCCTTGTTCTCTTGTTGGTGAAAACCGACCTGTTTTGTAAAACGATGAACGTATCCCTTTTTGTACGTTTTCAACAATATCTTCATCTTCTTGCTCCACCTTATCTAAGCCACTCCCTGCACCCTCATTTAGTTTATCTGCATTATAAACATAAGATATAAAGGAAACTTTTGTTTTATTAACACCAATGGGTTGTACCAAGTTTATGGAAAGCCCCCATGGGTAAAAATTAAACATTAAATTAGGAAATATCCAAAAGTAATAAGCAGCTATATTTTTACCGTGGTCAATGTGGCCTTTTGGCAAATCAAAAATATTTTTACTGTCATTGCTAAATCCGATTTGAAGATTGCAAAATTCATAAATCTCGGTTTTGTAGCTTCCATAGTCTAAAATGGCGTTCAAATCTTTATGCACAAAAGGCACGTGAAAACCTTCCAAATAGTTATCGCAATATAAAGCCCAATGCGCATCAACCATAAAATCATTGTTTAATGATTTATCGGGATTGAATTCATCCAAAGGAAGAAATCCGATGCGTATATTCATTGTATCAATGACCTTTTGAAAGTCAAAAACAGGGTTGAGACTAGAAAACAACAATGGCCCCCATTGCTTAAAAGGAAGTTTGTGTAAGTTGTCACAGGTACGAGGAAAACTTTGGGTTTTTTCAAATTCGGGCATGTATTCAAATTCACCTTTTAAGTTAAAGCGTCTGCCATGGTAGCCACAAATTATTTTTTTTGGTGAACCGGCTTTCGTAACCAATAGATTTCCTCTGTGGGTGCAAACATTGGATAAACAAGAGATGTTGTTATCACTGTCTTTAGTCAAAACTAAAGGTTCAGAAAGATAGCCTTCGAGTAATGAAAATGGATAAACAGACCGTTTTGCTGAGACCAAAGTTTTATCGCCAATAAAATGCCAGGATTTCAGAAATATTTTTTCTTTCACAGCATCAAAAACACTTTCATCTCTATAGAATGATGATGGAAGAGTTTCTGCTTTAGAAATATCGTGGTCTATATAAAAGTTATATGCCATTTATTCTTTTATAATTGTATATTTAACCGTCTTGTAATTTACATAATTAAAGTTTATCTATTATTAAAACCTTTTAGATGAGTTCGAAACCACAGAAAATAGGATTTATAACCGCTACGTCCCTTGTCATTGGTAATATGATTGGTGTTGGCATTTTTGTTTTGCCCGCGGCTTTGGCCAAATATGGGAGTATAAGCCTATTAGGATGGGTGTTTACCGGGATAGGGGCGCTGATTTTAGCCAAGATATTTAGTAATCTAAGTAAAATTGTTGTTAATAAAAGTGGAGGTCCTTATGCCTATTCAAGAGCCGGATTTGGTGATTTCATTGGGTTTTTAATGGCATGGGGGTATTGGATATCCTGTTGGGTAAGTAATGGCGCTGTTGCCATTGCCATTGTAGGCGCTATAAGTTTCTTTTTTCCTGTGTTGGAAACCAATTCTATCTATTCCGTAAGTATTGGGTTGCTCTTGATATGGTTTTTTACATGGATTAATACAAAGGGAATTAGGGAATCTGGTAAAGTTCAGGTTTTAACTACTGCGTTAAAGTTATTACCATTGGCATTTGTTATTATAGTTGGCGTTTTCTTTTTCAATATTGAAAATTTCCCTGCTTTTAATTTAACCGGGAATAGTGATTTTGCAACCTTGCCAGCGGTGGCTGTAATGACATTATATGCATTTCTAGGAATTGAATGTGCCACTATACCGGCAGAAAGTGTAGAGAATTCTGAAGTTGTTGTTCCCAAGGCCACCATGCTTGGAACCATTTTAACAACAATTGTATATGTTTTGGCAACCGTGGTTCTTTTTGGCGTATTGCCTACAGAGGTGTTACAAAAATCTCCCGCTCCATTTGCTGAAGCCGCAAGACTCATTGCTGGAGATTATGGTGGTTATTTTGTAGCTGTTGGTGTTATTATTTCAGGCATTGGTGTTTTAAATGGTTGGATATTGATTACGGGGCAAGTGCCCATGGCAACTGCCAAAGATGACTTGTTTCCAAGAATCTTCAAAAAGGAAAACAAAAAGGGAGCCCCTGTTATTGGACTGGTTATTGGTAGTTTGCTTTCAAGTGCTGTTATGCTCATGAATTTTACTAAAGGTCTGGTTGATCAGTTTGAAATTATTGTGGAAATAGTGGTTTTTGTGGCTTTGCTGCCATATTTGCTTAGTGCCGCAGCTTACGTTTTAATAATCATTGAAAAGAAATTACATGCCAATAATTGGGTAAAAACCTTTCTTTTGGGTAGCCTCGGGTTCGCTTATTCCCTTTGGGCTATTTGGGGTTCGGGTAGGGATACCGTATTTTACGGATTCATCTTATTGTTATCAGGAATCCCTTTCTATTTGTTAATGCATTGGCATAAGCGGAACGACTAGCTGTCCTTCATTTTTAAATAGAAATCCTTTGTCAGTTTAATATAATTTTCGGTGTATTGGTGTCTTGAAGTTTCAATGATTAGTGTCTCTTTTTCCAGGTCGCTTACACCAAAAGAAAATTCAATTAAACTTCGTTTGAATTTCGCAGTAGGGCTGCCCTTAACATGTAAAATGTTGTTTGGAAAGAGGTTGAAATTTGATGCTATTTCAATTAATATAGATTCTTCCTTAAATGGTATAATAACCGAAAAAATCCCATTTTTAGATAACAACTTGGCAACGCTCTCAATTAAGTGGTCAAAAGGCATGGCGTCTTGAAAACGGGCCATATCCCTTTGCTCATTTTTAGTTTTGTAATCCTCGACAAAAAAGGGTGGATTGCAAACAATTAAATCGTATTTGTCTTCAATTTCATCTGCAAATTCCTCCAATGAGGCATGGTAGCAAAATAGCCTGTCACCCCAAGGAGAATGCTCAAAATTATCCACACATTGTTCATAGGCAAGTTCGTCAATCTCAAGGGCGTCAATAACATCGGCACGGCTTCTTTGTGCCAACATCAGCGATAGGATGCCTGTTCCAGCACCAATATCCAATACAGAAAATGGTTTGTTTTTTAGGGTCGTCCAAGCACCGAGTAATACCCCATCGGTGCCAACTTTCATGGCACATTGGTCTTGGTTTATACTAAATTGCTTAAATTTAAAAAGGTTGTTGGACATTGTATAAACACGTTAAAATGTGCTAAAATATACTAAACAATGTTAAAAAATGGGTTTTGATTCGTCTTGTTTTTAATTTTACCACGTATATCATTTATAGTGGTAGAATTTGAATAGTTTAAGAATTTAAGATAATGAGGAATTTGGAGAAAGTTTTAAAGAAATTAAATGATTTGTTGGTGTCTAACCACGAGCTTGAGAATATTTATCAGGAAGCGTTTAAAGCTATTGATGACGAAGAACTTAAGTCGTTTTTTCAAGAGCAAAGTAGAGTTCGCAAAATTTACAGTGAGCAGTTGTGCTTGGAAATCGAGAACCTAGTGGGTAAATCCAAATTTTCGGAAGCCGTTGGAAGAGAGTCTTATAAAGTTTCCATGAATTTCAGGAATTTAATCTTTCTTAAAGATTACAGTCTTTTGCTCAAGGAAGTTTATAGAATAAAACAATCAACCATTAGCAAGTATAATACCTTGTTAAATGAGTTAAATTTGCCACTATCTGTATGTAAATTACTCGTAGAACAGCGCGATGGTATCCAGGCTACGATGAATACCATTAAAAGATCAGAAAGCTTGATTGCCCAGAATGCATAAAGCTTAGGTTAAGCAAAAATTGTTGTTGAAGTTGTTCAGTGAATGCCGATAAAGGGCGCAAAATATTACTGAAATGCAAAAAAATATGATAAAACATTGAATTATGTGAGAAATAGTTTAATTTGAGAAGCTAAACGCTTATTTATCAATTTATTGTAATCCTGAAAAACCCCAAAACAATGAAAAAATCAAATCCAACTATTACTCAACTAAACGAACTTTTAGCCATTAATAATGATGCGGAAAAAATTTATCTTGATGCTTTGCATCATGTTGAAGATGCAGAATTGAAAAACTTTTTTAGGGCAATGGCATTTAAACGAAGTGAGTTTTGTAGGTTTCTTGGGGCTGAAATTATTCAAAAGGGAGGAAATCCAGAATACTCTGAAGATGAGCAAGGAGCATTGAACAAATTACGGGCTAGGTTAAAACAAATTATTTCCAAAAATGATGAGTACGCTCTTTTTGATGAAGTTTGCAGAATGAAAACCTGGACTATTGATAAATACAACGACACATTAAACAAAGTAAAATTTTCAGAACACATAGCGCAATTATTGCAAAAGCAAAGAGATGCCGTTGAAAGAAGCCTGCATGCCATTCAAATTGGGGATAGCCAGATTGCCTAGAAATTAAATAAAAAAATAAATACAAAGGCCAATCTTTAAAGATTGGCCTCTGTGTTTTTTATGCTGTAGTCTGTGTTTGTCTAAAGGTATAAGTCAATTAACCCCTCGGGTGTTTCAACAAAAATGGTTTTGTTTTTTCGGTCTGCCTTAACAATAAATTCATCATTCATGGGGATTAGGATTTCTGTTCCGTCCCTGTCAACTACAAATAAGGCTTGTGCCGTAGAATCGTTAATGGCTTTAATAGTCCCCACTTTACCAAAATTAATATCTTCTATGGTGAAATTGATGACTTCGTGAAAGTAAAACTTGTTGCCTTCTAGTTTAGGAAGCAAATCCAAAGGAAGGTATAAATCACTTTTCATGATGGCATCTGCATCAGCCTCGGTATCAACATCTTCAAATTTTATGCGCAACAATTCCGATTTGTGCAACTGTGAGCTTTCAATAAAAAAAGGAACTAGATTGTTTCTCAATTCTAAAAAAATAGCATCAAGGTTTTCGTAAAGCTCTGGCTGGTCAGTGTCAAGTTTTGCTAAAACCTCTCCTTTAAAACTATACTTTTTTATAATCTTTCCTAGGTAAAAACAGTCTTCTTTTTTCATGACAAATGAATTGATTTGTCTCCCTGAACTTGATTCAGGGGCCTCATTATTTGGGTTTTTTTTTCGCATAAAAAATCCCGCCAAAGGCGGGATTAAAAGTATAAAAATTTAATTTTTATTCTTCTTCGCTTGATGCTTCAGTTTCTGCAACATGAGCCTCATCCTCAGTTGCTTCTTCTTCAACAACAGGAGCCGCAGCAGCAATTCTTGCTTCATTTACAGCTTTTTCTGCAGCTAAAGCGTCTGCTTTGGCTTTGGCGCTAGCTTCTGTTAAACCTTCGGCTTTAGCTTGGATTTTAGCTGCTTTTTCATCCAACCAAGCATTGAATTTTTCTTCAGCTTGCTCTTCTGTCAAAGCCCCTTTTTTTACACCTCCTGCAAGATGGTTTTTCAATAAAGCACCTTTATAAGATAAAATTGCTTTAGCTGTATCAGTTGGCTGTGCACCATTCTGTAACCATTTAACAGCGCCATCAACGTTTAATTCAACAGTTGCTGGGTTTGTGTTTGGATTGTACGCACCTAATTTTTCAAGGTATTTACCATCTCTTTTTGCTCGTGCATCTGCTGCAACGATCCAGTAATAAGGTTTTCCTTTTTTACCGTGTCTTTGTAATCTAATTTTTACTGGCATAATAATTAATTATTTGAGGTTCTCGACCTCGAGTTATTAATGAGGGCGCAAATATACTATATTTTTTTAATTATCAGATGGTTATTTGTTGTGAAATTTACTGAAACATTCAAAACAGCAAACATACAGGAGTTGGTGCCTTAAAATCATGCAAAAAAGAGAGTCTCCCAGTAGAAGAATTAATACTGAAAACGGAAATATTATTGCTTTTTCGGTTGGCAACCAAAAGAAATTTTCCAGTTGGGTCTAGTGTGAAATTTCTAGGCCAATTGCCATGAACACTTATATTCTGTATTTTTTCCAAAGTACCATTTTTGGTATTTCGTTTAAAAACCGCAATAGAATTTTCGCCTCGGTTAGAGCCATATAAAAAGCGTTCGTCTTTACTTAAATGTATGTCGGCACAAGAGTTGTGACCTTTGTAATTCTCATCTAAAGTTGAATCTTCATCGATTATTTTAAAGCCAGAATTGGTTTTTTCAATCGAAGTTATGGAGCATCCGTATTCATTAATTATGTAAATGTATGTTCCATTTGCTGTAATTGTAAAGTGCCTAGGTCCTGGGTTACCTGTTGTTTCAATAATAGCTGGAGATTCAAGAGCATATTTGCTCTCTTTCAATTTATATTGATAGAGGGCATTTCTGCCCAAGTCGGAAACAAAAAGGTCATCTCCAAAAAATTGCGACGAATGAGCATGCGATTTTTCGTCAGTTGTATTATGGTCAAAAACCTGTGATGCTTCATTTAAACTTCCATCGGCATTAATATCATACAATGATATATTGCCACCCTTATAATTGGAAGCCACCAATTTGTTGCCTTCTGGGTTGACTGAAATATGACACGGGGCGCCGCCAAAAGTTTTTTCTCGGTTAATAAACTCTAAAGTGCCATTTTCCATTATTTTGAAAGAAGACACAGTTCCATTTTCACCTTCGTCTACAGCATATACAAACTTTTTGTCTGGAGAATATGCAATAAAAGATGGATTGCTAATGGTTGCTGCCAACTTTAGATTGCTAAGTGCTCCAGTTTTGGTGTTAAATTGTAAATGATAAATGCCTTCGCTGTCTTCATTAGTGTATGTGCCAACATATAAAGGAATGTGCTGGCCAAAAATCGAATTTAAGCCAATAACGGTAATTAAAAAGGCTAGAAAGTTTTTCATAAAAACAGCTTTTGATTATATCAAAAATAGGCTTTTATATCAATAACCTCAAATTGCCTTTTTATAATTGTTAAAATATGCGCTAAACTTGTTAAAGCCTTGTAAATACTTATAAATTGTGTTAAAAACTTGACTTGAGCCACTATGAATGTTATATTATACATACAGATGTGAAACAATACGCATCTATAAAGAAAATATTGAAATTTAAAATGAATAGGATAACATGAAGTATACTGAAAAAATTTCAAACAAATTAAATGAATTACTAGTAAAAAATTATGATGCCGAAAAGGGCTATATGAATGCTGCTGAAAATGTGGAAAGTCCAACCTTAAAAATCTTTTTTGAGCGCAGGGCAACCGAAAGAAGCGAGTTTGCAAAACAATTGAGAACAGAAATTTTGCGATATGGTGAAGAACCTAAAGACTCGGGTAGTTTTAAAGGAACGGTCCACAGAAATTGGATGAGTTTAAAATCTCTGCTTTCGTCAAATGATGAAGAAGCTATTTTGGAAGAAGCCATAAAAGGTGAAGAAGCAAGCTTGAAGGAATATAAAGATATTTTAAAAGATAAAACCTTGCCACCAAGTATTGATTCTATGCTGTTTAAGCAAAAAAATGCTATCCAGTCAGCTATAAATACCGAAAAGGTACATGAAGAATTAGTTTCTTAATAAACGGGTTTAAATGTTAAATAAAATTGCACCCTCTTGGAAAAATCAGGCGGGTGCTTTTTTTATATTCAGAAACTTTAACGGTCGCCCACTTCAAGATGGTAATTGTCTATTCTACGCTTGTTAATACCTGCAAAGATTATAAGCACTATTAGTAATATGATAACTAGCCAAAACCAAATTGGAAAAACGGGAGTATCCCCATTGGCATAACTATGCATCCCTTTGGTAAAATAATAATTGACCCCTAGAAAAGTCATTAATACAGATCCAAAACCAATAATAGATGCCATATTGAAGATAAATTCTCCCTTAATTTTTGGGGCTAAACGTAGGTGGATTATAATAGTATAAACGATGGTAATAACCAAAGCCCATGTTTCTTTAGCATCCCAACCCCAATAACGACCCCAGGATTCATTGGCCCATACACCACCTAAAAAAGTTCCTACCGTCGCTAATAATAAACCTACGGTTATAGTCATTTCATTTATATAAGTTAATTCTCTCGTAATCAATGATAAACGCTGGTAATTTTTACTGGTCTTTAAAGTATAAATAAACATGTTAAACAGACCTAATACTAGCCCTAGTCCTAAGAAACCATAACTAATGGTCAATGTAGCCACATGAATGATTAACCAATACGATTTGAGTACGGGTTGCAAGTTTGTTAATTGTGGATCGTAGCTACTATGGCTTGCTGTCATTAAGGTTAAAAATGCCAATAGGGTAGTAGCGGCTAAAGTTATCTTAGAAAATATGCTAAAACTAAATCCAGCGAATAAACTTGCCCAAGAAACTAATAGTAAGGCTTCATAGCCATTGCTCCAAGGGGCATGCCCAGATAAGTACCATCTCATTATTAAGCCATAAGTATGGCAGATAAACCCAGCAAATAATATTGCTATGGTTATATTTAATGTAAAGCTTAAAATTTTATTGTGCTTTGATTTTAAATTGTCAATAAAAGCCAAGAACAGTAAAATGACACTTAAAATTGAATACAGGTTCCTTAGTTTGATAAAAATGTTGGAATTGTTATAACTAATTTCGCGTTGTAATTTTGCCTCAGAAGGTAAAGCGACTTTCTTGCCATAATGTCGTTGAATACTCGAAATATAGCCGAGTATTTTTTCAGATATTGAGTAGTCACCGGTTTGTACAGCCTTATAAGTCTCCTTTAGATAAGACCGCATTATATTTTGATGATTTATCTTCGATAGTTGCAGGTCGTCATTAATAATACGGATACTCCCCTGTAACTCGATGGTTGCCGAAGGGTCATCCCAACTAACCCATTTTTCTGGAGTGTTTTGTAAAGGAAAAATATCCAGTAAACTGCCTTTAAAGGACATCATAAAAATTTCAAGTCGTTCATTAACTTTTATAATCTCCTTATCCAATTTATTTCGTTCTCCTTCAGGTTTCCTAAAAGCTTTTTCGGCATATTCCTTCAATCGATAGGAGCCATCATTATCAAAGAACATATTGAAGGAGGCATATTTTTTACGAATCCCCAATATATCGGAAACACTTTGCTCTCTTATATAAATAATCTCTTGATTTTTCCAAAATTCGCTGTTTAATGGAATATCTAAGAATATTTGGTTGGCCGTCATTACCCCAATTGAGGGGATGACAATTTTATCTTTTCTAGATATTTTATGCAAGACATCAATGGCAAGAGTATTTATAGGGGCGTATCGTCCTTCGAAAGTTAACACCATTATGTCTCCAAATTTGTTGGCGTGTTCTTTGCTTACCACGTTTAGGTTTTTTCGAAGGTTAATTTTTTGATTTTGCGTCTGAGCTGATGTTAAAGAGGTTAATAATCCGATCAAAATGATAGTTAGTAATTTTCTGCGCTCCCTAAGATTTCTTATTTTTTTCATGAGATCCCAATAGCGTGAATGTGGATTTAACAATGTCCATATAAAACCAATAATCATTAAAGTATAGCCAATGTAAGTAATCAGTGTGCCCCACCAATCATGATTTACCGAAAGAATGCTGCCTTTTTCGTCGGTGTCATAGGATGATTGAAAAAATCGATACCCATCGTAATCAAGCACATTATTCATTGAGATTCGCTGTACATACTCTTTGTCATCTCGAGGGTCAATTATCATGACGTCACTGGCAAAAGATGATGGACTCCTAGACCCACCATAGCGCTCTAATACAAAATCGTTAAGTTTTATTGAAAAGGGTAAATCAATACGTTTAGGTCCGTAAGAAAGGGCCAATTCCAAATCTCCAAAGGAAACTTTTTGAAAATTTTGAATCGATCCAGTCCCTTCTTTCAGCATTATTTCTTGAGATCTCCCATTATGGTTAACATCAAGTATTAACATGTCAGCTGCATTTTGATCTTTCGTTTGCGGAGTAAATTTAATGCTTGCATTTTTAACCTGTTTTGTCATTACTAAGGCCATATCCGAACCTGCCGGTTTGTACAATTGTTTGTCGGAAAACTTACCAATCACACCGGCCGGTAGGGTAGATTCTTGGAAATCGACCATTGATTTGACCATTATAGGATTGTGATAGTGAACAACTAATGAATCTCCTGATTCTAGGATCATCAAAGCATTGGGATTAGAACGGTTTTCATATGCAATCGGGAAGTCATGATTCATTTTCAATTCCCCCTTCTTAATGACAATCTCATCTTTATGTCCTTGTATGTTAAGGGTAAGATAAAGAAGGGAAATATGGCCTTCTCCATTTTCCATGAATGTTTCTGTGGCATTTCTGATAAAATTCTTATATGAAATAGCAATATCTCCTTGACTTGTTTTTATTTTGGTTTTAAAGAAATTGTCAACATTTATGCCCATTAATAATTTCTTTTCAGCTAGAACCTCTTCTTTACCCCTATTAACTTTAGCAATAAGGTAATTATCATTGGTATAAATGAAATTTGAAGAGGATCTTTCTCGTATATGCATGTGTCCTTCGTAGCCTATGTAACGAGTTAAACCCGCACCGACAATAATTATGGCAAATGCACTATGGAAAATAAATCCAGGTATTTTTTTCCAAGTTAATAAGTGATAACGTTTAATACTGCCAATAAAATTAATAATCATCAAAACCATTAATAATTCGAACCATGCAACATTATATACAAGGATTTTGGCGGTGGCCGTATCATAAGTGTTTTCTATAAATGTTGCAGTACTCATGGCAATTGCGAAAATTACCAATAAACCAAGGGTTGTTCTTGGTGAAAACAGAATTTTCAAAAGGATCTTCATGTAACCTGACTCTTTAGTTGGAAGTATAAAATTAACTATTAGGTTGAATAATTAAGATGACAATTATCATCATAAAACATAAAGGAATGGATTAAATTTGTTAGGAAATTAAATATCGATCTTACAATATGAAACTTTTAAAATTAACTATTTTTCTTAGTCTATTTATCTGGTCTTGTGAAAGATCTAAATCTAATAAATCAAGTATTTACGAAATTGCAATTCATGAAGCTATAGTGAAGGAGGTGGTTCATGTAAGCGCATATTCTTATTTGCGAGTTGTTGAGAATGATGTTGAAAAATGGATTGCTGCTCCTTTAAGTGAGGTTCATGTCGACCAAACTTATTATTATCGAGACCCTATGGAAATGAAGGATTTTGAAAGTAAGGAATTAAGTAGAACTTTTGAATCCATATATTTTGTAAATGGTATTAGCAGTACAAAAGATATGAATTCCTTAGTTTCAGGCGAATTCCAATCATCAATTTATGGTTCTAAAAAGAGACAAAATGTGGGAACTAAGCCTTTAGTCCAGAAGAAAAATATTGAAGTAATATCCGATAATAATGCCATTTCAATAGCACAACTTTTTCAGAATAAAGAGCGATTCAATAATACTAGGGTTCGCATTAAAGGTGAAGTAACTAAGTATAACCCTGCAATTATGGACGTAAACTGGTTACATATACAAGATGGTACAGATTTTAAGGGTTATTTTGATTTGACAGCCACAACTACAGATAAGGTTACCAAAGGGGATATAATTACAATTGAGGGTAAGGTGGTTCTGAATAAAGACTTGGGATCTGGATATTTTTATGAAATAATTCTTGAAGAAAGTAAAATAATCAAATAAAGAATGTATATCATGATATAAGGGCCGCTGTCGTGACAATAATATTAAATTTATAGCTACGGTACAGACTTACTCTATGTGCTTAAAGAGTAATAGCAAATGAACAAGTTATTTTATATTATACCCACCGATTGGGTAAATTTTTTATTGTTGGTTATTATTTTTTTTATAATCTCGTTAGTTAGCTCTATGGCTTTCTTTTCGCTGTAGCTATTGGATTGGATAAGTTCATTTTTGATTTTTTTACTGACTCTTTCTTTATGGGCAGCAATGGCCTTTCTATACGCAGCTTTTTCAATCCATTCGATTAGTATTTCTCTTTCTTCGTTTAAAATAATATTTATATGATCTAAAGCTTCTAGTCTTTTTATTTTTGTTACATGCAACTCATAAGAAATAGTATCTAAATTATAATAAGTAATATTTTTTTGAATGGCCAATTTTTCATTAATATTACTCGGAACGCCCAAATCGATGAGAAGTATTTTATTTGCTGTATTTGAAATGTTTGTTACTAAATGTGGGCAATTGCTCACAGCGCTTAAAATAACGTCAAACTCATTAAAGTTATTTTGTAATACTCTGTTCCATGGGTAAATTTTAGCGTTGTTTAGCTCAGCTAAAATTTTTGCTTTTGTTGAACTGCGATTGCTCAAATGGATATTGGTAAAATTAAACTTACTATTGTATTGAAATAATTGTTCTACAATATCACCGGCACCTATAAATAGTATATTTCTAGATTTCGCTTCCTCTTTGCCATAAAAGTCTCTAATTGATTTTAAAGCCTTATAGGCAACCGATGTGGTTCCATCCCTGAAATTTGTTTCGTTGCTTATACGTTTATGAGTCTTGAATACGGTTTGAATAGTGCGCTCTAGTATTGAACCTTGCAATTTATTTTGCATTGAGTATTGGTATGCTTTTTTAATTTGATGTATAATTTCGGCGTCACCCAAAACCATAGATTCTAAGCCCGAAGACACTTGAAGAAGATGTTTAATTGTGGACTTTGTATCATTGGTTTGCAGAAAAACGATCTGGGCAGTTTCTGGTTGACCTTTGAAATTCATAAAGAATTTAAGAATTTCAGTAGCATTGGTTCTTATGGATTCAAAATATATTTCAGTTCTATTACAAGTCGCTAAAATTAATAGTCCTGTTACATCAGAAAAATGACTACAAATTAATCCGACCAATCTCTCTTTTTCTTTTTCCGAAAGATGGAATAGTTCCCGTTGGGCAATCGATGCTGTTTTATGGGAAACCCCAAAGAACTTAAATTCTTTTACTTTAGTTTTTTTAAGTTCATGAAATTGTAAATCTTTGATCTCCATAAAGGGAAGGATTACGTTAAATGGTATTACAAATTATCCAGGTTTGCTTAATTTTTTTAAAATGTATTTTTTTCTTAAAGTGAAAATCATGTAAACTAATCAAAAAACTTTATGATCCTTAAAGGAGTTAATTAATACTTTTAACTTTATACCAAATTATAATCAAACACAGGTATAGCAATAATGTTTTGTTAATATAGTATTTAAATCATTTTAATTTAATGACATATGTCATATTCACATTCAATATCTATGTGTTTCGCTTTGAATCATAGCAAATGCTTTTGTCTTTAAATGTTCTTTATTGCACATTTAATCGGCAAGTGTTTTCATGTAATTTATTAAAAGCCATCTTTCTTCTTCTTCTGTTATTTTCTTTTCAAAATTCGGCATATCATCTCTTCCGAAAACACTTTTATAGTAAAGGCTTCCGTCAGTTTCTTTCTTAAATGCATCTTTTGCAAAATCAGGAACTGGTGTGTCAACACTGGAAGCTTTAGTACCATCACCTCTTCCATTTTTTCCGTGGCATGATTTGCAATGTTTGGTATACAGAATTCGACCTACATTGTCTTCATCCTTGGCATCTAAGTAAGGATTTTCCATTTTTTCATATTTTTTAGGAACAATCCATGGTTTTTCTTGATTTGGTAAGGTCATAGACATTAATATTAATGTCAGACTTCCCGTAAATAGCAAACTGCTAATAAAAAAAGATTTTGTTTTCATGATATAACTATTTTGTTTAGAGTAGTTTTGATTTTATGATTCCTGTTTTGTTTATCTTATAAAAGATATAAATGATATAAAAAATAATGAACCAAATAGAAAAAATTAATGCACTTATGATGAGAATGAGAGGGATTGGGGCATTTGCAGCTGCAGCCCATAGAGATCTTTTTTCTTCTAATTGATCCGGTGAAAATTCAGGGATTCCCCATTTTTTCACGGTTTCTATACTTTGGTCGTTATAAATATCTGAATCCATTAATTTAACTATAATCGTGACATTGCCTTCAGAATCACCAGGAAGATCATTGGGAAACTCAATCTTAACCATCCCAGTTTCATCGGTAGAATTAAAAATATCACCTATTGGTAAATTATTAAAGGATCTTTTAACATAAAAATAGAGTTCAAGGTCCTCAATTGGTTCTTTATTCATATCGGTTGCCGAGGCTATTATAATTTTAGAATCGACATCTTCTTCAAACGTTAATTCTATTTTTGCCTCTTCCATAATATCATTGTCTTGCCCTAAAATAATATTATAGTTAAAAAAAATAATGAGAACTAAATATGGTATTTTCAAAACCCAGACAATATTAAAGATCTTTGTTTTCATATTTTAAAAATTTAGAATGTTGTGACCTTTCAATACTTGTTCGTGCTTCTTTATAGGTATTATGGGGAAAAGTTTGACAAGAATCGTAATAATTAATAAGAACCATGCAAATGAAGCAAAAGTAATGCTCCATTCTTCCCATGTAGGATTGTAATGCAAATAAGATTCATCTACACCCTGAATTGGTAAATAAGGATGTTGCAATGATGGAATTACAATTAAAAATCGTTTAAACCAAGCCCCTAAAATTATAAACATCGAGATTATAAATATAGGGAAAGACCGGCGCATGGTTTTAAAAAGTAATAATACAATGGGTAAAACTAAGCCTCCTAATTGAACAAACCAATACATTGGAGCATATTTGCCAACAAATAATTCTGTAATATGTTCTCCTTCAACACCAACCATCTTGAAGGCAGGTCCTAAATATTCATTAATATTAAAGTATAGATATACTAATGATAATAGAACCAAAAGCTTCCCCATTTTGTCAAAATGTGCTTCGGTAATATATGCTTTGAGACGGATAGACTTTCTTATAAAGTACATTGCTATGATTATAGCTGCAGCACCTGCCATAAACGCACCGGATACGAAATAGGGGCCTAAGTTTGTACTATCCCATCCCGGCCGCCACGTAGTTGCAAAAAGCCATGATGTTACAGTGTGAATTGCAAATGCTACAGGAAGAACCGAAATAGCTAAAATTTTAGTGACCTTTTGAAGCATGGTTATTTGATTGGGGTCGTTTCGCCAATTAATAGCCAAAATTCTATATAATTTTTTTTTCCAGTTAGGAATTGCTGTTAACCGGTCACGACAAAGGGCGAGATCTGGAAGCAAAGATGTATAAAGTAATATTAAACTTATGACCAAATAGGTAGAAATAATAATCACATCCCATATAATGGGAGACTGAATTCTTAAATATCTAATAACATAAAAGAATCTATCTGGTCTTCCCATATCTACAATTATGATTACAATGGCGCAAATAATGGCGGATACAGCAATTATTTCAGATATCCTTGTAAGTGGTTTCGACCATTCATTTCTGTTTAACTTCAAAATGGAACTAAAAAGAGAACCTACAAGACTAATGGCGACGAAGAAAACGAAGTTGGATATATAAATGCCCCATGATGTGTAATCTCTCATTGCGGTAACAATCAACCCGTATTTTAGCTGTCTATAATAACCATACATTCCTATTAATATGATTAAAATTAAAAAGACTACCCATAATTTATATCGCCAAGAGGTTTTTAAAATATGTCTTAAAAGATCCTTTTCTCTCCGGTCACTAAACTCTTGTTTGTTTTTGGCACTTGTATTCATGATGCACTGTTTTCGGAATTTTCTTTTTCAAACGGGAAGAGTCGATCTACAGGGGGTAAATAATAAACCCGAGGTTTTGTTCCAAGTTCCTCCATGTATCTGTAGCCTGCTTTATCTCTTAAAAGGGTGCTTAATCTGACGGTTTCTTCTCCGTTAGTTACAGAGTCTTCAAGCTCATTTCCAAAATATATTACACCATTGGGACAAGCGGTGACACAATGAGGAAGTTTGTCTTGACGAAGCATATCCGGACAAAAATCACATTTTGCAACAGTGCCCTTTTTGCTTGGCAGGCTTGTTTCAGGCGAATAAGGAAGATCTAACTTGCCTTCTGGAGGATTGCCCCAATTGAATACCCTAGCCGAATAAGGACAGGCTGCCATGCAAAAGCGACAACCGATACAGCGTTCATTATCAATGAGTACAATCCCGTCTGAACGCTTAAATGTTGCGCCAACGGGACAAACTTTTACACAAGGGGGATTATCACACTGAAAGCATTTTTTAGGCATCCAATAAGGAGAGGATTCTTCATTATCTTTCATCTCTAGAACCTTTATGTAAGGTCTTTCTGGAGTTAAATTGTGATGTTTATCACAGGATTGAACACATTTTCTCGCATTTTTACATTTACTTAAATCCACAACCATGACAAATTTTTTGCCGGGAATGCCATGACGCGCTTCTTTTGGATTTGCACCATGATGCAAATGTTCCATGGCTTCAATTTCTGAGTTTGGCACCTGGACAAGTTTTCCGTCTGGAGTTAACAAGGTCGTTTTTTCTATTGATTTGTTCTTACAGGACGAAAGTGAATTAAATGCTAGCCCGGTTGCTGCAAGAATACTTCCGGTAGATAGCTTTTTTAAGAACCCTCTTCTGGAATCAGATATTCGTTTATTGTCTTCCATAATTAATATTTAAATTAAATTGACAATCTTCAAGAAATCTAAATTTAGTGTGTAAAAATCTAAAATTTAATGACTTATGTCATGTTCAATGTTTTTGTTTTTTTGATGAAAAGTCTGTAAGGATTGTTTATAAACCTTGATGAATAAAAAAAACCGAACAATATATTCGGTTTTTTACAAAAAGAAGCAAAAAATTATTCGGCTAATGTTCTCATATAATTTACGATTAGCCATCTGTCCTCATCGTCTGGAATTTTTTTTGTAAACTCGGGCATGTCATCTTTCCCAAATGATGTTTTATAGAAAAGCGTGCCGTCAGTTTGTTGTTGATATTCTTCACTAGAGAAGTCTCCAAGGTCTCCAGTCATTTCCTTTGCCTTAGGGCCGTCACCATATCCTTCTTTTCCATGGCAAGATTGACAGTGTTTGCTGTATAGTGATTTACCAATAGCCAGATCTTCATCAGGATCGGTAGGGTTTTTCATTTTTACATATTTTTCTGGTACTTTCCAGCCTTCCTGAAATATGGAGGAGAATGAATATAAACTAAAAATAATAACTCCTAAAAGTATTAATGTTCTTTTGGCTTTCATGATTAAATAATTAAGATTTAGATATTTTAAATAAGTTTACTAATAAATATACAATAATACCCCAGATCCCGAAAATAAGTAAGTTAGGAAATATTAATAAAAATAAAGGGGTTTTATTTCTGGTTGACCACATGGTTCTATTGTCGAATGTCGATTCCTCAATTATAGGAGTGCCAATGGGCGCATTAACAAGAGCTTTTACGGTGCCATAGTCATCATTATCTGCCAATATCACTTCAATAATTAATTGTCCATTTATGCCAGGAATGTCACTATCTACAGGTACCAAAATGGTGCCATTTTCATCAGTCATATTAAATTCTTTTCCTATTTTTAAAGGTTTAAATAACCTTTGAACTTGTACTTGTACCAATTGATCACTCAGTACACTGTCAGTTTCGGAATCTTTTAAAATTGCCCTAACATAATTGACGCTGTCCTTAGTAATCAAATTGGTTTCAATTGAGGCATCTCTAAAACTTATACTTTTAGAAGCTTTTTTATACAACTCATTACCATTAAATTTCACCTGTAAATTAAAGTTGCTTGATGAATCTGATGTTATCGTATTAAAATTTTTCAAAACAAATTTACATTCACCACTCACATTTGTTTTTACGGAGCCTAATTCGATAGTTTCGTTATCGATTTCGTTGTAAACCGTTAAATCAATGTTAGGGACATCGATATTTTCCCGGTCTACCCTTGAAAAAGCCTTAATATATAAATAGGATACGCTGTCCATAATTTTAGTGTAATCCATTTTTAATCTTACCGTATGTTTTTTGGTATTTTGGGCATAAAAGGCACGCTGTCCGGTAGCTAAAAATATTCCGATAAATACGAAAAAAACCAAAGGGTGTTTTAACCTATTTTTCATGACTCTTTATTTTTCTTAATTCCAGTAGTGTTCTTTTCGTCTGCAGTGCGTTGAATCGGTACAACGGGTAAATAACGAACAAACAATGTAATAATCAATAGCGCCATGGCTAGAGTAGCAAATGTTATGATCCATTCATGGGCACTTGGAAAATAATGATGCCAAGATTCGGGAACTCCTTCAATAGGTAAAAAAGGATGTAATAGTGTGGGGATAACAATAATATATCGTTTCCACCACGACCCAATTACAACCATTAAACCAACAAAAAGCATCGGTTTTGGGTGTCTTCCCTTCCTGAACAATAATATGACAAGCGGCAACAATAGTCCAACTATTTGTGCAAACCAAAAAATGGGAGCCCATTCACCAAAAACCAAGGAATTTAAATGGATGTCTTCTTCAACCGGAGCTGTGAAAATCGGGATTAAATACTCATTAATATTAAAATACAGATAAGTCAGGCAGGCTAAAGCTAAAAATTTACCCAGTTTATCAAAATGATACTCTGTAATGTAATAGTCTAGTCCTCTAACTTTTCTAATAACGTAAACCATGGTAACTAATGCACCTAAGCCCGCAACAAAGGCGCCTGAAATAAAATAGGCTCCCATGTTTGTACTGTCCCATCCTATCCTATAAGTAGTAGAGAACAACCATGCATCTATGGTTTGTAGCATAATACTAACAGGGATAATTAAGACCGCTATAATTTTTATAGATTTTTCTTGAATTGATTTTTGTCGTTCACTTCCAGTCCAGTTCAAAGATATTTTTCCATACCATTTGCTTAATTTAGGTTTTGTCTTTTTGTAGAACTTTTTAAGGATTGCCAAGTCCGGAAGGAGAGGGAAATACAATAAAAGGAAGCTCAATGCTATAGTTGTAGGGATGATAATAACATCCCACGTAATTGGAGATTGAAGTCTGGCATGAATAAAGAGATTTAACAATCTATCAGGTCTTCCCATATCTATCATTATCGTTAAACCTGCCATCACAATAGAAGCAAACGTAATGATTTCCGCAATTCTAACTAATGGGGTCCTCCAAGTATTATTGGTTAGTCTTAAAATGGCCACTGTAACTGACCCCACAAAACTTGTCGCCACAAAAAAAACAAAATTCGATATATAAATGCCCCAAAGAGCATAATCTCTCATATTGGTGACTATCTGTCCTTTTTTTACTTGATCGATATAGGCAATAAGTCCAAGTACAATAATAATACTCAAAAAAATGACCCAAATTGTACCCCTTTTGCCAAATTTTCTGGGAGCTAATTTTTCCAAAAGGACGTCATAATTTTTCATAATCATTCAAGTTATTAATCAGATACGGGTTTTTCTACTGATTTTTCTACTGATTCAAATTCATTGTAATTTTCCATTCCTTTCTCAAAATCAACCAAACGGTTTACAGGAGGTAAATAATAAACACTAGGGGCGGTTCCTAATTCTTCCAATAACCTATAACCGGCCTTGTCTTTAAGTAATTTGGTAAGACGCAAAGTTTCCTCTCCATTGGTTACGGTATCTTCATATTTGTCACCAAAATAGAATACCCCATTTGGGCAAGCGGTTACACAATGCGGTAACTGATTTTCATGAATTTGATGTGGACAAAAGTCACATTTGTCTGGAGTTCCTATTCTACTCGGAACACCGGCATATTCAATGGAGGTGTTTTCATGCCCCATATCCATCATGTTTAGGGTAATCTCGCTCATTTCTCCTTGCTTTGGTTCACTCCAATTAAAAACCCTTATGGAATAGGGGCAAGCTGCCATACAGAAACGACAGCCAATACAGCGTTCATTATCAATTAATACCAAGCCATCTCTTCTCTTAAAGGTTGCATCAACGGGGCAAACGGTAACACAGGCTGGTTGATCACAATGCATGCATGTTCTTGGCATCCAATAGGGCGCCGTATCTTTAGATTCTTGCATTTTGTGGACTTTAAGCCAGGCGTTTTCTCCAGTTACAAAGTGATGCTTATTGCAGGCGCTTACGCACTTTAGAGCATTTTTGCATTTAGCCAGATCAATAACCATTACGAATTTACGGTAAGGAATACCCTCTCTTACATTGTATTTAGTATCATGGTGTTCAGAATGGATTACTTCCACAACCTCAGAGGCATCTACTTCAATGAGTGTGCCATCGGTAGTCATTAACTCTAATTTCTTCTCATTACGGTCGTTATTGGATGCGTTTAATTTTTCGGAAAGATGGGACAGCCCCAATCCTCCAATTGCAGATGCCACCCCTAACTTAAGGCCTTTGTCGAGAAATTTACGCCTGGAGTTTTTTTTATGATTTTCCATAGTACCTGAAATTTCAACTTTACGTTACTGCTTTTTTCCAAGCCATTTAAGAAAGGATTTATTCGATATATCTTTCTCAATGATTCTTGATTTTTTCACGGTACTCACCTTAACCTTAACGGTAGTGCCGTCTGGCTTTAATAAGGTCTCGTATGCTTCTTCACCAAGGGTTTTTGTCGATTTGTCAACTGGACTACCCATTCCTAAAAACGGCAAGAGTAAACTACCACCTAAAATGGGTAAAAAACCTCTTCTGGATAGTTGATTCTCTTTTACAGATTTTTTATTCATGAAGTTTTAAAAATTATAATTACGGGTTATATTAAACCCAAATAAGGCACCGCCATTAAACATATCATTGGTGTTTTTCATGTAATTATATTGAGGTAATATTCCGTTAAAGTTGGTTATAAATATTTGAAACGTATGGGCTGAAGTAGAAAATTCTGCCCCGAAACTTAAGCCTGTAATATTGTATTTGTCTTCATTTAACTGGGTTATAGGCGCACTAACGTCACAAATTATTGCTGTTTGTGGGCTCACCTTATATCGTCCACCAAATGCTAAGGAAAAGCGATCATGTTCATTATCATTACCATAATTTACGACATTAAAATGAGATAAACTTGGTGCAATTTGTAATGATAGTTTTGAATTAAACCGTCTAGCAATTACAAGTTGATGGAAATAGGAATAGCGGTCTTGCTTTTTCAAGAACGGTCCATTGTCCGCATCAGGGGGAATATAGTCGCCATTAGGGTATTTTGTCTCTAAAGAGCGACCATCTATGCCAATATTTCCAAAATAACTAATATTAACGGGAATACTTCCGGATCGGGTTTGTTTTAATAAACCAACCTTTAAATTGAAGTCACTAATTCTATTCTTTTTGGTAATGCCATATCCAACCGTTACCCAATCTAAAAAGGCATAAGATAATGCAATTCTTATATTGGAATTTGCACCATAAATTCCAGCTAAAGAATTCTTTTCCTCTAAAAGTCCAAATCTGTGTTGCATCATTACTTCCAACGTATTTTTATTGAATAGGATGTTCGAGGCATTATCAATTAAGGTGGCGCTTTCGAAAGCAGGACGGGCGGGCTTTTCAACAATGGAGTCTTTAGCCTTTTTTTGCGAGAAACAAAAAATAGGCATAATTAATAAGACCAATAGTAATATTTTATACTTTTTCATTGTAACATCTTTTGGGTTAGTTATTCTCAGCACCATCATCAATCCACTTTTTAATTAGTGCTATCGAATTGGCATCTACATTTCTATGACCATTATCTGCCAATTGAATATATAGTTTGCTCGAAGTGCTATTCTCTGGGGTTACATATCCTGAAAGTAAAGAGGCATACGCATTTCCAGCTGTTAAATCTGGATTTTGTCCGGAAGTATTATGACATTGCGTACAATTATAGGTTGCGAATATGGGAGCAATGTCATCGGCAAATGAAACTATTGTTTCAGGGGGTATAACCACATCTTCTTGTTCTACAACTTCAGGAAACTCATCGTAATAGCATGAAAACATTAAAAGAGGTAAGCTACTAAGGAGAGCTATTTTTAATAGTTTTTTCATTTTTTTTATTTTAAATTTTTAACAATGAAATATTCAAAACTTTTAATAAACTATTAATTAATTTTGTAGAGCTTCGATTGAATTTTTCAACAATGCCTCGGTATATTTTGGATTGTGGATACCATTACTTTTATCTTCTTCCAAAGTTTTGTAATTCCAAATAGCTTGAGCATGGCTTACAGGTACTACAAGTGGGTTTGAACTACCTGCGTTTCCTCCATCTGCGCCGAGTACACTTCCACTTTCGGAAATATATCCTTTTGCCACTAATAAGTCATGTAAAACCTTGTAATCTGTCCATGCTGTAATTTGTTCTGGAATTGCTGTCATACTATCATGGCATTCAATACACGTATTTAATGTTGGTTCCCAAGTATGTGAGCCATCAGTACCGTCTGTTGTTTCACCCATGTGGCATGAAGTACATGATGCGCCAGTTTTATGAGCAGCAGTTCCTCTACCAGGATAACCAGTGGTGCCGGCTATATTAGCACCCATAATACCTTCTAACATCGTTGATTGTGGGCCATGGTGTGGGCCGTAACGTCGACTTGTGATTGTGATATCGCCAGTGCCGGATGGAATAGGATATGAGTTTCGAGGTTGGTGACAGTTTATACAAGTATTGCTTAATCCTAAAGGATCTGCATTACTAGTCATATCAAGAGAAACCATTGGGTCGATATACAGATTAATGGGATCAATATTTCTCAGCGCATAGTCATTGCCATCATTTTCAAAATCAAAAGATCTATGGCCTTCTTCAGGAGCATGACAACCGTTACAGGTTATATTATGTGAAACTTGATAACCATCAAAATTTGCTGATATAATTTCGTTGTTATATTGGTCTAAAACAGGGTCATCATTTTCGTCCACTTCAATATACATTCCTGACAATAAATCGATATAGCCTTCGTTATTATGGCATCGGGCACAACTACCACTCTCTCCTCTTGCCCAAGAAGTTCCAGTGGCATGGCCTGATAGGGCATAAGCAGCCTTTATTTCATTTCTGTGTTCACTAGAGTGACAGTCAATACATTGTTGAACACTAACCCCATCGATGCCATCAATGCCATCAATGCCATCAACCCCGTCAATGCCGTCAATGCCTGGTTCACCTTTGATTGCAGTATAATCACTTGTACATTGGAATAACATTAAACTTGAAGTGATTACGATCAAGTTAATGATGAGTTTTAAATTTTTCATGACGATATTAGTTAATGATAAGATTCCGGAAAATATAAATTTAAGATACCCTAAACTATGATAAATGTCAGGTTTTGGTTGACTAGAAGCTATTTAGGTATGTTTGTTTTTCGATGAGATATCAACTCGGTTTTTTTTCATGATGTTTCGGATAAATTATGTTCTGACTTTTAAAAGAGGAATGTTTATGTTCTATATCATAAGAATTGTATAAATATTTTTCCGGTAACAAAAACTTTAAACTAATATTAAGGTTTGTTTAAAACTGTTTATAACTTCCATTCAAAAAAGAGTATATTCTGTGTATTTTTATAAACTCATTTTCGACCAAACAATTAAACAAATCAACACAATAACACTATAGGAATGTACTTAATTTTTGATACAGAAACCACGGGATTGCCAAAACGCTGGGATGCGCCAATATCCGATGTAGATAATTGGCCAAGGTGCATTCAAATTGCGTGGCAGTTGCACGACGCTATGGGTAATTGTATTGAAAGTCAGGATTATTTGGTGCAACCAGACGGGTTTAATATTCCTTATGATGCGGAAAAAATACATGGTATTTCTACAGAATTAGCCGAAGAGCAAGGTGTGCCTTTGGCTGAAGTATTGGAAAAATTTAATGAAGCACTTGGAAAAGCCAAATTCATTGTTGGGCAAAATGTTAAGTTCGATTTGAATATTATGGGCGCGGAATTTTTACGTGGCGATGTTGAAAACCCGTTGCAGGAATTGCCCGTTTTGGATACCTGTACTGAGCACACAGCACAGTTATGCCAGATCCCAGGAGGGCGTTACGGTAGATTTAAATTACCGACCTTGACCGAGCTTCATGAGCACCTGTTCAACGAGCCATTTGAAGAAGCTCATAATGCTACTGCCGACGTAGAGGCTACTACACGTTGTTTTTTAGAGTTGGTCCGTTTGGGTGAATTTACTAAAGAAGAATTAGACGTACAACCAGATTATTTTGATTGTTTCAAGGAAGCCAATCCTAATGAAATCCAACTCATTGGATTGAAGCACATCAACCTTAAAAAAGAAAGTGCTAAAATAAGGGAGCGTATAAAAAAGGCTTCCACGGCACACATTTCTACTGAAGAAATAAAACAAAATGTATCAGATTTAGCCGATACTGATTTTGTGCACCTTCACAATCATTCACAATTTTCGGTACTGCAATCCACTATGAGTGTGGCCGATTTGGTAAGCGCTACCGCAGAGCACAACATGCCAGCCGTAGCGTTAACGGACCATGCCAATATGATGGGTGCCTTTCATTTTGTGAATGCGGTAAATAGGCACAACGGAAGTGTTAAAGCTAAGTTACAAGCAGCCGAAGAAACTGGCGAGAAAATTGATGTTAAGGAAATAAAACCTATAGTAGGTTGCGAGTTTTTTGTTTGTGAAGACCATACCGATAAAACCAGAAAAGATAATGGCTATCAAATTGTGCTTTTGGCCAAAAACAAAAATGGATACCATAATTTGGCAAAATTGTCATCGCACGCATTCGTCGATGGGTTTTATTACTTGCCTCGAATAGACAAAAAACTCATTCAGCAGTATAAAGAGGATGTTATTGTGCTCACGGGTAATTTATATGGCGAAGTGCCAAGCAAAGTGTTGAATGTAGGAGAAAATCAAGGGGAAGAAGCCTTATTATGGTGGAAAGATGAGTTTGGTGATGATTTATATATGGAGCTAATGCGCCACAATCAAGAGGATGAAAATCGTGTGAATCCCACTTTAATTGAATTGGCACGAAAACATGATATAAAGCTGGTCGCTACAAATAACACTTATTATCAAAAAAAGGAAGATGCCAATGCCCATGATATCTTGCTGTGTGTAAAAGACGGTGAAAAACAAGCTACCCCAATTGGCCGAGGGCGTGGATATCGTTACGGATTGCCAAATCAGGAGTATTATTTTAAATCTTCTGAGGAGATGAAACAACTTTTCAAAGATGTTCCCGAAGCCATTTTTAATGTTCAGGAAATTGTTGACAAAGTTGAAGCATTTCAACTGGCACGTGATGTGTTATTGCCTGCATTCGATATTCCAGATGAATTCAAGCATGAAGAAGATTTGGTTGATGGTGGAAAACGAGGTGAAAATGCCTATTTGCGTCATTTAACCTATGAAGGAGCAAAAAAACGTTATGGCGACCCTTTTTCAGAAGACATTAAAGAGCGACTCGATTTTGAATTAAGCGTTATTGAAAATACGGGTTATCCGGGGTATTTTTTAATTGTTGAAGATTTTATACGAGAGGCCCGTAAAATGGATGTTTCGGTTGGGCCAGGTCGTGGTTCGGCAGCTGGCTCCGTTGTGGCCTATTGCCTTTGGATAACGAATATCGATCCCCTAAAATACGATTTGCTTTTTGAGCGTTTCCTCAATCCAGACCGTATCAGTATGCCCGATATCGATATTGATTTTGATGACGAAGGCCGAAGCCGTGTCATGGAATATGTGATTAAAAAATATGGTTCAAACCAAGTTGCCCAAATTATAACATATGGTACCATGGCAGCCAAGTCGTCTATTCGAGACACAGCCCGAGTACTCGATTTGCCGTTATTTGACGCCGATAGAATCGCAAAACTAATACCCAACATGTCCAAACTGAACAAGATTTTTGGTTTGGATGAAAAGGAACTCGGCAAAAAATTTAGGGCAGAAGATTTAGAAAAGGTCAATCAATTACTCAACATTTCAGAAGGTGACGATTTAGAGGCTGAAACCGTAAACACCGCCAGAACGCTTGAAGGCTCGGTACGAAATACAGGTATCCATGCATGTGGAGTGATCATTACCCCAGATGATATTACCAAATTCGTTCCTGTGGCTACGGCAAAAGATTCCGAGCTTTACGTTACCCAGTTTGATAACTCTGTGGTGGAATCTGCCGGTCTTTTAAAAATGGATTTCTTGGGGCTTAAAACGCTGACGCTAATTAAGGACACCGTTAAAATTGTTAAAGCAAAACATGGTATTCAACTAGATCCGGAGAGTTTTCCGCTTGATGATGAAAAAACCTATAAACTTTTCCAAAGAGGAGAAACCGTTGGAGTATTCCAATACGAATCACCAGGCATGCAAAAGCACCTTCGCGATTTAAAACCGACCGTTTTTGAAGATTTAATTGCGATGAATGCCCTTTATCGTCCGGGTCCTATGGAATATATCCCAAGTTTTGTTAGAAGAAAACATGGTGATGAGGATATAGATTACGATTTGCCCGCCATGGAAGAGTACTTAAAGGAAACGTACGGTATTACGGTTTATCAAGAGCAGGTGATGTTATTGTCGCAAAAACTGGCAGGTTTTACTAAAGGTGAGGCCGATGTGCTTCGAAAGGCCATGGGTAAAAAGCAAATTGCGGTACTCGATAAAATGAAGCCCAAGTTTGTCGAGCAAGCCAGTGCCAATGGGCATGATGCCAAAATTCTAGAAAAAGTTTGGAAAGATTGGGAAGCTTTTGCCAGTTATGCCTTCAATAAATCACATTCTACATGTTATGCGTGGATTGCCTATCAAACGGCATATCTCAAGGCTCACTATCCGGCGGAATATATGGCTGCGGTGCTTTCCAATAATATGAGCGACATTAAGCAGGTTACTTTTTTTATGGAAGAATGCAAGCGCATGAAGTTAGACGTTCTTGGGCCAGATGTTAACGAAAGTTACTATAAGTTTTCTGTAAATAAAGATGGTGCTGTACGCTTTGGTATGGGAGCGATTAAAGGGGTTGGCCAAGGTGCAGTTTTAACAATCGTTGAAAATCGAAAAAAAGATGGTCCATATAAGTCTATTTTTGATTTAGCAAAGCGAATTGACTTACGTGCCGCCAATAAAAAAGCTTTTGAGAATTTAGCATTGGCAGGAGGTTTTGACAGTTTTGGTAACACCCACCGTGCGCAATATTTTTATGATGAAGGTGATGGCATTACCTTTTTGGAAAAGGCTATTAAATATGCCCAAAAGTATAAGGAAAATGAAAATTCAGCTCAGGTAAGTTTGTTTGGAGAAGCAAGTGATGTGCAAATTCCGGAGCCTCTGGTGCCACCTTGTGAGGAGTGGGGCACCATGGAAAAACTTAGTAAAGAACGAGAGGTTGTTGGGGTTTATATTTCCGGGCATCCATTGGATGATTTTAAAACAGAAATGAATGCATTCTGTAATGCCAAAGTGGGATTGTTCCATAATTTGCAACCTTTTGTTAACCGCGAACTGGTTTTTGGCGGTGTAGTTACCGATGTGCAACATCGTGTGAGCAAACAAGGAAAAGGATGGGCTTTATTTACTATTGAAGATTACAACGACAGTTTTGAGTTCAGGATTTTTGGCGAGGAATATTTAAAATTTAGACATTTTTTGTTGAAAAACAATTTTGTGTTTGTAAAGGCTTTTGTGCGTGAGGGTTGGACTAATAAAGAAACAGGCAAGCCCAGTGACCCTAGATTGCAGTTCAATAATTTTCAATTATTGCACGATGTGATGGAGCAGTATGCAAAAAAACTGTCTATACAGGTTGATATCCATGATTTGAATGAACAGAAAATCATCGCTTTGAAAGAACTAATCCATTTGCATCCGGGTAATCAAGTGCTGAATTTCGTCGTTTATGATACGCGCGAAAAATTAAAACTAAGTATGCCCAGCAGGAAGCAAAAAGTAAAGGTTTGCCAAGAGTTATTAAGCGAATTGGAAGCTCAAGATGTAAAGTTTAAATTAAACTGATGATTTAACATTTTTAGAATTCAAATAATCACCCAAACGGCACAATTTATGACTTTAAATAATAGGCTTGGTTTTTCAACAGCTTCTTGCCTGTTTTTAAATAGTGGTTTAGGGCATTTTCCCAATAATTCATTGAAGCAATAAATTCTTCTTCAAGGGAAGATTCAATCTTTTTGTTCTGACTTTCATTCAATCCAGTATATTGATAACTTATAATTGAACGTGTTTTAAAGTTTGAAATAGATTCTAACTGGATGCTTATTTTAACAATGGTTTCTCTGGGTGTTACCCTAACAAATTCTATGGAATAGGTGTCTTTGTTATAATGGATTACCTGCCAAATAGTTTCCAAATTACCATGATTTGGCGTTGAAAAAACACAGTTTTTTTCTATTAGTCCACTTTTTGAATGTATCATATTATATTCCCAACCATCAATCCAATCTGCCTCCCTAATAGGACAGAGTAAAGGAAAAATTTCTTCACGGTTAGCCATATTGGTTTGAATGAAATGGAATGTTTTTTGAATTCCTATAAATTCCATGGCATCTCAGTTTAGTATGCGGTTACAAATAGATTCAATATGAGTGGCATCAGTACCGCAGCACCCACCATATATAGATAGGCCAGGTAAAAGAGTTTTTAAGGTATTGTACCATTTGGCTAAATCTTCTTTATTGCCAGTATCGAGAGTTGTAGATTGGTCCAGCTCAGTATGGCTTTTACAAGAGGCATTGGCACGCACACCTTTTATTCTGTTTCTCCAATTTTGGTTTTCTGATAATTGTTTGACGAAATGTGACGGATGGGCACAGTTAATCATATAGTAAGACGGGTATTTGTTGGTTTTTGCATCAATTTTTTCGATAGCATATTTTAAGCTTTTACCGCTTGGTAAATTTCCATCAGTTTCAACAGTGAATGATATAACAACAGGAAGACCGTTACTTTTGGCACATTCAACAATTCCCAAAGCTTCATCTGTATAAGTCATTGTTATGGCTGAAACCAAATCAACACCAGCTTCTCCAAAAGCTTTGATTTGCAAATGGTGATATTCGTTGGATTGTACAGCCGTCATAGCTTTGCCAACTTCATATCCATCGCCACGTGGCCCTATTTGTCCGCATACAAGAATATCATTTATATCTTGGGCATATAACATTTTAAGTTCTTTCAACTTATTAATGGCGAGTTTGTTTACTTCAATTAAATCTGTTTTAGTATACCCCAATTTGAAACCCCAATCTGGGTTTGCCCTCCATGTGGGACTTTCCAGAATAAATCCTGTTTTATGGTGTTTTGCAATGTTCATGTATGCTTTGTAATAATCTTTCAAAATATTAATAAGATCAGGGTCTTCAACCAAAGGGAAAGCTGCAAAATGAGGTAAATCGATATTCTTATTAAATATTAAATCGGTTTCCAGGCCACCATCGGTTAAAAAATGGATGGTTTTTATTTTATTGTTTAAAGTTGACATCTGTTTATGATTTAGGGTTATTGATATCTTGAAACGTCAACATTTCTATTATTTTTGATGAGGCTCCATCATAAAACCCAGTTTCATGTTCATAAGTTTTTGGGTTTTTAAAAGAACCGAAGATGATATCAAAAATGGGTAAATCTGAATAGTTATATTTGTGAATGCCTTTTGCATGGTGAACGGTATGGCTTTCTGGGCGCTGGATAATATAACCTATCCATTGAGGTGTTTTTATATTGGTATGCTGGAAAACACCCAAAAACATTGTTGTAAGGAGCATGATGGTTACTGCTTGTGGGGTAACCCCAATAAGAAGTGCTAGACAAATACTTCCTAAAAATGTAAATCCAACCATGTCAAGTAAGCTAAAATAAAAGGCCCCATAAGTATCCATGCGTTCTGCACTATGGTGCATTTGGTGAAATGTACGCCATAAAAAATTGGATTTATGCATGGAACGATGCCATATAAAAACTCCAAATTCATAGACAACAATGGCAGCAATACCGCCACCAACGTGACCTAAATTGGTTAAATCAAAAAATTGGAACTCTGATAAGTATGGATCGGTCAATATGGGTAAATAAGAGGATAGAAAGAAGTAAACGGCAAAAGCGGCCATTCCTTTTAATTTCCAATATTTTACTTTAGGTAATGCTTTAGCTGGAAATAAAGCTTCCCAAATTATAAGAAGACCATAAATGGCAATTGCGGTTATTGAAATGGGGTCCAATAAAATTTCTAACGGAGTTGGCATCATAAATAATTTTAGATTAATACTTTTTGCTTTTTAACTTTAGGGCGTAAGTTTGGTACTTACAATGTAAGTTGAAAGAAAAATGCCGGTAAGTTACAGCATTAAAGCTGCCAATCATTCTTGATTTCTGGGTTGTAAGCGCAGAAAGTTCCGGTGGTTACAGATTTAGAAAGATGTTTTCCTAATTGAGGATGGGAGACTTCAATTTTTTTAATAGCACTTCTTATTCGCCAAGTTACTGCAGAACGTGCTTTTTCAATTGTGGAACCAACTTTTCTTGTTTTTCCTGAAAGCCCTAAAGACTTAGAAAGATGGTCTAAAATATGTTCATATTCCTCTCTTAAGCCATTGATTTTTTCAATTTGGTTTAACTCTTCTGCTTCATCAATTTCTGCCTGAAGTTCCTTAATTTTATTAAGATATTGGCTTTTTGCTTTGGCATCTATGGTTTTTGTGCTATTGGATTCATCAATGGCTGCTTCCATCAAATCCAAACAATGGAATAATTTAGTAGGTTCAGCCAGAAGCTTATGGATGTCATTAAATCCCTTTACGTGCTTGAGAGTTATGGTTGTGTTTTGATAAACTATTTCCCAAAATTCACCGTTAGGAATAAATGAATTTGGGATGTTTGTTATGTTCGAAATATTTTCTGGAACTGAAAGCGTCTTTTCGGTTTTAATATATTCACATAAGGGGTTTAAATAAGAGCCATCTTTAAAAGGGTTTACAATTAATAACCATTCCAAGGCATCTTCTTGTAACGGTTTTTTCCCTGAGTAAATGGCAGATTTGAATTGCTCAATATATATATTCCAATATTTCCAGAGGTTTTCAAAATCATTTAATTGTAAGTAAGCGGCGGCAACCCACGCTGGGAAATCGGTCCAAATATTCAAGTCGGTCTTTTTGGACAATTCAATGCTGGTTTTAAAATCACTAACCTGCAAATAATAGTTGGATCCATAGCCAAAATAAGATTCCTTGTGAAATGGATTTAGCCTAATTGCTTCTAAATATATTTCAACCGCCTCTTGAGAATACCCCAAATACATCAAGGAATATGAAACTCTTAATAAATGAGATGTATCGTTGGAATTCATTTTTAAGGATTTGCGCAAACAATGTTCTGCCTTTTCAAATTCGCCCATGTACACATAGCTTCGACCTAACACCCCCAATGCAATATAATCTTCCGGATTTATTTCTAAGGCTTTCAGTGCATATTTGTGAGCTCCTTTTTTACTGACATCCCATCTATCCCACATTAAGCAAGACCAAAAATTGAAATAACTTAAAGACAGGCCTGTGTAGGCCAAAGAATAATGTGGATTAATCTTTAATGCTGCATTAAAATAGGCTCGGGCTCTGTTATCGCTATCAGAAGTCCCCTGTTTTAAAATGCTCATTCCAATCAAGTAGTTTTCATAAACGGCAAGTTGCACCGATTCCTTTTTGTAAGAATGCGATAATAAATTGACATTTATTTTTTCCTGTAGCACGCTAACAATTTGATTGATAATGCTGTCTTGAAATTCCAATAACGAATTGAGAGTTTCATTATGTTGGCCAGCAAATATCACACTCTTGTCTTCGGTTTTTATGAGCTGAATGGATATTCGCAGCGTTTCATTAAGATGCCTTACACTACCCGTTATAAGAAAATCCGCTCTTAGTTGATTGATTTTGTCCTTTTCGGAAATATCTTTTATGTGGAATGTAGAAATATGTGATATCACAGATAGGCCAATAAATTTTGAAAAATTGTTTATTAGGTCTTCTGTAAAACCTCTAAACAGATTTTTAATTCTGGCCTCATCACTTATTACCTGAAAGGGCAAGACGGCTATGGTGATATTTTTGGTTTTAGCTAGCATTTTAAAAAAAGGCATTACATTTTAGGGTGTATTCTTGTAATGTGCCTCTAAATTAATAATTGAAATAGCACTTTCAATTATTTTTGACTATTATTCACTAGGCGCATCAGATCAACATCATTGCCCAACAAAATTTCGTTAGGGTTGATGCGTCCTTTTATTTTGTCATTTTCCAGTTTTAGAACACCTCGAGGGCATACCGCAGAGCAAATGCCACAACCCACGCAGCTGGAACGCACAATATTTTCACCCTTTTGGGCATAAGCTCGAACGTCTATGCCCATTTCACAATAGGTAGAGCAATTACCACAGGAAATACATTGTCCGCCATTGGTTGTAATTCTAAATTTTGAAAATAGCCTTTGCTGAAAACCTAATATAGCAGCCATGGGGCATCCAAAGCGACACCAAACCCTGCTGCCAAAAATGGGGTAGAACCCCGTGCCAATTACTCCTGAAAAAACTGCGCCAATCAAAAAAGAATAGGATGACCTTAACGTTTCTACTTTAAATAAAAACAGTTTGGTTTCAGAGCTAAATAGATGCATGCCAATTAAAACTAAAATAGTCACAAAATAACCAATGGCACCATATTTGGCATCTTTGCCTAATTCTTTTCTTTTAAAAATCATGGTAAGCACAAAAACCAAGGTTAAAAAGCCAACAATCGAAAACAAAAAAACATCTCTTGTAAGCCAATACTTGTTGGGGTCGTAACCTAAATAAGTATAAATAACGGCTGTGGTCATTAAAACCACAAAAACCAAAACACTATGAATAACCCATCGTTCAACCTTCCAAGCAAAAAGGCTTTTATCGCTTAAATGTCTAAAAGAATCTCCAGCAGTTTCAGCCAAGCCACCACAGCCGCAAACCCACGAACAATACCAACGTTTTCCAAATTTATAGGTAAGTATTGGTGTGATGACGAAAACGGACAAAACGCCGAAAATAAGCATGGCAACCCCAATACTTCCGGCATTGATGAATGAATTTATTCGGTATTGCTCAAAGTTGTAATAGTTAAGGGGCCAAATATTCTTGAGGTCATAATAGGGTAAATCGGAATTCATTACATACATGAATTCAGGGATTAAAAATGCAAATGCCAACTGAAAAAACATGACCGAAATGGTTCGAATTTGTTCATATCGGTTATGTCTATATTTCAATAAAAACTTATAGCCAAAGATTAAAATGGCCAGTGTATAGAGTGTGCCGTAAACGAACCATTGGCTTGCTGGTCTTCCGCTCAATAATTCACTTAAAGGGTCAAATAAAGAAATGAATCCGGTATTAACTTCTTCAGACGGTGTTTGCCCTAAATATTGTGGAAAAAAATAAAGCACAATATAAAATCCGGTAAGCACAATGCCAGTAACCCACCCTAAAACTCCTCTTGATGAAATAGATTTAAACCAAATGCCATCATTTTTAATGCCTTCCGACTTTGTTAAGTAAAGGTCGTTTGCAAAAACAACAGTGCCCAAAGTGATGAACCCTATGGATAAAGTCAGGAACAAACCCTTACTAGGGAAATGGGTATTAAATAAAGCCAAAACTAAAATGAACAACCCGAACGTGCCAATGAAAACGCCAATTTTTTGTTTAGTACTCATAGTAGTGGCTTCAGGTTTTGCTAACGACATGCTATGGTTTAATTTATTGCTCATGGATAATGGATTTATGCCGTTTGAAGTTGACTTTTATAAGCCAACCATATATCCGATTCATAGGTTCTATAGAATTCAGGATCAAAATTAGCTTCAGGTAAATTTTGCATAACGTAATCCACATCGCGTTTTTCCTTAAGCCATCTATCAAATACCTCATGACGCATTCTAATCCCAAAGGTGTTAATGCCTAGAAATTCATTCGTGTTCTTATTGAATGCCACAGTAATGCATTTGGTGTCGTCTTCATGCTTCCAATGGAAGTGGGTTTCGTTTTCTCCGGGCTTATTAAAAACCCAACCATAAGTTTGATATTCAATATCAAAAAACTTTGCCGAGTTAAACCAATGTCCTGGGTTGTAGGGTATTCTATTGCCGCAGATTGTTTGGGCGACTGTTTCACCCATCATGCGCCCGGTATACCAAACGGCTTCAATGTTGCGCCGTTGGCCAATTGGCTCACGCTGTTCGGCGCAATCACCAATGGCGTAAATATCTTTAATGTTTGTTTCTAAAGAACGATTCACCTTTACACCCTTAGCAATTTCAATGTTAGTGCCTTTCAGGAAGTCAATATTTGGTGAAACACCAGCCGTTAGCCCAACCACATAGCACATGATTTCTTCGCCCGTTTCTTCGATAATTACTGAATTTACCTTGCCATTTTTATCGGCTTTTATTTCTTTCAAATTGGTGCTTAAACGTAAATCTATATGATGGCTTTTTATATGCCGATTTATCATTTGACTTTCACCTTCGGGCAAAACTCCGTTCCAAAAACTGGATTCACGAACCAAAAAAGTTACCGGAATATTTCGAGAGTTGAGCATTTCAGCAAGTTCAATACCAATTAACCCACCGCCAACAATCACGGCTCGTTTACATGCCAAATTATTCGGTGCGTATTTTTCTAAATTCTCTAAGTCTTGCTTATGGTACATGCCCATAACGCCCTCTAAATCTTGCCCAGGCCAACCAAATTTATTGGGTTTACTACCTGTTGCAATAATGAGTTTGTCATATTTTAGAGCATCATTGTTGTCAAAATGGAGCGTTTTAGCTTTAGTGTCAACCGTTTTTACATAGCCTTTTTTTAAGTCGATTCTGTTCTTCTTCCAAAACCAATTTTCGTAAGGCTGTGTATGCTCAAACTTCATATGACCCATATAAACATACATAAGTGCCGTACGCGAAAAGAAATATTCGGTTTCCGCAGAAACAATCGTAATTTTTTTATCGGAAAGTTTTCTTATGTGTCTAGCGGCCGTAACGCCTGAAATGCCATTGCCAATAATAACGATATGTTCTTCCATGTTTTGATGGATGTTTTGTAATAGGTCGAAGCTAAAGATAATAACTTATAGTGAGCTTGTTAATTTAGAAACACTTTAAATTTTGTTGAAGTTGTAAGATTTCCTAAAATTTGTGGTCATCCAAATCCTTTTTTTCTTGAATGTAAGTTAGTCGTTGTGTTTTGTTTCAATTTGTAAAGGGTGGGATTTGGATAGACTTTAAATGTTAAGATTCTTAATCTTATAATATTAAATAGTAAATTAGAAGTTTAAATATTAACCGTTCATGCGTATTCTTAAATTTCTGTTGTTATCGTTGATTCTAAGTTTTCAATCCTGTGCGCCACAAATTCAAAAGATTAATGGAGTGAGTTTTGTGGCTTCAAGAGAGGCCATTGACGAAAGCCACGTTAACCCAGTAGTGCATTTAAATGCCAACTTTGCTGCCGTGATGCCTTTTGGCTTTATTAGGAATTTGGAACACCCTGAAATAGTTTTTAATACAGAAAGACAGTGGTTTGGTGAAACTAAGGTTGGGGCTAAACAATACATTGAAACTTTGAGAAAGAGAAAAATCAAAATAATGCTAAAACCACAAATTTGGGTGTGGCGAGGTGAATTCACGGGACTTATTAAAATGAATGCTGAAGCCGATTGGCAACTTCTTGAAGATTCCTATTCAAAGTTTATTTTGGATTTTGCATCGTTTGCCGAAGAAATGAAAGTGGATATTTTTTGCATTGGTACAGAACTTGAAAATTTTATTGACCATAGGCCTGAATACTGGAACGAATTAATTAGCGAAATAAGAAAAGTTTATAAAGGTAAGCTCACCTATGCAGCCAACTGGAATGAATTTAGCCGAACCCCATTTTGGAATAAGTTGGATTATATTGGAATTGATGCCTATTTCCCAGTAAGCGACAGTAAAACCCCAACCGTTGAAGAGTGTTTAACCAGTTGGAAAAATTACAAGCAACTTATTTCTGAAATGACCCAAAAATATGATAGCACCGTTTTATTCACAGAGTATGGTTACAGAAGTGTTGATTATACTGGAAAAGAGCCATGGAAAAGTGACAGAAATATGGACCAAGTAAATTTGGAGGCACAAACGAATACTACAAAAGCACTTTTTGAAACCTTTTGGGGTGAAAATTGGTTTGCTGGTGGATTTGTTTGGAAATGGCACCATAACCATGACAAAGCCGGTGGAGAAAAGAACACAAGGTTTACACCACAGAATAAACCGGCCGAGGCTGTAATTAGAACGCAATACAGCTTACATGAGTGATATTAGACATTTTTTTACATAAGAAATAACTTGAATTAAAGGTGCCGGCTATTAGTCCAAAACTATAACCAAATCATCGGCATTTACCATAATTCCTGTTTGCAGGGTGATTTTTTTGACCGTTGCATCAGCATTTGCGGTAATGGTTGTTTCCATTTTCATGGCTTCTATAACGAACAAAGGTTGATTTTTGGTTACTTTATCTCCCCGTTTAACCAAGATAGTCGACAGCATGCCTTGCAATGGCGCCCCAATTTGGTTAACATCAGCCTTATCAACTTTAACATGTTCAACTTTGTCCACCTTTATGGCATTGTCCTTAATTTGAACACTTCTGCCTTGCCCGTTCAATTTAAAATATACCGTTACCAGACCGTCGCTGTTTGGTTGCCCAACAGATTCAAGGGTAATTAAAAGTCGCTTTCCTTTGTCCACCTCAACAATTATTTCTTCACCTATTTCCATGCCATAGAAGAAATTTTTGGTTGGTAAGTTCATAAGGTTGTCATATTTTAAATGCAGGTTGTAAGCATCTGTAAATACTTTGGGGTACAGTTGATAGGACAGAAAATCCGTGTACTCAATCGTTCTGCTCAAATCTTGTTCGAAGATTTTTTTAAAATCTTCATATTCCTTTTCAAGATCTAATGGAGGCATATGTGCGTTAGGCCTATCGGAATAAGGTTTTTGGTCTTTCAGAACTATTTTTTGAAGTTTTTTTGGAAATCCACCAACAGGCTGCCCTAAATCACCTTTAAAAAAATCAACCACCGATTGTGGAAAGGATAAGGTTTCACCCTTTTCCATAACATCTTGTATGGTTAAGTTATTGCTCACTAAAAATTGGGCCATATCGCCAACCACCTTAGAGCTTGGCGTTACTTTTACAATGTCGCCAAAAAGCGTATTCACATCGCTGTACATTTGTGTGATTTCATGAAAACGGTCTTCAAGCCCCAAAGCCCTTGCCTGTGGCTTTAAATTGGAATATTGCCCACCAGGAATTTCATGTCTAAAAACTTCACCGGAACCTGCTTTTAACCCAGATTCAAATGGGTAATAATATTCTCTTACAGTTTCCCAATAGTTAGAATATTCATTTAAAGAATCAATGTTTATATCTGTAGCTCTGTCTTGAAATTTTAACATTTCAACCACCGAATTGAAATTGGGTTGCGAGGTTAATCCTGACAACCCGCCAAGGGCAACATCAACTACATCAACGCCGGCTTCAATAGCTTTTAAATAAGTTGCCGCTTGAATGGAAGACGTATCATGTGTATGCAGATGAACAGGAATTTTTAACTCTGATTTTAGTGCGGAAATGAGCTCGAAAGCCGCATATGGTTTCAATAAACCGGCCATATCTTTCACCCCCAAAATATGGGCGCCGGCATTTTCAAGTTCTTTGGCCAAATTGACATAATATTTTAGATCATATTTTTTATTTTCCGGGTTTAAAATATCGTTGGTGTAGCAGATAGAACCCTCTGCCAAACCTTTGGTTCTGGTTCTTACATGCTCGATGCAAGGTGCCAATGATTTCATCCAGTTTAGGGAATCGAAAATTCTAAATACGTCTACACCGTTCTCCCAAGAATGCTCAACAAATTCACCGATTAAATTATCGGAATAAGCTTTGTACCCCACACCATTTGAACCACGAATAAGCATTTGCAGTAACAAATTGGGCATGGCTTTGCGCAATAAACGCAACCTTTCCCAAGGGTTTTCTTGTAAAAAACGCAGGCAGACATCAAAAGTGGCACCGCCCCAAACTTCCATGCTGAAAATTTCAGGATGGTTTCTTGCATAGCCCTCAGCTACTTTTAGCATATCGAAAGTTCGCATGCGGGTAGCCAGTAAGCTTTGGTGGGCATCACGCATAGTAGTATCCGTAAAATGGACTTTCTTGTCATTTTTAAGCCATTCTGAGAATTTTTCGGGTCCTAATTTAGTCAGTAAATCTTTGGTGCCTTCTGGATAACCACTGTTAACATCAAACTTGGGGACTTTGGGTTTTACAAATATTTTGTCGTGTTCAATTTTTTTAACATCAGGATTTCCGTTTACAATAATATTGCCCAGATAGGTGATTAATTTAGTGGCCCTATTTCTAGGTGCCTTAAATTTAAATAAGTCTGGATTTTGTTTAATAAAATTAACAGTGACCAAACCTTTTCTGAAAGTTTCATGAATCAGAATATTATCTAAAAATGGCATATTGGTTTTTACTCCACGAATTCTAAACTCTGCCAAGGCACGACGAATTTTTCTACTGGCACCATCTAAAGTTCTACTATTGGCTGTAACCTTTACCAACATGGAGTCAAAAAAAGGTGAAATCTTGGCGCCTTGGTATATGCTGCCTGCATCCAATCGAATACCAAAACCAGAAGCACTTCGGTAGGCAGAAACTGTTCCGTAATCTGGTTTAAAATCGTTTTGTGGGTCTTCGGTTGTTATGCGGCATTGCAAAGCATAACCATTGATGTTAATAGATTCTTGGTTAGCAATTTTTATTTGCTCGTCAGAAAGTTTATAACCACCAGCAATAAATAATTGGGTTTTTACCAAATCTATGTTGGTAATCACTTCGGTAACCGTATGTTCCACCTGAATTCTGGGGTTTACCTCAATAAAATAGATGGAATCGTCATCATCTACCAAAAACTCCACTGTCCCAATATTGTTATAATTAACTGCACTACAAATTTTAATTGCATAATCGTAAAGGGCGTTTTTGGTTTCATCCTTTAGCCCGTAAGAAGGCGCAAATTCAATAACTTTTTGGTAGCGCCTCTGCACCGAACAGTCGCGCTCAAAAAGATGGACAATATTGCCATGGCTGTCGGCAACAATTTGAATTTCAATATGTTTTGGGTTTTCAACAAACTTTTCTAAAAATACAGTGTCGTCACCAAAAGCGTTCAAGGCTTCGCGTTTGCTTTCGGTATAGGCTTTTTTTAATTCTTCCTCATTTCTTATCACCCGCATGCCACGTCCACCGCCACCCGATGCTGCTTTGAGCATGATGGGATAACCAATTTTTTTGGCCTCAAAAATAGCAACTTTCACATCTTTTAATGACTTTTCATTACTTTTTATAATGGGAATTTGGTTTGCAATGGCCACTTCCTTGGCTTTAATTTTATCACCCAATGCTTTTAAAACCGATACTTTCGGCCCGACGAAAATAATGCCGTTATCCTCGCATGCTTGAGCAAAATTTGCATTTTCAGAAAGGAAGCCATAACCGGGATGAATGGCATCAACCTCATTTTCAAGGGCAATTTTTATGATGGCCTTGATGTCCAAATAGGGTTTTAAAGGTTCGTTGTCTTCACCAATTTGATAAGACTCGTCAGATTTGTAACGGTGAAGCGAGTAACGATCCTCATAGGTGTAAATACCAATGGTTTTCACATTAATTTCCGTACAGGCCCTAAAAATTCTAATGGCAATTTCACCGCGATTAGCGACTAAAACTTTCTTTATTTTCATGAGAAGTGAGTTAGTTTGTCTAATAATAGCGTGCTTAAATTACGAATTTAAGTTCGTGATTGTTAATCATTTTTAAACATATTTTAATATTCTTCTTGATTATTATAAAGGGAAACAATTAGTTTTGTTGAAAATAAAAATTATGCGCGTTTTAGCAATAGGAGACATTCACGGCGGTTTAAAAGCACTGATTCAAGTTTTAAATAAAATGGAGGTAAAAGATGAAGACACCTTAATCTTTATGGGTGATTATGTAGATGGTTGGAGCGAATCGGCACAGGTTATCCAATTTTTAATGAAACTTTCAGAAAAAATAAATTGTGTTTTCATAAAGGGTAATCATGATGTTTGGTGTGAGGAGTGGCTTCGTGATGGCGAAGTGAATATGACATGGTACATTCATGGAGGAAAGGAAACCATGGAGAGTTATACAGGATTTACCAAGGAGGTAAAAAGGGCGCACTTAACATTTTTTGAAAATTTAAAAATGTACCATCTTGATGATAAAAACCGGCTGTTTTTACATGCCGGATTCACCTCGATGCACGGTGTGGAAAGGGAAGTTTTTCAAACCACATTGTATTTTGACAGAACGCTTTGGGAAATGGCATTGACCATGGATAAAAGTATTGAAAAAGATTCTGAATTATATCCCAATAGGTTGAAACATTACACAGAAATATTTATTGGACATACACCAACTACCAACTTTAATTGTGATGAGCCCATGCGCGCCGTAAACGTTTGGAACATCGATACTGGTGCGGCATTTAAAGGAAAACTAACGGGTATTGATGTTGAGACAAAAGAGTTTTGGCAAAGCGATAACTTGCCCAGTTTATATCCGAATGAAAAAGGGAGGAATAAAATTTGATTTTTAGGAAATATATGTTTTGTAATAACTGTGTAAACTTTCTGCATCTGCGCCAAACCACTTTTTAACGTAAATAGACCAATAGAGGTATTGCAATTTCCAAATGCCTTGTTTTTGGTACATTCTGGCTGATGTATTTAGTTTTTTGTTAATGACCACAAATTGTTTTCGTTTATACAATTCATTGATTAAAATATTGTCTTCATAAATATTGTAGCGCTCATCGTAACCTCCTATTTCATTGAAAAGGGTTTTAGTAATAAATTGGCTTTGGTCACCACCTCTGCAGGCGCGCCATTTAAATTGGGTTAGCCAACTGGCCAAGCGCAACCACCAATGGTTGCTGTCAAATTGCATTCTAAAACAACCGGCTTGGTTGCCTTTTTCTATTTCATCAATAATATGTTGGTCAAAGTTCTTGGGCGGAAAAGAATCGGCATGTAAAAAATAAAGGATGTTTCCTGTAGCGCGTTTAGCGCCGAGATTCATTTGTTTGGCCCGACCTTTTTCAGAACTTAAAAGAATAACGTTATTGAAGTTTGAAACCAAATGTATTGAGTTATCTGTGCTCCCGCCGTCAACCACAATAATTTCTGAAACATTTTGTTGTTTTGAATTGGTTATGATGTTCCTGAGCGATTTCTCGATAAATTCGGCTTCGTTTAAAATGGGAATAATTATTGAAATTTTATTCATTCAGACTCCAGTTGTACTCTTTAAAGGATTTTTTTGCTTTCGATGAAATTTTAATGTCCGAATACTGATTTAAAAAATCAATTAAGCTGCCGTTTTGTTCAAAATCTTTAGTAAACCACTGAAAAATTTTTGAAAGCTTTAGTTTGTTTTCAGATATTTCATTTCGTCTGGAATCATTCAGAAATTCTTTTGTAACCTCGGTTAGTTGCTTCTCTAATTTTGGCGTCGTAAATGCTTCGTTCAATAATTTTGGGCAGGAATAGGAAGCACAAACAATAGCAAAATGAATTCGGGGTTCATTCATTTTTCTGAGAATATCATGTTCAATTTTATTTAAACTGTACATGCTGTCACCTAATTTCCAAAGGCGTTGTTCCCATGGGTTTTTAATGTCTTTTATGCTTTTAATGGGGTAATGGCGTAAAACTAAATCGATGCTCAAAGCATTGTAAGCGTTTATCCAATAGGCCAGTTTTTCCTCTTTTGATAGGGTTAGAAAACTTTCATAATTATGCATTAAACTCAAAACATGAATGTAGTCAAGCAATTTTTTGTATTCGGTTTTAAACGATTTATAATTAACAACACCATCATCTGAAACATGTTTTTGTAAAAGTTCATCAAACAACTGATGAGCAGGCATAGCCCTTTTAGTTAGAATTTGATTAAATTCTAGAGAGGGTTCAATTGAAGTCTTAGCAACTTGGGCGCTGCTGCTTGCCAAAGAAATAGTAAAAACTATAATAAGGTTGATGTATTTCATTATTAAGTTTATTTACTTCCGCGGCTATTTTTCAATCTAAAAAAAGCTTTTTTAGCAGCATCCGCCACCATCGTAATGATAAGTAGATTCGCTTATAAAAATATCATCCCGATTTAAACTTGCTAAAGCGGCTGCCGTTTTTTCACAAATGGCCAACGGTTGGTTTTGCAATAAAATATGCCCTTTTTTATCGTCAACAAAAGGGTTGTCACCAAAATAAATGGCTGTTTTTCCAGTGAAAATGCAAGGGCCGTCTTCCGGCATTGGGTCTTTAATTGCAGCAACTTCAATGGATTCAATATAAATCAGTTTGTCTGTAGCGTAGTGTTTCGGGGCTAATACGCGATACGGTTTACGAGCACGAATTTCTATAGTACCAAAACCCGCATCTGTTAGCATTTTTACATATTCTGCAATAGGCAGACTACCACTTAAACACAAAGCGCGCAACCTATCATCATTTCTTAAGGCATCATTCATGGGTTGCTCACAAGTAGGGTCGCTCATAACCAAACGTCCATGGGGTTTTAAAACCCGGTACATTTCGGCAATGGCTTTTTTTAAGTCTTCCGATTTAAAAATATTGAACAAGCAGTTTTGGGCGGCTACATCAATGCTGTTGTCGGGCACTGGAAGGTTTAAGGCATTTCCTTTTTTTAAGGTGACAAATTCCTTTTTAAACCAAGGATTTAATTTTTCAGCCTCAATAAAATTTTTGCGTGACGCTTCCAACATTTCATCTACTACATCAACCCCAATTACGCCCTCTTTTTGACGGTTAAAATAAGCAAGCTGCAATAGTTCCATGCCGCCACCTACACCAACGTATAACATTTTTGGATTGTTGGTTAAATCACGGGCATGCACTGTGGAACCACAACCATAGTTCATCTCTTGCATGATTTTTGGGATTTTCAATCCAGGTAATTCCCAAACAGGATTTGTGGTGCAACATAATCCAACATCTGGTGTTAATGCTGCTTCTTTGTAGACGTTATGTGTGGTTTCTAAGTAGCTCATTGTTTTTTTAGATAGAAGAAGCAAGATCCAGAAGCCAAGACCTTTAAAAGTTTTTCTTGATTCTTGATTCAGAAAATCTTGATTCTATATTGTTTTAATTAATTCTTTAAATAATATAATCATTTCTGGTTCTGCTTTTGCTGCATAGGCAATGATATCATTAATGTCAACAGGTTCCAGATAGTCTGGGTCGCATTCATCTGTTAAAACTGACACCGCTGCCGCTTTTAATTTTAAATGATTGGCAACAATAATTTCAGGGACCGTACTCATGCCCACAGCATCTGCGCCAAGGGTTTTCAGCATGCGGTATTCTGCACGGGTTTCCAGTTGTGGGCCAACAACGCTGGCATAAACTCCTTCGTGCAATTTAATATTGTTGGCTTTGGCGATGTTTTTAAACTTGCTGTTGATTTCAGCATCATAAGGCATGCTCATGTCTGTAAAGCGTTCGCCTAAAAACTCAACACCCTTAAAGGCCAATGGCGAACTGCCTTGAAGATTAACGTGGTCTTCAATAAGCATTAACTCGCCTTTTTTAAAGTTAAGGTTAATGGCTCCAGCAGCGTTTGAAACCAATAGGGTGTGTATACCCAATTTTTCCATAATGCGAACCGGATAAGTAACATCTTGCAGGCTGTAGCCTTCATAGACATGGAAACGTCCCTGCATGACCACCACGGTTTTTCCGGCCAATTTTCCGTAGATGAGTTTGCCTTTGTGGAATTCTACAGTAGCTGTTGGGAAATTGGGAATATGGTTGTAGCTTGCTTCCTTTATAATTTCAATATGCTCTATGAGTTGCCCCAATCCTGTGCCCAAAATGATACCTATTTCAGGAGTTTCAAAGCCTTTGCCTTTTAAATAATCAACTGTTTCTTCTATGTGTTTAATCATTTAAATGTTGAATTTTTTCTTTCAATTTATGGTTGGATTGATAGAATTCTGAAGCCATTAAATCTTCAAAAGTATCAATGTCATTCAAAGTCTCTAAAGTAGTAAATGTAAGGCGGTTTTTGGTTAACTGTTGAAGAGTTTCTTGCAATAAATTAGATTGGCTCCAAGGTTTGTTTTCAAAGATGAAATCGCACATCTTGTTAATCCCAATCAAGTAATACCCGCCGTCTTGGGCTGGGCCAAAAACGGTATCAGTTTTATTTAGAGCCTTTAAACCATTATTAATAAGTTCTTCTGATATTTCGGGTAAATCTGTGCCAATCAAAACGATACGCTCGTAGCCGTCTTCAAAACCATCTTCAAAAGCATTTTTCATCCGCTCGCCGAGGTCTTTGCCCTTCTGAATGGTTTTGTGATAGCCTTTCCATTCATTGTTTACAATTGAATCGGAGAAATATGCACGCTTATCTGCCGAAAGATTTTTAGTAGCATTTTCTGCGACTTTTACGAGTTCTTTATAGACCTCCAATGCAGCTTGGTTGCCAATAGATTTGGCAAGCCGAGTTTTTACTTTTCCAAGTTCAATATTCTTTACAAAAACGATAACAAGGGCTTTACTCATATATTTTTATTCCTTTGATAAGCCATTTGCTCCAGCTTTTGGAAAAGGCATGGATGCTATCGGTTTCTTGTCCTTTTTTATTATAAACGGGGAAATCTTGATTTTTCCATTCAAAAATACCACCGTACAGGTTTTTAACATTGGTGTAGCCCGCTTTTTTAAGTTTTTCGGCAATATCTTCAGACCGAACGCCGAGAGAGCAATAAACCACAATGCTTGAATTTTTATCGGCTATTTTTTGTTGAACCGAATCTAAACTAAAGTTATCGTATCCCACAAAAATGGCGTTTTTAAGATGACTGACGAGGTATTCTTTTTCTTCTCTAGAATCAAGTAAAATAGTATTTTCTGCGGAAGTTCTCAACGATTCAGCATTGATATAAGGGATGCTTTCGGTATTATAATGTTTTAATAATTTTGAAAGCTTTTGTTGCGAAAAACTCACGGATGACACTAGAATAATAAGATAAAAAAGAAACTGCTTCATATTATTTAATTAGGCAACCGTACCTTGGCAACTGCTTCCGGCACCTGCAGTACAACCATAACAATGTTGAGAAATTACGATATCTCTGCCCTCCAAAAGGGTTTCGTTGTATTCCGAAATATGTTTGGTTTTACCATTAATCGGCAATTCCAACATTTGGTTAAAGTCGCAATCGTACAAATAGCCATCCCAGCTAACGGAAAGCGTATTGGTACACATTACGTTTTCAACGGCTGCAGGGTTGTAGGCTTCAACCAACTCATACATGTAATCTTCATAATTTTCCGAGGCGATGAGGTAGTCTAAAAACCTGCTAATTGGAAGGTTGGTAATGGCAAACAAATTGTGGAATTGAATATCAAAATCTTCTTTTAATGCTTTTTTGAAATCCATTTCCATTGAAGCTTGATTTCCCGGTAAAAATGCCCCAGATGGATTATAAACCAAATCTAATCTTAGCGGACTGTTTGGCATGCCATACCCTACGGAATTTAACATTTTAAGCGCTTCGATGGATGTGTTAAAAACACCTTCGCCACGCTGTTTGTCCGTTTTTCCGCGTGTCCAATGTGGCATGGAACTAACCACATGAATATTGTATTTTTTAAAAAACTCAGGTAAATCGTGATATTTTTTGTTGGCTTTGATAATGGTTAAGTTAGACCGAACAATGAAATCCTTAATACCAACTTTTGCCGCTTCTTCCACAAACCATCTGAAATTAGGGTTCATTTCTGGAGCGCCACCCGTTAAATCTAAAGTATGTGCCTCGGTATTTTTTATGACCTCCAAGCACTGTTCCATAGTTTCCTTGCTCATGATTTCCTTTCGGTCAGGACCGGCATCAACATGGCAATGTGCGCAAACTTGATTGCACATATAACCCACATTTATCTGAAGAATTTCCAGTTTTTTTGCTTTAAGCGGAAATTGTCCCGTCTCTGCAATTTTGTTTTTAAAAGTGGGTAAATCACCGTACTGAAAAATACCATTGGACAAAATTTCCAATTGCCTTTTTGAGTTGGCAAGTGCACTTTCACGTTTATGTAAGGATTTAATCATTTTTTGATTTTTGATTTAAGAATTACGAATAACGATTGAGAAAAAACTCTAAAATCATACATCGTAACTCTTAAAATCGATTCACATATCCAATTTATTTACTTTGTTCATCATTTGTACACCGTGTACCAACGATGCACCACCACGAATAGCTCCTGCTACGTGCAAAGCTTCCATCATTTCTTCTTTGGTGATGCCGCGTTTAAGGCCATCACCTGTATAGGCGTCAATACAATAAGGGCATTGAATGGTGTGCGCTACGGCTAAGGCGATTAACGATTTTTCTCTGGCAGTAAGGGCGCCATCTTCAAAAACAGAATTGTAGTAGTCAAAGAATTTGCTGCCCAATTCCTCGTTCCATTCGCTAATTTTTCCAAATTTTCTTAAATCGGCGGGGTCGTAGTATGTTTTTTGCATCTGTGTATTTTGGTCTAAAGATATAAATCTGCTTTGTTAAGTCGACATGTTTATTTGGACTTAACAAAATTTGTTGAGATTTTTGGGCTGAAGGTATTTTGTTGTGAAGATTAAATAGTTAGTAATGCCCCTTTTATTCCCGAATCAAACTCCTAGAAATCACAATTTTTTGAATTTCAGAAGTGCCCTCATAAATCTGGGTTATTTTGGCATCGCGCATTAAACGCTCAACGTGGTATTCTTTTACAAAACCATTTCCACCGTGAATTTGAACGGCCTCAACGGTATGTTTCATGGCTACGGTTGAGGCGTATAGTTTTGCCATGGCGCTGCTTTTGTCGTAATTATTGCCATTATCTTTGTCCCAAGCTGCTTTCATTACCAACATACGTGCTGCTTCAATGTCGGTGTACATATCGGCCAATTTAAAGGCAATGGCTTGGTGGTTGCAAATTTCGGTGCCGAAAGCTTTGCGCTCTTTGGAATATTTAAGAGCCAATTCGTAAGCGCCGGATGCTATACCCAATGCCTGCGATGCAATGCCTATACGACCGCCTGAAAGGGTTTTCATGGCAAATCTAAACCCAGAACCGTTGGGGCCAATTCGGTTGGATTTGGGAACTTTAACATCATTAAATTGAAGGGTGTGCGTGTCGCTTCCGCGAATGCCCAATTTATCTTCTTTAGGCCCCACATGAAAACCTTCCATGCCTTTTTCAACAATAAAGGCATTGATGCCATGCGAACCTTTATCTCTATCGGTTTGGGCAATAACAATATAAACATCGGCACGGCCACCATTGGTTATCCAGTTTTTTGTGCCGTTAAGAACATAATGGTCACCTTTATCAATAGCCGTTGTTCTTTGAGACGTGGCATCGCTTCCAGCTTCGGGTTCGCTCAAACAAAAAGCCCCAATAAATTCGCCTGTAGCCAGTTTAGTCAAGTATTTTTCTTTTTGTTCTTCGCTACCATAAGCCTCCAGCCCGTAGCAGACCAAAGAGTTATTAACGGAAACAATTACAGAGGCAGAGGCATCTATTTTAGACAATTCTTCCATAATGAGCACATAGGAAATGGCATCCATGCCACTTCCACCATATTTTGGGTCTACCATAATGCCCAAAAAGCCCAAATCACCTATTTTTTTGACAAGCTCTTTGGGGAAATGTTGTTTTTCATCACGTTCAATCACCCCAGGAAGGAGTTCAGTTTGAGCAAAATCGCGAGCCGCATCTCGAATCATTAGGTGTTCTTCTGAAAGGCTAAAATCCATAATTGACAAATATTTTGTGTTTTTAATAAAAAATATTTACAAATATAGCTTTTTACTGTTAAATATTTAATGGGATTATTATTTTTGCTCTGTATGATAAAAAGCGAATATCATGTAGTTGGCGTAATGTCTGGAACCTCATTAGATGGTATCGATTTGGTTCAGGCCAAGTTCTATTTTGATGGTTTTTGGCGTTTTGAGATTCTTATTGCTGAAACTATTGCCTATCCCAAAAAATGGCGTGATACCCTGAGCAATTTAGTGTCACTTTCATTGAAAGACTTAAAGGAAATAGATGAAGATTATACCGAGTTTTTGGCCCTTATCATTAAAGATTTCATTCTTAAAAACGACATCAAAAATATTGATGCAGTTTGCTCCCATGGGCACACGGCTTTGCACCAACCTGAGAAAAAGCTAACACTTCAAATTGGCAATTTGCCTAAAATAGCCAAGATTTTAAATGAAACCGTGGTTTGTGATTTTAGAGTTGATGATGTTAAGCTAGGTGGTCAAGGAGCGCCGTTAGTCCCCATTGGTGATAAGTTGTTGTTTTCTGAATACGGTTTTTGTTTGAATTTGGGTGGGTTCGCCAATATTTCAACAGAGATAAGCAAATCTCGAATTGCTTTTGATATTTGCCCTGTGAACATTGTGCTGAACCGTTATGTAAATCAGTTAGGTTTTGATTTTGATGATGGTGGACAAATAGCCTCTTCAGGAAAGTTGGATACAACGCTTCTTTATCAATTGAATGGCCTTGATTTTTATGCGCAAAAGCACCCAAAATCTTTGGGATTGGAATGGGTGAAAACCAATATTTTTCCACTTATTGATGGTTTTCAATTGGAGGTCAAAGACGTTCTAAACACATTTGTTGAACACATTGCCATTCAAATAGCTTCAGTAATCAAACAAAAAAATGACACATCGCTTTTGGTTACCGGAGGAGGGGCGTACAACACATATTTAATGGAGAGAATCAAATTCCATTCTAAAAGCAAAATAATTATTCCTGAAAATCAGGTTGTTGAATTCAAGGAAGCGCTCGTTTTTGGATTTCTTGGCGTGTTAAAACTTCGTGGAGAAGCAAACTGTTTGCAAAATGTAACGGGGGCTTCAAAAGACCACAGTTCAGGCATCGTCTATCATCCTTAAATTTTATCTAAATTTAATCTTTAAGGATTTTTAGTTTTTTATATTTGTTACATTAATAATTTAATTTCTCTAAAATGAATCAGCTTTAGCTACGCTTAATTTAATTTCAAAGAAGTTTTTATAGTAAGCAATAGTGAATCAGTTTTAAGAATAGAGATGAAAGAATTATTAAAAAAATATGAAAATAAAGTACCCGAAATTGTTTTTAATTGGAAAGATTCCAAGACGGAAGCAGAGGGTTGGGTGGTTATAAATTCATTACGTGGTGGTGCTTCCGGTGGTGGTACAAGAATGCGTAAAGGCCTTGATATGAACGAGGTTTTATCGTTGGCAAAAACCATGGAAATCAAATTTACTGTTTCGGGTCCACCAATAGGCGGAGCAAAGTCTGGGATTAATTTCGACCCAAAGGACCCCAGAAAGAAAGGGGTTTTAGAACGTTGGTTTATGGCCGTTTCACCGTTGCTGAAAAGTTATTACGGTACAGGGGGCGATTTAAATGTTGATGAAATACATGAGGTCATACCTATTACAGAAGAAAGTGGCGTGTGGCATCCTCAGGAAGGTGTTTTTAATGGTTATTTCAAGCCGACCGAAGCCGATAAAATAAACCGAATAGGACAGTTGCGCCAAGGTGTCATTAAGGTTATTGAAAACCCTTATTTCTCACCAAGTGTTTTGAGAAAATACACTGTGGCCGATATGATAACGGGTTTTGGGGTGGCTGAAGCTGTGAGGCAGTATTATAATATTTATGGAGGCTCAATAAAAGGCAAACGGGCGGTTGTTCAGGGTTTTGGAAATGTTGGAGCTGCCGCTGCATTTTATCTGTCCCAAATGGGTGCTAAAATAGTTGGCATTATTGATGTTGTAGGCGGGTTGATAAACGAAGAAGGTTTTACTTTTGAAGATGTTTCAAAACTTTTTCTTGCGAAAAAAGGAAATACACTTGTTGCTGAAAATTTAATTCCCTTTGAGGAAATAAATAAAAAAATATGGTCATTAAAAACGGAAATTTTTGCACCTTGTGCCGCATCCCGATTGGTTACCATTCATCAAATAGACGAAATGATTGATAGTGGTTTGGAGGTCATATCTTGCGGTGCCAACGTGCCATTTGCTGATAAAGAAATATTTTTTGGGCCCATAATGGAACATACTGATTACAAGGTAAGTTTGATACCCGATTTTATTTCAAACTGTGGCATGGCTCGGGTTTTTGCTTATTTTATGGAACGCAAAGTGCAAATGACGGACGAGGCTATTTTTAACGACACATCCAACAGAATTAAAGAGGCATTAGAAAAAATTTACAATAAAAATAAATCCAAAACGGAGATTAGTGCAACAGCTTTTGAAATTGCGCTAAAACAACTCATCTAACACGAAAACATATGGAATCAGCAATTATTTTGGTATTTGTAATAGGCTATTTGGGCATTACCCTAGAGCACAGTTTAAGAATAGATAAATTAATACCAGCCTTGGTCATGATGGCTATCTGTTGGGCGTTAATTGCTTTGGGTCTTGAAACCTTCCCGCAATGGTTTGACTCTGGAAACCATGCGCTTTTGGAAGGGTTTGGTGATTTAGGGGCAGATGAGAAGATGCACCTTATGGAAGAAACGCTGCTCCACCATTTAGGGAAAACGGCCGAGATTTTAGTGTTTCTTTTGGGCGCCATGACTATTGTTGAAATTATAGATTATTTTGATGGTTTTTCTACTATAAAGGACTTCGTGAAAACCAAAAAGAAGACAAAAATTCTTTGGATTTTCAGTATTCTGGCTTTTATACTATCTGCTATTATTGATAACCTTACGGCAACGATTGTGCTTATATCAATCCTTCAAAAAATCGTTAAGGAAAGGGATGTTCGTATCTGGTATGCTGGGTTAATCATTATTGCGGCAAATGCCGGTGGTGCTTGGTCTCCAATAGGCGATGTAACGACAACCATGCTTTGGATTGGTAAAAAAGTATCTACAGGTCATTTAATAGGTTATTTATTAGTGCCTTCATTTTTATGTATGGCAGTGCCTACGTTTGTTGCTTCGTTTTTGCCTGCCTTTAAAGGGGAATTGGACGTAGAGGACGTTGAGGAGAAAAAGAAATCACGCTTTAGTGCAACCATGCTTTATTTAGGATTGGGAGCCATCGTATTTGTGCCTATTTTTAAAATGATAACCCATTTACCGCCATACGTTGGTATGATGTTGTCTTTGGGTGTTGTTGCTACATTTGCTGAAATTTACAGCAGTTCAAAATTTAGTATGACTGAATTTCATGCTGAAGAAAGTGATGCCCATGCGCACCATAGCCCCGTACATTATTCATTGTCTAAAATAGAATTGCCTAGTATCTTGTTTTTCCTAGGTATTTTAATGGCTGTTGCCGCATTGGAATCTTTAGGAATTCTATTCGGCTTTGCGGCGTCATTGCAGGAAAATATGCCAATGCTTGGAACAGAAATTCACCCAGGAGGACACGAAGGTGTTTCAGACATCGTGGTGTTGTTGCTTGGTGTTGGTTCTGCGGTAATTGACAACGTGCCTTTGGTGGCAGCTAGTTTGGGTATGTTTCATGAGCCAATGGATAATGAGCTTTGGCATTTTATCGCTTATTCAGCAGGTACAGGAGGAAGTATGCTGATCATTGGTTCTGCTGCTGGTGTTGTGGCTATGGGCATGGAAAAAATAGATTTCTTCTGGTATCTTAAAAAGATAGCTTGGCTGGCTTTAATAGGCTTCTTGGTTGGTGCTGCTGCATTTATGGTAACCAGAACACTATTTTAAATTTACGGTTCAACGATATTCAAAATGGAAAGATTGGTGTTTTTTACCAATCTTTCCATTTTTATATGGGTAAATATTACTGAAAATGATTTTTATTATACTTTAGCAAAAAATCAAGCGTTATACAGATGCGAATAAATTAATAACATTATATGCTTACAACATTAATACAAAACATACAAGAAGGTGCAGAAATGCCAATTGAAGGTGAATCTGTTGAAAAAACACTCTCAATAATAGAATTAATCAGTAGTGGAGGCGTAGCAGGACAAGTTATAATAGCTGTTCTGTTTTTGCTATTGGTAGGAGCTATATACATTTATTTCGAGCGCATTTTCGCAATTAAGGCAGCATCAAATGTTGACGCCAATTTCATGAACCAAATCAAGGATTATGTCAGCAATGGCAAGATTGATTCCGCACAATTGCTTTGCGCACAAGTAAATTCTCCAGTTTCTCGATTAATTGGCAAAGGTATTTCCAGAATTGGGAAACCACTAGCAGATATTAATACAGCCATTGAAAATGCAGGGCGATTGGAAATTTATGGGCTTGAAAAAAACGTAAGCATTTTGGCAACAATTTCAGGGGCCGCACCTATGATTGGATTTCTTGGTACGGTAATTGGAATGATATTAGCCATATTTGAATTGGCCAATGCAGGAGGAACTATTGAGATGGATGTTTTAGCCGGAGGTTTGTATACCGCCATGACCACGACGGTAGCGGGGCTTATCGTAGGTATTGTGGCTTATATAGCTTACAACCACCTAGTGGTTAGAACAGATAAGGTTGTATATCAAATGGAGGCTAATTCGCTTGAGTTTTTAGATCACTTAAACGAACCAATATAATATGAATTTTAGAGGAAGAAATAAGGTTACTCCAGAATTCAATATGTCTTCAATGACCGATATTGTATTTCTGCTGCTGATCTTTTTTATGATTGCTTCTACTTTGGTGACTACCAATGCCATTGATATCATTTTGCCAAAAGCCAGTGGTAAAACTGAAAACAAAAAATCGGTTGCGGTAAGTATAAAAAGCGATTTAACTTATTACATCGATCAAAAGAGGGTTGGTGAAAGCGTTTTAGAGAACGAATTGCTGGCCTTGCTATCGGTAGAAGACAAACCAACCATTGTGTTAAGGGCTGAAAAATCAGTGCCTGTTGAAAATGTGGTTAAGGTGATGGATATTGCCAATAGAAACAAATTCAAGGTTATATTGGCCGTAAAGCCAAACTAAATCTTTCCTTAAAGGCTTAACTCATAATAGTTTGTAAAAAATTAAGATGAAGTATTTTGAAACCAAACACGAACGGAATTCAGCTAAATTAACGGCGTTAATTACGCTTATTATTTTGTTGCTTTTATTTGTGGTTGGTGCAAAATATATGGATCCACCAGAGGAATATGGTGTTGCCGTTAACTTCGGAAATTCAGATTTTGGAAGGGGTAACATACAGCCTTTAAAGCCAGTGAAGTCTGAGCCTCAAAAGGTTAATGAACTTCCGCAACCCGATGTTTCCAAAGCTGAACCAGAGCCTGCCAAAGCTTCTGAAGTGAAAGAAGAGGTATTGACTGCAGATAATGCTGAAGAAATAGCCATTAAAAAACAAAAAGAAGCTGAAGCAAAGGCCAAAGCTATCGCAGAAGCCAAGGCAAAAGCAGAGGCTGAAAGAATTGCCAAGGAAAAACGTGAGCAAGAGGAAAAGAAAAGGAAACTTGATGCTTTGATTGGTGGTGTAAGCAAATCCGAAGGTAGCGAAACAGGTAGCGAAGGTAACGATAATCAATCTGGTGATAAAGGCCAGTTGGATGGAAATCCTTATGCGCCGAGTTACTTTGGAGGACAAGGCACTGGTAGTGGCGGTGTTGGTTATGGTCTGGGCGGAAGAGGAGCACCTTCAAGATCTATATATAAACAAGATTGTAATGAGTCTGGACTTGTGGTGGTTAGAATTGTGGTTAATCAAAGTGGCAATGTTGTAGAAGCCATACCAGGTATAAAAGGAACCACAAACAATGCCCAATGTTTATTGGAACCTGCTAAAAAGATTGCCTTGTCACATAAATGGCCGGCAGATTCAAATGCACCAGCACGTCAAATAGGGTTTGTTAGTGTTAATTTCCAATTAAGTCAATAAATTCAATGACTTATTCAGAGACATTGGAGTGGATGTTCTCGCAACTTCCTATGTATCAGCGCCAGGGTAGCGCGGCTTTCAAAAAAGACTTATCAAACACTTTAAAATTATCAGAACATCTCAGTTTTCCTGAAAAGGATTTTAAGTCTATTCATGTTGCAGGTACAAATGGTAAAGGCTCAACCAGCCATATGCTGGCGTCCATTTTACAAGAAGCTGGCTATAAAGTCGGGCTTTATACTTCTCCGCATTTAAAAGATTTTAGGGAACGGATAAAAATTAACGGTAAAGACGTTAGTAAGCAGTTCGTTATCGGTTTCATGAAACGAAATAAAACCTTTTTTGAAAAGCACCAATTGTCTTTTTTTGAGATGACTGTAGGCATGGCTTTCGATTATTTTTCAAGAGAAAAAGTTGATATTGCCGTTGTTGAGGTTGGTTTGGGCGGCCGATTGGATTCTACAAATATCATCAACCCCGAAGTATCGGTTATTACTAATATAGGGTTGGACCACACTCAATTTTTGGGAGACACCTTAGAGCTAATCGCTTATGAAAAGGGTGGTATAATTAAACCTAATGTGCCGGTTGTTATTGGGGAAACGCAAAAGGAAACGGAAACTGTTTTTAGAGAATTGGCACAAAAGAACCGTGCTGAAATTACGTTTGCTGATGAGAAAAAAAGCGAAAACTATGTCTCTGATTTGGTTGGTAGTTATCAATCGAGAAACATTAAAACCGTTCTTCAAACCACTAAAGTTCTTCGACAGAAAGGATTTCATATTTCTAAGGAAAACATAAAAGAAGGTTTGCTCAATGTGGTTAAAAACACGGGTTTGTTGGGCCGTTGGCAGATTTTAAGCTTAAAGCCCAAAGTTGTTTGTGATACGGGTCATAACAAGGAGGGTCTAACCTATGTTATGAAGCAAATAAATGAAGAGCGATTTCAACACCTTCATATGGTTTTTGGGGTGGTTAACGATAAAGATATAACTTCAATAGTAGATTTATTGCCAAAGAATGCCAACTATTATTTCTGTAAACCGGATATCCCGAGAGGGTTAGATGCCGAGATTTTAAAGGAGCGATTTTCAAAGTATGGATTGATTGGTAAGGCTTACGGTTCGGTTACCGAAGCATATAATTCAGCCTTTGAAAATGCAAAAAAAGATGATTTTATTTTTGTTGGTGGCAGTACGTTTGTGGTGGCAGAAATAATTTGAATTTTTATTGAAAAAGTTTTTGCAATTTTAAAAACTAGCTTATATTTGCACACCTATTTAAGGGCGCATAGCTCAGTTGGTTCAGAGCACTTGGTTTACACCCAAGGGGTCGGGGGTTCGAATCCCTCTGCGCCCACAAAAGCTTCCAGAAATGGAAGCTTTTTTATTTCCTGTGATTAAAAAATCATATATTTATCAAATCATTTAAGGGTCATTAACTCAGTTGGTTCAGAGTGTTACCTTGACAGGGTAGAAGTCACTGGTTCGAATCCAGTATGACCCACTAGTTTGAATTAAGTTTTTATAACTAATTCAAGTTTTCGCAAGTTTTTTTATTACATTTAGTAGCGAAATCTCTCGTTCATATGACTAACGATAAAGTTAAGGCCGCCTATAAAGCAATATTCAAGTCATATTACAGCCCTTCTTTAGAAAAACATATCGAAAAAATAATTGAATTGGATGCGTTTCTCCCTTACAGTTCAACGTTTTTTTGCATCACCAATACCCAAGCCTTGTCTTTTGAGTATGTCAGTAAAAATTTTAAGACGTGTTTAGGGTTAGACAAGAGTGATTTGGAGGTAAAAGGGATGCAGTATTTTTGGAGTAGAATACACCCTGATGATTTGGAACAATGGTTGAAAGCCTTGAATGAATTGATGAATTTTACATTGGCTGAAATTGATTTAGAGGATAGAGTAAGAATGAGCTACACATGGAACTATCGGTTTAAAAATTCCAAAGACGAATACGTTAATATTATCCAAAATACAACGCCTTTAGAATTTGATTTGGATGAAAAGCCAATAATCGGTTTGGCACATTATACAGTTATTAATGCGCAATTAGAGATGCCGGTATGCGCTTCTGCAAAATTCTTAAACGATAATGATGAGTACGATACGGTTTACTATAACAATTTTTCACAAAAGCTATTGACTGATGGGATAAGTAATAGAGAGCGCGATATTATTAGGTTGTTGGCATTAAATTATACCAGTAAGCAAATTGCTCAGAAATTAAACATCAGTTCAAATACGGTGGATACACACAGAAGGAACATCTTAAAAAAGCTTAATATCACCTCAACAGGGGAGCTTATTAGTATGCTAAAAATGAAAAAAATGATTTTTTAGTGTACTGCTTTATTGCTACTCAATTCAAAAGAGTCCTAATTATTTAAGGGTTAATTTAATATTATTCCATTATAAGGTGAGCGTATTTTCTTATTCTTTCTGAATAATTGCGCTTTCGCTTGTGCTTTTTTATCTCTTTTAATAGGCGTTTCAACGAAAATTATTCTAAAATTTATCGGAATACTCAAATTGAGTATTGCTTTTTATGGTTTTCATCCGCAATTTTACGTTGCTATTAATTAGTTCTTTGAGAGGGACCAATGATACAAGTGTCCGTTATATTGTATATGGCGGGCACTTTTTATTTATATTCTGTCCTCTTAAAATTAATAAATCGTCAAGAAAGGTATTTTATCGAAAAAATATTCATGTTTATAAATCTTATGATAGTTTTAAAGACACGGCAAAATTTCATTTAAGATTTTTTCCATGCACATAAAAAACAACTATCTAAACGAAGGTATTGCCTGTGGTGAGAAATTACTATATAGCTCTGTTGCTATTTTTTATGCTGTTTTCAGGTATTTTGAAAGCACAGATTGTCTTTACAGAGAATCTGTCTGTACCTTTTTCTGGGATTCACGAAGGCGGTTCCGATGTTGCCGACATTGATGGCGATGGCGATTTAGACCTTCTAATTTCTGGAGACTTTATTACGGAATTATATACCAATGACGGAGCAGGTAATTTTACCTTAGTGGTTGGAACGCCTTTCCCACCACTTTCGGGATGGGGCGATGTGGCTTTTGCTGATATTGATGGAGACAACGATCAGGATGTTTTAATTTCTGGATTAATAGGGCTTCCCAGTGCGGCTTTTACGGGACTTTACGAAAATGATGGCAATGGCAACTTTACCTTGGTTGCTGGAACGCCATTTCCTGATGTATATAAATCAACAATTGATTTTGCAGATGTAGATGGGGATAACGATTTAGATGTACTTATCACTGGAAGCGGAACAAATAACGCCGCTGCTTATGCAACTTTATATTTAAATAATGGAGCCGGAATTTTTACGGAAGTAATTGGCACACCATTTACACCTACCTACCAAGGGGATGTCGAATTTGAAGATGTTAATGGAGATGGTAATCTGGATGTGCTAATCTGTGGGCTTGGGGGAAGTAGCGCTCATTCTGAACTTTATATTAACGATGGTTCGGGAAACTTTACTTTGGTTGCAGGAACACCTTTTGTAGGTGTTTGGTTGTGCTCCGTCGATTTTGCTGATATTAATGGAGATGGCACCCAAGACCTTTTAATTACCGGAGCAGACTGGTCGGGAGGTGTTGAGTCTACAAAACTTTATGCCAATGATGGCACCGGAACCTTCACAGAAGTTGTTACTCCCTTTGTGCAAGTAGCTGATTCTTCAGTCAGGTTTTTTGATATGGATGGCGACGGCGACCAAGATGTAATAATTACTGGTAATTCAGGTTCTTGGAATACAGAAATTTATAGCAACGATGGCAGTGGTAATTTCTTTAAAGAGTATTGTACACCATTTGCAGGATCTACTGGAGCAGCCATAGCTTTGGCCGATGTTGATAATGATGGTGATGAAGACTTAATGATTCCCGGAAACTGGACATCCACCGGAATATCCACCAAACTATATATTAATAACTCCCAGCCGGGGGGAAGTAGTGCTGCCGCCTACATCACGACTTGGCAAACCACTACGGCTAATGAATCTATAACTATAGGAACAATTGGTGCTGATCCGTACAACTACGATGTGGATTGGGGTGATGGAACTATAACTACAGGTCATGTTGGAAATACCACGCACATTTATACTACAGCAGGTACTCATCAAGTTACAATAAGTGGAATGTATCCAAGAATCTCATTGGCCACTGTAGCTAACGCCAATAAAATTTTATCTGTAGAGCAATGGGGGTGCACTCAATGGGCTTCTATGCAATTTGCTTTTGGTGGAGCCAGTAATTTAGTTATAAATGCTACTGACACGCCAAATCTTACCAATGCCACCTCCATGCGTGAAATGTTTAGTAATGCTTCTGCTTTAGGAGGAGGAACTGGTAATTGGAATTGGGACACTAGTAATATTACTGATATGAGTTTTTTATTTAGTCTTGCTACTAATTTTAATCTTGATATTAGTAACTGGAATACTGGTAATGTTACCAATATGAGTCATATGTTTTCAGCAGCTGAAGCATTTAACCAAAACATTGGTTCTTGGAATACTAGCAATGTAACTACTATGCGATATATGTTCAATGGCGCTATAAGCTTTAACCAGGATTTATCTACTTGGAATACTAGCAATGTTACTGACATGTATAGGACTTTTTGGGGTGCTCTAAACTTTAACCAAAATATTGGAACTTGGGATGTTTCAAATGTGACTAACATGGGACTCATGTTTGCAGGAGCAACCAATTTTAATGGTAACATAGGCACTTGGAATACTAGTAGTGTGACTGACATGCAATATATGTTTCATTTCGCAACTAATTTTAATCAAGATATTGGTGGCTGGAACGTAGCAAATGTAACCAGTATGGTACACATGTTTGAAAGTGCTATCTCCTTTGATCAAGATTTAGGAAACTGGAATATTTCAAGCTTACAAGATGCTTGGGGGATGTTTGTAGGTGCAACTTTATCAATAGCTAATTATGATAGTTTATTAATAGGTTGGAATGCTCAAAACCATCCTTTAGGTTTTAACCCTAATTTTCATGGTGGGTTTAGTCAGTATTGTGCTGGTGAAGCCGCTCGTACTAATTTGATTAATACTATTGGTTGGACCATACAAGACGGTGGTTACGTAGGATCTATATTGGATGATCTTTTAGATCAAACTGTCTCTGGAAGTTTTACCCTACCCACAATAACCGGGACTAACCTGTCTGGCACCGAGGCTTACTATTCAGGTCCGGGTGGAACGGGAACACCATATAATGCTGGTGATGTAATTAACTATGCAGACTTTCCAACGTACCCAGTTACCCTTTACATTTATGATGAAGCCTACCCAGGTTGTGCCGATGAGCAGGACTTTTTATTGACCATCACAGACCCTTTATGTGATTTTATCACCACCTGGCAAACCAGCACGGCTAATGAGACTATTACTATCCCAACAGTTGTAGGGGAAGTTTACAACTATGATGTAGATTGGGGAGATGGCAACGTCACGACTGGCCATACAGGAAATGCAAACCACACATATGCAACTGCTGGCATTCATCAAGTATCTATTTCAGGAACGTTTCCAAGAATACAGATGAATCTTGCTGGTGGTGTCAATGGTCAAAAACTTCTTTCGGTTGACCAATGGGGTTGTGGCCAATGGACTTCAATGAATTATGCACTGGCAGGTTGTGATAATCTTGTTATTAATGCTATTGATACTCCAGATCTTTCTATTGCTTCAGATTTAAGCTGGATGTTTTATCATTGTGATAATCTTGGAAATGGCTCCGGAAATTGGAATTGGGATGTAAGCACTATTACCAATATGCAAAGGGTGTTTGCATTTTGTATTTCCTTCAATAAGGATATTGGTGCTTGGAATACCACTAGTGCAATTAATATGGTTGAAATGTTTCAAAATGCTTCCATTTTCAATCAAGATTTATCGACCTGGAACACAAGCAATGTGTTAGATATGAATAGGATGTTTATGTATTCAACTAGCTTTAACCAAAATATTGGAGCTTGGAATACAGGCAGTGTCATAAATATGGAAGCTATGTTTTCACAAGCCAGCTCGTTTAACCAAGATATTGGAGCTTGGAATACAGGCAATGCGACTAATATGAATAGTATGTTTCATTCAGCCGTAAGTTTTGATCAAGACTTAGGGAACTGGAATGTAGCGAATTTATTGAATGCAGGAGCTATGTTTTATAATGTGACTCTTTCTATTCCTAATTACGATAGTTTATTGATAGGCTGGGATGCACAAATACTTAATCCTAATTTAAACTTTCATGGTGGCTTTAGTCAATACTGTGCAGGGGAACCAGCTAGAACCAACATGATAAATACCGATGGCTGGAGCATTCAAGATGGTGGTTATGCCGGTGCAACAGTTGTTGACCTTTTAGATCAAACAGCTATAGATACTTATACCTTGCCAGCTATTACTGGTACTAACCTTTCTGGCACCGAGGCTTATTATACTGGCACGGGAGGTACCGGCAACATGTACAACGCTGGTGATGTGATTAATGTGACTGACTTTCCAAGTTACCCCATAACCATCTATATTTATGATGAAGCTTATCCAGGGTGCAGTGACGAGCAGGACTTTTTATTGACTATAACGTGTAGTACCCCTTGGTATGCCGATGCAGATAATGATGGCTATGGTGATCCTAGCAACAGCATAGTGACCTGTACACCGCCGCCTGGCTATGTTTCGGACAATACCGATTGTAACGATACAAATGCGACAGTTAACCCAGGGGCGCTTGAGCTTTGTGATGGCATTGATAATAATTGTGACGGCCAAATAGATGAAGGTTTTGCTGATACTGATGGTGATGGTCTTGCAGATTGTATAGATTCCGAAACCTGTGATGGTCTTGATAATGATGGTGATGGTGCTGTAGATGAAGGCTTTCCTGACACCGATGGGGATGGTATTGCAGACTGTATGGATATAGAGGAGTGTGATGGATTGGATAATAATGGGGACGGGGTTGTAGATGAAGGTTTTGCTGATACCGATGGCGACGGTGTTGCCGACTGTGTTGATGTGGAAGTATGCGATGGCTTGGACAATAACGGCGATGGACAAATAGACGAAGGCGTAACCACTACCTATTATGCCGATACAGATGGTGATGGGTTTGGAGATGCTACCAATAGTATTGAGGCCTGTTTACCACCACCGGGCTATGTGTTGGATAATAACGATTGTAATGATACAAATGCTTTAGTTAATCCTGGTGCAATAGAAATTTGTAATGGTATAGACGATGATTGTGATGGACTGGTTGATGATGACGATCCTGATGTTACTGGTCAAAACACCTGGTACCTGGATAGCGACTCGGATGGGTTCGGTGATGCCGCCAATAGTGTTTTGTCTTGTAATCAGCCTACGGGTTATGTTCCTGACAATACAGATTGCGACGATGCCAATGCTAACGTTTTCCCTGGAGCTACAGAAGTTTGTAACGGTATTGACGACGACTGCGATGGTTTAGTTGACGATGCCGATCCTGATATCGCCGATCAGGGCATTTGGTATCTGGATGGCGACTCGGATGGATTCGGTGATGCCACCAATAGTATTTTGTCCTGTAACCAGCCTGCGGGTTATGTTCCTAATAACACGGATTGTGACGATGCCAATGCTAATGTTTTCCCTGGAGCTACTGAAGTATGCGATGGCGTTGATAATAATTGTGATGGACAGATAGATGAGGGCGTAACAACCACCTACTATGCAGATACAGATGGTGATGGTTTTGGCGATGTCTCCGACAGTCTTGTGGCATGTTCTGCACCGGTGGGCTATGTTGCTGATGATTCCGACTGCGATGATACGAATGCAACTGTATACCCAAATGCGCCTGAGCTATGTGATGGTATAGATAATGATTGTGATGGACAAATTGATGAAGGTGTTACCACAATTTATTATGCGGATACAGATGGAGATGGTTTTGGGGACATATCCGTCAGCCTAGAGGCTTGTTCTGCACCGGTGGGCTACGTGAATAATGATTCCGACTGCGATGATACGAATGCAACCGTCTACCCAAATGCACCCGAACTTTGCGATGGTATAGATAATGATTGTGACGGAATGGTAGATGAAGGCTTTCCTGACACCGATGGGGATGGTATTGCAGACTGTATGGATATAGAGGAGTGTGATGGATTGGATAATAATGGGGACGGGGTTGTAGATGAAGGTTTTGCTGATACCGATGGCGACGGTGTTGCCGACTGTGTTGATGTGGAAGTATGCGATGGCTTGGACAATAACGGCGATGGACAAATAGACGAAGGCGTAACCACTACCTATTATGCCGATACAGATGGTGATGGGTTTGGAGATGCTACCAATAGTATTGAGGCCTGTTTACCACCACCGGGCTATGTGTTGGATAATAACGATTGTAATGATACAAATGCTTTAGTTAATCCTGGTGCAATAGAAATTTGTAATGGTATAGACGATGATTGTGATGGACTGGTTGATGATGACGATCCTGATGTTACTGGTCAAAACACCTGGTACCTGGATAGCGACTCGGATGGGTTCGGTGATGCCGCCAATAGTGTTTTGTCTTGTAATCAGCCTACGGGTTATGTTCCTGACAATACAGATTGCGACGATGCCAATGCTAACGTTTTCCCTGGAGCTACAGAAGTTTGTAACGGTATTGACGACGACTGCGATGGTTTAGTTGACGATGCCGATCCTGATATCGCCGATCAGGGCATTTGGTATCTGGATGGCGACTCGGATGGATTCGGTGATGCCACCAATAGTATTTTGTCCTGTAACCAGCCTGCGGGTTATGTTCCTAATAACACGGATTGTGACGATGCCAATGCTAATGTTTTCCCTGGAGCTACTGAAGTATGCGATGGCGTTGATAATAATTGTGATGGACAGATAGATGAGGGCGTAACAACCACCTACTATGCAGATACAGATGGTGATGGTTTTGGGGATGTCTCCGACAGTCTTGTGGCATGTTCTGCACCGGTGGGCTATGTTGCTGATGATTCCGACTGCGATGATACGAATGCAACCGTATATCCCAATGCGCCGGAACTTTGTGATGGTTTAGATAATCATTGTGATGGACAAATTGATGAAGGTGTTACCACAATTTATTATGCGGATACAGATGGAGATGGTTTTGGGGACATATCCGTCAGCCTAGAGGCTTGTTCTGCACCGGTGGGCTACGTGAATGATGATTCCGACTGCGATGATACAAATGCAACCGTCTACCCAAATGCACTCGAACTGTGTGATGGTATAGATAATGATTGTGATGGACAGATTGATGAAAATGTTACCACAATTTACTATGCGGATATGGATGGCGATGGTTTTGGAGATACTTCCAACAGTGTAGAGGCTTGTTCCCAACCATTAGGTTATATTGATAATGATTCCGATTGTGATGATACGAATCCAACCGTATACCCCAATGCTCCAGAACTTTGTGACGGGCTGGATAACAATTGTGACGGATTGATTCCAGAACCCCAAATAGAAGATTTAGAAAATCAAACGGTAATCAATAGTTTTACATTCCCATTTATCGATGGGTTGAATTTATCAGGTAATGAAGCATATTACACAGAACCAAATGGTAATGGTACGATATACTATCAGGGGGATACCATTTATTTTACTGATTTTTCAGTTTACCCTATAACATTTTATATTTATGATATTGGGAGCTCAGGATGTGATTCTGAGGAAAATTTTGAACTCATTATCATTGAATTGCTTCCGTGTACTTCAATAAATAATCCTGTGCCAAATGAAACTGCTGTTCCCATTGATACTGATCTGTCATGGCAGTCAGTGCCAAATGCCATAGGGTATATATTGTCAGTGGGGACAAGTCCTGAAGGTACAGATATCATTAATGGATTAGATTTGGGCAATACCTTAAATTTTGATTTTTCAGACGACTTGCCTTATAATACGGAAGTTTATGTTAATGTAGTGCCGTATAATGATTCGCAAACAGCTTTAGGGTGCTCAGAATATAGTTTTGTAACTGAAAGGGAACAAGTTCCACCACGATTCTTTACACCTAATAATGATGGTAACAATGACACATGGGTTGTTCCAGATCGATTAAAAAGTATTAGCCATATCGACATATATGATCGTTACGGTAAACTGCTAAAAGAGATAAGGGATACTGAAATGGGCTGGGATGGTACTTACAATAACACTTTAATGCCAGACAGCGATTATTGGTATGTAATTATATATAAGGATGGCAAAGTGTTGAAAGGCCATTTTAGTTTGGTGAGATAAAAGTTAATTTGGTTTTATTGTGCTGTCATGAAACTTAAACAAGCTTTAAAATTAGTTTAACAATTCTAATATTCGCTCCAGAGCCATTCCCCGAGAGCCCTTAATTAAAAGTGTGGTACTTTTAATGTTTTGTAAATCGAAGTTGGATTCAAATTCAGAAAAGGATTTGTACTGTTGTACTGTTTTAGAGGAGATTGTTGCTTTGTAAAAATTTTCACCCACAAAGATAATTTTGTCAATCTCCATTGAGGTTGCCAAATCGGCAATATTTTGGTGCTCTTGTTTGGCTTCATTGCCTAGTTCAAACATATCGCCCAAAACAGCTATTTTTTTCCCGGGTTGTTGTTCAAAATTCAAAAGGGCGGCATTCATACTGGTAGGATTGGCATTGTAGGCATCCAAAATAATTTTTGTCGACCCTTTTTGAATAATCTGGGAGCGGTTATTTGAAGGTGTATAACTCTCAATGGCAGTTTTTATAAGGCCATCTTCAACCTTAAAATAGTTGCCTATGGCAATGGCCGCTGAAATATTATTAAAATTATAGTCACCTATAAGTTGGCTTTTTATTTCCAGGCCATTATAATGGCATGTTACAAAGGGTTGTGCTGCTTTAAATTCTATGTTCACATCCAAGGATTCATTTCTGTTTCCAAATGAAAATGTTGTGGCATTTTTGGTTTTTTCAATCTGAATGGCATCGCTGGTATTTATAAAAATGGTTTTGTTATGGGCAATAAGGTGGTCATACATTTCGCTTTTGCCTTTAATGACCCCTTCAACTCCACCAAAACCTTCCAAATGGGCCTTACCGAAGTTGGTTATATAACCATAATTGGGTTTCGCGATATTGCATAAAAACGCAATTTCCTTTAAATGGTTGGCACCCATTTCAACAATGCCTATTTCTGTTTTGTTGGTCATGGAAAGTAAGGTTAAAGGAACACCAATATGGTTATTCAAGTTGCCAATGGTTGCTGTTGTTTGATATTTTTGCGAAAGAACGACGTTAATAAGTTCTTTTGTAGTGGTTTTTCCATTACTGCCTGTTAAGGCAATTATAGAAACCTTTAAGTATTCTCTATGGAATAATGCCAATTCTTGAAGTGTTTTTAGAACATCGCCAACCAAAATGGTTTGAGATGAAGTATTGTAAGCTGCTTCATCAACTATGGCATATTTTGCACCAATTTCAATTGCTTTTTCGGCATATTCATTGCCATTAAAGTTTTCGCCTTTAAGGGCAAAGAACATATCATTTTTTTGAAGTTTCCTTGTATCGGTGCAAACAGCATTGCATTTTAAGAAAAGGCTGTGTAAGGCTTTTATTTCCAAATGAAATTTATTTTATTAAAAACTAAATGTATTAAAAAAGTCCTGACTTCAGGCCAGGACTTTTTTAAATTATTTTAAAACTAAGGTTTAGTTTTTCTTTTTGTTTTTTGATTTGCTTTTTGAACCTACGCGAGACATCGCACATCTAAATCCAATATAGTCTGTCGCCATATCTTGTGGGAAGTAGCGTCTTTGAGCAGGGTCTAACCAGTACTCTCTGTCTTTCCAAGAACCACCTTTGTAAACTCTAACTTCGTCGTTAATTAAGGAAGATCTGTCATTCGTTTTATCGTACTCTCTTATTATATTTCCTAGAGAATCCCTTGAAATACTGTGTTTCGGAGAGTTGTACATCTTTCTTGTTTGGGAAGCTTCACTGTCTTCATTTTCCTCGTCATCGTTAAAGCTTTCATAGTAACGAGATGAACGCTTGTCACCGTCCCTAAAGTTAATTTCGTTGCTCTTATCAAAGTTTGTTCTTAAATAAGTTTCGTTTTCATCAACAGGTACTTGTAATATTTCGCCTGGCAAATTTCTAGCAACTACTTTACCATTCGATATCGTATCGTAAACAATATCATCAACAGTTACAATTTTTACAGTGCCATCTTCATCTAATGCATTTTTTGTGTAAACATTACCACGGTAGTAGTTAAAGTCGTTAAACTCATCATCTACTATAGGTCTGTAAACGTCGGCAACCCATTCGGCAACGTTTCCGGCCATATCATATAAACCATAATCGTTTGGCTCATAAGATTTAACAGCGTTTGTGATATCTGCACCATCATCAGACCAACCTGCAATTCCGCCGTAATCACCTTTTCCTTGCTTAAAGTTAGCTAATTGGTCACCACGATATTTTCTTGAACCGTTACGGGTATATTGACCATCCCACGGGTATTTTTTACGTCCACGGTATAAGTTGTAGGCTCTAATTTCACTTAAACCCAGAGCTGCATATTCCCACTCCGTTTCAGTTGGTAGCCTGTACTTTGGAGAAATAATTCCAGTTTCAACAGTAGCATAAACCCCGGTTTCGTTACCATCGGCATCAACTCTTAAATTTCGTCTTCCACGACCATCGGGTCTTGTAATTTCTTCGTTACCGCCATAGGTTAATGATGGGGCATTAATGTATGTGTCTGTACTGAAAGTCTGTTCAGCATCTACATCGGTAACTTTGGCATCACGCTTTAGATAGCCAGCTTTTTCCAAGTTGTATTCGTTAACACGGTCTGAACGCCAGTTGGCAAACTCAACAGCTTGAATCCAGCTTACACCAACGACAGGGTATTCACCATACCCAGGATGGCGTAAGTAGTTGTCTGTCATAACCTCGTTAAACCCTAAACGGTTTCTCCAAACTAAAGTGTCTGGAAGAGCACCATGGTAAATGGCTCTAAAGTTTTCTTCTGAAGGTGGGTAAACACGTTTAATCCAATCCAAGTATTCCATATACATGGCATTGGTAACCTCGGTTTCATCCATATAAAAAGATTGCACGTGCTGCTGATTTGGGCTATTGTTCCAATCATGCATAACGTCGTCTTGAACACGTCCTTTAGTAAATGTACCGCCTTCGATAAAAACTAAACCAGGGGAAGTTTCTTGTTCTTTGAAATCGGTATTGTATTGAAATCCGCCCTCTCTAGAATTGATTTGCCATCCAGTAGCTCTGGAGCTGTTCTTAGAACTCGAAGATTTCTTGCAACTAGTTGTAGAAACTATTAGCGCTAAAACCAATAGAAACTTTAATGCTACTACGTTTTTCATATCCATACTTTTAAGTAAGCTAATAAATTTTGGTGGTGCAATATAATAATTAAACCTTACAATGCAAGCTATTTTTTGCATTTTAACCAAAAAAAAGTGTATTTCATCCTATTTTTTGGTCCATACATCGATGTTTTTACTGTTTTTCATCGTTGTTTTGTGTTGTATTAACGTGTGTTTTCCAAATTTATTATTGTATTTTTGGCTCAGTTTTGCAAATTGTTGTTTTCTTTAATAATAACAAGGTGTTCATGACGTTATTTTAGCGATGAAAAAGAATATTTTATTAATACTGCTATTGGTATCGGCGGTAGGTTTTGCCCAGCAAAGAAGATATAACATAGCTTGGGAAGCCTTCAAAACCCTGACAGTTGGTAGTAAATCTTTGCAGGTTCCTTCCTTTGGAAAGGATTATTTTGTGTATAATTTTGACACTGGCTTACTGTTTGTGGATCAATGGGAAACGAAAAGTTCAATTGATGAAAATTCGGTTTCACTAACAAATGTTTCTTATAAATCCATTTCTAAAACAGAACTAAAGGACTTGGATTTAAGCACAATTCCAAATGAATTGACTTTTAGATTAAAGAATTCCTCTGCTAGAAATAAAACATATGCCATGTTTCAATTATCTCCTATCATAAAAGATAATAATGGAACATTTAAAAAGGTTGTTAGTTTTCAGCTTATTTATAAAATCGGGTTGAGCAACGTTAATTCTTCAATTTTAAAAAAGGGATTTAGCAGTACGGCAGCATTATCTAATTCGGTTTTAAACTCTGGGGATTGGTACAGATTTTATGTTGAGAATTCGGGAGTTTTTAAGTTATCAAGAGGTTTTTTGCAGCAATTGGGTGTTAATGTTAATAGCGTTGACCCAAGAACCATTAAGGTTTTTGGCCATGGGGGGCGTATGATACCACATTCCAATGCAGCGTCTTATCCGTACGATGTTCCAGAAAATGCCATTAAGTTCGTGGGAGAAGAAGATGGTGTGCTAAATAATGAAGATTATATTTTGTTTTACGCCGAAGGCCCTACGGGTTATAACACAGACAGTAGAACGCATATTAATTGCTATACCGATAAGACCTATTATTACATTAATGTAAGTCCGGGTAATGGAAAACGTATCCAGGAATTTTCCCAGCCATCAGGTACTCCTGATATGACTATAGACGCATTTGAAGACTATCAGTTTCATGAAATAGACGAATACAATCTAGTTTCTTTAGGTAGACGTTGGTTTGGAGATCGGTTTGATGTGAGTAATAAGAAGGAATTTGAGTTTGATTTCCCTGATTTGGTAACGTCACAACCCTTGAAATTGACCGTAATTGTAGCTGCGGCAGCAAAATCGGCCAGTGCCATGAATGTTAGTGTTAACGGAAATAGTCTTGCCACACTGTCTCTTTCAGGGGTAAGCAGCCCTACATATGCAAGTGGGGCTACATTTAGTAATAATAATGTTAGTGTTAACTCGTCGAAAGTTACTGTGAAACTTGACTTTGATAATAGAGGAAATCCTAGTACTTTGGGGTATTTGGATTATATTTCGGTTGAAGGTGTTAGAAATTTGAATTTCAACAACAAGCAATTTAAATTTAAGAATAGTGCAGTTGCAAATGCATCGGGTATTGTTCAATATAACATCAGTAATGCTCAGAATCTATCTGAGGTTTGGGATGTAACAGATATTTATAATGTATCAAACGCTGCAAATAATGATAAAAGTGCAAACTTTAGCTTCAATGCAACACTAGGAAGTTTAATGACTTATGTGGCTTTTTCACCTTCAGATTATTATACGCCTAAATTTGATGGAAAAACAGCTGTAGCAAACCAAAATATTAAGGGCTCTATTTTACAAAATGAACAAGGGGAGTTTATTTTAGATTACATTATTGTGGCTCCAGACAATATGATGGCTCAAGCGGAGCGATTGGCCCAAATTAATAGAGACCAATATAATTTAAATGTTATGGTTTTTGGGCTAGATGAGATTTATAATGAATTTAGTTCTGGAAATCCAGACATTGGTGCCATAAGAAATTTGGTGAAGTATGTTTATGATAATCCTAGCACTGATAGACCTTTGAAATATTTGTGCCTGTTTGGTGATGCCTCTTTCGATTATAAGGATAGAACACCCAACAATACCAATATCGTGCCTTCATGGTATTCTTATGAAAGTTTTAGTTTGGCAACTTCATTTGTTTCCGATGATTTTTATGGGATGATGGGCAATAATGAAGGGACTATGGGTATTTCAGATGGTTTGGATATAGCTGTGGGAAGAATACTGGCCGATACACCGCAGCGTGGCAAAGAGTTGGTAGATAAAATTGCGGCATATTATGCCAAGGAGTCTTTAGGCAGTTGGCGAAACAATTTTGTTGTTATTTCGGATGATGTTGATAAAGATTGGGAAGGTTTACTTCAAGAAACAACTGATATGATTGGTGACTTGGTTTCTGGAAATAAACCATTCATAAATGTGGTTAAAATACATTCTGATGCGTTTCAACAAGAGTTCTCGGCGGGAGGGGAAAGGTATCCAGACGTTACAACAGAAATCGCCAATGCAGTTGACAATGGCGCTTTAGTAGTAAACTATTTTGGGCATGGTGGTGAAGATGGTTTGGCAGAAGAGCGTATTTTGCTCAAACCCGATGTTGAGAATTTCCGAAATTATAATAAACTGAATTGTTTTGTTACCGTTACTTGTGAGTTTACCCGGTTTGATAATCCATACAGGCAAACGGCAGGCGAATTTACGTACTGGAATAAACAGGCTGGAGCTATAGGCTTAATAAGTACCACTCGTCAGATTTTTGTGAGTTTTGCCATTTCATTTAATAGTATATTGGGGCAATATTTGTTTTCTTATAGTGATAATGATACTTATGGACCCTATGAATATCCGTCTATGGCTGAAGCACTTAGGTTGGCCAAAAGTGACCCGGGGGTCTCTGGATCTAGTCAAAAAAGATTGATATTTTTTATTGGCGATCCTGCCATGAAGTTGGCATTTTCAAAGCCCGAAATTAGGCTTACAAAAATAAATGATGTGCCAATTGCCCAAGCTACCGATACTTTAAAAGCCTTGAGTTATGTTAAATTGGCTGGGGATGTTACAGATTTATCAGGTAATGTCTTAACTGATTTTAACGGAACACTTTCCACAACCATCTACGATAAAGAAATTGAGAGACAAACCCTTGCCAATGATGGAACCAGATTAAATGGGCAACTTGTTCAAATGGATTTTAAAACCCTTGGCGAAATTATTTTTAGAGGTCAGGCTTCGGTTAAAAACGGGCAATTTGAGTTCGATTTTGTGGTTCCTAAAGACATTGGCATTCCCGTTGGTTTTGGAAAGGTTAGCTTTTATGCTAAAAACGAAGAATTGACTCAAGACAGGACAGGAGCGAGCGTAGATATGGTTAAAATTGGTGGTTTGAATGAAAATGCACCAGAAGATAATATTGGGCCGGTTATTGCACTATATATGAATGATGAAAGTTTTGTGTCAGGTGGTATTACCAATGAATCTCCTACTTTGCTTGCTAAACTTGAAGATGCAAATGGTATTAATACGGCAAGTGGTATTGGACATGATATCGTAGCCATAATTGATGGTGATGAAACCAACCCCATTATTCTAAACGATTATTATCAAACCGATGTGGACGATTATACCAAAGGTACTTTGAGCTTCCCATTTAGAGATTTAGAGCCAGGATTGCACACCTTAACGCTTAAAGCGTGGGATGTTTATAATAATTCATCTATTTCAGAAATTCAATTTATCGTTTTTGATAAAGATCAAGATTTGGTCATCAATAATGTGCTTAATTACCCAAATCCGTTTGTTAATTACACAGAATTTTGGTTCAATCACAATAGTTCGGAACCTTTAGACGTTTCAATACAGATATTTACAGTCTCAGGAAAATTGGTAAGAACGCTAAACGGACAAACAACGGGCGGGTTTACATCTCCAAGTTCATTGTCTAGAGATATTGTTTGGGACGGGAGGGATGACTTTGGTGATAAAATAGGTAAAGGGGTGTATGTGTACAAAATGAGAGTACGTTCCAACTTATTGAATAAGACCGTAGAAAAAATTGAGAAACTTGTAATACTATAATAAAAATTTATATTTGCTAACTAAAAATCAATTCATGAAGAATAAAGTACTGTTAATTTTGGCATTGGCTTTTTTGCTAAAAATTAATGCACAAGAAACTATTATCTTTCCAAATCAAGAAAGAAGGGTCATAACAACGGGGGTTCCTTTTTTATTAATTGCATCTGATGCACGTGCTGCTGGTATGGCAGATATGGGTGTTGCTACCAGCGTAGATGCTTTTTCACAACAATGGAACTCGTCAAAATATGCTTTTTCAGAAGCAAAATCTGGTATTGGGGTTAGTTATACGCCATATTTAAGTAAATTGGTGAATGATATTTTTCTGGGAAATGTGTCTTATTTCAATAGATTGGATGAGCGAAGTGCCTTTGGGGCTAGTTTAAGATATTTTTCATTGGGAGATATTGAGTTTGTAGAGAATGCCAATGACGAACCCAGAATCCAAAGACCAAGTGAACTTTCTCTTGACCTCTCTTATGCGTTGCGTTTATCGGACCAATTCGCCATGTCTGTGGGCATGCGTTACTTGCGTTCAGATTTAAGGATACAGGGTGTAGATGGAGATGCTTCTGCAGCGAACACTTTTGGTGTTGATATCTCAGGGTACTATCAAAGTGAAGAACAAGCTTATTCCGATTACAACGGAAGATGGCGTGCAGGATTTGCTATTCAAAATATTGGTCCAAAATTCAAATATGATGACGGTGGATTAGATAATTTTCAACCAACAAATTTAAGGTTGGGAGCAGGTTTTGATTTTATTTTTGACGATTATAACAAAGTTGCTGTTACTGCCGAGGTGGCCAAACTTTTAGTGCCAACCCCACCTATTTATGGATATGTAGATGCCGACGGAGACCAAACACAGGCTTCTGATGGAAGCGAACCAACCATTATCGTTGAAGGAAAAGACCCAGATGTTAGTTTTTTAACAGGGATTTTTCAATCTTTTGGTGATGCGCCTGATGGTTTTAGTGAGGAGTTGAAGGAGTTTACATGGGCTTTAAGTGCAGAATACACATATCAAGACTCATTTGCTTTTAGAACAGGTTATTTTAATGAAAGTGAAGATAAGGGTGCAAGAAAATTTTTAGCCTTAGGAGCTGGATTTAAAGCCAATGTGGTAAACATCGATTTGTCTTATTTGTTTTCGGCATCAAAAGTTCAAAGTCCGTTAGAAGGAACTTTACGTTTTTCATTGACATTCAACATTGGTGCGGGTGAATATTATGAGTATTAGAAAGATTTAAATAAATTTATTTTGAAAAAACTATTGCCAATCGCAATAGTTTTTTTGTTTCAAAGAGTTTAGTATTTTTACTGAACAAGGTTTTTCAATGAAAGAAATAAAAATAGAGTCTATACTGCAGGTGTTTCAAAGTTTGGACGAATTGCCGCCCGAAGTTTTCAACCTAATGAAAAGTGCTATAAAAGCAAGAGGTCAAGCTTATGCACCATATTCAAATTTTAGTGTTGGTGCTGCAATTTTAGTGAATAACGGTGAAATCGTTTTAGGAAACAATCAAGAAAACGCCTCATACCCTTCAGGTTTGTGTGCCGAGCGAACGGCTATCTATTCAGCTGGGGCACAATTTCCAAATGCCAAAATTTTAAAAATCTGCATATGCGCGGGCTCAAAAATTACACCGACAAGTAAGCCTATTCCTCCTTGTGGAGCTTGTAGGCAAGCTATTGCGGAATATGAAATCAAGCAAAAATCACCCATCGAAATTTATTTTATGGGTGAATCTGGAGCGGTGGCCAAATCAAAATCCCTAGAAAACCTAATGCCTTTTATGTTTGACAAATCGGTTCTATAGTTAAATCAAATCAGTCTTTTGTAATCGATTGAATTTTGAATAAAAATATCAGATATTTAATTTCATTGGCAAATCTTTAATTTAGTTAGACAGAAGTAAATTATTTGTATTTTTTTAACTTTAATGAAATATGGGTTTTTTCAATACAGCACAATGTCTTACTTTTGTATCTCGCTTATTAAAACAATAATAATATTCCATGCAAAAAATCACAAAAGAGGTTTACCTCAAATGGTATGAAGACATGTTATTCTGGAGAAAGTTTGAAGACAAGCTGGCTGCAGTTTATATCCAACAAAAAGTAAGAGGATTTCTTCACTTGTACAATGGTCAAGAAGCGGTATTGGCAGGCGCATTACACGCCATGGATTTGACCAAAGATAAAATGATAACAGCCTATCGTAATCACGTTCAGCCTATAGGTATGGGTGTGGATCCAAGACGTGTTATGGCAGAATTGTATGGAAAGGGAACAGGAACCTCTCAAGGCCTTGGTGGTTCGATGCATATTTTTTCAAAAGAATTCCGTTTTTTTGGTGGCCATGGTATTGTTGGTGGTCAAATTCCTCTAGGGGCAGGTATTGCTTTTGGCGACAAGTATCATGGTAGTGATGCGGTAACCTTATGTTGCTTCGGTGATGGTGCTGCGAGACAAGGGTCGCTTCATGAATCATTCAATTTGGCAATGCTTTGGAAACTTCCTGTAGTATTTGTTTGTGAAAATAACGGATATGCTATGGGTACATCGGTTGAAAGAACCGCAAATCATACAGAAATCTGGAAACTTGGTTTAGGTTACAATATGCCTTGTGGTCCGGTTGATGGTATGAATCCTATTAAAGTGGCAGAAGCTTTTGATGAAGCCATCCAAAGAGGGCGAAGAGGTGAAGGGCCAACATTCCTAGAATTGAAAACCTATCGTTATAGAGGGCACTCAATGAGTGATGCACAACATTACAGAACGAAGGAAGAGGTTGAGGAATATAAGAAAATAGACCCTATAACACAGGTTAAAGACGTTATTCTTGAAAAGAAATATGCTACAGAGGCAGATATTAAAGTAATAGATAAAAGAGTTAAAGATCGCGTTACAGAATGTGAAAAATTTGCTGAGGAATCACCTTGGCCAGAAAAAAACGTAATGTACGACGTGGTTTACGAACAAGACGATTATCCATTTATTCAACACAAATTATAAACTATGGCAATAGTAGTAAATATGCCGCGCTTAAGCGATACCATGGAAGAAGGTACGGTTGCGGCTTGGTTAAAAAAGGTAGGAGATAAAGTTGAAGAAGGCGATATTTTAGCCGAAATTGAAACCGATAAGGCCACAATGGAGTTTGAATCTTTCAATGAAGGAACCTTGCTCCATATTGGTGTTCAAGAAGGTGAAACCACTAAAGTAGATGAGCTTTTGGCAATAATAGGTGAAGAAGGTGAGGATATTTCAGATTTGTTGAACGGTGGCGGTAGCTCTTCTGCGCCAGCTAAAGAAGAAAAAGCAGAAGAAGCAGCTTCATCAAATGAAGCACCTGAAACACCAAAAGAAGATTCTGAGTCAGCTGGTGAAGTTGAACTTCCAGAAGGTGTAATCATAGTTACTATGCCACGTTTGAGCGACACCATGGAAGAAGGTACTGTTGCAACTTGGTTAAAGAAAGTAGGAGACAAGGTTCAAGAAGGCGATATTTTAGCTGAGATAGAAACCGATAAGGCAACAATGGAGTTTGAATCGTTTCAATCAGGAACTTTATTGGAAATAGGGTTACAGGAAGGTGAATCAGCGAAAGTAGATTCGCTATTGGCGATAATTGGTCCTGCTGGAACTGATGTTTCTGGTATTGCGGCCAATTTCTCGGCAGCTGCACCTGCAAAAAAGGAAGAAGCTCCTAAAAAACCTGAAGCTAAAGTTGAAGCGCCAAAACCTGTTGCAGCAAGTCCTTCAAAACCAAAGACGGCTGCACCTGCACCAACGCCAGTGACAGAAAGTGGACGCGTCTTTGTATCGCCTTTGGCAAAGAAATTGGCTGAAGAAAAGGGAATTAATTTAACCAAAGTGCAAGGCTCTGGTGAAAACGGACGTATTGTAAAACGCGATATAGAAAACTACGAGCCAGCGGCAGGAGCTGCAGCAATTGGTAAGTTTGTTCCAATGGGACAAGAAGATTTTGAAGATGTACCAAACTCTCAAATGCGTAAGGCTATTGCTAAGTCGTTAACCAAATCTAAATTTTCGGCACCACATTATTATTTGGCTGTAGAGTTTGATATGGAAAATGCTATAGCTTTCCGCACTCAGTTTAACACAATTCCCGATACCAAAATATCATTCAACGATATGGTAGTTAAGGCTTGTGCATTGGCTTTAAAGCAACATCCACAAGTAAACTCACAATGGTTTGATGATAAAATGCGCTTAAATAACCATGTGCATATTGGTGTAGCGGTAGCTGTTCCAGATGGATTGGTTGTGCCGGTAGTGCGTTTTGCCAATGAACAAAGCTTACCTCAAATTGGAGCGGAAGTGAAAGAATTGGCTGGAAAAGCAAGAAATAAAAAATTAACACCAGACGAAATGTCGGGTAGTACATTTACCGTTTCTAACCTTGGAATGTTTGGTATTGATTATTTTACTTCAATTATAAATCAACCTAACTCAGCTATTTTATCTGTTGGGGCAATTGTTGAAAAACCAGTGGTTAAAGAAGGAAAAATTGTTGTTGGAAACACCATGAAACTAACATTGGCATGCGACCATAGAACGGTTGACGGTGCCACTGGAGCACAATTCCTTCAAACACTGAAAGGATATATTGAAAACCCAGTGACTATGATGGTTTAATTATAATATAAATACTTTTTTAAATATAGAGCCTGTTTCATTTTTGAAACAGGTTTTTTTATCTTTAAACACAAATAATCACAAGTGAAAAGAATATTAGTCCTTTTATTGGTCATATCTGGTTTTAGTTGCAAAACAAAGGAAAAAGTCCAAACGGTAAAACATCAAGTTGATGTTAATCAAATAAAGGAAACTGTTGAATTTTTATCTTCAGATAAACTATTGGGGAGAAAAACCGGTTCAGTTGGTATTGAAACCGCTGCAGGTTATATTGAAAATATTTTTGCCCAAAACAATATCAAGTCCTATTTTAAATCGTATAAAGATACATTCAATGTGATGGGGCATGTCGGGTATAACATTGTTGGGTTTATTGAAGGTAAAGACCCCAATTTTAAGAAAGAAGTGGTCATTATCGGTGCTCATTATGACCATCTTGGAGTTATTAAGCCCATAGATAATGATTCCATCGCTAATGGAGCTAATGATAATGCCTCTGGAACTTCAACAGTTTTACAATTGGCTCAATATTTTGGCAAAACTAGAAATAATAAGCGTAGTTTAGTTATTTCGCTGTTTTCTGCTGAAGAAATGGGATTGATGGGCTCAGCGCATTTAGCAAATAGAATGAAAGCCACAAATACGAACCTATATTCTATGGTAAATTTTGAAATGATAGGAGTGCCACTTAAGGATAGGGATTATTCAGCATTTTTAACCGGATATGATGTCAGCAATATGGCTTATGTTTTAAATGGATATGTAGGGAAAAAGATTCTTGGAAAATCTGATATAGCCATGAAGTACGAATTGTTCAAACGATCGGACAATTATCCGTTTTATGAGGTTTTTAAAGTTCCCTGCCAAACCATTTCATCTTGCGATTTATCTAATTTTGATTATTACCATCATGTAGATGATGAAGCAGACAAAATGGATTATAAGCACATGGCCAATTTCATAAATCAAATAATTCCTGCATTGGAAGGCATGATTAACGCGCCAACAAAAGAAATAAAATTGAACAATGAGTAAAAACATAATCATAACAGGAACGAGCAGGGGCATTGGGTTTGAGTTGGTGCAATTGTTTGCAAAAGCTGGACATAATGTATTGGCGCTATCTCGGAATGAAAAACCAATCCAAGATTTGAATTTGGACAGCGTAACCTGCTTTTCTTTTGACTTGAGTGATGAACAGGCTTATTTGAAAGTTCAAAATTTTGTAAAAACCAACTGGAAACGAGTAGATATTTTGATTAATAATGCCGGTAAATTAGTGAACAAACCTTTTTCAGAAATTACCATGCAAGACTTTGAAAAAGTTTATAAAACCAATGTCTACGGGGTTGCAGAACTCACACGAACAGTTTTGCCTTTTATGGTTTATGGAAGTCATGTGGTAACTATAAGTTCTATGGGCGGTGTACAGGGCAGTATGAAATTCCCAGGATTGGCAGCATATAGCTCAAGTAAGGGAGCAGTCATAACACTTACGGAACTTTTGGCAGAAGAATACAAAGAATCAGGAATTTCATTTAATGTACTGGCATTGGGAGCGGTACAAACTGAAATGCTCGAAGAGGCTTTTCCTGGCTATACAGCACCGAATACAGCTTTAGAGATGGCCGAGTATATATTTAACTTTTCACTAACGGGTAACAAATACTATAACGGAAAATTGTTACAGGTTTCAAATTCCACGCCTTAATTTTAATTATTTATCTTTTACCGGCTTTATACTTATCATGCAAACCTTCGCCGTTTAAAATTTTGGGTATGCAATTCTCAATTCTAGTCGCTCTTGTTTTGACTTGTTTGGGAGCAGAAAAATATAGAATATAACCTCGTTGTCTTCCCGGTGTTAGCGCTTCAAAGGCTGTCTTTAGTGTAGGGTCTTCCTCAAATTTATGCACTAATTCTTTGGGTATAGGTTCGGGGTTCTTTTTAAATTCAAGGTTTAGCCCTTCTTTTTCTACTTCAATGGCTTCAAAAATATAGGCCTTAATGTCTGCTTCCCATGTTTTTATTTGTTTGCTGTCAGTGAATTTCATCAAGCGTACAGCTTGCGAATTTTCACCAGGCTTATCCAAAATATTTTTGGCATCATGCAAAAATACACCTTTAAAGAAGCTAATAGAGCAATGGCTTTTAAACGCACTGACCATGAGTACATTTTTCCCATTAAAGGTATAGCAAGGCATGCCCCATTTGCATTCCTCGCTTAAACCACATTGCAATACTAGGTGCCTTAACAGTTCCAATTCGTTTATCCAAGTATGCATTTTGCAATCTGGTGTTCCGCCAAGCGAGCAACGTCCACAGCCTTGAGCTAAATATTCTTCTACACCTTGGGTCATAAAGTAATGTGTGTTTATTGGAAACGAATTTCATTAATTTTTCCCATAAAGTCAAGTTTGTCTTTATTGTAAAACCTGTATTTTAGCGGTAATGCAAAAACGACTTCAAAATTACATCCCAGCGACCTCATTATCCCAGGTATTAAGTTTACTGGAACACGATAATTTGGTAATAAAAATTAAAAAGGAACGTAAAACGCGCCATGGCGATTACATGCTTCTGCCCAATGGAAAACATCAAATAACCATAAATTCGAACCTAAATCAGTATCGTTTTTTAATAACGCTTATCCATGAAATAGCGCATTTTGAATCTTATAAAACTTTTGGTCGGTTTATAAAACCCCACGGGGTGGAATGGAAAAGAACATTTCAGCGTTTGATGTTGCCTTTTTTAAACCCGGAAGTTTTCCCAAATAATTTATTACCTTTATTAGCGAAGCATTTTAGAAACCCAAAAGCATCAAGCGACACCGATGCACCGTTAGCCTTAGCTTTAAAGCAATTTGATGAACCAAGCAATAAAACATTTGTTTTTGAAGTGCCTTTGGGTAGTCATTTTAGATTATATAACGGAAGGATTTTTAAAATGGGAAAAAGGCGGGTAAAGCGTTTTGAGTGTGTTGAGGTTAAAACAGGTAAAATATATTTGTTTAACCCCAATGCGGAAGTAGAATTGATAAACGAAGAAAATGAATAAAAATTATTACGCCATATTAATGGCAGGAGGAGTAGGGTCTAGATTTTGGCCGGTTAGCACACAAGATTTTCCAAAGCAATTTCATGATATGCTTGGAACTGGCGATACATTAATACAGAAAACATTTTACCGATTGGCTCATCTCATTCCGAAAGAGAACATCTATATATTAACCAATGAACGTTACAATGATTTGGTTTTGGAGCAACTACCTGATGTAACGCAAAAGCAGGTGGTTTTGGAGCCAGCCATGCGAAATACGGCACCATGTATTTTATATGCCTCATTAAAAATCCAAAAGGAAAATCCTGAAGCTGTTATGATAGTAGCGCCAAGCGACCATTGGATTGAAGACGAGCAAACCTTTTCCAAAAATGTAAAACAAGCGTTCGAATTTTGTTCAAAAAATGATGCGTTAATGACTCTTGGTATTCAGCCAACATTCCCAAATACAGGGTATGGATACATTGAGTTTGATAAAACTTCTGCAGAAACCATAAAATCGGTAAACCAATTCAGGGAAAAACCAGATTATGAAACCGCAAAAGAGTTTATTGCCCGTGGAAACTTTTTGTGGAATGCCGGAATTTTTATGTGGAGTGTGAAGAGTGTGGTTAAAGCATTTATGAGTAACCAACCTGCTTTGTACAAACATTTTGAAGCAGGAATTTCAGCCTATAACACAGATAAGGAAGATGCATTCATAAAAGAAAACTATCCAAATGCTGAAAACATTTCGGTTGACTATGCCATTATGGAAAAATCGAAAAACGTATTTGTTATTTCGGCCGAATTCGACTGGAATGATTTAGGAACTTGGGGTAGCCTTTATGACAAATTGGATAAAAATGAAAACGGAAATGCCGTTGTAAATGCCAGAACTTTAGCCGAAGATGCTACTGGCAATATGATACGAACCAGAAAGGATAAAATTGTGGTTGTTGATGGTATCAAAGATTATATTATTGTTGACAAAGAGGAAGTTTTGCTTATCTTTCCTAAGTCAAAGGAACAAGATATAAAGAAAACCCTCCAAAAGGTTAAAGACAAGTTTGGGGAACAATATGGCTAATTATGGGCGAAGAAAATAAGTTTAACTTTTCCGAGGATGAAGAAGTTAAAAAAGAGGTTAACGTTGAGCAATCTAAAGAGGAAATAAAAAAGGAAGCACGAGGTTTATTTGCCAGCGTTAAAAAGTTTTTAAGTGAACTCTTGGATTTTCGGGAGGACACCGATAGGGATGCTACCATACTAGCCATAAAGGGCGATATCCCTTTTAAAGGAGCAACTGCTTGGATTTTGGTTTGTTCCATTTTTGTGGCATCCATAGGGTTGAATGCTAACTCCACCGCAGTTGTAATAGGTGCCATGTTAATTTCTCCGTTAATGGGGCCTATTTTGGGTGTTGGCCTATCGATAGCCATTAATGATATTGACACGCTTAAAAAGTCATTAATAAACTTGGCGACCATGATATGCTTGAGTTTAATAACGGCTTTTTTGTTTTTTTGGTTATTCCCTTTAAGTGAAGATACTTCAGAACTTTTAGGTAGGGTTAAGCCAGATATCCGTGATGTTTTAATCGCGTTTTTTGGTGGGTTGGCACTTATAATAGCACGAACTAAGCGCGGTACAATTGCATCCGTAATTTTTGGTGTAGCCATTGCAACCGCTTTAATGCCACCCTTGTGTACGGCAGGTTATGGTTTGGCAAAAGGAAAATTGGATTACTTTTTAGGAGCCATGTACCTGTTTACCATCAACACCATTTTTATAGCCATGGCAACATTTATAGTGTTAAAAGTGTTGCGGTTCCCGATGCTTAAATATGCCAATTCTGCCAAACGAAGACGCATATCAAGATTCGCTACCATTTTAGCCATTGTGGTAATGGTTCCAGCGGTTTGGACATTCATTCAAGTTTTAAACGAAAGTAATTTTTCAAGAGACGCCAGTAATTTTGTTGAAAATGAATTGGCCGCCTTGCCCCACGCAGAGTATTTAAAAAAGAACGCCACTTATAAATACATTGATAAGGATAATTCGACCATAGAGTTAAACACGTTTGGTTTGGATGAAATACCTGAGTCTACAATAGCCCTTTTGCAAAGCGATATGAAGGGGTACAGTGCCCTTGAAAACACAAAACTTATTATTAACCAGAACCAATCTAAGAATTTAGATAATTTTAGGTATATGGAAGAGCTGCGTACCCGGGATTCTCTAGATTTATTATCACAAACCCAAAAAATAGCGTTTCTGGAAAATAAAGTAAGGCAGCTTTCAAAACTGGAGAAGAATTATATTGATTTTGATGAACTTACTAAGGAAGTAAAGGTGAATTATGAAACGGTAGAAGAGTTGTCTTATGCCAACGTCATTAATTCAAATTTTTCCACAATGGATACTGTTTCGGTTTTTTCAGTAAAATGGGTAGATTCTTTAACTAAAGAAGATTTTAGAAAAATGAATACCGAAAAGCTTGAAAAGTGGCTGAAATTAAAATTAGATTTAGATACGTTGGTGGTAAAGCGCGTTAATTGATTGATGCTAAAGTTATTTCGAAAAATCAGGCAAAAGTTGTTATCTGAAAATAGGGTCAACAAATATTTTTTGTATGCCATTGGCGAAATCATTTTAGTTGTAATAGGAATTTTAATCGCACTTCAAATAAACAACTGGAATGACAAGAAGAAGGAAAGAGCCTTAGAAGTAAAAATCTTAAAGGAAATCCACTCCAATCTTGGGCATGATTTGTTTGAAATTCAAGACGATATCCGTGTTATGGATAGTGTGGATTTAGCATCCAAAAGTGTCATCCAATTTTTAAAAACCAAAGGCGAACCTACCGAAGATTTTTGCAATGACGTTGCCATTATTAAAGTGGCGCCTCATTTTGACCCCAATAAAAGTGGCTATGAACTTTTGGTTTCGAAAGGGGTTGAAATCGTATCTAATGATAGCTTGCGCGGGGCCATTTCAGTGCTTTACGAATCGGTATATTCCTATTACAATAAGTATGAAGAGGAACGCATTAAATTTAAAGCTGAACAAATCCATCCTGTTTTATTAAAATATTTTACAGCCCATGTTAGGCCAGAATTCCTCTGGAAAAGTTCATTTTACATTGCGCCAGAAGACTATGTGCAAATGAAAAAGGAAGGTGAGTTTTTAAGGCTTGTAAATAGTGTGAATTTTGAAAATTATATGGTTCATAATAGGGCAGAGCGAACCAAAAAATATATTCAAGATTTGACGAAATTTATTGAGGAAGAGTTACACAATAAAGGCATTGACTATTGAATTTCTTCTAGATACTTTTTCGTTCTTTTAAAAGTGCGGAACCGTAAATAAAAACTACAATAAATTTATTATTATTCCTAAGTGATTTGTGCCTGAAAATTGACTAAATTTAATTTACATTCCCAATTTTATATCGGAGTAATTTGGAGGAAAAAATAGGTCTATGAGAAATAATATAATTACTTGTTTCATTATTTTTCATCAATTGTTTTGTTTAGGCCAAAGTTCTAAAGGCGAAAATTCAAATATATTTGATTCACCAACAACTATTGAGCAAAATACAAGCTTGGTGTCCAGTCAATATCAACTGTCTAATTGGGGATATGGTGCAAGTTTATATTTAGGTTATGGCAACCTTTCGGAGGGCTTAGAAAATAAGTTTAAAAACTTTATGACTTATGGCCTTTACTTTACTATTCAATATAATAGAATTTTAGGCATTAATCTTGGTTATTCTTATAGTGCTAGTAGAACTAAAGAGGGTATTCCTATCAATGGAATTATTTGGAATAAAGACTTAAGAGCTAATTTTCATTGTGGGGAATTGTTTTTAAGTTATGCTCTCATTGACAATGAGACTTTTAGAATAGCACCGCTTTGTGGATTGGCGTTGATTTCCATAAATGCACATGAACCCAATAATTATGATTTTAATCTTGAAGATAATTTATTGTATGATAAAGTAAAGTTTGATAAGTCTGCTTATACGTTCGGAGCAATATTTGATATTAAAACAACTAAGAATAATAAAGAACGACATAGCTATGGGGCCATAAGAGTTAGGTATACATATTATGTGCCGCATTTTGAAAAAAAATATGATGGATTCACCGGTAGCATTCACTCTATTACCATTGGTATTGGTGGAGTTTTTAGGGGAGTCAAGAAAAAAACAGTTAGCTAATTATTGATTTTCTTCCAAGTACATTTTGCGTACCTTTTTAAATAATTCTGAAGAATATACAAAATCGGTAACCGCTTTGTTGTCTGTTTTAAAAATAGTCTCTTTTGATCCTTCCCATTCTTTAAACCCGTTTTTTAAGAACACAATTTTTTCGCCTATTTCCATCACCGAGTTCATATCGTGCGAGTTTATTACAGTGATGATTTGGTATTCATCTGTAATTTCTTGAATTAAATTGTCTATTACAATGGCCGTTTTAGGGTCAAGTCCTGAGTTGGGTTCATCACAAAACAAGTATTTTGGATTATTTACGATGGCTCGCGCAATGGCCACACGTTTTTGCATACCTCCCGAGGCCTCACTTGGCATTTTTTTATGGGCGCCATCAAGATTAACACGCTTTAAAACAAAATCGGCACGATCCTGCATTTCGCTTTTGCTCATTTTGGTAAACATTTGTAGTGGGAACATCACGTTTTCTTCAATGGTCATAGAGTCAAAAAGGGCGCTACCTTGAAAAACCATACCTATTTCGGCACGTAAATTCCGTTTTTGGTCTTCCGATAGTTGTGAAAATATTTTCCCATCATAGGATATACTTCCTTTTTCATAGTCAAATAAACCCAATAAGCATTTTAAAAACACGGTTTTACCAGAACCACTTTGCCCGATGATCAGATTGGTCTTTCCTTTTTCAAAGGTGGTGCTAATGCCTTTTAAAATATGGGCATCACCAAACGATTTATGTAAATCTTTAACCTCTATCATCAGCCTAACATCATTTCAGTTAATAAATAATTCAGTAAAATAATAACAACTGATGTCCAAACAAAAGATGTAGTACTCGCTTTTCCAACTTCAAGAGCACCTCCTTTCATGTAATAACCATAAAACGAAGGTATGGTAGCAAGCACAATGGCAAAAACAAATGTTTTTATAAAAGAGTAAAAAACATGAAAAGTATCGAAATCAGTTTGTATGCCTAAAACATAATCTTCAAATGTTGAATAGCCACCAAAAACACAAGCTGCCATTCCGCCCAAAATACCCAAAAACATGCCAATGGCGATAGCAAACGGATATAACATTAAGGCCATGGTTTTAGGAAAAACCAAATAGTTTAAGGAGTTTATTCCCATAACTTCCAAGGCATCAATTTGCTCAGTAACACGCATGGTACCAATGCTTGAGGTGATGAACGAGCCAACCTTACCGGCCATAATTATAGAAGTAAAGGTTGGTGCAAATTCCAAAATAACAGATTGCCGGGTAGCAAAACCAACCAGGTATTTGGGTATTAAAGGGTTGTCTATATTTAAAGCCGTTTGTATGGTAATAACCCCACCAACAAAAAATGAAATAAATGCTATAATACCAAGGGAGCCAATAATTAAGTCGTCTATGTCTTTTAAGATAAGTTGTTTCATAACCGACCATTTTGTTGGTTTACGAAACATTTCAGCAATCATTAAAAAATAAGCTCCTATATTATTAAGGTAGGTCATATATCAATTTGTCTGTGCTAAAGTAAAAAAAAGTTAGTGGTATTTAACTTTAATTTTAAATTATGATGTTTTTAAATCAGTATTTTTGAATCAAAATAAAGCTTAAATGAAAAAATTAATATTGGCTATGTTTTTGCTAGTTGTTGGGGTTTCATGTAAATCACAAACTCAAGTAATCTCAAAAGATACGGAAGCCCAGTTATCAACCCCGAAATTGGTTGTTGGCATTGTGGTAGACCAAATGCGTTATGATTACCTCACTCGATTTTACAACAAATATGGCGAAGGTGGTTTTAAACGTTTGGTGAATGAGGGGTTTAACTGTAAAAATAACCATTTTAATTATGTGACGACAAAAACAGGGCCTGGCCACGCTTCAATTTACACGGGAACAACGCCAAAGTACCATGGCATTATTGGTAACGATTGGTTCGATAAAAACTTAAAAAAGAACGTGAACTGTGTAGAGGACAATTCAGTAAATCCAGTTGGAACGGATAGTAAAGATGGAAAAAAATCGCCCCACAGAATGCTGTCCACAACATTTGCTGATGAAAACAGGTTGTTTACCCAATTTAGGGGAAAAACAATCGGAATATCTCTAAAGCATCGTGGTGCCATTTTGTCGGCAGGACATACAGCTAATGGGGCGTATTGGTTGGATTATGAGCATGACGGTGTTGGAAATTGGATTACCAGTACATTTTATATGGAAGAATTGCCAAAGTGGGTAGACGATTTTAACAAATCGGATATAACGGAGTCTTATTTTAAAGATTGGCAAACCCTTTATAGTATTGATACATATTTTGAAAGCGGCGATGATGTAAGTCCTTATGAAGGTGGATTTAAAGGGAAAGAGCCTTCTACATTTTCTTATGATTTGAAGCAATTAAGAAAAAACAATGGCAACTTTGATGTCATAGCAGAGTCACCCTATGGAAATAGTTTAATAACCGATTTTGCAATTGCAGCCATCGACGGTGAGCAATTGGGAAAAGATGAAATTACCGATGTTTTGACCATAAGTTACTCAAGCACAGATAAGGTTGGGCATACCTTTGGGCCGAATTCTAAAGAAATAGAAGATACTTATTTGAGGTTGGATTTGGATCTTGAACGCCTTTTTAAAACTTTGGATGCTAAAGTAGGTATTGGTGAATACACCGTTTTTTTAACCTCCGATCATGGGGCACCTTATGCTCCAGGATACTTGCAATCTAAAAAAATACCGGCAGGTTTTTTTGACGAAAGTTCTATGCGCAAGGAAATGAACTCATTTTTATTGAATAAACATGGCGTTTCCAATTTGGTTTTAAGCAGAATTAATAACCAAATATTCTTTGATCATGAAGCCATCAATGAAAATAACCTGGATTTAGAAGATTTAAAGGAAGAAGTTGCCTTAAAATTATTGGAATATGAGTTGATTGATAAAGTTTATGTAACCTCAGAAATTAATCAATTGGAAGCCCCCGAAGGTTATATTGAAACCTTGCTTTCTAATGGACATAGTCAAAAACGTTCGGGCGAAGTTTTGTTTGTCTATAATCCTTCCGTTTTTAATGATACTTCCTGGAACAGAACAGGAACTGACCACCATACAGGGCTATCTTACGATACCCATGTCCCCTTATTGTTTTTTGGCAAAGGCATCAGGCATGGGCAAACACTTCAAAAAACGGAGATTACCGATATCTCACCAACCATATCTGCTCTTTTGGGAATCAGTTTTCCAAATGCCAACATTGGTCAGCCGTTAGGCTTCATTTTTGAATAGCATAGTTGCTTAGAGAGGCTCCTGAACAGTATATTTGGGTTTTTGTTAATTAAGAAAGACTATTTAAGCGTCGGTGATTTTCTTGTGTCCTCTAAAAGATAGGTGGTTAAGTAAATTAACCTATGACATCATATCTTAAAAAGCTATTTTCTTCTAAAAATAGGATAATCCCTTACCATATTTTGATGAAAATTGAATTTCATTGAAAACTAACGATACAATTAATAACTTTTTTAGTCTTAGAAGAGAACTTATTTGAACTGATTTGAATCTTCTAAAAGCTTTAAAACTTATATCTGCGACATAACGATTATATCTGCATTTAAGATACTATTTAGTTAAAAAAACTAGCCTTTTACTTATCTTAAGTAGCCAAAAATATTAAATCAGATAGTTATGAAAGAAAATGTACAATGTTTCTCCCCAAATCTGATTTTTTCAAAAATTAAACCCTTCCTACTTTTAACGCTAATTAGTTTTTTGTCCTTCAATTCCCTAAAAGCTCAAAATTCCAATGCTAATCCCAACGGACATGATAATGCTAACGAAAATGCGACGGTTTATGGTGGTGAAGTTGCCATAGATGATAAAGATGGACCAACAGAAGCTGATGCCTGTATTGGTGACGATGTCGAGGACATTGTTAATTTCCATGTGGAAGGAGCTTCCGGAAGACTCAAACAATGGGTTATAACAGATGAAGAAGGTTATATTTTGTATTTACCCGAAGAACCCTCATTCGACTTTAATAATGAAGAGGAAGAAGGCACCTTAAGAGTATATCATTTATCCTATAATGGAATTAAGCCTTTAGTGAAACCGTTTAGGCATAAGCATGTTAAAAATTTATTTACAGACTTAAAAGGAAAATATCATGTTTCAAAAAATTATGTTACTGTGAATTTAATCCAACAACCAGAAGGTGGTGATATTGCTTTGGAAGATGGCTCCACTGAAATCGAAATTTGTGCTGGTGATGGTATTTCCGATTTATTTAATGTTAACGCAACAGGCGCTGACGGAGGACAAGGTGTTCAATTTTTATGGGTCATTACAGATACCGATTATAATATAACGGCTACATCAGAAGGCAATAGTTTTGATTTTGAAGACGATGGTGATGGAGTAAGTTTGATTTGGCATTTAAGCTATGCGGAAAATGTAGATTTGACTGGTGTAACAAATGCTTTGGAAATAATGGGATGTTATGATTTATCAAATGAAATAACCGTTATTAGAAATGGTGTGAACGCAGGAAACATTGAAATTGCTGACGGCGGTGGCACCGAAATTGAAATTTGCGCTGGAGATGGTGTTAGTGATGCTTTTGATGTTGAGGTTACTGGCGACTTATTAGGAGACAATATGGGTTGGGTTATAACCAATAATGCAGATGACCCTGAAATATTGGCCTTACCTGATGGGCCACCATTTGATTTGGAAGGTGCTGGAGATGGTGTATGCCTTATTTGGCATATAGCTTATGAGGATGGATTAGAAGGTGCAGCTGTTGGTAATAATGTTTCCGCATTATCAGGGTGTTTTGTTTTGTCAAATGCCATTGAAGTTACCAGAAATGGTGTAAACGCTGGAGTAATTGCAATAGCAAATGATGGAGGTACAGCAATCGAAATCTGTGCTGGAGATGGCGTTAGTGATGCTTTTGATGTTGAGGTTACCGGTGATTTATTGGGTGATAATATGGCTTGGGTCATAACCAATAATGCCGATGACCCTGAAATATTGGCCTTACCTGATGGGCCACCATTTGATTTGGAAGGTGCTGGAGATGGTGTATGCCTTATTTGGCATATAGCTTATGAAGATGGATTAGAAGGTGCGGCTGTTGGTAATAATGTTTCCGCATTATCAGGGTGTTTTGTTTTGTCTAATGCTATCGAAGTTACAAGAAATGGTGTAAATGCAGGAGATATTGCAATAGCTGAAGGTGGCGGAACTGAGATAGAAATTTGTGCTGGAGATGGCAATAGCGATGCCTTTAATGTTGATGTTAGCGGAGATTTGATGGGAGATAATATGGCTTGGGTAATCACGAACGATGCAGCTGATCCTGAAATATTAGCATTGCCCGATGGTCCACCTTTTGATTTAGAAGAGGCTTCAGATGGTACCTGCCTTATTTGGCATATAGCTTTTGAAGATGGATTGGAAGGTGTAGCCGTTGGTAATAATGTTTCTACCTTATCAGGATGCTTTAGTTTATCTAATCCAATTACAGTAATAAGGAATGAAGTTGACGGAGGCACGATTACAGGTGGAACGGAAAACAGTTTTAGTTTTACTATTGGAGACGGAACAGCTGATATGATTGCCGAAGGAGAAATCACTCTAGAAGGTAATGTAGGTGATAATTCCGCTTGGATTGTAACCAATGAAGATGCCACCATTATTCTTGGATTGCCTGAAAATTATTGGGATGTTAATTTTGATGAAGCAGGTGCTGGAACGTGTTTAGTTTGGCACATGAGTTATGAGGATGGACTGGAAGGGTTGGTGCCTCCAGATGATGGAGACCATATGGTGTCAAGTTTGGAAGGTTGTTTTGATTTATCAAATTCAATTTCAGTAGTAAGAACTGAAACAAGTGGAAAAGTCGCTTTATATCCGAATCCTTCCAAAAGCTCAGTTAATATTGACTATTCAGGATTTAATGCTAATGAAATCAATATTAGTATCTATAGCTTGTCAAGCGTACAATTGATTAACAAAAACTTAAGTACAGTAAGCCAAAAGATTTCATTAGATGTAAGTTCGTATGAAAAAGGTATGTATTTCATGAAAGTCACGAATATTCAAACTGGTGAAAGCATAATTAAACGTTTAGTAATAGAATAGGTTTTTTAAAAAGTATGTAATGAATTATAAAAGGCTCTAAGGATGTTTAGAGCCTTTGTCTTATCTTGATTTTTAGAAAAGGGTTGCTTTTGCCGGTAAGTCTAGCGATGAATGTAAATCTATATTTCAAGCCAAGTTGGTAACCGTTGGAGTTTGTTTTGAAATGAAAAGCGACAATTGCTAAATAACCTTTATACTGGGATTCAACCTATTTAAACAAAATCCTTGATTTTATCTTGTAATTATTTTAAAGCTTTGTCTTTCCTTGTCTGCCTCAATGGTTACAATATAAATTCCTGAAGACAACATCGTCGAAAAGGATGTATCATTTAATTTCTTATTTAAAATTTTGCTTCCTGTAAGCGTGAAAATTTGCAGATTAGCATTGAGAGGCATGCTTTTTATATATAATATTTGATTTTCAGAATATATGCGTACGTCTTTCTTAAACACATGTGAATCGGTTGATAAAACATTAGCAAATCCCAAACGATTTGTATTAACAAACCTCACTTTATAAGGCCATTGTTCATCATTAGTATTATTGTCATCCCATGCATGTCTCCAATGACTTGTTGGAGCACCAGAAACAACAAACCATAATTTGGACGTGTTTGCTGGGCATTCAAAACTAATATCGCCTATCCCATTATTAACTGTCATATTTGTCTCTGTTATTTCGCTATAAACCCGGGTGCCATCTGTTTTTAAGGCAACAAACCCGTATCGCCAGCCTCCATAGTTTCCGTTAATATTACGAAAACCACTAGCCCCGACCAAACCTTCAAAGCTTGCGGTAACTGTTGTGGCTATTGCTGGGGCATTAAGTTTAATAATGTTATGTCCATAGTTTTCTGGACAGACAGAAGGGTCAACCATCCAATAATCATTGGCTACTTGATTCATTTTTGGCTGAGGGCGATTTGTTACTTGACCGGCACCATACGATTTTAATGCAGGAATATCCCATGTCGTGAATTTTGCCCCACAATAGTACATCTCATCATTAAACTGATTTTGATTAATTCCTGTTATACGCTTATAAGCCTCTACGGGATCCTCTGGTTTTATCGATTCATTCCATAAACGACCAATTATATCAATGCCGTGTAAATCGGACCAATAGTCTTGAATAAAAAAGTTTTCATAGAGAGGAGCTTCATGCAGAATATTTTTATGCACGTTACTCATATAACCCCCAAACCATTCATTGTTAAACTGAGAAAAAGGGAAAATCTTATAGGCTTGCCATTGTGCACACTGTTCCCACCAGCAATTTCCCCCTGAAGCACCTGCGCCAAAGCCGTACATCCAGCCATTAAAATCATTGTTATCGCAATGTACCTGATATTGGAAACAGTGGCCAACTTCATGTGCAATTGTTTGTCCTCCTCTTGAAGAAAGAGCCCAGGGCGTCAGCGTAAGCAGTCCAATTGTGTCATCAACACCAGATCCTGAGGCTTCCCAACCAGAATCGTACCTTAGTCGAATAATCATTTTAAATTGATCTGTTTTTGAATCTCCAATGGTTATAAACTTAAGCGTATTTGCATAGAATTCGAAACACGTTTCTGCCAAGGCCAAACAATCATCAATTGTAGCATTTGAATTATTGCCAAAGCCAGGTTCCCAAAATAAGATCCAGTTTTTGGACTGTTTGCTTCTTGTATAGCTCCAGTTGTTTTCTGGGTTATTTACATCACCCATCATCCATGTAGGAATATGGGTTTGTTTATCCACACTTTGAACTACTGTCTTTAAATCTAATGTGGCATTATTGATTTCAACCAATGTCAAGTCAAAATTAATCACTGTTGTATTGGCTGTGGCAATGGCAGGCTCTAGGGCGTCCTTTTTCCCCTGATTATCCACATACCAAACCAAAACTTCATTGGCATAATCTATAGCGTCTTGCAGGTTCGCATAAGCTTGCAGAGATACTTCTGCATTGTTAATAGCAGTTTTCAGTGCTTCAAACGCATCCGTTAAATCTTCTAAAACAAGCGGATTTGCGCTAATGGCCGCCTGCGCAGTTGAAATGGCATTATTTAATTCAGCTTTTGCCGAATTCTGAACATTTTGGCTCAACCATCCGTTAGCTACATCAATTAAATCACTGACATATAAGGCATAATCATCAATATTATATTGTCCTATATACTTTAAGGTAAAATTATCGCAGGCAACCCAATTGCCCGTAGCATTTTCTGTTTTGAACCCGATAGGCACCTCATTATCCACTACAGTAAAATTAACCTGTCGGACATCAAAAATATCTACTGCTGTATTTCGATATCCGGCAAAAAGAAATGCTCCGGTTTGTGGGTTTGCTGTGCTTTGCTGAATATTACCGGCTCCTGCCGATAGAATATAATTACCATTAGGTATTCCTGTTAATAGTTGTTGTATGCTCACATCGGGAACCTGGTCTCCAGAATTTACCCATCTCTCAACGTATACACTGCCCACTTTTTCTGGAAAAGCTGTGTTGGTTTGGGTAAACAATCCGTTGTTGGTCCAACCGTTGAATAAAGATTCAAAACTTGGGTTAACAATATATTTCGTCATGTCAAGTGGGTTATCTACGGAAGCCCTGTCTAATTTAAACTGAAAAACCGATGTGCTAAGATTTTCAATGCCTTGGGTTAATTCGGATGCTGTTGTTGCTGTATCACGAATGGATATTGCCGTATCAATTGCGGCTGTTAATTCCACTGTAGGGTTCTGAAGTCCTTCAGCTTCAGTTATGGCCGATTGCAATTCAGACCTGAGCTGCTCATTAATGAGCTCCCCAATATCAGATGTGGTAAGCGCCCGATTAAATATTCTAAAATCAGCAATATCTCCATTCAAATAAGGGTCTGGCCACTGCGATTTACCTATGTAATTTTGTGTAAAATTACCAGAACCTAACATAACTGGAGAATTGCTTATCCCGTTTTGTCCAACCAGAAGCCCATTAAGGTACAACTTGGCAATAGTTCCGGAGTATGTTATGGTTACATGAGACCACGTTCCTTCTGGCAAAGGATTACTTCCATCTACAGACTGCTCCACGCCATTGTAACTAATGGCATAACGTAAGTTCCCACTTCCTGATTGTGGGCACAAAAACATATAGTTTGATGTATTGAAACCGAAATCGAAAATACGCGCCCAAGTAGCATTCTTATTTACATAAACCCAACAGGCAATGGAAAATTCAGATAAAGACGCCAGCATCACGTTGGTATTGCCAGGATTGTTTATGGCGAGATAACTGCCTTCTACTCCATCTAAATTCAATACAGTTTTATAACCACTAGTTCCAATGTTTGCATTACCATTAAAGATAGCGGCATTCCCATTTCCAGAATCATCATTCACTATACTTCCAGCAACATTGGTGAATGAATAATGCATTTGTAGTCCAGTGGTTATGTCTTGTGAAAATAAATTAGCAACTAGAAAGAAACTGGCTATAAAAAAATTAAATTTTCTAAATAATATCAAATTACCAATCACGCGTGTTTTTTTAATGTTCATTTATAGTGCTATTAACTTTTATATGTATGCTTGCTGAATCAGTACTATTGCTTCACTACAAATTTCTTAATGAATGATTTTGACTCACTGCTTAACTTTAAAATATAGATTCCAGAAGCTAAATTTAAAACATTCAATTTGGTTTCAGAACCAGTTAAATTTGTTTTGACTAATGTCCTACCATTTGAATCAAAAACAGTTAGGTCAGATTTATTAGCATCAAGAGTAGGATTGAGCCTTACGTTAATAACATCTTTTGCTGGTAATGGCCAGATGTCCATATAATCTTGAATTACTACATCATCAACTGAAAGCGTTCCAGCAAATAAATCAGAGACTTGTTGGGCCGATAATTCATAGTTATAAATCCTAAAATCATCAAAACTTCCATCAAAATGGGCGTCTCCTATCCATTGGCTTCCACCGATGTAGTTTTTTAATGGTGTAAAATCGGTCGGGTTAAGCGTTACATTAGTTTGCCCAACCAAGTTTCCATCCACATATAGCTTAGCAGATGTAGCACCCAATGTTACGGCTACATGCTTCCATACACCAGTTGGCAATGAAGGGGCGTTAAAGGCTTGTTCGTTTTGCCAGCTACCAATGGTTATCGCAAACCGCATACCACCACCAGGTCTATTTGCCGTTAACATCATATACTCGTTTTCACCATTACCAAAATCAAAAATGCGCTGCCAATCACCCACGGAAGTGCCATCCCATTTAACCCAAGTGGCAACCGTAATTTCTTCATGGTTAGAAACATCAAATGGCAATTGAACAAATTGATTTGAGCCATTAAGGGTAATGCACTGTGTTTCCAAATGACCAGTGCCATAAGCGCCATTATTGTAAACAGACGCATTAAACATGTTTTCAGTATCATCAGTAGCATTGCCTTCAAAATCATAATGTGCTACAAGCATATCACCACCCAAAACAGTAGCTGAAACCTCGTTGGAATAGCTAGACTTGTTCAATGAATTATCTTCTGCTATAATTGCGTAATAGTACGGCGTTCCAGGTTTAACAGTATTGTCTAAAAATGACGTTGAGGTTACGTTTCTCGCAATGGTATAATAAGGGCCGCCAGATGCAGGTGCTCTTAAAATGCTGTATCCAGCTAAATCTATAGCAGAACTTGCCGACCAATCAAGCTGTATGGCCATAGTTTTTGTGGTTGCTCCAAGATTGGTTATGGATTCGGGAGCTTCTAAATCCAAACTTAAACCATCCACAACTGGAACAAAACGCCATTGTTGGTCGGTGGCTCCAGATTTTGCAAATTGTCTGACGTCGTTTCCAGCAGTCGCAGTCAAACAATAGGTGCTTTCCTTGCTTCTTATGTAAAAATATCCATTGTCGGCATATTCTAAGTACCATTGCTGGTTGGCTGCATTACCATTTGTCCAAACAATAATGTTGGCATTATCATTCCATGAACCATTATTCACGTCTAAAGCAAAATTGGTGTTAGAAAAGGGTTTTAATTGAAAATAATTAGCATCTGCCCCATAAGAATTATATGCTAACGGAAGTACTTGCCACTGCTGATTGGTTGAACTTGATGAAAAAGCACTTTGATTCACATTACCACCGTTGTAAATATTAGTACTGGTTAAAACTTGCCCGCTTTCTCGATTTACCAAAATATAATTGCCGCTGATAGCAGGCTGAGGATCTTCGCCATAAGTGATGTTAATAACGCGCTCAGAATTTGGCTGATTTACACCATAACCATTCCCCCCGGGCAATGTTAAAACAAATTGTTTGTATGGGCCATAGCCATCGCAAAAAATAGGAATGTCTTTTGAAAGGTAACTGAAATTGGTGGTTGTTGCTTGCCGTTCTGAACCACCTGCAAATCCTTGAATCTTAGCGCCAGTTTTATATACTGCCGCTGCGGTCCAATTGAATCTGTGTTCGCCATAGCCCAGACGCGCACCATTTGACGTGGCCTTTGTGAATTCCCCGCGGGCCAAATTGCAGCCATGATAAAAATCTGGCCAATATATTGCTGCATCCATCCCATACTCATGACCAACAATGGCTTCCATAATGTTATGAACCTCATCATTTGTTCTATAATGTCCGTTATTGGTTACGGTGGTGTAAAAATTGGCATATCCATCAAACGTGCCGGCCAATTGGTGGGTATTGCCTTCATTAACATAAGCAATGCTATAGTTGTACCAGTCAAACGCAAAATCGGGGTTAAGGGTATTGCCGCCACAATATCTCATTGGCGTTTCACCAGGACCGACATCAAAATAACCACTATTGATACAGGCACTGAAAAGATTATTGTTCATTTGCATGGTTGCAGGGGCATAGCCAGGGTCTGGCTCGTTATGGCCTGTAATGGACACAACGGTATGCCCAAAGCTTTCAATGTAATCCTTGGCTAATTTCATTAACAAGGCATATCTGGAATAATCAGCTCGATACCAAGCGTCACCAGCATCACCGCCACCGGGGTTGAGCATAACTTGTAACAGTTCACCTGAAACGGCAACGTCATCTATTCGCGCTTTAATCCAATCTTTCTGATTTTGTCTTAGCTGAGTCTCTCCATCCAATTGACCATCAGCCATAGCAGGTATTCTGGTGATTTTTATATTTTCAGCTCCCATGTAACGCTTACTTTTTTCCCAAATCACAGGATTGGTCCAGCCACCTGCATCTGCTCCCCATAGCATGGGATTTGATGCACCTGCATTTAAGGGGTTAAATTTAACAACGGTTGGTGAAAGTGGTTGGGCAGAATATTGATCACTTATGCTTTCTTGGGCCAGATTGTTTAGCGTAAGAAATAGAGATAAAATGGTTGAGAATAGGGTAACCTTTTTCATGCCTTATTTTTTGAAATTCAGTTTAGTTGTAAAAGTGTATAAAACACACTTGTTTAACCAAGTAAAAGTAATAAATAAGATACTTAAAAAAGGACTGAAAATGACCTTAACAGGGGTAAGAATCGTTCAAATACCACTATTGTCTAGTAAAATAAATTCGTTATGCGAATATTTATATTTAATGAATCTTTAAAACAAAGGGTGCAGCTAAATCTTGATTATCGAGGAGTTTTACCTTTAACCCTTCTTGTGTAAAGCTGAAATCTTCAATTGAGCCACCAAGAAGTTCTACTTTCTTAAAGTCAGTTTGATAGTAAGGACTTTCGGTAGCCAGGGATTTGATAGTTATCTCTTCTTTTTCTTTGGGATTTTCCATGACGAATGCATATAGTGCATTTCCTTTTTTAGTAAAGCGTACATCCTTTGCGGTGTATGGTGCTCCTTTGCCTTCATTAAATCCTTGGTCCTTTATTGGGTTCGAACTTTCTGCTTTTGGTCCTTCACCATATATATGCCATGGTCTTGTTGCATAAATGCCCTCGCTGTTTATGTCCATCCATTTTGTAATACCATCAACAATGTTTAATTCCAATTCATCAATCGACCCATCACCTCTAACCGGAATATTCAGGAGGAGGTTCCCGTTTTTGCTCACAATATCCACAAGCATTTGCATTACTGTTTTTGATGATTTATATTCATTTCGGTCGTAAACGCCTCTATCGTAATGCCATGCCCCTATGCAGGTACAAGTTTGCCAATGCTTTTCCTCTATATCGTTTGGTGCTCCGCGCTCTACGTCCCAAACCATACATTCTTTTTGTTCGTCGGTAAGGATCTTGCCAAAGATTACGGCATCTAAATTGCCATTGTTCCTTTCCATATTGGAGTTGTAATAATGTGATGCCAAATCAAGCCCTACATTACTTATTGGCCATAAAGGCAAGGCCGTATCATCAAAATAGATTAAATCGGGATGGAATTGATCGATCATATCCATAGTTCGGTTATAAAAATTGGCGCAATATTCTTCCGAAGGAGCTGTTGCTCCATTTTGCCAGTCCCATTGCTCAAAAATACTTTCAATATTTTCACTATCAAGACTTAATGGATGGTTTTGGGCGTAAAGGTTTTGGGGGTCAAGACCTTCCCACCATTTTCCTTTGCCATCGGCTTTTGTCAAATTACCATCGTATGGAATTCCCTTATATTCGCCTTCTGTGTCAGCCATTCTCGAACTTTCGTACCAACGCCAAGCATGTGAAGAATGTATACTGACGCCAAAACGTAAATCGTTATTTTTTGCAGCTTTTGCCCAGCCTGATAATATATCTTTCTTTGGTCCCACAGCTACTGAATTCCATTCTTGGTGTTTGCTGTTCCATAAATCGAGATTGTCATGGTGGTTTCCCATGGCAAAGAAGTAGCGTGCACCGGCACGTTTGTATAGAGCGACCAATTTTTCGGGGTCCCATTTTTCAGCTTTCCAATCATTGATGACATCTTTAAAGCCAAATCCAGATGGATGGCCATAGTGTTCAAGATGATGGTTGTACTGCCAGTGCCCCTGGCTATACATGTGCCTGCCGTACCAGTCTCCAGCTTCTGGTTGACACTGAGGCCCCCAATGCGCCCATATTCCAAATTTGGCATCCTTAAACCATTCTGGGGTTTCGTATTGTTTCAAAGATTCCCAAGTGGGTTCAAACTTGGCAATTTGTGTTTTTTTGTCCGTCTTTTTGCAGCTAGAGTTGAGAACTAAAAAGGAAGCGAGTAGAATGATTGAATTTTTCATTTGTTAAAAATAACAATTAATATTATTATGAAAGCGCTTGTTTAATAAAAATGAAAAAGTTAGAATTCAAGTAAGAAAATTGTCAATTGAAGTCGGCCATAAATGTCCAAATTCCTGAATCAACCTCAAATTGAATAAAGTTACTGTCGTCTTTATTCGACGAAATACCAATCATTTTATTTCTGTATTTACCGTTTTTCCAAACTATTTTTCCGTTGGCACTAATTGACTTTATTTTTTTGTTGTTTGGAATACCAATTACTGCTTTTGTGTTTTCTGGAGATTTGAGGTTCATTACAAAGGAATCGACTGTAACCTTATGAGAGACTTCAATGTTTCCTTTAACGGTTTGAACAGTTTGGCTCACCTCAGTTAACCTACCCATTCGGGGCAAAACTTGATATTTGCTCCACCCGGGTTGTAAAGGGGAGAGGCCAGCTATATTTTGGGAGAGCACCGTATTTGGTGCGTTCCAGCCATGGTTAATGGTGCCTTCCTTTAATCCGCTCCAAACTTCCCATAGTGTGGAATATGGGCCTTCAACCATTTCAGAATATCGTTCTTTCATTCTGTCCAAAGCGATTGATTCTGAACCTATCAAGCAAAGCGCTTCCAAGACATATTTTTCCAAATAAGGACTAGCAAATATTTGGTTTTCCAACACATTTTTAACCCCAGGAAATTGTTCAGGTTTTGCCAAGCCAGATACAACAGCCATAGCATTAGCACGGTCGTCAGGAATTGTTAGGTTTTTAGAACCGAAGTGTTGTTCGTTTTCTATCCAAAACACTTTTGAAAAATTATCTTCAATGCTTTTCATGCGTTTGGCATAATTTGCTGTGTCTTCATTAAAACCGCTCATTTTTGCCATGGGAATTGCTGCCATTAAAGCGAGGTAATACCAAGTGTTATCCAGGATATCAATATCAATATTGGTTCCCCAATCTCCCCAGTCCCAGGCACCGGTCCTGTGTTGCACCAATCCGTTTTCTTTCATTTTCCAAATACCTAAATATTTACGAACCGAGGGGTAAGCATTTCGTATGGTTGTACTGTCATTGGTATTCATAAAATAATTCCAGAAACCATAGTGGCCAATACTGGCCAACATTTGTTGGGGCAGTTCGGCACGCCACAAAGTTGAGGTTGGACTTAAAAGCGTAGAATCTTTTCTTTGCCAGGCTACCAAAGTTTTTATTGATTTCTTGATTAAGGCATGCGATGTAGTGTCGAGCGCATAAAAACATTCGCCACTTTGGTTTACAACATCACCCCACCACAATGCCCGTTCTCTGTCCGGGCAATCCATAAAGTTATCGAACATGTTTATGTACAATGTTCTACGCGCCATATTCCAGAGCTTTTCATAAAAGGGGTCATCGCAAGAAAAAGCACCTGCGAATTCAGAAGGGTAGCCAATTTCTCTATATTTTAATGATATGACTTCAACATCTTTAGGAATGCTATATTTTACAGAGTTACCACTCATCCAAGCAAGGGTTTCAAATTCCTGAATACCTTCTTTTGTAATGTATTCAGCTCTGTTTGCTGGTCCTTCACCAAAGTCGTACCAGCCATCGTACTGGTCCGTTTGAATGTTTATTAGTTTACCTTTAGGAGCCTTAATTTTGAGGTAAGCAGAAACTCTTGTATTGTATGGCATTATTCCTTCAAGAATTCTTAAAGTATCAGAGATGCTATTTTCTTTAGTGTCCGAATATGCTTTTAAACCATAGTCCTTCCATTGTGGAAAAGGGCGTTTAACCAAAGAACTCCATGGGGGGACTTTAGGTCTTCCTTTTTCTATGGCAGAGCTCCAATGGGAATCATCAAAGTCAGGTTGCTGCCAACCTTTAATCAAATCGTTTTTGGCATTAAATCTAACATTCCAGACAGATAATCTCATATTAGGCTGACCTCCATTGGTTGAATGCTCATAAGCAGGATGGATTTGGGTTTTCCAAGTAGCGTCTGATACCACCGGAGTGTCACCAAAATTACCATTGAATAAAAATCCACCTTTACCACTATCGTGATGTGAAAATCCCTCTCGCCCCCAAAACCATACCAATACGGCAATTGTGTTTTTACCAGTTCTTAAATAAGGCGCTAAATTCAATTCATCATAATAGGTCTCATCTAATCGGTCTCTTTTAAGCTGGCCTTCAAAAACAACCAGTTCACCATTTATCCATAGCCAGTATTTTGAATCGGTAGAAATCCTCGCAATTGCTTTGGATAGTTTTGAGGTTAAATTAACTGTTTTCCTAAAACACATCCAAGTGTCTTTGGGGCCATCAACGTCTTGCCAAATCCAATTGGCTTTCCAATCAATAAGATTATCTGAAGTTTTAACCTCATTAATTTCTTGTGCGAGTAAAGAAAATGACCCTAATAGGAATAATAAAGTGTGTTTAAATATCTTCAATTTTAGTTTTAGCACTAGCTTTTATGAAGATTAGTTGTCTATTACAACTTTTCTTACTGTAGTTTGTTCCAAATCATTTGAAAGTTTTAAGAAGTATATTCCTGATGGGATATTTGATACATTTATTTCTGATTTGTTTGTATTTTTCAGGGTTTCATGCTTTATCAATCTGCCGTTTACATCACTAATTGAAATTTCAGAAAGATTATTCAATGATGAGCTTATATATAATACATTTTTGGTAGGTATTGGCCATACAGAAATACTATTTTCAAAACTTATATCTTCAACTGAAAGTGTCCCATCTACCAATTGAATATTAGGGGCTGGCGGTGTATCCATTCCGCCACCAAAATAAAAGCCAAGATTTGGAGGCTGGTTGTATGAATTCATCTGCCATGCAATAGCGGACCTGTAGTTGGGATCATGCATTAACGTGTACATTCTTTGATTAGTAGTGAAAGGCGTAACAAAAACAACCAAACCTGTGTTGTCTGTACGTCTAAAAATAGCTTCTTCTCTCCAATCGCCCAAAATATCAGCCATAAGGCAAGGATTGGATTTAGATCCATTATTATCGGAAATTGGTGCTATATTATACAATGTGGCCACCCTGTCAGTTCCGGTTCCATTCCATTTGGTTATTACCGTTTTGTCGAGTAATTCACGTTGCACATCACCATCCCACCAAATGCCAAAATTCATGGTATATCCATTTCCAGCTGTTGTTGGATATGTTGTTGAAATTAAGGCTCCGGTACAGCTACGTAGACCAGAACCATCCCAACCCCATACTTCCATGCCATAGTAGTTTGGGTCTATATCAGCAGCCATGCATCTTCCAATATCACCACTTGACCAATTTGCCCATTGTACTGAACCAGTAGCGGCATTTCTAATAGATATACCAGGGATTGATCCGCCAGCATGTTCTTGACAGCTAAAATATTCCAAACCAGGACTATCAGGATTAATATCTGCTAAATGAGCGGCATCGCCATGACCAAAACCAGTGGTGTAAAGACCATTGCCATACTCATCAATACACATGGCCCCATAAGTTATCTCGTCCCTGCCGTCGCCATCAACATCACCGGCAGCAAGATTATGGTTGCCTGATCCGTGATAAGCAGTGGCTACACCATTTGGGTCGCTATCCCAGGCCCACTCTCGTGTTAAAGTGCCATTTCTGAAATTCCATGCTTCAAGTTTTATGCGTTCATAAATTCCTCTACCAATTACAAAACTTGGATTTACACCATCCAAATAGGCAACGGCCCACATGCATTTAGTTGCTCTGTGGCCAAGTTGAGAATTATTTTGGCCCGGCAGCCCCCATTGTGCTATTGGGGTAAGACTGATGTAAAAATCCCATGCGATTTCAGCACCAGTTTCGCCATCAAATATTGATATATAATCTGGACCGTAGGTTCTAAACCAAAAAGGGCCATTTTGAGCCGCTGAAGCACGATAATCTATAAACCCGTCTTCATCTCTATCGCCAATATTATTGCCTACACCGTCAATCATACCATCTGAAGTTCTGGTAGCAATCTCTGCTTTTCCATCATTATCAAAATCGTATACCAAAAAGTTTACCTCTACCTTGTGTATCAAATTGGGGCCCAAATCTATGGCCCACATAAATGTGCCATCAAGTTCATAGGCTTCAAGATAGTGGTTGTATGACCAGGTGGGAGATTCAGGACCTGAAACAAGTCTTTTTATAACAATTTCGTATTCGCCGTCTCCATCCAGATCGCCAATTGAGGCATCATTTAATTCATGTGTGGTATAACCACCATTTAGCTCTCTAACGGGAATAGTGAAAAATTCTTCTTGCAAGCGATCTACACCTGAGGAACGTTCCTGCTCTATGCCATTAATAACAGCAGCCACACTATATTGACCGGGAAAGAATGCTTGTGTGTCAGTATAATTTGAAACGCTTAGGTTAGAAGCAATTTTTGATGACCCTCTGTATACGTTGTAGGTAGCATTCTGGGCGTATTCAACGCCGGTAATTCGCCAACTTATAAGTGCTGAACTTGCACCAGTTTCCATGGCAATTACTCCTCTTCCAAGGTTTTCCATGTAACGCTGCCCATAAAGCGAAAAACTCCAAAGCATCATAATACCGATTAAAGACAAGCTAACAAATAACTTATTTTTAAATAGTTTTTTAACCATCATTTGATGAACAAATAGGTTGTTTTTCATGGTAAGTTTCGTTTTCATAAATCAGCCTTTAGGGTTATAATAATACTAGCGTCAAAGAAGACAAAATTATAATTTAATTGAAGGAAAGCTATCCTGTACTTACCTGAATAAATTATATGTTTTAAAGCACTAAAATTGACGTATTCATAAATATAGAAAAAAAATAAATTAAGTTGAAGGAACCGCGATTTTATCTTGTATTAGCCTTAATTTATTTGGAGTAATTTTTGCATAAAATGAAAAGGAGATTGTTCTTTTATTTTTAATTAAAATATTTAGGACTCCATTTTTCAGGGAAATCTTTGTAGCGTAGAACTGCCCAAGTCTGTTTTTTGCATTTTTCGCTAAGCTTATAATCATTCAACATAAGAACCATTCCTTTTTTGGTGAGATAAAATTCGGGAAAACGGAACATTTTTTCATTTGAATAAGAACACTTTGAATTATTTATTTCTTTTGAATAGGTGCCGTTTAAATAATTTCCTATTTCTCTGGCAAAAACCTCACGTCGGTAGATAAAATATTCTTTAGATCCGTTACGGGGCGTTTCTCCTTCTCCCAGCCAAATTAAATCTTCAATATTTAATTTATTAAGTGTTTTTAAATCCAGGGTTAGATACATGACATTAGATGTTTCTCTGGTATTGCTAATATTACTTGTTACTGCCTCTACCATGCTCAATATGCTAGGGGTAACAAGGCTGATATGTATTTCTGTTTCGTAATGTTGATAGTTATAAGCGTTAAGTATATCTTTTATAAAGACCTTTTCGAGGTAGTAATTTATTTTAACCATCGTTGTATCAGGAAACCCCTTAACAAAACGGAACAATTTAATTTTAGACCTTGTTTCGGTAAGCCATTCTATTTTTATACCCTTTTTAAATTTCTGGGTTGATGTTGATTCATATGTTATATCTCTTAGCAAGCTGTAGTTGTATGGCGTTAAACTCTTTTTTATATCGCTCTTTAACGCATGAGGTTCAGATTCAATAACTTTTATTGGGCGCAGAAAAACTTCACGAACCTTACCATCTGGGGTTCGTTGTTCTCCAGACCAATTATTCAACGAATCTTCGGTAATAACAATTTGCTCAAGTAATTCTCTATTTTTTGTGTCTAAATTGTATCGCAACAAATTGAAGGTGAATGTAATGGAATCGTATTCTACCTCAAGATAATTAGATTTTTTTTCATCACGAAATGAATATCTGCCATTATAATATCCATCAATATCTACAATTTCCATTATTATTTCCCTATTGCCTATAGTGCCTTCCAAACTGTATATCTTTTCTTTATGGGCTAATACAGTTAAGGAAGAGAGAGAAAATAATAGATACAATAAAAAAAATTTTTTAAAATTTGCCTTCTTCATGATTCAAATAAGCTACTTAAAAAATGGGTGGTTTGTAATCGGAAGTTTGGCCATAGGGTGAAAATCTCCAGTTAATGCTTCTGGTTTTGCATGTCTTAAGTTATATGCCAGTTCTAATGATTTCAAGGTTTCGGAAACATCGAATCCATTTCCAGAAAGTATGTTTTTGTAAGATAATGTGTGTAAGTCTGTAAAACCTTCACTAAATTCAAATTTTTCACTATCAATGGTTATTTCTCTGAAGGTACGCTTTCCATTTTTTTTAGCCGATTCGGGTAAAACCTGTTCATTTATAGACAAAAACCAGCGAATGTTGGCGTTTTTCAATTGAAGGACTCCAGAGGCTCTATCGTGTTCCATGAGGTGAACAGTGTTTTTAACAACATCACCAAAAATCCAAATAAGCATATCAAAAAAATGTATACCTATGTTCGAACAAATACCGCCAGATTTTTCCAGTGAACCTTTCCATGAGGCATAATACCAATTACCTCTTGAGGTAATGTATGTCAGGTCAATGTCATGAATTTTTTCATTGGATTGGTTGGCAATCTTTTCTTTTAAGGCAACTATTGAAGGATGTAAACGTAATTGCAAAATTGTATTTATTTTATTCGAAGATTGCTGTTCCATAACCATTAACTTCTCTGCGTTCCATGGATTCAAAACCAATGGTTTTTCGCAGATGGCATCGGCATTATTTCTTAGGGCAAACCTAATATGGGCATCGTGCAAATAATTTGGTGTACAAATTGAAACGAAGTCAACAGGATCATCTTTTTCAAGTCTTAGTTTTTCCAGATGCCTATCGAAACGCTCAAACTCAGTAAAAAAATGAGTTTTTGGGAAATATGAATCTATAATGCCAACACTGTCATTTGGGTCGAAAGCTGCAACAAGTTCATTATTGGTTTCCTTAATTGCCTGTATATGTCTTGGAGCTACAAAACCTGCAACTCCCATTAAAGCAAACTTTTTCATATTCCTATGGGGGTAATTGTAGAATTATTCAGTTGATATTTTTCTCCACTTTCTGGGCAAGCGGCTACATCGTTGTTTTCAAAAAAAAGTCTATGCCCATTTTTGCTTACCCAACCTATTTGCTTACCGGGGTTTCCAATAACGAGTGCATAGGGTGCAACGTCTTTGGTGATGACCGAACCTGCCCCAATCATGGCATAAGCCCCAATTCTGTTCCCACAGACAATAGTTGCATTAGCTCCTATTGTTGCGCCTTTTTCTACATAGGTTTCCATAAATTCTTCTTTCCGAACTATAAAACTTCTTGGGTTAATGACGTTGGTGAATACCATTGAAGGGCCCAGAAATACATCGTCTTCGCAAATAACTCCAGTGTAAACAGAAACATTATTTTGAATTTTTACACCATTACCAATAATAACTTTGGGAGAAATGACCACATTTTGGCCAATATTACATTGGTTTCCAACTATGGAATCTTTCATGATATGTGAAAAATGCCAAATTTTAGTGTCTTCACCAATTATGGATGATTCCTCTATGACAGCAGTTGGATGTGCAAAATACTTTGTTTTATTGCTCAAGTTAAAATGATTTTTAAATAATATGATTTTTGGTTACAAACCCTAAAAGTACGGAACTTTTGTAAAAGTTGTGGGTGAGTTTCTCTGTTGGAAGACAACTTTTTTAATTTTGAAAGCAACGGAGTTATTTATCTGTATATCTTTAAAAATTGCCTGTCTACATTATTGTTGTAGAGTTCCAATAATTTCTTTTTGCCATTTGCTCCCAATTGACTTCTAAGTTTTTGGTTGTCCAGTAATTTTGAAAGTTGCTCGTTAAAATCGTTTTGGGTTTTATATAGCAAACCACATTCAGCACTTTCAATAAGGTCTTTTTGCGCTTTGCTTTTGGTGGCCAATATGGGAATTTCGCCATACATATATTGAAACAATTTATTGGCAACGCCAGAATCATGCTGTGGATTTACTTCAAAAGGGGCTAACCCAATAGATATTTTTTTAAGGTAGGATGGAAGATATTTAACATCAGACCAAGGAATATAAGTGATGTTGTTCTTTAATATGGTGTGATTTAAGAGCAACTGAAAACGAGTTCTGTCTGCCTTGTCAACAGGGCCTATTATAAGCGTATGGAATTGTTTCCCACTTTCTAGAATATCAATAATCCATGGTAAAAGTTCAATTATACCACGACGTTTAGCAACTACACCAAAGTAGAATAAGGTAGGGGATGGAGGTTCAAATTCCACTGGAAAATCATTTTTTTCAAAACCCTGAAAGCTCTCAAAGTCGGGCATATTTGGGTGCACATATATTGGTGTGTTTTTTAACGCAGGCATTCGCTCTTTCAAGCTTTCTTTAAAAGAATCACTTAAGACTACAAGATTGTCGGCATATTTCAAATATTCCTCTTCTTTGGCATACCATTTTTTGGGTTGAACAACATATTTTCGCCATCCCTTTGTAGCCCATAAATAAGAGTTTATAGCAGCCGGATAATTTTCATGAAGATCCAAGGTTAAGGGGATACTATAAAGACTTTTATTAATACCCTTTTTGCTAGCTCTTGCCATGTAGAGGTCATGAACATGAAGCGCTTCTATCTTATTTTTATCTATAAAATTGGTAATGTTTTTTTGCCATAAAAGTTCATAAAAACTAAAGTTTGTATGAAGAAGGACAAGAAGATCTTTAAATTTTTTAAAGATTTTAATTCTTGTAACTTTTATGTTGTTATAGGTTTTATAATCGTTGTTAAAATCGAAACACAAAACAAAAATAGAGTGGCCCTCCTTTAATAACAAACGTATTTCTTTTTGCACCCTGTGGTCGTTGTCAAATTCGTTATCGACTACTATTCCAATATTCATATAAAACTTTTAGAAATCATTATTGCGAGAATGGGTTTTATTGATTAAAAAGAGGAAAAGATGCTCAAAGCTTAAATCCGTTCTGCATATACAATGTAATATCTTGGTGTAAACCATCTTAAAATAGGACGAAAACCAATTTTTCGGGTCGGATTAGTCCATTTTTTTCTATCAATAATCTTCCATCCGGTTTTTTCCAAAAGCCAGTCAAATTGCCAGTCTTCAAATTCATGATAATGTCTGTCTAACATGTCCGTTTTGCTTTTGTAAGCTGAAGAAAACCATAACCTTAATGGGATACTGGCGACCAATTTGTCCGATTTTATGGATTTTAAAACGGTAAATGGAGAAAGTAAATGTTCAAAAATTTCAAAAGCTGTAACAATTTCTGCTTTAGAATGTTCAATAGTCGAAGTGTCAATATCCAAGTCTTCGCCTTTGGTGTTTTCAACCTTAAAACCATTTTGTTTCATGATGTCTGAAAAATGATTTTCAACTCCTAGGTCTAAAATGGTTTCTTTGTTGGAAACGTGTTCTTTCAAAAATTCTAAAGTGTATTTAAAACGCTTTTTATAAGTTCTATCGTACATTGTTTTTACTAAAATTGATATACTATAGCATTAATATGCATGCCTGCGCCAACACTGGCAAAAATAACAATGTCGCCCTTATACAGACTATGGTTTTCCAGTTGGTTGCGTTTTACCAAATCAAATAAAGTTGGCACGGTGGCCACAGAACTATTCCCTAATTTTTGAATGCTCATGGGCATAATGTTTTCGGGAATCTCAGTTTTATAAAGACGATAAAAACGTTTCAAAATGGCTTCATCCATTTTTTCATTGGCTTGATGTATGAAAATCTTTTTAACGTCTTTTATTCCAAAACCGCTATTATCCAAACAGGTTTTCATGGCTTGAGGAACTTGTGTAAGAGCGAACTCGTAAATTTTTCGCCCGTCCATTTTAATGTAACGGGTATCTTTGTTCAATTGAGGATTATTGGATTTTCCGAAGAACAAATAATAAGCCTCGTCATAGGTAAAGCTAGCCGTTTTATGTGCCAATATGCCTCCTTCTTCTTTAGTGCCTTCAACTATTGTGGCACCTGCACCATCGGAAAAAATCATGGCGTCTCTGTCATGCTTATCGGTTACACGCGATAGAGTTTCAGTGCCAATCACCAAACAGCGTTTTGCCATGCCCGCTTTTATAAAGGCTTTGGCTTGTATAACACCTTCCACCCAGCCTGGACACCCAAACAAAATATCATAAGCCACACATTTGGGGTTTTTAATGCGCAAACTATGCTTAATCCTTGATGCCAACGAAGGCAACATATCACTTTGTATGGTGTTGTATTTTACATCGCCAAAATTGTGTGCGACAATGATATAATCTATGGTTTCGGGGTCTATTTTGGCATCTTCAATGGCTTTTTCAGCAGCAAAAAAACCGAGGTCTGATGAGTTTAAATGATTCTTAGCATAACGACGTTCAGCTATACCGGTAATCTCTTTAAATTTTTCAACAATAACTTCGTTGGGTGAGTTTATTTCTGAACCATCAGTATTTAAAAAAACATGGTTATGAAAAGCCGTGTTCTTCTCAACAGTACTGGGAATGTAGCTGCCAGTACCCGTAATCTTAATATTCATAAATCAATTTGCCTTAAATATTTTAGTATGGGCAAGATAGTTGCTTTTTACAAAATGCCAATTTGATACTGTTAGAATTTACGATGTTCAACTATCATTTTATGCCTCGGCATAAGCCTCTATAGGTGTGCACGAGCAAATTAAATTCCTGTCGCCATAAGCGTCATCAACACGTCGAACGCTTGGCCAAAATTTATTATCCTTAATATATTCTAAAGGAAAGGCTGCTTCTTCTCGCGAATATGGGAAATGCCAATCGTTGGCGGTTACCATGGCTAAAGTATGCGGTGCATTTTTTAGTACATTGTTCGCGTCTTCTTTTGAAGAATTATCGATTTCTTTTTTAATTGAAATCATGGCATCACAAAAACGGTCCAGTTCAGCTTTGCTTTCACTTTCAGTGGGTTCAATCATGAGCGTTCCGGCTACGGGGAAAGAAACTGTTGGTGCGTGGAATCCGTAATCCATCAATCGTTTGGCAATATCGGTCACTTCTATGCCATTGGCTTTAAACGGACGACAATCTACAATCATTTCGTGAGCAGCTCTGCCTCGTTCACCAGAGTAAAGAGTGTTATAGCTTCCTTCCAATCGGTGCTTGATATAATTGGCATTTAAAATGGCTACTTTGGTAGATTCTGTTAAACCTTCAGCGCCTAACATTTTTATATATCCATAGGAAATCAAACAGGCCAAAGCTGAACCAAAAGGCGCTGCAGAAATTGCGGTAATGGCTTTTTCGCCTCCAGTTTTTAAAACAGGATTTCCGGGTAAAAAAGGAACGAGTTGTTTGGCAACACAAATAGGGCCAACACCCGGACCACCGCCGCCATGAGGAATGGCAAAAGTTTTGTGCAGGTTAAGGTGGCACACATCGGCACCAATATTTCCTGGATTGGTCAAACCAACTTGCGCATTCATGTTGGCGCCATCCATGTAAACTTGTCCACCATTATCATGGATGATTTTTGTGATTTCTTTTATAGCCGATTCGTAAACACCGTGCGTGGACGGATAGGTTACCATTAAAGCCGATAAATTATCTTTATGCAATTCTGCTTTTTCACGTAAATCGTCAACATCAATATTGCCTTCGTCGGTTGATTTGGTTACAATTACCTTCATGCCAGCCATAACGGCACTGGCGGGATTTGTACCGTGTGCCGACGACGGAATTAAACAAATATTTCTATGGTGGTCTCCACGTGATTCATGATAGGCTTTGATTACCATAAGTCCGGCAAACTCCCCTTGGGCACCTGAATTTGGTTGCAATGACGTGGCTGCAAAACCAGTAATTTCGGTAAGCTGGTCTTCTAGTTCTTTTAAAACTATTTGATACCCCTTAGCTTGTTTCAATGGAGCAAAAGGATGAATGTTGGCCCATTTGTAAATACTTAAAGGCAACATTTCTGAAGCCGCGTTCAATTTCATGGTGCAAGAACCCAATGAAATCATGGAGTGGTTCAAAGCTAAATCTTTACGCTCTAAAGATTTAATGTAGCGCATCAACTCTGTTTCAGAATGATAAGTGTTGAACACTGGTTCGGTTAAAAACTCCGTTGAGCGTTTTGAGGATGCTTCAATTTGGTCAGCTTCAGCAATTTCAGAAATGATAATGGTTTCTGTTTTTGCAGCTTCGGCAAAAACAGAAATCAAATAATTAAGATCTCTTATTGAGGTTGTTTCATTTACTGAAATGGTTACAGTTTCCTTATCAGGGTAACATAAATTTACCTTTTTCTCGGTTGCAACTTTCTTTATTTTTTTTGCTTTGGTTTTTATTTGAAGGGTGTCAAAGTAAGAAGTATTGATTTGTTTGTAGCCTAATTTTCCCAATGCACCAGCTAGGGTTGCAGCCTTGTTATGTACTCGATTGGCAATAAACTTCAAGCCTTTTGGGCCATGGTAAACGGCATACATGCTGGCCATAACGGCTAAAAGCACCTGAGCCGTACAGATGTTTGAGGTGGCTTTATCTCGTTTTATATGCTGTTCTCGTGTTTGAAGTGCCATACGCAGAGCACGGTTGCCATTCGAGTCTTTGGTGACTCCAATAATGCGCCCAGGCAAATCGCGTTTGTAAGCTTCTTTAGTTGCAAAATAAGCGGCATGGGGACCGCCGTAACCCATAGGAATGCCAAACCGCTGTGTGGTACCTACCACAACATCAGCCCCAAATTTACCGGGCGCTTCAAGCTTTACCAAACTTAAAATATCGGCAGCAACAGCAACTTTTATTTGGGTGTTGTTGGCTTGATGAATGAACGATTTAATATCAGTGATTTGTCCATCTTTGCCTGGATATTGTAAAATGGCTCCGAAGAATTCATTAGAAAAATCAAATTCATCCTGTTTGCCAACTACCAATTCGATGCCAATTGGGTTTGCTCTTGTTTCAAGAACTGATAGTGTTTGGGGTAAAATGTTTTCGGAAACAAAAAACTTATTGATGTTTTTCTTTTTCTGATCGCGCTCCCGAACGGCAAAAAGTAAACTCATGGCTTCAGCGGCTGCTGTGCCTTCGTCAAGCAAAGAAGCGTTGGCAATTTCCATACCAGTTAAATCGATGACCATGGTTTGGAAATTTAAAAGCGCTTCCAATCTGCCTTGGGCAATTTCAGCTTGGTATGGTGTATACGCCGTATACCAACCTGGGCTTTCAAGAATATTACGCTGAATTACGGCAGGCATTATGGTGGGGTGGTAACCCAAGCCAATATATGTTTTATACGCTTTGTTCCTTTTTGACAATTCATGAATGTGCAATAAATATTCATGTTCGGTCATGGGTTCGTCAAGATTCAAGCCATTTTTTAATCGAATGTCGTCTGGGATGGTTTCATAGATTAATTGGTCTAAACTATCCAATCCCAGTATGTTTAACATAAGTTTTTGGTCATCTTCTCTAGGGCCTAAATGACGCAGTGCAAAAGCGTTTGTGTTCATTCAAAAGTCGATTTAAAATACAAAGTGCAAAAATACACAATATTTGATGCTCGTAATCAAGTGGAGAGATAAGTTTTTAACGGTTTAAAGGCTTTATCAACACTTTGATTACTTTTGTTCCATGAAGGTACTGAACCAGCTTTTTAATTTTTATATCAACAGTAGTATTCATGTGGCTTTTGCCGTTGTTTCCTTGGCTTGCATTACTTTTTTGGAATTTGACATTTCTGTTGATAAAGACACATTGCTATTTCTGTTCTTTTCGTCCATTACCGGATATAATTTTGTTAAGTTTTTTGGGTTGGTTAAATTTCATCATAGAAGCCTAACAAATTGGTTAAAATATATTCAGATTTTCTCCTTTTTCTGCTTTCTATTAATGTGTTATTATGCCTTTAAAATGCAGACAAAAACACTGTTGAGTGCCTTTGGTTTTAGTATTATCACATTTTTTTATGCTATTCCATTTCTTCCTAAAGATTGGAATGTTGAAAGTAAGTCGAGCTTAAGAACAGTTAGCGGACTTAAAATTTATTTAATAGCATTGACGTGGAGTGGTGCGACCGTGCTATTGCCCTTAGTAGAAAATGACTATCCCATAAATACGGATGTGCTGATAACAAGCATACAGCGCTTTGCTTTGGTAATTGTATTAATGTTGCCATTTGAAATTAGGGATTTAAGATATGACAGTTTAAAACTCGCCACCGTACCTCAAAAAATTGGTGTTAAACGTACAAAACTATTAGGCATTTTGTTGTTGGTTTTTGTTATCCTTTCGGAATTTTTTAAAGGTGAAACTTCCGTTAGGTTAATCATCCCATTAGTCGTAATTTGTATAGTTACAGGACTGTTTGTGCATTTTTCAAAAATGGAACAGGGGAAATATTATAGTTCTTTTTGGGTGGAAGCTTTGCCTATTTTATGGCTTGGGTTTTTGCTTTTATTTTTTTTTTAGGCTGTTTGTTCTTTTATGGCTTTATCAACCTCTTTTTTCATGGCCTCTTTACAGTTTTTATCTAAGCATTCTATTTTTGAAGTTTTAACCGATTTGGTTAATTTCGTGTTTTTTTTCGTATATTCTCTGCAAGCCCTGCAATAAACTAAATGGACGTTTAGTTTTATTTTTTCCCAAATAGAGGCTTCTTTATACTGTGTTTTATCACAAACGTGGTTTGCCTTTTCGCAAGGAAGAAACACCTTAAATTTTGCACTCATAATTAAAACCAGTTTTCTTTTAGGCAGTCAGCAAGAGCAGTGCGCGCTCTGTGAATTATTACCCAAAGGTTAGACGCTGTAATATTTAGTTCATTACAAATTGTTTCGGTTTCATGGCCAAGTATAGTTTTCATTTTAAAAACCTCGGCTTGTTTTTGTGGTAATTTTTCTAAGCAATTATAAATGGCTTCCCCAAGTTCCACGTTTTCCAATTGGTCTTCGGCAGTTTTGTCAAAGGGGTCTGCCACACGTTCTTGCAGCCAATCGCCATCAGATTCATCATCTGAATTATAGGTCATCCTGACTTCTGCCTTTCCTTTGTTCGAATTTATTTTTCGATAATAATCAATGATTTTTCGTTTTAAAATAGAGATGAGCCAAGTGCGTTCACTGGCCTCTCCTTTAAAATATTTCATTGATTTTAAACCTGCCAAAAATGTATCCTGAACCAAATCTTGCGCAATTACCCTGTCGCTAACCCGCGAAATGGTGTAATTGAAAAGATAGTCAGAATAAAGGTCAACCCAATTATTTGGATTTATCTCATGGCTTGGCATTAACGTGCAATTTTTCTTTTCTCAAAAATAGGATAAATAAATGGATTTTTCAGCTATTCAAATAGTTGTATAGCTTGAATGCATGTTGATGATTACTCCCTAAAATCTATCTACCAATTATTTTGATTAAATTTAAGAAAGAAAATCCCGTTTTTTAAAATCATTAAGTTTGATTCCTGAAAATTACAATAGAAGAGATGTCTTGAAAATCTATGGTTTATCTGGCCTAGGTTTGATGGCATACCCTATACTTTTTTCATTTATAGCCAATGAAGAAATTCTAGAACGCCCAATACCGTCAAGTAATCAACTACTGCCCGTTGTTGGTTTAGGGACTTGGCAAACTTTTGATGTGGGCAATTCAGTTTCTGAACGCAAAGTGCTCATAGAAGTTTTGTCAAAAATGAACAATTACGGTGGGCGAGTTATTGATTCTTCACCCATGTATGGAAGTTCAGAAGCCGTTGTTGGAGATTTAACTTTTAATGCAGATTTCGCAAAAAGCTTTTTTTACGCTACCAAAGTCTGGACGGCGGGCAGGGATGCTGGAATTAACCAAATGGAAAATTCCTTAAAACTTTTAAAGCGGCAGCGAATTGATTTAATGCAAATCCATAATCTAGTGGATTGGAAAACCCATGTAAAAGCCTTAAAGTCTTGGAAAGAACAAGGGAAGATCAAGTACTGGGGAATTACACACTATACTGATGCTGCCCATTCGGATTTAGAGGAAGTAATAAAATCCGAAAGTCCAGATTTTGTGCAATTCAATTATTCGATACTATCTAGGCATGCCGAAAAATCATTATTCGAAGTTATACAAAAACACAAAACCGCCGTTTTAATTAACCGACCGTTTGAAGGTGGCAATTTGTTTCGAATGGTAAAAGGAAAACCTTTGCCTGTATGGGCAAAAGACTTCAATATAACAAGTTGGGGACAATACTTTCTTAAGTTTATATTGTCCAACGAATTGGTTACCTGTGTTATTCCTGGAACTTCAAAACCACATCATATAATCGATAACATGATTGCCGGGTTTGGTCGCATGCCAGATGAACGTGCGAGAGAATTAATGGTGTCTTATCTAAAAAAGTTATAAGTGTTTGAATTTACTGCTTTGTTGCCTTATTTGTTTAACTCAATCAATCCCGCGCGCTTCAACAGAGCTTCTGGTTCTGGTTCTTTTCCTCGGAAACGTTTGTAAAGCGTCATTGGGTTGTCAATTCCACCTTGAGACAGTACGTTGTTCTTGAATTTATTGGCAACAGTTTTGTTAAATATGCCTTCCTCTTTAAAATATTCGAAGGCATCGGCATCCAAAACTTCTGCCCATTTATAACTATAATAACCCGATGAATAACCACCTTGAAAAATATGGGAAAAGGATGTGCTCATACAATTTTCGGCAACGTCGGGATATAATTTGGTGTTCTCAAAGGCTTTGAGTTCGTGGGCTTTTACATTCTTTATTTTTTCAGGCGACTCGCCAGCGTGCCAGCTCATGTCCAACAATCCAAAACTAATTTGTCTTAGAGTCTGCATGCCTTCGTGGAAGGTAGCCGATTCTTTTATTTTTTCAATCAAGTCCATGGGGATTACCTCGCCTGTTTCATAATGCGTGGCAAATAATTCAAGGGCTTCCTTTTCATAACACCAGTTTTCCATCACTTGGCTGGGCAACTCAACGAAATCCCAATAAACACTAGTTCCCGATAAACTTGGGTATGTGGTGTTGGCTAACATACCGTGCAATGCATGACCAAATTCATGGAACAAAGTGGTTACTTCGTTAAACGTCAATAGTGACGGTTTGCTTTTGGTGGGTTTCGTAAAATTGCAAACTATGGAAACTTGCGGTCTGCTATTTTCACCATTTTTTATGTATTGTGGTTTGTAAGACGTCATCCAAGCACCATTACGTTTGCCAGGTCTTGGAAAAAAATCGGCATAAAAAATGGAAACCAAATTACCTTTACTATCGGTTACTTTATAAGTTAAAACATCTTCATGATATTTGTCAATGTCATTGATTTCCTCAAAATTCAAGTCGAATAATTTATTGGCAATCACAAACGAACCCTTGATAACATTTTCCAATTTGAAATACGGTTTCAGTAATTCGTCATCAAGGTTGAACAGTTTTTGCTTTAGTTTTTCAGAATAATAAGCTCCATCCCATTTTTCAAGATGGTCTATGCCTTCCAAATCATTTGCGAAGTTTTCAAGGTTCTTAAATTCACGTTCTGCGGCTGGCTTAGCTTTTTCCAAAAGTTCATCCAAAAATGATTGAACCTTTTCAGGTGTCTCTGCCATACGCTCTTCAAGAACAAAATGGGCATGCGTTTTATAACCTAACATTTGGGCGCGTTGGTGTCTTAAGTTTACAATGTCGAGTACGATGTTCTGGTTGTCCAATGCATCACCCTTAAAACTTTTTGCCCCTGCAGCCAAAGCGAGTTTTTTTCGCAATTCGCGATTATCAGCGTAAGTCATAAATGGAATATAGCTAGGGTAGTCCAACGTGAATAGCCAACCTTCTTTGTCTTTACTTTCGGCCAATTGTTTTGCTGCTTCAATGGCGCCTTCAGGAAGTCCAGCTAAATCGGCATCATCTGTTATCAGCATTTCAAATTTGTTGGTTTCGGCCAAAACGTTTTCACCGAATTTCAATTTAAGCTGGCTTAATTTTTTATCGATTTCCCTGAGCTCTTTCTTTTTATCCTCTAGTAAATTAGCCCCGTTTCTTGAAAAACTTTTATACTTTTTGTCGAGCAGTGTTTCTTGTTCGGTATTTAAATTTAGAGTGTCTTTTGAGTTGTAAACAGATTTAACACGTTTGAATAAATCTTCATTTAAAGTGATGTCGTTACTAAATTCTGATAGCAAAGGCGAGACCTCTTGGGCGATTTTTTGAATTGTTTCGTTGGTTTCGGCAGAATTTAAATTGAAAAAAATGCTTGATATTCTATCCAATTGTTCGCCAGAAAAATCTATAGCCTCAATGGTGTTTTCAAATGAAGGAGGCTCTGGGTTGTTAACGATGGCATCAATCTCTTCTTTGGCCATTTTGATGGCTTCTTTAAAAGTAGGAAGAAAATCATCGTTTTCAATTTTTGTGAACGGAGGCGTATTATATTTGGTTTTAAATGGAGTAATCAGCGATTTTTTTATCATTTTTTCAAATAATGTGTTAAATATTGTGTTTGCTGTGCGTGCATAATAAATTTTTTCTATTTTTGCCCGCGACAATAAGAAGAGTGACTAACTCGTGAGATTTATTTGTTAATAGCTGGAAAGCCCTGAATTTTATTCGGGGCTTTTTTATTTCAAATCCTTTGCAGATTCGTGAACTTTAATTTTGAGGCCTTCTTTGTAAGCTACAATTTTATCGAGTACACATTTATCGCTTGCACCAATAATTTGCGCTGCCAAAATTCCAGCGTTTTTTGCACCATTAAGCGCAACAGTGGCTACAGGAACCCCACCGGGCATTTGCAAAATGGATAAAACAGAGTCCCAGCCATCAATAGAATTACTGCTTTTTACAGGAACTCCGATTACAGGTAGTGGAGAAAGAGATGCAATCATGCCAGGTAAATGAGCGGCACCGCCAGCACCAGCAACAATAACTGAAAAGCCTCGGGTGTGGGCATTTTTACCATAATCGAACAATTTTTCTGGTGTACGATGTGCCGAAACTATATCGACTTCAACCTCAATATCAAAACCTTTTAAGACGTCTATGGCATCTTGCATAACAGGAAGATCACTTTTGCTTCCCATAATAACTCCTACTTTACTCATAATTATTCACTTATAACTTTTATTGTGCTCTTTACCTGTTCGGCAATTTTTCTGGCTTCATTTAAATCCTCATTAACAATGGTTACATGTCCCATTTTTCGGAAAGGCCTTGTTTGTTTTTTTCCATAAATATGTGGGGTAACACCATCCATGTGCATAATGGTTTCAATGTTTTGGTAAACTACATTGCCTTTGTAACCTTCAGCTCCTACCAAATTTACCATAACACCGCCAACTTTACTATCGGTTCTACCCAATGGCAAGTTTAAAATGGCTCTGATGTGTTGCTCAAATTGTGATGTGTAACTTGCCTCAATACTTTGGTGACCAGAGTTGTGTGGTCTTGGTGCTACTTCATTGATTAAGATTTGGTCATCTTTGGTCTGGAACATTTCAACAGCCAAAAGTCCAACATGGTTAAATGCTTTAGAAGTATTTAAAGCCACCTCCTGAGCTTTTTTTGCTACAGTATCATCTATTCTTGCCGGGCAAATAACATATTCCACTTGGTTGGCTTCAGGGTGGAATTCCATTTCTACCACTGGATAGGTTTTGGTTTCGCCAGATACATTTCGGGCCACAATAACGGCAAGCTCGTTTTTAAATGGCACCAAGGTTTCAGCAATGCATTCACCTTTTGGCAATCCTTCCAAATCTGAAAGTTCTCTAACCACTTTTACACCATTTCCATCGTAACCAAACTGGGCAGCTTTCCAAACAAAAGGAAAATTTAGGCCTCCGTTATTTATGGCATCTTCAATTTCAGATAAATACGCAAAACGTGAAAAGGGTGCTGTGGGCAAATTGTGGTCCACATAAAACAGCTTTTGTTTCGCTTTGTTTTGAATGGTTTGTAATGTTTTAGAAGATGGGTATACATTTACGCCTTCCTTTTCAAGGTCTTCTAAGGCATCAACATTTACATTTTCAATTTCAATCGTCAAAACATCAACCTGTTTTCCAAAATTATAAACGGCATCATAATCCAACAAATTGCCCAAATGAAATTCATCGCAGGCAATTTTACACGGTGCATCTTCAGCGGCCTCTAAAACACAAGTATAAATATCAAATTTTCTGGTGTTGTAAAGTAACATTTTACCCAGTTGGCCACCGCCAAGAATACCAAGTTTAAAATTTGAGGAAAAATAATTCATTTGAACAAAAATTAACTAAAATCGCATAAATGTTTCGCAAAAATACACTTAAATCTTAAATTAGTTCCCAAATCATAAATCAAAAATGAGATAATCGAGATTCTATTGATTATCTTTGCAACTTTCAAAAAATAGTAACCGTGATAAAGCTACACGATAAATATTTTAAGCCATTTATTTCGGCAAAGCAGATTGATGAGGCTTTGCAGCGCATGGCAACCGAAATAGCCAAAGATGTGGGTGATGAAATCCCAGTATTTGTGGGCATTTTGAATGGGTCGTTTATGTTAACTAGCGATTTTGTAAAAAAGTACCCTAACACGTGCGAGGTTACTTTTATTAAATTGGCGTCTTATGAAGGTTTGAAATCGTCTGAAGACATTCAGCGTTTAATTGGCCTAACCCAAGATTTAACTGGGCGCACTGTTATTATTTTAGAGGATATTATTGATTCTGGAAAAACCTTGGCCGAAGTGCACCGCATTTTTAAAAACGAGAAGGTAAAGTCATTAAAAATTGCAACACTTTTTTACAAACCAGAGGCGTACAAAAAAGACTTTAAACTACATTATGTTGGTATTGAAATTCCCGATAAATTCATAGTAGGCTATGGGCTTGATTACGATGGATTGGGAAGAAATTTACCAGAAGTATATCAAATTAAACAAACACAACACATGACAAACTTAGTACTATTTGGTCCTCCAGGAGCAGGTAAAGGAACACAAGCAGAATTTTTAAAAGAGAAGTATAATTTAGTGCACATTTCAACAGGCGACGTTTTTAGATACAACATTAAAAACGAAACCGCGCTAGGCATGTTAGCAAAATCTTATATGGACAAAGGCGAGTTGGTTCCGGATCAAGTAACTATAGACATGTTGAATGCTGAGGTTGAAAAAAATACCGATGCCAAAGGTTTTATTTTTGATGGCTTTCCGCGTACCAATGCACAGGCCGAAGCTTTAGATAAACTTATGGACAGTAAAGATTCGCAAATAAATGCCATGGTTGCTTTAGAGGTTGATGATGAAATTTTAGTGGAGCGCTTGCTGAAAAGAGGACAAACCAGTGGCAGGGCAGATGATGCTGATGAGTCTATCATTAGAAATAGAATCAAGGAATATTACGATAAAACTGCCATTTTAAAAGAATACTACTCTGCGCAAAACAAATATTTTGGTGTTGACGGTGTTGGTTCCATTGAAGATATTACCAAGCGCTTGAGTGGCGTTATTGATGCACTTTAGTTAAAAAGTTTATTCGTTTAGTTGTTTAGAAAAACTCAACTAAACAACTCACAAAAAACAAATAAACACAGAAAATGACCGAGGGAAATTTTGTTGACTACGTAAAAATGTATGTGGCATCCGGAAACGGAGGTAAAGGTTCTGCACATTTACATCGTGAAAAATATGTTGCCAAAGGTGGCCCTGATGGTGGTGATGGTGGTCGTGGCGGTCATGTTATTGTGCGCGGGAAGGAAAATCTTTGGACGCTTCTGCATTTAAAATTTAAAAAGCACATTCGTGCTGGCCATGGCGAACACGGTAGTAGTGGTAGGAGTTTTGGAGCTGATGGCGAAGACGTTTATATAGATGTGCCATTAGGAACTGTAGTTCGGGATACCGAAACTAACAACATAATTTTTGAAATAACCAAAGACGGTGAAGAAAAAATACTTGCCGAAGGTGGCAAAGGCGGATTGGGAAACTGGCATTTTAAAACGGCAACAAACCAAACGCCACGATATGCGCAACCTGGTTTGCCCATGGAAGAAAAGTTCGTTACCATGGAACTTAAGGTACTTGCCGATGTGGGGTTGGTGGGCTTTCCAAATGTAGGAAAATCAACATTGTTGTCGGTGATTACGTCTGCTAAACCAAAAATTGCCGATTACGAATTCACCACTCTAAAGCCTAATTTAGGTATTGTGAAATACCGTGATTTTCAAACCTTCGTCATGGCAGATATTCCCGGAATTATTGAAGGTGCTGCCGAAGGGAAGGGGCTCGGGCATTACTTTTTGCGCCACATTGAGCGCAATTCGGTGCTGTTATTTTTAATTCCGGCTGATGCCAAAGACATTAAAAAGCAGTACGATATTTTGCTGGATGAACTTCGTCGTTACAACCCAGAAATGCTGGACAAAGAGCGCTTAATTGCCATATCAAAAAGTGATATGCTTGATGATGAACTAAAGTCTGAGCTTAAAAAGGAATTGGACAAAGAACTGCCCATTCCTTATTTGTTTATTTCATCTGTAGCGCAAAAGGGCATTACCGAATTAAAGGATACCCTTTGGAAAATGCTGAATGATTAATTTTGAGATTGCCACGTCGTGCCTCCTCGCAATGACAAGTACTTTTTTAAGATTACCTACGTCATTCTGAGCGATAGTGAAAGAATCTGTCCAGTTATATACTTTTGTAAGATAAAGAACTAATTAGCTTAAAATTTTATATTCAGCTCTTTTTGCATAACGCCTCCATCGGTGTTGAATTCATAAAACCAAGCGTCGCCTTTTTTATAAATAATGGCGTTTTCGCCTTCAACCAAAAACAAGTTTTCCTGTCCTGTTTTTTTGATTTTATAAACCACTTTTGGTGTCATGTCCACTAATTGATAACCATTTTCAATTTTTTGTGCATATAAAACTGTTGGTTCATCTGTGTTAATTCTGTCATCGTTAACAGGAACAACTTGCTCTTTAACTACAGGTTTTGTTTCAGCAACTTCTTTTTTGATTTCAACAACATCAGTCTGTTTTTCCTCTTTTAAGGTTTTGATTTCTTTTTTTAATTTTTCAATTTCGGCAGCCGTTTCTTTATTTGAAGAAGCGATAGGAGTGGTTTTCGATACCATTTTATCTTTAGGTTCGTACTTGTAATTTTGTGCTTTAACCGATTCAAAAGCATCCCTTAAGGCTAAATTATAAGCCGTTGCATATTCCTTCTCTCTGCTTTCTCCTATTTTTGAAGTGAAAACCGTATTACCGTTACAATCTTTGAGTTCTATGGTGAGCTTGGTTTTAAACAAACCAGAGTCTTTTAAAAGGTCTGTGGTTAGCGCCGAACAACGGTTCATGCTCAAATCTTGTGGGTAATCTTCACCTTCCATGTAAGCTTCAAACCCGTATTTATTAAATAAAAATTGGGTTAATGAGTTTAATTGGTATTGGTCTTTTTCCTTTAGGAAATCATATTTTTTTGGAACAATAATATACTTGTAATCGTTCAAAGAATTTTGGGAAAAAATCGATATTGTTATAAAAAAAGAGACTAATAATGTGAAAAATTTGGTGTTCATTTTTAATAAATTAATTTAAAATGTGAATGTAAATATACGGTTTTGAGTGTTGGTAAATGGTTAAATTATAAAACTTACAAATAGTTTTTTAATTGTATCAAGTTATCTATTTTTTTAATGCCGTTGTTGAGCATTGTTTGCCCCAAATCAAAAAACACAACATCCATACCAATATTTTGTGCGCCCAAAATATCGGCTTCGTAACTATCGCCTACCATAATGCTATTTTCTGCAACAGTATTGGCTTGTTGAAGCGCATAGTTAAATATTTTAGGGTTTGGTTTTTTTACCCCAACCATTTCGGAATTGGTTACTGTTTTAAAATATTTATGAATGTTCGATTGGTTCAATTTTTTGCTTTGTACCTCATCAAACCCATTAGTAATGATGTGCAAACGGTAGTTAATGCTTAGGTAGTCTAAAATCTCGAAGGTGTTTTCAAATAGGTGGTTAAATGTGGTTAAATGGGTGATGTAATCTTCGGAAAGTTTATAAATCAATTCGTCCTTAACCAAATAGCCAACAGTTTGGAATGTTTCATTTAATCTGGCAAACCTGAGGGCACTTTTTTCAATGCGTTCCTCTCTATACAGTTTCCAATATTTTAGGTTAATGGGCACGTAATGTTCCAAGAATACATCAACATCCAAATCGATATTATTTATTTGAAAAATCCTTTGAAAAGTCAACGCAGAATTTTTGTCGAAATCCCACAGCGTATGGTCCAAATCAAAAAAAACATCTGTAATACCGCTAATCTTCATTTGGCGAATCTATTATGATGTTAAATAATTCTTTAAAGCCTTTCCATCTATCGTGGTCGCTAAACGTATAATTATGGAATATGGGTACAAACAGGCCATTTACTTGCTTGATTTCATCCATAATTTCGGTTAATACCTTCTTCTTGTCAAGCTGCGAGTGTTGTTTCAAAAGCGCATAGTCCATAACATGATAAGGAACTATTTTTAATGGTGTTTGCACTTCATAGTCCAAATCATAAAACAAAAATGGCGTGCACGAACCCGCCCTAAAACCAATATGGTCTACATAACCCATCGCGTAATCTTCCTTAATCTCAAGCGCGATGAGGTTTCTGTAGGACTCAGGTAAATTTAGTTTTGAAAACGATTGCCGGGTTGCGATTAAATTGGTGTTCATAATTTCCTCCATCCTTAATTTTTCCTTTTTTAAGATGGACATATCCTCAATGGCAAAATAGGAAGCTTTTAATCCAACATTACAATAATCGCCCACATGTTTCATTAGAGATACAAATTTCTTCTTGTTGGGGTTGATGCCTTTGTCGTAGGTTGTATAATCACCTATTAAAAAGAAAAATAGGAATTTGGAACTCGAGTTTTTCTGCCGGTTAATGATGTATTTAAAAGTGTCATATGGGTCGTGAATAAAACCAAACAATACTAAAAGCCGAGTGTATAAACCTTTAAGGCGGAGCCTGAAGACATCTTTTATAATACCACCAAGAGAGCGCATAATGCCCTTTAATTTATACTTGTAGGCACTCGGTACGTCAATTATGGGGACAACACGATATGACTTAACGGGAAATTCAAATTTTGGAAATTGCTTTTGCAAGGCAGCCTTAAATTTGTAGGCCCAAATATCTACCACGGGCTGATGCAAAAAACCTTCTTTGTAAGCCAAACTTTCTTTGGCTGTAAAGCGGCCGTAATCATCTTTTAAATGGGGCAAATATTCCTCATAACGAGATAATAAGTAAAAGGAAGCCGAAAAAATATCAAAAGGAATGGCGCTTTTTTCACCAGTGTGAAAGAAACATTTTGTGTTTTCCCAACGGTGTATGTGGATATCTAAATCGCTCAAACCCTGTTCAAACAAAATGTCGTGACTTTTCACAAAAAACTCATTGCCAAGCTGTTTTGTGGTGTAGGACATCTTTAAACTATCGTGCGCAATAAATTCCTCAATTTGAGTGGTAAAACTAACCTCAATACCCAATATCCTTTTGCAAATATGTTTAAAGACATATTTTAAACGTGGCGATATTTTATGGGTATAAACTAATAGCATATATTCAGTAAGCAGTTTTCAGTCTCAGTTGGCAGTTTTCAGTTTTTGAGTTCACAATAATTAGTCCCGTTTTTGGAATTTGATATTTTGATTTTTTAACATCTATTCTTTAAAATTACAAAATGCCTTCATCTGCAAAACTAAAGTATGCTTTTTCTGTTATAATGAGATGGTCCAGAATTTTTATATCTAAACTCTCCGATGCCGATTTTAGTTTTTCGGTAATTTGCTTGTCGGCCGCGCTTGGGTTCAAAGTCCCCGAGGGATGGTTATGTGCCAGTATGAGCCCAACGGCACCAACTTCCAAGGCATTTTTAAGCACCAACCTAACATCAACCAAAGTGCCCGTTATGCCACCTTTACTCAATTGATTTTTTTGGATGACCTTATTGGAATTGTTCAAATAAATAATCCAGAATTCCTCGTGTTCCAGTTCACCAATAATTGGTTGCATCAATTCAAAAACCGATGTGCTTGAAGTTATCTTTTTTCGCTCTAGGGCTTCTTCGCTGCGTCGTCTTCTGCCCAATTCTAAAGCCGCGGCAATGGTGATGGCTTTGGCTTCACCAATTCCATTAAATTCCATAAGTTGCTTTATAGAAAGTCGCCCCAAGGCACTCAAATTATTATCTACACTTGCCAAAATACGTTTGCAAAGGGCCACGGCACTTTCATTTTTGTTGCCCGAACCAATTAAAATGGCTACCAGTTCGGCATCACTTAATGCCGTTTTGCCCTTATAAAGCAATTTTTCGCGAGGTTGATCGTCCTGACTCCAGTTTTTTATGGAAAAGGACGCTTGTTTTTCTGTCATGCACTAAAGATAAATATTGTAACTTACAGGAGCAATAAAAAATTAATCCTATGAAGCCATTAAAAAAAGAAGATATTAGCCAAGAGGTATTTGACCTTTACGATTATTATGCACACAATAAGATTGACAGACGGCAATTTGTGGAAAAACTATCTATATATGCCGTTGGTGGTGTTACGGTATCTTCTTTATTGAGTTTTATATCGCCCGATTACATCAATACGGCCATGGTGAAACCCAATGACGAACGTTTAAAATCTGAATACATTGAATATGAATCGCCCAAAGGTGGTGGCACCATAAAAGGCCTGTTGTCAAAACCTGATGAATTTAAAGGAAAGTTACCGGGCATTGTGGTGGTGCACGAAAATAGAGGCTTAAACCCCTACATTGAAGATGTGGGCAGACGCGCAGCCTTAGAAGGATTTATCACCTTGGCACCCGATGCCTTGTCGCCATCGGGTGGTTACCCAGGAAACGATGATGATGGACGGGCGATGCAACGCCAGCGTGATAGAAATGAAATGCTCGAAGATTTTATAGCCGCCTATGATTATTTAAGCAACCATAAAGATTGCAATGGAAAAATTGGTGTGGTTGGCTTTTGCTTTGGTGGTTGGATCTCGAATATGATGGCGGTTAGAATACCAACACTGGGTGCAGCTGTGCCGTTTTATGGAGGGCAGCCAAATACTGAAGAAACGGCTAAAATAAAAGCACCTTTGATGTTGCAATTTGCAGAGCTAGATACCCGTGTAAATGCCGGTTGGCCAGATTATGAGACCGCTTTAAAGGCTAATAATGTGGAATATACCGCCCATTTTTATCCTGATGTAAACCATGGTTTTCATAACAACACCACGCCACGCTATGACGAAAAAGCGGCAACTTTGGCTTGGGAACGAACCATGGCTTTTTTTAAGGAGAAGTTGAAGTAGATTTATTTTAAAACTTTTTTCTAAAAAATCAATTAATGTATTTATCCAACATATGCTACCAAGTTAAACTAACCTACCCAATCAACCCTTTAACAGCATCAAAATCCAGCCCACCATAATTTCCAGAACTCATTAAAAGCAATGCTTTATCATCAAAATTCTGTGAAAACAAAAAGTTTTTGAAATCTTCTGGGTTGGTATAGATGATTAAATCGTTGCGCTTAAAGGCATCGGCAATTTGCTCATGGGTCACTTTCTCCAGTTTTTTTATTTCAACGGCGTGTGGCGAGTAGAATACCACGGAAACATCGGCAGCATCCAAAGCGCCTTTATATTCTTTTAAAAACTCGGCATTTAAACTGCTGTAGGTATGTAGTTCCAAACAGGCTATCAACGTGCGGTTGCTGTATTGTTCTTTAACGGCTTTTGTAGTGGCCTCCACTTTACTGGGTGAGTGGGCAAAATCTTTGTAGGCCACACTTTTTTTACTTTCGGCTATTTTCTCCAAACGTTTGCTGGCGCCTTTAAAGGTAGCGATGGCCTCGTAAAAGTCGTCTTCATCAATGCCCATATGCTGGCAAATCCATTTGGCACCTGCCAAATTGTTGAGGTTGTGCTTTCCAAAAACTTCAATCGGTAAAGATCCTTCAGGGGTTTCCAAAAGGGTTTGTCCATTTTCAACTGAATATTCTGGCGTTCGGTAAGCTATCTTTCTAATCGTGTTTTCGCTGGCCACTACCACGCGTTTTACTTCGGGGTCTTCTTCGTTATAGTTGATGCTTCCACCGCTTACAATGCTATCTACAAAAATACGGAACTGCTCCACATAATTATCATAAGTTGGAAACACGTTAATATGGTCCCAAGCAATGCCGCTCAATAAGGCAATATTGGGTTTGTATAAATGGAATTTCGGACGTCTGTCAATTGGCGAACTTAAATATTCATCACCTTCCAAAACCATAAAATCGTTGTGTTCGGTAAGTTTTACCATCACATCAAAACCTTCCAATTGGGCGCCGACCATATAATCTACATCGCGGTCATGGTAATGCATCACATGCAAAATCATCGATGTAATGGTAGTTTTTCCGTGACTGCCTCCAATAACCACTCGGGTTTTTTTTTTAGATTGTTCGTATAAAAACTCGGGGTAACTGTAAATTTTAAGTCCCAATTCCTGTGCTTTTAAAAGCTCAGGGTTATCGGCTTTGGCATGCATGCCCAAAACTATGGCATCCAAATTTGTGGTAATTTTTTCAGGAAACCAACCAAAGGTTTCGGGCAACAGCCCTTTGGCTTCCAATCGTGATTTTGAAGGTTCAAAAATGGTGTCGTCGCTTCCGGTAACCTTGTACCCTTTGTTATGTAATGCCAAGGCCAGATTGTGCATTGCAGCACCGCCAATGGCTATAAAATGTACGTTCATGAATTGATATTGTGAGCTGTAAATATAAGGATTGCACGTTTTTAAAGTACCATGGATTGTCTTTAAATTTCTACCGCTGGTTTTCTTTGATGTGTTCTATTTGAAGTAATAAGTCTTCTTGTCGATGCTTGTTATAGGCGTCCTGAAGATTTGCAATGGCTTTTTCAGATTCATTTTGTGCCACATAAAATTTGGTGAGCTTATCGTAACAAACTAATGAGCCACCTTCAATTATAGCCTTTTTATAATATTTTTCGGCGAGTTCAGGGTCTTTATCATATTCATAAATATAGCCCTTGGCCAGATAGCCATCAACTTTTGAAAGTGCTTCCAGTTCTTGGGCGAATTCCAAGGCTTTATTTTTACTTCCTCCAAAAATGCCAGGTAACTGCATATATAGTTCAACCAAAGCCCAACGTGCATCAATATGGTTTTTGTCCAATTCTGCCGCCTTTAAAAATGATGTTTTCACATCGCCAATAAGTCCAATGGCCTTGAATTTGTTTTCGAGTGCGTTCATGCCCAAAACACCACCATATTTATAATGGTAATTGGCATTTTCAGGGTCAAGTTCCACTAATTTTTTATACTGAACTAGCGCTTCATCCCATTTTTTTTGGTGTCCGTAGGCATCGCCCAACAACTCAATGGCTTTTATATTTTGGGGCTCAGATTTTAAAATTTGAACGGTTTGTTCTTCAGCCTCGGTAAACTGCTTTTTTTGAAAAAGCAATTCAACTTGGTCAAAATTGGTTTGTCCAAATGCTAATACAGGAAATAAAAGTAGGATGATAAACTTTTTCATGTTTTTTATTTCGAAAGGCAAAGTTAACCTTTATAACTGACTAAAAAAATGGCTAACTTCACTCATCAAAACGGATGTTTTACGCATTTGCCATTTCTTTGGTATGGCTTTTGAAACTATTTTAGAGTTAAAACGTCAATTAAAGTAAATCATTATAGTTGACATTTTTAATGGTTTTAAAAACAGAATACATGAAACATATACTTCCCATACTTATGATATTATTTTTTGCCAATTTCTCACAGGCTCAAACCAATGATTTTCAAGATTTATGGGCTAAGGTTGAAAAATTGGAAGCCGATGGTTTACCACAATCGGCCTTAAAAATTGTTGAGTCTATTGAAAAACAAGCCCGCAAAACGAACAATGAAAACCAGATTATTAAAACTATATTTTATAAAAGCAAGTATGCGTTGGTTTTGGAAGAAGATGCGCAATTGAAGATTATCAATGATTTTAAAAATGAAATTGAAATCCAAGATTTTCCAATAAAGAATATTTTGGAAAGCGCTTTGGCGAATCTGTATTGGCAATATTTCAACCAAAACAGATGGCAGTTTTATAACCGCACAAAAACTTATGAAAAAGTAGACTCCAGCGATTTTAGAACTTGGGATTTACAGACACTTTTTGATGAAATTCATTTGCATTTTCAAAATTCTCTGCAAAGCGGGTTGATGCTCCAGCAGGAAAAATTGAATAAATATAGCGTTTTGTTGTATGAATTAAAAGGCTCTAAAAAGTTCAGGCCAACCTTGTTTGATTTTTTGAATCACCAAGCTTTAAGTTTTTACAAAACAAGCGAAACCCAAATTACCAAACCCGCATATAAATTTGAAATTGATAATCCGGATTATTTGGGTGATCCCAAATCATTTTCAGAGTTGAAAATTGCGTCGAAGGATTCCGCTTCATTACAACTAAATGCTCTAAAAATCTATCAAGATTTGATTCAGTTTCATTTAAAGGACAATGAACCTTTGGCATTGGCCGATGTAGATATTGAACGCTTAAAATTTGTCAATCATCAAGCTACATTAAGCAATAAACAAACCTTGTTTTTAGACGCTCTTAAAACTGAAAGCAGCCGTTTTAAATTGCATGAAGTTTCAGGCTTGTTCGATTTTGAAATTGCTGCGGTTTATTTTCAACAAAGCCAAAATTACCAGCCCAAGATATCAGAAGACAACCGATGGAAAGCGAAGGAGGCTTTGGAGATTTGTGAGCGTGTGATTTCAGAATTTCCAAAAAGCACAGGTGCCCAAAAATGTGAAATCCTAAAATCGCAAATTGAATATACCACGTTTCAAATTACGGCAGAAGACTTTTTGCCCATACAATCGCATGCAAAAGTATTGGTGCGTTACAAAAATTTGAATGCGCTTCAATTTAAAATCTACAGAATTTCGGAAAATGAATTCGAAAAGTTCAGCAAAATTTATAGAAAGGAAGACCAACTAAAATTCATTAAAAAGCTAGATGTTAGGCAATCTTGGAATAGCCATTTAAAAAATGAAGGTGACTACCAAATGCACACTACCGAGGTGTTAGTACCTAAACTGGACAATGGCAGATATCTCATTTTTGCAACGGGGAAAGATGACGAAAATGTATTTGGTTTCGCCAATATTCAAGTGACCAATTTAGCTTTGGTAGAAACAGAAACGCCAAATCATAAAATATTTCAAATTATAAATCGAAATTATGGTGCTCCCGTTCCTAATGCAAAAGTTGAATTGTCATTTTCTGAAAATAATAATAAAACAAGAAAACAAACCCATACACCAGACGCCAATGGGCAAATTAAAATAGAAAAATCAGACGACCGTTATCGCAACATTACGGCAAAGGTTACTAACGGAAACGATTTGGCTCACTTTGGTGATTATTACATCAATCGGCATTATAGGGAAAGGGAAGAAAATACTAATTATAGGGCTTTTGTTTTTACCGATAGAAGCATTTACAGACCTGGGCAAACCGTTTATTTTAAGTCTATAGTTGTAAAATCAAAAGAAAATGAATCTGAAGTTCTGGTTTCGGAAAAAGTTTCTGCCACACTTTTTAATGTGAATGGTGAAGAAGTTAAGGAACTTGAACTGGTAACCAATGAATTTGGCTCGGTTTCAGGTGAATTTATTTTGCCTAATAGTGGCTTAACAGGGCAATATCATATTGAACTCGATGCCGATAAAAAGGATTTGAATGGGAGTCAGTATTTTTCGGTTGAAGAATACAAACGTCCGAAGTTTGAAACCAAGTTTAAACCCGTAACTGAAACTTACAAGGTAAACGATCTCGTTACCGTAAAAGGTAATGCTTTGGCTTATGCAGGAAGCAACATTACAAATGCCAAAGTGGTGTATCGCGTACACCGAAAAGTGCAATACCCAAGATGGTATTTTTGGCATCGGCCTTGGTTTAATAGTGAACCTCAGGAAATAACTCATGGTGAAAGTATGACGAATGAAAAAGGGGAATTTGAAATAACCTTTTCAGCATTACCAGACCAGAGTGTCGATAAAAGCAATTTGCCTGTTTTCAATTACGAAATCACAGCAGATGTTACCGATTTAAACGGTGAAACCCGAAGTGCCACAACTACGGTAAATATTGGTTATCATGCCTTGGTGGCTAAAATGGATGTTGATGCACAGTTGGACAAAACCCAAAAAGACCATGCCATAAAAATTACGTCCGAAAATTTAAACGGGGAGTTTGTGCCTGCTAAAGGGCTTATTAAAATCTATAAATTAATAGCTCCAAAAACTACCTTGAGGCAGCGTCCATGGCCAGCACCAGACTATCAAGAAATTCCAAAGGGAACCTTTAAAAACCTTTTTCCATATGAATCATATACCGACGAACATCTTGCTGAAAACTGGGAAAAAGGTGATTTGGTTTTTGAGGAAAATTTCAATACCAAAACAGCCAAGGAAGTAAAACTCGGTAAAATTAAAAAGTGGAAATCGGGGCAATATCTGATTGCTTTAGAAAGTAAAGACAAATTTGGGCAATTGGTGAAAGACCAAACCAAAACCACGCTTTTTAGTAACGATGATGATACTTTGGCCGACAATCAATTATTCAGTAACAGCACAGACAAAGAAACCTATCAAATTGGAGATGTTGCTAAAATCACACTAGGTTCAGCTGCTGAAAATGTATCGGTTACTGTGTCTGTTGAAAAGGGTGGAAAAATTATAAAAACAGAAATCATCAAGCTGCAAAACAGCAAAAAAACCATAACCATTCCTGTTGATAAAAATGATTTAGGTGGGTTTGCGGTGCATTACACCTTTGCCGTTTTTAATAGTTTTCAATCGGGTTCTCTGGCTATTTCAGTGCCTTACCCGAAAACCGATTTAGATATTGAAACGTTAACGTTTCGAGATAAATTACAACCGGGAACTGACGAAACTTGGAGTTTCAAAATCAAAGGGCCACAAGGTGAAAGAGTAAGTGCCGAACTGTTGGCAAGCATGTATGATGCCTCTTTGGACCAATTTAAACCGCATGCGTGGAATTTCAATCCGTTGCAACAGCAGTTATATTATGCCCGTACATATAGTCAATCCAACAAAAGTTTTGGCACACGTAATTTTAGGGTTTACAATAACAAAATGCGTGTTAGCTATCCACAGCAACAATATGATCAATTGAATTGGTTTGGGTTCAGTTTGGGATATACAAACAGTATGCTGATTCGGGGTTTAAGTAGTAAATTGGCAGGTGTGCAAAAGGTTGAAGATTCTGTTGAAGCAGAGGGACCTGTGGCATTTGCAAAATTAAATGACAGTGCTTTGGAAGAGGTAGTCATGGTTGGTTCTGCTCCAAAAATGGTGGAAGAATCAAAATCGATTTCTGAAAATAAGGAAGGAAAAACAAACTTTGACAACATACAAATTCGCAAAAACCTTCAAGAAACGGCCTTTTTCTTTCCAAAGTTACAAACCGATGAAATTGGAAATGTAAGTTTCAGTTTTACAACACCCGAAGCATTAACCCAGTGGAAATTGCAGTTATTGGCGCACACCAAAACCTTAGCAAGTATAACACAAACCCTAACCGCAGTTACCCAAAAGGAACTCATGGTAATACCAAATGCACCGCGTTTTTTACGTGAAGGTGACAATATTACAATAAGTGCTAAAATTTCAAACCTAACGGAAAAACCGCTTTCAGGCCAAGCCAAACTCATATTAACTGATGCCATTTCCGGTAATGACATCACCGCAAACTTGCTCAGTTCTTACCCTTCCGGGGAGCCAGAGAAGGCTTCCTTTTTGGTTGATGCTAAGAGCAATACCCAAGTTTCTTGGAATTTAAACATTCCCGATAATGTAGGTGCTATTCAATACAAAATATTGGCCAAATCGGAATCCTTTAGCGACGGCGAGCAAAACACACTTCCCGTTTTGAGTAATCGTATGTTGGTCACTGAAACACTTCCTATGTGGGTGCGTTCCAACGAAACGCGGACATTCTCTTTGGATAAGTTGAAAACCAGTAATTCAACTACTTTAAAACATCATAAGTTAACCCTGGAAATGACTTCCAATCCTGCTTGGTACGCGGTTCAGGCGTTGCCTTATCTTATGGAATACCCTTATGATTGCAACGAGCAAACCTTTAGTCGCTACTATGCCAATGCCCTGGCAAGCCATATTGCAAACAGCAATCCTAACATTCAAGAGGTTTTCAATCAGTGGGCATCCCAAGATGTGCTGATGAGCAATCTTGAAAAAAATGAGGAATTGAAATCCATCCTGATTCAAGAAACGCCATGGCTTCGTGATGCACAAAGCGAAACTGAGCGGAAAAAACGTATTGCGCTCTTGTTCGATTTAAATAAAATGAACAACGAGTTGCAATCGGCCATCCAAAAACTGCAAAACAACCAAATGCCATCTGGAGCATGGCCTTGGTTTAATGGCGGTTATGAAAACAGATTCATTACACAACACATCATTGTAGGTTTCGGACATTTGTCAAAACTTGGTGTTGACTTGGGCAATATTGAAGGGTCAGAAATGATTGAAAAAGCAATAAACTACCTCGACTCAGAATTCATTAAAGAATATGAAGATATCAGAAAATATGACGCTAAAATAGATTTAAATAAAGACCATTTAAGTTACACCCAATTGCACTATTTGTACATGCGTAGCTTTTTCACAGAGATTGAAAAGAACAAAAAAGTTGAGGATATTACAGCTTATTATCAAACCCAAATTCAGAAATATTGGTTAAGTCGTCCATTATATGCCAAAGGATTGATGGCTTTGGTTTCGCACAGAAATAACGATTCAAAAACGGCTTCAAAAATCATGAATTCCTTGAAGGAAACCAGCATAACCTCAGATGAATTGGGCATGTACTGGAAAGCCAACACCAATTCGTGGTTTTGGTATCAAGCCCCAATTGAAACACAAGCGGTGTTGATTGAAGCGTTTTCAGAAGTTGGATTTGTCATTCAGAGCGAAACGAAGAATCTCGAAACCATCGATAACCTTAAAATATGGTTGCTTAAAAATAAGCAAACCAACCGTTGGAAAACCACCAAAGCCACCACAGAAGCCGTTTACGCGTTGTTGCTTCAGGGTAGTGATTGGTTAAGCGTTACAGATATGGTTGATGTGGTTTTGGGGGGACAAAAAATGGATCCTTCTAAACTTGAGAATGTAAAAGTGGAAGCTGGAACGGGTTATTATAAAATTTCTTGGAATACTTCAGAAATTAAACCTGAAATGGCAGAAGTTCAAATTTCAAAAAAAGGAAAAGGTATTGCTTGGGGAAGTTTATATTGGCAATATTTTGAAGACTTGGATAATGTTACTTTAGCACAAACACCATTAAAACTGAAGAAAAAATTGTTTTTGAAAACAAACACCGATAAAGGAGAGGAAATCACTGAAATAACTTCAAGTACAAAATTAAAAGTGGGTGATTTGGTAAGAGTGCATATAGAATTACGAAGTGATAGAAATATGGAGTTCATCCATATGAAAGACATGCGCGCTTCAGGATTCGAACCGATAAACGTTTTGTCCCAATACAAATGGCAGGATGGTTTAGGTTATTATGAAAGCACAAAGGATGCCTCAACCAATTTCTTTTTTGATTATTTACCAAAAGGCATTTATGTTTTTGAGTACGATTTACGCGTTAACAATGTGGGTAATATGAGCAATGGTGTTACTACCATACAAAGTATGTATGCTCCTGAATTTAGTAGCCATAGCGAAGGTAGCAGGATTTTGGTTGGTAATTAACCGAAGGGTTTTCTTCAAATTGATTTTGAAGTAAAGAAATCATTACCTTGTATCAGTTTAAATTTGAAGTTTGAAAAAAATAGAGTCCCCAAATATTTTTTATAAAAGCTTTGCACAGGTATTGCTTTTGATGTTTGTCCTATTGGACGTAGCTTCCTGTGGCTCAAAAAGGAGTATTCCGCAAGCAGATGCCCAAACTGAGGCAAATCCAAAAATCATTTTTTTGAACTATACCATTTCAAAAAGCGATGACGGGCATAAGCAGGCTCTGCTACTCAATAAAACCATTACAGACGGGAAATTAAAAAAGGCATCTTCAAATTATATAAATTCCGGTGAAATAGGCGATTTAAAATGTATCCAATTGGATAAACAATCAAAGGAACTTCAAGTGGTTACCATAAAGAACCCTTTGTCGAAAATAGTTGAATTTGTAAATGATTCGCTTATCTTTGAAAGAAAACAAATCGACTTAGAAAACGTAACCCTTTCTTTAAGATTGCAATTAAATACCAAAGCAAAGTATATTGTAATTAGTGAAATTGTTGACAGCTTGAAGCAAAGCAAAACACTTGCCAAAACTGAATTAGATTAAACATGAAACACCTACTTTTCATATTAACTCTACTTTTTAATATCCAAGTAACGCTTTCCCAGATTTTTGAAATTGATAACATTGAGATTTCGGGAGACCAAGATAACCGAATCAATTTGGTTATTTTAAGCGAAGGCTATCAATCATCAGAATTAGCAAAATTTATTACAGATGCTACAAATTTCACAAATAGCATGTTTACAATGTCTCCATTTTCAGAATATTCCAATTATTTCAATGTTTATGCGCTAAAAGTACCATCAAACGAAAGTGGCGCAGATCGTCCTTCTACATCAACTTACGTTGATACTTTTTTTAATGCAACCTATGAAGCTTTTGGTAGCCCCTATTTACTTTACTACGAAATTGACGGCAATAGTGCCAACAACACCGAAGCAAAGATACTCAACGTTTTGGCCGATAACTTTCCTACTTACGACCTAGCTCTAATTTTGGTTAACTCTAACGAATATGGTGGTAGTGGTGGGGTATTCCCTATGGCTTATTCTGGTTATTGGGGCGCAAATGTTATTGTTCATGAGATGGGACATTCGTTATTCAACTTAAAAGACGAATATTACCCTGGAGATGTCCTAGGTGCCGAAGCTATTAATATGACTCAAGAAACAGACCCTAATTTGGTACGCTGGAAAAACTGGCTATATGATAATGGTGTTGGCATTTACCAATATTTTGATAATAATGTGCCCAAAGACTGGTATAAACCGCATCAGAATTGTATCATGGAAAAAATAGATAAAACCTTCTGCTCAGTATGTAAAGAAGGCATTGTCGAGAAAATACACGAATTAATATCCCCAATAGATAATTATACACCAAATAACAATACTGTTGAAAATCCATCAAGTTTTCCGTTGGATTTCATGCTAAACTTGATCAAGCCAATACCAAACACTTTGGAAAGCGTATGGACTTTAAATGGCTCTAATTTTGCCAACAATGTTGATGGCGTGTCTCTTTTGGAAACGAATCTAATGGAAGGGGAGAATACTTTAACCGCAGTTATACACGACAATACATCATTTCAACGTGTAGATAACCATAATAATTTTCATGTATCTCTGGTAACATGGACAATCAACTATACCACTTTGGGTGTTGAGGACATAGAAAGTAAAATTGATAGCTACAGCATTTCAATGTTTCCTAATCCGGCAAGCACAACAGTAAATTTTATGCATGAAGGTAAAGCCGATTCAAACCTGAATATTGAATTGGTTAGCTTGGAGGGAAGAATGGTGAAATCAGTAAAAATATCAAACCTTGAAAGCTATCAATTGGATATTAGTAACTTAAATCAGGGTATTTATATAGCCAATTTCTATTCAGGTAAAATACTTATAGCCAACAAGAAATTGGTAAAACGCTAATTACTTTTTAGGTGGCACACTTGGTCGAACTTCAATCTTGCTTGGTAATGTTCTTGGGTTCATTTTAATCAAATCAACCACCAACTCGCCAATATCCTCAATTTGGATTTTCCAAGCATCGTCGGCATCTGGTGTATTGTTGTTAAAATATGTTGATACCGACCCCGGCATAATCGTGCTTACTTTTACGCCATGGTTTCTTAAATCAAGCATGACAGCTTGGGTAAATCCTGTTAAGCCAAATTTACTGGCGTTATAAGCTGAACCCTTGGCGAAGAAATTAGTACCAGCCAAACTTGAAATGGTAATGTAGTAGCCTTTCGATTTTTTTAACGCATCTACACTTGACTTTATGGAATAAAAAGCGCCCGTTAAATTGGTATCAATGGTTTGCTGCCATTGCTCTATGGACAAATCTTCAATAGAGGCAAAGTGACCTAAGCCGGCATTCGCAATTACAATATCCAATTGATTGAAATGTTTTAAAACGGTTTCAACCGCTTTTTTTTGGCTTTCAAAATTGCGAACATCTGCTTCAATGCCTATAGCTTTAGCGTCTGTAAAATTGTTTGAATTTAATGTTTTTGCTGCTTCATCAGCCGAAGATTTATTTCTGCTTGTAACAGCAACATTTATACCTTCATTCAATAATGATTGCGCTATTCCGTAACCAATTCCTTTAGAACCGCCAGTAATTAAAGCAACTTTGTTTTTTAAACTATCCATAATTTGCTTTTTTGAAATCATATCGAACCAAACATATATAATTAAGGCTCGATTATCGAGTAAAACTACAAAATGTAATTACGATTACCGTATTTTAAATGTTAGGATATTTATAAAATTTGAAGGTTTATTGTTTTGGTGGATAATTCGACAGCATTTTCTCTGCAATTTCATTTAAATGTTCCTCACGTTTTTCTGGGGTGGCATTTGGGGAATAACTTGATTCAGCCACGGCTTGCCAAAATAGTTGTTTTTTGTTTTCATCAACAAAATCGATGGTGATTTGTCGGTTTACGTCGGCTTGCCCAATAGGAAGCCCAATGGAAATGCCCCCACCAACATTTCTACCCGTACCACCTAAACCTACACCTACAGTTTGCCTATAGGGTTCTTGATATGTTGCGCTTTTTATGTCAATAAAAAAATCTGGGTTTTCAGAAATTTCAAAACCTTTTAATGCCATTAGTGCATCAATCGCATCTAAAAATCGTTTGGTGTCCAGTTCGCTAAGTCCTGTTTCCATACCGCCATAATACTGATAGGTTTTATAACCATTGAAATTGACGGTATAATCATAATCATAACTTACCCGAATAGGGGCGCACGATACAATAACAAAAACCAGAAGGGTAAATTTTAAAGGTTTCATGGGTTTCGATTTTAGATAAATGTAATCAAAAATTATTCCAACACCTTTTATTTAAGTTGCTAATTGCATTAGGGATTGAACGGTTCGACTGCGTTCACCGCAGGCTAATTGTTTAAGCTCCCCGCCGTAGGAGGGGGCGAGTAGTGAAATATTTCTATTAATGAGTTCAATAATTCAAAATAGAAATCAACGAATAAAGCCCGACCCTTGAGCTAATGCTCAAAAGATTAGTAGTTGTATTTATCTTTCCAACGTTGTTTTAAAAACTCACGGTGCACATTTTCTCTGGCATTGTTTCCAGGGTCGTAAAGTTTCGTGTTTTTTATTTCGTCTGGCAAAAACTCTTGGTCGGCAAAATTGTTTTCGTAGTTATGGGCATATTTGTAATTGTCGCCATACCCCAATTCTTTCATAAGTTTTGTTGGAGCGTTTCGTATTTCCAAAGGGACACTTAAATCTCCGGTATCTTTAACCAATTTTTGGGCGTTGCCTATGGCCATATAGGCCGCGTTACTTTTAGGAGAGCAAGCCAAATAGGTGGCGCATTGGCTTAAAATAATTCTAGATTCGGGATAACCAATGGTGTTTACAGCTTGAAATGTGTTGTTAGCAATGACCAAGGCCGTGGGGTTGGCATTGCCGATATCTTCGCTGGCTGCAATAAGCATTCTGCGGGCGATAAACTTAACGTCTTCTCCGCCTTCAATCATACGAGCGAGCCAATAAATGGCGGCATTGGGGTCACTACCGCGAATGGACTTTATAAACGCCGAAATAATATCATAATGTTGCTCGCCAGTTTTGTCGTAACGTACGGTATTGTTCTGTACTTTTTTCAGCACAATTTCATCTGTAATGGTAACAGAATCTGTATTGAAAGAGTTGACAATAAGTTCAAAAATATTGAGCAATTTTCGGGCATCACCACCCGACAGTTTTAAAAGGGCATTCGTTTCCTTTAATTTAATATCCTTTTTTGAAAGTAGCTCATCTTGTTCAATGGCGCGGTTTAAAAGCGTTTCTAAATCAGTTTTATCAAAAGGATTCAAAATATATACTTGGCAACGTGATAGTAGCGCAGAGATAACCTCAAAACTGGGGTTTTCGGTAGTTGCACCTATAAGTGTAATCCAGCCCTTTTCGACGGCTTGTAGCAGAGAGTCTTGCTGCGATTTGCTGAATCGATGAATTTCATCTATAAATAAAATTGGGTTTTTGGTAGTAAACAGCCCGCCACTTTGCTTGGCTTTTTCAATAACATCCCGAACATCTTTAACACCAGAATTTATGGCACTCAATGTGTAAAAAGGCCTGCCAGATTCTGTGGCAATAATGTTGGCAAGTGTGGTTTTTCCCGTTCCAGGAGGCCCCCAAAAAATCATTGATGGAATCAACCCTTGTTTAATATGCTGCGAAAGGGCGCCACCTTCACCCACTAAGTGTGTTTGGCTCACATATTCGGCCAAGGTTTTTGGGCGTAATCGTTCTGCTAAGGGCTCATTTACATTCATATGCGTAAAATTAAAACAATTCCTTTGTAAAAAGGAATCTTATTTTGAACTAAATTCCATCAACATTAAAAAGTAAAGTTTTTGTAAAGTGATGAATCTGACATTTTAGCATCAAAAACAAAGTTGGTCAATTATTTGCTATATTGACCTCAATGAAAACCCAATCACATTTTAAATTTTCAACAGGGGTAGTAGCCTACCCTATATCTTTAGTGCTACTCATTTGGTTGGTATTTTGGTTTGAGGTGCGTTTTGGATATAACTTTAGCAAGTATGGCATCTATCCACAAACGTTAAAAGGGTTGAGGGGGGTTGTGCTAAGCCCTTTTATACATGGTAGCATTAAGCATATTTATCATAACACCGTACCATTATTTGTGTTATCAGTAGCGTTATTTTATTTCTATAGGGCTATAGCATGGAAAGTCATGGTTTATGGTATTTTGCTATCTGGTTTTTTAACATGGTGCATTGGTCGGCCTTCATATCATATCGGGATAAGTGGACTCATTTATGTTTTAATAAGTTTTACATTTTTTAAAGGGGTTTTTGCAAAACATTTTAGGCTCATTGCCTTGTCCCTGTTGGTCGTTTTTCTTTATGGAAGCATGATTTGGTATACCTTGCCCATTGAAGAAGGTATTTCATGGGAAGGTCATACAGCGGGTTTAATTACTGGGTTCCTGTTTGCTTTAATTTTTAGAAAGCAAGTTGCTAAGCCAAAAAAATATGTTTGGGAACAGGAAAACTATAACGAAGATGATGACCCGTTTTTAAAACATTTTGATAAAGATGGTAATTTTATTGAAAATATAGAGACAGAAATAGAAGACGAGCCAACTATAAATTATATCTATAAACAGGACAAGTTTGAAAATCCAAAAACCTGAAAAGTCTAGGAAAGTCGTTGCCTAACAGCTTCATATAAAAATGCGCCACAAGCGACCGAAACATTTAAAGATTCAATGGTTCCTAACAGAGGTAATTTAGCCTTGGCATCCACAACTTTCAAAATTGAGGGGTTGATGCCTCTACTTTCAGAACCCATAATAATGGCACACGGTTCAGTAAATGAAACGTCATAAAGCGTTTCATTGGTTTTTTCAGTTGCGGCTATGACTTTTATTCCTGAAGCTTGCATGTAAAATACGGCGTCTTTTATATGATCTACCTTGCAAATAGGTACTTTAAAAACGGCACCCGCACTTGTTTTAATGGTATCACCATTTACAGGAGCGCCACCTTTCTTTTGAATGATTATGCCATCAACACCTGTACATTCGGCAGTTCTGATGATTGCCCCAAAATTCCTGACATCACTAAGTTGATCCAAGAGTAAAAACAAGGGGTCTTTACCAGATTCAATTACGTTTAAAACCAAAGTTTCCATATCATGGAACTCTACTGGCGATATTTGGGCCACAGCACCTTGATGGTTTTTGTTGGTTAGCCTATTGAGCTTTTCTACGGGCACATAAGATTTGTTGATTGATTTCTTGTTGACTAGAGATTCCAATTCACTAAACAAATCTCCACTTAAGCCTTTTTGAAGAAACACTTTATCAATGGTTTCACCAGCATTAATGGCCTCAATTATGGCTCTTATACCGAATATTTGCGTTTGGTTTTCCATGGGTTAAAGGTATAAAAAAACCACCTCGAATTGGAGGTGGTTTTTTTTAAACAATTAAAATATTTTAAAGGGCGGTGGTTACATAAGTTACGTTTCCACTACCATCGGTAGTTTTAGTAAAGCCAACTGGGTCGACATAACCAACAGCTGGATCTACAGTACCTTCGAAAATATCTCTTGTGCCATCAGGATGTGTCAGTACCAATCTGTAAGCTATTGGTGCATCACTAACAGCAGTCCAAACGCCAATTTCTATAACATAATCTCCGTCAGGATGATTTTCATTAGCAGGATTGTTGAAAAAATCACCTTCAAAACGAGATCCAGATTCGGATGACTCGTATAGAGTTGTAAAAGCGGCATCAAGGACGTAAAGGTCTATATCATTTTCACCTCCACCATATGGGCCTTCCCAATCTAAGCTTATCATTAAGGTTTTAGGGTTTGGCGCCATGTATGGGTCATGATATTCCAATAGAGTTACATCTGTTGCTTCAGATGTCATGGTATAAGGATCGTCAACTGGTACATAAGGTTCAATTGGCTTACCGTCCTCGTCTTCTTTAGGGGGTTGTACCAAGGCTATTCCACTTATTTCAACAGTTAGGAAACTAGACAGACCATAAAATGGAGCTTCAGCGTCAAAGCTTGGCATTACAAAACTGCCCATTTTGGTTGTCGCACCTGCCGGTATAGTATCATATACTTTTTCAATATTGGTATTAACTTTTAGCACTTCATATGTTGATGTAAGTGTTAGTTCGACCACTGATGCAACCTCAAAAGATTGGGGTATATTAATTGTGTAATCAACATTGGTGTTACCAAAAGCTGAAGAAGTAGCAAAAGTTAATGTTCCAGTTAATGGTGTCTTAACTTCGGTGTCTACATAGGCTATTGAATAACTATCGTCCTCACTACAAGAGAAAAGCCCGATAGTTAATATAGAAAATGTTATATATATTAATTTTTTCATCGATTAAGTTTTTAAATTCGTTTTCTATACTTTAGTTAAAATAATCTCGGTTTCCTCATCTGGTGGACAACCACAATCTTGACAGGCTTCCTGGAATTTAACTACCAATACGGAATCGTCAGTTTCACTATAACCGCCAGGATTATCAGAGCCATTAAAAGTAATTCCATTGGCACACTGTAATCCGGTACCTGTATTATCGGCACTAGTAACTGTTCCACAAATGAAATTAATAGTAAAGGTCATCGGTCCATTTCCAATAGCAAATTGCTCAAGGTAAATGGCTTCAAAAGTTCTTTGATAAACAGAAATGCCTGTTAATTCAACTTCTTGATCTAAGAAAATAGCGCCACCGCAACATGTACCTACAGGGTGGGTTAACATGTATTTACCCGTATAAAGGGTGTCATCTATTGGACAAGCAATAATAAAATTAAATGTCATGGCATCTTTGTAAGCCACAGCGTTTAACAAGTTACCTTCTGTATTTCCAATGCCTACAGTGCCATTGTCTTCATCGAAAGATGGCTCAACACCGTAGAATTTAACACCGTCATTTCGTGTAGCTACACCAATAAATTGGAAAAAGTCTCCTGCTCCAAAAATTGACTTATCAACGCCTATTGCATCAGCAATAGTTTGACTTGTCATGCTAAGTGTATTAGGAAAAGAGGTAATTGTTAAGAAGTCATCGGCTCTATATGTTTCACCAGTACTGGCAACGGTAACAATTACCGATAAATCGTACTGGGCAACGTTGCCGTTGGGATCATAAACTTGTGCACTGATTGAAATATCTTGCACTTCCTCTGGCTTATAGTCAGTAGGAGGCGCTGTAACAAATCTAACATATGCTCCCCGCTCCAATTCATGGTGAGAGGGATTTCTAAACGTGCTTTGGTCTGTACATGTGAAACTTACCGCTCCAAGTACAAAATAGGCTAATATATATTTCAGTTTTTTCATAATTATTTTTTTTTAATCTATAAAACCAGCTGGATTTGTATCCCAAAATACTTGGTCGGTTAGCTTTTTCTGATCTGTATCAGGATCTAGATTTTGATTCGTATTAAGCTCTGAAGAAGGCAAGAAGAAGCTTCTTGGGAATGCACCTCCACTACTCAACACATGAGGCTGAAGGGTTGGATACCCTGTTCTTCTATACAAGTTATAGGCTTCAATACTATTACCGAAACATGCGATATAAAATTCTCTGGCAATAATTTCAAGCTTACCTTCATTATCCGCTGCATTAAATTCAGCCATAACTTCGTTGATATAACTTGTTACTTCGCTTTCTACCATTGGTATGCCACTCACATCTTCTACTTTTTCGAACGATAGTTCCATCCCTTTTTGAAGTAATGTGGCACTGTTTCCGCTAGCGCCCATACCCTGTGGAGCTGGTAAAGCAGCTTCAGCCAAGAGGAAATGAACAAAACTAGCTGTAACAAATGGTCCTACACCAGCACCTCCATTATTGGAACTGTTTCTTGTACTTGGGTTAACGGTGCTTAAATGATTTTTTACATGAGCGGCTCTTTGCTCATCTTCCGTTCCAGAGGCACTTGGGTCATAAACAAATGTTGAATTGGCAAAAGCAGTTTCCTCAGCTTGTGTACCGGCACTATCATAAGCACCACCACCCGGATAAATACCGTAGGCAACACGCTGCTCACCATCGTTTTCAATACCTTCGTCATCACCATGGTCTCTACCGTCATAACCACCACCTAAGTAGCAATACCAAAATGAAGCGGTACAATGGTCATAATCTTCAGCCGGAGGATCATTTAAATCTTGTCTGTAGAAGTAATAAGGTGTTCTTGGATCCGGAGCAGATTTAGTATTCAACAATAGATTCATAAAATCATTGCTTTGAAACACGTTACCTGCGTTAGTACCTTGAGCATACTGATTTTGAAAATACGGATGTCTGTTATCTGGATTGGTTTCATTTGTTCCAAAAAGTACTTGAAAGTCATCTGCAGGGTCAGAAATAAAATTACCACTGGCAACTATGGCGTTTAAGCTAGCTACCATCGCTGGTGTGGCTACTAATTTACTTTGAACGTACATTCTTAATTTTAATGTGTTCGCCAATTTAATCCATTTACTGGCATCTCCATTGTAATAAATATCCTCAAGGGCGATTGAGTTTTCTTTACTCAAATTCGCAATAGCCTCGTCCAATTGGTCATACATGGCAGTATAAATGTCAACACCATCATCCAATTTTGGATTTGGATATTCGGAGTTTACAGCTTCACTGTAAGCAGCCGTACCAATAAAATCCACTAAAGTAACGTAAGCAAAAGCCTCAATAACCTGACCTACCCCCAAATGTTGTGGTAAACCTCGCTCCTCAGCTATAGGCTGAAGGAAATTTAAATTAGTAGTTATGGCATAGGTTTGTTGCCAAGCCTGGTTCATGGTACTGGTTCCTGCACTATTGGCGTAAGTTCCGAACAAATGATTATGCCTAACCAATGGTTCTGCAATGGCAGCCAATCCAAAATGTTGAAATCCAAATGTACCTTGAATCGAGTTTAGTACATAACTCGGGTTCGCTGAGCCCTCCCCAAGTTCGTTGGGATCCTCTTGTAATTCTAAGTTTAAGGTTTCACAAGAGTTAAATAGCGTCATTACCATTAAACCCAGTAAAACACAAGATGTTGTTATTCTTTTATATGTTTTCATTGCGTATTTTTTTAAAAAGTTAATTTGACGCTAAACGAGTATTGCTTGTAAGACGGTGCATTTTGGAAGTCAACTCCAAATGTGTTGCCTTGTCCAGTAAGCAGTACTTCTGGGTCAAGATTCAATCCTTTTGGTAAGTTAGGTGTAGAATACCACAAGTTGTTACCTGAAAGCGTAAACGATATTGATCCAAATGGCGTCTTTTCTAAAAACTTTTCAGACATTTTGTAACTAAGGGAAATATCTCTTAAACGTACCACAGAAGCATCATAAACTACAGTTTCATCAACATCTTGCAAGTTTATGAAATATAAATCATTTGCTCCAATTTGTATATTATTTGGTATTGCGTCACCATTTCCATCTGTAAGAGCTTCACCAGTTGCAGGATCTCCTAACACACCAGGAATGATATATGAACCTTCCCTGTCTTCAGTATCGATCGTTACACCACGTCTTATCAAGTTGGAGGCAGAGTTTGAATAAATATCACCACCGTGAATATATTCTAATTGTGCACTTAAACTTAAGTTTTTATATGCAATGGTATTAATGGTTGTAAATCTGAAATCTTCATTGGGGTCACCAATAATTTTATCAGGAAGACCAACATTTTGACTAAAAATAATTTTACCTGTTGTAGGGTCAATCAATAAATTACCTGCATCATCTTTCACAGCATAGGTCCCTCTGAACACGCCAAATGGCTCACCATTGATGGCCGTATTCAAAACACCACTGGTACCCACAGCTGAACCGATAGAGACTGATTCAACTGGAAGATTTTGAACTGTAGATTCATAAGCAGTGAAGTTATTGTTAATTGACCACATGAAATCTTCAGATTTAAGCGGCGTAACAGTTAAGCCAACCTCAATACCATCAGTTTCAACATCACCCGCATTAATTTGCGTTAGAACGAATCCTGTTGAATTAGGTAAATCAGAGTATAAAATTTGATCTTTAATGGTTTTATGGTATAAAGAAACATCAAACGTTAATCTGTTGTTGAAAAACCTACCTTCTGTTCCTATCTCAAATTCCTCCAAAAACTCAGGACCTAAATCTGGATTAGGTAAAAACGTATCTACCGAGTTAAATGCTACGACAGAATTGTCAAAAGGATTTATCCATCCATTAGATGACGAATTAAGTGAAGGGCGGGTTAAATAGGCCAGAGGGAAACTAGCTGATGATCCGTAACTTGCTCTAAATTTCAAGTAATCTCCACCAAAACCTTCAAAGGCAGATGATGGTATGAAAGATAAAGCTACACTGGGATAAAATATTGATTGGTTTGATTTTTCAACCGTTGAACCCCAATCATTTCTACCCTGTAAGTTCAAGTATAAATAATTTTTGTATGCAAAGTCAATAGCACCAAAAAGTCCAATCACATTTTTTTCTGAAGGCGTAATGGCAAAACCATCTAGAGTAGAAGACCTCGTAATTGGGCTGTATTCCCTGAAGTTGTCTAAATCAAGGAAACCAAAAACTACTTGGTCTGTACCTTGAACACCGTATACATCTCTAATTGTATTTTTAGTTTCAAAACCTAATTGACCGTTCATTGAAAATGAATCATTAAGATCTATACTATTAAAAGCTAAAATAAATCTGTGGTTTTGTACCCTGTTATAGTTATCAAAGCTTTGCATGTATCCTAGCGGACTTTCATTTCCACCTTTATTAACATGGTTCAAGTTTAGCTCGTTATACAAATCCAGACCGTAGGTGTAAGTCAAATTAACCTTTTCATTAAAATCATACTTTAAGTTGGCACTACCAATAAAACGGTCGGTGTCCAATCTAAACCCTGAATTTTTAATATTCCAAATCGGGTTTGTAATGGTTGTTCTGTAATAAACGCTTGCCCCAGTATTTGGATCTTGGTAAGGCAAGTTATGAATATCCAAGTTTCTAGGAATCCAAGTCAACAACTGGAAAGTTGCCAATGCCGGTCTATTAGTATCTGTGTTACTGTAATCGGCTTTGGCACTCAGTGAAAACTTGTTGCTTAATTTCATGTCTCCACCAAAAGATAGGTTCAGCCTTTTTAATGAACTCGTTTCAACGAAACCTTGTTGATCAGCATAACTCATATTAAATGCGAAAGAAGCATCTTCAACACGTTTAGAGACAAGTACAGATGTTGTTGTCGCTAGTTCTGAATTAAAAAAGTCAGCTACGTTATTTGGCGCTGCTTTGTACTCAACAGTTGCTCCTTGAAATTGTGGGAATGATTCCGCATAAGCATCAATAGCAAGTGGGTGTGGAACAATTTGCCCATTAAATGCAGCACCCCAAGTACCGAAGAAGGTAGTGTTAATGCTGTTATCCGACCCTTGTCCATATGTATTTTGGTATTCTGGTAGGTTTGCAACTTCCAACATTGAAGTCGTTTGGATAATTTCAATTTCGAATTTTTTGTCGCGCTGAGCAGAAGAACCCGTTTTCGTAGTAATCAAGATTACACCATTTCTACCATCTTCTCCATATAAGGTGGATGCCGCAAGACCTTTAAGTACACTGGTCGAGGCAATGTTATTCGGGTCAAGGTCAAAAGTACGGTCACCTGTAATTGGGATACCATCTATAATATATAAAGGTTGGTTGTTGCCGGTAATAGAGTTTTTAGATCGGATGATAACATTAGGAGATTGCCCTAAGAAACCACCGGCCGTATTAACCTGAACACCTGCAACCTTACCGGTAAGTAATTTGGCAACATCAGTTTCCGGTTTGTTTTCGATGGCGTCCGAATCAATTGTGGTTACGGCATAACCAAGAGCCTTTTTTTCACGTTTAATACCTTGGGCTGTTACAACCACTTCCTCCAATGCCTGCGCATCTTCCGTCAAGGTAACGTTAATAATGTTAGAGGCGCCTACAGTAATCTCCTGAGTAGTGTATCCAACAAAACTAAACACAAGGATTGAGCCTTGGCTAGTCGTAATTGCATAATTACCATCAAAATCGGATGATGTACCTGTTGTAGTACCTTTAACTAAGACAGTTGCTCCAGGAAGGGGCAGTCCAGAACCATCTGAAACTGTACCTGAAATTGTCTTTTCTTGTGCAAAAGTTATCTGCACAACAAACGCTAGTAATAGCGTTAGAATTCCACTAAACTTTGTTTTCATTTTATAATTATTTGAATTAGTCAACTCCAAAAATCCTAAAATAAAGTTAATAAAACAATAATTTCCCGTTAAAATTTTTGATTAAGTTAAAAATTAATTGTGCTTTTTGCAATGAAACCAAAGAATGAGACAATAAAATTTAATGAATTTTTAAGTTTACTATGAATTCTTTTGTTTGAAAATCATTTAATTATGCATGCATAATTGTTTTGCCCTGCTTGAATTTACTGCGATTTTAGGGTTCCAAAAAAAACAAGATTGTCATCCAAAAAAAAATGGAATAAATTCTAAAAACTGGCTTTCAAGCTGATATGAACTTTAGAATTTGACAGTTTAAACTCAGAATCCTCGTTTTTGCCGTTAGCATAATTTAATTTAAAAAGTCCAGCTTTTGTCAAGATTCCAAAACCAAAACCATATCCAAAAAGTTTTTGTTGGGTACCGGCAATTTTATTTTCAAAATAGCCCGTATCAAATATGGAGTGAATGTAAATGGCATTGTTAAGTTGAAAACGGTATTCCGTATTAATAATACCAAAAAGTGATGCAAACAGGCTGTTTTCTTCAAAACCTCTTATGGAGTTAATCCCTCCAAACCTTAGCAGTTCGTTTTCGAAATAGTTGCCAGAAACCAAATTAGCACCGTTGGCTCTTATAAAAATGCTGTTTTTTTGGTTTAAATTGAAGATATTAAATGCATCAATACTGAACAATGATTGTTTTTCTTTATTTATTTCTGTTTTCCGGTTTCCAAATCCAGTTTCCAAATCGATTCTTGACTTTACACGGAAAAGCAGATTGTAGGGTTGGGCCTTTTGGAATTGGTATCCAGTTGTGAAAAACTGTGTTTTATAGTCTTCAATGCTCAATGTTATGTTAGTTGAAAGTAAATTGTTTGACTCTGTTGCAACGATACCTGCAAATATTTTATGTTGTGCATTTATTTGGTAATGGATTTTGGCAGATTGATTGACTGTTGTAAAGGAAGAGTCTCTTTTGAATATCCTCAACAGTAAATCGATTCCAACGGGTGAATTGAATAAATAGGGCAATGATGCATCTGCTTCAAATGTTTTTTGGTCATTCTCATCACTTTTATATAAAAGCCTAAAAGATTCTCCAAAATTCAAATTGTTTATCAAATTCAAGTTTAGATACCCGTCAAATTCCAACCTATTGGTGTCTTCGTTCGTGCCAAAGCCTAAAAAACCATCAAAGGTATTGCTCCTGGATTTTTCAAGGTACAGGTAAAGATTGGTGGAGTCTTTCAAGAATAGAACCTCTGGGGGTTTTGTTTCATTCGCAAAATTTAAATTTGCAAGCTGCTCGGTTTTCTTTTTTATGCCAGCCAAATTAAAAGTTTGACCAGGTTTGACCTTTAAGTAATATTTTAAATACGATTTTGGGAATTTTTCATAGCCCTTTAACACAATATTATTGATGCTTCTTTTCTGTGTTGAAGATTCTATTGTTAGTTCGGCTTCCAATCTGGTTTTGTTCTTGGCCGTTATATTTGATAGCTGTAATCTTGAAAAAGGAAATCCTTTTTTTGAAGTTTCAGAATTTATGAAATTCAAAGCGTTTTCAACCAGTGGAAATTCAAGAATAAAATATTCGTCAAAAACATGGCTTGATATTGCTTTTAAAACTGCTTTTTCAACATCTTCATTTTTGTAGTATATATATATGGTGCTGAATTTTGTTTTTAGAGCAATTTGGGCATGAAATGTTGAGTCATTTATTTTTTCAATTCCACTCACCTTGTTTTCAATATAACCGATTTTATAAAGGGTGTTTTGAATCTGCTCAACTTCAGTAGTAATAGAATTAAAATCAACGTGTTTTTTTGAATAGCCCAAAGAATCTACAACCCTCGTTTCAACTTCAGTTTCACCCAAAATATTTAATGTTAGATTTTGGCAAAAACCTTTCGAAGAAAAAAGGACATATATAATGAGGTATAAAAAGGACGCTCTTTGCACGTTAATGGGTCTATTTTATGATGTAAATCTAACGGAAAATATATGCTAATAATATCCCCTAGATTATTATTTTTAAATTCACTTGAAAATTAATTAATTAGGATTTGAATTATTCATTTTAATTTCTACCTTTGCAGCCCTCTAATAAGAGGATTATAAAATTTATATTAATAAATATGCCAACAATTTCGCAATTAGTAAGAAAAGGAAGAGCCAAAATAACCAAGAAGAGTAAATCGGCTGCTTTAGATTCTTGTCCGCAAAGACGTGGTGTATGTACTCGTGTTTATACAACAACTCCTAAAAAACCTAACTCAGCAATGCGTAAGGTAGCAAGGGTTCGTTTAACAAACGGAAACGAGGTTAACGCATACATCGGTGGTGAGGGGCACAATCTACAAGAGCACTCGATAGTATTGGTTAGAGGCGGAAGGGTAAAAGATTTGCCAGGAGTTAGATACCACATTGTGCGTGGTGCCCTTGACACTGCAGGTGTTAACGGTAGAACACAACGTAGATCTAAGTATGGTGCTAAGCGCCCTAAAAAGTAATTAAAACTTTAAGAAGAAGACATGAGAAAAAGAGCAGCAAAAAAGAGACCGCTTTTACCAGATCCACGTTTTAACGACCAGTTGGTTACTCGTTTCGTTAACATGATGATGTGGGACGGAAAGAAGTCTGTCGCTTTTAAGGTATTCTACGATGCTATTGACATTGTAGACTCGAAAAAAACTGACGAAGAGAAAACAGCTTTAGAACTTTGGAAAGACGCGTTGTCTAATGTGATGCCTCACGTAGAAGTACGGAGCCGTCGTGTTGGTGGTGCAACATTCCAAATTCCAATGCAAATTCGTCCTGACAGAAAAGTTTCTACGGCAATGAAATGGCTTATTAGCTATTCACGTAAAAGAAATGAAAAATCTATGGCTTTGCGTTTAGCTTCAGAAATTTTAGCAGCAGCTAAAGAAGAAGGAGCAGCGGTTAAGAAAAGAGTGGACACCCACAAGATGGCGGAAGCTAATAAAGCATTCTCACACTTTAGATTTTAATAAAAAATGGCAAGAGATTTAAAATTCACAAGAAATATTGGTATTGCGGCCCATATTGATGCTGGTAAAACAACAACAACAGAGCGAATACTTTATTATACAGGAGTTTCTCATAAAATAGGAGAGGTGCATGATGGTGCCGCTACCATGGACTGGATGGAGCAAGAGCAGGAAAGAGGTATTACGATTACTTCGGCTGCTACAACTTGTACTTGGCAGTTCCCTTTAAAAAATGGTCAGCCTACCGATGAAACCAAAGGTTATCACTTCAATATTATAGATACTCCTGGTCACGTTGATTTTACTGTTGAAGTTAACCGTTCTTTACGTGTATTGGATGGTTTAGTGTTCTTGTTTAGTGCCGTTGATGGTGTTGAGCCTCAATCTGAAACTAACTGGAGACTTGCAGACAATTATAAAGTGCCACGTATTGGGTTCGTAAATAAAATGGACCGTCAAGGTGCTAACTTTATGGCAGTTTGCCAGCAGGTTAAAGACATGTTGAAATCTAACGCGGTGCCAATCGTTTTGAACATTGGTGATGAGATAGATTTTAAAGGTATTGTAGACTTAGTAAAAAACAGAGCTATTGTTTGGCATGATGAAACTCAAGGGGCAACCTTTGATGTTATTGAAATTCCAGATGAACTAAAAGAAGAAGCTCGTAAGTACAGAGCTTTACTTATTGAAGAAGTTGCAACTTACGATGAGAACCTTTTAGAAAAATTCATGGAAGATGAAGATTCTATTACAGAAGATGAAGTGCACGCTGCGCTAAGAGCTGCTGTAATGGATATGGCAATCATTCCTATGATTTGTGGTTCTTCATTTAAAAACAAAGGCGTACAGTTTTTATTAGATGCTGTATGTCGTTATTTGCCTTCTCCTTTAGATAGAGACAATATAAAGGGAATTAACCCTGAAACTGAAAAAGAAGAAGTACGTAAGCCAGATGTAAATGCACCTTTTTCTGCATTGGCATTCAAAATTGCTACCGATCCTTTCGTAGGTCGTTTGGCATTCTTCCGTGCTTATTCTGGTCGTTTAGATGCGGGTTCTTATATCTTAAATAACCGTTCAGGTAAAAAAGAGCGTATCTCTCGTATTTATCAAATGCATTCAAACAAGCAAAATGCTATTGAATTTATTGAGGCAGGAGATATTGGAGCGGCAGTAGGATTTAAAGACATCAAGACCGGTGATACCATGTCTGATGAAAAACACCCTATCGTTCTTGAATCAATGAATTTCCCTGATCCAGTAATTGGTATTGCTGTTGAGCCTAAAACTAAAGCTGATGTTGATAAATTAGGTATGGCTTTAGGTAAATTGGCTGAAGAAGATCCAACATTTACTGTTAGAACTGATGAAGCTTCAGGACAGACTATTATTTCTGGAATGGGTGAGCTTCACTTAGATATTATTGTTGACCGTCTTAAACGTGAGTTTAAGGTTGAAGTTAACCAGGGTCAACCACAAGTAGAGTACAAAGAAGCTATTACGCAACGTGCCGAGCACAGAGAGGTTTACAAAAAACAATCTGGTGGTCGTGGTAAGTTTGCAGATATTGTATTTACTTTGGAGCCTGCTGAAGAAGGAAAAGTAGGTTTAGAATTCGTTTCTGAAATTAAAGGTGGTAACGTTCCTAAAGAATTTATCCCTTCAATTGAAAAAGGATTTAAAATGGCTATGGTTAATGGTCCATTGGCAGGATATGAAGTTGATGCGATGAAAGTAACATTAACGGACGGTTCTTACCATGATGTGGATTCTGATCAATTGTCATTCGAATTGGCTGCAAAAATTGGTTTTAAAACTGCTGCAAAAGCTGCAAAAGCTGTAATCATGGAGCCTATTATGAAACTTGAGGTAATTACTCCTGAAGAAAACATGGGTGACATTGTAGGAGATTTGAATAGACGTCGTGGTCAAGTAAGCGATATGGGAGATAGAGCAGGTGCAAAAACTGTAAAAGCTACTGTGCCTTTATCAGAAATGTTCGGTTATGTAACAACATTAAGAACATTATCATCAGGTCGTGCAACGTCAACAATGGAATTTTCACATTATGCTGAAACACCTTCAAATATATCTGAAGAAGTGATTAAGGCAGCTAAAGGTGTTGAAGCTTAAAATCTAAGAAAATGAGTCAAAAAATCAGAATAAAATTAAAATCTTACGATCACAACTTGGTGGATAAATCTGCTGATAAGATTGTAAAAACAGTAAAGAGTACAGGTGCCGTTGTAACAGGACCAATTCCGTTACCAACGAACAAGAAAATTTTCACTGTTTTACGTTCACCTCACGTTAACAAGAAATCAAGAGAACAATTTCAATTAAGCTCTTACAAGCGTTTACTTGATATTTACTCTTCGTCATCAAAAACCATTGATGCGTTAATGAAGCTTGAATTACCAAGTGGTGTTGAAGTAGAGATTAAAGTATAATTTCAATTTCGGTTAAAAGCCGAATTTAACATGTCCCACCGATGCGGTCGCGGGAAAAACGGAAAAATACATTTCAGGGACGAAAGGTATTTTGTCCCTGAAATTTTTTAAATAAGTAATAAATTAAATTAATAATTATGTCTGGGTTAATTGGAAAAAAAATCGGTATGACCAGCATCTTTGATGAAAACGGGAAAAACATTCCTTGTACAGTAATCGAAGCTGGACCATGTATCGTTACCCAAGTCAGAACTAAAGAAGTTGATGGCTACGAAGCTGTTCAACTTGGTTTCGATGACGCGACAGAAAAAAGCGCTACAAAAGCAGACTTAGGTCATGCCAAAAAAGCGGGTACTTCTGTAAAACGCAAAGTTGTTGAATTCAAAGGTTTTGAGGAGGAGTACAAATTAGGTGATGCAATCACTGTTGAACATTTTATTGAAGGAGAGTTTGTTGACATTTCCGGAACTTCAAAAGGAAAAGGTTTCCAAGGTGTTGTAAAACGTCATGGTTTTGGTGGTGTAGGTCAAGCTACCCACGGTCAGCACAACCGTTTAAGAGCACCTGGTTCTATTGGTGCGGCTTCTTATCCTGCAAGAGTGTTTAAAGGCATGAAAATGGCCGGAAGAACAGGTGGAGAAAAGGTTAAAGTTGAAAATTTAAGAGTTTTGAAAGTAGTTGCTGAAAAGAACTTACTTGTTGTTAAAGGTTGTGTGCCTGGACACAAAAATTCTTATGTAATTATTAGAAAGTAATGAAAGTAGCAGTTTTAGATATAAACGGAAAAGACACAGGTAGAAAGGCAGACCTTTCTAAAGATGTGTTTGCTATTGAGCCTAATAATCACGCTGTGTATTTAGATGTTAAGCAATATTTGGCCAATCAGCGTCAAGGAACTCACAAATCTAAAGAAAGAGCTGAGATTGCTGGAAGCACTCGTAAGATTAAAAAGCAAAAAGGAACTGGTACCGCTAGAGCTGGTAGTATTAAGTCTGGGGTATTTAAAGGTGGTGGACGTATGTTTGGTCCAAGACCAAGAAATTACAGCTTCAAACTTAACAAAAACCTTAAGCGTTTAGCACGTAAATCTGCATTAAGTATCAAAGCTGGTGAACAGTCAATTACAGTTTTAGAAGACTTTAATTTTGATGCGCCAAAAACAAAGAACTTTACCGCAGTTTTAAAGGCTTTAGAGCTTGAAAACAAAAAATCTCTGTTTGTGTTGGGTGGGTCAAATAATAACGTATATTTGTCATCGCGCAATTTAAAAGGCTCGGAGGTTATAACTACTTCAGAATTAAGCACTTATAAAATCATGAATGCTAATCAAGTAGTGCTTTTAGAAGGAGCTTTAGAAGGAATTGAATCAAACTTAAGTAAATAAGAAACAGATGAGTATCTTAATTAAACCTATAATCACAGAAAAAGCGACTGCAGATAGCGAGTTAAGAAACTGCTATACTTTCGCGGTTGATACAAAGGCGAATAAGATAGAAATCAAAAAAGCGGTTGAGGCTGCTTATGGTGTTTCTGTTGAAAAAGTTCGTACTATAAATGTCCGTCCAGATAGAAGAACCCGTTACACAAAAACAGGTATTCAACATGGTAAAACAAACGCTGTTAAAAAAGCGATTGTACAACTGGCGGAAGGTGAAATGATTGATTTATACAGTAACATGTAATTAGACAACAATGTCAGTAAGAAAATTAAAACCAATCACACCAGGACAGCGTTTTAGAGTAGTAAATGGATTTGACGCCATAACTACTGATAAGCCGGAGAAAAGTTTATTAGCTCCGAACAAAAAGTCTGGTGGTAGAAACAGTCAAGGAAAAATGACCATGCGCTACATTGGTGGTGGTCATAAAAAGAAGTATCGTATTATCGATTTTAAAAGAGACAAAGCAGGAATTCCTGCTGAAGTTAAAACGATTGAGTACGATCCAAACAGAACGGCTTTTATCGCTTTGTTGAATTATCAAGATGGTGAAAAGAGATATATTGTTGCTCAAAACGGATTGCAAGTTGGGCAAAATGTAGTATCTGGTAAAGAAGGTATTGCTCCAGAAATTGGAAATGCTATGCCTTTAGGTGAAATTCCATTAGGGACCATTATTTCTTGTGTTGAGTTACGTCCAGGACAAGGTGCTGTTATGGCACGTAGTGCTGGTGCTTTTGCTCAGTTAATGGCAAGAGATGGTAAGTTTGCCACTATTAAATTGCCTTCAGGCGAAACACGTTTGGTGTTAACCACTTGTATGGCAACTATTGGTGTGGTATCAAACTCAGATCACCAATTACAAGTTAGTGGTAAAGCAGGTAGAACAAGATGGTTGGGCAGACGTCCAAGAACTAGACCAGTAGTTATGAACCCAATCGATCACCCAATGGGTGGTGGTGAAGGTCGTGCTTCAGGAGGACACCCAAGATCTAGAAACGGTATACCAGCTAAAGGTTATAGAACACGTTCTAAAACAAAAGCAAGTAACAAATATATTGTAGAACGTAGAAAGAAATAAGACATGGCAAGATCATTAAAAAAAGGACCTTACGTTCATTATAAATTAGAGAAAAAAGTGGCTGCAAATGTTGAAGCTAACAAGAAAACGGTTATCAAAACTTGGTCTCGTGCAAGTATGATTACTCCAGATTTTGTTGGACAAACCATAGCAGTACACAATGGCCGTCAATTTGTACCAGTTTATGTAACTGAGAACATGGTGGGTCATAAATTAGGAGAATTTTCACCAACACGTTCATTCCGTGGGCATGCAGGTGCTAAAAATAAAGGTAAAAAGTAGTAAGCTATGGGAAGTCGTAAAAAACAAATGGCAGACGCTATTAAGGAGGCAAAGAAAGAAGTTGCTTTTGCAAAACTTAATAATTGTCCTACGTCACCAAGAAAAATGCGCTTAGTAGCCGATTTAGTAAGAGGTGAAAAGGTGCAGAATGCACTTAATATCTTAAAGTTCAACCAAAAAGAAGCATCTAGCCGTTTAGAGAAGTTGTTGTTATCAGCTATCGCTAACTGGCAAGCAAAGAATGAAGATGCCGATGTTGAATCTGCAGAATTATTTGTAAAGGAGATTAGAGTTGATGGTGGATCTATGTTAAAGAGATTGCGTCCAGCACCTCAAGGTCGTGCACACAGAATTAGAAAACGTTCAAACCATGTAACATTAGTGGTTGGAGCAAACAATAACACACAAGCTTAATAAGAGTATGGGACAAAAAACAAATCCAATCGGAAATCGCTTAGGAATTATCAGAGGATGGGAATCTAACTGGTACGGAGGAGACGATTATGGCGATAAACTTGCCGAAGACGATAAGATTAGAAAATACGTTCACGCACGTCTTTCTAAAGCTAGTGTAAGTAGAGTAATCATTGAGCGTACTTTAAAACTTGTAACCGTTACTATCACTACGGCTCGCCCAGGTATCATTATTGGTAAAGGTGGTCAAGAGGTAGACAAGTTAAAAGAAGAGCTTAAAAAGATTACTGGAAAAGAAGTTCAGATAAATATCTTTGAAATTAAAAGACCTGAACTGGATGCATTTTTAGTAGCATCAAGTATTGCACGTCAAATAGAGAATCGTATCTCTTACCGTCGTGCAATCAAAATGGCTATTGCTGCTACAATGCGTATGAATGCTGAAGGAATTAAAGTTCAAATCAGTGGTCGTTTAAATGGAGCCGAGATGGCACGTAACGAGCACTATAAAGAAGGACGTATTCCTTTATCAACCTTTAGAGCCGATATTGACTATGCTTTAGTTGAGGCACACACTACTTATGGTAGATTGGGTGTTAAAGTATGGATCATGAAAGGTGAAGTATACGGTAAAAGAGAGCTTTCTCCGCTTGTTGGTTTATCCAAAAAGCAAGGAAAAGGTGGAGCCGGACGTGGAACAAAAGCACCACGTCGTAGAAAGTAATTTTTTATAAAGTAAAGAAAAATGTTACAGCCTAAAAGAACAAAATTTCGTAAGCAGCAAAAAGGACGCATGAAGGGTAATGCCGGAAGAGGGCATCAACTATCAAGTGGAACTTTTGGAATAAAAGCGTTAGATTCTGTGTTTATCACATCAAGACAAATTGAAGCAGCTCGTATTGCCGCCACACGTTACATGAAAAGGGAAGGTCAACTTTGGATTAAAATATTTCCAGATAAGCCTATCACAAAAAAGCCTCTTGAAGTACGTATGGGTAAAGGTAAAGGTGCCGTAGAACTTTGGGTAGCAGTTGTTAAACCAGGAAGAGTACTTTTTGAAGTAGGAGGTGTGCCATTAGACATTGCTAAAGAGGCATTGCGTTTGGCAGCACAAAAACTACCAGTAAAAACTAAGTTTTTAATCGCTAGAGATTACGAAGCATAATTTATTTGATATTATGAAACAATCAGAAATTAAAGAATTATCGGTAGCTGAGTTACAAGAGAAGCTTAGTGAAACTAAAAAGAGTTATTCAGACCTGAAATTGGCTCATGCAATATCTCCTTTAGAAAATCCAATTCAATTACGTACCATAAGACGTACCGTAGCTAGAATTGCGACTGAATTAACTAAAAGAGATTCACAATAATTCTGCTTAAATATGGAAACAAGAAATTTAAGAAAAGAACGTATAGGTGTTGTTACTAGCAACAAAATGCAGAAATCTATTGTGGTTTCTGAAGTTAAAAAAGTAAAGCACCCTATGTATGGTAAGTTCGTGTTAAAAACTAAGAAATATGTTGCGCACGACGAAAAAAATGACTGCAACGAAGGAGATACTGTAAGGATTATGGAAACTCGTCCTATGAGTAAATCTAAATGTTGGAGATTAGTTGAAATAATTGAAAGAGCGAAGTAATCATGGTACAACAAGAATCAAGACTTAAAGTAGCAGACAACACTGGAGCAAAAGAAGTATTAACAATACGTGTTCTAGGTGGTACTAAAAGAAGATATGCTTCTGTAGGAGACAAAATAGTTGTTTCAGTTAAAGATGCAACTCCTAATGGCAACATTAAAAAAGGTGCTGTTTCTACTGCAGTAGTAGTACGTACTGTAAAGGAAGTGCGACGACCAGACGGATCTTATATAAGATTTGACGATAACGCATGCGTATTGTTGAACCCAGCGGGTGAAATGAGAGGAACGCGTGTATTTGGTCCAGTTGCAAGAGAACTTCGTGACAAACAATTCATGAAGATTGTATCATTAGCACCAGAAGTGCTTTAATACAAAAATATTAAGATGGGAAAGCTTAAAATAAAAACTGGAGATACCGTAAAAGTAATTGCTGGAGACCACAAAGGGGCAGAAGGTAAAGTGCAAAAGGTATTAATAGACAAGAACAAAGCAATCGTTGAAGGTGTTAACTTGGTTAAAAAACACACTAAACCAAGTGCGCAAAACCCTCAAGGAGGAATCGTAGAGAAAGAAGCTGCTATTCATATTTCTAACTTGTCGTTGTTAACTGCAAAAGGAGAAACAACTAGAGTTGGTTATAGAATGGAAGGCGATAAAAAAGTAAGATTTTCAATAAAATCTAATGAAGTAATTTAGTTATGGCATATTCACCTAGACTTAAACAAGAGTACAAAAGCAGAGTAATTGCAGCTCTTACAGACGAATTTGGATATAAAAATGTAATGCAAGTGCCTAAACTTGAAAAGATAGTAATATCTAAAGGTGTTGGTGCTGCAGTTGCAGACAAAAAGTTAATTGACTACGCTGTAGAAGAGTTAACTGCTATATCTGGACAAAAGGCCGTAGCAACAATTTCTAAAAAAGACGTTGCATCTTTTAAATTACGTAAAGGTATGCCAATCGGCGCTAAAGTAACTTTACGTGGAGAAAGAATGTATGAGTTTTTAGATCGTTTGGTTACTTCAGCACTTCCACGTGTTAGAGATTTTAACGGAATTAAAGCAACAGGATTTGATGGAAGAGGTAATTACAATTTAGGAATTACCGAGCAAATTATATTCCCAGAAATCAACATTGATAAAGTGAACAGGATTTCTGGTATGGATATTACATTTGTAACTTCTGCTGAAACTGATAAAGAAGCAAAATCATTATTAACCGAATTAGGATTACCTTTTCAAAAGAACTAAGATATGGCTAAAGAATCAATGAAAGCCCGTGAGGTAAAAAGAGCTAAAACAGTAGCCAAGTATGCTGCAAAACGTAAAGCTTTGAAAGAAGCTGGAGATTACGATGCACTGCAAAAGCTGCCTAAAAACGCATCTCCTATTCGTATGCATAATAGATGTAAGTTAACAGGAAGACCAAAAGGTTACATGCGTACGTTTGGTATTTCTCGTGTTATGTTCAGAGAAATGGCCAACCAAGGTCTTATCCCTGGCGTTAAAAAAGCAAGTTGGTAATATTATTTAAATAATCAGGTTTAAGGTTCGGCGTAGGGTCGAAAACCAAAACCACAAAATCAATTCATTATGTATTCAGATCCAATTGCGGATTTTTTGACAAGAATTAGAAACGCGGTACGTGCCAACCACAGAGTGGTGGAGATTCCAGCATCTAATTTAAAAAAGGACATCACTAAAATATTATTCGAGCAAGGATATATTTTAAGTTACAAATTTGATGATTCCACTGTGCAAGGCACTATAAAAATTGCGCTTAAGTACAACAAAGAAACGAAAGAACCAGTAATTAAGAAACTTCAAAGAATCAGTACGCCAGGTTTACGTAAGTATGCCAGTGCTAAAGATTTACCTAGAATTCTTAACGGTCTTGGTATTGCCATTGTTTCAACTTCTCATGGAGTTATGACAGGCAAACAAGCCAAAAGAGATAATGTAGGTGGTGAGGTTTTATGTTACGTATACTAATTTTTAATACCCAAAGAAATGTCAAGAATAGGAAATAATCCAGTAGCCATTCCAGAAGGTGTAACAGTTGATGTTAAAGACAGCGTAGTAACTGTAAAAGGAAAATTAGGCGAGCTAACACAAGAGTTTGATACTGTTGAAATAAAAGTAGAAGAAAGCAATGTGTTAGTAACACGTTCATCTGACACTAAAGATCAAAAAGCAAAACACGGTTTATACAGAGCCTTGTTGAACAATATGATTAAAGGGGTTTCAAAAGGATGGACCAAAGAACTAGAATTGGTAGGTGTAGGTTATAGAGCATCTAACCAAGGGCAAAAATTAGATTTAGCATTAGGTTTTTCGCACAACATCATTTTAGATTTAGCTCCAGAAGTTAAAGTTGAAACGGTAACTGAAAAAGGTAAAAACCCAATAGTTAAATTAACTTCTCATGATAAACAATTAGTTGGTCAAGTAGCAGCGAAGATTCGTGGTTTTAGAAGACCTGAGCCTTACAAAGGAAAAGGAATCAAGTTTGTTGGTGAAGTGATAAGAAGAAAAGCAGGTAAATCAGCTTAATAATTAAGTTATGGCATTGACAAAGAACGAAAGAAGACTAAGAATAAAAAACAGAATCCGTAAGGTTGTTTCTGGTACAGGGGCAAGACCAAGATTAGCTGTTTATAGAAGTAACAAAGAAATTTATGCTCAGTTGGTAGATGACGTAACTGGTAACACAATCAGTGCTGCATCTTCAAGAGATAAAGACATTAGTTCTGCAAAAGCAACTAAGGCTGAAGTGGCTAAATTAGTAGGTAAATCACTTGCTGAAAAGGCTTTAAAAGCTGGTGTAGATACAGTTTCTTTTGATAGAGGCGGGTATTTGTACCATGGAAGAGTTAAACAATTAGCCGAAGGAGCTAGAGAAGGCGGACTAAAATTCTAAGATATTATGTTTCAAAAATATAAAAGTGCAGAGTTAGTAAAACCAGGTGGATTAGATCTTAAAGATCGTTTAGTTGGTGTACAAAGGGTTACTAAAGTAACTAAAGGTGGTAGAGCATTTGGTTTTTCAGCAATTGTTGTAGTTGGTGATGAAGCTGGTGTTGTTGGCCAAGGTTTAGGAAAATCTAAAGACGTTGCAAGTGCAATTGCAAAGGCCGTTGAAGATGCTAAGAAAAACCTTGTTCGCATTCCTTTAAAAGGAAAAACATTACCTCACGAGCAAAAAGGAAAATATGGCGGAGCAAGAGTAAACATTATTCCTGCTGCTGAAGGTACAGGTGTAATTGCCGGTGGTGCTGTAAGAACAGTATTAGAGGCCGTTGGTGTACACGATGTATTATCAAAATCTCAAGGGTCCTCAAACCCACACAACGTGGTAAAAGCTACTTTCGATGCCTTATTGCAGTTAAGAGATGCTAATACCATTGCTAGAGACAGAGGTATTTCACTTGAAAAAGTTTTTAACGCTTAATACAGACAGAAATGGCAAAGATTAAAGTAACAAAAGTTAAAAGCGCAATCAATCGCACACAAAGACAAAAAAGAACTTTAGAAGCTCTTGGTCTTAACAAGATTGGTCAAGTAAAAGAGCACGAAGCTACACCAAATATTCTTGGTATGGTTGCTAAAGTTTCACATTTAGTTTCTGTTGAGGAAGCTTAAAAATATAAAACTGAAAATGGATTTAAGTAATTTACAACCTGCAGAAGGTTCAGTAAAAAGCCAAGGGAAAAGAGTAGGTAGAGGACAAGGTTCTGGAAAAGGTGGCACAGCAACTCGTGGACACAAAGGAGCTAAATCTCGTTCAGGATACTCTAAGAAAGTAGGATTTGAAGGTGGGCAAATGCCACTTCAAAGACGTGTTCCTAAATTTGGTTTTACAAATATTAACCGTGTTGCTTACCAAGGCATTAATTTAGATACCTTACAGCAATTGGTTGATGACAAAAAGATAACAGATACAGTTGATTTGGAAACCTTGTTTGCAAACCGTTTGGTTGGCAAAAACGACCTAGTTAAAATTTTAGGTAGAGGTGAATTAAAGGCGAAATTAAAAGTATCTGCTAATAAGTTTACTGCTTCAGCAAAAGCGGCAATTGAAGCTGCTGGCGGAGAAGCTGTAACTATATAAGACTTGTTTATAAGTATGAAATTTATAGAATCAATAAAGAATGTTTGGAAAATTGAGGAACTAAGAAACAGAATCATAGTTACTTTGAGTCTGTTATTGGTTTATCGTTTTGGTGCCCAAGTGGTGTTGCCAGGTGTTGATGCAGCTCAGTTAAGTGGTTTGGCTGATAAAACCGACAGTGGTTTATTAGGTTTGCTTAACGCCTTTACTGGTGGTGCATTTGCCAATGCTTCGGTTTTTGCCTTAGGTATCATGCCATACATTTCTGCTTCTATTGTGGTACAATTAATGGGTATTGCCATTCCTTACTTGCAAAAGTTGCAAAAAGAAGGTGCTAGCGGGCAAAAGAAAATTAATCAGATTACGCGTTGGTTGACCATTGCTATCTGTTTATTGCAAGCTCCAGGCTACTTAGCCAGTTTGCCAGCTCTTGGTATTCCTCAAAGTGCTTTCTTGTTAGGCACTGGTCCTTTATTCTATTTCTCTTCAGTTACTATTTTGGTAACAGGATGTATCTTCGCGATGTGGTTGGGAGAAAAAATTACTGATAAAGGTATTGGTAATGGTATTTCCTTATTGATTATGGTTGGTATTATCGCTACGTTACCTCAAACATTTTTACAAAATGCTGCAACTAGACTTGAAGGCGGTGGCAATGGTGGCTTGATGATGATTTTAATTGAATTGGTAATCTGGTTTGTTATCATCCTTGCTTCAATTATGTTGGTAATGGCCGTGAGAAAAATAGCTGTACAATATGCTAGAAGAACAGCTAGTGGTGGTTATGAAAAAAGTGCCATGGCTGGTTCAAGACAATACATTCCATTAAAGCTTAATGCCTCTGGTGTGATGCCGATTATATTCGCTCAGGCTATTATGTTTGTGCCAGGTTTAATAGGTAGTAACTTGCTAAAAGAAACAGCATTTGGAACATGGTTGCAAACCAATTATTCAGATATTTTTGGATTGGTTTATAACATTACATTTGCTTTGTTAATCATAGTGTTTACTTATTTTTATACGGCAATTACGGTACCTACCAATAAAATGGCAGACGATTTAAAACGTAGTGGAGGTTTTATTCCTGGCATCCGTCCAGGTTCTGAAACATCTGAGTATTTAGATAAAATAATGTCCCAAATAACCTTACCTGGATCTATATTCTTGGCACTTATTGCTGTGTTCCCAGCATTTATTGTGAAGCTTATGGGTGTGCAACAAGGATGGGCTTTATTCTTTGGTGGAACCTCGCTATTGATTATGGTTGGAGTTGCAATTGACACGATGCAACAAATAAATTCTTATTTGTTGAACAGGCACTATGATGGTTTGATGAAGACTGGTAAAAATAGAAAAGCAGTAGCTTAATATTATATACTATGGCAAAACAAGCAGCAATAGAACAAGACGGAACAATTATAGAAGCATTGTCAAATGCTATGTTCCGTGTGGAATTAGAAAATGGTCACATTGTGACGGCACATATTTCTGGTAAAATGCGTATGCACTACATCAAATTGTTACCAGGAGATAAAGTAAAATTAGAAATGAGTCCTTACGATTTAACTAAGGCTCGAATAACTTATAGATACTAAGACTCATGAAAGTAAGAGCATCAGTTAAAAAAAGAAGCGCAGATTGTAAAATTGTGCGTAGAAAAGGAAGACTTTACGTAATTAACAAAAAGAATCCTAGATTTAAACAAAGACAAGGGTAATTATGGCAAGAATTGCAGGTGTAGACATACCGAAAAACAAAAGAGGAGTTATTGCTTTAACCTATATCTATGGGGTAGGTAAAAGTAGAGCACAGGAAATTTTAGCTACTGCTAAAGTTGACGAAGGTACAAAAGTTCAAGATTGGACTGATGACCAAATTAGTAATATTCGTGAGGCCGTCGGAACTTACACTATTGAAGGTGAGTTGCGTTCTGAAACACAATTGAACATTAAACGTTTAATGGACATTGGGTGTTACAGAGGTATCCGTCATAGAGCTGGTCTTCCATTAAGAGGACAACGTACCAAAAACAACTCTAGAACCAGAAAAGGTAGAAGAAAAACAGTTGCTAACAAGAAAAAAGCAACTAAGTAATAATTAGAAATATTTAGTCTTTAGTCTTTAGACGTTGGAAAGAATCTGTTTGAAATTACGGTTTAGGATTCTAGCGACTATCACTAATAACTAAGCACTAGAAAATATGGCAAAAACAAGCACAAAAAAACGTAAAGTTATTGTTGATTCTGTAGGTGAAGCACACATTACAGCATCTTTCAACAACATTATTATTTCACTTACCAACAAAAAAGGAGATGTAGTTGCATGGTCCTCAGCTGGTAAAATGGGATTTAGAGGTTCTAAGAAAAACACACCTTATGCTGCTCAATTAGCTGCTGAAGATGCTGCTGCTGTGGCTCAAGAAGCTGGTTTGAAAAAGGTAAAGGTTTATGTTAAAGGACCAGGAAACGGAAGAGAATCTGCTATCCGCTCAATCCATAATGCAGGTATTGAAGTAACAGAAATTATAGACGTTACTCCACTACCGCATAATGGTTGTCGTCCTCCAAAAAGACGTCGCGTTTAAAAGATGTACATAATAGAATGAATATCAACTGTTTTTTGCAGTTGATATTCATTTTTTATACGTACATTTGCACACCGAAAAAATAATTAACAAGTATCACAGGGAGATTAACGATTATCGAAGGATAAGATTAAGACCTTAATTCATAATCACTCTCAAAAACAAATTTAAAATGGCAAGATATACTGGTCCTAAAACTAAAATAGCGCGTAAATTTGGCGAAGCTATCTTCGGAGACGATAAGTCATTCGAAAAAAGAAATTACCCTCCTGGGCAACACGGAAACAACAGAAGACGTGGTAAAAAGTCTGAGTACGCAATCCAATTGCAGGAAAAGCAAAAAGCTAAATATACTTACGGTATTTTAGAACGTCAATTCAGAAACTTATTCAAAAAAGCTAGAGCAGCACAAGGTATTACTGGTGAAGTGCTTTTACAACTTTGTGAATCTCGTTTAGATAACGTAGTATTCAGAATGGGTATTGCTCCTTCAAGAAGCGGTGCAAGACAATTAGTATCACACAGACACATTACAGTAAATGGGGAATTAGTAAACATTCCATCTTACCAATTAAAAGCTGGTGATGTTGTTGCTGTAAGAGAAAAATCAAAATCGCTTGAAGCTATTGAAAAATCACTTTCAAACTCAAGCCACGTTTATGAGTGGATTACTTGGAACGATGCTACCAAACAAGGAACTTATGTTTCTGTACCAGCGAGAATCCAAATCCCTGAAAACATTAACGAGCAATTCATCGTCGAATTATACTCTAAATAATAAATTAACAACATTGGTATTTAGCCAAAGGGTTTATTCGTGCTTCTTCAAACTTATAAACCGCGCAACTAAGTAACAATTAAAACGAAGAAAAAAATTATGGCAGTATTTAATTTTCAAAAGCCTGACAAAGTAATCATGATTGATTCTACTGATTTCGAAGGTAAATTCGAATTCAGACCTTTAGAACCTGGTTACGGACTAACAGTAGGTAATGCATTAAGAAGAGTTTTATTATCATCTTTAGAAGGATTCGCTATTACATCGGTTAGAATTGAAGGTGTTGATCATGAATTTTCAGCAATTGCTGGAGTAGTAGAGGATGTAACTGAAATCATCTTAAACTTAAAACAAATTCGTTTTAAAAGACAGATTGAAGATATTGATAACGAATCAATTTCAATTTCAATTTCTGGTCAAGAACGTATTACAGCTGGAGATTTCCAAAAGTTTATTTCAGGATTTCAAGTATTGAATACAGAATTAGTTATCTGTAACTTAGATCCAAAAGTAAGCCTTAACATGGAAATTACAATTGAAAAAGGTAGAGGTTATGTGCCAGCAGAAGAGAACAAAAAAGCTTCTGCCCCAATAGGTACGATCTTTACAGATTCAATTTACACCCCAATAAAAAACGTTAAGTACAGTATCGAAAACTATCGTGTTGAACAAAAAACTGATTACGAAAAATTAGTTTTTGAAATCATCACAGACGGTTCCATTACACCTCAAGACGCTTTAACTGAAGCCGCTAAAACATTAATTCACCACTTCATGTTATTCTCAGATGAGCGTATAACATTAGAAGCTGATGAAATTGCACAAACTGAAACTTATGATGAAGAATCACTTCATATGCGTCAGTTGCTTAAAACTAAGTTAATCGATATGGATTTATCAGTACGTGCACTTAACTGTTTGAAAGCTGCAGAAGTTGATACTTTGGGCGACTTAGTATCCTTTAATAAAAATGATTTAATGAAATTCAGAAACTTTGGTAAAAAGTCTTTAACAGAGCTTGAGGAGCTTGTAAATGTTAAAGGTTTAAATTTCGGAATGGATTTAAGCAAATATAAATTAGATAAAGATTAATTATTTCTAACTCTTCTATAATTTGCTCCTCATAAAGAGTGCAGTAGCAAGATAGAAGTTTAAAACAAAGGTCATGAGACACGGAAAAAAAGTAAACCATTTAGGTAGAAAAACAGCGCATAGAAAGTCAATGTTGGCTAATATGGCATGTTCATTAATTGAGCACAAACGTATCAACACAACATTAGCTAAAGCAAAAGCTTTAAAGTTATTTGTAGAGCCAATGATTACAAAGTCTAAAGAGGATACGACGCATAACAGACGTATTGTAATGTCAAGACTAAGACAAAAAGATGCAGTAACCGAATTGTTTAGAGAAGTTGCTACAAAAGTTGGTGACAGACCAGGTGGTTACACCAGAATCATCAAACTAGGCAATCGTTTGGGTGATAACGCTGATATGGCCATGATAGAGCTTGTAGATTACAACGAAATTTACAATGCAGGAAAAGCTAAGAAGAAAACAACTAGAAGAAGTAGAAGAGGTGGTTCTAAACCGGCTGCTGCTCCAGTTGAAACTCAAGCATCAAACGAAGAAGAATAAATGTTAATAAGCATTTAAATATAAAGGATAAACTATTTTAGTTTATCCTTTTTTTTATGCAATTTTGTAAAACTTTTCGAATTTATGAAATATCAAAAAAGACAAAAAGCCATCATTTTACTAGCTGATGGAACAATTTTTTACGGTAAAGCAGTAGGTAACAAGCAAGGAACTTCATTTGGAGAGGTATGTTTTAATACGGGAATGACAGGCTATCAAGAAATTTTCACTGACCCATCTTATTTCGGTCAGATAATGGTGGCCACCAATGCACATATTGGTAATTATGGAACAAATGCAGATGAAGTAGAATCAGATTCAGTTAAAATTGCTGGTCTCGTGGTTAAAAATTTTAGCTATGACTACTCAAGAGCGGCTGCAGATGATTCATTGGAAAATTTTCTAGATAAAAACAATCTTTTAGCAATATCAGATGTTGATACCAGAGCCTTGGTAAGTTATATTAGAGATCATGGTGCTATGAATGCCGTAATATCTACCGAAGTTGATAATGTTGAAGGGTTAAAAAAACAATTATCCGAAGTACCAAATATGGAAGGTTTAGAGCTGGCATCAAAAGTTTCAACTAAAGAACCTTATTATTTTGGTGATGAAAATGCAACCTACAAAGTTGCTGCTTTGGACATTGGAATAAAAAAGAATATTCTTAGGAACATTGCTAAAAGAGATGCATATATAAAAGTGTTTCCATATAACGCTAAATTTGAAGATTTGGAAGCTTTTAATCCTGATGGTTATTTTTTATCCAATGGACCTGGAGATCCTGAACCTTTGGTTGATGCGCAGGACTTAGCAAAGGAAATTATAAAAAGAGATTTGCCTTTATTCGGGATCTGTTTGGGGCATCAAGTCATTGCATTGGCCAATGGCGCCAGTACTTACAAGATGTATAATGGGCACAGGGGAATTAATCACCCTGTAAAGAATTTAAAAACCGGGAAAGGTGAAATAACTTCACAAAATCATGGATTTGCGGTAGATCTTGAGTCCGCCGAATCCAATCCAGATTTAGAAGTGACGCATGTACACTTAAACGACAACACGGTTGCTGGTTTGGCCATGAAAAACAAAAATGTGTTTTCGGTGCAATATCACCCAGAAGCCAGCCCGGGGCCGCATGATTCATCTTATTTATTCGATCAATTTATTGAGAACATAAAAAAGAGTAAAAAGGCCGCAAAAACTCAAGTGTAGACATCTGCATTTAAGTCTAATGTTTACTAAAACGTTATAGATGTAATTTGGTTAAATTCTTAAAAAACATCTAAAATAAAACAAGATTTAACCGTAAATTTGAATTAACAAAAAGTATAAAAACTAACTAATTATGAGTGCAATTATAAACGTTCACGCAAGACAAATTTTAGATTCAAGAGGGAACCCTACAGTTGAAGTAGATGTAGTAACAGAAAACAATATTTTAGGTAGGGCTGCAGTACCGTCTGGAGCGTCAACAGGAGAGCATGAAGCTGTTGAATTACGCGACGGTGGAAAAACTTATATGGGGAAAGGCGTTCTTAAAGCAGTTGATAATGTAAATACCGTAATTGCTGAAGAATTATTGGGTGTTTCAGTATTTGAACAAAACCTAATAGATAAGATAATGATTGATTTAGATGGTACGCCAAATAAATCAAAATTGGGTGCTAATGCTATTTTAGGAGTGTCTTTAGCGGTGGCCAAGGCGGCAGCTAATGAATTAAACATGCCTTTATATCGTTATGTAGGAGGTGTTTCAGCTAACACGCTTCCTGTACCAATGATGAACATCATAAATGGTGGTTCTCATAGTGATGCCCCGATTGCATTTCAAGAATTCATGATAATGCCTGTAAAAGCTAAAAACTTTACACACGCTATGCAAATGGGAACTGAAATTTTCCATAACCTTAAAAAAGTATTGCACGATAGAGGTTTAAGTACGGCTGTAGGTGATGAAGGTGGTTTTGCGCCAAATTTAGCAGGAGGAACAGAAGATGCATTGGATTCCATAAAATTAGCCGTAGAAAAAGCTGGTTATACATTCGGTGATGACGTAATGATTGCCTTGGATTGTGCTTCAGCAGAATTCTACAAAAATGGTAAATACGATTATACTGAGTTTGAAGGTGATAAAGGAAAAGTAAGAACTTCAGCTGAACAAGCGGATTACTTGGCAGAATTGGTTGCTAAATACCCTATTATTTCAATAGAAGATGGTATGGATGAAAATGACTGGGATGGTTGGAAATTATTAACTGAAAAAATAGGGGATACAGTACAATTGGTTGGAGATGATTTGTTCGTAACTAACGTTGAGCGTTTATCAAAAGGTATTGAAAAAGGTATTGCTAACTCTATTCTTGTTAAAGTAAACCAAATAGGTTCTTTAACTGAAACCATTGCTGCAGTAAATATGGCTAAAAACGCTGGATATACTTCGGTAATGTCTCACCGTTCTGGAGAAACAGAAGATAATACTATTGCTGATTTGGCCGTAGCATTAAATTGTGGACAAATAAAAACAGGTTCTGCTTCACGTAGTGACCGTATGGCAAAATACAACCAATTACTTAGAATTGAAGAAGAATTGGGAGATGTGGCATATTTCCCAAAGGAAAAAGCTTTTAAGGTTAAGTAATTCCTTTGAAAATTTATACAAAAGGCGGTTATTTTTTAATAATCGCTTTTTTTTTAATGTGAAATTTAATAATATGGTAATCGATTAAATCAATCGAAATATTCCTTAAAAAATAGGGGGATATTTCGTAATTTAGCGTTCTTCTTAAATCAAATTAAACGACTAAAAAATAATGGCAAATAATACAGCTACTATCGAAATTGACGGTAAAAAACACGAATTTCCTTTAGTAAAGGGTACAGAAAATGAAGTTGCAATTGATATTACCAAACTTAGAAGTGATTCAGGCGGTGTAATCACATTAGATCCTGGTTACAAAAACACGGGTTCATGTGAAAGTGCCATTACATTTTTAGATGGAGAAAGAGGTATTTTAAGATATCGAGGATATTCCATTGAAGAATTGGCCGAAAAAGCGGATTTTCTGGAAGTAGCATATCTTTTGATTTTTGGTGAATTGCCAACTAAGGCACAAAGCGATAAGTTCTATAGCGATATTAAAGCCGAGGCTGTAGTAGATGAAGATGTTAAGAAAATTGTTGATGCGTTCCCAAAAGCGGCTCATCCCATGGGCGTTATTTCGTCTTTAACCAGTGCATTAACTGCATTTAATCCTTCTTCAGTAAACGTAGAGTCTGAAGAGGATATGTATAAATCTGTTGTAAGGTTATTGGGTAAATTCCCGGTTTTAGTAGCTTGGACATTCAGAAAAAAAACAGGATTGCCATTAAATTACGGTGATGACAAAATTGGTTATGTAGAGAACATCTTAAAAATGATGTTTAAAAAACCAAATGGGGAATATGAGCAAAGCAGTATTTTAGTTAATGCATTGGATAAGCTTTTAATTCTTCACGCCGATCACGAACAAAACTGTTCAACCTCTACCGTTCGTATAGCAGGATCGTCACATGTGGGGTTATTTGCTTCCATATCTGCAGGTATTTCTGCACTTTGGGGGCCACTTCATGGTGGAGCCAACCAAGCGGTTTTGGAAATGCTTGAAGCCATAAAAGCCGATGACGGAGATACCAAAAAGTATATGGCCAAAGCAAAGGATAAGAATGATGCTTTTCGATTAATGGGCTTCGGGCACCGTGTTTATAAAAATTTCGATCCTCGGGCTAGAATCATTAAAAAGGCAGCAGATGAGGTATTGGGCGATTTAGGAGTTGAAGATCCTATTTTGGGTATTGCCAAAGGTCTTGAAAAAGAGGCGTTGGAAGATCAATATTTTGTTGATAGAAAACTATACCCTAATGTAGATTTTTACTCTGGAATCATCTACCGAGCAATGGGCATTCCAACAGATATGTTTACAGTAATGTTCGCTTTAGGCCGTTTACCTGGCTGGATAGCGCAATGGCGAGAAATGCGCTTGCGTAAAGAGCCAATTGGAAGACCAAGACAAATTTACATTGGCGCAACCGAAAGAAAGTTTGTGCCAATAGAAGAAAGGTAAAATCTTAACTGAATAAAAATGAAAAGCTCTGTAAGTAAAACTTGCGGAGCTTTTTTATATTTACAACATGTTACAACTGAATGTAAAAAACGAAACGTCACGATTGCGAACGGTTATTTTGGGAACTGCCGAAAGCAATGGTCCAATTCCAAAAGTAGAAGACTGTTACGATCCTAAAAGTATCGAGCACGTTTTAGCTGGTACATATCCAAAAGAGGCGGATATGATAAAGGAAATGGATGCAGTTGCTGCTGTTTTTAAAAAATATGGGGTAGAGGTGTTTAGGCCAAAAGTCATTAAGGATTGTAATCAAATTTTTTCGCGGGACATTGCTTTTGTAATAGAGGATAAAATTATTCGTGCCAATATTTTGCCCGATCGTGAAAAGGAGGTTGAGGCCATTAGATATGTTTGGAACCAAATAGACAGAAAAAACAGAATCCTGCTTCCTGAAGAATGCCATGTTGAGGGCGGCGATGTTATACCTTGGGATGATTACATTTTTATCGGCACTTATTCAGGAGAAGATTACTCAAATTATATTACGGCTCGTACTAATTTGGATGCCGTAATAGCCATTCAGGAGTTGTTTCCTAATAAGATGGTGAAATCTTTTGAACTGCGAAAATCCAATACCAATCCTAAAGAAAATGCGCTGCATTTAGATTGTTGTTTTCAACCGATTGGAAAAGGGAAGGCAATCATCCACAAAAATGGATTTTTGGTAGAACGCGAATATGATTGGTTGGTTAATTTCTTTGGCAAAGAGAATATTTTTGAAATCACCAAAGATGAAATGTATGAGATGTATAGCAACATCTTTTCTATTTCAGAAGATGTTGTTATTTCTGAACGAAACTTTAAGCGATTGAACACGTGGTTGCGCCAACAAGGCTTTACGGTTGAAGAAGTGCCTTATGCAGAAATTGGAAAACAAGAAGGCTTGTTGCGCTGCACAACTATGCCTTTGGTTAGGGATTAAAGTTTTAAAGTAATAAGCACCGAATTAATTCAAAGCGAGTTTTGATTTATTCAAAGAAAGCCATTTATCAAAATCCTGAAGTTCCGGATTTAAGGATAATGATTTTTCAATACTGCGTATGTTACAGAAATCATCATTAAAATCCCTTTTAAACTGAAACATATTCCCTAAGTCATCAGCGCCTGGAAATCCAAAATTACGGTATACTTCTGGTTCAACATTGTTGTACATTACCTGAACGCCTAAAACTTTTGAAAATTTATCAGCCATTTCTTGGCCACTCAATTTTTCCCCAGCAATGCCTATGGTTTTACCAGCTTCTTTCGGACCATTTTTAAAAATACCGTAAGCGCATTTTCCTATATCTTCGGCAGCCATACCGGGCAATTTTTTGTCATCCATAGGAAAAGTAATGTAGTAATTGCCATCTCCGGCTTTTTGGGGTCCCATGCCAAAGTGTATAAAATTATCCCAGTAAAATGAAGTTCTTAAAAATGTAGTTGGTAAACCGGCTTCCTTAAATAGTTTTTCGGCATTGCCTTTTTCGTCAAAATGAGGCACTTTGTATTTTCCTTGCAATGTAGGCATACGGTTATCATCCAACGGAACCCAATTTCTGGTATCTTCTAAAGTTGACCAAATCATATGTTGCAAGTTGGAGTCTTTTGCTGCAGCAACAAAATTCTTTACCTCTTGGTATTCTTTTTCAGCAGAAAAATGTTCCCAAAAAAATGTTACAAAATAGGCTCCGTATGCATCCTTTAGGGCATTCTTAATACTTATAACATCATCAATGTCAGCAGTTATTATTTCTGCCCCAAGTTCCTCCAATGCTTTGGCTTTATCCGATTGGGCATTTCGAGTCACGGCTCTCACTTTGAATTCACCATCTTTATCGTTCAATATGGCTCTAACAAGTCCTCCTCCCTGGGCACCAGTGGCACCAAATACGGTAATTATTTTTTGGTTTTTCATTTTATTAAAGGGTTATTCTACTAATTTCGCTAAATATTCTTATAAAGTCAAGTTTTTATATGATTAAAAAGAATTAACTACATTGAATTTATCACTGTAAATAGCTTTATTTTTGTATTATAATTAACAATTTATGCAACAAACCACAAATACCATTTTAATGGTGCGTCCAGAAAATTTTAGGATGAACGAACAAACTGCCGTAAATAATTATTACCAAAAGGTGTTGGACGGCATATTGCCTGAAACCGTTAATGTTAGGGCCCAAAATGAGTTTGATGCCTATGTGGAAAAACTTCGTGGTGTTGAGGTAGATGTAATTGTGGTGAAAGATAAGGTTGAGACTGATACGCCCGATGCCATTTTTCCAAATAACTGGGTATCGTTTCATGAAAATGGTGATGTTGGGCTTTACCCCATGTTTGCGGAAAATAGGCGGTTGGAACGTCGAGAGGATATTTTGGACATCCTTGAGGAAAAAGGTTTTCAAATAAGAAACATTATTGACTATACAAGCGCTGAAGACGAGCATGTTTTTTTAGAGGGAACTGGAAGCGTTGTTTTAGACCGGGTGAACAGTATAGCTTATTGTGCGCTTTCACCAAGGGCAGATGAGGATTTGTTTATTGAGTTTTGTGAAGATTTTGAATATATGCCGGTCATATTTACTGCATATCAAACGATAAATGGAAAGCGAAAACCTATTTACCATACCAATGTAATGATGTGCGTGGCGGAAACTTTTGCAGTTATTTGTTTGTCTTCCATTGATGGTAAAAAGGAACGCAAAAATGTGATTAAACACTTAAAGGAAAGTGATAAGGAAATTATAGATATTACAGAAGATCAGGTGAAACAATTTGCCGGTAATATGCTTCAAGTAAAGGGTTCTAATAATGAACGTTATTTGGTTATGAGCCAAGCGGCTTTCGATAGTTTGACCAAAACCCAAATACAAAACTTAGAAAAGCATAATAAAATACTTTCTAGTTCTTTGGATACGATTGAAGCTTGCGGAGGAGGGAGTGCCCGATGTATGATGGCCGAAGTTTTTTTGCCAAAAAGCTAATATATTCTATTCTGAAGGCCTTGATTTTGGTAACTGTACGTAAAAAGTACTTCCTACCCCTTGGGTGCTTTCCACCCAAATTCTGCCATTATTGAGTTCAATAAGCTCCTTACAAATGGATAAACCTAAGCCTGTGCCTTTTTCGTTATCGGTACCCATAGTGGTGAACGAGCTGTTTTTGAACAGCTTTTCCATATTTTGCTTAGAAATACCAACTCCAGTATCGGCAACACTTACAATGCAGCTGCCATTGCTTATATGGTTTGAAATGGTAATGGTATCGCCTCGTTTACAGAATTTTAAGGCATTGGCCAATAGATTTTGAATAACGATTTCAAACATACTTCTGTCAGCATAGGCAAAATCGCGTAAAGAATGATCTACCAGATTGATGCCCTTATTTTCCATTCGGGGCTCAATAAGTTTTACCTTATCCTCAAATACTTCTTGAATGTCAAACAAACTTGGTTTGGGCTCTAAGGATTGCATTTGCGACTTAGACCAATTTAATAAATTGAAAAGAAGAAGAGAGGCGTTATTTGCATTTTCACTCAATTCAGGAATCAAATTGTCAAATTCCTCTCTTGATATGGAGCCATCCCTTAGTAAATCTATAAAGCCATTTATTGAGGATAGTGAATCTTTTAAATCGTGTGATACAATGGAGAAGAGCTTATCTTTTACGTTATTTACGTTTTCAAGGTGTTTGGTTTGTTCTAAAAAGGCTTCGTTCTGCAGTTCAATTTTAATATTCTTCTCTTCAAGTTCTTGCATGTACTTAATATTGCTGTTACGCTTTAAGTATATTAAGATTAAAAAGGTTGAAACAATGGCTAATGCCGCCAATAGTCCATAGAATATTAATTTATATTTGCCTAACCTTCCATCAGATTTTGATGTTTCGGCTAACTCTTGTTGATTGTTGTTTGTTGTACCAACTGCGTCAGGTTCTGTCGCAATTGAGCCAAAATTAAAGCCTTCTAGTTCTGCAATGTTGTTATTAAAATTAGTCTTTTCACTCTTCAATTCGTTACTTAGCTCATAGTATTCCCGCTGCCAAATAAAAGCTTGGTCAAATTGTCTTCTTGTAGAATCAAGTGTTTTAAGCAATTTATAATGCTTTAACAATTCGTTTTTATTATTTAGATTTTTGGCTATTTCTCCTGCTTCCATGAGTTGCTTTTCAGCAGTACCTAAGCGGTCTTGCCTAATGTTCAAATCGCCTAAATTGTTTAATGTTAACAGCATACCTAATTTATCGTTGGTTTTTCTGTTAACATTGTAGCCTTGTATGAGGTATTTGGTGGCATTGCCATAATCGTTGAACTTCAAGTACTCGCCACCTAATTTTGGTAAAACTAGTCCTAGTACCGAATCATTTGTAGCCGCATTGCCATTTAAAACTTTTTGATAATAATCAATGGCTTTTCGGTGTTCTTTTCTATTCGAATACAGTTCGGCTAATTTTAAGTTAGATTCGTTTATACCCTTGGTGTCTTTTAAAAGTATTTGCTTTTCTAATGCTTTAAGGTAGAACTCAGTGGCTTTGTCGAAAGCATTGATGTTGTAGTAAGCTTTTGCCAAGTTACTATACGCCAGATTAAGCTCTTTGTTAAGGTCTCTTTTTTCCAATTCATTTATGGCCAAAAGAGAAAACTGTAAACCTTTAGTATAGTTGCCACGTTCTATTTCAATCAACCCAATGCTGTTGTTTACTTTTGCAACACCCAGCGTATCTTGTAATTTACTGAAAAGGTCTTTAGATTTATTGTACCCACTAATCGCATTTATGTAATCTCCTTTATGGGCATAAATAAGTGATTTGTAATAGGTAATTTCTGCAATGCCTTCCATGTAATTTAGGGTATGAGATAATTTTTCACTTTCAATAACGTACTTCAAGGCACGGTCGTAATCATTTATGTTATATAACGATTTTATAAGGTTTAGGGAAGTATCTACTTTTAAGGAGTCTTGATTTTGAAAAGCTAGCTTAATAGCCAAACTGTCTATATCATTGGTTTGTGCGAAACCAAGAGATAAATATAGTACCATCAAGAAAGTAATTATTCTCCTCATATAATAAGTTAAATCACAGCGGTAACAAAGCCATGCTTTCAAGGTATCTTAAATTTGAGGGAAAATAAGAAAGCTTTATTATGCTATAATTTTTATTAGTTAATTTTATCCAACCTAGATTGGACTAATAGCATTACCATACAAAAGTTGAAAAAAGTGATTTTATAATCTAATTTCTGCGTTTTAATACCAATAAATTAGTTGAAACGACAACAAAAAAAGACAAAAATCGACGAATAGATGAAAATCAAAAATCAGGAAAAAATGCAGCATTTGCCGACGAAATGCACACTTTTTCTTTTGTCGTTTCTTGTTGGTTTGTAACTAATTGAAAATGTGTCATTTAAAAAATTTTTAAATTTTCAAACCCAGAAAGTCTTTATTCTTAAATCAGTTAAAAAAAGGATGATTTAAATGGTACAATTCTAACCCAATTAAATGGTTTTATTGTGATAAACTTCTAAAAAATATCGACAAGAAATCCATTAAAAACTTGATCTAAAAATTCTATCTTTGCACACTTAATAAAACGAGTAGAATGGGCCTTCAAGAAACCTTATCAGATTTTGTGAAACAAGCTGTAAAATCAAGTTTCAATGTTATATTGGAATCTGTGGAATTTCAGGCTACCAGAAAAGAATTTGCAGGTGATATTACAGTTGTTGTTTTTCCCATGCTGCGTTTTATAAAAGGAAACCCAGTTCAGATTGGCGAAACCATTGGTAACTATTTGGTAGAAAATGCCCAGGATGTTAAGGCATTTAATGTGGTAAAAGGGTTTTTAAACATTGAGATAAGCGATTCATATTACCTCAATTTTTTCAATGGCATTAAGGATAATAAAACATTTGGATTTGTTCAGCCAAGTGCCAATGAAAAGGCCATAATGGTGGAGTATTCTTCACCAAATACCAACAAACCTTTGCATTTAGGGCATATTCGCAACAATTTGTTGGGCTATAGCGTTGCCGAAATTTTAAAGGCTTCAGGTAAAAAAGTATATAAAACCCAAATCATAAATGACCGTGGCATCCATATTTGTAAAAGTATGTTAGCTTGGAAACTTTACGGGAATGGTGAAACACCTGAAAGTACTGGTTTAAAAGGTGATAAATTGGTTGGGAATTATTATATAAAGTTCGACCAAGAATATAAAAAGGAAATCCAAAGTTTGCAATCTGTAGGACGTTCTGAGGAAGAAGCTAAAAAAAATGCTCCAATTTTATTGGAAGCCCAAGACATGCTTCGCAAATGGGAAGCTGGCGATAAAGAAACAGTTGCCCTTTGGGGAAAAATGAATGGTTGGGTGTATGATGGCTTTAATGAAACTTACAAAAATTTAGGTGTTGATTTTGATACGTTGTACTACGAAAGTAATACCTATTTGTTGGGAAAGGAATTTGTTGCCGAAGGTTTAAAAACAGGTGTGTTTTACAAAAGAGAAGATGGTTCGGTTTGGTGTGATTTAACTGAGGATGGTCTTGATGAAAAAATAGTGCAACGTGCCGATGGTACAGCAGTTTATATGACTCAAGATATTGGTACGGCTATACAACGAGTAAAGGATTTTCCAGATGTTGGCGGTATGGTTTACACCGTTGGTAACGAACAGGATTACCATTTTCAGGTGTTGTTTTTAATTTTGAAGAAACTAGGTTTTGATTGGGCTAAAAACTTATATCATTTAAGTTATGGTATGGTGGATTTACCCAGTGGAAAAATGAAAAGCCGTGAAGGAACGGTGGTTGATGCCGACGATTTAATTGAAGACATGGCCAAAACGGCAGAAGAAATTTCAGAAGAATTAGGGAAATTGGATGGCTATTCTGAAGAGGAAAAACAGGAACTTTACAAAATCATAGGTTTGGGTGCGTTAAAATATTACATCTTAAAAGTAGATCCTAAAAAGCGCATTTTGTTCGACCCAAAAGAATCCATTGATTTTCAAGGAAACACAGGGCCTTTTATACAATATACCTACGCGCGGATACAATCTATTTTAAGAAAATCTGAATTAAATATAGCTGTCGCCCATCGCGCAGTTGAAGGGTCTATTGAATTACACCCAAAAGAAAAAGAACTTGTAAAACAAATACAATTGTTCCCAGAAGTGGTTCAAAATGCGGCCGAAAACCATAGTCCCGCATTAATTGCTAATTATGTCTATGATTTGGTTAAGGAATTCAATTCTTTCTACCAAAATGTGTCTATTTTAGGAGCAGATTCCGAAACAGAAAAAATATTTAGGGTACAGCTTTCAAAAACTGTAGCGAACACCATTAAAAACTGTTTTGGGCTTTTGGGTATTAAAGTGCCCGAACGGATGTAGGGTTTGGGAAGTTCGTTTTTTTCTCACAAAGTCAACAGCAAAAACTAAAACCTCACCCTAAAACAAACATTAGGTGTAATACCCAAGGACTCATTTTCAACCTTATTCACCATATTTTCGTTATCAAGTGTGTAGTAGGTGTTGATGATGTTCCTTTTATTGAGCACATTCCAAACGGATGTACCAATAGTGGCATGGGCAGTATCGGAAAGATTAAAGCTATAAGTGGCCGAACAGTCTGCACGCAAGTAATCATCTAAATTGGTGCTATTTGGGCTGGCATAGGTAATAACGTCATCATTTGGGTCATCATCAATACTGGGATCTGTATTTGGTTTTCCGGAGTGCCAGTTTAGCCCCATGGCAAGTTTGATGTTGTTATTGGTGTATGTTCCAGCAAAGGTTATGGCGTGTGTAATATCAACGTTGTTGGGGAAGGCTTCACCATTGTTCAAATTATCAAATTTGTAATTGTTCGTGCTATAGGAGTAGGAAATCCAGCTACTAATAATATCACTAAATTGATTGTTCAGAAGCACATCAACACCTTTAATTTCGTATCTGCCAATGGCGTTTACAAACTGAAATTGGTTTTGGAAACCCTGACTTCGGGTGGTTATGCCGTCAACTTTTTTAATGTAGGTTTCGGCACTAACCAATAATTTGTTTTTGTTGAAATGAATCCCCGTTGAAAGTTGTTTGCTCTTTATCACTGGAATGGGGTAAATAGTTTGGTTGCCATTAAGAATAACCTCGGTATTGTTGTTTGAGAGCACCCATCTACGTTTCTCAATACCCAAAAAGTCATTTTGCAAATCTATAATTTGCGATGTAGTCTGACTTTTAAATTCACCCAAAACTTCAAATCTAAAATTGCTTAAAAAACGTTGACTAAAACTCAATCTGGGTTCGGCCAAAATCATATTGAATTTGCTGATGTAGTTTAAACGGCCACCCAAGTTTAGCCGTGTTTTTGCATTATCTGATAAAAATTGACTTTCTGCATAAATGGCGTGTGTTCTTAAAACTTCCTTTACATAGCTTCTAAAGTTGGGGTTGTTAACGTCTTCTAGATTACTAATGCCAACCTCGGTAAATTGATAACCGCTATTTAAAGTGAAATTTTGATTGGCAGTGTAGTTAATGTCCAGTTTCGCCGAGCCATCATATACCTCATTTTCTTGGATGAGGCGTTGATTGTTTAGAATATCGAAATTTGTGGCATCCAAGTCGTAGTTGGACACATAAATTTGCGATGTGGTTGAGAGTTTGTCGTTCCAATCTCTAGTATAGGTCAGTCCTAAAGCTAAATTGTTCTGCACTAATTTGCTATTTAAAGCCTCGCTTTGGTCATTTATCGTAGATTGTTCATCATAGTTCAAATTGTTGTTCACATTTAAAAAATGAAAGCGAAGATGGTCTTTTTTAGAAATATCATAGAGGAATTTGGCCGTGATATCATAAAAATAAAACGATTCGTTTTGCGAAATAAAATCGTCGCTTTGTTTTGCTGCATTAAAGTCTGAATCCTGAAAAATGCGCTTAAAATATTGGTCGTATGTTGCCGTGTTTATCCAATCAGTAATGGAACGTCGTGTAGATAGTTGCAGCTCGGTTTTATTTGTCAGCGGAATTTTAGTAAAACCATCACCATTAATTAAGTTGAAACCTATTCCGGTGTCAAATTCTTGGTCAATATTATCGGGTAATTGCATGTCGATAATACTCGAAATACCGTCACCGTACTTCGCCCGAGTGCCATTTTTATAAACGTTTATGCGTCTGGTAATGTAGGGGTTAAAGGCAGAAATGAGCCCGAAAAAGTGTCCGGATTGGTACATTTTTATGCCGTCCCAAAGCAATAGGTTTTGGTCATGCGTACCACCGCGAACATTAATGTTCGAAACCGTTTCATCGGCACTTAAAACGCCTGGAATAGCTTGTATAGTTTGCAGAACATCAGGTTCAATCAAACCCGGTAGAATTCCAAAAGTTTGTGGTTTTATGGTAAGCGACCCATCATTTAATTTTGTGATACCTGTTGTAAGGTAATTGGTTACAACCACCTCTTTAAGTTTTTGCCTTATAAAATTTGATTGGCTTTCTTTTTGTGTTTTAATGGCGATGAACCTATTGTCCAAAATTTCAAAGTCCAGTTCGGTTTCAATTTTAAGGAATTCCAAAGCTTCTTCCAAAGAAAAACCTAAAGGTGGCATGAGCGCTTCTTTGCCTTCTATGGTTTCATCAACATAAGAAAAGCTTACGTCAAATCGCTTTGAAAGCACTTTTAAAATGGCAATAAGCGGTTGCTTTTCTTCCTGAATGGTCTGGGCCTTTAACGTGGCAACATTCAAAAAAATTAAGGAAAAAATAATAGAAAGAATATAGCTTCTATTCACGCTTTAATGTGATAGTATTGTTGGTTTTACTATAGGTTACATGTAAAGGTAAGGTAATTGATTTTAAAGCAACATCAATATCGTCGTGTGTAAAACTACCTGTGAACAATTGGGTGGAATCTATGCCCAATAAAGTAATATCAACATTGTATTGTCTTTCAAATTCGGCAATAACAACTTTGTAAGGTAAGCTTTTAAATGTACTGGCGTTATTTAACCACGAAGGCATGGTGAGGTGCTCTTTTTCTTTAGCAATTGTTTTCCCATCAATAATTAAAAAACTGTCTCCAGGTTTTAATTTTGTTTCTTGAGAATTGTAGGTTACCCCAACAAGTCCTTCGTAGCAAATAACCTCAAAATAATTGTCCCGATGTTTCACATTAAATTGAGTTCCGTAAACCGTAACGGTTCCAGATGTTGTGTTTACCTTAAATGATGATCCTTTGGCAACATTAAAAAAGGCTTCTCCTTGAAGTTCAACTTCACGGTCATGTTTCCAGTCCTTTTTATTATACACCAAAATGGATTTAGCATTGAGGGAAACACTAGATGCATCAGGTAATTCTATGGTTGTTTTTTGAGCATATTCGGTAGAAATGGTCGTATCTAAAGTTGTGGTGTAATAGTACAAACCAAAACAAATGGCCAAAATAGCGGCCACGCGCATGAGTGGTTTAAACCAATGTGTTTTGGTTTGTTTTTTGCTTTTAATAAAAGATAATACGTTTTCCAGTTCTTTAGAAGTATCGTAATTATCTACTTTAAAAGCCTGCAAACTAGTATCTAACTTCACTAAATCATCATAATCCTCAAGGTTTTTAAAAGCCTTAAGTTCTTGATCATTTAGGTTGTTGTCCAACCATTTCGATATGAGTTCTTCTCTATTCATCATTTGCTTATTCAACTATATAACAGTTAAGTTTTATTTTTTCCTACCCTACCTTTAAAAAATTTTTTGCCCTTTAAAAAATTGAGGCAAGATTTAGGGGTTATTTCCCGAGTTTTAAAATGCGCATAGCCCCTTGAATGACCAAAACAAATACAATGGTTCCAATAATTAAATCAGGTTTGTTGGAATTGAGCCAATTAACTAAAAGCCCAGCGCAAATAACACCTAAATTTATTATAATATCGTTTGAAGTGAAAATCATGCTGGCTTTCATATGTGCTTCTTTTTTACTCTTGGATTTTTGCAATAGATAAAGGCAAATACCATTTGCTAACAGGGCAAAAATGGAAACGATAATCATGGTAGAAAAGTTTGGGAGTTTTTCTGTTCCAATAAACCGCCTCAAAACCTCCAAAAAGCCGATAACAGCTAAGGTTATTTGAAAATATCCTGCAAGTTTTGCTATTTGTTTTTTTCTTGATAGGGTTCTGCCGACTGCCAAAAGACTAAGTCCATAAACAAAAGAATCGGCCAACATATCTAGACTATCGGCAACTAACCCCATGGATTTGGAGAAAATTCCGGTAACCATTTCTAAAACAAAAAACAGAAAATTAATGCCTAAAACGGTCCAAAGTAGTTTTCTTTGATTTGAGTTTTCAGCAAAATTGATTTCTTCGGTTTGTTCTGTCTTTATTTTTTTATCACCTAATTTAAGCTCACCCAATAATTTTTCAATTTGTTCAATCCCACCAGTATGATAAATGGTCAATTTTCTGTTGGGAATATCAAATAGCATATTTTTAATACCTGAAACTCCCTGCAATTTCATCCGGATTAAGTTCTCCTCCGAAGGACAATCCATTTTGGTGATTTCAAACAATGTTTTTTCCACTTTTTATAGTTCCTTAATGTCCTGCCTTAATTTTTCCAAAGCACCATAAATACGTTTTTCCACGGCTTTGGTAGAAATATCCAAAAGTTCTGCTATTTCTTTAAAGCGTTTACCTTCAACGCGGTTCATCATAAAAGCTTCGCGTTGGGCTTCGGTTAAATTGCTCAATGCTTTTTGCAGTTTGTCATTATATTCAGCTTGCTGCATTAAAAATTCGGGGCTTTCGTTGGTGCTCATTTTTGGTTTGGTTTTCTGATGCTTTAAAACCACTTTTTGGTGGGCAGCTTCGTTGAGCATTAAATTATTGGCCGTGGTAAACACAAAACTCTTGGCTTTATTGGGTGTTATTTTTGCACAGTTTTCCCAGAGTTTAATGAAAGCTTCCTGCACTTTATCTTTTGGGTTAAGTAAATCGCCGAACTTATAGTAAAGGAAATTGTGTAAGTCTTTTGAATATTTATTGAATATGGAAGAAAATAAATGTTCTTCACAAATATTTTCATGCAGCTGTTTCCCCATGGTTATTGGTAGTTGGTGCCACTAAAATAAAAAAAATGCAAATACAGGGTAGGAATTTTTAAAGTTATCCTGTTTTATAATAAAAAAGCTATGTTTAACCCAAAATCATTTACCATGAAAACTAACATTAAAACGTTATTATTAATACCTTTTTTTGCCCTTTTATTGTTCACTTCTTGTCAACAGGAAGAAGTAGATATTACTCCTGTTGACGAAAGTGAAGGCCTAGCCCCCGATTCTGAATTGACTACCTTAATGTTCTCCACTTCTATAATGGACGGATCTGCCGACAATATCATTGACGGTGCCAGTTGTCTATCTGTTGAACTGCCGGTTACCGTTATTGTGAACGGACTTGAAATTATTATCAACTCTACAGAAGATTTTCACGTTATTGAAGCTATTTTCAAAGAATTTGACGATGATGTAGATCGATGTGATATCGTGTTCCCTATTACCATTATTTTATCCAATCACGAGGAAATTGTTATCGAAAATCGTGCTGCCCTAGATGAATTAATTAAAGAGTGTAGAGGTGAAAATGAACCAGATGATGATATTGAATGTATCGATTTTCAGTACCCTATTTCATTTTCGGTATTCAATAAGGAGTTTCAAATTATTGATGTTGTTCAAATAGAAAACGACAGACAGTTGTACCGTTTCATCAAACGTGTAAAAAATGCAGAAGTTATTGCAAGTATTAATTTCCCCATCACCCTTGAATATGCTGATGGAACAACGGTAGAAGTTCATAGTAACCAAGAATTGGCCGCAACCATTAGAGAAGCCAAAGATGCCTGTGATGAAGATGATGATAATGATTATGGAGATGATGATTTCACTAAAGAGCGTTTAGATGAATATTTAAAACTATGTCCATGGGTTGTCTGGGAATACCAAAGAGATAACCAAGACAATACCGCTGAATTTAAAGAGTATGCCCTAAACTTTAAAGAAGATGGTGTGGTTGTTATGCGCGCCAGAGGTGGTGATATTTTAACAGGTACTTGGAGCACACGTGTTACTGATAGAGGAGCTTTATTAAAAATGGAGTTTGAAAATCTGGCGGACTTTACTCTAGAGTGGATTGTTTACGACATTGAGTATGGAAAAATCAAACTTTATGAAGAAGGTGGTAACAGAATCATCATGAAGAAAAATTGTGATGTGGTTATTGATATTACAAAAGAACGTATCGAAAACTTCTTGCAAGCATGTATGTGGCGTGTAGCTCGCCTAAATGTTGACGGTGTTGATAATGTATCAGACTACATTGGTACGCCATTAAAATTCTATGCAAACAATGTTGTAAAACTTAGAGTAAACGGCGAGTTAGTTGAAGGTACTTATGAAATAGGTATAAGAAACATTGGGTTCATTTTGCAAATCACTTTGGACGGAAGGCCTAATTTACAACTCGAGTGGTTAATCACTTTCTTGCAAGAAGATTTGATTAAATTGGAAAATCTAAACAATCAAATGATACTTGAAAGACATTGCCCAGACGGTGATGGTGATTTAAACTACATTGATGATGTATTAACAAACGGATTGTGGGAAGTTGCTGCATATCATGTTGCCGGTAATAACAACCCAGAGCCTTTCTTCATGTACACTTTAGATTTTAGAATATCAGGTAGAGTAGTAGTTACCGATCCTAATAATGGTACTTTTGGTGGTGCTTGGTTGTCTTACAGAAAAGAAGGCTTAAACCTAGGATTATATTTTGGTGACAATGAACCATTCAATCAGTTAAACCACAGATGGAAAATAAAGGAGATTTTGCCAAACAGAATTGAATTAAAAGATTTAAACGCCAGTGGCGAGATAGAAAGAATTTTGGTGTTGGAAAAGAAAGTTTAATTAGTTAAAAAGGGTACTTGCCTCATTCGGTTGGTTAGGCTAATTAGTTAAGTGTCCTTTTATAAAGGCTGTCAAAATTTGGCAGCTTTTTTTATATGCACATTGTGTTATGTTTCTTGCCATAATACGCTTCAAATCATTAAATTTGCAACTCTTAAAATGAAGAAGAATTATGTTCAATAATTTAAGCGATAAATTAGATAAGGCCTTACACGTTTTAAAAGGGCATGGAAGCATTACGGAAGTAAACGTTGCCGAAACCTTAAAAGAAGTACGTCGCGCATTACTTGATGCCGATGTTAACTTTAAAATTGCTAAGGATTTTACCAATAAGGTTAAAGAAAAGGCATTGGGTCAAAATGTATTGACCACACTTCAGCCTGGGCAGTTAATGGTTAAAATCGTTAAAGACGAGTTAACTGAACTTATGGGTGGTGATGCCGAAGGTATAAACCTGTCGGGCAACCCGAGTGTTATTTTAATGTCAGGTTTACAGGGTTCTGGTAAAACAACATTTTCTGGTAAGCTTGCTAATTATCTAAAAAATAAAAAGACTAAAAAACCATTACTAGTGGCGTGCGATGTATATCGTCCTGCTGCGATAGATCAGTTACATGTTGTTGGAGATCAAATTGGTGTTGAGGTATTTAGCGATAAAGGGAATAATGATCCCGTTGCTATTTCGCAAGCGGCCATTGCCCATGCAAAAGCTAACGGATTTAATGTTGTAATAATAGATACCGCTGGTCGATTGGCTGTTGATGAGGCAATGATGACCGAAATATCAAATATCCACAAAGCTATCCAGCCTCAAGAAACCTTGTTTGTTGTTGATTCCATGACGGGTCAAGATGCAGTTAATACAGCAAAAGCTTTCAACGATATCTTGAATTTTAATGGGGTTATCCTGACCAAATTAGATGGTGATACGCGAGGTGGTGCGGCCATTTCCATTAAATCTGTTGTTAATAAACCCATCAAATTTATTGGTACGGGCGAGAAGATGGAAGCTATTGATGTGTTCTATCCATCACGTATGGCCGATCGTATTTTGGGCATGGGTGATGTGGTATCTTTGGTTGAACGTGCCCAAGAACAGTTTGATGAGCAGGAAGCTAGAAAACTTCAAAAGAAAATTGCCAAGAACCAATTTGGGTTTGACGATTTCTTAAAGCAAATCCAGCAAATCAAAAAAATGGGGAATATGAAAGACCTTATGGGTATGATTCCCGGTGCTGGAAAAATGCTAAAAGATGTTGATATTGATGATGATGCTTTTAAAGGTATTGAGGCCATCATTCATTCCATGACTCCAGAAGAACGCTCTAACCCTTCAATAATTAATGGTAGTAGAAAAAAGCGAATAGGTAAAGGTTCAGGTACTTCAGTACAAGAGGTGAACCAGCTTTTAAAGCAATTTAACCAAATGAGCAAAATGATGAAGATGATGCAAGGCGGTGGGGGTAAAAAGATGATGCAAATGATGAAAAACATGCGCTAATTTTAATAATTATAAGTTTATTTCCATAGGCTAATACCAAGTTCTAAAATCTACAATACATGACCATTCTAGACGGAAAAAAAGTAAGTAACGACATTAAAGAGGAAATTGCAGAACATGTAAAGGCAATGGTTTCCAAAGGTGAAAAAGTGCCTCATCTGGCTGCAATTTTAGTGGGATCTGACGGCGCAAGTATGACTTATGTGAGCGCTAAGGTAAAGGCATGTGAGCGTATTGGCTTTAATTCTACACTTATAGAATTACCAGAATATACTTCTGAAGAAGAATTACTCGATAAAATTAATGAGTTAAATACCAATGACAATATTGATGGTTTTATAGTTCAATTGCCTTTGCCCGAACAAATTGATGAGCAAAAGGTGCTAATGGCTGTAGATCCAGATAAGGATGTAGACGGTTTTCACCCTGTGAATGTTGGAAGAATGGCTTTGGATTTGCCAACTTTTTTGCCTGCTACACCCTTTGGAATTCTTGAATTGTTGGAGCGTTATCAGGTTGAGACTTCTGGTAAAAATGTTGTCGTTATGGGCAGGAGCCATATTGTTGGTCGCCCTATTAGTATTTTAATGAGTCAAAAGCGTAAGGCAGGTGATGCCACGGTCACTGTTGTACACAGTCGTTCAAAAAATCTAAAGGAAATTACCAAAGAAGCCGATATAATTGTTGCTGCCATTGGGATTTCTGAATTCTTAACAGGAGATATGGTGAAAGAGGACGTCGTTATTATCGACGTGGGCATTACCCGAGTACCAGACCAAACCAAAAAGAATGGATACCGATTGGCAGGAGATGTGGAATTTGAAAGCGTTAGCAAAAAAGCAAGTTACATTACGCCGGTACCGGGTGGTGTTGGACCAATGACGATTGCTATGCTCCTAAAAAACACACTCTTGGCCAGAGAACGCAAAAGCCATCGAGACTAGGGTTATTTCTTTTTTTAGAATAGTTTTTTTATCTATTATAATTAACTATCTTTTTAAAAATTTCTGTTCCTATGAAATCTTTAAAATGTATACTGTTAATTGTAAGTTTCTCTTTTTTTAGTTGTAAGTCCGATACTAAATCCAAACTCACATTCAATGTTAGCTTATCAGACAGTTTATCAAGTCAAAAATACGATGGTAGGCTGCTGTTAATTATTGCTGACAATGATGCTTCAGAACCCCGTTTTCAGGTAAGCGAAGGATTAAACGCGCAACCAATTTTTGGGTTGAATGTTGAGGAATGGAATGGAAATCATTCCTATAATTTTGATGATTCAGTATTTGGTTTTCCCTACAAACAATTATCTCAATTAAAGCCAGGAGAGTATTATGTTCAAGCTGTGTTGAATAAATATGAAACGTTTAATTTGTCCACTGGTCAACAAGTAAAGTTGCCTATGGATAATGGCGAAGGACAGAAATGGAATATTTCTCCAGAAAATTTATACAGTGAACCAGTTAAAATAACGGTTTTAGATACTGAAAATCAATCTTTTGATATTGTTTTAAATAAAGTTATTCCCAAAATAGAAGAACCTGAGGATACGGATTGGATAAAGCATATAAAGATAAAATCTGAACTGCTTTCAAAGTTTTGGGGGCGTGATATGTATTTAGGTGCTCATGTTCTTTTACCAAAAGGCTTTAATGAGCATCCTGAGGCTAAATATCCGTTAATGATTTTTCATGGTCATTTTCCATCAGATTTTGGAGGGTTTAGAACCGTTCCCCCGGATAAAAATTTAGAGCCTGACTATTCTGAAAGATTCCATGTTAATGGTTATAATAAGATTCAACAACAAGAGGCCTATGATTTTTATAAGAGATGGAATGAACCTAATTTCCCAAGGTTTTTGATTATTGAAATACAGCACCCTACACCTTATTATGATGATTCCTATGCGGTGAACTCGGCTAGTCAAGGGCCTTTTGGTGACGCCATCACCTATGAACTCATCCCTTATATTGAAAAGATGTTTAGAGGTCAGGGCCAAGGGTGGTCGCGCTTTTTGTACGGAGGCTCAACAGGCGGTTGGGAAGCTTTGGCAGTTCAGGTTAAATATCCAGACGAGTACAATGGCTGTTTTGCAGCTTGCCCAGACCCTATAGATTTTAGGGCTTATTGCTTAACAAACATCTATGAAGATGAAAATGCCTATTATGCTAAAAGTAAACACAAGACTATGGAAGTTCCAGGGCATAGAGATTATTTAGGCAAAGTATCAGCAACCGTTAAAGACTATAATCACATGGAATTGGTGTTGGGAGATAAATCTAGGTCTGGTGGACAATACGATATTTGGGAAGCTACCTATTCACCACAGGGAGAAGACGGTTACCCTAAAAGAATTTGGGATAAAATGTCTGGTGAAATAGACCATGAAGTTGCGCAATATTGGAAAGACAATCATGATTTAAGATATATCTTAGAACGTGATTGGTCTAAATTGGGAGATAAATTAAAAGGTAAAATTCATATCTATTGTGGAGATATGGATAATTACTATTTAAATAATGCCGTGTATCTCATGGAAGATTTTTTAGAAAGTACCACAGATCCCTATTATGAAGGTGAAGTTGATTATGGAGATAGGGCTGAACATTGCTGGAATGGGGATCAAGAAAATCCAAACCATATTTCAAGATTGCGCTATAATAGTATGTACGTGCCAAAAATTATGAAGCGTATTTTAGAATCTGCCCCTCCTGATGCTGATTTAACCAGTTGGCGTTATAAATAATTTGTAATCAGTATTTTGTATGGCAGCCTTATTCAGAGAGTATCTGCTCTTTAAAGATTATTTATGCTTTCGTCTTTCTTTTTGAGGCTTATATTCTTTTGAGGAGTTGGAGATATGTTCACTTAGAATTTTGAATTCATCCTCGGTCAGTTCTCTATATTGGCCTATAGGAAAATCAAGCTTAATGTTCATTATTCTCACCCGTTTCAGGGTTTGTACTTCGTAGTTCAAATAGTCGCACATGCGCCTGATTTGACGATTTAAGCCTTGGGTCAAAATAATTTTGAATTTATAGGTCCCAAGTTTTTCAACCTTGCATTTTTTTGTGGTTTTTTTCAAATCTTCAAGATAAATTCCACCGGCCATTCGTTCAATAAAGGTTTGCGAAATGGGTTTGTCAACAGTAACGATGTATTCCTTTTCGTGATTATTACTAGCACGCAAAATTTTGTTTACAATATCACCATCGTCAGTAAGAAGAATTAAGCCTTCACTAGGTTTATCCAATCTCCCAATAGGGAAAATGCGTTTTGGATAATTTATATAATCAATAATGTTGTCTTTTTCAACTGAAGTATCTGTAGTACATACGATACCTATGGGCTTGTTGAAGGCCAAATAGACAAATTCCTCTTTAGTGTTTTTTATTTCCTTACCATCAACAGCAACCACATCGTTTGGCGCAATTTTGGTTCCCATTTCTGGGACAACGCCATTTATAGTAACCCTACCGGCATCAATAAGTTTGTCGGCTTCTCGCCTAGAGCAATAGCCAACTTCACTTAAATATTTGTTGATTCGTTTTAATTCGGTTTCTGCCATGGCTCAAAAATACAATAAACTTAAGCGTTTAAAAAGTCTAAAATATGTTGGTAGACTTTTTCAGATCGTAACCTGTGGCCATATCCGTTGGTTTTAACCAATTCAGAATTTTTGTAAACACGTTTAATATCCAAAGCTTCCCTAAAGGAAATAATTTGGTCTTTTTTATCGTGAATAATGAGGCCTTTTGCATTAATGTTACTATAGAAATTTTCAACGCAATAATATTCTGGTAAATGGCCAAAATATTTCAAATAATAACGGTTCATGGCCTCTGCAACTCTGTGGTTATACCCCATCATCGTTGTATAGTTTTTTACTGAAATGCCTAGATTTGAAGGGGCTCCCAATAAAACTAACTTTTCAATGGACGGAAGATTGTGCGTTTCTTGGGCAATAACAATGGCTGTTCCTCCAACCGAATGCCCAACAACAATTTCAGGCTTATATTGATTTATAACCACGTCTAGGCACTTGGCATATAGTGGTGCATTGAATATTTTGCTTCCTGAAGCTCCATGTGCTGGGGCATCAATAGAAATGATATTGTAGTCGTCTTGTTTTAAAAGTTCAATGAAGTTTTTCCATCTAAATGAATTACTATCCCAACCATGCACCAATAAAACAGTTTTGTGGTTGCCTTTCCATTGGTAAGTTTTTACCTGAAAGCCATCACATGTTACATCCATTTGTTCAGCTGAGCTTAAATATTGAATGCCTTCTTCGTTTAACTTGGCATTTCGAGGGGTAGAAAAGATTTTAATGGCAAGTTTGGCGGCTAAGTCTGATGAAAAATAACTTAAGGCGTTAATGGCCGACCCTACAATTTTTATTTGGTTCATTAACCTTCTCTGTTTACTAAATCCATAGAAAATGCAGGTGCGCAAATGGCAATATATTCACAAACTTCGGTAAATGGATTGGAATATTGAACCCTAGTGTTCCTTTCAATTTTAATGGATTGTCCTTCTTCTAAAACAACGGTCTCACCTTCAATGATAAATTGTTTTTTCCCTTTAATGACAAAGGTGTATTCGTCAAATTCTGGGGTTTGAAAGGGTTCGCTCCATCCTGCAGGAGCTTTCATATGGGCAATACTGATTTTTGAATTCCCGTCCGTGGCCAAGCCAAAATGTTCTTTAATGATTTTTCCATCTGTTGTAGGAACAACAAACGGAGCATTTTGTATGGTGTATTTTTTTTTTGTCAAGATATTCTTTTTTTATCGTCAATCGTCAATCGTCAATCGTCAATGATCTTTCATGGGTTTTCTTTTTATCATGCCACCCTTTAAATCTTTAACTATGCCCATAATGATAAACGCTTTTTTGTCAATTTTGTCAATCTCTGTTTGCAGCCTTGGGAGTTCCAATCGAGTTACTACGGTATAAATGATGTCTTTGTCATAACTTTTTCCATGGCTGCCAAATCCACCCTTTCCCGCATAAATAGTACAAGCTCTACGTAACTTTTCAATTAACATAACCCTAATCTCTTCATGGTTATTTGATATGATTGTTACGCCAACATATTCCTCAACGCCATCAACAACAAAATCGACTGTTTTGGCGGCGGCCAAATAGGTTAAAATGGCATAGAGCGCTGTTTCAATAGATAAAATATAAGCGCCCGCCGAAAATATTATAATATTGATGATTAAAAGGACATCTCCAATGGTAAGTGATAGTTTCCTGCTTAAAAATATGGCCAAAACCTCGGTGCCATCTATAACGCTTCCGCCACGCATGGACATTCCTATTCCTGAACCTAAAAAGAACCCACCAAAAACAGCGATTAGCAGTTTGTCGTCTGTTATTGTTGGGTACTCTACAAAATGAACAACAACGGCCAAAAGGGCAATAGCAGCTATACTTTTTAAAGCAAATTTGCTTCCAATGGTTCTATAAGCCAAAATTAGAAAAGGCAGGTTAACCACTAACAGCAAAAGGCCCAATTCTAACGAAGTAATGTTTTCCAGTAATAATGAAATACCAGTTGCTCCACCATCTATAAATTTGTTAGGTAATAAGAATCCTTTTAAGCCAAAGCCCGCTGAAAAAACCCCAATAACAATAAAAATATACTCCTTAACGGCATGTGCGAGCTCCACTTGAAACCTTCTCACCAAAGGCACTATTTGTTTTTTGCTCACGGGCTCTCCAGCTTGTTTTTTTTCAAGCCTTTTACGTGCGGCATCAACTAATAGTTTGGCTAAAAATGGATTCATTTAAAAGTTTTTCAATTATTCCAATTTATAAAAAAGTATTTAATTTTTGCATTATCAGGAATGTGAGTGGCTTCAAATTTTAAATCCATATCAAACCTTAAATTGGCTGGTAGTTCTTTTTTGTCTATGGTAAAACTAGCGTTTATGCCATCAATGGCAACAACTACAGAATTAATCAAATTACTGATTTTAGATATTTTGTAGCTGTCCTTTATGTCCTTAAAGGTGCTTAATGTACTAATGTTTTTTTTAGTTTTAAAACGTTCATCAAGAATACGGACACTTCTAATGGTTGAGGTAGAATCCAAAGCATGTTTGGGTGTTAGCGTCAAACGCTTTTTACCTCCTTTTTCAAAAATTTCAATAGTATTGGTGCTCCCAGCAAATTCATCGCCGCTAATAAATTTAGAGATGGAGTCTGCAGCAAAAATGGTTTTTAAGTCTTTAACTTGGGTAGAATCAGTTAAAAAGCCAATATGTTGTTTCCCAATTTCAAAAGGGTTTTGTTCTTTTTTGCAGCTAGCGAATAAAATGATTATCGCCATTGAGCCTAAAATAGATAAGCGCATAAAATGGATTTAGGTTTGTTAAATTGTTTAAATGTTGGTTGCCGACTTATTTTTTCATCACTTTGGTTAAGATACCAAAAACACTTCTAATAAAGGTGGCACTGGTCAAAACTTTAATCACTGGATTCATTCTTGTGCTTCTTCGAGTTGAAGAAGTTCTTTTGTTAGATTCCGCTTTCTTCAATGCCTCTTTTTCTTGTCTAGCCTTTTCTTGGGCCTCTTCAGCCTCGGCGCGTTCTATTTTATCGTTCAGCATTTCATAGGCACTTTCCCGATCGACAGTTTCGTTGTATTTTTTTACCAGTTTGGATTTTGAAAGGAGTTGGCCCAACTCTGCATCGGTCAATACATCCATTCTGCTCATTGGGGCACGCATCATGGTTGCGGCCAGTGGGGTGGGGCGACCTTTTTCATCCAAAGCGGAAACTAAAGCCTCGCCAATACCCAATGAGGTTAAAACATCGGTGGTGTCGTAATAATCTGAATCTGGATAATTTTGGGCAGTTAGCTTAATGGCCTTTCTGTCTTTAGCGGTAAATGCCCTAAGAGCGTGTTGTATTTTTAAACCTAACTGACTTAAAACGGCTTCTGGTACATCGGTTGGGTTTTGGGTGACAAAATACAGACCAACTCCTTTACTTCTAATGAGTTTTACAATGCTTTCAATTTGATTTAACAATGCTTTTGAAGCTTCGTCAAAAATTAGATGGGCTTCATCAATAAATAAGATGAGCTCTGGCCTATCAGCATCGCCTTGCTCAGGGAATGTAGAATAAATTTCAGCCAACAAGCTTAACATAAAGGTTGAAAATAGTTTAGGGCGATCCTGTATATCGGTCAACCTAATGATGTTAATGTATCCACGTCCATTTTCATCAACGCGAATCAAATCTTGAACATCAAAAGAGGTTTCGCCAAAAAATAAATCGGCACCTTGCTGTTCCAACTCTACAATTTTTCTTAAAATGGCACCTGTTGAGGCTGTGGAAATTCTACCATAAGCATCGTCGAATTCTTTTTTACCTTCATAGGTGGCGTATTGCAATATTTTTTTGAAATCCTTTAAATCTAAAAGAGGCAGTTTATTGTCATCACAATATTGAAAAATAACGGCAACAACACCAGATTGGGCTTCACTTAAATCTAAAATCCGTGATAGCAAAACCGGGCCAAATTCACTTATGGTGGCCCTTAACCTCACGCCATCTTGTTCCGAGAGGGTTAATATTTCAACAGGAAACGATTTGGCTTCAAAAGGCAAGCCTATTTTTTCGTGGCGTTCGTCAATTTTTGGATGTCCCGGGCTTGGCTGTGCCAAACCGCTCAAGTCGCCTTTTATGTCCATCAACAATACGGGAATGCCCCTATCACTTAAATTTTCAGCTAAAACCTGCAACGATTTTGTTTTTCCTGTACCCGTTGCACCAGCAATCAGCCCATGGCGGTTCATGGTTTTTAAAGGGATTTTTACATGTGCCCCAGTAATGGTTTCATCATCCAAGATAGCGGATCCAACAGGTATAAAATCGCCTTTTGTTGCATTGCCCTCGGTGATGTATTTAAAAAATTCCTCTGTTTTACCCATACGCGTAATTTTTTATAAAAATAGATAATCTATGTGAAATCAAATAAAAACTAGGCATATAAAACGTATTACAATTAAATAACAATGGTTTATCTTTGCACACTTATGAATTTACAGATACAAGAATTGGTAAACAAAGGCGAAATGTTGCCGCTTATGGAAGAGTTTTACACTATACAGGGTGAAGGATTCCATAAAGGCACAGCGGCCTATTTTGTTAGGATTGGCGGTTGCGATGTGGGCTGCCATTGGTGCGATGTTAAAGAAAGTTGGAATGCCGAATTGCACCCACCTACAGAAACGTCTAAAATTGTTGAAAACGCCAAAAAATATAGTGATACCATCGTAGTAACAGGTGGTGAGCCTTTAACTTGGGATATGACCATGTTGACCGCAAAGCTAAAGGCCGAGGGCATGCAGATTCATATCGAAACTTCAGGCGCTTATAAATTAACAGGTACTTGGGACTGGATTTGCTTATCTCCAAAAAAGATGAAGTTGCCCACAGAGGAAATTTATAGTAAGGCCGATGAACTTAAAATGATTATTTATAACAAAGACGATTTTCGTTTTGCTGAAGAACAGGCCGTCAAAGTAAACAAAAACTGTATTTTGTATATGCAGCCCGAATGGAGCAAACGTGACAAGATTATTCCTGAAATTGTGGATTACGTGATGAAATACCCCAAGTGGAAAGTGTCGTTGCAAACCCACAAGTATTTAAATATACCTTAACAAAAAAGAGACTTGAAATTTCAAGTCTCTTTTTGTTTGTGCTATTGGCTTACTGGAATGGCAACCCTTGTTGTCCCCCAAGCCAAATGCATGGCATTGTCATTAAAGGCTATGGAAAAGGCCTCAATGGGTTCACCTTGGCTAACTGGCGCAGTAGTTCTTAACACGTCATTGCTTTCAGAATAGCCGTAGGCTCCCCAAACATCAGTGTCCTTACTTAAAATTATAGTCCATTCGGTTTCGCCGGGAATGGTATATAGAGAGTAAGTGCCTGCCTTTACTTCCTTCCCTCCAAATTTAGTGTCCTTATAAAACTTAATTTCGGTGGCCTCATTTGCTCCGGTTCTCCAAACTTTTCCTGTTGGAGCTAAGGTACTCATATCTCTGCCGTTAAGTTGCGGACGGCTGTAAATAACTTTTATCATGGGCGGGGCATTGCGGTCTGTTTTATAATAGGCAATGTCTAGCGGACTTTTATCAAGTTTTGTAAACTTTTGGGCATTGGCCTGAATTGAAAATACTAAGGTAAATGCTAAAACAATCAATGGGATAAGCGCTGGCTTTTTCATATTTTTTTGAATTATTAGTTTAAGTTTTAAAGTTAATGGTTAATTGTCTTAAAATAACGTTAAAGCTGTATGCAAGTGTTAAATTTTGCTTTTTGGCGTTTTTTTTATCGATTTTAAGGATTGTTTCTTAAAATCCTAATGAAAAGGCCTTGATGTAAAGTAGAAGGTATATTCCCTGAAAAATTGTGTATTTTTATGGGTAAACTTTAAAAGTACACCTTCTGATGAAAGCACCGGTAAAGTTGAAAAAAATGAGACTTCTACATTTTGGGCGCGACTTTAAACCCGACCAAGAAGTTATTTTAAGAGATTATTTGGCTATAGAGCGTACCCGTTTGGCCAACGAACGCACTTTGCTGTCTTACATCAGGTCTTCACTGTATTTGCTTTTGGGAAGTATTGCGCTTTTTCAAATAAAAACTTACCCTGATTTTCAGTATTTAGCGGTTACGGCTTTGGTGTTTAGCATTGTGTTTTTTGCTATTGGGGTGTACCGGTTCACCCTATTAAAGCGAAGTTTAAAAAAGCTCTACTACATGTCTGAGGTCATTGAAAATGAAGGTAAAAAGAATAGCTAATTTTTGCGTTTTTACCAATCTCTAATTTTCCCTCGATGCCAAAAATGACCACTTTCAGGATTGCTACTTAATAAATTTCTAATATCTTTTGCCACATCTGTTGGTTTTCTTGAGGCATTATTTCCGCCCATATCTGTTTGCGTCCATCCCGGGTCAAAAGAAGAAACAATGATATTTTGTTTTTCAAGTCTTTTTGCCAGTAGTTTTGTGTACATATTTAATGCAGACTTAGACATTTTATAGTGTGGTTGAAATTCATCAAAATTCTTTTCGCTGAACGAACCCCAATCGGAAGTAATATTGATAATTTGTCCGTTATCATTAAAATTAGAAATTAGCTTTTCAGTAAGCTCAATAGTTCCGAATAGATTCACATTAAATGTCTGTCTTAAGTGGTCTATGTTTATTGCAGATTCATTCCAGTTTTCTAATAAAATACCAGCATTATTAACAAGAAAATCAATTTTTGTATTTCCAAACATATTAATGAAGTCGGTTATCGATTCACTTTCAGAAAGATTTAGTCTATAACATTCAAAGTTTGGTTTTGAAATGGAACAATTACCCGAAGTTGAGGTGCCAATAATTTTTATGTCATCATCATTAGTCAGTAAGTCAACCGTGGCCAATCCAATGCCCCTGCTACATCCAGTTATTATTCCAGTTTTCATTTTCGGTTAGGTTTTATAAAATGGTTTTCTTTTTCATTTTTAAATTAAGGGCAACTGTCCAGGAGAGTATCAGGATGAAAGCTGCTTTTTGTACCAAAGGAGAATATTGTATTAAGTTTTCATTATAGTAGAACAAATTATTCATGCCCACAATTACCATACAGAATATTCCAAATACTTTGAAAAAAGTGAATTTGTTTTTATGAAGTGCCCTAATCATTCCAATAATAACCACAACACCACATATACTTAGAATGGTAGTCATGACGTCATGAAATTTTGTGAAAATGAAAACTGCCGACAACATTCCCAACGCACCAGAAATTTTTATAGTTAAATTCCAATTTCTGTTTTTTTCAAAGTAGTCTGCAAATTGAAAGAAGAAAAATGTCATACTGATGCAAAGCATACTTATTGCCCCAATGGCAACCGGTCTTGCATTATTTTTGAGGCCATTTATACCATTTTCGCTCATTAAGTTACACCAATAGTTGTTGCTCCAATCAAACCCTAAAGAGTTAATATCTGCTTGTGAACCTCCAGGGTATAATGTAGCAGCATAAATGTAAAGTATGATGAAAATAAAAATCCCTATGGTGGGCAGAAATCTTAATGATTCTTTGGCATTTATCATATTTTTCTCTTTCCACTAATGTGCTGCAACGTCCTGCTAAACGCAGTTCGGTCATGAGAACGAAGATACAAAAAGAGGGAGACAATGCAGCCTTTGTGAGCGCTGCCACGCGAGCGACGGCGGCATTGTCCCTCTCGCCCATAAATTTCCCTTAGGAAATTATATTGGCGAGCCACTTTATTGAATCGGGAGTTCGATTGGCCGGGCCAAATTGCTTTTAGCACTGCAGATGGCTTACGTTTTCCCTCGATGGGCAGTGGAAGTTGTATTGAGCAAAAAGGCCTTTTTCAATTTGGTTTAGCAGGACGATGGAATACATGCACCGAAAGGGCGGGAGCAACGGAGTTGCGTATCCATTTTGGTCAGCTTTCGCTGAATGTATTCCATCGGTCTTGTATAAAAACCGTTTCAATGGGTTTTATGCTTTGTTGGCAGTTTTAAATTCAAATGAAATTTTCGCTTAAATCTAATCATTAACTCTACGCCATCCGACCGCTAAACCGTTTTCCACTTCCATTCCAACACCTTTAGCAGCGACTTTCCCTTTAATAAGCCACGAAACATAGTAAAAATCTCCTGTCTTTTCTATTACAAGGTCATATTCATCTGAAAAATCTCCATTCTCATAAAAATATCGAACGTGATAATTTCCAACATATCCACTTTCTTTTGGTCCTCCAGTTGCTATTCCAGGACCACTGTAAGCGTTTCCCCAATTCCATCTTGCGAATAATGTTCCAGGAGTATTGCTTTTTGTGTATAATACAAAGCCTATATTTAAGGGTTCTTTTTTATCTGATTCCGTGTCATTTTGAGAATAAGAAAGGATTGGAAGAACAGCAAAAATCAGAATCAATAATAAATTCAGTCGATTATTTTTCATTATATTTTTGTTTTAGTTAAACGTATTCAGTTAGAATTACTGCCACCTCGTTATATCCCATATTTTATTCCTCCTATCCCTAAATAAAATCGGATATCCCAAATTTTGTTGGTGTTGTCCTATTAAATATAATCTATATTTTGTTATTTAAAAATCCCAACAAAAACTGTCGGGATTTTTATTTGGTCTTTATTTGATTTCCGATATAATTCTGATTTGTATCCTCAGGAAGAAAAAGCTCTTTTTTTAAGAATGCCAAAAATCAGCACCATAATTCCGATAATTGAAATTGGTAGTGCTACCATTCCAACCAAAGCAGCATTTTCCCATACTTCAAATATGCATAACAGTACCAGTCCGTACCAAACTAGCATTAAGATGCCTGAAATAAGTTCATATTTCCAAAGACATATAAAGGCCGCAAGGAAAATGGCAAATAGCATATACACAGAAATGTCGGCAAAAGTGGGTTGTTTTGTTAACAGTGGAACTCCTTCATCAATTAGGAATAGAATATACCCCATTAATGCCAGTAACCCCAGTATTCTTATAATTAAACGGTAAATTCTAAATGACTTTTTCATTTGTCTCTTGTATTCAATTCTAATGGAGTTGCTTTAATTAGAAAAGGTCTTATTTTTAAACCAATACATTTTCAAATTCAGAATCAGAACAAAAAATTGCGGAAATGCGTGAATGGTTTACAATGTTCACCATATCCTCTGTTCTCATTCCTTTTTCGATACTGAAAATATTCACATCACTATTTCGTTCCATAACCACATTGGCAAGTAAGTCGCCCTTTTTCACGCTTATTGAAGTATGCTTTGGAAATCTAATCATGGTTCGAAAATCTTCCAAATCCTTCTCAGTAAATCTTAATTCTTCATTGTCATTAAGGATGTGTACATCAATATTTCCTTTCCAATTGCGACAAATGAGTAAAGAAAGCAGCGTTGATAAATCATTGTTATTAATATTGAATGACTCTTTCCAATCAGTTGGTATATTGGTCATCCATAAATTGATGCTCTTTTCAATTGCCAGACTTGCGGTAGAAAAGGGTATGTACATGATTAACCCAAAATTGTTTTTTATGGTATCTGTATATAGTTTGTCATAGTAGGATAAATGCGATGATGATGGGTCAATACTTGTAAAAATCGTGTTTGGTTTGAAAAAAGCCGCATTTAACGATTGCATACTTGTGTTTACCGTTGTATTGAATTCCAAATTATCAATTGTGGTGTATGATACAGAAATATCACTTTCTTTAAATTTTTTTACTGAATTTCTAAGAAAATTGTCAAGGTTTCGTTGTTCAATTTCATCTTCATTTCGCAAGGCCAATATTTTAATTGACCCTTTTGGATAAATAATTGAATGGATAAGTTTAAAAGAACTTCTAAGTTCTTTAGGCATGCTTACCGGCATCAGTAAATCAGGCTGCCAAGACCTTACCTCCCTTTCTTGTCGCAGGTTGTTTGTTTTTTTTGTGGCCCATTCTGCCAATGCAGTAAATAGCCCGCTCCTGGAATCGCCTGCTGAAGATTTAATGTTCATTTTTACGAGATACAGGTAGAAGGCTATAATCAGTACCAATGAAAATAATGCGACTATAACATTCATGACGAACATGATAGAAATTGAGCCTAATGCACCAATTATTGGAACTATGATGGGGATTTTAAGTGTTGGCCTATAACTGGGCAATCCCAATGCTTGCTCAACCAGTGCAACAACATTAACCATGGCATAAGTTATCATAAAAAACATGGTTAAGATAGGTGCAATGGTGTTTAAGTTTCGCAGTGAAATTCCTATAACAACAATAATGGCTGTAATGATCATGGCATTTTTGGGTTCACCCTTCCAAGAAAGTTTTGCAAGGCTTTTGCTTTTGGGCAGGATATTTTTTTCACCCAAGGCCAATAATATTCTTGGAGCGCCTACAAAAGAACCAAGTGCAGAGGAAAGGGTGGCGCCCAATAATCCAGCCAAAACAATTGGTGTGAATAACGCCTTGTCAATAAACACATTGTAATTTCGGGTTAATTCGTCAGGAGAGGCAATTAAGGCTGCAACAAAAATTAAACTGATATAAATTATCGTGGTAATTATTACTGATGAGATTGTTCCAAAAGGAATGCTCTTTCTCGGGTTTGCTAAATCCCCAGACATATTGGCGCCAGCCATAACCCCTGTTACCGCCGGAAAAAAGACGGCAAACACCATCCAAAAAGAAGAACCGCTAAAATCATTTTCTATAGAACCTTCATACTTTCCAAACCACTCTAGGTTAAAATTCAGTTCATTAGTGAATAATGCCCCATATATAGAAATCAAAGAAAGTACCATAATGCCAAGAATGACATATTGTATTTTAAAAGCAAAACTGGTACTAACAAAGGCAATGGCCATCAAGAGTGAAAAAATACCGATATCAAGGAATAAAGGATTGATGGCAGGTAGAAGCGTTTGTAAACCCTCCCTAAATCCAAAGATATACATGGCGACCGCAACTGCCTGTGCAAAATAAAATGGAATACCTATGGCGCCTCCAATTTCTAAGCCAAGCGATTGGGAGATAAGACTGAATGCGCCACCACTTCCAATCCTAATATTTGTTGTAATGGATGATAAACTAAGTGCAGTAGTGAAGGTAATTGCAACTGATATGAAAACTATAGCTAATGCACCTAAAACACCGGCATTGCCAACTACCCATGGCTGCCTAATGTACATAATCACACCCAGAATGGTAAGTGTTGTAGGTGTAAATACCCCAGCCAAAGTGCCAAATGTTTTTTTCTCCTTTATCTTTTTATTTGGTTCCATCTTGGTTTAAGACTCGATATTCATTGCAAATTTGAATTTTTCAATTTGAGCTTTTATTCAGTTTTTATAACTCATATCAATTTTCACTGAATGTTTACCATCTCGTAATATTCTAACATTTATTTCTCTCATCTCGAAAATAAAAACGGGATATGTCTAGTTTTTAGTTGTGTCGTCTTATAAATATAATCTATATTTTGCTATAAAAAAATCCCAACATTTTTGTTGGGATTTTTATTTGAGTGGAGATGCGATTTTCTTCATTTTGACTGAGTTCAATACGATAGAAAATCGGATTGACGTTGAGAAATTATTTCCGAATCACTTTCACATTCATTTCCTCCATTTTTTTGTTGGACAACAGAGAAGGCGCGCCAAACATCTGTGTCCTTAATTAATATGATAGTACATTCTGTTTCACAATAAATGGTGTATAGAGAATATGTGCCTAATTTTATTGCCTTACACCAAAGGCCATGTCCTGAAAAAACTTAATTTCTGTGGCTTCATTGGCACCTGTACGCCATACTGTGTCATTGGGGGCAAGTGTGCTTAATTCCCGTTCTTTAAGTTGGGACCTGCTATAAATCACCTTGGCCATAGGAGCTGCATTTCTAACGGTTCTGCAATAGGCAATGTAAAGGGGCTTTTGTCCAATCCTGAGAATTTTTGCTGCTAAAAATATTAAGGTTATTCTTTATAATGTCTTAAAGATAAGTGCAAATCATCTTAAAATTCTTATAAAAGTTAGTCTAAAATGTTAAAGTTGCGATTCAGGATAACACTACTTTTTAATGAATTTTACGGATTCACGACCGGTATTGTTATGAAGATTTATAAAATATGTGCCAGATGGCAAATCTTCAAGATTAAAGGTATAATCTTTTTTTGTTTTTGATAAAATGATATCTCTAGCCAATTGTCTGATGAATTTTCCGTTGACATCATAAAGCTCCATAAGCAAATTATCATCCGATTCGAACACAATACTAAATTCCAATATCGATTCAATGGGATTGCTTTTTAGGGAGGTATTTAATTTGGTTCTATTTTTTTCGCCAAAAGGCTCAATGCCCAAAGGGGTTTCCGTATACTTGTAGAGGGAAGTCCCGCTTGCGTAGGCCAATGTTGGGCTTATAATGAATATGCGGTTTAAGTTACTGCCGATATTTAAGTTTGTCCAAGTTTGACCGCCATTTAAAGTTTCATAAAAACCAGTAGAGTGTCCACCCATCCACCCATGGTTTTCATCAATAAAGCCAACAGCCTGTATTTCGGTTTCGGGTGCATCATAGCTAGTCCATGTTAAACCATCATCCGTAGATTTTACCAGTTTTCCTGAATTGGGAGTAACCGCTGCAATAGATCCAAAAATTACGTTGGGATTACTTTCCAATAATTGTAGTTTCCAAACATATTCTCCAACGATATTCGAATTGAAAATTTCAGTCCAAGAGGCTCCGCCATCTGTTGTTTTTAAAATGGTGCCGCCATTGCTGCTTCTTCCGGAAACGAATCCAATGTCTTCTGTTAAAAAATTGATTTCAACCAATGCGTTGGCATAAGCAGACATATTGATAAATTGCCATGTTTCTCCGCTATCAGATGATTTGATGATGTGCGCTGGCGTAAAGTAAGCGCCGCAACCGTAAATGGTGGATGGGCCAACGGCATCCAGTCCACAAATAGCATGTGGGTTAGGGGATATGTTAGATACTAAAGTCCAATTATTCCCACCGTCTATGGTTTTGAAGAATTTGCCATTTAAGGTACCAAGAAACCCAATATTTTCATTGAGAAATTCAATGTTTCTAAAATAATAATTTCCGCCAAGAATCGATTCGTTTAACTGCTCAGTCCAATTTTTACCGCCATCAATTGTTTTGTACACAGCCGCATAATAACCATTTGCGGCCCATCCCAAATTTTCATTAATAAAGAATACATCGTCAAATCTTTGATTGTTTATGTTTGAAATACTATTAATAAGAGGTTGCCATGAAGCCTGTGCATAGGTTTTTATTATGCAAAGGAAACAAAAGAACAGAATGACTCTCCTATAATAGAACATCTTTATTGGTTTCAGTTTTTACTTTTGATGATTTTTACATTCATTTCTTCTACCTTTTTATCGGACAAAAGCGAAGGTGCGCCAAATAATAAATCGTCGCTGGTGCCTGTTTTTGGGAAAGCCATTACTTCCCTAATGGATGATTTTTTCTCTAAAATCATCATCAATCTATCTACACCCCAAGCAATTCCACCGTGTGGTGGTGCCCCATAATGGAAGGCTTTGTACATGGTGCCTACGCTTTTTAGCATTTCTTCTTTATTGTAACCCATGTTACGGTAGGTGGCCTCTAAAATTTCAGGTTTGTGAGCCCGCACCGAACCGCCGCCAATTTCGTAGCCGTTTAAGATTAAATCGTATTGCTGCGCGATGATACTTCCGATTTCTTCCTCTTTGCCATTCATATGTTTTTCAATGTCGTAAATGGCTGGCATAGAGAACGGGTTGTGGGTAAAGGTCCAACGGCCTTCGTCGGTTTTTTCAAACATCGGAAAATCAATAACCCATGCAGGTCTCAATTCCTTCGGGTTGATTAATTTCAACATACTACCCAATTCCTGACGAACGGCATCCAAAGCTTTGTTGGCCGTGGCATAATCGGCAGCCGAGAAAAACACAATATCACCTACTTGTGCGTTGGTAGTTTTAATTATTCCTGCGGCAATATCTTCACCTAAAAACTTGATAATGGGCGACTGCAAATCGTTTTCGTTTACAATAATATAGGCCAACCCGCCCAAACCGTGTTGTTGGGCTATGGCGGTCAGTTTTTCAATTTGCCCTTTTGATAAACGCTTTTTGCCTTGGTCTTCAGCCGAAACTTTAATGCATTTTACAATACCGCCATCGTCAATAGGTTTACTAAATACTTGGAATGTGGTATCCTTTACAATTTCGGTAATGTCTTGAAGTTTTAAACCGAATCGTAAATCGGGTCTATCACAGCCATAGCTGTCCATAGCTTCTTTATAGGTCAATATTTCAAACGGACGCAAAATCCATTTGTTTCCATATATTTTGGTGACAATTTCATTAAACATTTTGGTGTTTAAATCTATAATTTGCTGCATACTGGCAAAGGCCATTTCAATATCCAATTGCGTGAATTCCGGTTGGCGATCGCCACGGGAATCTTCATCCCTAAAACAACGGGCAATCTGGAAATACTTTTCGTAGCCACTTACCATCAACATTTGTTTAAACTGCTGTGGTGCTTGTGGCAAGGTATAAAACGCACCTGCCTGTTTTCTTGATGGCACGATGAATTCGCGTGCACCTTCATCGGTTCCAGCACTTAAAATTGGCGTTTCAATTTCCAAGAAATTTTCTTCATCCAAAATGTCGCGCAACAGTTTGATGACTTTGTGTCGGTTTACAATCACACGGCGCACATCGTCATTTCTGTGGTCTAAAAACTTATACTGGAAACGTACGTTCTCGTTGGACTTGGTGGCTCGTTTTATTTCAAAAGGAAGTGTTCTAGATAGGTTTAACGTATCTAAATTGGTGGCTTGCAATTCAATTTTTCCTGTTCTTAACGCAGGGTTATAATCGTCCTCTTTACGTTGAACAATGGTTCCCGAAACACTGATAACCGACTCTGGTTTTAGTTTTACCAATTCGTCCAAATTTGGGAACGATTCCCTGCTCAAACGCACTTGGAACTTTTCGGAACTCGAATCGCGCAAATCGATAAATATAAGCTCGCCGTGGTCGCGTACACTCGATACCCATCCTGAAAAAGTGACTTTTTCTGAAATGCTTTCATCTGAAATATCAGTGATGAGGTGTGTTCTGTATTCGTCTTTTACAACAATAGGAATTTGCGGTAGAGCCTCTTCCTCTTTTTTGGTAGTTTGTTGTGGAGTTGTTCGTTGTTCAGTTGTACTTGCGCCTTCAGTCTTCATGCTTACAACTTCCCAAGAAAGCGCATCCAAAATTCCCTCGCGAATCACTTTTCCAGAAGCCCCCTTACCAATAATGCCAATTACTTTTCCAACTAAAATACCTGCTTTTCCTTGGTTGCCCGTTTTAATGTCGTTGGCAATGGCTTCATTTTCTGAAATCACTTTGGCAATGGCGGTCTCTATCTTTTCTTTGGAAATGGTGTTCTCTTCAAAATATTGGTTGTAATCAAAAGTTCTGTCTTTCAGATACTTGGTAATCGCATTTTGCACCAAAACCGACGTGATTTTTTCCTCTTTGAACAACTGAAAAATTTCTATTAAATGTTCAATACGGTGAATATCGCCATAGTCATCGGCACCAATATTGTTCACCAAGGTTTTTGCCACAAACGATGGGTCTTTCAACACATCATTTATTTGCATAAAGGTTTTAGAGCGTAAAGAATCTGCTGTAAAAAACTTGGCATCTTGTGGTAAAACACCACCTTTTATTAAAATGGATTCCACCGCAAATGGCAGTGAACTTACATCCACATCAATAGATTCTACAACGCTTTTTATATTTACAAAAGGTAAATCGGGCTCCGAAATAAAACGGTAATCGGCCTCAAATTCCTTTTTACGCATCGTTTTTGTTTGCTTTAAATCGGCATCAAAAAGCACGGTGGTTTGCTCGGGCCTAAACTCTTTGTGCTCCAAATAATAGTTGAGTTGTTTTTCAACTTCCTCCTTTAAAGCCTCAACCATAAACTTAAACGAGTTGAGGTTTTTTATTTCGGTGCGCGGATTTAAATTATAGGTGTGTTTTTTACGAAGTGAAACAGAAACATCCGATTTAAACTCTCCTTTTTCAAGGTTGGCTTCGGATATTTTTAAATTTTGAACAATGCGCTGAATGTATTGCGCATAAGTTGAAGCATCCTCAATATGGCGAATACACGGTGTGGTTACAATTTCAATTAGCGGTACGCCAGCTTTGTTGAAATCGACCAAAGAGATTTTCTTTTCGTGCATCAATTTTGCGGCATCTTCCTCAATATGAACTTGAGAAAGGCTAACGGTAAATTGCGACCCGTCATTTCGGAAACACGAAATCTGTCCATCAGGAATTACCGGATTGTGAAACTGAGTAATTTGGATGTTTTTTGGGTTGTCTGGATATTCATAGTGTTTTCTATCCCATGAAATCACCTCATTTTCAAAAGTGGATTTTACTGCTTTTCCAAAGTAAATGGCTTTTCTAACAGCCTCTTTATTTACGGCAGGTAAAACGCCCATTTGTCCCGTACAAACCGAACAGATGTTTTGGTTTGGTATATCGGTTTCTTCGTTCGCGCACGAACAAAACAATTTAGTTTTTGTGTTCAATCGAACGTGGGTCTCCAGACCGATTACTAACTCCAGTTCGTGAGTTTTTAGTAACTCATTTAATTGTTCCAGTTCCATTATATCGTGTCTTTTAAGAAGTTAGCAAACTTCAAAACAAGTTCGTCGTTATTTTTTGCAGCGGTTATTTGCATGCCAGTTTCGGTACCTTGTGGTATGGTTAATGTTGGCAGTTGGCCTAAACTAAAACCAACTGTGTAAGCATCGCTCAAATACATGGCCAGGGGATCTTTTAAGCTGTCCCCAATTTTTGGCGGCGTACTTGGAGTTACGGGTGAAATGATGATGTCCACCTCACTAAAATCCTTTTCAAAATTGTTGGAAATGGCATCGCGAAGTGCCAATCCTTTTAAATAAATTTCGTCTGAAAATCCTTGGGAAAGCACTTGGTTTCCACCAACAATTCTTCGCTTTGTTTCTTCAGAAAAATTTTCAGAGCGTGTTACCGCATAAGTTTCTTTTAAATTTTCAGACTCAATGCGGTTGCCATAATTAGTGCCATCCAAGCGAGATAGGTTAGAGGCCGTTTCAGCCATCGCAAGGGTATAATACGTTGAAACCAAGGTGTTCGATTCAAAGAAATCCAATGCTTTCACTTCAATGCCTTTAGCCTTTATTTTTTCAATGGCAGCTAAAAAATCAGATTTTACTTTGTTGTCAATGGCTTCACTTTCAATAAAGTTTTTAAAGTAACCAACGGTTTTTATGTCTTCTGAAGTTTCTATGCTCTCTTCCGAAATAGACTCAGAAGCATAGGTGGTTTGGTCTTTAGCATCTTGTCCGCTCATCACATTCAAAACAATGCGAATATCTTCAACCGATTTGGCAATCGGGCCAACGCAGTCGGTTGATGAAGCATAAGCCATCAATCCGTAGCGGGAAATACGTCCATATGTAGGTTTCAATCCATAAACATGGTTATAGCCTGCCGGTTGGCGCACCGAACCTCCAGTATCACCACCAATGGAAAAAACAGTGTAATCCAACGCAACATTTACAGCGGAACCACCACTAGAGCCACCACCAACCAACTCAGGGTTAATGGCGTTTTTAACCGCGCCAAAAATGGTGTTTTCACTCGAGGAACCGTGGCCAAAACTATCGCAGTTTTCTTTTACCAGCGGAATAGCACCCGCATCCAATAGCTTTTGAATGGCCGTTGCGGTGTAAGCCGATTTGTAGTTTTTAAGTAATTCTGAACTGGCAGTAGTGATGGTGCCTTGAACCATATACACGTCTTTTATGCCAAAAGGAATGCCTTCAAGCAACCCGATGGTTTCGCCATTTGCAATTTTAGCATCCACTTTCGCAGCCAAATTCAATGCCATTTTATCGAGCAAAGAATTGACTGTATTGTGAGTGTTTTGTTTTAGTAAGTTTAGCTTTTCCTGCACTAAAGCGGTGCAAGTGATTTCCTTGTTCACCAATTGTTGATGAATCATATGTATTTGAGAGTCCATAATTATTCTTCTATAACTTTAGAAACCACCAAGTAGCCGTTTTTTTCTTTTGGGAAGTTTTCAATAATGATTTGTTTTTCGGTTTCGGAGCTTTGAATCACCACATCATCACGTAAACTATCCAAAGACACGCTATTACGATTAATGGATGCATTATCATTTGACGCGTTGGCATTTTTAATCACTTCAAATAACTTGTTCACAGCCTCGCTGGGCTGTGCTCCTTTAATGCTCGACAATACATCGACTGTCATAATTTTGCTCATGTCTTAAATTTTTAGATTAAAAAAAGCCTTCCACATTAGGAAGGCTTTTACATATATTTTAAACAATAACCTTCCTGACCCTAAAAATTAGGATTATTGAAATTATTATTGTTATTATAATTTGTCATCATTTTTTTGCGCCTCAAATATATGTAGAATATATCTACTAAACACAATTTTTTTGTGATAACCTTTTCTATATTATCAAATTATCAAAAAAGTGTAACCTTCTTTGAAGGTTGTTCCGGCCAACAGTGTTTATTATTAGGAAGTATTAGTTGTAATGGATGATTCTTTTCTTGAAATAAAAAAATAATTCTGTTTATGATAAACAAAGTATATTTAGTCCATGAATTTAACCATTACCACATCAAGCCATAGGGTGCCCTTAAAGTATCCGTTTACAATTTCGAGGTATACGGTGAATGAGCAAGAAACGGTTATTGTTGCTATTTCAAATGGAACGATTACGGGTTATGGTGAGGCCACTGTAAATCCATATTACCAGAGTACAAGCGCCAAGATTATAAATTCCATTAACTCTGTGAAATCTATTGTAGAAAATGGTTTTGGTTTTCACCCAGAGGAACTCTGGCAAAAGCTGGAACCTGCGTTGAAAGATGATTATTTCGCACTATGTGGCATTGATTGTGCCTACTGGGATTTTTATTCAAGATTGAACCATAAACCAATGCGCAGTTTTTGGAGTGGTAGTTCTTTCGGTGTTCCACAAACAAGTTATACCATTGGTATTGATTCCGTGGAAAGTATGAAAGTTAAAATCCTGGATAAACCCTGGCCCATTTATAAAATTAAACTGGGCATTACACGTGACTTGGAAATTGTTCAGGAACTCAGAAACATAACCAATGCCATTTTCAGAATTGATGCCAATTGCGCTTGGGGGGTGGAGGAGGCCATTCAAAACTCAAAAATATTGAAGGAATTAGGCGTTGAGTTTATTGAACAGCCACTTCAGGCTGATAATTGGGAGGGCATGAAAATTTTAAAGGAAAAAAGTGCGCTTCCAATTATAGCAGATGAAAGTTGCCAAAAGCTTGAGGATGTCCAAAAATGCGCTGAGTTTTTCGATGGTATTAATATCAAATTAATGAAATGTGGTGGCATTACACCAGCCTTAAAAATGATTCAAAAGGCTAGGGCTCTAAATTTAAAAATCATGGCTGGTTGTATGACAGAATCTTCAATAGGCATTTCGAACTTGGTGCAGCTAGCTCCACTTTTGGATTATATAGATGCGGATGGAGCCATACTTTTAGCAACAGATATTGCTTCAGGAGTTCAATTTCAAAACGGTAAAATTATATTCCCAGACGGTTTTGGTTCTGGAGCTAAATTACTCCAGTTGACCCCTAAAACAAACTAATTTAACGAAATCTGATACTGCATTACGGCCATTCCCTTATAGTCTTTTTGCTGTAAAGTGTTGACATCAAATATTGGGCGATGTTGGTAACCAAGGCTTATTTTGTCTTTGTGCGAGCCGTTCACAAAAAAATTAACGGTAAAATCATAAACGGTCATACTATCATTTAAGGCATCCCAATCCGAATGTTGTATGGCTATATTTGGTTGAATAACCGCCATATGGTTGAAAAATTTGGTTTGCTTAAATGCATAACCAAACTGTCCGTACCAAGTGGTGCCTGTGCCAATCATAGGAAAGGCAACACCCGAGCCATTAAAATCTGTGCCACCACCAGTTGTAGGATTGTTGGCGCCAACATTTCTAATATAGTCTTTTCCAAAATCGTAACTATAATACCCCAAATAAGCGGTTATAGCATCACCATTGGGTAGTGGTAGGTTTAAAAACGAGTCCGCCGAAAAATGCGAAATATCATAAATATTTGTTTCAGGAAGATTGGCATCACCATCACTCATAGCATCGGGTTGAAATTGAAATCCCGCCCCAATATTAAAAACCTTTTTAGTTTGCATGTACGTGCCAACTTGATAGGCAGATTTGTTGGATTCGTGTTCAAAGAACTGATATTTTAGATAAGCCGATGTTTTTACCCTCGGTTTGTTATTTGCAAAGTTTACAGCCCCGTTGGGAATGGCGGTTACAAAGAAAGGTCTGTTAAAGGCCATTCTGTAGTCAAATTTTTCTGCTTGACCTTTAACCCAAAAACCGAACAAACGCCCAACATCATCGTTTATCTCAACAGAGTTTAGGGTGAAAAGTGGCGAATCAAGGCCCATTAATGTGCTGCTAGAGCGAATGTTCCAACGGCTCAAACCCTGCCAGCCCGATTTGCCCAGCCCGATTTCAAAATATTTAGCAAAGGAGTATTCGGCATATAAATCTAAAACTTCAAGCGGGAAATCCTTGCCTTTAAAGTTATAGTTATTGCCACCAAAAATGGCATACACATAAACTTTAGGGGAAATCTGTGAAGATACAGGAATTCGCAATCTTCGGATTGATATGTCAAGAAACTCGGATGTGGGCTCGCCATGGATTACAGAGCCATCGTTTAGCTCAGAATATCTCAACCAAAATTGAGAGGTGAGGTTCCATTTGAAGGTTGGTTTAAATTCTTCGTTTTGACCAGTTAGTAATGCCGGGGAAATTAGAGCTATGGAGAACAACCATAGTATTAAAGCTCTTTTTTTTAGTATCATGTAACGTTTATTTCTGAAATTCAAGGCAAAGTTAGGCGGAATGAATATACTAAAAAGTGACATACATCATGTTAAAGAATAAATTTCCAATTATGAAGGCTTGAATTAAAATTTGCGCCTTTTTACGATTTTGAGGCAGGTTTTTCCTAATTTTTTAATTGATAAAAACTTCGAAAAAGCCCTTGTGCCGATTTTTGTTAATCTCGGTGTTTTGTTAAATCGTTAAAAACGGCTAATATCCATTTTAAGGTACTTTTTAGACGATTTAAGACACTTTTAAGTAATTAACAAATGTTGATAATTTTATGCTTTAGTCGATAAAATGCTTTATAATGGGGTGAAAATTTCGTATATTTGTTTGTGTTCAAGAGTCCCGAAAACGGGATTTTTTTGTGAGATACAACTAAACTCAAAATAAGATAATATTTTAAGATATGAGCGAAGCAAAAGAAGAATTTAACAAGCATAACTATTCGGCAGATAGCATTCAGGCTTTAGAGGGTATGGAACATGTGCGTATGCGTCCGTCCATGTACATTGGAGACATTGGTACACGTGGTCTGCACCATTTGGTTTATGAGGTGGTAGACAACTCTATTGATGAGGCTTTGGCAGGGCACTGTAACAATATTACGGTAACCATAAATGAGGACAATTCTATTACTACTGAAGATGATGGGCGTGGTATCCCTGTAGATTTGCACAAAAAGGAAGGCGTGTCTGCGCTGGAAGTTGTAATGACCAAGATAGGTGCCGGGGGTAAGTTTGATAAAGATTCTTATAAGGTTTCTGGTGGATTGCACGGTGTAGGTGTTAGTTGTGTTAATGCTTTGTCCCAACATTTAAAGGCTACCGTTTACAGAAATGGGCAAATTTGGGAGCAAGAATATGAGAGAGGAAAAGCCTTATATCCAGTAAAATCTATTGGTGAAACTGAAAAAAGGGGTACAGTGGTTACTTTCAAACCAGACCCGATTATTTTTACCCAAACACTTGAATATAGTTATGATACTTTAGCGAGTAGACTTCGCGAGTTGGCCTTCCTTAACAAAGGTATTACGGTTCATTTAGTTGATAAGAGAACGAATAAAAGTGATGGTACTTTTGAGGGTGAAACATTTCATTCAAAAGAAGGTCTAACGGAATTTGTGAGATATCTTGATGCAACCAGAGAACCTTTGATGAAAGATGTTATTGCGTTTGAAGGTGAAAAAAATGATATCCCTGTTGAAGTAGCGATGGTTTATAATACCTCTTATGCAGAGAACCTTCATTCTTATGTAAATAATATTAACACCCATGAAGGTGGTACACATTTGTCTGGTTTCCGTCGTGGTTTAACTCATACGCTTAAAAAGTATGCTGATGAGTCAGGATTATTAAAAAACTTAAAATTTGAGATTGCTGGTGATGATTTCCGAGAGGGATTAACGGCTATTATTTCGGTAAAAGTTGCAGAGCCGCAATTTGAAGGACAAACCAAAACCAAATTGGGTAATCGTGAGGTTTCAGCTTCGGTAAGCCAAGCAGTTTCAGAAATGCTGACCGATTATCTTGAAGAACATCCTGACGATGCCAAGACCATTGTTCAAAAGGTGATTTTGGCTGCACAAGCACGTCACGCAGCGCAAAAGGCACGTGAGATGGTGCAACGTAAAACTGTTATGAGCATTGGTGGTTTGCCAGGTAAATTATCGGATTGTTCAGAGCAAGACCCTGCAAAATGTGAGGTATTTTTGGTAGAGGGTGATTCTGCAGGTGGTACTGCAAAACAAGGTAGGGATAGAAATTTCCAAGCCATATTACCGCTTCGGGGAAAAATCTTGAATGTTGAAAAGGCCATGACCCACAAAGTGTTTGAGAACGAAGAAATAAAAAACATTTTTACGGCTTTGGGGGTTACTATTGGGACAGAAGAAGATAGCAAAGCATTGAATCTTTCTAAACTTCGCTACCATAAAATTGTTATTATGTGTGATGCCGATATTGATGGTAGCCATATAGCGACTTTAATTTTGACGTTCTTCTTCCGATATATGAAGGAGCTTATTGAAAATGGGCATGTGTATATCGCAACACCACCATTGTACTTAGTCAAAAAAGGCAACAAAAAAGCCTATGCCTGGAATGATAAGGAACGTGATGCACTGGTTGAGGAATTTGGGGGGTCGGCCAACATTCAGCGCTACAAAGGTCTGGGAGAGATGAATGCCGAACAACTTTGGGACACTACCATGAATCCTGAGTTCAGAACACTGCGTTCGGTTCAAATAGATAACGGATCTGAAGCAGATAGAATATTCTCTATGTTAATGGGCGATGAAGTGCCACCACGAAGAGATTTTATTGAAAAGAACGCTATTTATGCAAATATTGATGCATAGATAATATAGAGTAATATATAATTTAAAACACCCTAGATAGAAATATCTAGGGTGTTTTTTTGTGCTATGAACAATCTATAATATCGTTAAAACGCGAATATTTTCGATTAAATGTTGTTTTTCGTGTTTTTTTTCCTATGTTTGTAAAACCAAATCGTAATTATGAAAAAGATATTTCCAATTGTCCTACTAAGTTTGGTTTGTTTTGCATCCAAAGCACAAGACATTGATGCGCTTCTTGCCGCAGGTATCGAGGATGCTCAAAGGTTTGCAAATGGTTATTTAATGCCCGGTACCAATGGCTTGATACACAGCATGAATGCCAACTGGTTTAATACGGCAGATGCCAAGCCTTTGGGTGGATTTGAGATTTCAATTATAGCCAATGCATCCACCGTAAAAGATAATAACAAGATGTTCAATTTGAACACGGCCGATTACAATAACGTTACTTTTCCTGATAATTCAACATCCAAAATGGTGTCAACGGTGCTAGGTGAAAACGACCCAGCAATTTTTGTTGAAGTGGAATATGAAGACCCCATTTTTGGAAATCAAACAGAAACCATTGAATTACCCAACGGTATAGGGTCTAGCAGTGCTAATTTATTGCCTACTGCTTTTATTCAAGGTGCATTAGGGTTAAGTAAAGGGATTGAAATAAAAGCCCGTTTTGTACCAAAAATTGATACAGAAGAAGTGTCTTTAAGTATGTACGGTGCTGGATTGCAATTTGAAATGACTAAGTGGTTACCAGCAGATAAAGTTCTGCCTATAGCCATTTCAGGTTTGGTAGCATACACACATTTAGATGGGTCATACGATTTAACAGATTCTTCAGGAATACAAGGTGATAACCAGCGCATGGAAAGTAAAACCGATACATGGCTATTTCAATTAATAGCTTCAACCAAACTTCCTGTTATAAATTTTTATGGAGGTTTGGGTTATATCAAAGGAAAATCAGAATCAGATTTATTGGGAACTTACATAGTTACAGATGGTATTTTAACTTCGCAGCCAATTGTTGACCCTTTTTCAATTTCAAGTGAGGTGTCTTCTGTTAGAGGAACCATTGGAACAAAATTAAAGTTGGGCTTTTTTAGGCTTAATGCCGAATATCACTTATCAGAATTTAATGCCTTTTCAGTAGGATTGAATTTTGGATTTAGATGATAAGGCGAATTTAAAAATGGATTTATTTAGTTTTAGTTAGTTATATTTAATTTTTGTTGAAAAGTGCGAGATTTTTATCTCGCACTTTTTTATTAAACGCTTATTAATTCGTAATTTCGCATGACCAAAATCATATATTTTTTGGTGTAAAACCAAGAATTTTGTTGCGTAAAAAATAATAACAAATAAATAACTAAACACAAATCAAATGAAAGTAACAGTAGTAGGTGCTGGAGCAGTAGGTGCCAGTTGCGCAGAATATATTGCCATTAAAAATTTCGCCTCAGAAGTTGTATTGCTTGATATAAAAGAAGGCTATGCAGAAGGAAAGGCTATGGACTTAATGCAGTGTGCATCATTAAACGGTTTTGATACAAAAATTACAGGGGTAACAAATGATTACAGTAAAACGGCAAATAGTGATATTTGCGTTATAACTTCAGGTATTCCTCGTAAACCGGGTATGACACGTGAAGAATTAATTGGCATTAACGCTGGTATTGTAAAAGCCGTTGCTACTAGTTTATTGGAACATTCACCAAATATGATTCTTATTGTGGTGAGCAACCCAATGGATACTATGACTTATTTAGCGCACAAATCACTAAACCTGCCTAAAAATAGAATCATTGGAATGGGTGGAGCTTTAGATTCTGCACGTTTTAAATACAGATTGGCAGAAGCTTTGGATGCCCCTATTAGCGATATTGATGGTATGGTTATAGGAGGCCATAGTGATACAGGTATGGTGCCGTTAACATCACATGCAACAAGAAACAGCATTAAAGTTTCAGAATTTTTAAGTGAAGAGCGTTTGGCCCAAGTTGCAGAAGATACTAAAGTTGGTGGTGCTACACTTACAAAATTATTGGGTACTTCAGCTTGGTATGCGCCTGGTGCCGCAGTTAGCGGATTGGTTCAAGCCATTGCCTGCGATCAAAAGAAAATTTATCCTTGTTCTACCTTTTTGGAAGGTGAATATGGTTTAAGCGATATCTGTATTGGTGTTCCGGTAATTCTAGGAAAAAATGGTATTGAAAAAATAGTTGATGTGCCGTTAAGCGACGCTGAAAAATCACATATGAAAGCCAGTGCAGAGGGTGTTAAAAAAACAAACGACTTGTTGGAAGTTTAAACAAGCTTCATCAAAATACTTAATTTTATAAAGACTGTAGTAATACAGTCTTTATTTTTTTATATTTGGTGCATGATTGCTAGATGGTGCATTAGTGCTTTAATTTTTACGCTTACTTTATTTGGCGTTGTTAGCCAACAACAAGTTACTTTACCGAATCAGGAAATAGTATTGCAGTTTTCAGATGTTGCTTTAACTTCTGATGATACGCAATTCGCCATTGCTACGGTTAAAAAACAGCTACAAGATTTAGGGGCGGAAAACATAAAAGTAAAACACCTTGAAAACGGAAGTATCAATATTGAATATTTCAGTGATACCGATGTTGCCAGTATTAAGGAAATCCTCTCCAATAATGAAGTTTTAGCACTCGATTTTTCAGATAATCCTACAAAAGAAAATCAATCAAACCTTCCTTTTAATGATAAAGTTTATTTTGACCTTGATGTTTATGAAATCCAAAATGGGAATGACACCAAAGGCGATCTAAACGGAACTATTGTTTTAGAGGTTGAGGTTAAAAGTAACCGTTCGTTAGAACCCGATATCAATCTGTTTTTTAATCCAACAGATTTAAAAGGGGAAGCAGATTTTACAAAACGGCCAAATACAATTCGCAAAAGCATCGCGATAGCTATAAAGGATACTTCACATATAATACCCGAAGGCAGGGCAGGGCCAATTTGTTAAAACGGAAACTTTAAAAGTTTCATTATTCCGTAAAATTCAATTTCAAAAGTAGCTTTCGTGGGTAAAAAAGGCATGACTACATATTCATATTAAAATAAAAATTGTCAAATCTTAAGGTAAATGATATATTTGCCCGTTTTAAAAAATTTGACCAACTAAATTTATACACATGCAAAATAAAGGATTAGTAAAATTATTTGCTATTTTGTTTGGTTTGGTAAGTGTTTACCAGCTTTCATTCACATTCAAAGCAAATTCAATTGAAAAGGAGGCCGAAGAAATGGCCATCAACAAAATTTCTGACACAGAAGATGATTATCGCGCTAAACGCAGTCAAGAGGAGGCCGATTATCTTCAGTCTATTGCAACCGATACGGTTTTTAATATTGGTGTTGCAAAATTCACTTATAACGAAGTGAAGCAAAAGGCCATGAACCTTGGCTTAGATTTAAAAGGAGGTATTAACGTTATACTTCAAGTTTCGGTAAAGGACATCTTAAAAGGCTTGGCCAATAATACCAGCGACCCTGTTTTCAATAAGGCTTTAGATGATGCTTCAGAACTTCAAAAAAACAGTCAGAATACGTATTTACAAGATTTCTTCACCGCTTTTGATGCCATAAAAGGTGATACAAAATTAGCTTCTCCAGATATTTTCTACACTAAAGAATTGGACGGCGAAATAGACGGAAGTATGAGTGACGATGAGGTAAAAAACATTATTGAAACTAAAATTGATGAGTCTATCGTTTCTGCTTTTGAAGTATTACGTAAGCGTATTGATGAGTTTGGTGTAACCTCACCAAATATTCAGCGTTTAGGAACATCGGGCCGTATTTTGGTTGAATTGCCAGGTGTTAAAGATGTTGAAAGAGCAAAGTCGCTATTGCAAAGTACGGCACAATTGGAGTTTTGGGATGCTTACAAAGGTGAGCAATTCTATCAATTTTTAGGTCAGGCGGATGTAGTTTTAAAGGATATTGTTGAAGAGGAGGCTAAAGCCGTAGAAGTTGAAAGCCAAGATCAGGAAGATGCCCAAGACTCACAAATCGATGAATTATTAGGAGATAGCCAAACCGATTCAACTGCGGTAGACACCAATAATAACCCATTAGGGAAATTAATAAAAGGAATTGGCTACCAAGGTGGTCCAATCATTGCAAAGTTTGCCATTAAGGACAAACAAACAGTTCTAGATTATTTAAACATGCCAGAAGTAAGGGCATTGCTTCCAGCGGAAATGCGCTACACAAAATTCGTTTTTGGTAAGCCTGAAAAAGATAGCGAGTTGGTTGATTTATATGCTTTGGTTGGTAATAGAGAAGATGTGCCACCATTGAGTGGAGCAGTAGTAACCGATGCCAGCAATGAGTTCAGTCCTGTGGGTAACAGACCGGAAGTGGCCATGCAAATGAACTCAAAAGGTGCTAAAATTTGGGAAGAAATGACGGGCAATGCTTATCAGCAAGGAAGTCAAATCGCCATTGTATTGGATGATGTAGTGTATTCTGCTCCGGGTGTAACTTCAGGCCCTATAGCGGGAGGACGTTCTTCTATTTCTGGAGATTTCACCCTGAATGAAGCCATCGATTTGGCCAACGTTTTACGTGCAGGTAAATTGCCGGCTTCTGCAGACATTATTCAAAGTGAGGTTGTTGGACCATCTTTGGGTCAAGAAGCTATAGATAGTGGTACAACATCATTCTTAATTGCATTGGTCTTGGTATTGCTTTGGATGATTTTTTACTACGGAAAGGCAGGTATTTTTGCCGATATAGCCATGATATTGAACATCCTTTTAATTTTTGGGGTTCTATCTGGCTTGGGTGCTGTATTAACTTTACCAGGTATTGCCGGTATTGTGCTTACCATTGGTATGTCGGTTGATGCCAACGTACTTATCTATGAACGTATCCGAGAAGAATTGGCCAAAGGAAAAGGGCAAATAGAATCCATAAAAGACGGATTTAGTAATGCTTTGTCATCCATTTTGGATGCCAATATTACAACAGGTTTAACAGCGCTTATCTTATTTGTATTCGGTACAGGACCAATCAAAGGTTTTGCAACCACTTTACTTATAGGTATTTTAACTTCTTTGTTCACCGCCATTTTTATTACGCGATTGTTAATCGACTGGTACGCAAATAAAGGAGGTAAATTGGATTTCTCTACTGGAATAACTAAAAACCTGTTTAGAAACATCAACATTGAATTCCTTAAAAAACGTAAACTTGCTTATATTATTTCAGGTGCATTTATTGCATTGAGCTTAGGGTCTTTGTTCACAAGTGGATTAGATCAGGGCGTAGATTTTGTTGGAGGTAGAACTTACCAAGTGCGTTTTGCACAAGATGTTAGCGCTGAAGAAATCACAAATCTGCTGTCACAGCCTGACGTGTTTTCAAGTGCAGATGCCAAAACATTTGGTGATGCCAACCAGTTGAAAATCACGACCAAGTATAAAGTAAACGAGTCTGGTGCCGAGGTTGATGAGGAAATCAGAGAAAAACTATATACCGCTTTGGTGCCTCATTTAGAGGGTATATCCTATGAGCAGTTTATGGATTTGAATGACGAAAACAAGCAAGTAGGTTTATTGGAATCGTATAAAGTGACGCCAACCATTGCCGACGATATAAAACAAGCTTCAATCTGGGCTATTTTAGGATCGCTTATCGTAGTGTTCCTCTATATTTTATTCAGATTCAAGAAGTGGCAATATTCGTTGGGTGCAGTTGTGGCTGTATTTCATGATGTGTTGATTGTATTAGGGGTGTTCTCGTTAACATACAGATTTATGCCGTTTAATATGGAAATAGATCAAGCTTTTATAGCGGCCATACTCACCGTTATTGGTTACTCGCTTAACGATACAGTGGTAGTGTTTGATAGAATTCGTGAGTTTTTCAACGAGCATACCAGCTGGAATTTTAATCGTGTGGTAAATTCATCATTGAGCAGCACATTAAGTAGAACTTTAAACACCTCGTTAACTACCCTTGTGGTGTTATTGGCCATCTTTATTTTTGGTGGCGATTCCATACGTGGGTTTATGTTCGCACTTATTGTAGGTGTAATTGTAGGTACCTATTCATCGTTGTTCATTGCAACACCAGTGATGTACGATACCATAAACAGACTTGAAGAAAAAAAGAAGAAAAACTAAAACTAACTCAATTTTTCTTTGAAAAGAAGCCCGTTAACTTTTGTTGACGGGCTTTTTATTTGTCATTTATGAAAATCACTTTAACAAATCTTTAAAAATAAAAATGAGGTTTTAGTCAAAAAGACTTAATATCTTCACTAAAACTAAAAAACATCCCAATTTTTAAAAGATGATTTCAAGGTATTTGAAACTTTTAATTTTAGTGATTTCTGTCCATTTATGTGGTGGGGCGAGTTCTGCCCAAACCATTGAAATAAAAGGCTGGGTTGCTGATGAAAATAGCAATCAACCTTTGGCTTACGCTACGGTTATGATTGCCGACAATGAAACCCAAAAACCCATTACAGGTTCCGTAACTACCGATAACGGTGCCTTCGTTTTGCAAACTGCAGCCGAAAACTTTTATATCGAAATCAGTTTTATTGGGTTCGTATCTAAAACTATAAGGGATTTCGGCATTTCTAATAATATGATTGATCTGGGCACAATTTACCTTTCGGAAGATTCCCAGCAACTAGACCAGGTTGTGGTTCAGGCCGAAACTTCACGTACCCAGTTTAAGCTGGATAAACGCGTGTTCAATGTGGGTAAAGATATCGCCAATACCGGAGTTAGTGCATTGGAGGTTCTCAATAATGTGCCGTCAGTCAATGTAAATATTGAAGGGGTGATTAGTCTTCGTGGAAATTCAGGCGTGCAAGTGCTGATTAACGGAAAGCCCTCTATTTTAACAGAAGACGGCGGTGCATTGGGCAGCATCACCGCCGATATGATTGAAAGTATCGAGGTCATCACCAATCCCTCTGCAAAGTATGATGCCGAAGGTACATCAGGAATCATCAATATCATCATCAGGAAAGAGGAACGAAAGGGTTTGAATGGCTCGGTTAGTTTAAATACTGGTGTTCCGGATAATCATAGCGTGGGGATAAGTTTAAATCGCCGATCCGAAAAGTTTAATCTATTTACCCAATTAGGTTTGGGACGAAGAAGTTACCCTCGTGATGGTGAAAATACAAACATTGACCTCGTAAACAACACAACCCTTTTTAACATTGGTACAGACTATAGGAATGAGAAGTTTTATAATATGACCTTAGGCACGGATTATTACATTACCCCGACGGATGTAGTAACGCTATCCGGTAATTTTGCCTATGAAATTGAGGACCAACCTTCAAACAATAACTTTAAATTGTTTGATGAAAACGATGATTTGGTTTCTGAATGGAATCGCTCCGAAGCCACTGAAGCTACAAACCCCAAATGGCAATACGAACTGGTTTATAAAAAGGATTTCGAAGACCATGAAGATCACGACCTATTCTTTAGTGCCATAGGAAATTCCTTTGCCAAAGATTTGTCTTCCTTGTTTAATGATGCCACCGTTTTGGGTAATGACCGGGATGGCACGCAAAGAACCAGGTCAGATTTTGCTGAGTACATTTATACCTTTAAATTAGATTATACCAAACCTTTTTCGGAACAGTGGAGCATGGAAATAGGCGCCCAATATGTGCTGAACGATGTAAGCAACGATTATGAAGTTGCCAATCTGGTGAATGGGAATTTTGAACCCGATGCTGGTCTAACCAATATCTTTAATTACGACCAAAAAGTTTTTGGAGTCTATTTTTCGGGTGCTTATGAAGGAGAAAAATGGGGGTTGAAAGCAGGACTCAGATTGGAACAAACCGATCTAAAAACCTTTCTGGAGACCACCAACCAAAGCAACAATCAAAATTACACCAATCTGTTTCCCAGTGTGCATACATCCTATAAATTTTCGGAGATTGTTTCCTTGCAAGCCGGATATTCAAAGCGGGTGTTCAGGCCAAGACTTTGGGATTTAAATCCTTTTTTCAACATTCGAAACAGTTTTAATATTCGACAAGGAAACCCGGAGTTGCAGCCCGAATTTACCGATTCGTACGAAGTCACCACCATTTTGGATATCGGTAAAACCTCATTAAACTTCGGGGTTTACCATCGTCTTACTACCGATATGATTGAACGCATTACTTTCTCTGAAGACAACGTTAATACCACTCGGCCTGAAAATATTGGCACGAACAGCACGGTGGGCATCGAGTTCAATACCAAATATACGCCCATAGATTGGCTCACGTTTAATGTCGATTTCAATTATAACAGCTTTAATCGGGAAGGCACTTTTGAATCCCAAGTTTTTGATTTTAAAGGAGACCAATGGACCTCAAAACTAATGGCAAAATTTAAATTGCCCGCTAGTATAGATTTTGAGGCCACGGGCAATTACCAATCCGAATTCAAAACCGTGCAGGGCAGCGTGAAGGATATTGCTTTTTTAGATTTGGGCCTGCGAAAAAAAATACTGAAAGGTAAAGGCGTTTTTAATGTTGGTGTTCGTGATGTATTTGCCTCACGCTATTTTGAAAGTTTTACTACCCAAACTGATTTTACCAACTACAGCAAAAATACACGCGGACGCTTTGTAAGCTTAGGGTTTAGCTATGGCTTTGGAAAAGGTGAAGCTATGGAATACAGCGGTGGAAGGCGGCATTGATTTAGTTTTTTAAAGGGTTATTGAACTTATTGGCAAAATCAGTTTTTGTAACCCAAAGAATCAGAAGCTCAAACTATCCCCAACACGAAGGTTCCAGATATCGGCCAAACCAGCATTAACTTCCAAAACATATTTTGCTGGAGCGTTTGAGGGCAACGAAGATTCATCAAAAGGTTTGGCGTTTTTTTGGAAGCTTACAATTTTTTTATTGGTACCCACATAAATCAGGTCCAAAGGAATTTCGGTATTTTTCATATAGAAATAGCGTGGGCCTTCATCTTCAAACACAAACAGCATCCCTTGATTATTTGGCATGCTATGGCGGTACATAAGGCCCGTTTCACGGTCAAATTCGGTATCGGCTATTTCAATATCTAAGGTAATTTTGGTTGAATCAATACTTTTAAAAATAGTGAGTTCGCCTTCTTTTTTAAAACTCACCTCGGTTTGCTTAATAACTTTTTTGTCGTTTTTGCATGACGTCAAAACCATTAAAGAAGTAAGGCAAAAAAGTAAAAAGAAGGATTTAAAACGCATATTACTTTTCTACATTTTTGGGATTGTAAACAGACATAAAATAGAGCCCAGTCAAAATAAAAGGAATACTTAGCCATTGGCCAGTGTTTAGTCCAAGCCAGTTGATGTATTCATCGCCCTGTGGTTCTTTAACAAATTCAACAAAAAATCTAATCGTCCAAAGTAGGATTAAAAAGAGCCCGAACAAAAACCCGGTTTGGTTCTTTTTTTCAGTTTTCGAATAGAAATACCATAAACTCAAAAACACAAAAATATAGCAAAACGATTCGTAAAGCTGTGCCGGGTGGCGGTAAGGCACTTGTTCCACCAATTCGGGGTTGGCGGCAATAGCATCATAAGCTTTTTGCACGTTTTTGGTGCCCGCAATACGCATAGCGTCGTACTTGTTATAATAGTCTTGAATAAAGCGTACACCCAAAGGGAAATCGCCCGATTCTTTTCCGATAATTTCAGAATTGATAAAATTTCCAATCCTAATAAAAATAGCACCTGAAGCCACGGAAATCACCACACGGTCTAAAATCCAAAGAAGTGATTTGTACTTGTATTTTCGTCGGTACAAATACATGCCAATAATAATACCAATGGCTGCGCCATGGCTAGCAAGGCCTTGAAAACCTGTAAATTCAAAACCACCTTTAAATTTAAACGGTAAAAAGATGCTGAAAAAATCTTGGGTGATCAATTCAGACTGGTAAAACAAAACATGGCCCAATCTTGCGCCCAGCATGGTGGCCAAAACAGTATAGATAAAAAGTGGGTCGAGGTAGTCCAAAGATATTTTTTCTTTGGTGAAAATACGTTTCATAATGTACCACCCAAATATAAATGCAACCACCCACATCAGACTATAAAAGTGGAGTTTGAAATTTCCAGAAATATCAATACCCGTAATGGGGTTCCAATTAAATTTTAAAAGTTGCATGTGCTTTGTTTTGTGCCGTAAATATAACGGTTTGTGTTGTGTTTTAAAATTTATTTAAGAAGCTCTACTATTTCAACTTCAAAAATTAGGTTGGATTGCGGCGGAATGCCACGCGTGCCAGATTCGCCATAAGCCAAATGGTAGGGTATAAACAAGGTAGCCTTATCTCCAACACTTAGTTGTTTCAGTCCTTCTTTAAACCCGGGAATCATTCGTGCATCAGGGCCTAGTTCAGCAGTTATGGGCTGGTAGCCATCTGCCGCTTTTCGTCTTGGGTTAACGACATCCAAAGCCTCCGCAATTTCCAATTTACTAGTTTCCAATAATTTTCCGCTTTCAAAATACACGGCATAATGGGTTAAAACTTCAGCAACTTCATGTAACTTTTCACCCGTCCCTTTTTCGGAAATATAGTATTGCAAACCAGATTCCAATGTTGTGGCTTGCGCCTGTTGTTTGTCAAATTTTGCCTTTGATGCTTTTATAATGGCTTCTGCTTTTGCTTCTTTTTCTTTTTCAAGACGTTCGGCTTCAATAAAATGATTTTTGAAAATTACAGGTGCATCAAAATTTTTAGCTGCTTTGCCTTTTCTTATTATTTTGACTACCTGCATCACATCATCTTGTTGAATGGAATCAACAACGTCCAGCCCAATAATCACTTCGCCAAAAACAGTATGACAGCTTACACGTCGGTCCTCACAATTTTTAAGATGGCCTTCTTCATCATAGGCATCGAGCCAAGGCGTGGCCTTATGAGTGATGTAAAACTGACTTCCATTGGTGCCGTAACCAGAATTGGCCATGGCTAAAATACCTTTTTTGTCGTGTTTTAGGCTGGGGTCGAATTCATCATTAAATCTATACCCAGGACTTCCCGAGCCATCACCGTTTGGGTCGCCACCTTGTATCATGAAATCGGGAACCACGCGGTGGAATTTTAACCCGTTATAAAATTTCTTGTCTTTCAGTGAATCACTTACCAGTGTATTGGTGCCTTCAGCCAACGATACAAAATTAGCCACTGTTGTTGGTACTTTTTCCTGTTCCAGTTTGGCCACCATAACGCCTTTATCGGTAGTGAATTCGGCATACATGCCATCTTCCAATTCTGGGTATGGTGCTTTGCAGGAAATGAATGAAATGAGTAGGGTAAAGGTTAAAAGTTTAACGACGTTTTTCAGGGATTTCATTTTAATTGGTTTGATTTGGCGTAATTGAGTTTATGGTGACTTCGCAAATTAAAGGGGTATTGCTACCTATTTTGTTCTCGTCGCCGTAATATCCGAATGCTTTTTGCGATGGAAATAAAAACGTGACTGTTTCACCAGTTTTCATCAATTTTAGGCCTTCACGCAACCCGGTAAAAAGCTCTTCCTTGTCCATGGCATAGGTTTGGGTTTTTAGGTCTTCAGAAGAATAAATGGTGTGCCCTTTTAGGGATTTTACGTCATAATTGAAGTTGACGATATCACCGAAATCAGGTGTTTTTAAGGTGTCGTTTTCAGTTTTGATATTGTAGTAATACCAAAATCCACTCTCGGAAGCAATATAATCTTTCTGTTGTTGCTCCATTATTTTTTCAATGGTAGCTTGTTCTTTGGCGTTCAGTTTTTTGTTCCGCTCAACGGAAGCATCAATGAAAGAACCTGTTTTTACAGAAATTGGGCGTCTGGCTTCAGGGGTTTTGCAGTTGAAAAGCAGCAAAACAAAAGCAAGGGTTAATAATTTATTCATCATTCAGGGCTTTATTATAACTAGGCAATATACTAATAAATTTTTCAACAGTGTCTTTTAAGGACAAATAGCTCTTGCCTCCGGCAGCATTGATGTGCCCACCACCGTTAAAATGCGCTCTGGACATTTCATTTACCGAAAAATTGCCTTTTGAGCGTAACGATATTTTAATGATGCCTTCCTGTTTATCTTCTATAAATATTGCTGCCAAAACAATGCCTTCTATCGAGAGACCATAATTTACAACACCTTCGGTGTCTCCCTTTTTGTAATTAAAGCGGTTCAACTCTTCTTGTGAAAGCGTAATATAGGCCGTTCTAGATTCTGGAATAACCACTAAATTACTCAGTGCACAACCCAATAGCTGTAAGCGCTCACAGCTGTTGGAATCATAAATGTTATTATGGATTTCAGCATTATCAGCTCCTTTTTCCATTAAATGGGCAACAACATTGTGTGTGGTGCTGCTGGTAGATGAAAATCGAAATGAGCCCGTGTCGGTCATAATCCCAACGTATAAACATGTGGCAATATCTTTATCGATTAAATCAATATCCCCAAGCATATCAATAAAATAGTAAACCATTTCGCAAGTTGAACTCATGCGCACATTGCTATATATATATAGCGCGTAATCATCTGGAGCTTGATGGTGGTCTATCATGATTTTTATGCCTTTGCTTTCTGCCAAAACCTGTTCCATTTGGTCAGTTCTATGAAGGGCATTAAAATCTAATGTGAAAATAATATCGGCATCTGCAATTAGGTCATTGCACATTTTTGTTTGGGAATCGTGCCTTAAAATGGAATCGCTTCCAGGTATCCATTTTAAAAAAGAAGGAAAGTCATTAGGCACTATAACCTGCACGTCATGATTTCTTTTTAAGAGATAGAGGTATAGACCTAAAGTAGACCCAATGGCGTCGCCGTCAGGATTTTTATGGGGTACAATAACTATCTTTTTTTTTGTGGCCAATAGCTGCTTAATGCTAGCAATATCTTGTTTTGTCATAGATTGCGAATATACAATATTTTTAAAATTGGCAGACTTGCCATTAAGCAGAAATACATTACTTTTGCACGAAAATCAACGAAAAGGATTTGTTGGTTTTTATTAATTCTTGAATACATTAAAATAATATAAATGGCAATAAATAGAACATTTACCATGATAAAGCCGGATGCGGTTGAAAAAGGGCACATAGGTGCCATATTGGAAAAAATTGCAGCTTCAGGTTTTAGAATAGTGGCAATGAAATTAACCCAAATGACAAAAGCAGATGCGAAAGAATTTTACGGTATTCATAAAGAGCGCCCGTTTTTTGCCGATTTGGTGGAATATATGACACGTGGACCAATAGTGGCGGCCATTTTGGAAAAAGACAATGCCGTAGATGATTTTAGAACTTTAATTGGAGCAACAAACCCCGAGGAAGCTGCCGAGGGAACCATTAGAAAAATATACGCCAACTCGATAAGTGAAAATGCCATACATGGAAGCGATAGCGATGAAAATGCCGCTATTGAAGGCGCTTTTCACTTTTCAGGACGTGAAATGTTCTAGGATAACACTATTGAATTTTATAAATGGACTGAAAGCTATTTGATGTTTTCAGTCTATTTTTTACTTCTATAATTTTTGAATCAAGAAAAATGGGCGCAAAAAAAAGCCTATCAATTTTGATAGGCCTTACTTGTAATTGTTAAATAGTATATAGTATTAGACTACTTTTACGTTTACGGCGTTCAATCCTTTTCTACCTTCTTGTAGATCGAATTCTACAACATCACCTTCACGAATTTCATCGACTAGTCCTGAAATGTGCACGAAATGTTCTTTTTTGGTGTCTTCCTCAATGATGAATCCAAATCCTTTAGAATCATTGAAAAACTTTACTGTACCTTTACTCATTGTATTTGTATTATAAAAATTAAAGCATCAAAGGTAATGTAAATAATAATACCTTGTTGAATTTTGCGCAATTATTTCAATTTAATTTTAAGGTGTAATTATCTTAAAACCAGTTTTTTAATAATTTCTTTGCCCAGCTCTTCATTTAAGATGTCAATAATTTTTTGTTTGCCATAACTTAGTTCTTCCCTTAAAACACTCGAACTTAGCTGCACATACAGTGTCTCTCGTTCTAAGTTCACCGAAGTTGTGTAATTGTTAACACCATTGCCCATAAGTTTTGCCCAAGCGTCCGCTACATTTACTTTGTTCAGGCCTTTTTCAAGCTTGTTGGCTTCTATAAATTCCTTGAGGGCATCGCTTATGCTGATATGTTCGTTGTTGCGTTTTGGCATGTTGATTAAATGTTTTTGGCGTTGCCACTAGGGTCGGGCTATTCGTTGCGGGCTTTTCTCTACTACCTCTAACGCACTTATTTACTGTCTTTTTTAAATCAAAACTTGTTTTATTTCTGGAGGGTTTCGTTTAATGTGTTTGCATATGGCTCATTGCGCGTACGAGCAACTAACTTACTAAAAAGAAACGAACCAGAGTAAAATCCGCGAGGATTTTCTGAGTAGGAATCAAGCCAAGTTATAGGTAACGATTTTTGGTTTAGCATTTAGTGAGCAATTGATTATACACGTTGTTGTGGTACGTCATTTTTTATTGGAAATTAAAATTAGGTTCTCTTGAACCATATTTTGGCAATTTGATTGGATATTAGGACTTATCTTTTAATGCATTTAGAGCCCAGGCAATCAAAAAGAATCCTATCCCAGTAATAATTGGAGGAAGCATTATTTTCGGAGCATAAAAACCACCTAAGTAAATCATAAATATTCCCAATACTATTAACAAGATTGCTGCTATTGCTAAAATTTTGCTTTTGTACATATTTACATATTTTACATGATTATTGAACTAATAATAAATTTCAAAGACATAGAGATTGTAGAATACAGAGCCTACTAGAATTCAAAATTAAATGTACCACAACGTGTTATATGTGGAATAAAAGTAAGCATTATCCCTTATTTATTTCCGGATAATAGGAGTTTTTGTTCCGCATTTTGGGTTTCTTTTAATTGGTTTAGGGCATGGTCCAACGGACTTTTAATATTCACCAAATCTTTTATGGTTACATGGGTGTAAATCATGGTGGTCTCTGTTTTACTGTACCCCAAAAGTTCTTGTATGTGCCTAATGCCCACGCCATTTTCCAATAAATGTGTGGCATAGCTGTGGTGCAAGGTATGCAGTTCAATAAGGGCTTTTATGCCAGCTGCTTTGCATGATTGTGTCAAAAACTTCCTGATGCTACTTGCCGTATTAGGAGCACCATTTCTGCCCTCAATAAAGTAAACCTTGGGCGGCGATATGTGATAATTCTCGATCTGATGCCAGTTTTAAAGTCAATTCAGAACGAAACTTGGACATGCTTAAATGCATCTCTTTTTTATTTTGGATACGTGTATTTCGAATTTGTATGCCTAAATATATTATTACTACAGCTAATGCGGCAATGATTTCTGAAATGAAATAAAAAATCTCTAAATCCAGATTTAATTTATTATTGCAACCACTCTTGCTGGCGCAGCCGAAGCTCCAACGATTTTTAATGGAAATACAGCAACTTTGAACCCTGAATAGGGCAGAGCATCTAAATTTACCAATTGTTCCATGTGACAGTATTCCTTGCGTTGGCCAACCAGATGAGCCTCCCAAAAATATTCCGAATTTGATGTCTCTTTTGCTTTTTTAAGCATATAAGGCAAGGGCAAATCCCAACCCCAAGAATTGATTCCCATTACTTTTATGCCTTGGTCAATAAGCCATTCTGTCGCCTCTGCACTCATTCCAGTCCCTTTTTTATGGAAGTCTCTTGTTCCATTAAATTTATCTCTGCCAGTTTTTATTAGAACTATCATATCAGGCTTTAGCATCAACTGATTTTTGGATAAAAAGCCTGTAATGTCCTCCACCATTATTGGGTCAAAATCTTCTTTATGTTTCATATCTATAACCAAACCTTCTCCAAAGCACCAATCCAATGGGATTTCCTCAATTGTTTTGGATTTTTTTCCGTTCGTAGTTGCTGAATAATGCCAAGGTGCATCTATGTGTGTTGTTGAATGCACCCCCATTTTTTGTATGGTATCGTCGGCCCAGCCCTCGAAATTTTTGGGAAATAATTTAAATGGTAAACCCAAAATGCGAATCAACCACTTCGCTTTTTTATGCGGCTTATGTTTTATCTTCACCTTCATGAACCAAGGGTCAGATTTATTGTATTTAATAGGCTTAGATAAATCTATTATCACCATTTTTTCAAATTATTGCCAACGGTTTAAGAAACTAAGATAGCAAACTTGTGAGGATTTTCAATGAGGAAAATCAGAAGCAATGAATTATACACTTTGTTGTGCTTAGTTTTTTAAATTCGTGAGTTCGTAAAATAAAAAAGATTGCCTGTTTAGGCAATCTTTAATACGATTTTCAATCTAAACTGTAATTAGTCAAAAACGACTTCAACGTCAATAGCATTTAAGCCTTTTTTTCCTTGTTCAGTTCTAAATTGGACTTTGTCATCCTCTCTGATATTGTCAATCAAACCAGTTGAGTGTACAAAAATATCCTCGCTAGAATCCTTCGATGTAATAAACCCAAATCCTTTGGAGTTGTTAAAAAATTTTACTTTGCCTTCTTGCATCATATTAAATATTAAGTTAAAAATAAATTTTGTTCAATTAGATTGACTAAGTAGCGTTTCCCTTTGGCCTATTATAAAAAAACCTACGAATACGTTTTTAATTCTTAAAAAAATAAAGTGATGATTGAAATAAAAAAGGAAAGAAAAGAAAACTCTTTAACTATTTACTAAATAATACCTTACTATTAAAAGGCGTTCTATCTTGAACAGCGCAAACATACATCTTTTATTTTTAGTAATTGATTAAAAGAGAAAATTATTAAATTTTTATACAATGTTGTGCTTTCGTTATTTTAAGTTATAGTTTTCTATTTCAGTTAATAATTCTTTACCTATTGCAGTCTGCTCTCTGTACCAATCAGTTAGATAAGGATCAAACAAAAATCCTCTATGTAATAGAGATATTACCACGTCATTTCCAGGATGTTGGCACAACTCATTCGTGTAATTGCCAACAACCTCTGTGAGCTTTTGATTAGGTATTTCAAGCAGTTGTAACCATTTGGTAAAAAAACCATTTTTATGAAATTCTAAATCCAAATCATTAGCCCAAACTTGACAACTACTCTCTTCAAATAATATTTTATCTGTTATGTTATAATATTTATAAATCAATTCTTCCAATCTCAAATCGTCAAGGTATTGTAAATATCCGGAGTTTTTCAATGACTCAAAGCCGGTTCTGTTGAAATTTATAGGTTGTTCAATCATCATTGCAAAAACCGCATTTGTTATGGTTCTTTGGGTTTCAGGATTAAAATCTCTTTTAGCAATTGCTAAAGTAGCTTTGGCACATATATTTGAATGTTCAGTTCGGGTTTTTAGCATTAATTTTCCAACTTCAATATCATCATTAATATTTCTGGCAATTTTATATAAATAGTTTTTAAGACTTTGTTTTTCAGTTCGAATGTTGTTTTGGTTATTAACTTGAAGTGCAATCAATATTCCAATTACAACGAGCACAATTTCTCCGATTGCATAAAGTAAATACTTGCTGAATTTGTTTTCAGTCAGCATTTTTTGGCGAATTTTTCTAAAGAATTTTATCATTGGTTAAATGGTTTCTTATAATGACGCACAACGGTCCGTATAACTGTCAGTTATCGGATTAAATATACTTTAATTTTGGTTTAGAACTGTAGTTGGCAATTCCGAGAGGATTAGGACGTAGTCGAATCCGCCGTAATTGCTGTTATACATTGTTGTGGGCAGGCTTTTCTTTTATCAGTTCTAATGTTTCCTTAATAAATTCTGCTTTTCCCAATACATAAGCTCCTCTGTCATTTCGATATTTTGAAGCTAATTCCAATTTCAAATTTTCGTATTCTTTTGCTCTTTTTTCATTTACGTTGAGATAATCACGAAATTTAATTTGTTCCCACATTATATTGTCTTTCGGACACATATGGATATGGAAAATTTGCTCTTTTTCTCCATTAAGGTTATAGCCTTTACCAAAAGACGAATACTCCTCAATGTTTTCTCTTGCTGGAACTTTAAAATGAGAATATCCCAATTCCGTAAATTGATCAATTAGAGTTTTGTCAAATAAAAGTTCTTTTGGAATTTCAATAAGTAAGTCGATATAAGGTTTCGATTTGATTTTTGGAATTGATGAGCTTCCAAAATGTTCCACACGTAATATTATTTCATTTCCGACTTTATCAAATATTCTTTTTTTTTCGTCTTCATAAATATTTTTCCACTCAGGATTGTGGTCAACCAATTCAACAGGGAAAAGTGTATTCCAATCATCTTTGGTCAAATCGTAAAGGTTTTTTTTCATTTTCGGTGATTTTCTCAGCTTGCGCACAACGATTTGTGTAAGGATAGTTGTGTAAGCGAGTAACTAACTTACTAAAAATGGAACGAACCAGAGGAAAATCCGCAGGATTTTCCGAGTAGGCTAGAACCAAGCAATTATTTTTACACGGTGTTACCTGCTGGCTTTATTAATTTTAAAATCCGAAGTTAACACCTAAATTAATTGTCGAAGCACTACCTCCACTTTCACTAATGTTAGCGTAAGAACCAATAATTGCAAATTTTTCTTTCAGATTATAAGTAATAATTGGTCTAATATAAAACCCGCCACTATCACTAAATGCATTAGCCGATAATCCATAGCCAATATCTGATCCAAGAGAGAAAGTTTGTGAAAGATTAATTCGGCCAGCAAACGCAATGGGGATATAAATATCTGGAATTGATCCGAAGGCACTATTGGAACCATTTGTATTATTTCCTTCTCCTAAAAATACTAGTACGCCTGTAGTTGGTCCAATGTTTATGTTTTCAGATACATCCCATAAATAATAAAAATTACCTAAAAGAGTATATGAAAAGTATTCACGAGATTCTCCTGTAGTTGGACCTACACCGACTTCCATTCTAAAACCTTTCTGTGCATTTATTGAAGAAATAAACAATAAGGTCAAAACGATAAAACTTAATTTTTTTTTCATAATTAGCTAGTTTTAGTTGTGTATGTTAAAATTAAACTATTTATTCTGTTTTCAGCTTGCAGGTAACGGTTTGGCTATGATTCCGTTGCGAGGAAAATCCGTAGGATTTTCAGAGTAGGAATCGAGCCAAGTTAAATATACAGTTTTTTGGTTTAGCATTTAACGAGCAATGGATTATAGTCGGTGTTCTATGCCGTTTATCTCTTTATTATTTTGGTCCCAATGCTATAATTTTTGCTGGTCCTATTGATCCGCCCACAGCAAATGCAATGTATTGTTTCCCCTCAACCAAATAGGTCATGGGAGCACCTGTAACATTTAGGGGAAGTTCTATCTCATGAATAAGCTCTCCGCTGTTCTTATCGAATACTTGCATTTTTGGTTCGAAATTAATTATTTCCTGAGTTTGCACTTCGTTTAGTTTTGCTCCTCCGACCAGAGCTGGAACGTACTCCCAATATTTTCCTTCTTGACCAATAAATAACAACGTCTTGGTAAGCAATGGAGATCCTCGTAAATTCCATCCTAATCTTGGTAAATTCAAGTCTTTTAATAAAGGATGGTTCCGAGGGCCATCTCCCAAAGCGGACTGCCATTTTTGATTCCCAGTATTTATATCTATGGCCGTTATTCTACCATAAGGAGGCTTAAACAGAGGAAGACCTTGAGGGCCTGAGACCCTGGAACTTTGCCATTGATAATTAGCATCTGTCTTAGTAGAGTCTGATTTTATTATTTTGAAAATACTTGGAAAAGTCATAGATGGGACATAAAGCACGCCTTTTTCCGTATCAACAGCTGCTCCATGCCAGTTAGCGCCACCTAATGCCCCAGGGAGATAAACTAAGCCCTTTTCAGTAGGAGGGGTAAATAATTCACCTTTATCTAATTCACTTAAACTTTCCCAGGCCTCATCAAACAATTCAGTAGTAAAATTGATAATGTCATCCTTGGTAACACCTTGTCTTTCAAAAGGTGCAGGCTTTGTGGGGAATGGTTGTGTTGAAGAAGTTCTTTCACCTGGCACGGAAGAAGGGGGGACAGGTTTTTCTTCAATTGGCCATATGGGTACGCCCGTTTCCCTATTAAAAACATATGTAAATCCTTGCTTGCTGACTTGTGCAACTATTTTCACAATTTTGCCGTCTCTATTAAGGTTTAAAAGATTGGGCGCTGCGGGTAAATCATAATCCCAAACTCCATGATGAACCATTTGAAAATGCCATATTCGTTCCCCTGTAAGTATATTTAAGCACACTAAGCTCTCTGCAAACAAGTTGTCGCCTAATCTATTGCCTCCATACCAATCGTTTGTTGGTGTACTTATAGGCAAATAAACATATCCTAATTCCTCATCGGCGCTCATTCTTGTCCAAACATTGGTGTTGCCGGTGACTTTCCACGATTCATTTTCCCAAGTTTCATTTCCAAATTCATTTGTTTGTGGTATTGTATGAAATACCCATAATTGTTTGCCAGTCTTAACATCAAATCCTCTCACATCTCCAGGAGGCCTCATGCTTTGAGGATTTGCATCGGTGATTGACGCCCCAACCACAATTACATTATTGGCGATAATTGGAGGAGTGGAAATTCCGTAATGAGCAGCATCAAACTGACGGCTAAGTCCCTGGGAAAGGTCTACCATTCCGCCTTTACCAAATGACTCCACTAAGCTCCCGTCCTTGGCATTTAACGCTATCAATCGAGCATCAGGGGTACCTACGATAATTCGCCCTCCAGTCCCATCATCCCAATAGGAAACCCCTCTGTGAATATATGCCCCATGTGCAGGACCATTCGACTTGTAGGTTTCAGGATTATAGGTCCAAATAGTTTTTCCTGTTAATCCATTTATTGCTGAAACAATTGCCGTTGAGGAGCTTACATACAAAATACCGTTAATAGCTAGAGGAGTGGCCTGGTAAATAGAAACCGGAAATTTAAACTGCTCTTTAAGATCATTGTCCGGTGATTCCCAAATCCATTTCACTTCGAGGTCTTTAACGTTTTCCTTATTGATTTGATCTAAAGGAGAGTATTTGGAACTGAATTTATCTGAAGCATAAGAAGTCCAATTAGCACCTAGATTTGATGATTTTTCCAAACAACCAAATGAGAATATTAGTATAGGAAGTAAGGCTAATAATTTATAATTAATTTTCATGTGTGTAAAATTTTCTGGTTATGGCATAACGTCCTGCTAAACGCAGTTCGGTCATGAGAACGAAGATACAAAAAGAGGGAGACAATGCAGCCTTTGTGAGCGCTGCCACGCGAGCGACGGCGGCATTGTCCCTCTCGCCCATAAATTTCCCTT
>NZ_JBGGTX010000003.1:0-686550 GCF_041287255.1 Tamlana flava
ATACCTGAAAAAACACCCGGACAATGAACTTGGCGCCCAACGGACTTGCCGTTTTTTGCGGGTGCAAACATAACACCCTTTTTCAATACCGCAATGGATTTTTTAATCTTTTTTTTAAATGTTTTTTTTAACCGGCGCAATAGATTGGTTGCCAGTGGTTTTTGCTTAAAAAACACTAAAACCAACCCGAACACTATTCTATTTTTCATTGCAGGGGGAATCTGTAAGATACAAAAAACCGACGAATATTCAAGCCTTAACATTTAAAATATTTAACCTAGCCCAAATTGCGTTAGGGATCGAAGTGGATAGCCCACAGCGAGGTACGAGCGAGGACTTGTAACGGAAAGCCCGCCCCGTGCGGGAACGCCAAAAAGAAAATTATACCTATTTATATATTGTATGTGTTTGTTTATACTATTATCTTTGCAGCCGAATTTCAATTTATAAAATGATACATATTACTTTACCGGATGGGAGTGTTAAAACGTTTGACAACGGCGTTACACCAATGGATGTTGCAAAAAGCATTAGCGAGGGGTTTGCCAGAAATGTAATTTCGGCAAATTATAATGGTACAACTGTGGAAACCGTAACTCCTTTGAACACCGACGGTAAATTGATATTATATACATGGCAGGACGATGCAGGCAAAACGGCTTTTTGGCACAGTTCTGCTCACGTTTTGGCACAGGCAATTGAAGAGTTGTATCCTGGTGCGAAACTTACTATTGGCCCAGCTATTGAAAATGGTTTTTATTATGATGTAGATTTTGGGGAACATTCTGTTTCTGAAAAGGATTTTAAGACGATTGAAAACAAAATGCTGGAAATTGCAAGAGGAAAGCATGACTTTAAAATGCGCTCAGCAAGTAAAGCTGAAGCTTTGTCCCTCTATAAAGACAATCCTTTTAAAACCGAATTGATTGAAAATTTAGAGGATGGCAGCATTACATTTTGCGACCATGCAACTTTTACAGACTTATGTCGAGGGGGGCACATTCCCAATACAGGCATAATAAAGGCAGTTAAAATACTTAGTGTAGCTGGAGCTTATTGGCGTGGTGATGAAAATAAATCTCAACTTACTCGTGTTTACGGCATATCGTTCCCAAAGCAAAAAGAACTTACTGAATATTTAGAATTACTGGAGGAGGCGAAAAAACGCGACCACAGAAAACTAGGTAAAGAATTGGAGCTTTTTACGTTTTCTCAAAAAGTAGGTCAAGGTTTACCTCTTTGGTTGCCTAAAGGCGCAGCCTTAAGGGAGCGTTTGGAAAACTTTTTAAAAGCAGCCCAGAAGAAAGCAGGATATGAAATGGTGGTCACACCGCATATTGGGCAAAAAGAACTTTATGTTACATCTGGTCATTATGCCAAATACGGTGAAGATAGTTTCCAACCAATTCATACGCCTAAAGAGGACGAAGAGTTTTTGCTGAAGCCAATGAACTGCCCACACCATTGCGAAATATATAAAAACAGCCAATGGAGCTATAAAGATTTACCAAAGCGTTTTGCTGAATTTGGCACCGTTTACAGATATGAACAAAGTGGAGAATTACACGGCTTAACCAGAGTTAGAGGTTTTACCCAGGATGATGCCCATTTATTTTGCACACCAGAACAGTTGGACAAAGAGTTTAAAGATGTTATTGATTTGGTTCTATACGTTTTTGGCTCGCTTGGTTTTGAAAACTTTACCGCACAAGTTTCCTTAAGGGATCCCGAGAATCCCGACAAATATATTGGCGACGTGAGCAATTGGGAAAAAGCCGAGCAAGCCATTATTAATGCTGCCAACGACAAAGGTTTGGATTATGTTATTGAAACTGGTGAAGCGGCATTTTATGGCCCTAAATTGGATTTTATGGTTAAAGACGCTTTGGGCAGACGTTGGCAATTGGGAACAATTCAAGTAGATTATAATTTACCCGAACGCTTTGACCTTACCTATAAAGGAAGTGATAATGAGTTACATAGACCTGTAATGATTCACCGTGCCCCTTTTGGAAGCATGGAGCGTTTTGTTGCATTGCTGTTGGAACATACTGGAGGCAACTTCCCGTTATGGTTAATGCCGACCCAAGCTATTATCCTGTCAATTAGCGAGAAATATGAAAAATACTCACAAAAAGTTTTAAATTTGCTAGAAAATGACGAAATTCGCGCCCTTGTTGACCACAGAAATGAGACTATAGGGAAGAAAATTCGGGAAGCCGAAATGCAAAAATATCCTTATATGATTATTATTGGTGAGCAGGAAGAGCAAGAAGACAAAATCACTGTGCGTAAACATGGTGGAGCAGATTTAGGCATGATTTCAATTGAAGAATTCAGCCAAAGAATTAACGATGACATTAGAAAAACATTGAAATCGTTTTAGAAAATAAATAATAATTAAGTTTAACTTAAAACAATAACGCCATAGCAATTAGAAGAAGACAAGACCCTAGAAGGGTTTCACAAGAGGATAAGCACAAGATTAACTCTAAAATTACGGCACAAAAACTGCGTCTTGTAGGAGACAATGTTGAAGTTGGTATTTATACCAAAGGAGACGCTATGAGAATAGCCAACGAGTTGGAATTAGATTTAGTAGAGATTTCTCCAAATGCAGATCCTCCTGTTTGTAAAGTTATGGATTATAAAAAGTTTCTTTATGAGCAAAAGAAACGCGAGAAAGCTTTAAAGGCAAAAGCCAGTAAAGTAACTATCAAAGAAATTCGTTTTGGACCTCAAACAGATGACCATGATTACGAATTTAAAAAGAAACATGCAGAAAAGTTCTTAAAAGAAGGTGCCAAGTTAAAAGCCTTTGTATTCTTTAAAGGGCGTTCCATCATTTTCAAAGAACAAGGGCAAATCTTGTTGTTAAGATTGGCACAAGATCTTGAAGAATTTGGAAAAGTTGAGCAGATGCCTCAATTAGAAGGTAAACGAATGACCATGTTTATTGCTCCGAAAAAATAAAATTATAAGATGCTGAAAGTAAGTTCAGCATAACAACAATAATTAAGCGATAATTAATAAACTAGGAGAAGAAAATGCCTAAAATGAAAACGAAATCTAGTGCCAAAAAACGTTTCAAGTTAACTGGTACTGGTAAGATTAAAAGAAAGCACGCTTTTAAAAGCCACATCTTGACAAAGAAGTCTAAAAAGCGAAAACTTTCTTTGACTCATGACACCTTAGTGGATAAGTCAGATGAGGACAATGTTAAAACCATGTTACGTTTAAAGTAACAACGTTTTAACCGGTTAAAACAATTTATAAACCCTGGAGTTAGGCTCAATTAAAGCGTCAATTTTGGCCGCCTACTACAAAAAACAATTAAAATTATGCCAAGATCAGTAAATTCTGTAGCGAAAAGAGCCAGAAGAAAAAAGGTTCTTAAACAAGCAAAAGGTTACTTTGGACGTCGTAAAAACGTTTGGACTGTAGCCAAAAATGCGGTTGACAAAGCGATGCAATACTCGTACAGAGACCGCAGAAACAAAAAGAGAACATTCCGTGCCTTATGGATTACGCGTATTAACGCAGGAGCCAGAGAACATGGGTTATCTTATTCTCAATTCATGGGAAAACTAAAAGCTAATGACATTGAACTAAACCGTAAGGTTTTAGCAGATTTAGCGATGAACAACCCTGAGGCCTTTAAAGCCGTAATAGAGAAAGTAAAATAAGGCGTATCGCCTATTGTATAACATATTATTCGCTTAATAAAGAATCCGATTCGAAAGAGTCGGATTTTTTTATACCCCAAAACAAGTAACAATCAATTTTCTTGAACCTCCATAATCTCTATGCTCACATAAATAAATGCCTTGCCAAATACCTAAATTAAGCTCACCATTTGTGATTGGGATTTGCACCGAAGCACCAAGCAATGAGCTTTTAATGTGAGCGGGCATATCGTCCGAGCCTTCATAGGTGTGTTTGTAATAGGGAGCATTTTCGGGAACCATTTTATTAAAATGGCTTTCAAAATCGGTTCTAACTGTATAATCGGCATTTTCATTTATTGTTAAACTGGCTGAAGTATGCTTGATAAAAACCTGCATTTGCCCTACTTTAATTTGATTAAATTCAGGAATAGCCCCAATAATCTCATCTGTAATGAGATGAAATCCTCTTGAAAAGGACTTTAACTTAATTTCTTTTTGAAAAAATAACATTCTAATTTTTATTCAAAAATAATCAAAGTTATTTTTTAACTCCATTACGCAACCATTTTCAATCTGCATCATCTAGTACATAAATGCAAATACTACTATGAAACATCGTTTAATTAAAATAATTCTTTGTTTTTTCTTGCTAACCAATTGTTCCATAGATAATGGCACAAGCAGTACTAGTGGAACAATAACCATAGTTTTTTGGCATTTAACAAATATAAGCGGTGGTCTGGCAGGTGTTGATGACCAATTTGATTTAGATACTGTTATTTGGTCATTTAATGAAGTGAACGGTACTCTAACCATTGAAAACGGCAACACAGACAACACTAAACAAGATGGTTTATCTTCCGGAACCTATTCCTTTTCAGTTTCCTATTTTAACGAAAACTATTTTCTTTACATTGATGGAGCTGAATTTGGTGCTTATTCATTTTCTGATACAGAATTAGTAATTGACCAAAATATAACCACAAGCGGCTCTGCAGCTGATGGGTTTATCTATACGTTCAAAAAAGTAACAGAACAAGAAGAAATTTAAGTTTTTTGCTTTTTCTTTCTCGCCGCAGGAAACAGAACATTATTCAAAATTAATCGATATCCTGGAGAGGTGGGATGTAAATCAAGTTCTGTTTTAGAATCCCCTACACGATGTTGATAGTCCTCTGGATCGTGCCCACCATAGAATGTGAAGAAGCCTTTTCCTTTAATACTGTGAATGTATTTTGCCTCACCATTTGCTTTTGTCTCACCCATTATCAAAACATTTGATTTTATTTCATCTCTGGTAAATGATGTTGTTTGCCCCATAAACCCCTTAACCAACGCCGTATGGTTTTGGCACAACATAGTTGGAACAGGATCCCATTTTGCTGAAAATTCCATAAGTGAAAAATAATCTGCTGTCCTGGGAATCATTCTTTTTCTAGTCGTATCAATAGAAGAAAACTCATAAACCATGGGGCTACGTTCCAAAATAAAATTGGTAAAAGCGAAGGTTTTATTGTAATTAATCTTGTTTTGATAGGCAGGATCGCTGCCATCGCCATCAAACATAGGCTCACAAATATCTACATTTTCCGCTGAGAGGGCAATATCAAAGCTGTCGGTTGCACTACACATGGCAAACATAAAACCACCTCCAATCACATAATCACGAATTTTAATTGCAACAGCCAATTTTTCTTCAGAAACCTTACTGTAACCAAGTTTTTGCGCCAATTCTTCTGCTTCCTTCTTCTCTTGGATATACCAAGAAGCTGCCCTATATTGCGCATAAAATTTACCAAACTGTCCCGTAAAATCCTCATGGTGCAAATGCAACCAATCAAAAACCAAAAGTCCGTCGTTTAACACTTCTTCGTCGTAAATAGTTTCATAAGGTATTTCGGCGTATTGCAAAACCATTGTTACCGCATCATCCCACGGTAATTTTCCACTAGGCGTGTATACAGCTATCTTTGGTGCTTTTTCCAAAACAACGGCCTCCATATTTTGACTTGGACTGCTTATTTCTTGAAGGATATATTCTGCTTTATCATTTGAGATCACTTCAAAAGAGACACCTCTAATTTGGCATTCACGTTGAATAGCTTCAGTATCTGGGAGCAAGAATGAGCCTCCTCGGTAATTTAGAAGCCATTTTACCTTGAGTTGTTTACTTAGTGTCCAATAGGTTATTCCGTAAGCTTTCAGGTGGTTCTTTTGGCTCTCTGCATCCATTGGCAACAGAATGTAGGACGCAAAGGATCTAAATCCTAACAAAGCAAATAGAAATATGATCAGTATTCTTTTCAATTGAGGCTAATTTAAAGAGTTTCTTGTCTGTTCTTTTATTAAAGAGGGACAAAGAAAACTTAATTCAGCGAAAGATACTCAAAAAATAATTTAACAGAATATGGTTTAACAGGAGTTTAATTTTTTAAAAAGGTACGTCATTATCATCTTCGTCATTAAATGAGCTTCCAAAAGCTTGGTCTGGACTAGCCTTAAAATCATCTGATTTGAACGTATCATCGTTTGCAGCAGCATTCATTTTAGAATGGAATTCAAAAGGTGAATCAAAATCATCCAAATTATCAAACTTACCTAAATGCCCAATAAATTTCAAACGAATATTATCCAACCCTCCGTTACGGTGCTTAGCAACGATAAACTCAGCTTGACCCTCAGTTGGTGAGCGTTCTTCGTCATCCCACTCATCAATTTTATAGTATTCTGGTCTGTAAATAAAGCTCACAATATCGGCATCTTGTTCAATAGCACCAGATTCACGCAAATCAGATAACAATGGACGTTTACTACCACCGCGAGTTTCTACCGCACGCGATAACTGGGAAAGCGCAATTACAGGAACATTAAGCTCCTTGGCCAATGCTTTTAAGTTTCTTGAAATCATAGAAATTTCTTGCTCACGATTTCCTCCATGGCTACTGCCACCGGTCATCAATTGCAAGTAATCAATCATAATTAACTTAATACCATGTTGCGACGACAAACGACGCGCTTTTGCTCTTAAATCGAAAATGGAAAGTGACGGCGTATCATCTATAAACAAAGGTGCCCGTTCAAGACCTTTAACTTTTACATTAAGCTGTTCCCATTCATGCTTTTCAAGTTTTCCTGTCCTTAATTTTTCAGAAGACAACCCTGTTTCACTTGAAATCAAACGGGTAATTAATTGTACCGAAGCCATCTCCAAAGAAAAGAAAGCTACCGGTATATTTTGATCTACGGCTATATTTCGTGCCATTGAAAGCGTCAAAGCAGTTTTACCCATACCGGGACGTGCCGCAACAATAATTAAATCGGATGGTTGCCAACCTGAAGTTAATTTATCCAGTTTGTTAAATCCTGTTGGAATACCACTAAGTCCTTCTTTATTTGAGATTTCCTCAATTTTCTTTTTGGCCTGAATTACTAAATCCTGTGCAGTTTCGCTAGACTTTTTTATGTTTCCTTGGGTAACTTCATAGAGCTTTGCCTCTGCTTTGTCTAACAAATCGAAAACATCCTTGGTTTCGTCGTACGAGTCTTCAATTATTTCATTTGAAATTTTAATCAAACTTCGTTGAATAAATTTTTGAAGAATGATGCGGGCATGAAATTCTATATGCGCTGAAGAAGATACTTTTTGTGTAAGCGAAATAAGGTAAAAATCGCCTCCAACAAGTTCTAATTTGGCATTCTTTTTCAACTGCGCCGAAACGGTTAACAAATCTACGGGCTCACTATTTTCAAATAATTGGAAAATTGCCTCAAATATATGCTGATGTGCTTCTTTATAGAAAGCATCTGGGCTTAAAATGTCAATTACTTCATCAACACCTTTCTTATCAATCATCATAGCTCCCAACACAACCTCTTCTAAATCAAGAGCTTGTGGCGGAATCTTTCCTTTTTCTAGACTAATTAGGGTACTTTTATCGACTTTATATCCTTGGAGCTGGTTGGGTTGTTTCATAACTACGAAAGTAAATAAAAAGAAACGTTTTTGGAGATTTCTCGTGGTTTTGATTGTTCACAAACAGTTAACAAATTAACTGTTAATAACTTAAAAATATTGTGAATAGGCATAAAAAAACCGAAGCCTAAAACTTCGGATTTATCAATTGCTATGATTTTCAAAAAATTAGTCTTTAAAAACGCCCATATTCGCATATTTTTCCATGCGTTGGCCTACTAAATCTTTTGGTGATAAGTTTTTAAGTTCCTCATAATTTTTCACAATGGCATCGCTCACTAACTTAAAAGTCTTTTCCCTATCCCTGTGTGCCCCACCAAGCGGCTCTCTTATAATTCCGTCAACCAATTTAAGCTTTTTCATATCAGCTGCGGTTAATTTTAAAGCTTCCGCTGCCTGTTCCTTATATTCCCAACTACGCCATAAAATTGATGAGCAAGACTCTGGGGAAATTACAGAATACCAAGTGTTTTCCAGCATTAAAACCCGATCACCAACACCAATTCCTAAAGCACCACCGGAAGCACCTTCACCTATAACTATAGTAATAATCGGCACTTTCAACTTTGTCATTTCCAGAATATTTCTAGCAATAGCTTCTCCTTGGCCCCTTTCTTCGGCCTCTAAACCTGGATATGCACCTGGAGTGTCAAGGAGGGTTACGATTGGAATCCCGAACTTTTCAGCTGACTTCATCAATCGAAGCGCTTTTCTATACCCTTCAGGATTTGCCATACCGAAATTTCTATATTGTCTGGTCTTAGTGTTATAGCCTTTTTGCTGCCCTATAAACATAAAACTTTGGTCGCCTATTTTACCTAAACCTCCAATCATGGCTTTATCGTCTTTAAAACTTCTGTCGCCGTGCAATTCCAAAAAAGTGCCTCCACAAATGGCCCGAATATGGTCCATTGTATAAGGCCTATCTGGGTGTCTTGATAACTGAACACGCTGCCATGCCGTTAAATTCTTGTAGATATCCTTTTGTGCCGTTGCTAATTTTTTTTCTATCTGTTTGCAAGTTTCTGTAACATCAACTTCACTTTCTTCTCCAATAATTTTACACTTTTGAAGCTGCTCTTCAAGTTCTTTTATGGGAAGTTCAAATTCTAAATATTCCATAAGAATTTTGTTTTGGCTTTTAAAATTAGTTAGTTCACAAAATTACATATTTTATTTTGTTTTGAAATTAGAAACAATCCTAAATAAAGAATTTATTGCAACACAGTTTCTGAAATAGAAACAATAAATATCATATCCTTTATAAACGATTGGCTTTAAACCTTGCTCTGTTTTTCAAGTATGCATTTAACAATACTACACTTAAAATTATAGCTGCTCCATAATAGAATGTTGTGCTCATTCTTTCTTTTTCTGGGAACAATAAAACAGCCAAAATTATACCGTAAAGTGGCTCTAAATTATAGGTTAGAACAACCGTGTAGGGACTAATAACCTTCATAACGTAAACCGATGCAATAAATGCATAAGCCGTACAAACCGAAGCTAAAATGAATAAATATGTGAAATCTGACCAAGAAAGATTAAAATAATTGCTTGAGAACCCATCACCAAAACACAAAATGTAAAGCGAAATGAACCCAACACCACTCAAAAATTCGTAGAATGAAATTACAGTTGCCGAATGTCTTTTTGAAAAGCTTCCGTTTAAAACGGCAAACAACGATGAAAAAAATGCAGATGAAACCCCTAAAATGATACCGGTTAAATACTGAATTTCACCTTGGGTTATTATAAAAACACCCATTATAATAAGAATGCCAAATAGGATTTCGTACCAGACAATGCGCCGTTTATAAATCATGGGTTCAATTATTGAAGCAAAAAAAGCACCTGTTGAAAACATGGCAAGCGTTATGGAAACATTAGATTCATCTATAGCTCCAAAAAAAGTAATCCAATGCAACGCTATAATGACGCCGGCAATTGCAAACCTTAAAATTGATTTTGGGCTAATCTTCAATTTAACTTTGATGACCTTTATGAAAATAAACATCAATATGGCCGCAATAACCATTCTGTACCAGACCAAAGACACCGCTTTAATGGTTATCAATTCGCCCAAAATTGCCGTAAAGCCAGCTATAAAAACTAAAAAATGAAGGTGTAGATAATTTTTAAACTTAACGCTTGGCATTATACAAGAGATAAGCCGCTAAAATACCAAAAATGAAGTTAGGAAACCACACCGCAACTATAGGGGAAAAATCAGATTGCTCTGCCATAACACCAAAAATCTTGTCGAAAAAAACGAAAACCATGGCGATACAAATTCCAACGGCCAGATTTACCCCCATCCCACCTCTTCTTTTTATTGAAGAAACAGCAACTGCAATAATTGTTAGAATGAAAACCGAAACAGGCAAACTCCATTTTCTGTACAAAACCAACTTAAACCGACCAACATTTGAAGAACCACGGGCTTCTTCCTTGGCAATAAATTGCTTTAAATCTCCGTACATTTTGGTTTCTGCTGCGTAAATAACCGGGATTAAATCATCTACATCAAATTCAAATAGGGTGTCTTTTTGTCGAATAATTTCCAGTTCATCTTCATTGGCGCCAACATTCCTTTTTACGTAGTTTGTTAGCCTGTACAAAGTATCTTCCTCAATATATTTTATGCTGCTTGCTGATATTTTATACTCGAGTTTGTTTCCATCAAAATGCTCTAAGGTGAAGTTGCTACCAGTATTATTTTTTACATCGAACCTGCTGACGTAAATAATTTCATTGTCGTTAATTTGCCTGAACACATCTGTATTTTCAATGGCACTCCTTCCGCTCTTAAAGTACTTGTATGTAAAATCATTGAAACCCTCACTGGCCTTCGGCGCCAAATACAGGCCCAAAACAATAGCCAAAACACCCACTATTGAAGCCCCTATCAAATATGGTCTTAAAAACCGAGTAAAAGATACACCTGAGCTTAAGAATGCAATAACCTCAGTATTGTTGGCTAATTTTGAAGTGAACCAAATAACTGATAAAAACAAAAACAATGGAAACAATAAATGTGCAAAGTATATTGTGAAATCCAAAAAATAGAGGAGCACTTCATTAATTGGCACTTCATTTTCAAGGATTTTACCAATTTTTTCCGCAAGATGTACTGTAATCCCAATAGGAACAAAAAGCAGTAACATCATAAAAAATGTAAACAAATAGCGCTTTAGTATATACCAATCTAAAATTTTCACTATAACCTATTGCTCATTTGTTTTACCATTTTTTCTTTCCACGGTCTGAAATCTCCAGCTAATATATGTTTTCTTGCCTCGCGAACCAACCACAAATAAAATCCTAAATTGTGTATGGTGGCTATTTGTGCACCTAAGCGTTCATTTACCGTAAATAAATGACGTAAATATGCTTTGGAATAATCAGTATCAACAAAAGTAATGCCCATTTCATCTACCGGTGAAAAATCTTTTGCCCACTTTAAATTTTTAATATTCATAGTACCATTTGCCGTAAACAACATGCCGTTTCTGGCATTTCTAGTTGGCATAACGCAATCAAACATATCTACTCCTAACGCAATATTTTCTAAAATATTGATTGGTGTACCCACACCCATTAAATATCTGGGCTTATCTTCGGGTAAAATAGAACATACCACATCGGTCATGGCGTACATTTCTTCTGCAGGTTCCCCAACTGACAAACCACCTATAGCATTGCCAACTGCTCCAGAATTTGCAATATATTCAGCCGATTGAATGCGTAAATCTTTGTAGGTACTGCCCTGAACAATTGGGAAAAAAGCCTGATTGTAATCGTATTTCAATGGTGTTTTTTCTAAGTGATTGATGCACCTATCCAACCACCGGTGCGTCATGTGCATGGAACGCTTGGCATAATTATAATCGCAAGGGTAAGGTGTACACTCATCGAAAGCCATGATGATATCCGCTCCTATGGAACGCTGAATTTCCATTACATTTTCTGGAGTGAATACATGGTAGCTTCCATCTATATGCGATTTAAATTTAACACCTTCTTCCTTAATTTTTCTGTTTGCCGAAAGTGAATATACTTGATAGCCGCCAGAATCTGTTAAAATATTTCTATCCCAATTCATGAATTTATGCAGCCCCCCAGCCTTTTCAATAATATCGGTTTGTGGACGTAAATACAAGTGATAAGTATTCCCTAAAATGATATCAGGATTTATATCGTTTTTTAGTTCTCGCTGATGGACTCCCTTAACCGAAGCTACAGTACCAACCGGCATAAAAATGGGCGTTTCAATAGCCCCATGGTCTGTGATTATTGTTCCCGCTCTGGCTTTACTTTGGGCGTCTTTTGCGTGTAATTCAAATTTCATATCTCATACAACTTGGAGGGCAAAGATAAATAACTGAAAAATGATAGCTACTGTAATGAAAAGAAAATAATAAACGTTTGGCAACGTTTTTGATATTATAATCCAAATCTTAAAATGAACATTATGAGAAATTCAAAAAACTTAAATGGCAATGGAAAATCTAAAGTTGCCTTGGTTAAAAATTTATTCTTTTTTTTGGTGCTGGTTGCCTTAATTCCAGCCACGATTTCCGCACAAACAGCTCAGGGCATTGGCTTTAAAGGTGGTTTAAATTACAATGCCAATGGCGATTATTTTGAATCTATAAGCGCAAATTCCAAAAACCCAGACCGTAACGTTGGTTATCATTTGGGGCTTTTCGGAAAAATTGGAAAAGATCTCTATTTGAGGCCAGAATTGGTTTATACAAGCACTAAAAGCGATTATGACAACGACACTTTTAAAATGCAAAAATTAGATGCTCCCGTACTTGTTGGCGCTAAGATTTTGGGACCATTAAGTTTTTTTGGAGGACCTGCCTTTCAATACATATTAGATACAGAGTTTGATGGTATTGCCATTCATAATGTAAAAAATGATTTTACAGTAGGCTTAAATTTTGGTATTGGATTGAACTTCAACAAATTGGGCATTGACTTGAGGTATGAGCGGGGCTTTAATGACAATGAAGCCACTTTCATAAACAGTAATTTAAACGTCAATGACAGATTGGATACTCGGCCAGATCAATTAATTTTGAGCCTGTCGATTATCCTATAATTTAGACAGAAACAAAAAACCTCGCAGATGCGAGGTTTTTTGTTTTGTTAAACTGTTCTTTTCTTATTTTGAAGAAGTTTCCTCAGGATCTAAATAATTGGGAATACCATTTTTACCAATATCGTTGGTTGGGTCGCCGTCACCATTTATATCCTCATCTATAGTTGGCACACCATCTCCATCATCGTCATCGTCTAAATAATTTGGCAGGCCATCTCCATCTGTATCGTCATCAGCGGTGGTAAAATCATCTGAAAGTAATTCTCCATTTTTATTTAAATCTTCTAAATATGAAGGAACACCATCTTCATCATGGTCGTTTACACTTGATTGAAGTACTTCAAACTTAAAAATTAATGGAGAATATGCCGGTATACCCGTTCTGGAATTATAGAAATATGACAAGCCTGACGGCAAAAACATGACGCCTAAACCAGAATTGTAATAATTGATTGTACCATCGTTGTTAATTGCATAGCTCTCAGCAGTGTTAAAATTTGGGATAACTTTTCTCCAACCAGAGATAACATTCGTTAAATCCAACGGACTATTATCCGGAATAAATTTAAAATCGAAAACTGAGCCATCTCTCAAAGATCCTTCATACAAAATCTGAACTGTATCTGCAAAAGTTGGAGAATTAGAACCACCTCCTATATTTATTTCTAATACAAAGTACTCATAATCTGTATCCGCATAAACTGTCTTTTTCGAATCACCAACAGCATCCATCAACAACGTGTGCCCATCAGGAACAACTTCACCATCCCCAAGTTTTGTAATTACTATATCTTGAATACCAGCATCTAAACCAATATTTGCCAAATCCTCAGAATTATAGTAATGGCTCCCTAAGTATATAGCTAAAGAATCCATATCTGCATCTTGCTGTTCATCACGATCCCTTATCTCAATTTCAACAACATCAAAACCACCATCATCATTCTTTTTGCAGCTTATAAAGCCAAGAGTCAAACCGATAAAAAGGAGACAAAATTTATTTATTTTCATTTTTAAGCAATTAATTTTCAAACCGTAGATTTTGCTGAAATGTGTTTCAAAATTCCAAAACACCTTTTCATTTTAGGAATCTTTATTATTCCTTATTTTTGAGGTCGCAAGATACAATTTAAAAACAATCTTGCGCAAAAACATTAACGTAGTTTTATTAATAATTGTATGCGAATAGACAAGTATTTATGGTGCACTAGATATTACAAAACCAGAAATATTGCCACAATGGCTTGTAAAAAAGGGCAGGTTAAAGTAAATGGTGATGTTGTAAAGCCCAGCCGTGAGGTTTACCCGAAAGATGTTATTGAATTACGAAAAGACCAAATTAATTATAAACTAACAATAAATGATATTCCCGAAAGCAGAGTTGGGGCCAAACTTGTTGATATTTATAGAACAGATAAAACACCAAAAGAACAATTTGAAGCTAGAGAACTTTTAAAATATTCAAAGGATTATTACCGAAAGAAAGGTACTGGCAGGCCTACCAAAAAAGATAGACGCGATATTGATGATTATACTGAGGAAAATTGGTAAATTTAGAACTTAATTTTTAGACAAAACATATGACCGTAAGTAACAACGTTATTCTAAATCATACAGAAATTAATAATAAAATTAGACGGATTGCTTTTCAAATATACGAGACCAACGTAAATGAAAAAGAAGTAATACTTGCTGGCATTGACAAAAACGGCTTCGTATTTGCACAAAAATTGAAAACAGTGCTTCAAAAAATATCAGATATAAACCCAATACTTTGTAAGGTGAGCATCGACAAAAAGAATCCTTGGCATGATGTAAAAACTTCAATACCGGAAGAAGACTACAAAAATCAATCTGTGGTATTAGTTGATGATGTATTGAGTTCTGGAACTACGTTGATTTATGGAGTGAAGCATTTCTTAAACGTGCCTTTAAAGCAATTCAAAACAGCTGTTTTGGTGAATAGAAATCACAAAAAATATCCGGTAAAAGCCGATTTTAAAGGCATTTCTTTATCGACTTCCTTACACGAACATGTAGATGTAATACTAGAAGGAAAAGATTATAAAGCCATTTTAAAATAGCTTTAAGATAATGTCTTCCACAACTTCATCTTTTGATTTGTTATCAATATTTATGTGTATTTGAGCCCTGTTATAAAACTGTATGCGCTCAAATAAATGTTTCCCAATGAACTCGGTCATTTCTTCTTCAGTCTCAATATGGGCAATTAGAGGACGAGTTGCCTTCTTTAACATCAACTTATCAACCAACGTTTTTAAAGATGCTTTAAGGTATATGCTTTTAACATGCTCGGTATCCAATATCAAATTCATATTACCACTGTAGCAAGGTGTGCCTCCACCAACTGCCAATATGATATTTGCATTGGAATTTAGCAACTTCTTTAAATATAAAGCCTCTTGTTTTCTAAAATAGACTTCACCTTTTCTCTTAAAAACTTCACTCACCGTTCCATTTTCCTTTTCTTCAATAAAATGGTCTAAATCAACAAAACGATAATCCAATTTGTTGGCCAACATTTCCCCTATGGTAGACTTGCCAGAAGCCATGTACCCGATTAGTATAATGATCATTTAATTGTTAGGAATTGATTATTAAAAACATACCCATTTACTGGGGCAAAAAAACGAAAATTTATTCAAAAAAAGCCTTGTTTAATTAAAAATAGGTTTTATATTTGCACCCGCTAACGAGAGTACGGTAGCACAATTAATGACCTGGTAGCTCAGTTGGTAGAGCATCTCCCTTTTAAGGAGAGGGTCCTGGGTTCGAGCCCCAGCCCGGTCACAAAAAAGTTAAGCAAAATTGCTTAACTTTTTTTATTTTAGAGCATAATTTAAAGCGCACGTGGCGGAATTGGTAGACGCGCTGGCTTGAGGGGCCAGTATCCGTTTAGGATGTGGAAGTTCGAATCTTCTCGTGCGCACTTTACCTCAATCATTTCTACTTCTTTTTGTGAGAAAACTTTCTGAATAAAGAACCTCAAAAATCTTTATTCTCTAAATTCTATTGATTTTCCGAGAATTATATTTACTTTTGTTTAACTTAAAGTCAATATTGATGAACAATATTAAGGTTAATTTTAGTATTAAAGATTTAGAAAATCTTACCGGCATTAAAGCCCATACCATTCGCATTTGGGAAAAGCGTTACAATCTTCTTGAGCCCAACAGAACAGACACAAACATTAGAAGCTACAATTTAAATAGCTTTCAGAAGCTATTGAACATATCATATCTAAACAATAACGGGCTGAAAATTTCTAAAATTGCTGATTTAAAAGAAGATGAAATTCCCATTAAGGTTAGAGAAATTGCCTCTAGAGCCAAAGTTGAAGACCACGCCATTAACGCACTGAAAATGGCCATGATAAATTTCGACCAAGTTTTGTTCTACAGTACATACAATAATCTTTTAGAGAATAAAACATTTAGTGAAATTTTCTATTCGGTTTTTCTTCCTTTGCTTAATGAAATTGGCCTCTTATGGCAAACGGGTACAATTACACCGGCCCATGAGCACTTTCTGTCTGTTCATATCAAACAAAAAATTCTTCTAAATATAGAGCGACTTCAAATTTTAGAGCCTAGGCCAGCCTCCAAGACATTCGTTTTGTTTTTACCCGAAAATGAAATACACGATATAGGCCTATTGTTCATTAATTACCAGTTGCGTAGTAGGGGCTATCATACTATTTTCTTGGGAGAAAGTGTACCTATGCAAAGTTTAACCGATTTACATGACTTTTTTAACGACATCACCTTCATATCCTACTTTACGGTTTATCCTGAAACAAATGACGTCCAAGATTATATTGATGAGTTTAGTGAATTACTACTCAAAAAGGACAATACCAACTTTTTTGTTTTAGGCAAAAAGCTTGCTGATATTAACTTTACCGATGTCCCAAAAAACGTCCAAATGTTTAATTCCATTGAAAATCTGGTAAAAACGATTTGATTGTTTTATTTTGTTTGACTTTTTATTATATTTGTTAAACATTATGAAAACAACAGTCAATATAATCGGATCAGGTTTTTCTTCTTTGGCAGCTTCGTGCTATTTGGCCCAAGCAGGTTTCAACGTTACCATTTTTGAAAAAAACAAAACCATAGGAGGGCGTGCAAGACAACTAAAAAAAGAAGGTTTTACTTTTGACATAGGACCCACATGGTATTGGATGCCTGATGTATTTGAACGTTTTTTTTCTGACTTTGGAAAAAAACCTTCTGATTATTACACCCTTGAAAAGCTTAATCCGGCTTATAGTGTTTACTTCGGGAAAAATGATTACATAATCATTGAAGACACCTTAGATAAGATTGAAAGAGCCTTTGAAAGGGAAGAGCAGGGTAGTTCTAAAAAACTGAGAAAATTCATCAATGAAGCCAAAAGTAATTACAATATTGCCATAAAAGACTTGGTCTACAACCCTGGTGTTTCACCTTTGGAGCTGATAACACCGACCACAATAAAGAAAATAAATCAATTTTTTAGTACCATCAAACAGGATGTTCGCAAGGCATTCAAAAACGAAAGGTTGATTCAAATACTAGAATTCCCAGTATTATTTCTTGGTGCAAAACCAAGCGACACGCCTTCCTTTTACAGCTTTATGAACTATGCCGATTTCGGTTTGGGAACCTTCCACCCCGTGAAAGGTATGTACCAAGTCATATTAGCTCTGGAAAAATTGGCCAAAGAACTTGGAGTAACTATTAAAACAGAAGCCGATATTGAAAAAATTATTGTTGAAAATGGTGAAGCAAAAGGGTTAGTTTCAAATGGTAAAATGTTTTTAGCCGATATCATCGTCAGCGGTGCCGATTACCACCATACAGAAAGTCTTCTTGAGAAACCCTACAGGCAGTATTCAGAAAGTTATTGGACAAAAAAAACCTTTGCACCTAGCTCATTGCTATTTTATGTTGGTTTTGATAATAAACTGATAAATGTAAATCACCACACCTTATTTTTCGATGTGGATTTTGATGTACATGCTGAAGCCATCTACGACGACCCTAAATGGCCTAAAAACCCCTTATTTTATGGTAGTTTCCCAAGTATTACGGATAATAGTTCAGCACCAAATGGCAAGGAAGCTGGAATTTTTCTTATCCCACTTGCTCCTGGCTTAGAGGACACCAATGAATTGAGGGAAAAGTATTTTGAAAAAATTATAACACGTTTTGAAGACCTAACATCTCAAAATGTAAGAGACCATATCATTTTTAAAGAAAGCTTTTGCATCAACGACTTTATTAAAGATTACAACTCTTACCGCGGTAATGCTTACGGAATGGCCAACACGCTAATGCAAACGGCCTTTTTACGTCCGAAGTTGAAAAGCAAAAAAGTTGAAAATTTATTTTTCACTGGGCAATTAACGGTACCTGGCCCAGGCGTACCACCATCTTTAATTTCAGGAAAATTAGTAGCCGATTTAGTAATTAAACATCATCCCATTTTAGTATGAAGGCATTATTCGACACAGTATCATACAACAGCAGCAAGTTGGTGACCAAAACATACAGCACGTCCTTTACATTGGCCACAAAAATGCTTTATAAATCCATCAGAAATGACATTTACAACATTTATGGCTTTGTGCGTTTCGCCGATGAAATTGTGGACTCATTTCACGATTACGACAAAGAATTCCTTTTCAACAGGTTTTCAGATGATTTAGAGTTAGCCCTAAAAAATAAAATAAGCCTCAACCCCATTTTGAATGCTTTTCAGTATACTTTTCACCAATACAACATCGATAAATCTTTGGTTGATGCATTTATGGCCAGCATGCGATTGGATTTACATAAAACAAAATACCTAAATGAAAAAGAGTTTAAGGCGTATATATACGGTTCAGCTGATGTTGTGGGGCTTATGTGCTTAAAAGTGTTTGTAAAAGGAGATATAAAAAAATATTATGAACTCAAAGAAACGGCCATGGCTTTGGGTTCCGCTTTTCAAAAAGTGAATTTCCTTCGCGATTTAAAAGCTGATTTTGAAGGATTGGACCGAACATATTTTCCCAATACTGATTTGAAAAACTTAGATGAATCTTCAAAACAAGACATTATAAATGATATTGAAGCTGATTTTGAAAAAGGTTTGAGCGGTATAAAAAAACTACCCATTGAAGCCAAGTTTGGAGTTTTTATGGCATACAGATATTATAGGCAGCTATTGAAAAAACTCAAAAAAACACCGGCTCTAAAGATTAAAGATTCCAGAATACGTGTTTCAAACCCAAAAAAAGTAGAGCTTTTAATGCGCAGTTATGTAAAATATCAATTAAATTTAATGTAAATTATTAGCATGCATACTTTATTCTGGATATTTATATTTTTAGGCACCTATTGCTTTATGGAGTTTATGGCTTGGTTTACACATAAATACATCATGCATGGTTTTCTGTGGAATTTGCATAAAGACCACCACCATAAAGATCACAATAGTTGGTTTGAGCGAAACGATGCCTTTTTTATCTTTTATGCTGTGGTAAGCATTGGCTTTTTTCTACTTTGGAAATACACCTCTTTTTGGGCAGGTCTTCCTATTGGGTTGGGCATTTTCGCCTATGGTGTTTCTTATTTTATTGTGCACGATATTTTTATCCACCAACGTTTTAAAATGTTCAGAAATGCGAATAATTGGTACGCTAAGGGTGTACGGCGTGCCCATAAAATTCACCACAAACACTTAGGCAAAGAAGACGGCGAGTGCTTTGGAATGCTTTTCGTTCCCTTTAAATATTTTAAACATTAATTTTAATGGCTCCTAACCCCCATTTCGATTATATCATTATTGGAAATGGATTGGCAGGTTTGCAATTGGCTCTTAAAATGAGTGAAGACCAGTTTTTCAATGACAAACAAATTGCCTTAATTGACCTATCCGAAAAAAAAGAAAATGATAAAACATGGAGCTTTTGGGAAACAGAGCCCTCTCAATGGAATCACTTGGTTTACAAATCTTGGGAAAAAGCTGCTGTAATCACCTCCAAAAAAGAGTTTTCTTTAGAACTTTATCCGTATAACTACAAAACTGTTCGTGCGATTGATTTTTATTCCCACGCAAAAACCCGATTAAAAAAATACGAAAACTTTCATTTTTTTATTGACATAGTTGAACATTTAGAAGAAGAAAAAACGTTTGTTGTGTTAAAAACACAAAATAACACCTATTCTGCCTCACATGTTTTTGATAGTCGTATTCCTGAAGAGTTTTCTTTTAAATCAAATGCCCACATTTCAATAAGCCAGCATTTCAAGGGTTGGATCATACAAACAAAAAATGATTTTTTTGATGACACGGCATTCACCATGATGGATTATAGGTTGAAAGATAAAAACCAAACCACATTTACTTATTTCTTGCCATTTTCAAAAACTGAAGCTTTAGTGGAATTTACCTATTTTACTGAACAAATTGTACCAGATGAAACTTATGATTCATTCATAAAAACTTACATTAGTGAGTATTTAAAAATTGAAAACTATTCCGTTATTGAAACTGAAGTTGGCAATATTCCCATGACGAGTTTTCCTTTTGAAAAGTCAAACTCAAAAAACATTACAAAAATTGGCACCGCAGGAGGATGGGTAAAAGGTTCTACAGGGTATTCATTTAAACACACCGAAAAGAAAGTGGCCAAAATTGTTGAAAATTTGAAACATAACAGGCTACCTTCTAAAGACTTATTTAAAAAGCGTTTTAAATTTTACGACAAAGTTTTTCTAAAAGTTTTAAGGGACGAAAACCATAAAGGCGAATGGCTATTTCAACAGTTTTATCAAAAGAATTTTATTCAAAGTATATTTCGATTTTTGGATGAAGAATCCACTTTTATGGAAGAACTTAAAATTATGCAGTCCCTTTTCTCGTGGAGTTTTATAAAGGCATTTTTTAAAACACTCTAAATGTATTAAGGCAAAACCTCCAAATAGAAAATCCCGCCTAAATAAGCTAATAAAAATCAGCGTTTACCTTGTTACAGTTCCGGACAAGCTTGGCACGGGACCAGTCCCCATATCAATGGCACTGTGGTCTGTTGCGCTTGCATGGACCATATGGGCTAAAGGTTTTAATGTAAATGGCGCGGGACTATTGTCTGGGTCTGGCTCTACCGAAATAACTACGGTTGCTCCTCTTAAATCGGTTGGAAAAGACAAGCCGCTTGGTGCGTTTTGCAAATAATCCTATCCCGGAAAAGGAGGACCATCACCCATATTTCCTTTAAACGGAGTGGTTGTAGCCTTATCGTCAAAATCGGCAACATTAGTGAATGTACCTGAGCTAACAGGAACACCATCAATTATGGCCCAACCTTCGTATTTCCATCCTGCCATTAAAACTGGTGAATCTAAGCCAACAGCAGGCGAGCCACTTGAAAGGTCTAAAAACCAAACGCCGCTAAATTCGTTGTTATTATCCCCATCTGTAGGTGTTGCCAAAATATAATTTCCAGAGGATGTGGCAAAATCGCAACAATTCCATTTGAGTTTATATTGGCTGAATTTCCTGAAAAATCACCAGCCAAAATTTTAGTGTTTGCCGGTGCAGGGTCAGTGTCGTTTGCAGGCTCTATGGATAAAACAAAAGTAGTGGTATTTGCAAGCTGGCTAGCATCAACGTTAAACGACTTCGGAAAGGTAACCTACGAAAACGTTCCTATTGAAACCGGTATCCCATTTACAATTATCCAACCCTCATAAACGTAATCGGCACCCAATTCCTCAAGTCCATTGAGGTTTAAAGTTATACGCGCTGTGGTTTGTCCTTCATCCTCATTACTGCAGGACGAAACCAATATCCCTATGGCGAATATTGAAGCTAAAAATTTCTTGATCATAGTATTTTGCTTTTAAAGTTTTAAGTACTTCAAAATTATACCATGATATTTTTAAAAAATGTTAGCTGCCTAACATTAAGCACTGTTTTTATGTATTCTTATTTCCTTTCTTTTAAATTTTATGATGTTTTCCGCCTTAAGTTCGTTTAAAAGAACGTTCAGTGTCGATCGTGAAGTACCAATTAAACTGGCAATATCTTTTTGGGTGTATGGGTGGTGAATAACTTTATCTCCAGTTTTTTGACAATCATAGCCATAATCTGTACACAACTCATCAAGAAATTCCAAAAGGCGTGTTTTGGCATCCTTGAACAGTAGCAACTGCAAGCGTCTTTCAAGTTTCCTTAGCCTAAAACCAATGACCTTGTAAATTTTAAAGCTAAATGTTTTGTTGTTTTGCATCAAATCGTGCATAGTTTCAACACCCACCGGACAGATACTGGTATTGTTATCTATAGATTGTGCAAACTCTTCTCGTTTTGTTTCACCCAAAATAGCAGTTTCACCAAAAAGTTCACCACGTATTAGTATGGCTTTTACTACCTCATCGCCAGCCTCGCTGTAATAACCTATTTTTACCTTTCCCTTTTCTATAAGATATACTTTGTTGGCAGCATCTTCTTGAAAGTAGATATAGTCTTTCTTTTTATAAGCATCAAAATCGTGATTAGATTTGTAGGCTTTGAATTTATGCGGACAAAGGATTTTAAAAAGGTTTACATCATCAAAAAACCAAAGCGATTTCATAATGTTATACAGTTTTAGTTTGAACTATTACTGTCGTTAATTATGGCTTAAACTAACAATAACCCATAAAAAAACCTCCAATAAAAAGGAGGCTTTTGCTATTCTTTTGACTTTATGTAATCTGACTATTCTTCTTCGTCGGCAGGACTCTTTGTTCCTTCGTCCAATGTATTCAGCATATCGTGTTGTTGCAGCAAATTGTACCATTGCAAGACCTTCTTAATATCACTGGCATATACTCTATCCTCATCGTATTCCGGCAACACTTCAAAAAAGTATTCTTCCAACTTATCTTTACTGTCCTTAGGTTTTACACTGGTTGGTTGCCCATTTTCTTTTTCCTTAATTTTTCCTAAAACTTGCCTAAGGGGTACTTCTTCCGTTAAGGTGTAAATAGCAATTTCACTTAAAACACTAACATTGTTTTGAACACTTACAGATATACGCTTGCCATCAATTAGTGATTCAGCAACAAATCCGCCACGTGTTTGTGTTATTAACTTAAATAAACCTGGTTTCCCTGAAATTGAAATTACTCGATCTAAACTCATAAATTATTTTTTTAAAAAGCGGCAAATATCACCTGTTTCATGGTGTTCTGCAAATATTATCGTTTCTTTTTTTGGGCTGGAAAACGCATTCTGTAGTCCACGTTAATTTTTCCTTTTGAGATATTGCTGAGCCTTCCCTTTATCAAACGCTTTTTAAAACTTGAAAGCTTATCCGTAAACAAAATTCCTTCAATATGGTCATATTCATGCTGAACTACCCGAGCTATTAAACCAGTAAACGTTTCTTTTTGCTGATTAAAATTTTCATCAAGATATTCAATAGTAACAATCGGTTTTCTAAAAACATCCTCTCTAACATCCGGAATACTCAAACAGCCTTCGTTAAACGCCCACTCGTACCCTTCTTCTTCAACTATTTTAGCGTTTATAAAAACCCTTTTAAAATCCTTTAAAGCTTCCTGGACTTCTTTGCTTAAATCTTCATCTTCCGAAAAAGGTGCAGTATCAACCAAAAACAACCTGATTGGCAAACCTATTTGCGGTGCAGCCAAACCAACACCAAGGGCATTGTACATGGTTTCGAACATGTTTTCAATAAGTTCATCTAGGTTTGGGTAATCATTGTGAATATCTTCACCGACCTTTTTTAAAACAGGGTCTCCGTAGGCTACTATGGGTAAAATCATTGTTTATTTCTTAGAAATGCAAAAATACAACTCTTATTATTTATGAATCGTATTTAACAAAAATTTATTCTATCGGAATTGAATTGCTATTTAGCGTACAAGTAGCTTTGCAATATTAGGGTTGCACTAATCTCATCAACAAGCGCCTTGTTTTTGCGTTGGTTCTTTTTCAGCCCGCTATCAATCATGGTCTGAAATGCCATTTTTGATGTAAAACGTTCATCAACCCGCTTTGTTGGAATGTTTGGAAATTCCCTTTCCAACTTTAAAATAAAAGATTTTATGTAAGGCTCACTTTCTGAAGCTGTATTGTCCATTTGTTTTGGCTCCCCAATCAAAAACAACTCAACAACTTCCTTTCCTATATATTCCTTTAAAAAGCCTAAAAGTTCATCGGTGTTAACCGTTGTTAAACCTGATGCTATTATTTGCAATTCATCTGTTACAGCTATACCTGTTCTTTTTGTACCAAAATCTAATGCTAAAATGCGGGCCATATCTTGTTTTTGCAAAAGTAAGACTATATATCAAACAAAAAAAAGGTTGTCTTTAAAGACAGCCTTTTTAACAAAAAATTTAACCTTAAATATTAATATATTTGAATTTGAACTTTGATTTTAAGCTTTAACAGCTTTATTCATTTTAGGGAATAAAAGATCAATATTACCCTCTTTTCTTTTTAGGTTTAAATAGATTCTAATATCACTGTTAGCACGAGCAATTTCTTCTTTCATCTCAGCTGGACTTACCAATAAAGAATCACTTTCTTTAACAGGAGCAACTTCTACATTAACCTTCTCAGTATTGTTAACTGAAATTGTATTAGTAGTTTCAGAAGTAACAGCTTTTTCAATAGTTTGAGCACTAGCAAAAGAAACTGTTAGTAAGAAAGCTAATAATATGTAGAAATTTGTTTTCATCTGTTTATCGTTGTTTGATGATTCAAAGATATATCCAGGTGAAGGCTATCACACAAAAAATTAGTTGTAAGCCTAGTATTTTCGATTATAAGAGAAGCTACTTATTTTCATCGATAAATAGTTTAAAAGCATATTTAATCGACGAAAAACATCCTTTTAAGCATTTCATCCCAATCTCCTCTAGACAAAAAGACAAAATGCATCATTCTACCCCTAAAAAACAACCTTCAAAAATCGATATTCGTGATTTAATTCGTGGATATTATTATGGCTATTTCATTCCCTTTTTAAATGATACCTATTATATTTGCGAAAAAATTAAATATCAATGACAGAATTACAGGAAATTATAGAGAGAGCTTGGGATAACAGAGACCTGCTAAAAGAAGAAACCACAACCACGGCCATTAGAAAATTAATAGATTTATTGGATAAGGGCGAATTGAGGGTTGCCGAACCTACTAAAGACGGTTGGCAGGTTAACGAATGGATAAAAAAAGGTGTTGTATTATACTTTCCAATCCAAAAAATGGAAACCATTGAAGCCGGCCCTTTAGAATTCCATGATAAAATTCCATTAAAAAGAGGATATGCTGAAAAAGGTATTCGTGTGGTGCCACATGCGGTTGCCAGACACGGTGCATACATTTCACCAGGTACCATTTTAATGCCAAGTTATGTGAATATTGGTGCATATGTAGATGAAGGGACCATGGTTGATACTTGGGCCACAGTTGGAAGCTGTGCACAGGTAGGCAAAAATGTACACCTTTCTGGAGGTGTTGGCATTGGTGGAGTTTTAGAGCCATTGCAAGCTGCTCCTGTAATTATTGAAGACAATTGCTTTATTGGAAGCCGTTGTATCGTAGTTGAAGGTGTTCGAGTTGAGACTGAAGCTGTTTTGGGTGCCGGTGTTGTATTGACTATGAGTACTAAAATAATAGATGTAACTGGTGATAAACCTGTGGAGTATAGAGGTATAGTTCCTGCGCGTTCAGTGGTTATTCCTGGTAGTTACACCAAAAAATTCGGGGCTGGAGATTATCAAGTGCCTTGCGCCTTAATTATTGGTAAACGTAAAGAAAGTACCAATAAAAAAACATCACTTAACGATGCGCTTCGTGAGCATGATGTGGCTGTGTAACGCTATCTTTTAGATTTCAAAAAATTAAATTCCAAGCTCCAAATAATTTACTTTGGAATTTGGAATTTTTTTATTGTAGTTTTAAGAACCTTATGAAGATATTAGTTATACAACAAAAAATGATTGGGGATGTACTTACAAGCAGTATCCTGTTTGAGTCACTTCGCAAAAAATTCCCCAAAGCTCAATTAGATTATCTAATTAATGAGCACACGTTTCCCGTTGTAAAAAACAATCCATTTATTGACAATTTTATCTTTTTCACCAAAGAAGCCGAAGCTAGCAAAAAACAGCTTTTGAAGTTAGCCAAATCGATAAAAAAGCAAAAATATGATGTTGTTATCGATGTATATTCGAAACTTTCTAGCAATATTTTAACTTATTTTTCCAAAGCAAAAATCAGAATTTCATATCATAAATCCTATTCAGCATCCTTTTACACCCATAATATAAAAAGAAAAACAGTTACAGATAATTTAAATGGATTGGCCATAGAGAACAGGTTACAATTACTGAAACCTCTTGGAATTGAAGCTTTAAATTTAAAACCTAAGATTTACCTATCTGACGATGAAATTAAGGAAAGCAAACAATTTTTAATTCATAATGGCTTAAACTTTAAGAAACCTATTTTAATGATTAGTGTTCTAGGAAGTGGTGACAACAAAACGTATCCGCTTCCATATATGGCTAGAGTCATTGACACCATTTATAGCCTAACCAACGGGCAGATTTTATTCAATTATATACCAAAGCAGAAAAATCAAGCAACAGAAATATTCAACCTTTGTAACGAAAAAACCAAACCGGCCATTTTCTTAGATGTTTTCGGTAAAAATTTAAGAGAGTTTATTGCCATTACACATCATTGTAATGCTGTGATTGGAAATGAAGGCGGAGCTATAAACATGGCCAAAGCACTTAACGTGCATACTTTTGCTATTTTCTCACCATGGATAGATAAAGCCACTTGGAATCTATATGAAGATAAAAACAACACTGGCGTACATTTAAAAGATTATAAACCTGAAATTTACACCAAACCCGAAAAGACGTATAAAAAAGAAACTCGAAAACTCTATAATCTTTTTAAACCAGAACTATTTCAAGATAAATTAATTGAATTTTTAAAGAACTTTAATTTTTAGTCACTTTTTCAATTCCAAAAGGTGTAAAAACCGATTTGTTCCTTTTGGTCCTTTTCCTTATTTCATTATTCAGTGTCCGGGCCTCCTCATTTTTATAAGGACGTTTGTGATGTAAATGCAAACAAATGGCACTGTATCTAATTTGAATGAACTTGGCGCCATAGTTCATGAGTCGTTCTCCCAATTCCCTATCCTCACCTCCATATTGCATGCGCTCATCAAAACCATTAACCGCAATAATATCCGACTTCCATCCAGAGACATTCATGCCGTCAAAAGTTGCTTTGGTGGGGGTAAATGTGTTCAAAAACCAAGCTTTCAAACCATAAGCCGTTAATTTTTTGGTCTTGAATGTTTTTTTCAATCCTAGCCCAAGAAGCCAATCTAATTTAAAACATTGCTGGTTTTCAATATCTTCCTTTGAAATAATTTCTGAAATACGCTTTGGAAGTTTAAAATATCCACCTGAGAGAAAGCAATTTTGCATGTTTAACTTTAAATGTGTTTCAACAAAATCATTCCTTGGAATACAATCTCCGTCTGTAAAAATCAAATACTCAGATTTTGCTTGTTGAATTGCTTTGTTTAAAATTCTTGTCTTTCTAAAGCCATCATCCTTTTGCCAAACATGTTCAATTTTTAATGATGAAGTGGCAATAAACTTATCGATAACCATTTTAGTGGTTTCTGCGGAGCCATCATCTGCAATTAAAATTGCAAAATTTGTTTCTGTTTGAACACTATAGCCCCAAAGAACTTTTTCTAACCATTTCGGTTGATTATAGGTGCTTATAATTACAGATGCTTTATATGTATCCATTGTAACAAAAATAGCTATTTTTGCCTAACCCTTAAATGCAATATGATTAAACTATCTGGCGTCATAATTACCTATAATGAAGAACGAAACATTGAAAAATGTTTAAAATCTCTAACCTCTGTAGTTGACGAAATTGTGGTAGTAGATTCATTTTCAACCGATAACACCAAAGCCATTTGTGAAAAATTCAATATTAAGTTTGTGGAACAAGAATTCTTGGGTTACATCGAACAGAAGAACTTTGCCTTAAAACAAGCATCTCACGACTATATTGTTTCCCTTGATGGAGATGAAGCCCTATCTCGAGAACTACAGGAATCCATTATCAAATTAAAAAGCAACTGGACAGTTGATGGTTATTACTGTAATAGGTTCAACAATTTTTGTGGGCAATGGATTAAACATTCGCATTGGTATCCTGACAGAAAGTTAAGGGTTTTTAATAGGCAAAAAGCCAAATGGAAGGGAATTAACCCTCACGACCGCGTGGTCATGAATTCTTTCAATATAAAAACTAACCGCTTAAAAGGAGATATCCTGCATTGGTCATATCAAACGTATTCTGAGTACAATTTAAAAATTGAACATTTCTCTTCAATTTCGGCAAAGTCCTATCATGATTTGGGCAGAAAAGCACCTATTTGGCGAATACTTTTAAACCCAACGTGGGCATTCTTTAGATCCTATTTTTTAAAATTGGGGTTTCTTGATGGTTTAAATGGCTTAATAATTTGTATACAAACGGCCAATATTACATTTTTAAAGTACATAAAACTTCGGGAATTATATCGTAACAAAACCTAGCTTAAAAACAACCCATCAATAGTTTTGGCACAGTTTTCCCATGTGTAGGGCATTACTGTTTCCCTAATATTTGCTTTTAAAGAAAATGCTTTTTCAAACAGCGGGATAACATCTTCGTAGCCAGCATCAACATCAAATAAGAATCCATTTACTCCATGGTTAATCAAATCTGTACAATAACCTGTTTTTGATGCCACGGGCACACAATTAGACATCATAGCCTCCAAAACAGGCACTGGCCCACCTTCCAACAAAGATGGAGAAACAAAAACATCTATTTTACTGTACATCTCTGGATAAGACTCATAAGGAACTTCCTTATGATAGATAAAATTTGGCAGGCTTAGTATATCTTTAAATCCATCATAATTATGCCAATTTTGTCCAATTAAATGAAAGGTTCTATCAGGCATATTTTTTACAATATCATAAATAAGTTTTGGGTTTTTACGGGCATGGTAACTGGAAGCGAATCCGACATCGCCTTTTCCTCTTTCATGACTGTAAAAGAATTTTGACGATGTACCAATATGTAAAACTTTCAACAGTTCTGGTTTTACGCCTATGTTGATCAAATAGGTTTTAATTTCAGAGTTTAAACAAATAATATAATTAGCTTTATTAAGACACCAAACCACATGAGTTCTCGAGTATTTTTTATCCCAATTTGGGTGGGTGAACATAACAATGTTCTTTTTATTTAAAATACTAGGCTTGCTTCTTATACATCTGCAAAAGTAATTTTGATAGATGAAAAAATAACCATCGGCATCGGGTAAATTACGCAACTTATTGTGATAATGTGTTTTTGCGTTTAATGAAGAATATCGGGAAAGACGACGAACCTTTGCTCCAAAAATCCATTTTTTATCCAATTCGCGAGCCACAAAAACTACATCGTTGACTTTTTTGGAAGCTGAAGCCGAGAATTTCGATACCAAAATGGCCCAAAGGTATTTCCATTTATGGACCAACAAAAAATAAACTTGCTCTCCTAAATTGCCTTTCATTCTATAATAATTTTCACTGAATTGGCGACTGACTGGATCGCGATTTATATTTTTTCTTCCAGAAAAAAATACGTTTTTTCAACCGTATTTTTCTATAAAATTGGTCTTGAAAATTAACAGTGCTATTCCACATTAGCTTAAAAATGGCATGTTCGTCCTCACCTGAACATTTGGCGTACTCATTGCTCATAATTTTAATCATTGATTTATGGATAGTCAATTTTGCAAAATTCTTAATTCGGGTTTCAAAATCCATTTTACCAAATTCCATTCGGTTTAAATCTACCAAATAAAAATCATAACCTTTTTTCAACCTTTTAATAAGTGTGTTTCCTGGAGAATGATCCAAAAAATTAATACCATTTTCGTGCAACTTATAAGTAAATCTGGTAAACGCCCTTAAAATAGCCTCGTGGTCTTCAATTTCAAAATCTGTGGTCAATTCTCTGTATGTTAAATCACATACTACCAACTTACTAACATAGTAACTTTTTTTAAATAAAAATGGGGTTGAATTAATTTGATAGGCAACTGGAAACGGTGTTTCAATCTCAGCTTGCAACAGCTTATTGGCATATTCAAAAGACCGTTGTGCCTTAGATTTCCTGAAAAATCTATATACAAATTGATTGATTATGTTAGGTACCTTAAACGACTTTATGGTATGCTTTTCGCCATCAATGGCAACAATTTTAATAATATTGCGCTCGGCAGCGCCCAAAATTTCTTCGTGCAAATCAAAGTTTTTAATCGCTTTTCTTATTGCATCGCCTTTTGGTTTATATTTTGGTGCTATTACTAACTTATTTCCCACGTTTTTGCTTTCATTGGCACAAATATATCCAATAAAAAAGTAAACCAAACGAATAGCTTCAGTTTCATTTGTTTTATCAACTACCAACCTGTATTTTTGGCTGATAACCATCAAGCGGCATGAAAGACATTTCAGCGATAATAATAAACTACAACTCTTCTACCTTCACGGTAAATTGTATTAAATCCATATTGGAAAAGACATCAAACTCCATTTCATTTGAATTGATTATTGTTGATAACGCTTCAGAACTTGAAGATTACATAAAGCTAAAAGGAGCCATTAACCAATTAAACCTACCAAATTTAAAATTTGTTAGAAGCAGATATAACACAGGTTTTGGTGGTGGAAACATGTTTGGTGTTCAGTTTGCCAATGCCAAGTATTATGCTTTTATTAATAACGACACGATTTTACAAAACGATTGTTTAAACATTGTTTTTAATTTTCTTGAAAACAATGCTGAAGCGGCCATTTGTTGTCCGCAACAATACAACGAGCTGAACGAAGTACAAAAATCATTCGACCATTTTTTGAGTTTGAAAAGAGAACTGTTTGGCCGTAAAATACTTGAAAAAACAAACCCAACAAAATACCCAAAACGTCAAAAAGTTTATTCACAGCCTTTGAAAGTGCAAAGTGTGCCCGGATCGTTTTTGGTTGTAAAAACCGAACAATTTCATAAAGTCGGAGGTTTTGATACTAATATTTTTCTTTATTACGAAGAAACCGATTTATGTTACCGTATTGCAAAAAACTCCAAAATGGGTGATTGCTATTTGGTACCCGAAGGAAAGTACACTCATTTTAAAGGGCAAAGCACCGAAAAAAGTTTTGCCATTAAAAAGGAACTGAAAATTTCGCTGTTATATGTTTTAAGGAAAAACTCCGGCTATTTGGCCTACCAAGTTTTAAGATGGTGGCTAACCGTTAAATTCTTTTTCAAAACATTAATTAAACCAAAAAGTTTTCCACTTTTTTTGCTCTTTCTAAAAGGTGCCCCAATTAGTGCGTCTTTAAAACAAAAACAAATTATTGCAAACTAGAGGAATGAATATTTTACATCTATCGGCCGTATCAAACTGGGGAGGTGGCGAAAATCACATAGAAAACCTTTGCACCGAACTAGCTTCTAGTAATCCTGAAATAAACAATATTATATTTTGCGTAAAGAATGGACCATTTCACGAAAGACTAAAACAAACAGAAATCGAGCACATTGCTGCTCCTTTGGGCATAAAGGTGGATTTAAGGTTTTCTTTCAAGTTGGGAAAAGTATGCAAATCCAAAAAGATAGATTTAATACATATTCATGATACCACAGCTATTCAACTTGCTATTATTGCCGATAAAATCTATAATTTACCACCATTTATTTTCAGCAAAAAAACATCGTTCGAAATCAAGCAACGAAAAAAAACATTGTACAAATACAATTACCCAAAAATCAAGAAAATCCTTTGCGTGTCCGAGGAAACTAAACGGGTTTCAGAAAAAGCTGTTGTTGACCACAGCAAACTCATTACCATTTATCATGGTACCAATTTAAAAACCAAAAGCGACAAAACGCCTTTTTTGCTGCGCGATAAATTATCCATCGGAAAAGATAAAATCATTATAGGCAACGTGGCCAACCACATTAGGGCAAAACATTTGGACACTTGGGTTAATGTAGCCAATCGAATTATCAACTACGAAAAGAAAACCAATTTCTTTTTTGTTCAAATTGGCACCTTTACCGAACGCACCCAACCGCTTTTAGACCGTATAAAAGAACTCGATTTATCTGCCCACATGGTATTTTTAGGATATACACCAAACGGTTCAAATTTTATTCCACAGTTTGATATATCTCTAATGACCTCGCAAAGCGAAGGTGTTCCGCAATTTATTTATGAATCGATGTGCCATAAAATACCCGTCGTGAGCACTGATGTGGGAGGTATTCCCGAAATAATTGAACACGAAACTAACGGTCTTCTTGCACCAATGCATGATGATAAAAAACTAGCTGAACTGGTTTTAAAACTTTCGGATAATACAGAAATGAAAAAAAAGTTTGTTAACGATGCCTACAATAAGTTGATAGCCAATTTTACGACAAGTAAAATGGCACAACGCACCGTTGAAGTCTATAAAGAAATACTGCAAAATGTCTAGTCAAAATATTGAAATACAAAAAGCCCTCGAAACATTAAAAAATGGCGGCCTGATACTATACCCTACCGATACGGTTTGGGGCATTGGCTGCGATGCCAACAACCCAGAAGCCATAAAAAAAGTGTATCAATTAAAACAGCGTGAAGACAGTAAAGCCCTAATTTGTTTGGTTGCAGATAATAGAATGCTAAAAAAATATGTAAAGCAAGTTCCTTTGGCAGCCCAAAACATTATTGATATTACAAACAAACCAACCACCATAATATACGACGAAGCCCAAAATCTTGCAGAAAATCTAATAGCAGAAGACGGCTCTATAGCTATGAGAATTCCAAATGATGATTTTTGCTACTGGCTATCAAGAAAATTTAATGGTGCCATTGTTTCAACCTCTGCAAATATTAGTGGGCAACCAACCCCAAAATCGTTCAAAGAAATAGCACCAGAGGTTTTAAAAGGTGTAGACTATGTTGTAAATTTGCATCGCGAAAAAATTTGCGATAAACCGTCGTCAATCATTAAGTTGGGAAACAATGGTGTTGTAAAAATAATTAGAGCGTAAAAATTCGAATTTCGAATTCTAAAACCTCAAACTATTTTGGACTTGGATTTGAATTTTATCTATTTATGAACTACGAGGAAGCTTTAAACCACCCTATTTTTAAGGTAATCTCCAAATCTGCTTCAGAACTCGATTTGGAAAGTTACACCATTGGTGGTTTTGTTCGCGATTATTTTCTAAACCGCGAAAGCGCAAAAGATATTGATATCGTAGCTATTGGTGATGGTATTGAACTAGCCAAGCAAGTGGCCAATAATCTTCCCAATAAGCCAAAAGTACAGGTGTTTAAAACTTATGGGACAGCAATGCTTCGTTACGAAGACATTGAGGTAGAATTTGTCGGAGCCCGCAAAGAATCGTACACAGAAGACAGTAGAAACCCAGCAGTTGAAAATGGCACATTGCAAGACGACCAAAATCGACGAGATTTCACCATAAATGCCTTAGCATTAAATTTAAGTGAAGACAATTTTGGTGATTTGTTAGATCCTTTTAATGGCATAAAGGATTTAGAAAATAAAATCATTAAAACACCGTTAAACCCTGATATTACCTACAGCGACGACCCTTTAAGGATGTTGCGCGCCATTAGATTTGCATCCCAATTAAATTTCAAAATTGAGGAAAAATCTTTAAAAGCTATTGCCAGTAATGCTGATAGAATAAAGATTATAACCAATGAGCGGGTTGTTACCGAATTGAACAAAATCTTGGAAAGCGATAAACCCTCAAAGGGGTTTCTATTGTTGGAAAAAACAGGTCTTTTAAAATATATTCTACCAGAATTGACCGCGCTTAAAGGTATTGATGAAATTGAGGGGCAACGCCATAAAGACAACTTTTATCACACGCTGGAAGTGGTTGATAATATTTCTGAAAACACAAACGATTTGTGGCTTCGCTGGGCAGCTTTATTGCATGATATTGGTAAAGCCCCAACAAAAAAATTCAGCAAAAAAGTGGGATGGACATTTCATGGGCACGAGTTTGAAGGTTCTAAGATGGTTTACCGTTTGTTCAAACGACTAAAAATGCCATTGAATGACAAAATGAAATTTGTACAAAAAATTGTATTGATGAGTTCTAGGCCAATCATACTGGCTCAAGACATCGTGACCGATTCTGCCGTTCGCCGTTTGGTTTTTGATGCTGGCGATTATGTTGATGATTTAATGACACTTTGCGAGGCAGACATCACAACAAAAAACTCTAAAAAGTATAAAAAATACCATAACAATTTTAAAATTGTTCGTGAAAAAATTATTGAAGTTGAAGAACGCGACCATATTAGAAATTTTCAACCACCAATTACTGGGGAAGAAATCATGGAAACTTTTAACCTTCAACCCTCAAAAGAAATTGGCATCATCAAAGAAGCAATTAAAGAAGCCATCCTTGAAGGCGAAATACCCAATGAATATGAAGCAGCGCATAAGTTAATGTTGGAAAAAGGGGAACAATTGGGACTAAAAGCAATTAACTAAAATTTGCATTCCTGTCTATATTAGGAATGAATGAACATGAAAAAAGACAACAAAAAAGTAATTTATTGGTTACTTACAGGGTGCCTACTCATTTTTATAATGGTTGTTGTTGGTGGTATAACCAGATTGACGCATTCTGGTTTATCTATTTCTAATTATAAGCTTATTTCGGGTACAATTCCGCCAATGAACGAAACCGAATGGCAGGAAGCTTTTGATTTATACAAACGATACCCCGAATACCAGAAACTCAACAATCATTTTAATTTAGAGGATTTTAAAGACATTTATTTTTGGGAATGGCTACACCGCCTTATCGGTAGGCTAATCGGCATCGTGTTTTTTATTCCATTTTTATACTTTCTATTTACCAAGCAGCTTACCAAACCAACCATTCAAAAAGCCATTTTTCTACTTTGCATGGGAGCTTTTCAAGGATTTTTAGGTTGGTATATGGTAAAAAGTGGTTTGGTAGATAATCCTGATGTTAGCCACTACAGATTAGCAGCACACTTAACCACAGCATTCATAACCTTTGCATACACCTTTTGGGTAGCGTTGGACTTAATGTTTCCCGATAAAAAACAAATCAATAAAAACTTTAGAAATCTAGTGCGTTGGGGGCTTACCATTTTATTAGTTCAAATAATTTATGGGGCATTTGTGGCAGGTTTAGATGCTGGATTTATTCACAACCATTGGCCTATGATGAGTGAGGGTAAGTTTATGCATGAAACCGTGTATATTGAACAAAATCCATTATACAAAAACTTTATTGAGGGAAAAAGTGGCGTGCAATTCGTCCACAGAATTTTAGCCTTTGTTGTAGTCGGTTTTATTTTGGTAATTTATTTTAAATCAAAAAAAATAACACTTACTGTATTTCAAAAAAAGAGTATACAAGTTCTACTTATAATAGTTGGCATTCAATTCCTGCTCGGTGTTTTTACTATTTTACTGCAAGTACCTGTTTGGCTGGGTGTTGCTCATCAAGTTGGTGCTTTTTTTCTGCTTAGTGCAATGACTTTTACTTTGCATCGTTTTACGAAATAACATAAAATAAACTACCTTTGTAGCACAATTTTTTCACCAATGATTTACAGATTTAGAGTTATTTTAGATAATGATACGGATGAGGATATCTTCCGCGACTTAGAAATTCGTGAGACTGATACCTTGGAAGATTTGCACAACATCATTACTCAATCTTTTGGTTTTGATGGCACAGAAATGGCTTCATTTTATATTAGCAATGACCACTGGGAACAAGGTGAAGAAATTTCATTGTTCGATTTAAGTGATGAAGATTCTACGCGACTAATGAACGAAACGTCGTTAGATAGTGTGATTCATGAAGCACAAACAAAGCTTATTTATGTTTACGACTTTTTTAGCATGTGGACGTTTTTTGTTGAATTAGCAGAAATTGTTGAAGAAACTGAAGGAAACTACTACCCCAACCTCATGTTTGTGCAAGGGCAAGTACCGGATTCCGCACCACAAAAACTTTTTGAGGCCGATGAAGATGATGACTTTGATGAGTTTGAAGACGGATTGGACATTGATGATTATGACAGCTTGGATTTTGAGGAAAACTGGAATTAACGTTACTTTTACTTCAATCTATCCAAACTCACATTTTCATAATTGCGCATTAAAAACTCTAAGGAACGTTTTAATATTTCCCCCATATTTTTACATTTTTTGAATTTCACTTCTTGAGTATATTCAAATATGGTCATTTTTAATTGCTTTATGTTTTCTGGTTTAGAAATAACACCATCCTGCATACTATCTAGCAACAGGTCTATTCGATCATGAAAACTCTTTAACCGTTTTACCAAAATGGAGCGCTCTTCCGTTTTGTACTGGTTTATTGATAACTTCTGCATACTTTCAGAAACCAATTCTACCATTTTTAAGTTTTCCTTAAAAAATTGGGGACGGTAAATATTGAATTTCCCTTCGTACGACTGTTGGTCGAAATCTATGGCTCTTATTTTGTAAACCACATGGTCAAAATCATGGGTTGGAACAATAACGTAATTATACGAACGCATATCCCCTAAAAGCCTAATCATACAGCGTTCATTAAACTTCACAAACTCCTTGGCTATTTGCGACTTTTCAGATTTGTCACATTTAGGCAAAAAGTTCTTGATAAATTCATCACCCGGAATACCTGCAATGTGTTCCTCAATCAAGGTGTCTTTATAGACCAAAAAATTCAGGTTATAGGGTGAGAGCATATGTTCCAGCTCCAATCCGTAAACACGTGATGCATCCGCGGTCTTTACATAAAAATAAGTGTAGTTATCGTTCAATATATTTCTGACCTTAATCCTGAAGGGTTTAGAATTTCCAAAAGTGCAGTAATCTATAGCATCAATATTTAAAAATGGCAGAATGCTGTCATTACCATCAGAATGCAAAATCGCATAGACCTTTTTTAAAGACAATTCTATCTCTTCGCGTTCAAAATCATTGTAATACACTCTAATCCAAAGGGTATCATTATCATCCTTGTCATAAACAACAATTGAACCCTGAAACCGCAACAAATCATCATAAAAAATAGGAATCTTAACGGTTCTATTATATTCCGAAAGATAATCGTGCAGTTTTGGCGTTACAGGGAACGAAGGCTTCTTCTTTGAAATTTTTAAATCTTGCATATTTTTAAACTTATTCAAATTTAACTCTTTTATTGATAAGCCTGTAACAAAAATATAAGTGCATCGTCATACTTTTGTAACCAACCAGTGCCACTTTCTTCAGTTGCATTAAAATGATACAATTTGGAACCAATACTAACAATCAACAACCTTACTAAAAAATTTGGCTATTTAACTGCCGTTAAAGATTTATCCTTCACCATTAACAAAGGCAATGTTTATGGTATTTTAGGTCCAAATGGCAGCGGAAAATCCACAACTTTGGGTATTGTTTTGAATGTGATTAACAAAACCAGCGGTAGTTTTCATTGGTTTGACGGAAACACATCAACCCATGATGCCTTAAAAAAAGTTGGAGCTATAATAGAACGTCCCAATTTTTATCCATACATGACCGCAGTACAAAACTTAAAATTGGTCTGTAAAATTAAAGGTGTTGACTATGCTAAAATTGACGAAAAGCTTGAGATTGTTAATCTTTTAGAGCGAAAAAACAGTAAGTTTAGCACCTATTCCTTGGGAATGAAGCAACGCTTGGCCATTGCCTCTGCCCTTTTAAACGACCCGGAAATTTTAATACTTGATGAACCCACAAATGGACTAGATCCACAAGGTATTCATCAAATTCGTGAGATTATAAAGCAAATTGCCGCTCAGGGAACCACGATTTTATTGGCATCACATTTACTGGACGAGGTTGAAAAAGTTTGCACTCATGTTGTTGTACTGCGAAAGGGTGAAAAACTATATTCGGGAAGAGTGGATGAAATGATTTCAAGTCATGGCTTTTTTGAACTTAAGGCCAACAAACAACAAGAGTTAATAAAACTTTTAGAAAGTAATAAGGTTTTTGGCAAAATAAAAGTTCATGACAATCTTGTAACGGCATTTTTAAATGAGCCCATGAGCTCCGAGGACTTCAACAAATACCTTTTCGAGCAAGGCATCGTGCTCACGCATTTAGTACAGCGAAAAGAAAGCTTGGAAGAACAGTTTTTACAGTTAACCGATAATAAATAAAACCACCAATACACATCGAAATGTTTCGACTTTTAAATTTAGAACTACAAAAGCTTTTGCTGAACAGGGTAAGTAAGGTACTCATTTTCATATCGTTCATTTTACCGTTTTTTATCATTCTGCTCTCTTCACTAAAAATTAATGTATTTGGCTTTTTTACCCTAGAATTAGGTGAATTGGGTGTATTTAACTTTCCAATTATTTGGCATTTAACAACCTTCTTTGCAGCGCAGTTCAAATTCTTTTTTGCCATTGTTGTGGTGAGCATGATTGGTAATGAATACAGTAACAAAACCTTAAAACAAAACCTGATTGATGGTTTAAGCAAAAAAGAATTTATTCTTTCTAAATTTTACACCATTGTATTCTTTTCTTTGGTTTCAACAATTTTGATTGGCTTAATTTCACTTTGCATTGGCTTATACTACTCAAGCTATAACGAACCTTCAATCATTTTAATGGAAACAAGCTTTTTATTGGGTTACTTTGCAAAACTTGTTGGTTTCTTCAGCTTGTGTCTCTTTTTTGGCATGTTAGTTAAACGTTCGGCATTTGCATTGGCATTTTTGTTTATCCTATTTATTCTGGAATGGATAATCTTTGGATTAATAACTTGGAAGTTTGATTTAAAGTTGGCGGAAAAAATTCAAAACTTTTTCCCCTTAAAGTCCATGCATAAATTGATAGATCAGCCATTTCAACGTATTGCAATGTCAAAATTCCCAGATAATTCAGAATTAGCGTATGACTATGCATTGCATTGGTATGAAATCGCCATCGTTTTGGGTTGGACAGCCCTATTTATCTTTTTATCGTATACATTATTAAAAAAGCGGGATTTATAATATCTTTGATAGCATTGCTATGAAAGAAGATGAAAAAAAGTACCCTAATTTTAACTTTATTGGTCTTATTTGCCTCTAAATCCTTTGGTCAAGCAGAAGCTTCCAATTGGTATTTTGGGGAAAATGCTGGTATCAGCTTTAACATTTATAATGGGCAAATATCTTCGTTGTCTGATGGTAGGCTTTACACTCGTGAAGGTTGCGCCTCAATTTCCAATTCGGAGGGTGAGTTATTGTTCTACACAGATGGAACCACCGTTTATAACTCCAGTCATCAAATAATGCAGAACGGACAAAATCTATTGGGTGACGAATCCAGCACCCAATCAGCCATAGTCGTTCCAAAACCTGATAGCCCAGACATATACTATATTTTCACAGTTGGCTCCAACCAAACCAATACAGGCCTTAACTATTCTGTTGTTGATATGTCAGCTAACGGAGGAGCTGGTGAGGTAATCACCAAAAACTCAAACCTTTTGCCAAATTGTGCAGAAAAGATTTCGGCAGTAGTAAAAGACTGTGAAACCAGATCAATATGGGTGGTAACACTTTCCACGCCAAATGGCTTATTTATAAATCCATTTGAGATAAACACATTTTATGCTTATGAGGTTAATGCTACGGGGGTTAATCCTGTTCCAGTAAAATCAACTTTGCCCATCAGCATTTTCGATTCAAGAGGCTACTTAAAGCTATCCCCAAGTGGTTTAAAAATAGCATGTGCCAATGCACAGTCTGGTTTGTATTTGTTTGATTTTGATTCAGAAACAGGAATTGTAAGCAACCCTCTGCCCTTAGGCATCAATAATCCAAATGATAAGCCATACGGTGTTGAGTTTTCTCCAGACAGCAACTTGCTATACGTTACTTCCTCTAATGATTATTTTAATAGAGAAGACCCAAGGCAAAATGAAGACCCTTTAAACCACAATTCAATTTTATTGCAGTATGACTTAAACGCGGTGGATATTTCCAATAGTCAAATCATATTGGACTCCAGAAATCTTTATCGGGGTGCTCTTCAACTTGGTCCTAACGGAAAAATATATCATGCCTTGAGTGCAACATACGGTACCGGAATTAACAAATTAGGAGCAATTAATAACCCAAATAATGTTGGGCTATCTGCCAACTACCAACATAATGTTATAGACCTTGGAACAAATCGTTCCTCTCAAGGTTTGCCTCCATTTATCGCCTCTTTTTTCGACCAAAAAATTGATATTATCAGAAATGGAAATGAGTCGAACTTTTTGGCACTTTGTGTAGGTGAATCTTATACGCTCGTGGCGGATGATATTTTAGGAGCAAATTACAGTTGGACAAAGGACGGCATTCCGCTTCCCGAAAATGACCTCGATCTTGAGGTGACCGAATCAGGTATTTACAGAGTAGTTATAGAACCACCCGGCAATGATGTTCTTGTAAATAATTGTGGATTTCCAAAAGGAGAAGCTAGGGTTGAAGTTTTTAAGTATCCTGAGGCTTTCGAGGTTTCCTTGTCTCAATGCGATTTAGATTTGAGTTCATTTGGTGTAACGGTGTATAATTTAACTGAGGCTTTTGATATTATATCCAACAGCCCCGAAGAAACTACAGTTTCTTACCATAAGTCCGCTAATGATGCCATTAATGGAGTTAACCCCATTTTGGATATGGAGTCTTATGAGAACTCCTTTCCAAATGAAATTTTACACACCCGGGTAGTCCATAATTTAAGTGGGTGTTACAGTACAGGTACATTGACTTTGGAAATTAGCAACACACAAGTTCCAATATATAGAGCAACTCCCATTTGCGACGAAGTTGGCTCGCCAGATGGTATAAATTTGTTTGAGCTTGAACCCTATGTTGCCGAAATTGCCGGGAATCTCAACATTCCATTAGACCAAATCTATGTGGCATTTTATCAAACTTGGAATGATGCCCTGTTGGAAATCAATGAAATCACAGAATATGAAAACAAAATACCTTACAAAGAAATTCTATACTATAGGGTAGACACCAGTAATAATGATTGCTTTGGAATAAATGAAGTTGAATTAACTGTTGAACGATTACCAGACATTGTAAAGAAAGACACCTCTTTCTACTGCCTGAATGAGTATCCCAGCAAAACCCCTATTAATGCAGGGTTAATTAATGGCTCACCAGGTGATTACACTTATTTATGGTCTACAGGTGAGACCAGCTATGAAATTGGCATTAATGAAATTGGCAATTATAGTGTAACGGTTACAACACGGGCTGGATGCTCAGATGTTCGAACTATAACTATTGAACCATCAAACACTGCGACTATTGAAAACATTGATATCACAGACGCCTCAACAAATAATATGGTTGGCATTACGGTTTCGGGTGAAGGTACTTACGAATTTGCCCTAGTAAACTCACAAAGCGAGATGATAAGACCTTACCAAGAAAGTAACATTTTTGAGAATGTTTTTCCAGGATTATATTCAGTATACGTTAGAGATATTAAATATGATTGTGGCTTTATTGAAGAACCCATTTCAGTTATTGGTTTTCCTAAGTTTTTCACCCCAAACAACGACGGAATAAATGACACTTGGCAAGTTTACGGTGTTTCTGAACTTTTTCAGCCTAACACTAAAATTTTTATTTACAACCGCTATGGCAAACTTATAAAAGAACTTAATCCTCTTGGTGAGGGCTGGAACGGGTCAATCCGAGGCAATAGGCTGCCGAACGACGATTATTGGTTTTCGGTAGAACTTCAAGATGGAAGAATATTTAAAAATCATTTTACGTTGAAACATTAACACAACATAGGTCATAATTAAATATTCTGCAAAAAATTTATTTCATTTTGAACATTAGCAATGAAATCTATAATATCAATTCTCCTATGTTTTTCAAGCCTTTATCTATCGGCTCAGGGCGAAGCTGCCAATTGGTATTTTGGCTATGGGGCAGGTATTAAATTCAACCTTTTTAATGGTACCGTTAGGAGCGTAGACAATGGGCAATTATTTACCAACGAAGGCTGTACATCTATATCGGATAATTCGGGAAACCTTTTATTCTACACCGATGGTTCTTACGTATGGAACAGAAACCATCAATATATGACGGATGGTACAGGATTGTTGGGAGATAGGTCAAGCACGCAATCTGCTATCATTGTACCCAAACCAGGAGACAATGATATCTATTACGTTTTCACAGTAGGATCCAACCGAAGTAATACTGGCCTGCACTACTCCGTGGTTGATATGTCTCAAGAAAACGGATTGGGAGCAGTAACCATAAGAAACACAAGACTACTGTCCCTGTGTTCCGAAAAAATAACGGCTGTTATAAAAGACTGCATTTCCAAATCAATGTGGGTAGTAACTTTTGCTTCAGAAGACGGCAACAGTGCCAGCTATAATACTTTTCATGCCTTTGAAGTAAGCAATAATGGGGTTGACCCAACATCTGTAAAATCAAGTTTCCCTATTAATATTTTAGACCCCCGTGGATACCTAAAACTATCTCCCGATGGAACTAAAATGGCATGCGCCAACTTAAGTGCGGATAATGAAAATTCCACCTCCAACGACCAACTATTTTTATATGATTTTGATACAGCTACTGGAAAGGTTTCTAATTCAGTTGAGTTACAAATTTATGGGCAAAACCATAACCCCTATGGTATAGAGTTTTCACCAAATAGCCAATTACTTTATGTACATTCGTATAATAATTTTCGAGCCGATAACGATGATGGGGAAGATAACGACAATCCAATAAGCCATACTTCCTCATTGGTACAATTCAATCTGGCACGAGCTAATATACAAGGGTCTTTGGCAGTTATTGATGAAAGGCAATTATACCGTGGTGGCCTCCAACTAGGACCAGATGGTAAAATTTACAGAGCGCTTTCTGATACCTATGATACCGGGTTGCCTTTTTTGGGTGTAATAAATGAGCCTAACGAAGTTGGTTTTGCTTGTAATTATCAACATACCGCGGTAGACCTTTCGCCAAACCACTCCGCCCAAGGACTCCCACCTTTTATACAATCTATTTTTAATGTTCAAATTGACATCATCAAAAATGGAGAAAGCGATATTAATTTAACCCTTTGTGAGGGGGAATCATTTAGATTGACCTCGGAAGACATATCGGGAGCCACTTATATTTGGACTCGAGACAATATTCCTCTTTCAAATTCAAAATACGATTTATGGGTAACTGAAATTGGCCATTACAGGGTAACTATCATCCCAAATAATGGCGATTGCACTATAGAAGGACAAGCTTTTGTTCTTTTTAATCCCAGTCCTGAAGCAAATAATCAGGAAATTTTTCAGTGTGACGAAGATGGGCAAAGTGATGGTAGTACTCTATTTAATTTAAACCAAGCAAAAAACCAAATAACTGGTTCAAGCCCTAACCGAACGGTGAAGTTTTATACCGATTTAACCAGAACAAATGAAATAAATGCTGATTCTTACACCAACATTAGTAACCCTCAAACCATTTATGCGAAAGTCATTAATGACGTTACCGGATGCTCAAGCTTGGCTGAGTTAACGCTTTACATCAGCAACACAGATTCACATGACTATCAATATCCAGCAGTTTGTGATGATGATGGTACAGAGGATGGATTTTATAACTTCAATTTAAGAGAGGCTGATAGTGCAATTCTTAACGGTTTACCCACCAGCCTATTTGTTTCATATTACAAAAGCTATAACGACGCACTTTTGGAAATTAATACTTTGGGGGCTTATTTTACAAATACAACACCTTACAACCAAACCATTTATGCCCGTGTGGAAAGTGGTAACAATTGCTTTGGGATTAGTAAGGTCATGCTGACCGTAAATAAATTGCCCGAAATAAATAATTCGGAAATAGCCTATTATTGCATGAATAGAGCGCCAACAGAAGTTCCAATAAATGCTGGTGTTTTAAGTGGTTCTACTGACAGGTATACTTATCTATGGAATACCGGTGAAACCAGTTACTCAATTCAAATTAATGGGCTCGGCAATTTTAATGTTACAGCAACCGATTCCAATGGGTGTTCAAAAACTAAAACGATTAATGTCATGCCTTCCAATCCAGCCAACATTGAAGACATTAAAGTAATGGATGGTATTATTAACAACATTATAACTGTTATTGTCTCGGGTGAAGGCTCTTATCAATACAGTTTAGTAAACAATGATGATTTAGTTGTAATTCATTTTCAAGACAACCATATTTTTGAAAATGTTCCACCAGGTTTGTACAAAATATACGTTAGAGATATTAAGAATGATTGTGGCACGGTGGACGAATTGGTTTCAGTTATTGGCTTCCCCAAATTTTTTACGCCAAACAATGATGGCATTAATGACACTTGGCAAGTTCAAGGGGTAAACAGTATGTTTCAACCAAACACCAAAATTTTAATATTCAATAGATTAGGCAAACTGGTAAAAGAATTAGACCCCTTGGGAGAGGGTTGGAATGGCCTATTTAATGGGCATATACTACCTAGTGATGATTATTGGTTTTCAGTTAAACTGCAAGATGGTAGAATATTTAAAAATAACTTTACGTTAAAACATTAAAACTGAAAGAATAAAACCAATAAAATAATACGTTTTGTCGATTTATTTTGCATTTCACCCAAAAAACACCTACTTTTCACCACAAATTCACCCTAATTAAAGGAATGTTTTTTTGTCCAAATAAAACCAAACAGAATCACCTACTTTATATGAGATTTATTTACCTCATCTTGTTCTTATTAATCCTTGGAAACAAGAAGCTATTTTCACAACAAATCACTGTTGATGATTCTGTGGGTCTGCAATCTTTAATACAAGATAATCTAGTAGACGGTTGTGTTGATATTTCAAACATCAGCTCTTCGGTAAATGGATCGGCCACGGGCTTGGCCAGTTATGCCTATTTTGAACGTGGGAATTCGAATTTCCCTTTTACCAATGGAATAATGCTTTCAACTGGGGCGGCTGCTTCTGGCGGAAATTCACTTATAGCCCCTACCTTAAGTGAAGGTGTAACAACTTGGGGCACAGATCCAGATTTAGAAACCGCTTTGGGGGTTACCAATACCGTTAACGCCACTTCCATAGAGTTCGATTTTGTTTCCATATCAAATCAATTTCAATTTAATTACCTATTGGCTTCGGAAGAATATTTTGGTATTAATCCGTGCCAATTTTCTGATGGATTTGTTTTTTTAATCAGGGAAGCTAGCAGCACAGGCCCTTACCAAAATATTGCATTGGTGCCAGGCACGTCAACCCCGGTAAATACCAACACCATACATGACGAAATTTATGGGGTTTGCCCAGCACAGAACAACCAATATTTTGATGGCTACGACATAGGCGACACAAATTATAACGGAAGAACCACAGTTTTAACAGCTTCAGGAACCATACAACCCAATGTTACTTATCATATCAAACTAATAATCGCCGACCAAACCGATAGCACCTTTGATTCTGCCGTTTTTATTGAAGGAGACAGTTTTAGGGTTTTAGACTTGGGGGAAGATATTTCTACTTGTGCCAGTTCAACAGCTTTAAATGCCGACCTTCAAAACCCATTGGCTTCCTACGCTTGGTATTTAGACGGCAGTCTAATTGCTGGAGCTTTGGGACCAACTTTTACTGCTGTTCAAAATGGAACCTACAGAGTTGAAGTTTCTGTACCAATAAATGGATCTTCTTGTGTTGAGGATGACGAAATTGTGGTGGTTTTAAACACAGAAGAACCTATTGAGCCCGTTTCAGATTATGAACTATGTGACGACGCGAGCAGCAATGGAACTGAAATATTCGACCTGTCAACCAAAGATGCGGAACTTATTCCTAACATCCCTTTTACAAATTATGACTTTAGCTACCACTATTCTGAAGCCGAAGCTAGAGCAAACATCAATCCAATAACAAGCCCAATTTCAAATACGGTTAGCCCGCAGGAGATTTTTATCCGTATTCAGGATTTAGATAGTCCATGTTTTTCATACACCAGTTTCAATTTGATTGTAAATAGTTTACCTAATATAGTTGACCCGACGCCATTTGAGGTCTGCGACGGTGATGATAATCCAGATGGCTATGCCATTATTGATTTATCACAAAAAAACGATGAAATTACTGGTGGACAAACCAACTATTTTGTTACATATCATTACAACGCTCTGGATGCGAGTACAGGAAATAATCCCATCCCTACGCCTTACATTAACAATAATACACCAACAGATAATCTTTTTGTTAGGGTTGTCGATACCTCAACAGGCTGTGTAAACAGCACAACCTTGCAAGTTAATGTTACTGTTAGTCCAATAGTCAATAGAGACACACAATATCTGGACGCCTGCGATTCAGATTTAGACGGTACAGCTAACTTCGATTTAACCGAGGTCATTGCTCCTATATTGAACGGTTTGACTGGTGTTTCAACAAGCTTCCATACAACATTTGACGATGCGCAAATGAATATCAATACCATTGCAGATGAGACAAACTATCAATATGCAAATGCCATAGTTGAACCCGGTTCGGCCACAATTTATTTGAGAATAGAAGACGATACGACAGGTTGTGCAACCATAGTTCCTTTTGAAGTCCATACAAACCTTTTGCTCACAGGGACCGATACAGGTGACTTTGCGCTTTGCGACACCAATGATGACACCAATGACACCTTAGAGTTCAACCTATTTACCGTAGAAACTTTTATTGCCAACGATTTACCAAACCCTATAATGGTAACCTTTTATGAAACAGAAACTGATCGTGATAATGGCACTAACCTCATTGACAAAACAACACCATATGCAGCGGTAAGTCCGCAAGTGCTTTATATAACCATTGATGATGGAAATTGTACTGAAAGTACTGAAATTACACTTTTAATCAATCCTATTTTGCTCTTCAACAATGTAACCTTACCCTATTGTGATGATGACGATGATGGCATTGCGAGCATAGATTTGCATTCACTCGATGATACCATAACAGGAGGTGACCCCAATTTTATAGTAAGTTACTTTGATAATCAAGCAGACGCTGATAACAACAATGAAGCCAATCAACTACCTCCTTTTTATAATAACACATCCTCGGTAGAAACATTATATGCTCGGATTGAAAGCATAAATTCTGGATGTTCAACCGTAAATCCGTTTCAAATTGAGGTACACACAGCACCATCAACTACACAACCTACTGATGTTGTAATTTGTGATAACGACCAAGACGGATTTTCACCAATTAACCTAAATGCTAAAATTCCTGAAGTCGTTCCTAGCACTACCGGATTGGATATAGATTTTTTCACCTCTTTTGAGGATGCCAATGCCAAAACCAATGAAATTCCGGATGCGGAAAGAGACGGCTATAATTCTAACACGCAAACCATATTCATCCGCATAGAAGATATTGCTAGTGGCACAGGTTGCTATGCCATTGAATCTTTTGAGGCTATAGTTAATACATTACCTGTTTTCCCTGTAATTAGCAATTTTCAATTATGTGAGGATGACAACGATAGAACTGCAGATTTTTTATTGGCCGATAAAGATGCTGAAATATTGAACGGGCAAACAGGTAAAGAAGTTTTTTATTTTGAAGATGCCGTGTTAACAATCCCAATTGACAAAAACAATCTATATCAAAACATTAGCAGTCCTCAAACCATTTATGTCCGTGTGGAAAATATTACTGACCCCAGTTGTTTTGGAACTTCATCCTTTATTATACAGGTATCACCAGACCCTGTTTACAACCCAATTGTGGATTATTTGATTTGTGATGACGATAGTAATGACGGTAAACATCAATTTGATTTAAGTGCAAAAGCCGATGAAATCAGATTAGGTTCGCCAGATGTATTGAATATTTCATTTCACGTTACACGCGCTTTCGCAGAAGCAAATACTAATCCATTACCTGCAACCTATACCAATGTTGCAAATCCACAAAGTATTTATGTTCGGATAGAAAGTGACGATTCGTTATGTTATGTAATTGAAGAATTAGGAATTAATATTATTGCCGCCCCCGACGTTTTAGTTGGGGCTCCCTCACTAACAGAATGCTCACCTAATTATAGTGGGCAGGCCACTTTCAATTTAACATTTTACAATATAGATACCCAAACCACAGATTTTGAAATACTGGACCGGGTTAAAAGCAACCTGACAATTGATTATTTTGAAAACGAAACAGATATCAACACTAATGACGGATTGGACAACTCTAATGCCATCGTAAATCCAACCAATTTCTTGACTAATGGACAAACCGTTTATATTAAAATTGCCAACACGCTAACGGGGTGTTTTATTGTTGTTCCTTTGCAACTTAATGTAAATGCCCCACCAGCAACCAATACGATTGGTACTATTGAAATTTGTGATAATGAAACACAAACCTTCGACCTATCATTGGTTAACAATTTTGTGGTTGATGACCCCACAGCGGTAAACCTATCCTATCACGAAAATCAAAGCGATGCCGAAAACAATGTTTCACCATTGGGCAACACATATATTTATTCAACAAGTAACCATATAATTTATGTGAGAGTCGCAAACCCCCAAACAGGCTGCTTTATTGCACAGCCTTTCAACTTGCAGATAAATGAAACCCCCATTGCCAACACACCACCAGATTTAGTTGAATGTGATGATGATTATGATAATCTTTTAGTTTTTAATCTAGGTCAAAATAACAGTGCCATTTTAGGCTCTCAAAACGCTTCAGATTATAGTATTACGTTTTATTTAAATATAACTAATGCAGAAAACGACACGAATCGATTAAACAGATTCTATCGAGCTACCGATGGAGAAACCATTTATGCCCGCCTTGAAAATAAAAACACTGGTTGCTACAGTACAACACAATTCAACACCAGAATCAATCCGTTGCCAATCGTCCCAGTTAACGACATTATCCCATTATGCAACGACCAACCAGTTACTGTAAGTGCTGACACAGGCTTTGCCGGCGACATCTATTTATGGTCTACGGGTGCAACAACTTCAGAAATCATTATTGATCCAGATGGTATTGGCGATTATAGTGTTACAGTGACAAGGCCAAACATAATTGGATCGGATTGCACCCATACGCACAATTTTAGTGTTGTGGAATCTGATAGCGCAACCATTAATTTCACCCAAACAGTTGACTTTGCAGACCCAAACAGTATAACCGTTGATGTCAGCGGTATTGGAGATTATGTATATATTTTGGATGATGGAGAACCACAAACTTCCAATATTTTTGAAAACGTGTCTTTTGGCCCGCATTTGGTAACGGTCAGGGACTTAAATGGTTGTCTTGATGCCACACGGGAGGTTATGGTTATAGATATACCTAAATTTTTCACGCCAAACAATGATGGTGCCTATGACACTTGGCATATTGTAGGCGTTAACCAATTGCCCGGAACACTTGTCTATATTTATAACAAGTATGGTAAACTTCTCAAAAATTTAGCTCATACTTCTTCAGGTTGGGATGGCACTTTTAATGGGCAAAATATGCCTTCGGATGATTATTGGTTTGTTGCAGAAGTGCTTCAAAATGGCGAAACTTTTGAAATAAAAGGCCACTTTGCACTAAAACGATAGACCATTTATTTTGCGTAATTTTGCAAAATGAAGTTTAAAATTGTCTCAGATTTTAGTCCCACTGGAGATCAGCCTAAAGCCATTGAGCAACTCGTTGATGGCATCCATTCCTATGAAAAATATCAAACCTTACTTGGTGTAACAGGTTCTGGTAAAACCTTTACCGTTGCTAATGTTATCCAAGAAGTTCAGCGGCCAACCCTAGTTTTAGCACACAACAAAACTTTGGCTGCCCAATTATATTCTGAGTTCAAACAGTTTTTCCCTAATAACGCCGTTGAATATTTTGTTTCCTATTACGATTACTATCAACCTGAAGCTTACATTCCTGTTTCAGGAGTTTATATTGAAAAGGATTTATCCATCAATGAAGAAATAGAAAAAATGCGATTGAGCACAACATCTTCCCTACTTTCGGGAAGGCGGGATGTTTTGGTGGTAGCTTCGGTTTCTTGTTTATATGGTATTGGTAACCCTGTTGAATTTCAAAAAAATGTGATTACTTTGGAACGTGACCAGGTTATTTCAAGAACAAAACTTCTTCATCAATTGGTTCAGAGTTTATATTCAAGAACTGAAGGTGAATTCAATCATGGTAATTTTAGAATTAAAGGCGACACGGTAGATATATTCCCGAGTTATGCAGATGATGCCTTCCGCATTCATTTCTTTGGTGATGAAATTGAAGATATTGAGTCCTTCAACATTCAAACCAATCAGGTTGTCGAAAAATATGATCGATTGAATATTTATCCGGCAAATATGTTTGTGACTTCACCTGAAATCCTACAAGCCGCTATAAAGGACATTCAAGATGATTTGGTAAAGCAACATGATTATTTTAAGGAAATTGGCAAACATCTTGAAGCCAAACGCTTAAAAGAGCGCACCGAGTTTGATTTGGAAATGATTCGCGAATTGGGATACTGTTCGGGAATAGAAAACTACTCCAGGTATTTGGATGGCAGAAAACCTGGCTCAAGACCTTTTTGCCTTTTAGATTATTTCCCTGATGATTATTTAATGGTAGTTGACGAAAGCCATGTAACCATTTCTCAAGTACATGCCATGTACGGTGGAGATAGAAGTCGAAAGGAAAACTTGGTGGAATATGGTTTTAGATTGCCAGCAGCCATGGACAACCGCCCATTAAAATTTGAAGAATTTGAAGCGCTTCAAAATCTAGTTATTTACGTAAGTGCAACACCAGCGGATTACGAATTGCAAAAAACCGATGGTGTTTATGTGGAGCAGGTTATACGACCAACAGGACTTTTAGATCCAGAAATTGAAGTTCGTCCAAGCTTAAACCAGATTGATGACTTAATTGAGGAAATTCAACTTCGCGTAGAAAAGGACGAACGCACTTTAGTTACCACATTAACCAAAAGAATGGCCGAGGAATTGACCAAATATTTAGAAAGGATACAAGTTCGTTGTCGTTACATTCATAGTGACGTTGATACTTTAGAGCGCGTTGAAATCATGCAAGATTTACGTAAAGGTTTGTTTGATGTGTTGGTAGGTGTAAACTTATTGAGGGAAGGTTTAGACCTGCCTGAAGTTTCTCTTGTTGCCATTTTGGATGCGGACAAGGAAGGGTTTTTACGTTCAGCCCGATCATTAACACAAACTGTTGGACGCGCTGCCAGAAACTTAAACGGAAAAGCCATTATGTATGCCGATAAAATAACGAACAGCATGCAAAAAACCATAGACGAGACCAATTACAGACGCGAAAAACAAATAGAGTACAATTCTGCGAATAATATCAAGCCAAAATCATTAAATAAAAGTTTGGATAACGCATTGGCCAAAAACTCTGTAAGCACATACAGTTATCAATTGGAAGCGGCGAAAGCGGCAGAGCCTGAAAGTGAATATTTAAGCAAATCTGAACTTGAGAAAAAAATACGGGATAAACGCAAACTCATGGAAGAAGCGGCCAAAGCACTAGATTTTCTCGTTGCCGCAAAACTGAGGGATGAAATAAAAACCTTTCAGAATAAACTAGAAAAGCTAAAAGTTTAAACTTTTAGCTTTCTTTTTTACAACTTTTGAATTGTAATCAACACTTATAATTATGTCTCTTCGGATACGCCCTAAGAGAAAAAGATTAGTTATACTGTGTTTTGAAAATATCTATCAAAACATCAGGTGGAACTATTTTGTTTGGAAAACTTTCCATTAAGTACAATACTTTGGCAATAGACTCATGGCTAAGCCCCATACGTAAGCCAAAATTATATAATTTCGTTACTCCAGCTCTATTATTTTCGTCTCCTTCACCGTACTGTTGTTCAATATTCATCAACAATACCAGTCTATGAAACTGAACAATGCGCTCACTATGAGATTTTAAATGAGTGTACGAAATAGGATTCTCTAATAAGTATTCAAAATCTTCTCGTGATATATCTAGCTGTTTTGCCACTCCCAGCAAAAAGTTATATTCTATTCTCCGTATATCTTTGTCATATTTTGCAAAGGCAATCATTTCAGACAAAAGACTTAATTTTTCTACTCTATTAATCATTGTGTCAAGGGATGAATTAATTACATTCTAAAGTTACGCATAAAAGTTAATTAATAATCGTAGATATAGCGTAGCTTATCGAAAAACACCAAGTAGTTAATCGTTGATTTTATTTATTTCATCAAGAGTTGATTTTTATTTGGCTATAAAATTTGTATTTCGTCATTTTCCTATTCAAACCTACCAAAAGATAATCATATTTTAAATAATTGTAAATCAATTGATTATAAAATAAAATATCCTTTTAAAACAAAAATTTCAAAAACCAATTTTTAAGGTATCTTTACACAAGCATTAAAACGTCAATTCTAAAGATTCTTTTGAGCAAAATCGACGAAATGCATTGGTAATAAATCGAGACTTAAAAATATGACCAATAACGACATTTTAAAAAAACTTAGGGTTGCCCTTAAACTTAGAGATGATGAAATTGTTAAAATTTTAGAATTGGTAGATTTTCGAATTTCAAAAAGTGAACTTGGTGCTTTTTTTAGGAGAGAAGATCATCCCAAATATATGGAGTGCGGTGACCAAATTTTAAGGAATTTTTTAAATGGTTTGGTTATTCATTTAAGAGGCCCCATGCCGGACCAAAAAGAAAACAAAAAAGGAGCAACTAAATAAATAGCAGCTCCTTTTTTGTTTTTATAAGTTTGAGTACTAGGCCAAAACTTCCTGTACTTTATCTGCGGCTTCTTGAAACTCGGTTGCACTTAGCACAGCCAAACCTGAATTATCAATCAATTCTTTGGCGATATCGGCATTTGTGCCTTGCAAGCGCACAATGATTGGCACGTTAATATTACCCATATTCTTATAGGCATCAATAACACCTTGGGCTACCCTATCACAACGTACAATACCACCAAAAATATTAATTAAAATAGCTTTAACCGCCGGGTCTTTTAATATTATCTTAAAAGCGGCTTCAACTCGGGCAGCATCAGCAGTACCACCTACATCCAAAAAATTGGCTGGTTCACCACCCGCTTGTTTAATCAAATCCATTGTAGCCATGGCCAAACCTGCACCGTTAACCATACAACCCACATTACCATCTAAATCAACATAATTTAAACCTTTTTCACCAGCCTCTACTTCAATGGCGCTTTCTTCCCGAATATCTCTTAAATCAACATAATCTTTATGTCTGTAAAGGGCATTGTCATCAATGGTAACCTTGGCATCAACCGCAAGTATTTTATTATCGCTCGTTTTAAGAACCGGATTAATTTCAAATAATGAAGAATCTGACTTTATATAAGCCGTATATAAAGCACTAACAAATTTTGTCATTTCCTTAAACGCAGCTCCTGACAACCCTAAATTAAACGCAATACGACGGGCTTGAAAAGGCATTAAACCAACAGACGGGTCAATTTCCTCGGTAAAGATTAAATGGGGTGTTTCTTCAGCAACCGTTTCAATATCCATTCCACCTTCTGTAGAATACATAATCATATTTCGCCCAGTTCCCCTGTTCAACAAAACAGACATGTAAAATTCACTGGTTTCACTTTCTCCTGGATAATACACATCTTCGGCAACCAAAACTTGATGAACCCTTTTTCCAGCAGCAGAAGTTTGAGGCGTAACCAGATCCATTCCGATAATTTGGCCAGCAAGCTCTTCAACTTCCTTTAAGTTTTTGGCAAGTTTTACACCACCACCTTTTCCGCGACCACCAGCATGAACCTGTGCTTTTATAACGTACCAGCTTGTACCAGTTTCATTAGTCAATTGTTTGGCAGCAGCAACTGCATCTTTTGCATTTTGGGCAACTATTCCACGCTGAATGCGCACGCCAAAACTACTTAATATCTCTTTGCCTTGATACTCGTGTAAATTCATAATATGCTTGATAAGTTTAAGAAGCACAAATGTAAATAATAGCGTTAACTTACCCTAATATTTAATTGCTAAAACTTTTAACTAAGTTATGGGTTAATAAGATTGTTAAATAATTAACATTTTGTTTAATTTGTATAAATTTTTAATGAATTATTTTTTATACCCATTTATGAAATATCTTTGCCAAAAATTTTGAAGTTATGACAGAAAATCAATTGCTTAAAATTGTACAAGAGTTTGGCAGCCCAATTTATGTTTATGATGCACACAAAATTGAGGCACAGTATAAAAGACTGACCAATGCGTTTAAAAACGTAAAGAAGTTGAAACTCAACTATGCAGTTAAAGCATTGTCTAATATATCAATATTAAAACTTTTTAAAAAGTTAGGTTCTGGCATTGATACGGTATCCATTCAGGAAGTGCGATTGGGATTGGCCGCTGGCTTTCAACCTGAAGAAATCATTTTTACACCTAACGGAGTTTCTTTAAGCGAAATTGAAGAAGCCGCTCAACTTGGTGTTAAAATCAATATAGACAACCTCTCTATTTTGGAGCAGTTTGGTACAAAACACCCTAACATTCCAGTTTGTATCCGCATAAACCCACATGTTATGGCTGGTGGAAACGCCAATATATCTGTTGGTCATATCGACTCAAAATTCGGCATTTCAATACACCAAATACCCCACATTCTGCGCATTGTGGAAAACACCAAAATGAATGTTAACGGCATACACATGCATACTGGAAGCGATATTTTGGACGTCGAAGTATTTTTGTATGCTAGCGAAATTTTGTTTGATACGGCTAAACAGTTTAAAAATTTGGATTTTATAGATTTTGGTTCTGGCTTTAAAGTCCCTTACAAACAAGGTGATATTGAAACCAATATTGAGGAATTAGGCAAAAAATTATCTGCAAGGTTCAACGAGTTTTGCAAAGATTATGGCAAAGATTTAACCTTGGCGTTCGAACCTGGTAAATTTTTGGTGAGTGAATCAGGTTACTTTTTAACGCATGTTAATGCCGTAAAACAAACCACCTCTACGGTTTTTGCACAAGTTGATTCTGGTTTCAACCATTTAATTCGCCCAATGTTTTATGGTTCGCACCACGATATTATTAACATTTCCAATCCTAAGGGTCGGGAACGTTTTTACACTGTTGTAGGGTATATTTGTGAGACAGACACCTTTGCAAATAATCGTCGCATAAATGAAATTAATGAAGGCGATGTACTTTGTTTTAAAAATGCAGGAGCTTACTGCTTTTCTATGGCGAGCAACTATAACTCTAGGTTTAGACCTGCAGAAGTATTGTGGTACAATGACAAAGCCCATTTAATCAGAAAGCGCGAAACGTTTGAAGATATTCTACACAACCAAGTAGAAGTTGACTTTACCGATAAGAAAGAAAAACAATTGGTTTAATAAATCCGGTTTAATATTAGTGGACAAAAATGCTTAACAAATGTTAAGCATTTTTTATTATTGGCCTAATGTTATGAATATATTTTAATAAAGTTGCTAATATTCATTATTTTCTTTAATATTATCAGCCATTCCCTAAGTCTTTTTATAATTTGTTTACTAATGAAAAGACATTTTGCATTTTCAATTTTAATTACCAAAAATCCAAGCTTTTCTTTAAAAGCTCAAACATTATTAAAATTTACGTCCGTTTACACCTCTCCAACTTTCGGATTGGAAACATCAATATTGTCTTCTTAATTATTAACCTTTAAACCAACCAAAATGAAAAATTCAGTACAACTTTTACTCGTCATTATCTCTTTAAGTTTAATGTCCTGCGGCAACGGAAAAATTGAAAAAGACATTAAAATGTACACCAGCACATGGGATGAAATCATTAACAATGCCAAAATCGACCTAATAAACAGCAACAATTTTACGGAAGACATTACATTGGTGGCCAGTCCAGAAAACATCGTGGGTATTGATGGCTTTAAAGCCTATTATCAAAACTTCATTACGGGATTTTCGGAAGTAAATTTTACCGTCGTTGATGTACTAGGGCAAAATGACAAAATTGTAAAACATTGGACATTTAAAGGGAAGCACACTGGCGACTTCTTTGGGATTCCAGCCACAGGAAATTCGGTTGACGTTGAAGGCGTAACCATTGCAAAAATCAAAGATGGCAAAATCGCGCAAGAACAGGATTTTATGGACAATTTAGCTTTTATGTCACAACTCGGTATTGACCCTTTACTAAATCCAAATAACGTCATTACCATCAGAAAGCTATATAATGACTTTGCTTCAGGTGATATTCCAGCGGTAGGAGCTGCCATGGATGAAAACATGATATGGAATGAAGCGGAAAATTTCCCTTTTGCAAATGGGAATCCTTACAAAGGTTTTGAAGCCGTTTTAGAAGGTGTATTTTCCAGAATCATGGAAGACTGGGAATATTGGAACCTAACAGATATGTCCTTCCATGAAATGACAAATGATAAAATTTTAGTCACTGGAAGATACAATGCCAAATACAAAAAGAATGCTGCAACCATGAACTTACAAATGGCTCATTTATGGACTCTTAAAGATGGAAAAATAATCAATTTTCAACAATTTGCGGACACCAAAGGTATTGCCGACACAATGGCCAAATAATTTTAATACCAACCAACCAAAATGAAATTAAAACTCACTCTAATCAATGCCATAACTTTAACTGTTATTGGCATCTCTGCCTTTGGGCTTTACTGGCATTCACAAGATTTTTACCCAATTTTAAATTGCAAAAAGCATTTTATGACTTAGAAAGGAACAAATCTGAAAAACCAAATAGAAAACCTTTTTGTTTTGGACTCTTCAGCAATGCTTTTAATTCCCATCGCTCATATTATGTAATGCAGTTTATTTATTTTCAATTATAATTTTAAAGTATGGACCTAAAGAATGCCACCCTTGCTCCCACTAAACTCTCAGACCGCATCCAATCCCTCGATATAATGAGAGGGATAGTAGTTTTTGGTATTTTAATAATGAATATTAATGGTATGGGGCTTGCCCGTGCTTACGACAATCCTTCGGTTTCTGGAGGCGTAACAGGGTGGGATCTTATTACTTGGATAACGGCCAATATGTTTTTTGAAGGTACCATGCGCGCCTTATTTTCGTTGCTTTTTGGCGTTGGTATGTTTATATTCTTAGACCGACTTGAAAAAAAGGGTGCAGGCATAGAAGCTACCAATATCTACTTTAGAAGATTATTATGGCTATTAATTTTCGGATTGATTCATGGTTATATCTTACTTTGGGAAGGTGAAATCTTATATAATTATGCCTTAATGGGCTTTGTTATATTTTCATTTAGGTTAATGAATCCAAAAAAGTTAATATTCATTACATTATTATTGTTGATTGGAGGGTTTTTATGGGGCTATTTTGAGCACCAAAATGATTTAAGATTAGTTGAACAGGCAACCATAGCAGAAGAATATAAGGCTTTAGACAAACCGCTGAGCAAAGAACTGGATGAAGCTCTTGAAAAGTGGGAAACCATACAAGAAGAGAAATCTTCCGAGTCTATAGCTGATTACAATGAAAATATGCGTAAAAACTATTTTTCGGTAATGGGGTTTTTAGCTCCTATCATTACGCATGAAAATGAGCACTTTCCTTATAGGCATGATTGGTATGATGTTCTTGGTATGATGCTATTAGGTATAGCTTTTTTTAAAATGAATATCCTTTCGGCTGAAAAATCATTTAGGTTTTATGGAATCATGGCTATTATAGGTTACAGCATAGGGTTAACGGTAAATTATTACGAAACCAAATTAATAATAGACAGCGGCTTTTCTTTTCTTGGAATCTCAAAATCCTATCTAACCTATGAACTTGGGAGAATACCGGTGTCATTGGGACATATCGCTATGATTATGCTTTTTTGCAAAATGCCAATCTTAAACTGGTTGAAAACAAGTCTCTCAGCAGTTGGTAAAATGGCATTAACCAATTATGTCATGCATTCGGTATTTGCACTATTCATTTTTACAGGGGCTGGATTTGGATTATTTGGTAAATTGCACCGTCATGAACTTATGTATATCGTATTTTCGATTTGGATTTTCCAACTTATCATTAGCCCAATCTGGTTAAAATATTTTTATTTTGGCCCATTGGAATGGATTTGGAGAAATCTTAGCTATCAAAAAAAATACGTATTCAGAAAATAAAACATTCAACTTATGTTAAAATCTACCCGAATTGAATCCATAGACATTTTAAGAGGAGTTGTTATGGTTATAATGGCCCTTGACCATGTTAGGGACTATTTTTATTACGGCTCCTTTTTTAATGACCCCACAGATTTAGAAACAACAACCCCTATTTTGTTTTTTACGCGGTTCATTACGCATTACTGTGCTCCTGTTTTTGTTTTTTTGGCGGGTACTTCAGCGTTTTTGTATGGTAGCAAGAAAACTAAGCCCGAGCTTTTTAAATTCCTATTTACAAGGGGTATTTGGCTTATTATTCTGGAAATCACTGTCAATAACCTGATTTGGAAATTTGACCTCACCTTCAGTCGATTAATTCTTCAAGTTATTTGGGCCATTGGATTAAGTATGATTGCACTTTCATTTTTAATATTTTTATCAAGGAGAGCTTTAGTTCTTATAGGTCTTATCATAATTGCTGGCCATAACACGCTTGACCAAATCGTCATGAATGGAAATAGCTTGAAGTCTAGTATTTGGTATATTTTGCATCAAAGTAACTTCATTTATATTTCGGACACACACCGCATAGGTGTTTTTTACCCAGTATTGCCATGGATTGGTATCATGATTTTGGGTTATTGTTTGGGGGCATTGTATAGCAAAAACTATGAGCCCGCATTAAGAAAAAAATGGTTGCTCATTATAGGAAGCTCAGTCACAGTACTTTTCTTTGTAATAAGAGGTATTAATATTTATGGAGATTTAATGCCATGGGAGGTGCAAGATACAACCACAAAAACAATTATGGCGTTTTTTAAGGTAACCAAATATCCACCATCGCTAGCTTATACTTTAATTACACTGGGGCCAGCGCTGCTGTTTTTATACGGTATCGAATCTGTAAAAAATAAAATAACCGACTTCTTTTTGGTTTTTGGTCGTGTACCCTTATTTTACTATTTCCTACATGTGCTAGTTATTCACTCTTTGGCTTTGTTTGGTATGTTGATATTTGGCGGAAATTGGCAACACATGATCATTACGGCAGAAGTATTTGACAACGCATTGCTAATTAATTACGGATACTCCCTATTTATAGTTTATTTGGTTTGGATTGGTGTTATAGCCTTCCTATACTTCCCAAGTAAAAAATATATGCTCTACAAGGCAAACAACAAGGATAAATGGTGGTTAAGTTATTTATAACTACTCCCTTAATTTACCTGCAAAGAGGCTTACGTTTGAATTAAAGGGGTTCCCTGATGCGCGCCTTAGTATAACCACCTGACCACAATGCCAAATTGCGTCGCTAATTGGCCCGTTTATTAAATTCCAAAAAGGAAATTTTTCATTATCAAATTGTGAAATGTCTTCGGTTGTTCTTAAAATACCTGAAGCCTCTTTTAAATTTATCAAGGTTTGCCTTCGCTTGTCATCAAATGATAGTTCTTTAATTTTATCTTCTCTTTTTTCTGATGATATACTTGTGAGTATAAAGTTTGAAAGCCCAAAAATATGATCAATAGTTTCTTCACAGGAACGGCCAGATTCACTCGGCCTATAACCTAAGTCCTCTTTCCCTAAACCATGGGTGGCCCAAAAGTATCTAAACCCTAAGCCATCAATCATTCTGGACACTACAGTACCTGCCGAGTAATTTTCGGAATGTTCTGGTATTTCATGATAAGGTAATTTATGTTCGTCCTGTGCCATGGCAAATATTGATGATATTAAAGTTGCTATTAAAATTGAAATTTTCATGCTGCACTAAATTTATCGGTTTTTTATATTTTTTTTTAATGGTACAGGGTTAGTTCCATACTTATCAAATAAGTAAACTAAAGCGGCCATGGTTGCAGCCCCTAATTCAAGCTCTCTTTTATTAATGGCATCAAAAGTATCGTTGCTGGCGTGGTGATGGTCAAAATAACGTTGGCTATCGGGCCTTAATCCTGCAAGAACGTTAGATTCTGTTTTTAGCGGACCTACATCGGCACCACTACCACTTTTTTCAAAATGGTGAATTAAATAAGGCTTAAATAAGGGTTGCCAACTGAGTACTTGTTCAAAACTAGCATCTGTACAATCAAAACTGAACCCTCTTGGCGTAAACCCTCCTGAATCACTTTCAAGCGCAAAAACATGGTTTTCCCCTTTTCGTTTTGCTTCTTCAGCATATTTATTCCCACCACGCAATCCGTTTTCCTCGTTCATGAATAACACCACCCTTATACTCCGTTTTGGTTTAACTCCTGAATTCTTCAACAAGCGCAACACATCCATAGATTGAACAACGCCCGCACCGTCATCGTGCGAGCCATCACCCAAATCCCAAGAATCTAAATGTCCACCAACTACCATATATTCTTCTGGAAATTCGCTTCCTCTTATCTCACCAATAACATTGTACGATTGAACATCCTTTAGCTGTTTACAACTTTGCTTAAAATATAACTTGGTGCCCTTATTCAATTTCAACATGGCACTTAACAACTCTGCATCATTGGTGCTAATTGCAGCAGAAGGAATACGTTTTTCAACCGGTAGGTCCTCATAGGTCATGCTTCCTGTATGTGGTAAATCGTCCAAACGCAAATTCAGAGAACGCACTATTACACCAATTGCACCAAACTTTGTGGCCTCCATAGCCCCTTGGTAGCGCTGGTTAAAACACCCCCCATAAGCCTCAAATGTTTGGATTAAATCTGGTTGCATCGGGCGGTTATAGAAAACTATTTTACCTTCTATGTTCTCTTTCCCGAGGGCTTCAAGCTCCTCAAAATTCTGTACCTCAACCACATTGGCTTTAATACCCAATGCTGGTGTAGCTACCGAGCCACCTAATGCACATATATTTACATTAGTTGTTTTTCCTGGTGCACTTTCAATAAAAGCAAACTCTTTGGCTCCCCTGACCCATCTGGGCACCATTACAGGCTGTAACGAAACCTTATCGAGTCCTAATTTTTCAAGTTCCTCTTTGGTGTAAGCTACGGCTTTTTCTGCTCCTAAGGAACCCGACAACCTACTACCTATTTGATTTGAAAGATAATTTAACCAATCGTAACTTTTACCATTGGTTAAAGATTGGGTGTAGATGGTTTTAAGAACTTCTTGGTCCGTTTGGGCATTACCAACGGAAATTAGGGAAAAAGTGAGTAAGGCTATTTTTAAAATCTTCATGTACTTGTTTTAAGTATAAAGATAATATTTCTGTATAGCTGCGAAATAGCCTGAACTATAAATTTATGTTAATAGCATTTGGTGGTTGCATTAACGACTGAAGTCCTTCGACTGCGCTCAGGATAAACTCAATCCTTTTTTGAGGCACGAAAAAAAGATACAGTGGAAAGCGTGTTAAAATGCCCAAAAATATCTTTAAACAAATGCTTTACCATTTATGTAAACATGCTCTATTTGATGATTTCCAAAAGTATAGGGAATAACATGATAAGAATTTATGGGCTTGGTTAAAATTAAATTTGCCCGTTTGCCAACCGTTATAGAACCCACTTCCTTTTCTAAACCCATGGCATAGGCACCATTTATAGTGGCTGCGTTGATACCTTCTTCTGGAGTCATTTTCATTTTAATACACGCGGTTGACACCACAAAATTCATATTGCCCGAAGGTGATGAGCCTGGGTTATAATCAGTTGCCAAAGCCAAGGGTAAACCTACATCAATCATTTTTCGTGCCGGTGTGTACGGAATGCCCAAAAAGAAGGAACAGCCCGGTAACGCCACGGGAATGGTTTGGGTGCCCTTTAAGGCTTCAATATCTTCTTGTCCCATTTCCTCAAGATGGTCCACCGAAAGTGCGTGGTGCTTTACACCTGCATGCACACCACCAATGGATGTAAATTGGTTTACATGGATTTTTGGTATTAACCCGAACCGTTTGCCAACCTCTAAAATACGTCCTGTTTCATCAACCGAGAAATAACCTTCTTCACAAAATACATCAATATAATCGGCAAGTTTGGCTTCTGCCACCAACGGAATCATTTCATTAATAATGAGTCGCAAATAGCCTTCTTTATTGTTTTTAAACTCGGTTGGAACGGCATGTGCCCCTAAAAAAGTGGCTTTTATGGGCAGATTGAATTCTTCTTTTAAACGTTTGATAACGCGAAGCATTTTAAGTTCGGATTCTACTGTTAAACCGTAACCCGATTTAATTTCAACGGCACCCGTGCCCAATGCGATAATTTCATTTAAACGCACCTTAGTATGTTGGTATAAATCTTCTTCTGAAGTTTGCTGAAGCTTCTTAGCCGAATTTAAAATGCCTCCACCCCTTTTGGCAATTTCTTGGTATGACAAGCCTTTTATTTTGTCTACAAATTCACTTTCACGGTTTCCAGCATAGACCAAGTGTGTATGTGAATCGCACCAAGTTGGCAATATCATTTTCCCTTTAGCATCAATGGTTTCATCTGCCTGCACCTTTGGACAGTTTTTCATGGCTCCAAAATCACTGATGATGCCATTTTCCACCATTAAATACGCATTTTTTATTGTGGGCAATTTGCCCATAACCTTACCAGAAACAAATACAACCGATTTATCCCTAACTTGAATGAGTTCTTTTATGTTTTTGAATAAGGTTCGCATTAAAATAAATTTTCCAATAAATTGTCTTCTACTAAGTTAGGCAAAGTTACCTTTAAATTGGGGGTGCGTTCCATTTCTCTTTTAATAGCAAATAATGCCTCTTCATTTCTTGCCCAACTTCTGCGGGCAATCCCATTGTTTACATCAAAAAATAGCATACTTTTTAATCGCTCTTCAGCTTCTTTGGTGCCATCCAGTAGCATACCGAAACCTCCATTAATCACTTCGCCCCAACCTACGCCACCACCATTGTGGATGGAAACCCAAGTAGCACCACGAAAGCTGTCTCCAATAACATTTTGAATGGCCATATCGGCCGTAAATTTACTACCATCATAAATATTGGAAGTCTCTCGGTAAGGGGAATCGGTCCCACTTACATCGTGGTGGTCTCGACCCAAAACCACAGGGCCAATATCTCCAGAGGCCACTGCATTATTAAAAGCTTCCGCTATTTTAGCCCTACCTTCCGCATCGGCATAAAGAATGCGCGCTTGAGATCCAACCACCATATTATTCTTTTTGGCATCCTTAATCCAAGTGATGTTGTCCTGCATTTGAAGTTGGATTTCCTCTGGTGTATTCTTCATAATTCTTTGAAGTACTTTCATGACTATGTCGTCGGTTTTATCTAAATCCTCCGATTTTCCGGAAGTACATACCCAGCGGAATGGACCAAATCCATAATCAAAACACATGGGGCCCAAAATATCCTGCACATAAGAGGGGTGTTTAAAATCGATATTATTTTCTGCCATTACATTGGCTCCAGCACGTGAGGCTTCCAATAAAAAGGCATTTCCGTAATCAAAGAAATAAGTTCCTTGTTCGGCGTGCTTATTAATTGCTTCAGCATGTCTTCTTAAAGAGGCTTGTACTTTTTCTTTAAAAACTTCGGGGTTTTCACGAATCAATCGGTTGGATGCTTCAAAAGATAACCCAACAGGATAATACCCGCCAGTCCAAGGAATGTGCAACGACGTTTGGTCTGACCCCACATGAATAAAAATGTCTTCGTCAGAAAAACGTTCCCAAACCTCAACTACATTGCCGATAAAAGCTATTGAAACGATTTCTTTTTGTTCTTGGGCCTTTTTTACTCGATTAACCAATTCATTCAAATTATCAACCAAAACATCCACCCAACCCTGCTCATACCGTTTTCTGGCTGCCTTTTCATTGACTTCGGCCGCAACAGTAATGCAGCCGGCAATATTCCCAGCTTTTGGCTGTGCCCCACTCATACCACCTAATCCTGCGGTTAAAAATATTTTTCCTGCAGGTGTTTCACCTTTCTGCAATTTCTTCCTAAAAGCATTCATAACTGTTATGGTGGTGCCATGCACAATACCTTGCGGGCCAATGTACATGAATGACCCTGCGGTCATTTGTCCGTATTGCGTAACACCAAGCGCATTGAATTTTTCCCAATCGTCTGGCTTGGAATAATTGGGAATCATCATACCATTGGTCAAAACTACTCTCGGAGCATTTTTAGATGACGGAAATAAACCCATGGGATGCCCCGAATACATGTGCAATGTTTGCTCGTCGGTCATGTTAGCCAAATACTGCATGGTTAAAAGATACTGCGCCCAATTTTGAAACACCGAACCATTGCCGCCATAAGTAATTAACTCCTCAGGGTGTTGTGCCACAGCAGGGTTTAAATTATTTTGAATCATAAGCATGATGGCTGATGCTTGTGATGATTTTGCTGGATATTCCTCGATACCTCGTGCATACATTTTATAAGTTGGTTTAAACCGATACATATAAATGCGTCCAAAATCTTTCAATTCTTGGGCGAATTCTGACGCCAATTCTTCATGCCATTGTTTTGGAAAGTATCTTAAAGCATTGCGAAGAGCCAAACGCTTTTCATCTTTCGTTAAAATATCCTTGCGTTTTGGAGCTCGGTTAGCATCTGCTGGATTATTATATTTTGGTGGCAATTCTTTGGGAATGCCTTGTAATATCTGCTCTTTAAACGTCATCTTTAGTTTTATCTTAAATTGAAGGCTTTATTCTTTACAAGCTCAATCATGTTATGGATATCGTCTTTTAAAATTCTATCATCTTCAAGTTTTGGAACTTTCTTTCTGATGATTTTATGGTTTTCTTCAATGATATCTGAAAATGTATTGGGTCTTCTAAACTCCAAAGCTTGTGCGCCATACATCAATTCTATAGCAAGTATTTTTTCCAAATTTTCCAAAACCTGATTGAATTTACGCCCTGAAATACTGCCCATGGACACATGGTCTTCTTGCCCCAAAGAGGTTGGAATGCTATCTGCCGATGGTGGAAAACACAATGATTTATTCTCGGTCACCAAAGCCGCTGTGGTGTATTGCGGAATCATAAAACCTGAATTCAATCCGCCACCAGTAGTTAATAATCGTGGTAATCCAAACTTACCTTCAATGAGCAAATAACATCTTCTATCTGAAATGTTGCCTAATTCGGCTGCAGCAATCGAGCAATAATCCAAAGCCATCGCCAACGGTTGTCCATGAAAATTTCCCCCTGAAATCGCTTCGGTTTCACTCAACACAATGGGGTTATCGGTTACGGAATTCATTTCAATTTTGGCCAATTTCAGTAAATGATAATAGGCATTTCTTGAAGCGCCGTGTACTTGGGGAATACAGCGCATGGAATAAGGGTCTTGCACACGCTCGCAATTTTCGTGCGAATCGACATTTTGGGAGCTGTAAAGCAACATCGTCATGCGTTCAGCGACTTCAACCGTACCCCTAAACGGACGCAGTTTATGCAATTCATCACGAAATGGTGCCGAACTTCCTTGGTAACCTTCAATACTGAAAGAACCACAAACATCGGCCAAGTCCAATAGGTATTCCATCTTTTTTAGGCCAACAATGGCATGCGCCAAAATAAATTGTGTGCCGTTGATTAAGGCCAATCCTTCCTTGGCTTTTAGTTCAACTGGTTTTAATTGATGGTTTTTTAGCACTTCTTTTGCAGGAAGGAGGTCATTTCCGACCCAAAATTCACCTTCGCCAATTAATGGCAAAAACAAATGAGCCAATGGGGCCAAATCGCCTGAGGCACCCACTGAACCTTGCTCAGGAACTACGGGTAACAAATCGTTTTCAATAAAATATATGATGCGCTCTATCACTTCCAACCTGATACCCGAAAACCCTTTGCAAAGTGCGTGCACCTTACAAATCATCATAAGTTTAGACAGTTGTTTGTCTATAGGTTTTCCCACACCTACAGCATGGGTTATTAGTAAGTTTTTCTGAAGCAGACTGGTTTCCTCTGGAGATATTTTAACATCACATAATGGACCAAAACCTGTATTAATGCCATATACAGGCTTGACGGCATTTGCCATGGTTTCCACCTTTAGCCTGCAATCATTAATGCTTTTAATGGCTTGCTCGGTTAGCGTTGTTTTTAAATCACCCTTGGCAATAGCCAAGACTTTATCTACCGTTAATTTGTCTATTCCGTATGCGAACATATTTCATTATCTATATTTTGATTGAATTTGATTTCTACAAAATTATTGATAAATTTGATGCCTAATAAGACTATTTTATCTATAAAATAATAACTATAAGTTATCAAATTGAACATAGACACCACAAATACCTTTTGGCAGTTGCAGAAACATTACATTTTCGAAAATCGACAAAATACTTATAATTATCTCGAACCTTAGAGAGCAGACAAATAAAGACACATAGTGCATAATGCTATTATGCTTTTAATAAATTTAGGATAATGTAAAATTAGAGCATAAACAGTTGCTCCAAAAGTTATTATAACCAATTTTAGAAACGGTATAATACGAGATAACAAGGATATTAATACACTTTTGGCTACGAATAAAGCACTGGAAAGCGTAGGTTAGAAAACGATATTGGAAATGATTTTACTTTTTTGAGTATATAACAAAGTAAAATGAATAAATACACAACGCATTAAAGTTTATATTAGAAAAAATAGGGGACCAAACTATTTAAAATCGTTATCTGCATTGTATTTTTCTCATCTTCCATTTCATTTACTTTTCCACAATCACTTGAAAACGAAACGCCCAGTGCCATTTTATTCTATAATTCTTTATACCTGCTTTTCCTAATAAATTTGTCAGCTCCTGTTTTCTAAAGCCTCTCAAAACTGAAAGAGGAGCATCGTTTTTCACTAAATACGAACCATTAAAAATACGAGTTAGAAAATATATACTGTAATAAGCGATTGGATTACGGTGCAAATCATTGATTATAAAACCATTTGAGGTGATTTTATAAATATTTTTGAAAATTGAAATCAGTTCTTCATCTGTAAAATGATGACAAAAAAGCGACATTGCAGCCCAATCATATCTGTTTTCATTCCTTGAATCAATATTAAAAACATTTAACTTTTCATAACTAATTTGAGGAAATTCTTTTGATTTATTTTGAGCATAACTTATCATAAAATCATTGGCATCAATTCCTGTAAGTTTTGTTTTGATATTTTTTTTATCAAACCACTTGGCAATCTGACGAAGCGTATCTCCACCACCACTTCCAATATCGGCAAGCGTTACAGTTTTTGCAATTTCATTTTCTTCTATATTCATACTATTTCCAATTTTATTTTCTTTATACAATATGTCCAAAGCCGAAGTCAAAACTTTATACCCCCCCAAAGTAGTATTTATAAACTCTAGCTCATCAAGATTTTTTTTGAGGTCTTCGGAAGCGAGATTAAGATTGTCCATTAATTCACTTTTGTAGGATCGCGTTTTGAAATTCATTTTTTAAATAATTAAACCTAAAAAATTAAAAATTTTAAAGATAACTCTAAATTTTTATTAAAATAATAGACTTCGAAATAGTTTTATTGATTAAACTTAAATTATTGATAAATTTGATGCATAATAATGCTTTTTTAACAAAAAAATAATAACCATGAGTTATCAAATTGAATATAGACACCTCAAGTACTTTTTGGCAGTTGCAGAAACATTACATTTTAGAAAAGCTGCTGAAAAGTTATTCATTTCTCAACCTGGATTAAGTCGACAAATTAAGGAGATGGAAGAAAATCTTGGTGTTAAACTGTTTGACAGACATAATCGTCATGTTAAGTTCACCGCAGCAGGCCTTTATTTGAAAGACGAACTAACAAAAAACCTTAATAGCTTAGAAGCCATATTACATCATGCGAAATTATTAGAAGACGGCAAGGACGGGCAATTAAACTTTGGCTATGTGGGTTCTGCTATGCAAAATATTATACCGGAGTTATTGATAAATTTCACTAAAGACCATCCCAATATTCTTTTTAGTCTCAAGGAAATGGACAACAATAAACAAATTGAAGGTTTACTTTGCCAAGATATAGATATTGGTTTTGTTAGGCTAGAACGTGTTCCTAGAGGCTTGCATATAAAACCCATTTTAAAGGAACCTTTTTGTTTGGTAGTGCCATTAGAACATCAATTAAATACTTCAAATTTTAAACAGCTTTCGCAACTTAAGGACGAACACTTCATTCTGTTCGACCCCGAATACAGCGCATCCTATTATGAAAAAGTGATGGCCATTTTTGATGACAGTGGATTTTCACCCATCATATCCCATAACACTATTCATGCGGGCTCTATTTACAAATTGGTCGAAAATAATTTTGGCGTTTCCATTGTTCCAAAGTCATTAATAGACGAAAACAACTCAAAAATAAAATTCATTGAGCTCAATAAAATTCCACATAGAACTGTCCTGTCCGTAATTTGGAACAAAGAGAATAGAAACCCCATTTTGAACAAAATTTTGGCTCTAATTCATAACAAAAACATAAATTAGTTTAATTGACAAATAAAAGACTATCTTTGCCGCTTCAAACTCAAAAAATTGAGTTAAATTCCTCAGGGTGAGGATGTGTTACTGGAAGTTTAGGTTTAAGTATGTCGATTCACTTCTTATGTAACACTACATAACATAATCGAATACTTATACAAAAGAATGAGCACATTCCAAGATTTAGGTCTTAGTGACAACCTATTGCAAGCCATTGCCGATTTAGGATTTACAAAACCCAGTGAAGTTCAACAAAAAGCTATTCCTATTTTATTGGAATCTGAAGGCGATTTAGTTGCTTTGGCACAAACCGGAACCGGTAAAACCGCAGCCTTTGGCTTCCCGATGCTTCAAAAAATTGATCTTGATAGCAGAACCACACAAGGTTTAATCTTATCACCAACACGCGAACTTTGTTTGCAAATAACCAACGAAATGAAGCTTTATGGTAAGTACTGTAACGGCTTAAACGTTGTTGCGGTATATGGTGGCGCAAGCATTACCGAGCAAGCGAGGGAAGTAAAACGTGGTGCACAAATCATTGTGGCTACTCCTGGTAGAATGAAAGATATGATTAGCCGAAATTTGGTTGACATTACTAAAATTGAATACTCCGTTTTAGACGAAGCCGACGAAATGTTAAACATGGGCTTCAAAGAAGATATTGACGATATTTTATCGCACACGCCCACAGATAAAAGTACGTGGTTGTTTTCGGCCACCATGCCAAAAGAAGTTGCTGCCATTGCCAAAAACTTCATGTTCAATCCAAAGGAAATTACCGTTGGAAACAAAAACGAAAGTACCAGTCAAGTATCACACGAGTACTATTTAGTAAATGCCAGAGACCGCTATGATGCCTTAAAACGATTGGCCGATGCCAATCCAGATATTTTTTCTGTGGTGTTCTGTCGCACAAAACGAGATACGCAAAAAGTAGCCGAACAACTTATTGAAGATGGTTACAACGCAGGAGCGCTTCATGGCGATTTAAGTCAAAACCAGCGCGATTTGGTGATGAACGCTTTTAGAAAAAACCAAATCCAGATGTTGGTCGCAACCGATGTTGCTGCCAGAGGTATTGATGTGGATGATATTACCCACGTAATAAACTACCAATTGCCAGATGAAATTGAAACCTACACCCACCGTTCAGGAAGGACAGGTCGTGCTGGAAAAACTGGGGTTTCTATGGTTATTGTTTCAAAAAGTGAAGTGCGAAAAATTAAGAGTATTGAGCGTATCATTAAAAAGCAGTTCGAGAAAAAGGAAATTCCTGATGGTATGGAAATTTGTGAAGTGCAATTAATGTCGCTCGCCAATAAAATCCACAACACTGAAATCAACCACGAAATCGATAAGTACCTAACGAGCATCAACACGCTGTTTGCAGACACTACTAAGGATGAATTAATAAAAAAGTTCTTTTCGGTAGAGTTTAGCCGTTTTTACAATTATTACCAAAAGGCAAAAAATTTAAATGTTTCCGAAAACACAAGCGAAAGAGATGGTGGACGTGTTTTTAAAGATGGAGGCGACTCAACCCGTTACTTTATAAACGTTGGCGGTAAAGATGGTTTTGATTGGATGAAACTTAAGGATTTCTTGAGGGAGCTACTGGATTTGGGCAGAGACGATATTTTTAAAGTTGAGACTAAAGAAAGTTTTTCATTTTTCAACACCGAAAATGAACTAAAAGAGAAAGTGTTGGCGCACTTTACCGACTTTAAACATGAAGGTCGTTTTGTAAACGTTGAAGTTTCCGAAAACCGTGGCGGTGGTAAAAGACGTGATGGCAAAAAAGGAGGAAAAAGACGCGATGGACGAAAAGGACCAAAACGAGAGGATTTTAAAGCAGGCTCTGGAAACAGAAATGAAAAAAGACGTTCTGAGGGAAAATCGAAGCCAAGACGTTCCAATTCTGGTGATTTTGCCGCGTCGAGACCAAGACGTTCTAGAAGATAGTTAAACTTTTTTGTTAATGTTTAGTCAAAATAAACGCAGAAAAACTTTCCAAAGATTTTCTTTAGTAATTTTATCACTAAATTCGCGATAATAAATGCTATGAAAAAACACCTAGTGCTAATAACTTTTCTCCTTACTTCGGCTTTTGGTTTAGCCCAAGAAGCTGATAAGGTTTTAGGTGTTGTGATAAATCCTTCAGACAATACGCCTTTAGAAAGTGTAAATATTGTTAACCTTAACCAGGTTATTGGTACTACAACAAATGCAGATGGTGAATTCCAAATTTCGGCAAAACCCAATGACACACTGCATTTTTCCTATTTAGGTTTTAAATCCATAAAAGTTAAGGTAACCAACGACTGGCTAAAGTTTGGAAGTTCAAAAATTGAATTAACGGAACTTGCCTTAGCGCTTGAAGAAGTGGTCGTTAACCAATTGAGATTAACAGGCTATTTGGAGGTTGACATTAAACAAGTTCCCTTACCAAACGATAATTATCGCTACAGCATTTCTGGCCTGGAAGGCACAGGTTACGAAGCTGGTAAAAAATCCACGTTGACCAAGGTTGTCGGTTCTATTTTTAACCCGGCAGATTTTCTTCACCGTATGTTTGGCAAAAAACCCAATGAACTGCGTAAGCTGAAAAAAATGAAGGAAGATGACGAAATCAGAAATTTATTGGCTTCACGTTTTGACCGCGAAATGCTTATGGTTCTATTGAATGTAGACCGTGTAGATTTGGATGAAATTGTGAACCAATGCAACTACTCCAAAGGATTTATACAAACCGCTAACGACCTTCAAATTCTTGATGCCATTAGCGAGTGTTATGAAGAATACAAGCTTTTAAATCGAGGGCGAAGTAACAGATTGTAAATAATAAAACAATATAAACTAAAAAAGGAATCAACATTATTGATTCCTTTTATTTATAAATTGAAATGCCATGCTAACCCATTTTACTTTTCTAAAATTATTTTCAAACTCGCCAACCCTTCCTCAAAATCTTTACCCGCGGCTTTATTCATATTAAAAAACATAAAAAAAACGTTTGATGGCGGCTTGCTTTCCCCAGAAAAACCCCAAACCACATTTGTTTTATTTAAGCCAAGAGCCTCGACTTTCAAGTAAGCATCTGATTCTGATTTCCAAGGTTTAAATAACCGTAATTTTGTTTTAAGGATGTCATTTTCAACAACGCCAACAATTTCCTGTTCACCAGAACCCACATCTTTATTGCCTTCCCATTTTGCAACAAAACCAACCTCGCCATCAACCCCAAAAAACTCCTGTTTCATGGTAGGGTCTTTCTTTTTCCACGGCGACCAATAGTCCTGATTTTTCACAAACTTTAGATAGGCAAAAACCTCAGAAATAGGTTTGTTTATGGTAATACTTCTGCTAACATCAAACTGTTTGGGTGCCACAAGTATTAAAATGATAAAAACGAAGGCTATTACCAAAAAAACATACAAAAGAATCATCATAACAATGGAGAATTAATTGGACTACTAAAGATAGTTAATTTTTGGATTCGTAATAGCGCTTTACAATAGCATCATAACTTTTTAACGTTTTCTTTATCCAATCCATTTGTTTAATAAGTCGTTCATTCTCTGATAATTGCCATTCTATCTCAGTTTGCTTCAATTTGGTGGTAACATGTTGCAAAATAATGGCTGCCGAAACCGAAATGTTCAAACTTTCTGTAAAGCCAGCCATTGGAATTTTTAGATAGCAATCGGCAGTATTTAGAACTTCTTCCGATAGACCTTCGGTTTCCCTTCCAAAGAAAAAACATGATTTTTTTGTTACGTCAAATTCGTGCAAAACGCAATCGTCAGTATGCGGTGTCGTGGCCACAATTTGATAGCCCTTTTGTTTTAAGTCTGCAATACAATCTTTGACGGAATGGTACCGATTTAAATCTACCCACTTTTGCGCGCCCATGGCAATTTCACGATCAATGCGCTTAGTGTTCCGTTCTTCGATTATGTTGACTTCCTGAATGCCAAAAACATCGCAGCTTCTTATAACGGCACTCGTGTTGTGCAACTGGTACACGTCTTCAGTAGCCACGGTAAAATGTTTAGTCCGTTTGGATAAAACATACTTAAAACGGTCCCGCCTTTTTGGGGTTAAATGAGCTTCTAAATGTTCCAGGAGTTTTAAATCTATCATAGTCCAAAAATAAGCATTGTGTCATTAAGAGGAACGAAGTGACATAGTAATCTTTTTTATTTGAAGTTCCATTAAAAGATTGCCACATCACGCCTTGGGCGTGATTCACAATGACGTTAAAGTTATTATCTTTATAATATGAAACATGTTGTTGTACTAACAGGAGCTGGCATGAGCGCCGAAAGCGGCATTAAAACCTTTAGGGATGCCGACGGACTATGGGAAGGTCATGACGTAATGGAAGTGGCAACGCCACAAGGCTTTGAGGCAAACCCTAGGTTGGTTTTGGATTTTTACAACCAACGCCGAAGACAACTTTTTGAAGTAATGCCCAACCAAGCCCATTTTGATTTGGCAGAACTTGAAAAAAACTATAAAGTAAGCATCATTACCCAAAATGTGGATGATTTGCACGAACGAGCAGGAAGCACCCAGGTGACCCACCTGCATGGTGAACTTTTAAAAGTGCGAAGCACTTACGATGAAACCGATATTTTGGAATGGAAAACCGATTTGCTTTTAGGCGACACCTGTAAGCTAGGTTACCAACTCCGCCCCCATATCGTTTGGTTTGGCGAAGATGTACCCATGATTGAAAAAGCAGTTGATATTTGTGAAACCGCAGATGTGTTGGCCATTATTGGCACCTCCATGCAAGTTTACCCCGCCGCTGGTTTAATGCACTATGTGCCACATAATACCCCAACTTATTTTATTGACCCCAAACCCAATATTGCAAGCCAAAAACACCTAACCGTAATTGCAGAAACAGCTACTGTTGGGGTAAGACGGATGATGGGTTTGATGTAAAAATGGCTTCTGAAATTCGCTTTACGGTTTGATATTTTATTAATTTATTTTGAAAGATATTTATTGGCCGATTGACTTATTGCCTTATAGGATAGAACTCCCTCATAGATGTTAAAGCAATCAATTGTACCGATCCAGGTTCGATCTTGTTCAAATCCACTCTTTCCAAGAAACGCAAGTTTATTGCTAATATTTGCTATAATATTTAATGATTGACCATCTGTAGAATTTTCACCAACCAATTTCCCGTCTATATATAGCCGCATGTTTTCATTGTCAAAAGTGGTCACTATGTGATGCTTTTTCCCATCGTTTAGAGGCCAATAAGAGACTTCTGATGATCCATCCAATGGCCATTCATTATTTGTGCAGTTGATGGTTGCCTTCGTCAAATTTCCATTCATCACGGACTGAAAAATAAAGTTGGTTGCAAAGTATTCTACTGAATCCCCAAAATACGAAAACATAGTGAAAGGAGATTTTTCAGTAACAGACTCCAAAAAAGCTTCTAAAGTAATTGATGCGTAGCTGTTTATGTTAATTTTTTCACCCGGAAGCGAAACATATTCCCCTTGATTTGCCAATATTAAATGGCCATCTCTAATCTTTGCACCCCCAATAAGTTTTCCGTGTGCTTTTCCTTTTCTGTCGTTTGCTGTTACATTATCAAAGGTGTAGGAATGCATAAGTTCAGCATGTACATTATCCTTATTATCAAAATCCGAATCATCATGGTTTTTATAATTCCTAAATTCTTGAATAACCAAATCGGGAAAATTAAAAAATAATTGAGGTGGAGTAATATCATCATTGGTCAAAATAACAATCAATAGCCTTATTTCAGGACATCTGTCAATCCTTGCCCGAAACCCTGGGGAATGACCCGAATGATACAGTCTATCACCTAAGTCGGACTTGTTAATTATAAAACCATAGCCAGTGTAATTTTTTCCAGGTGCAAAAATTCTAGCTTGCCGTTCCTTGCCATAGGGCGTAAACATTTTCATTTTTGATTCCTCTGAAATTAGTGTGTTGTTATACAAGGCTCGATCCCACTTAAGTAAATCTCCGGTTGTTGAGTATAGGTTTCCTCCACCTGTGCGAATTGGCCCGTAAATAAATTTTGAATTGTAGGTATCCTTTTCATTACCTGAGTAGCCGGAGGCTCTGTTCATAATAATCTCGTTTGGGGTATCACACCCTGAGTTTTCCATTTCGGCTTTGTCAAAAATGTGTTCCTGCAAAAACTCACAATAGGTCTTACCAGAAACTTTTTGAATAAGAGATGCCATTATAAAATAACCTAGTCCGGAATAATGAAATTTTTCGCCAGGTGCTGCAACAAGGGGCTGTGTTTTGAGATTATCTATTATTTCTTCAAACGGTCTATATAGCATCATACTATCTTGCCATCCAGCCATTTGCTGTGGCACCACAAGACCGGCAGTATGCGTTAATAGCTGGTGGATGGTCATGTCTTTCCATGTATCTGGAATGTCAGAAAAATAGTCAGAGAGTTTATCTGTTACCTTCAGTTTCCCTTGTTCCTGCAATATCATGATAGCCATCGCAGTGAATTGTTTTGTAATGGAACCTATCCTGAATTTGGTTTCTGAAGTGTTCTTAACATTTAATTCTATATTGGCTAATCCAAAGCTTTTCTCATAAATAGGTTTACCGTCTACCGCAACTAATACATTTCCACTGAATTTTTTGAGATTTTTGAAGTAGCGGGTAAAACTCGTAGTATCAATTATTTCTGGGAATGAATCTCTGGAATCATTCAGGTTTTGCTTGTTCGATTCAGAGTTCAGCAAAAAAAGAGTAATCATCATAAAAGCAAAACCCCATTTGAAAGTGTTCTTCATGATTAAATAATTATAATTTCTTATTATCAAAATCACATAAGCACAACTCCAGGTAACTTGTTGATTTAAAGTTAGTTAAAAACTTCTATTAAGTCAAGGTTTGTTTTTAGCTTCAATCCATTTGCCCATAAACTTGGCGCTTTGTAAAGTATGGTGCTGTAGCATTTGCCCTGTAAAGTTGTTTAGCCTTTTGTGGTAAAGGAATTCAGTTGTTTCCAAAACAGTCTTTAAAAACCTTTTTTGATGTTTGGTTTTATTAAATCGGGCATTGATAATCTCAAATCCCTTTTGCTGTTTTTCTACCCAAAGGGTTTCGTTTTTAAATAATTTTACCACTTTTTCTGTAAATGCCTCGGGCGTATCTTCTATAAATCCGTTGGATGGCAACCCTCCAAACATACCTTCTGCCGCAATGGGGGTCATGACGCATGGTGTACCGTTTTGCATAGCGTCAACCAATTTGCCCTTTAAACCTGCACCAAACCTAAGTGGCGCTAAACATATTTTTGCTTCCTGCATCACTTGTTTGACATCATCGGTAAAACCATTTATCAAAAACCCTTCCTTTTGGTTATACAATTGATTCACTTTTTGTGAGGCATAAGCACCGTAAACATGTAGTTCAACTTTTGGGAGTTGCTTGCGTATCAAAGGCCAAATAGCCTCCTTTAAATATAAAACAGCATTATAATTGGGCTCATGTAAAAAATTACCAATACTTACAAAATGGTTCCGTTCTTGAAATTTTGGTAAGTTGTTAATTTGCTCTTTTGAAATACCTTCCAACATAAAGGGCAAATAAAACAGCAAATTTTCATCAACTTTAAAATCCTTTTTAAGGACGTCCATTTCAGATTCAGATATAATCAAAGTCAAATCACTTCGGTAAATACTGGCTATTTCCCTTTTTGCAGTATCGTTAAACAAATACGCCCTATTGAAAGTAACGCCGTCTTTAAAAGCTTGCTGCCTTCCTTTGCGTAGACCATGTAAATCTTCTGTGTCTAAAATTTTAACTGCGTTTGGGCAATGTTCTGCAACACGCCAACCAAATTGCTCTTCAACCATAAAGCGGTCAAAAAGCACAACATCAGGTTGCAACTCTTTTATAAATGCATCAAAACTGGAATCGTTTAATTTTATGGGTACTTGTGAAACCTCAATTGAGGTTAGGTCAAATGCATTTTCATTTTTCGCACAGGCACTAGCAAAGGTTATTAGGTAATTTTGCCCCTGAAAAAATTCAATAAGCTGCATCATTCGGCTACCGGCAGCAGAACTTTTTGGCTCTGGCCATACAAAACCAATAATAAGAAGTTTTTTAGCCACTAATTCAAGAATGTTTTATCTGGCAACATTTGTAAATCACAAAGTTATCTTACACAACGCTTTCACTTCCCCTTTGGGGAAGTATAGGATAGGGCTTCTACTCTGGCTCTGCAGCAATACTGTACTTAAACCGTACCATTTTTGCCCAATCCACAACAGATTTTATTTGTTCGTCACTTAATCTAGCTTCAGTGTGCGTCCAAGTGTATGAAAGCAATGGCATATCCTTTTCCTCAACCTTTTCAATGAGTTCTTCAAATTTATGGTCTTTTCGCTTAATGGAATTATCTACCCAATTAGAAAAATTAAAATGCTTTTTACCGTCCTTAACATGGGCAGCCAACCAATAATTTACAGGGGTAATATTGTTGTACCACGGGTATCGAGTAACATCGCTATGGCAGTCGTAACAAGTCTCCTCCAAAATCAGTTTTACATCCTCTGGCGGATTGGTTTCAGCCAAAAAAGGCTCAATGGAACTTAAGTCTCCTTGATTTTTTTCGGGCCCGAAAAATTGGGCTACCACCAATAGAAGCACTGCTACCAAAAGTATTTTTTTTATAGTCTTCATTTTAATATTTTTAATTATCTATAAAAATAACAAAATCGCTTTGACTACCGCCGAACTTTACAATGAATTAAATGACGTAAATCAATCTCGTGAAAAAAGGTTGTTTTATGCGAATATGGTAATTGGAAATCCCGATTTATTACCAAAACTTTTGGATATTCTTTTTGATGTAGAAGATAAAATGTCGGAGCGTGCAGCTTGGATTTTTGAATTTGTTTGCAGAAAAAACATCAATCTCATTATTCCCTATCTGGACACTTTTACCGAAAACATGGGCAAAGTAAGTAGGGATTCCGCAGTACGGCCTGTTGCGAAAATTTGTGAGCTGGTGGTTTTGGCTTATTGTGACAAAGCGGATAACCCAATCAAATGGGCTTTGACCAACACGCATAAAGAGCGCATTATCGAAACCTGTTTTGATTATATGATCAATAACGAAAAAGTGGCTCCAAAAGCTTATGCCATGAGTGCCTTAAATCTGTTGGGGAAAGATTATGATTGGGTGCATCCAGAATTGAAGCTAATTTTAGAACGTGATTTTTACGAACAAAGTGCCGCTTTTAAAGCACGGGCTAAGCATATTTTGAATAAAATAAAGAAAGGCCAAAAAGACTAAATATAATTCATTAAAAAAATGAATTTTCAATTAAATTAAGGCATCAAACTTCGTACTTCTATCTTCGTACTTCTAACTTTCTTTCCTATCTTTGCAACCTTAAAATTCAAACCGAATATGTCATTATCACCACTCAACGCCATTTCTCCAATTGACGGGAGATACAGAAGTAAAGTAAGCGAGCTAGCACCCTATTTTTCCGAGGAAGCATTAATAAAATATCGCGTTTTAGTTGAAATAGAATATTTTATTGCGCTTTGCGAAATTCCGCTACCTCAACTTAAGTCGGTTGACCATGGTGTTTTTGATAGTTTAAGAGGCATTTACCAAGATTTTTCCGAAGAAGATGCTCTGGCCATCAAGAAGATTGAAAGCATCACCAACCACGATGTTAAGGCGGTTGAGTACTTCATCAAAGAGAAGTTTGACAAGTTAGGTTTGAGCCAGTTCAAAGAATTTATCCATTTTGGGCTTACTTCACAAGACATAAACAACACGGCCATTCCGTTAAGCATTAAGGAAGCCATGAACAACGTTTATGTACCGGAATATTTAATTGTTTTGAATAAACTGAAGGATTTATCGAAAGATTGGGCTTCAATTTCCATGTTGGCCAGAACACATGGGCAACCGGCTTCTCCTACTCGATTGGGAAAAGAAATTCAGGTTTTTGTAACTCGTCTGGAAGAGCAGTTCAATCTATTGAACGACATACCAAGTGCTGCTAAATTTGGTGGTGCAACGGGTAATTTTAACGCCCATCACGTGGCATACCCAAATATTGATTGGAAGGCCTTTGGAAGTAAATTTGTTCAAGAAAAATTAGGCTTGCGACATTCATTTCCAACTACTCAAATAGAGCATTACGACCACATGGCGGCTTTGTTTGATACGTTAAAGCGCATCAACACCATCATTATTGATTTAGACCGAGATATCTGGACTTATGTCTCCATGGACTATTTCAAACAAAAAATAAAAAAAGGTGAAGTTGGAAGTTCGGCCATGCCACACAAGGTAAACCCGATTGATTTTGAAAACTCTGAAGGCAACCTAGGTATTGCCAATGCTGTTTTTGAGCACCTTGCCGCAAAATTGCCAGTTTCAAGATTACAACGCGATTTAACCGACAGTACCGTTTTACGAAATGTTGGCGTACCATTTGGCCATACTCTTATTGGATTTAAATCTACCCTTAAAGGGTTGAACAAACTTTTGTTGAACGAAAGTAAGTTTGCCGAAGATTTAGAAAACAATTGGGCAGTAGTCGCCGAGGCCATTCAAACCATATTGCGCCGTGAAGGTTACCCTAATCCTTATGAAGCTTTAAAGGGATTAACGAGAACAAATTCCAAAATAAATCAGGACTCCATTTCAAATTTTATTGATACCTTAGAGGTATCCAACACAATAAAAGACGAATTAAAACGTATTACACCTAGCAATTACACTGGAATTTAATTTATGTTAAGCGACAAGCAATCTTTAATACTTTCAGGAATAATGGCCATTGGCATTTTTGTTTTTGGAATTTTAGACCTCTTAGATAATTTTGTTGTTTTAACACTCATGACCATTGCCTTCTTCACGATTATTCTCAATCTTCTTTACTTGAGTTCGAAAGCCGAAGAAGAACCGCAAGAACAGGAATTAGAGGAATAAAAAAAAGACAACCCATAAAACTGGGTTGCCCTCTCATATCAACATAACTATATATTACTTGAAGAAATTTGTGATGCGCTCGATTTGCGCTTCTTCAAGATTTGCGTTTTGCATGGCGTTAATTAAGGTTATCATTTTATCGGGACTCATGTCGTCTCCCAAAATCCTAACAATGGCAAAGCCTAATTCTTTTGAACTTCCAAGGAGAATAACCTCATCTGCTTCGTCATCCGTTCCTATATACTTTACCCGTATTTTATTGCCTTTATCGCTAAATTCCATTAAATCGTTGTACTTGCTGTCACTCAAAATAGTCTTAACCTTGGCAAGTTCGGCTTCGTAAGACGTGACATCTTTTTCATTGGCTTTGTAGCCTAAAAAATTCAATTTATCCACCGAATCATATGCCTCCTTTTGTTCTTCGGTAAAACCAGATTTATCAATTTCTATCATCGATAATGGAAAATCCTGGGATATGAAGTTCTTGGCTTCTTGATGGTCTACATAATAGCGTTGCAAACTAACTTCATTACCGCAGCTTGATAAAAAAGCTGCGGTAGTTAAAGCATAAACTAAATATTTAAATGTTCGTTGCATGATTGATGATTTCTTATTTTCCTTTTTCCAGATGCTCGCCACCAGGAATATTCATTTTTGATGTAAGCTTAGATATTTCATTCAAATCGATATCGCCGGTTAGCGCAACAACAACCGTTTCAATTTTACGCTCCTTGCCATTAATTTCAATATTGCTTTCTATCTTTTTATCAATACCATTCACAAAAATTAAAAGCTCCTTAACATGGTCGGCATCCCTGCCTTCCTTTACATAAAAATTAACCTCAGTGCCGTCGTCTCTTACTTCCATAAGCTCCTCTAAACTACTTGAACGCGATTTAACCCATTTCGCAATATCTGTTGAAATTACTTTATTATCGGTTACTATGGTTTTAAAGCTGGTAATACTTTTTACCATATCCATGTAAGCCTTGGCTTCGGCATCATCGGTATCAATGCCAATTTTGGCTATCATTTGAAACATTTTTGGTTTAATGTTTACATAAGTTACATCTACATTTTCACTGTATTTTTCGAAGATGTCCTTTTGGGCCATTCCCACTAAAGGCATTAACATAACGGCCATTACGAATACGATTAATTTATTTTTCATTGTTCTTGTTTTTAAGTTGTTTTTTTCTGTTCGTTTCTTTTTTTGATTTATACTGAAACTGGTTCAGTACATGTTAATTTTTAAAAATTATATTTTTTGTGTTTTCAATTTCGTTGAGATACCCCAAAGTTGATGTTCCTTTGTTCATTTCATTTAAGTATCCAATGGTTGATGTACCTTTGTTAAGTTTTTCAGAAATCATTGCTAACGATCTTGAAACCTCTTCAAAAGCTTTTTCTGGTTCACAGTACGTACCTACTAAATCCGTTTCACAAGAATCGGCATTAAAAAGCGACATCGTAAAATAAACTCCCAACATTAGAACCGCTACGGCTGCGACAGAAATCCATTTGTAATTAAATATACGTTTGGTGTTTAATGGAATGTCCTTAGTAAACTGTTCCTGCTGATTTACCAAAAAATACGCAAACATGGGTTTATAATGCTCTAAATGCGGCGCAACCGTGTCGCTGGTAAAATAGTTTTTCAACACTTGCTCTTCTTTTAGGGTGGTTTCACCGTTTTCGTACTTTTCCAGTAATTTTTCTATATTATTTAATACCATAATTATGAGTATTAGTTAATTGTTCACGAATTGTTTTTCTCGCTCTTGATAAGGCTACACGTACCGCATTATTATTCATATCCAGCATTTTGGCAATCTCATCAAAATCATATTCTTCTATATCCCTCAATTGAATAATCATGCGTTGCTGTTCTGGTAGTTCTTCAATAATTTTCGACACCCAACTTACACTGTCATTCAACTCAACTTGCTTTTGTAATGCTATTTGCTTATCCTCGTAATTACTATGCACAATCTTTAAGTTCTGCGCTTGCTTTGATTTTAACTTGTCAAAACAATAATTTTTTGTCATAGTCATGGAAAAGGCTTCAACATTTTTATACTCTTGAATCTTTTTCTTGTTATTCCACAATTTCAACAGAACTTCTTGAGTTGCATCTTCAGCTTCCTCTGTAGATACCAGCAATCGTTTGGCTAAACGAAACACTTTATCCTTAAAGGGCATTACTATATTTAAAAACTCTGTTTGAGTCATTTTGATTGGCTTACTGAAACAGCTTGGTTACCGCTGTTTGATATTACGACGAACCACATTCCATTTTGTTACAAAAATTTTTTATATCGCAATAATGTAAGTATTTTTAGAGTTTTATAGACTACTTATATTAAAAATGCTTTATGAAAAATTTAAAAGCCCTAATCCTACTTTTTAGTGTTTCTGTTCTGTCTTTCAGTTGTTTTGAAGATAACGATGATGTACCTATTGCCACCAGTGAAATAAACGATTTTGTTTGGAAAGGCATGAATCTTTTTTACTTGTATAAAGATAATGTTCCGGATTTGGCCAACGACCGTTTTTCAAGCAATTCCCAATACGCCAATTATTTGGAAGGTTTTAACAGTCCCGAAAGTTTATTTGAAAGCTTGATTTACCAAAGGCTGACCATAGACCAATTTAGCTGGATTACTCCAGACTATTTTGCCAATGAAGATCTTTTGAATGGCCGAGGGCTGACCAACGGTATGCAATACACTTTTATTAGTCGGTCAACCACAGATCCAACAAGATATGGCATTATATTATATGTTTTACCAGATAGTGACGCTGATGACAAAGGTTTAAAACGTGGTGATATTTTTTATGCTGTAAATGGCACAGAGTTATACTATAATTCACTAGCAGACAACAATTATTCTTTATTAAACGATACAAACTATAGCATAGACCTTGGCACTTATAACACCAATGGCACTTCTGATACGGCTGATGATTCGGTTACTCCACTTGGAACTACTGTAACATTAACCAAAGAAGAACTCACCGAAAACCCAATACACGTGAGTAAAGTTTTAAACGTTGGTGGTAAATCTATTGGCTATTTAATGTATAATGGATTTAATGGAAGTTCTGCAGAATTAAACAATGTGTTTGCCACATTTAAATCTGCTGGCGTTACAGATTTGGTTGTTGATTTACGTTATAATCCAGGTGGATTTACCAGCAAAGCTATTTTGCTGACCAGTTTAATAACTGGACAATTTACTGGCGAAGTACTTAATATAGATCAATTTAATAGCGAATTACAGGCTGAGTTTGAAGCAAGCAATCCCGAATTTTTGGAAGACAGGTTTATTGACAATGAAAACGGCCTATCGTTAAACAGCTTGAACTTGAGTAAAGTTTATTTTTTAACGACTAGATGGAGCGCTTCCGCAAGTGAGTTTACTATCAATTCCTTGACTCCGTACATTGATGTTGTTCAAATAGGTTCCAATACACGAGGTAAATACCAAGGTTCTTGGACGTTGTATGATTCTCCAAATTTTCTAAAAGAAGGCGCCAACCCAAACCATACTTACGCCCTTCAACCATTAATATTTAAATACTCAAACATTCAAGGCAATACCGATTTTATTGATGGACTTCCGCCCGATACGATGTTAAACGAAACCAGATTGAACTTAGGTATTTTAGGTGATGAAAATGAACCGCTTTTAGCTGAGGCCATTTCGCAAATTACGTCAAGTGGCAAACAAATTAGTAACAAATCTGAAAACATTGAGGCCCATATCCCATTTGAAATATTGCAATCGGCCAATGGTAAATTGATAGATGATAGAGAAATTCCTCTCGATATCATTCAACCTATATTTTCTAAATAAGTACAAAATTTTAGATTTTAGATTTTCATTTTGAACGGATTCTTTCTTAAAACAAAAAGTCCCCGGGGCAATACCTCGGGGACTTTTTGTTTTAAAATTTAATGAAACACTTTTTTTAAGGTTTCTATAAATTAATATTTAGGCCTAAAATTATGTTTCTTCCTTTGGTTGTATAGCCCAAAATTTCGAAATAATCTTCGTTGAGTAAATTGCTAACATTTGCAAAAAGCTTTAATTTATTTTCGATTATTCTGTGACTGAAATATAAATCGATTAAAGAAAAAGCATCCAATTGCACATCTTGGTAGGTTGAAAAATCGGTATCTGTTCTTTTACCAACAAATTGATAATTTATGGATGCAATTGTATTTTTACAAAAATTGTATCCTAAGCTTGCATTGACTTTATGTTTTGGCACTCTTAGGCGCACACCATCTTTTACTTCAGTAAAGGTATAATTGGCACTTACCGTTAAATCTTTAACCAGGCTAACCTCCGTTTCTGCCTCAAAACCGTGAACCGTTGCTTCTGTGGTAGCATTTTCATAAGCACTGGTATAAATAATCGTATTCTGTTCCTTTCGGTTAAAATAAACTCCATTTAAACGAACCCTTTGTTTTTGGCTGAATTCAAATCCGCCTTCAATGGTTTTATTCTCTTCTGGCTCCAGGTTAGGGTTAGCCCCAAAAAAACCGAATAATTGAGATAAATTAGGTGCAATAAACGAGGTAGCATATGAGCCAAAAACCTTAGCATAGCCGTCGTTTACCGAAATGCTGTATGAGGGATTTAGACTATATACAAAATGAGAGCCATATTCACTGTGGCTGCTAAACCTTGCACCAGTGTTAATGTTCAAACCAAAATCAGACACATAAACCATATTGATGTACGGATCAGTGTTGGTAAAACCTTCCTCTGCACCAAACAAACTTTTGTAATTACCATAATTTACACCCAAAATGGTATAGAAGGCATCATTAAAGACATATTTGTTAAAAGCATCGAATACATAACTTTCTGCTTCATGTATTGAAGAAAAATCGGAGATGGTCTCACGGTCAATCTTGGTATAAGCAGCATTAATTTGAAAACTTCCATGTTCATAGCTAATTTTCGGAGACAACCCTACTCGCTTTTGTTGTGAACTATATTTATAGTCCGTATCTGAAAAAGTGTAAGTTGGCGGTGGGAAACCATCAATATCAGATTTAAAATTATCATAACTCGCAAATGCTGTCAATTCAAAAGATTTATAAAACCCATAACCTAATTTCATATTGATATTATACCTCGAAAAAGGGTCTTTCTCTGGGTTCTCAGATTTTGCCCCTGATAACCCATCGGCATATCGGTTTCCAAAACTTGCCAAATAGGCCAGCTTCTTAACGGACCCATTAACAAAAACGTTATTGGTAAAACTAGCTCCGTTATAATTCAAATCATCTTGAGTTTGGTTAGTTCCAACAGCGGTTAAAAAACTTCCTGAAAAACTATCCTCTGAAACCTTTTTTGTGGTAATGTTTATCACCGCAGTAGCAGCTGCATTTCCGTAAAGTGTACTGGCCGCCCCTTTTATGATTTCTATTGATTCAACAGTGTTTAAATCTAATAGCCTTAAATCATAATCGTTTGAAACACTTGAGGGGTCGTTTATTTGAATGCCATCAATGAGCACCAAAACCTGTCGATTGTTTCCACCCCTAATGTAATTTCCAAGATTTTGACCTTCCACACCTCGGCTTCCGTTAATTTCTATACCACTTTTTGTATTGATTAATTCGGAAATGGAACGGCCTTGATTGTTTTCAAGTTCTTTTCTGGAAATCTTAACAACCGTTTTCCCTGAATTTTCTCTTTTCAATTCAAAACGGGAATCTGAAACTACAATTTCATCTAGCTGTTCCACCTTTGTTGAATCGATTTGGTTTTGCGAAAAACCAAAAATAGACATACCAAAACACAGCACGCCTAAAACATTTGTTTTTTTGTTCATTTTAATGAATGATTGCTCGAGAATCGCATGGATTATCATACGCAAACTTTTATCCCGAAAGTTTAACTTATAAATTTTGAAAAAGGCAGGTCTCCTGACTTGCGTATCCGTGCTGGTCTTCCCAAAGTTATCATTGCCAATCACGCTTTTTGGCACGATGTGGCAATCTCTTACTTCAGTGACACTAAAAGTATAACACGAATCTCTTTTAAGAGATGCCCAATCAAGTTGGGCACTATGCTTACAGTTGCGGGAACAGTTCTGGAATTACACCAGATTCCCTTTTAATCTATCCACGTGAAATGGACAAAACCAAATTTCAATACAAAAGTAATTTATTAAAAGAAATTGCACCCATTGAAATTATTTTTTCTTGCTCATTTTATAAACGAGGTAAATAAAGCCCAAAAGAAAATGGGCTATAATGACACCAGCAACTATGTATAGTGTTAAATTTGAACCATCTCGCATAAGATTAACTTTAACCAAATGTATAGTTTTTGCAAAAGGAAATAAGTTACCTATGTTACTTGGCTAGAGGTTAAATTTAGGGTCAGATGTTTCGTGGTTATAACAATTAGTCTTATTTTTGAACTATCAAAAAAACATCATCTCATTATGGGTTCTTTATTTAGTAAAAGACAGTTAATCATTATAGCTTTTATAGCAGTTGCTATTGTATTTCGCCTTGTACCTCATTTGCCCAATGTTACGCCAATTACGGCCGCTGCCCTGTTTTCGGGAGTTTATTTTACTGATAAAAAACTAGCTTTTATAATTCCGCTATTAGCTATGGCCATCTCTGATATATTTTTAGGTTTTACGCTAACTTCGGCATTCGTTTATACTGCCTTGATTTTGGTTGGATTGATTGGCATCTATTCTAAAAAAATGAACTTTAAAAGCATTTTAATTAGCAGTATAAGCTTCTTTCTTATAACCAATTTTGGTGTTTGGCTAATTTGGTATCCGTTAAACTTAAACGGTTTATTGGAATGTTACACCTTGGCCATTCCGTTTTTTAGAAACTCATTAATCGGTGATTTCTTTTTTGCCGGTGTTCTATATTTTGGATTCAATTTTGTATCGAACAGATATTTGAAAGTAGCCTAATCGTCTTCAAATTCTTGTCAAAATAATTGATTTCAATTTTCAAGCATGACTAAGGCGTTGCGCCTCTGGTTGAAATTCGCTATATTTAAAGGATTGATTTGCTCCTAAAATCAACCTGATACAATCATTTTTTTCAATTTTCATTCCCTTGAATTGATAAAGGCTAAAAGTTATGGACTTTTACTAACATTAATCTTGGCATTATGAAAATTAAGCTTGCTATCCTATTTACATCAATAGTTGTATTGTTTACCCTTCTCTTTAAAATTTCTCCCGAAGAAACATACGATTACTCAAAAAAGATTGGAGCAAATTCAATAAGCTGTACACCGGCAAATTTTTTGTTAAAAAATGTTGATACTACAAAGCAAATTGCTCCTTTATTCGAAAATTTAGGAACCCACGCTTATAAAGTAAGCACGAATAATGCCCTGGCACAAAAGTTCTTTAACCAAGGTTTAAGGTTAACCTATGCATTCAACCATGCCGAAGCCCATCGTTCGTTTATGGAAGCGGCAAGGCTAGACCCTAATTGCGCCATGGCGTTTTGGGGACAAGCCTATGTTTTGGGACCTAATATTAATGATCCATTGCCAGATGAAGAACGCAAAAACAAATACAACGAAGCGATTAAAAAGGCCAAATTATTGGCAGAAAATGCTTTGTCTAAAGAGCAGGCATTGATAGAAGCATTGTCACACAGATATTCCACCAATCTAGAAGCTGAAGTTGAAGGCTTGAATAAAGCCTACATGGAAGCCATGACAGAAGTTGCGAAGAACTATCCGAATGATGCCGATATTTTAACGCTATTTGCCGCTGCTGTAATGAATACCGTGCCGTGGAATTATTGGGACAAAAAAGGCAATCCTTCCCCGAACATTCCAGAGGCAAAAACTGCTCTTGAGCAGGCCATCAAAATAAATCCGAATCACCCAGGGGCACACCACTATTACATCCATATGGTTGAACTCCCAAAACCGGATTTAGCCGTGCTCAGTGCCGAAAAACTGGGTGGTTTAATGCCTGCCGCAGGCCATATCGTACATATGCCATCACACATTTACATTAGGGTTGGCAGATATAAAGACGCTGTAACTGCCAATCAAAAAGCGATTCTCGCGGATGAGGATTATATCTCACAATGCTTTTCACAAGGTATGTACCCGCTTGGTTATTACCCTCACAACATTCATTTTTTATGGTCGGCATCAAGTTTATTGGGTGCGAGTGATATAGCTATAGATGCAGCAAAGAAAACTGCCGAAAAAGTTCCCGTTGGAGAAATGAAAGAACTTCATTTTTTACAAAATTTTGCCTCTACACCACTTTTGGCCTATACTAGATTTGGTAAATGGAACGACATTTTAACGTTTCCAAAACCTAATAACGAAATCAAACATTTAAAACTTATTTGGCACTACGCGAGAGGTGTCGCCTTTGTTAGAAAGAATAATGTAAAAGAAGCACAAGAAGAACTTGACTCCATTGCCGACCTAAAAAAAGACCCAGAAATGGAAATAATAATTGCCACTGGGTTTGATTCTGGCACAACCATAGCCGCTTTAGCTTATGAAGTTGTAGCTGGGGAAATTGCGTCAGCAAAGAACGATTTGGAAAAAGCCATTAAACATTTTGAAAAAGCCGTAGAACTTGAAGATGCCCTCATCTACAACGAACCTTCCGCATGGCATATACCGACAAGACAAAACTTAGGAGCTGTCCTTTTGAAGGCTGAAAAATATAAAGCCGCAGAAAACATTTTCAAAGAAGACCTAGATATTCTCCGACAGAATGGTTGGTCCTTAATGGGCTTGCACAAAAGTTTGAAAGCGCAGGGAAAATTAACCGAGGCTGAGAAAATAAAATACGAATTTGATGTGGCTTGGAAGGATGCAGATATAGCGTTAAATACTTCCATTTTATAATAACAACGTTTTCCTTTTTAAATAATTAAACCACAAATACCGATGTATATTTCTATAAATTCTTATCAAATTTTAAGATATATATTAGTTGCAAACATTGTAAAAAAGTGTAACATGATACTTTCAAGGCAGATTCTAACCATATTATTGTTGTTAAGCACATTAGGGTGCAAAAAAGCATATGATCCAAATCCTGAGTTAATTACAATTGATTTAGAAAGGGGCGATTTCATTCTATGCAGTGCAGGTCGGTTCGGTGATGTTGACTTTTTAACATCATGCAGTGAAAATACTAGGGAAACATTTAATCTTGCTATCTCTCTTTTACATTCTTTTGAATATGTTGAAGCTGAAAAAGCATTTGTAAAAGTTATTGATGCTGATCCTAGTTGTTCCATGGCCTATTGGGGTGTCGCTATGAGCATATATCACTCACTTTGGATGCAATCGGATAAAAGTTATTTGCAAAAAGGTGTTAAACTTTTAGAAATCGCAAATAAATTTCAACTGAGTGAAAAAGAAAAAGATTATTTAGATGCCATCTGCGTTTTTTATATGGATTGGGAAACGGTGAAACCGGAAACCAGAAAGAATCTTTATGAAAAGAAAATGGAAACTCTTTACCACAAGTATCGAAATGATGCCGAAACTGCTATTTTTTATGCTTTGGCGTTGCGAGCTGCTGCCAATCCTAATGATAAAACATATGCAAAACAAAAAAAATCCGGCAAAATTCTGGAAGACCTTTTTGAAAAATATCCAAATCATCCAGGAATTGCACATTATATTATCCATAATTATGATTATCCAGAATTAGCATATAAGGCACTGAACACCGCAAGACGTTATGCCCAAATAGCTCCTGCTTCTGCACATGCCCAGCACATGCCTTCCCATATATTTACGCGATTGGGGCTTTGGGAAGAATCAATCAAGTCAAATATAAACTCAACTGAATCTGCCCGTTGCTATTCGGAAAGCATTAATCCCTCTGGTCATTGGGACGAAGAATTACATGGCATGGACTATCTTGTCTATGCCTATTTACAGATTGGCGACAATTCAAAAGCAAAAGAACAATATGATTATTTAAAAACTTTTGACCTTGTTTTTCCAGCCAATTTTAAAGTGGCTTACAGTTCTGCCGCCATTCCAACACGTATTGCCATTGAAAACAAAAATTGGTTGGAGGCATCGACTTTACAACTTCCCAAATCAAATATTGATTGGGGTTCATTTCCATGGCAAACTGCCATTCTTCATTTTGGTAAGATATTGGGGCTAGTTCATATTGGTAGTATTTCTGACGCAGAAAACGAACTTGAAATACTAAAAGGGTTACACCAGGAACTTGCTGACCAAAATGATAATTATAAAGCCAATCAAGTTTTGATACAAATAAATTCAGCTGAAGCCTGGATTAAATTTGCCAAAGGAAACCGCAAAGAAGCGCTAGTCTACATGTTAAAAGCCTCTGAATTAGAAAGCAATACATCCAAACATGCTGTGACACCCTGTGAAGTATTACCTGCAGATGAGCTTTTAGGTGATTTATATTTGCAATTGAATGAACCAACCCAGGCCCTAAAAGCCTATGAGTTTAGTTTGAAAAATCATCCCAATAGGTTCAATAGCATATATGGAGCTGCGACTGCTGCCAAATTATTGGGTCATGAAAATAAATCAAAACATTATTTTGAATCACTTGTTAAACTTACCAAAAATGCTGGATGTGATAGACCTGAGCTAAATGAGGCTAAAAAAAACTTAAATTTAATTTAATAAGGTTCAATACTTTGTAAAGTTTTTCCAAATTCTCATCAATTTATAATTCCAATACTTAATCATGAATTTAAAAAATTTATCTTTGGGATTATTTTCTTTATCCAAAATGAGCGATAGCCTTATTCTTATTCTTGCCATTTTAATTTCTTCGGCCATTGGCGGCTATTTAGGAATGCTTTTCACCAAACTGAAGAGTAAAAGTGAACAAAGCACGCTTGAAGAGCGCCAAAAACAAATGGGTTTGACCATTGAAGATTTAAAACAAAATTTGACTAAAATTGAATTGGAGCGTGAAGAAATTCGTCGTGAAAAGGAATTGTTAAATTCAGAATTGGCGAGGAAAAATACAGAATACGAAAACCTTCAGCAATTAAATTTACAGCGTGATAAAGAAATTGAAGAACGCCAAGAACAACTTCGAAAAGATTTTGAACTTTTGGCCAACAAAATTCTAGAAGAAAAGTCCAGTAAGTTTACCGAACAGAACAAGGAAAACATTAAAAATATATTGAATCCGCTTCAAGAAAAAATCAAAACCTTTGAAGAAAAAGTAGATTTAAGCCAAAAGGAAAGCATCAGCATGCATTCGGCCTTAAAAGAGCAGTTGCTCGGCCTGAAAGACCTCAACCAACAAATGACCAAAGAGGCCAGTAATTTGACCAAAGCTTTAAAGGGCGACAGTAAAATGCAAGGCAATTGGGGAGAGCTTGTTTTGGAGCGCGTTTTGGAAAAATCTGGTTTAGAAAAAGACCGCGAATATTTTGTTCAGCAAAGTTTCACTTTGGCCAATGGTTCGCGGGTATTACCCGATGTGGTTCTACATCTGCCAGACAACAAGAAAATGATTATCGACTCCAAAGTATCTTTAACCGATTATGAGCGTTTGGTAAATGCTGATGATGCCGATAAACCCCAATACCTCAAAGCCCATGTAAACTCGGTAAAAAAACATGTGGATCAACTTTCGGAAAAGAACTACCAAGACCTTTACGATATTGAATCGCCAGATTTTGTATTAATGTTTATTCCTATTGAGCCCGCTTTTGCCGTAGTGGTAAATGAGGATAATTCCATTTACAATAAAGCTTTCGAAAAAAATATTGTCATTGTTACGCCATCAACCCTTTTGGCCACATTGCGTACCATTGACACCATGTGGAACAATGAAAAACAACAACGAAACGCCATTGAAATTGCACGTCAAGCAGGAGCTTTATACGATAAGTTTGAAGGCCTGGTGAATGACTTAACAGGTGTTGGTAAAAAAATTGATGCTGCAAAAAGCGATTATTCAGCTGCTATGAACAAATTGGTTGAGGGCAAAGGAAACCTTATTACAAGCGTTGAAAAACTGAAAAAAATGGGAGCGAAAGCCAAAAAATCGCTTCCAGAAGCTATTATAAAACGATCTCAAGAAGACGAATAAACTCAAAAACATGTTTAAACACGCCAAAGAATCACAAGTAACCATAACCCAACTCATGCTGCCATCACATTCCAATTTTAGTGGAAAAATACATGGTGGGCATATTTTAAATTTAATGGACCAAATTGCCTTTGCATGCGCGTCAAAACACTCCAGGCATTATTGCGTTACGGCATCCGTAAATCGAGTTGATTTTTTGAATCCCATTGAAGTAGGTGATTTAGTTACTCTAAAGGCATCGGTTAATTATACTGGACGAACTTCTATGGTTATTGGATTGCGCGTTGAAGCTGAAAATGTTCAAACAGGCCAAGTAAAACATTGCAATTCTTCATATTTCACGATGGTTGCCAAAGATGAAGATGGCAGAAATGTAAAAGTACCGGGATTGATTTTAGACAGTAAAGACGGTGTGAGACGCTTTGCCAGAAGTATAGCAAGACAGGAACAGGCCAAAACAAGAAGCACCAAATTCAAATCTTCAGAATTTAAAATTGAAGAACATTTGGACCTTGTAAAGACCCAAAATGTCAAGCTAGAGTTGATGTTGTAATTGGCTATTGGAAAGTCAATCTTAAAACAGCATTTGGCGTAAAGCCCAACGAACGTTGCACAATTTCGTCAACACTTTCATTATCCAAACGGTAATAATTATTCACTTGGTTTTCCCTATCTAAAACATTCCATATGGAAACACCAAAATACCCTGTACTAGCTTTACCAAGATTAAAATTATACAGTGCAGACATGTCTAGTCGGAGATAATCTTCTAAATTAGAATTGTTGGTTGGCTCATAATTTATGTCGCCATCAACAATCTCATTACCAAAAATAGGTCGAGTTGTGGGTTTACCAGAATGCCAGTTCAACCCTGTTGATATTTTTAAATTAGACCATGTATAGGTTGCACCAATAGTAGCCGTATGCGAAATATTATAATTGCTAGGGAAATAATCTGGTTCCAAACTTTCAAACAAATACCTATTGCCCATGTATGAATAGCTCAACCAAGTATTAAAACCATCAATATGCTTTCTAACTAGCAAATCTAATCCCTTAACATCATAATTACCACTTTGCCTTTCAAATTCATATTGATTTTGAAACCCTTGACTTTGGGTGGTAATACCCTTTACTTGCTTATAGTATCCCTCAAAATTTATAAGCCAACCTTTATGGCTATAACTGAGTCCGCTTGATATTTGTCTACTTCTAATTATTGGAATGGTGCTGTTATTGGACATTTGCCATCTGCGTTTTTCAATACCTAAAAAATCATTTTGCAGATTAATGACCTGAGATGCATTTTGGTTTTTGAACTCACCTAAAACATCCAAAGTAAGATGCCTGAAAATACGTTGACTGAAGCTCAGTCTTGGCTCCCAAATTGATTTTTTAAACTTATCACTATAATTATAACGAACACCGAAGTTTATGTTGGTATTTCTGTTGGAAGACCTATAGCCCACTTGCGAAAAAATAGCATGGGTCCTTACAACTTCAGATACTAGGTTTCTAAACAAAGGCACATCAACATCATCTAAATTTGTAATTTCGGTTTCAACAACATGATAGCCAACCAACAATTGTAAGTTTTCGAATAAATTATAGTCAGCCTTAATTTTTGCACTCGTTTCAGATACTATGTTTTCTTGTAAAAATCTTTGTGAATCCAAAATGTTGGCATTAATGGCCCTGAGTTTATAATCGGTTTCAAACACTTCAAACGTTGTTTGCAACCTATTGTTCCAAAATCGATTGTAGTGCAAAGCGCCCGCAATACTGTTTTGTTTTAAGCTGCTTTCCCTAGTTTCTTCCTCTTGGTTTACAACGGCATTTTCATCAAATTGAAGTTGATTTGACACATTGATAAAGTTTAACCGCAACTCATCTTTATCGCTTATTTTATAAATCCACCTTAAAGAGGTGTCGTAAAAATCAAATTTTTTACCAGTATTGGTTATAGTGGTGGCATTATTGGCAACCTCTGTATTCTGTGCTATTCTATCAAAAAAAGCGGTGTATGTAGGCGTTTCAACAAAATCGTTTATGGACTTTCTTGCTGCTATTTGAATGGACGATTTGTTACCAAGTGGTGCATCTACAAAGGCATTGACATCCGTTAAGTTAATACCTAATGTTCCTTTAAATCGGGTGTTTATTTCTTGCTCTGTCTTCATGGCAATAGTACCTGAAACACCATCGGTATAGCTTGCATCACTTCCATTCTTTACCAAAGAAACCGTTTGGGTTATCTGCGGATTGTACATCGAAATCAACCCAAAGAAATGGCCCGATTGGTACATTTTTATGCCATCCCAAAGGATTAGATTTTGATCGTGCGTACCACCCCGAATATTGATGTTTGAAACTGTTTCATTAATACTTTGAACACCTGGAAAAGCTTGAACCGATTGCAAAACATCGTTATCAATAACCCCGGGCAAAATATCGAAATTTGAAAAATCAATTTCGTAAGACCCTCGACTTAATTTATTGATACCACTAGTTATATAATTTGAAATCAAAACTTCAGACAAAGATTGAAAGTAAGGTACTAGAAAAATATCATCACATCCTGTTTTTGACATTTGATTTGGAGATATATCAATAGGCCTGTAACCTAAAAATCGTATGGTAATTGGTTCTAAAGGACTTTCAATTTTTATTTGAAAAAAACCATTATCATCGGTTATTATAGAATTGTTTCCTGATTGAACGGTAGCGGCCAACAATGGTTGAAGATTATCTCTGTCTTTCACATAGCCACAAAATTGAAGTTCAATTTTTTTCAACTGAACCAAAATGACGCCTTCAGACATCATTGAATAAGACAACCCTGTTTCAGCTTCTAGGTACGTTAAAGCCTCTGAAAGCGATAAACTTTTTGCTGGAGGCACCAATAAAATGTTTTCTACAGTGTCTTCCGCATAATTAAATTGAATGTTATATTGCTCTTGAAGTATATTTAATACACGTGAAAGTAATTCTTGTCCATCCTTGTCTTGGGCATTGACGCCAAGCTGGACAAAAAACAGTAAACTAAAAAAAATAAATGCTTTTTTAATTTCCTTTCCCATGAATAATTACCAAGTTTGAAGAACTCAATTCGTAGGTGATATTCATTGGTTTTGTAATATAAACAAGCGCTTTTTCAAGGTCATCATGGGGGAAACCACCTGTAAATAATCTGTTTACATCAATATTTTTAAAAGTAACTTGAATATCATATTGTCTTTCCAATTCAGATAAAACCTCTTTAACGGGAATAGCGTTAAATTCACTCATGTTATTAGTCCATTTTGGCATCAAGGCTTTTGTTTTTCCTTCACTAAACGCGCCATTAAGAATTTGATATGTATCTCCGGCCAACAACCTTCTGGTTATGCTATCTGAAACTACTTTTACAATACCTTCAAAACATTGTACCTCAAAATAGTTATTGCGTTGCTTAACATTAAATTGGGTACCAACAACAGTAACTGTTCCTCTGGTTGTCTTTACATCAAAGGTTTTTCCTTTAGCAACTTTAAAATAGGCCTCTCCATCTAATTTTAAAGCTCTATTGTCATTCCAGTTTTTGGTATTGTATTCAATTGAAGACAAGGCGTTTAATTCAACTTTCGAATGGTCTGGCAATTCAATTGTTGTTTTTTGACCGGCCAATGTTTCCACATATGTGTTGCTATTGAAGACGAATGTAAAATAAAGGCCCAAAGCCACAACAATAACGCTCGCTATCTTTAAAAATGGCTTAAACCAATTTAATTGCTTAACTTGACTTTTTGAAGCTTTATATTTATCCTTAAATGTATCAAAGTCTTGCAATTTATTAAAATGGGAGGCTTTAAAATGGCTTGCATTTTCAATGATATATTGATTTAGAGCAGCATCATCTAACTTATCGAATGCCTGTTTCTCGGTATCGCTAAGTTCGTCTTTCAACCATTTTTTTATTAAGTTTTCTCTATCCATGTATCCTTAACTTTCTTATATAACAATTTGATAACAAAATCTCCTGATTATTTTATTTTAAATCCTTCCAACTCATTTCTCAAAGTGTCAAAAGCACTATAAATTCTGTATTCTACAACCTTTTGCGTTACACCTAAAAGGTCGGCAATCTCCTTGTGTTTTTTCCCTTCAACCTTACTGAGCAAAAAAGCCACACGCTGTTCCTCACTTAACTTTTCTAAAACATTTTGATACCGCTGTAAAAATTGTTCTTTTTCCAATATAAACTCAGGATTTTCATTGGTATAATTCTTTGGCTTTTCCAAATGATATTTTAAAACCACTTTTTGGTGCTTAATTTCGTTCAACATCAAATTATTTGCCACGGTGAACAAAAAAGATTTGGCTTTGCTTAAGGTTACTTTTTTACAATTGTCCCATAACTTAATAAAGGCATCCTGTACCTTATCAGTCGGATTATATTGCTCACCGTATTTGTAATGTAAAAAATTTTGAAGGTCTTGAGCATACTTGTTATAAATACGCTCAAAAACAGCGTCTTCACAAATATTGTCGTTAAGTTCTTTTGGCAAGGTTCTATTTTTGGGCTAAAGTTATGTAAAAAAAATATTAAAATTTTTCAGGAGTTTTGAAATAACTGTTGTTCCATTATAAAAAGCTTCAATAAACCCTTTAAATTTTTGCTATGATTAATCCAACTAACCTAACCGAATTGGTTCATTCGTTAAAAGAAAAAGAAATCATCTACCACAGAATGAAAATTGCCCACCTTTCCAAATCAATTTTGGAACACCCAGAGGAAAAGTCACTGTCAATTTTCTTAAAACAATCCCTTGAAAGATTGGATGTCCTTTTAACCGCATAACCAAGGTTCTTTATAATTGACAAACACAAGCTCCAATATCTTGAATCAGAAACCAAAAAATATAAATAATTTAATTAGTCTTATTTCCCAAATCAAGGAACGGGAAATACACCTTTATGAAGAAAAAATCAATTATCTAAGATACTTGACTCAAACCGACCCAAATAATAAAGTTTACGCCTACCGGTATCAATTAACGCGTGTCAGGTTTGAAAACCTTATTGAAACAGCAAGAAGATTAAAATATCTAGAAATAGACTCAAAAAATAAAAATTAATTTTTTTTCAGGAGTTTTTAATCTTAAGTTGTTTCATTATAAAATGCCCCTAAAAACGAAAAAAACAAAAATGAAAACATTAATAAAAATCGGTTGGTTCTTTTCCCTCTTAATGCTTATAGTTTTTACATCTTGCAGAACAGAGGAATCAGAATTTATACAAACACCACCGGAAGAAGGCTTGACACTAAACTCTTCGGTTGCAGACTTAATGCAAAAAACGTGTACCAATGACGGCTCCAACGATAACATTATTGATTACGCCAATTGTTTCAATGTAAAATTGCCTGTCACGGTAACTGTAAATAGCATTGAGATGGACATAAATTCTGAGGAAGATTTCGATAAAATTGAGTTTATTTTTGATGATTCTGATGATGACGTTGATACCCTAACAATTTCTTATCCAATTCAAATAGTATTTGCCGATTTTACTGAAATTACAATTAACAGCAATAGTGAATTGGCTAATTACGCAAGCCATTGTAATGGTGAAAATGAATATGATGACGATATTGAGTGTTTGGATTTTCAATACCCCATAACTGCTTTTTTATATAACTCCAACAATGAAATAATCGACTCTATAACTTTAGATTCTGATAGGACTTTATACAATTTCATTAAGAATTTAGATCAGTTCGACTTGGTATCAATCAACTTTCCTATTTCGGTAGTACTTTCAGATGACACTGAAATAGTCATCAACGATTTGGTTGAGTTGGAAAACACCATTAAGGCCTATGACAACTCTTGCGATGAAGATGATGATTATAACTACAACGATGATGATTGCAATAATTGTACTCCAAGCGACTTAATTGATTTATTAACGGGCTGTTCAGGCTGGATTGTAGACAAATTGGAACGTTACGGCAATGACTATGATGATTACTACAAAGATTATCTATTCAATTTCCATACAGATGGAACCATTTCAGTGTACTATGCTGGCGGAACAGATTACGGTACCTGGTCTGCCTCTGGTTCAGGAAACAATATAGTTATCACAATCAATATCCCCGAATTACCATACTGTAATAATGATTGGATTTTACATGAAATATCGCAGTACTCTGATTCTAAAATTGATTTAAGAGTTGGAGACAATGACAGAATTCGATATGAAAATACTTGTATATAACCCCAAAATTTTAACCATTTTAAAAATGAAAACTATGAAAACAAAATTTATTTATGGACTACTTACCATGTTATGCTTCTCGCTAATGTCATCGACCTGTTCCCATGATGATGACGATTTAAACATCATTGACAATAGCGCGGAAATCAGTGAAATAAAAAACACAGTTGAAAATAACAGTTGGCAGATAACCAGCTTTGTGGACTCTGGAGTTGATGAAACAAGCCACTATACAGGTTACTCCTTCGCCTTCAATTCCAATGGTACGCTAACAGCAACCAAAGGAAGCGAAACCGTAAACGGAACGTGGTCTGTAACCGATAGTAATGATAGTGACGACGATAGCAATAGTAGTGACGATATTGATTTCAACATCAATTTTGCATCGCCAGCTATGTTTAATGACGACCTAACTGAAGATTGGGAAATTGTAACCCGTAGTGCAACAAAAATTGAATTAATCCATATAAGTGGAGGTAATGGTGGAACAGACACCTTAACCTTCCAGAAAATTTAAGCTAGTGGAAATGCTCAATATGAAAAAGAAAGATTTTTCAATTATCAAATCTCTTTGTAAAAAGAGAGAATATTTGGTTGGCTAGCTAAACTGCTCCGGTGTTGATTTGTCGGGGCAGTTTAAAAATTTTAACTTCGGATAATTAGTTGAAAAATTTAAAATCATATGAAAAAATGGTTAATATTAGTTGTCTTTATTATTGCAGGGATAAGCATATATGCCTACTTGAACAAAAACCACAGAGATATAGCCAGCGAGGCCTCAAGCTTTAATCTCAGTTCGGAAAAACTAATCGCAGAGTTTTCTATCAACCCCATAGATTCAGAACAAAAATACCTCAATAAAACTATCGAAGTTTCAGGTTTGATGACAAACCTAAACCCCGACAATCTTACCTTAAACGATAAAGTATTTTGTCAATTTTCAAATGAAATTAGACAAACACCATCAAACAATTCCCAAATTATAATTAAAGGACGGTTTATAGGCTATGACGATTTATTAGAAGAAATCAAATTAGACCAATGTACAATTATTAACAATTTATAACACGAAAAAATCATGAAATCAAAATTACCAACCTTCGTTTTAATATTTCTTGGAATATTGAATATCAATTCTCAAACCACTGAGACTTATCAAATTAATTGGGCCATTGGCACAAATGGTCCTGCAGCCAACAAAACAATTGAAGTTGGAGATACCATAGAATGGGTATGGGCTGATAGTTTCACGCACAATGTGAATTCAAAACCCGGAAGTGCAGAAACTTTTGATAGTAACTTTCATAGTGGTATTGGATATACATTTCCATACACATTTACAGTTGTGGGGACAAATGATTATCAATGCGACCCTCATTTCACATCCATGTTTGGTACAATAACGGTAGTTCCTGAAGGCACACTCAGTTCGAATGACTTTTCAATCAGCGAATTTTCAATATCACCAAACCCAGTAGGAACTACTATTAACTTAAAATCGCTAAATGAAATAGAAATACAAAGTATTTCCATTTACAATTCTTTAGGGCAAAATGTCTATTCAAGCAACACCATTAGGAATTCAGTTGATGTAGCGCACTTAAACAAGGGCATCTATTTCTTAACCCTTAAGTCTGACAAAGCGAGCCACACCAAAAAGTTCTTAAAACTCTAAAGCTATTTTATGAAATATATTATATTCATATTATTCCCCATTTTGGCATTCTCACAGGATGATTTGCTTAATGAAATAGACACTGACACCGCAAATTCATCAGTTGCTACGGCCGCCTTTAAAGGCCTAAAGATTGTGAATTTTGAGTCGACCAAACTAGTCGCAAAAAAGGAACTTACATTCATCGTATCACATCGTTTTGGGAGTGTTGAAAATGGTATTGACGATTTTTTTGGATTGGACAATGCCGTCACTAGGCTTCAATTTGTTTATGGTATATCTGATTGTTTTAACATAGGTGTGTCCAGAAGTTCACTATTTAAAATATACGATATCACAGCAAAATATAGACTTATACAGCAGCGCGAAAATGGCTTTCCTTTTACTATTGTAGGCTTTAATGCCATTGTTATCAACACCGGTTTGGATAAGATTAGCCTGCCCTTATTAGAGTTCAAACATCGTTTGGGCTATACCACACAGTTGCTTATATCTAGAAAGCTCAATTCCAATTTAACCCTAGAGTTGGCACCTACATTTTTTCATGAAAATTTTGTGGTAATAGATGAGCAAGACAACGCCCAAATGGCACTCGGAATTGGTGGAAGATACAAACTAGGGAAACGGTGGTCCATTAATGCCGATTATGGCTGGCATCTTAATAGAGCCCGTAATTCGCCATTTAACAATCCGTTGTCCATCGGGTTTGACCTAGAAACTGGTGGCCATGTATTTCAAATGCATTTCTCAAACGCGCAGTCTATGAACACCAATGGCTTTTTAGGACAAGCCGAAGGCGATTGGGGCGATGGCAACTTTTATTTCGGATTTAACTTAAGCAGAAGATTTTAAAAAATTAATCCCTTAAAAATTGAAAACTATGAAAATCAAAAAATTAATTTATCCAGTAATTATGGCATTGATGATTTTTGGCTGTTCAAGCAGTAGCACGGAAGACCTCAATGATCAAAATCCCAATCCAGATCCTAACCCAATTACCAAGGTTACTTACGATGCCGACATTAAATCAATTATATCCAGCAGATGCATTGGATGCCATGGAAATCCACCAACACAAGGCGCTCCGTTTTCCCTTACCACCTATAACGACGTAAAATCTAGAGTTGCTGGTATAATTAGTCGCATTAAAAGCTCATCAAATCCTATGCCCCCGGCACCTAATAGCCCCCTAACACCAGCTCAAATTGAGCTTATTGAAAAGTGGCAAGCCGATGGACTTTTAGAAAATTAGGAATGATATTTGAAACATACCTTTTTAAATATAAAAATGGCGCAAAACTCTTTAAAATGAAAAACCTTATTGTCTTATTATTTTTTCTAAGCTTAAATGCTTTTTCACAGAACAAATACCTAACAAAAACGGGTTCGGTTACTTTTGAAGCTTCTATTCCCTCTTTTGAGGAAGTAAAAGCGATCAACAATTCTGTAACCGCCATTACAAATTTAGAGAATAATGAATTTGCGGCACTGGTTTTGGTTAAGGGTTTTCGGTTTAAAAATGCCCTTATGGAAGAACATTTTAATGAAAATTATGCCGAATCTGACAAATACCCAAAAGCTACTTTTAAAGGTGAAATCTCCCAAGTATCAAATAAGCATCTAATTGATGGCACTTTAACATTTCATGGCAAATCCAAACAACTTAAAGATATTCCTGTTACCTATGTTATGAAAGAAGGTATCATTATGCTCTCAGGTAGTTTTAATGTAAAAGTTTCCGATTTCGATATAAAGATTCCGAAGATTGTACAAAACAAAGTTTCTGAAAGTGTTAATGTATCCTTTGTTTTTGACCTTGCGTCCAAATAGAAAAAGCCGCTATAAGCGGCTTTTTCATTTTATTTACTTAAGTACATTTTTCGTCTTGAATACAGATCGTAAAACTGGTCGTCCTTCAAGCTATCAATAAATAAGATACTTTCACCTGTACTCTTCATTTCAGGACCAAGTGTTTTGTCAACATTAGGGAACTTATTGAAAGAAAACACTGGTTGTTTGATGGCGTAGCCTTCCAATTGCGGGTTGAATGTAAAATCCTTAACTTTATTCACACCCAACATCAATTTAGTGGCATAGTTTACATAGGGCTCTTTATAAGCTTTCGCGATGAACGGCACCGTTCTGGATGCTCTTGGGTTAGCCTCGATAATATAGACAATATCATCTTTTACGGCAAACTGAATGTTAATTAAACCAACTGTATTAAGCGCTAAGGCAATCTTTTTTGTATGGTCCTTTATTTGTTGCATAACAAACTCACCCAAGTTGAACGGCGGTAATGTTGAGTTACTATCGCCCGAGTGGATACCACAAGGCTCGATATGTTCCATGATACCTATAATGTAAACCTCTTCTCCGTCACAAATGGCATCGGCTTCAGCTTCAATGGCACCTTCTAAATAATGATCTAAAAGCAGTTTGTTGTTCGGAATGCTTTGTAGCAAGCTAACAACATGTTTTTCTAACTCCTTTTCGTTGATTACAATTTTCATTCCTTGTCCGCCCAATACGTAAGATGGTCTTACCAAAATTGGAAAATCCAATTCTTTTGCCACTGCTAACGCTTCATCAGCAGTTTCAGCCGTATCAAATTTTGGATAAGGAATGTTGTTATCTTTTAATAAAGTAGAAAAACTTCCTCGGTCTTCAGCCAAATCTAGTGACTTAAAGCTTGTTCCAATGATTTTTACACCGTAGCGATCTAATTTTTCAGCAAGTTTTAATGCCGTTTGCCCACCAAGCTGAACGATAACACCTTCTGGTTTTTCATGCTTAATGATATCGTAAATATGTTCCCAGAATACGGGTTCGAAATAAAGTTTATCGGCAGTATCAAAATCAGTTGAAACCGTTTCGGGGTTACAATTAATCATAATGGTTTCATAACCACATTCTTTTGCAGCATAAACACCGTGTACACAGCAGTAATCAAACTCGATACCTTGCCCAATACGGTTTGGTCCCGAGCCTAAAACGATGATTTTTTTCTTCTCAGTTACTATACTTTCGTTATGTGCATATCTTTTACCATCGGCCGTTTCCATATCACTTTCAAAGGTTGAATAGTAGTATGGTGTTTTGGCCTCAAACTCGGCCGCACAAGTATCAACAAGTTTGTAAACCCTGTTGATACCCAATTCCTCTCTTTTGTTGTAAACCTGACTTTCCAAACAACGCAGCATGTGGGCGATTTGTCTATCACCGTAACCTTTTTGTTTTGCTTCAAGCAACAAATCTTTTTGAATGGTATCGATATTGAAAGTCGATATTTCTTTTTCAAGGAAATATAATTCTTCGTACTGCTTTAAGAACCACATGTCTATCTTAGTAATCTCGTGGATTCTACTCAGCGGAATGCCCATTTTTATAGCATCGTAGATGATGAAAACTCGATCCCAAGAAGCATATGTAAGTTTTTCTATAATTTGCTCGTAGTTGGTATTTTCTTTACCATCGGCACCTAAACCGTTACGCTTAATCTCTAATGACTGTGTAGCTTTGTGCAGTGCTTCCTGGAACGAGCGCCCAATACCCATTACCTCACCGACGGCTTTCATTTGAAGGCCCAAAGTACGGTCGGATCCTTCAAATTTATCAAAGTTCCAACGCGGTATTTTTACAATTACATAGTCTAAAGTAGGTTCAAACAATGCCGAAGTTGACTTTGTAATTTGGTTGTTCAATTCATCCAAATGGTAACCCAAAGCCAATTTGGCTGCAATTTTTGCAATCGGGTAACCTGTGGCTTTACTTGCCAGTGCAGAAGAACGCGATACACGTGGGTTGATTTCAATAGCGATGATATCTTCATTTTCATCCGGAGAAACCGCAAACTGCACGTTACAACCGCCTGCAAAATCACCGATACTGCGCATCATGTGTATGGCCATATCACGCATTCGTTGGTAAGTTCTATCACTCAAGGTCATGGCTGGGGCTACGGTAATAGAATCTCCAGTATGGATTCCCATAGGATCCATATTCTCGATAGAACAGATAATAACCACGTTATCGTTTGAGTCCCTTAACAGCTCAAGTTCATATTCCTTCCAGCCAAGCAATGCCTTGTCTATCATCACCTCATGGATAGGAGAAATTTCTAAACCATTACGTAATAGTTTATCGAAATCTTTTTCATCATAAACAATGGACGCTCCGGCTCCACCTAAAGTAAACGAAGAACGGATACACAAAGGAAAACCAAACTCTTGTGCAATTTCCTTTCCTTTAAGAAATGAAGTTGCAGTAGCTTGGGGCGCCATGGGCACACCAATTTTTGTCATCAATTCCCTGAATTTTTCCCGGTCTTCGGTAATGTTTATCGCATCAATATCAACACCTATAATCTCAACTCCGAAATCTTCCCAAATTCCTTTTCCATCGGCCTCAATACATAGGTTTAAGGCTGTTTGTCCGCCCATAGTTGGCAAAACAGCATCAATTTGTGGATGTTCTTTTAAAATCTTAATTATCGATTTGGTAGTCAAGGGAAGCAAGTACACATAATCGGCCATTGATGGGTCCGTCATGATTGTAGCTGGGTTGGAATTTATCAAAACCGTTTCAATTCCATCCTCTCTTAAGGACCTAAGGGCTTGAGATCCTGAATAGTCAAATTCACATGCTTGCCCAATTACGATAGGCCCCGAACCAATAATTAAAATAGATTTTAGTTTTTCGTTTTTCGGCATTTTCTTTCTGGTTATATGTTGGATTTTAATTCGCTACAAAAATAGGGATACGCAGATATAAAAAAAGGCGTTACACTTAAGTAACACCTTTATATTATCAACAATTGTTAATCATTATTTTTTATGTCTAGCTTCAGATGACACAGATAATCTCTTTCTACCTTTAGCTCTTCTACGCGCCAATACCTTTCTACCGTTAGCAGAAGCCATTCTTTCTCTAAAACCGTGCTTGTTTCTTCTTTTTCTTTTAGAAGGCTGAAATGTTCTTTTACTCATTATCTTATATCTTTAAAACTGAATCGTATTTTCTTAATCTATGGCTTCCTTCAAAACCGAGGGCAAATATACAAAGGCTTTATTAGTTTGCAAACCTTTTTTTTAAAATATTTCTTATTTTATTTTCAACTAATTAAACACAGCCTAACACCTTTATTTAATTGGGAAAATCATTATTTTTTGTTGCATGGCAATATGCTAAATCTAATAAAAATTTAGTTTCTTTGCAGTCTAAAATCACTTTTAAGGGTCTTTTTCAATAAAAACCAACTCGAAAATCATTTCAATTTACTAGAATTATGTTCAATAAAATTATAAAACTCATCATTGCCGCAGGTATTATCGCCTATGCTATTTATCAATTTACCGAAGGATATATAGGCAATGGTATTATGTTCATACTTTTATCATTAATTTTTATTTTTCTCTATTTTAAAAATGAATTTATCCTTCTTGCATTTTTACGTTTAAGAAAGCAAGATTTTATTGGTGCGAAAAAATGGTTGGATAAAATTAAAAACCCTGAATCTGCATTAGTAAAAAAACAACAAGGTTATTATAACTATTTGCACGGCATCATGGTATCTCAAACCAATATGAATGAAGCCGAAAAATATTTCAAAAAAGCGGTTTCGTTAGGATTGACCATGGACTATGATTTGGCTATGGCTAAGTTAAATTTGGCCGGTATTGCTTTTTCGAAAAGAAGAAAGCAGGAAGCACAAAAATTGCTTTCCGAAGCCACAAAACTTGACAAACGAGGCATGCTTACCGAGCAAATAAAGATGATGAAAGATAATATGAAGCGTGCACAAATGCCTAACCAACATTATGGTGCAGGCGCTTCTTTACGCGCGCAAAAAAGAAGAGGCTAGATTAGAGGGGACCACAACCTACAATACGATTCTTTTAGTTTTTCTAAGTTAGGTCTATCACCCCACTTAGCGGGTTCAATTTTCTCGCAGTCTTTTAAATCTTCAATGAATTGTTGCTTTAAGGTTTTACTTTGTTCAATGTTGTAAATAAAAGCGTTGACCTCAAAATTTATATTGAAGCTTCTATAGTCCATATTTGACGTTCCAACGGTCGAAAAAATATCATCCACAACCATAGTCTTTGCGTGAACAAAACCTTTTGTAAACCGATAAACTTCAATATTGGCCTCCAATAACTGCTCTAAATATGAGTTTGTGGCATGCTTAACCATCCATGAATCAGACTCTTTTGGAATAATTACCTTTACCTCAACACCACTTTTTGATGCCACTTGAAGCGCCATAATCATTTGGTCGTTAGGCACAAAATAGGGCGTTGTAATGTAAACATAATCTTCTGCGGTGGTGATGGCCGTAAATATGGCCTCCATAATATAGGCCCAGTCGGTATCAGGCCCACTGGCTGCAATTTGAACGGCTACATTGTCATTACAGTCAACTGCTGGAAAATATGATTTGTCAATTTCTAATTTCTGACCTGAAACAAAATGCCATGTGGTTAAAAAATTAATTTGCAACGATTTAACGGCCTCACCAACAATTCGAAGGTGTGTATCGCGCCAAAATGAATTGTTGTATTCATTTACATACTCATCGGCAATGTTGACACCACCAACATAAGCAACTTTTCCGTCAATAACTGCAATTTTGCGGTGATTTCTGTAATTCATTTTACCCGTGAATCTTGAAAAAATAACAGGCATAAAAGGGTAAAACTCAATACCAAAATCATTTAAAGTTTGCTTTGTTTTTGATGATAACTTGCTACCAACATCATCATAGGTCAATCTAACTACAACACCATCCTTGGCCTTGGCACACAAAATCTCCAAAATTTCCGTCCAGATGGTTCCATCCATCACCACATAATATTCCAAATGAATATGGTGTTTTGCTTCCTTTAAATCTTCTAACAAGTATTCAAATTTTGCGTCACCATTTTTTAAAATTTCTATTTTGTTACGCAGCGTTAAAGGTGAAGTTTTATCACTATAAAGGAGTTTTACCAATTTCGACTTACCATCAAGGAAATTGTCAACTTTCTTCACCTCTCGTTCATCAAGCTCCAATTCATCGTTTATGGACTTAATAACCGATTGATTGAGTACATGTTTTCTGCTAAAAATTTTATTCTTGCGATACTCCTGCCCAAAGAGATAGTAAATAAGCAACCCCAGAAAAGGGAAAAAAACCAAAACAACAATATAAGATAGTGTTTTGGTTGGGTTGATATTTTTAAGCACAACCGTTATAACCGCAGATATGGCTATAACATAGTTGAGAACAATTAATATAATCCAGATATGGTTTGCCAGAAATTCAACCACCAAAGATTAGTTATAATAGCCCTTTTCAGGAATATCAATAAAATATTGTTTTCTCGACCTATTGTTTAAATGGGGTTCGCGCAACCAAGGGTTATGTATTTTCAACAATTTGTAGTTAATGCCAAATTGTTGGGCAAACTTTGTAAAATCGGTTACAGCCGTATCAACCTCAACTTTGTAAGTTGGCACTTGAGAATACAAATCTTTCTCCCTAAAATTGAAACCATATTTTCCTGGGTTTGATAAAATTTCCTTTAAGGCCACGATTCTAAAAACATAACGACCTGTTTCTTCACCCAACAACAAATCGTAATAGCCAGAAACACCTTGCTCTTCCAAACGTCTTGAAACCCCAGCATTTCCCGCATTATAAGCCGCCGCCGCAAGGGTCCAAGAACCTAAATCTTCCTTAGATTTCAAAAGGTATTTACAGGCAACCTCAGTTGCTTTTTCCAAATGATAACGCTCATCAACATTGTCGTTAACCTCTAGGCCATTTTCTCTTCCTGTGGCCGGCATAATTTGCCATACCCCTCTTGCTCCTGCTGGGGAAACCGCATTGGTCAGTCCACTTTCAATAACAGCTAAATATTTAAAGTCATCTGGCACCCCGTATTTTGCCAAAATTGGTTCGATAACCGGGAAGTACTTTTTGGCACGTTTAAACATTAACAACCCGTTGCTCTGCCAATAAGTGTTAACCAAAAGCTCTCTGTCAATTCGTTCTAAAATATCCGGATTTTTAATCGGCATGGGTTCTCCCGAAAAATTTAAATCTTCGGGAACTTGAATGGCATAAACATTATAATCGTTTATGAGCTTTTTTTCAAAGTTTTCATCGGTTGGTGCGTCTTGCAGCGCGTAAATAAATAGGGCACATAAACTTAATAATCCCACCAGCGCCAACGCTTTCTGTACTATCTGCATCTTTAAAAAGTTTTGATAAAGTTAAAAAAAATCGACCTAGTTATCTAAAATTATTCTTGGTAAATTTTCATTGAACCATTTATGCTTATTAATAATCATTATATGCGTTCCATTTTTAACAACAATACAATGATCAATGTATTTAATTGGAAAGACAGGATCTTGGTCACCATGTATATGCACAATATCCGACCGGTAATCCTTCTGGCTCCAACAAACCATATTTTCGATAGCCCAGCTTAAATATTTATTGTCATTGACAGAAAGGTACTTTTTGTAAAGTTCAAAACGTTTGGAAACAGTTGATCCAAAAATATACTTTTCAAAAAGCTCCATCTTGCTAGCCAGTTGCGTTGGAATAATTTTATAAGCACCTGTGTTTTTGACCAGAATCATTTTTTTGGGCAATTCAGAAGAAGACTTTACACTTGAAATAATGATAAGTTTTCTGGCATTGATATGCTTATCCATTTCTTGAACCAAAACTCCCCCAAAGGAGACACCCACCAAAACTACATTGTCGTGCTTAATATTTTCGCAAATCCGCGAAGCATAATCGCTAATCGACTCATTTTCAGAAGGTATCATCCATTCCAAGAAATGCATTTCAAAATGACTTTCTGGCAACTTAATATACTCAAAAATTTTAGGGCTCGCTGCCATTCCTGGCATAAAATAAACATGTATTAGCTCTTGAATCATAGGGCATTAACCTCCCATTTCCTTTATTTTTCTGATTTTTTTTCGTAATTTTGTACAAAGTTATACAAATAGTATTCACTTTCTACATTCCTAAAAATTAAAATAAGTTATCATGGTTGAAACAGCAGAATTAATTGACAATGAATTCTTGCGTCAATATGAAATTAAAATTGACGGTCATTTAGCAAAAATTGAATACTCATTGCAAGAGCGAAAGATTTTTTTAACCAAACTGATTATTCCCGAAGACCTTAAAAACGAGACCTTTAAAAAAGATTTTTTAGCTCTTGTTTTTAACCAAATTGAAGGACGCAACCTAAGTGTAGTTCCTACCAGTCCTGAAATTGCAAAATTTGTGAGAAGCAACAGAAAGTATAAGCGTATGCTTCCTGTTGGTGTTAGAATTTAAATGTTTGATTTAAGAATAAAAAAATCCGAAACATTAATCTGTTTCGGATTTTTTTATTCTATATGCTGACTCAAGTCTATTCCACCATAGCATTCACAAAACCAAACCGAACCAATCCATCTGCATCAATTTCAGTAAGCTCAACCTCGTGAAGGGTGTTCACTAATTCTGGATTCCATGGTGCTTTTACTTTTACATAGTTCTCGGTAAAACCATGTATGTAACCTTCTTTATTCTCATTCTCGAACAACACCGTTCTTGTAGTTCCCAATTGGCTTTCGTAAAAGGCACGACGCTTTTTAACTGATAGGCCGCGTAACATTTTACTGCGCTTGTTCCTGACATTTTTTTGCACAACACCGTCCATTTCAGCGGCTTCGGTATTATCGCGCTCAGAATATGTAAATACGTGCAAGTATGAAATATCCAATTCATTTAAAAAATTATAAGTCTCGAGAAAATGCTCGTTAGTTTCACCGGGAAAACCAACAATAACATCAACACCTATACAGGCATTTGGCATTACCTCTTTTATTTTTGAAACTCGATCTACATACAATTCACGCATGTAGCGGCGCTTCATTTTCTTCAGGATTTCATTACTACCAGATTGCAACGGAATATGAAAATGCGGTACAAATGCCCTTGACTTTGAAACCAAATCTATAGTATCATTTTTTAGCAAATTTGGCTCAATTGATGAAATTCTTAGACGTTCGATGCCCCCAACTTTATCCAACTCTCTTACCAAATCCAAAAATGTGTGCTCGTGCTTTTTGTTGCCGAATTCGCCTTTTCCGTAATCACCAATATTAACCCCGGTCAATACAATTTCCTTGATGTTCTTTTCTGAAATTTCCCTAGCGTTATTAAGTACATTTTCCATAGTATCGCTACGTGAAATACCTCTTGCCAAAGGAATGGTACAATATGTACATTTATAATCGCATCCATCTTGAACCTTCAAAAAAGCACGGGTTCTATCGCCTATTGAATAACTACCTATGTAAAAATCGGCTTCTTCAATTTCACATGAATGCACCTCGCCATAATCATTTTTTGAAAGGTCATTGAGGTAATCTGTAATCTTAAATTTTTCGGTGGCCCCAAGAACCAAATCTACACCATTTATATCGGCCAATTCATTGGGTTTCAATTGCGCATAGCAACCAACCGCTGCAATAAACGCTTCAGGATTAGATTTTTGCGCTTGCTTCACAATGGTCTTAAAACGTTTATCGGCATTCTCGGTAACCGAACACGTGTTTATCACATAAATATCCGCTTTTTCAGCAAAGTCAACCCTATCAAAACCTTCATCCTTAAAACTTCTGGCAATAGTAGAGGTTTCTGAAAAATTCAGTTTGCAACCCAAAGTGTAAAATGCGACCTTCTTATCCATTATCTTTTGTCATCCTGCGCTTGCTTCAGGATCTTTTAAAATTTATCTTTACAGCTAAAAGATTGCAAATTTACAACTAATAAATCATATGATAAAACCTATTCTGGCTCAAATAACAAGCTATTTGTCAATTGGTTGTATTGCCTTTCTAGTTCTCTCTTGCACAAATGACCCAAACGCCAATAAAGACCATCTGGTTTTTCGTTATAACGAATATGCTAACATAAACACGCTAGACCCTGCTTTTTCAAGAACCTTACAAGACAATTCCGTTTGCAACCAATTATTCAATGGCCTAGTGCAATTGGATGATGAACTCAACATCCTGCCTTGTATTGCAAAAAACTGGTCGGTCTCAGAAAACGGTTTAACCTATACCTTTAACTTACGTAATGATGTAGATTTTCATAAGCATGAACTATTCGGTAAGGATTCTACAAGAACTGTAAATGCTTCAGATTTTGAATATAGTTTAAATAGGCTGAAGAATCCAAAAATTGCTGCACCTGGTAGCTGGGTTCTGAATAAAGTGGACGATTTTAAAGCTGTAAACGACACTATTTTCGAAATCAATTTAACACAACCCTTTCCTGCATTTATAGGGCTTTTAACCATGAAATATTGCTCGGTTGTACCAAAGGAAATTGTAGAGCATTATGGTTCTGATTTTAGGGCGCACCCCATAGGCACTGGTCCCTTTAAATTTAAACGCTGGGAAGAAAACATCAAACTAGTGTTCAGGAAAAATGAAAATTATTTTGAAATCGATGAAAACGGCACTCAACTCCCCTATCTGGAAGCTGTTGCACTCACTTTTTTACCCGATAAACAAAGTGAATTTCTACAATTTGTTCAAGGTAATTTAGATTTCCTGAACAGTTTAGACACCTCATATAAAGACGAATTATTAACGGCAGATGGGCAGCTAAGAAACAAATACACCAAGACCATAAATATGATTCGAGGCCCTTATTTGAATACGGAATATTTAGGGTTTTATTTAGATTCGGACAAACCCGAAATACAATCGGAATTAATCAGGAAAGCCATAAATTATGGATTTGACCGAAAAAAAATGATGGTCTATCTAAGAAATGGGATTGGCAACCCTGCCAACGGAGGTTTTATTCCAATTGGGCTTCCAGGATATGATGAGTCCATCGGTTTTAGCTATCAGCCAGAAAAAGCAAAACAATTGGTTGAAAAATTCAAGAAAGAGAGCGGCATAACAAAACCTGAAATTACTTTGGTTACTACGAGTAACTATTTAAGTTTTTGTGAATTTATACAAAGGGAACTTGAAAAAGCTGGACTGACCATTAATGTAGATGTAATGCCCGAAGCAACCTTAAGGTCGGGTCGCTCTAACGGAAAAGTAGATATGTTTAGAAGTTCATGGATTGCCGATTATTTGGATGCTGAAAATTATTTATCCATTTTTTACAGTAAAAATTTTGCTCCGAAGGGCTCTAACTATTTTCATTACAAAAGCGATAGGTTTGATAGTTTATACAATAAAGCCTTTACCATTACAGGCATTGAAAAACGTAAGCATTTGTACAAAACCATGGATTCTTTGGCCATGGACAAAGCCATTATGGTTCCGCTTTATTATGACGAGGTGATAAGGTTTACACAAAAAAATGTAACAGGCTTGGGCATAAACCCCATTAATTTATTGGATTTAAGATATGTTAAAAAAGAAAAAACAAACTAGTCTTATTCCTCAAGTTTTTTACCTATATCGTTAATTTCATCCTTAACAACTACAACAGATTTTTTCCATCGGTTTTCAAGCAATGTATAAAAACCCCAGACAGTCAACAGCCCAATTGGTAGTGCCAATAAATTGATGCCAAAACTAGATTCCCAATCAAATCCCCAACTAAAGAAAAATAAATCCAAAATGGCAACCAATATGAGCATAATCATGCCAGAAGCATAATAGATAACCACACTTAAAATGGCATAAAGCCATTTGTTTTGATTGTACCCCTCAGATAAATCGTAAAAACGTTTGCCAATGAAATAAATGAGTAAAATTCCAAGCATAAGTTTTTTATTTTTTATTAAAGTAATTTATTCTCTCCTGTATTTTTTAGTTATTTCAAAGACATGCTCTAAAATGCCCTTGTCTTGTTCTGAAAAAGCAACATTTCTTCTGGACATAACTACTTCAGCTACTTCAAATGCTTTTTTTGTTTGAAATGTTGTAAAACCAGAACTGCCTCCCCAACTGAAACTTGCCACAAAATTTCTTGGAAAACCACTGCCAAATATATTGGCACTTACGCCTACCACGGTACCGGTGTTGAACATGGTATTAATACCGCATTTACTGTGGTCGCCCATCATAAGCCCGCAGAATTGCAAACCAGTTCTGGCAAAACTTTCAGTTTGGTAGTCCCACAAACGAACTTCGGCATAATTGTTTTTTAAATTGGAGTTGTTAGTATCTGCCCCCAAATTGCACCATTCACCCAAGACGGAATTTCCTAAAAAGCCATCGTGCCCTTTATTTGAATACCCAAAAATAACCGAATTGTTGACCTCACCACCAACCTTGCTATGAGGTCCGATAGTGGTTGGCCCATATATTTTTGCTCCAAGTTTAATGCCCGCACCTTCACACAAGGCAAGAGGTCCGCGAATAATAGAACCTTCCATGATTTCAGAATTCCTACCAATATAGATTGGCCCATTGCTGGCATTAAGCGTTGTGAATTCCAATTTCGCGCCTTCTTCTATAAAAATATTTTCGGCAGCAATAACATTATTACTTGACGGAATGGGCTTTGATTTTCTTCCTTTAGTAATTAAATTAAAATCTTCCTGAATGGCCTCACCATTTTTTGAAAAAATATCCCAGGTGTGCTCAATCTTGAAAATATCCTCCGCAAACTCAATGGCTTCAAAGGCATCAAAATTTATATCTTCTTGGGCTTCCTTGGCAAAGAAAGCAATTACATCTTCGTCTTTAAAAATAGCTTGGTTTTCCTTTAAATCGCGAACCATTTCAACCAATTCAAAATTGGGCAGATAAGATGCATTTATCATCACATTTTCGTCCATTTCCACCATTGGGTATTTATCAGACAAATAATCTTCGGTTATTGTGGTGGTTGTGGTATCTAAAAAAGACTCCCATTTTTCCCTAATGGTTAAAATACCAACTCGAATATCGGCAACGGGCCTGGTAAAAGTAAAGGGCAACAGATTATTGCGTGACGGACCATCAAAAAGAATGTAGTTCATAAAAAGTTTGAAGTTTGAAGTTTGAAGTTTGAAGTTTGTTCACTTCTATCTTCAACCTTAATTACCATTTTCAAAAATAGTTTAATTGCATAAAACAAAAAAGCCTTTCAATACTGAAAGGCTTTAAAATTATGAACGGACTAAACTTATTTTTTAAATTTAGCGTATTTGTTTTTGAATTTATCAATACGACCAGCAGTATCTACCAATTTAGATTTACCAGTGTAGTATGGATGAGATGTTCTTGAAATCTCCATCTTAACTAATGGATACTCCACACCATCAACCTCAATAGTTTCATTAGTATCTGCGGTAGATTTTGTTAAAAAAACATCGTCGTTAGACATGTCTTTAAACGCCACTACTCTATAATTTTCTGGATGTATACCTTTTCTCATCGCTTTATGCTTTTTGTACTTTCAATTTTGGAAGTGCAAATTTAAGTATTTTTTACAAATGCACAACACTTTTTATTATTTTTTATTTTAAGTGCAAATGTAACGTTTTGCTATCTTTGGATACTAACAGCTAACTAACAAAATTTCAGAGAAATCATGGAAAAATCATTAAAATCTATTGCTGCAAATTACGGATTGTATTTGGGTGTTTTACTTGCCCTAATTACGGTTCTTACATATGCCATAAACATAGAATTGCTAACCAACATGTGGCTAGGCATTTTTATTTTATTAATCATTATTGTAATGGGCATAATATCTGTGGCGAAAACAAAACAAGCGCAAGATGGTTTTACAAGTTTTAAGGAGTCATTCACTTCGTATTTTATTACGGTTCTTATCGGGTTGTTAATTAGCACTTTTGTTTCTTTTTTATTGTTCAATGTCGTTGATACCGAGGCTGCGGAAGTTTTAAAGGAAAAAACCATAGAACAAACGGTTCAAATGATGGAAGGTTTTAATGCACCAAGTGAGGCCATTGATGAAGCCGTTAAAAAAATGGAAACGCAGGACCAATATTCCTTGGGCAATATTTCAAAAGGTTTGGCTGGGTATCTTGTGTTTTTCAGTATTATAGGATTAATAGTTGCAGCAGCCTTGAAAAAAAGTAACCCAGACGCCGAATAAATTCAGTATTTTTGAAGCAACAAATATTGAATTTAACTGAATGGACATATCTGTAGTTATACCACTACTTAACGAACAGGACTCTTTAGTCGAATTACATGATTGGATTGCAAAAGTGATGCAATCCAATCAATTTTCGTACGAAATCATTTTTATTGACGATGGCAGCACCGATGATTCTTGGCAAATAGTTTCAAAATTATCATTACAAAACAACAATGTTAAGGGGATTAGGTTTTTGAAAAACTATGGCAAATCGCAAGCACTTCATGCTGGTTTTGAAAAAGCGCAAGGTGATGTAATAGTCACCATGGATGCTGATTTACAGGATAGTCCCGATGAAATCCCTGAACTTTACAAAATGGTAGTTAACAAAGGTTTTGACTTGGTTTCAGGCTGGAAAAAGAAACGATATGATTCTGTTATTTCTAAAAATCTGCCTTCAAAATTGTTTAATTGGGCTGCCAGAAAAACATCAGGCATAAAATTGAATGACTTCAACTGTGGACTAAAAGCCTATAAAATTGATGTGGTAAAAAATATTGATGTAAATGGAGAAATGCACCGTTACATTCCTGTGCTATCAAAAAATGCCGGATTCACAAAAATTGGTGAAAAAGTGGTGCAGCACCAAGCCCGAAAATATGGAGTGACCAAATTTGGCATGAACCGCTTTATTCATGGTTTTTTAGACTTGATTACCATTTGGTTTCTATCTCATTTTGGAAAACGCCCCATGCATCTTTTTGGTGCTTTGGGTGTTATAATGTTTCTAATAGGGCTTGCTTTTTCGGCTTATCTAGGAGTTGACAAACTATTTTTGAATCCGTCAGGCAGATTAATTACCCAACGTCCTCAATTTTACATTGCCCTTGTTACCATGATTATTGGTACACAATTTTTTGTGGCCGGTTTTTTAGGCGAACTAGTTTTGCGTAATAAACAAGACAAAAGTCGCTACTTAATTAAAGAAAAATTGAATTTCAGTTAAAAATTTCCACCTGTTTTAATTACCTTTAAAAGATCAACTAATTACAAATTAATCAATACCAATTGTTTAATTTTGAACCAAACTCTTCAAGATATTATGATACACATTGAGCCAAAGATTTTAGAAAGAATAAATGCATGGTTAACTCCCGCATTTGATGATGAAACGCAATCAACAATTAAAAACAGTATTGCGAATAGCCCGAAAGATATTCAGGAAAGTTTTTATAAAGATTTAGAGTTTGGCACAGGTGGTATGCGTGGCATTATGGGAGTTGGCACAAACCGAATTAACAAATATACACTTGGTAAAAGCACACAAGGTTTAAGTAATTATCTACACAAACAATTCTTAGGAGAAACGCCAAAAGCCGTTATTGCTTATGATTGCCGTCACAACAGCAAAACCTTGGCTAAAGTGGTTGCCGATGTGTTTTCAGCAAACGGTATTGAGGTTTATTTATTTGAAGATTTAAGGCCCACACCTGAGTTGTCTTTCGCGGTAAAACATTTAAATTGCCACTGCGGTATTGTTTTAACGGCTTCGCACAACCCACCGGAATATAATGGCTATAAAGTGTATTGGCAGGATGGCGGTCAATTGGTGCCTCCTCACGATAATGCCGTAATTGATATGATAAATGAATTGGATTATGCCGATATTAAATTTGAAGCAAATGATTCATTAATCCATTATATAGGAAAAGATGTTGATCAGGCCTTCATAAAAGCATCCGTTAAAAACGGTTCTGTTGGAGCAACCCAAGCAGCAAAGGACGATTTAAAAATTGTGTTCACTTCGTTGCATGGCACATCTATTACAGCAGTTCCGGAAACATTGAAACAGGCTGGCTATAAAAACGTGCATATTGTAAAAGAACAGGAAGTTCCAGATGGTGGTTTCCCTACAGTAAAATCACCTAATCCCGAAGAACCTGCCGCTTTAAAAATGGCCTTGGAACTGGCTGAAAAAGTTGGTGCTGATATTGTTATTGGAACAGACCCTGACTGTGATAGATTGGGTGTTGCTGTGCGCAATTCTGAAAACGAATTGCAATTGCTCAACGGTAACCAAACCATGATCATGATGACAGATTTTCTTCTAAAACAATGGAAGGCAGATGGAAAAATAAAAGGAAAAGAGTTTATTGCAACCACTATCGTTTCTACACCTATGCTAAATAAATTGGCCGATGCCTACGGTGTGGGCAACAAAATTGTATTGACAGGTTTTAAATGGATTGCCAAATTAATACATGATTTTAAAGACCTTAGCTTTATTGGAGGGGGTGAAGAAAGTTTTGGCTATTTGGTCGGTGACTTTGTTCGCGATAAAGATGCTGTTACCTCAACCTTATTGGCTTGCGAAATTGCAGCCATAACAAAATCTAAAGGAAGCTCATTTTACGAGGAACTTTTAAAACTTTATGTTGAGCATGGCCTTTACAAAGAAAAATTAGTATCGCTTACTAAAAAAGGCATTGAAGGCGCAGAGGAAATCAAACAAATGATGACCGATGCCCGCAACAATACACTTAAAGTAATTAATGGCACAAAAGTGGTTAAGTTTGAGGATTATGATTTATCCATTCGAAAAAATATGGTCACAAACGAGCAGAGTACCATTGATATTCCAAAATCAAACGTGTTGATTTATTATACAGAAGATGGCAGCCAAGTAGCCTTAAGGCCGAGCGGAACCGAGCCAAAAATAAAATTCTACGTAAGTGTCAATACAAAATTAGATAGTGTGGCTAATTTTAAAAAGAAGGAAGCTGAGCTTGACGCAAAAGCCGAAGCTATTTTAAAGGACATGAAATTAATTTAATGAATCATTTTTTTAACATTTTAAGGTACGCCAAACCTTATAAAAAATATGCAATAGGACACATTATTTCTAATGTGTTTTTTGCTTTATTTGGCACACTATCATTCATAGCATTAAAGCCCATGCTTGATGTTATTTTTGATAACACAAAAACTCCTCCAGAGACAGAGCCAGTATATTCCGGGTTAATGGATATCGGACATTTTGCGGAAGACTACCTTTTATTTCAAATGAATTTGTTTACCGGTGGAGACAAATCAAAAGCCCTAATTTTTGTTGTCGCCTTGATTGTTGTAATGTTCCTCTTAAAAAACATTTCGGGCTATTTGGCCAACTATTTTTTGGTTTTTTTACGTAACGGGGTTATTCGAGACCTAAGAAACGCTGTTTATAAAAAAACAATGGAATTACCGTTATCCTTCTTTTCAGAACAACGTAAAGGGGATATTTTGGCACGGGTAACTGGAGATGTACAAGATTTGCAATATTCCTTCTTATCAGTACTTGAGTTTATGGTACGGGAACCATTGACTATAATCTTCACTATTGTTGCTATGCTCATTATTAGTCCGCAATTAACACTTTTCGTTTTTATTTTTATCCCCGTAATGGGCTTCCTGATTTCAAAAATAGGAAAAAGTTTAAAACGAAAATCGGACCGTGTTCAAAAGGAACAGGGTGTATTTTTATCTACTTTAGAAGAAACACTTACTGGCTTAAGAATTATTAAAGGGTTTAATGCGGAAGAAAAATTCAATGAAACATTTCAAGAGTCCACCGACAGATTTTACCATTTCTCAAATAAATTATTGAACCGACAAAATTTGGCCTCACCGGCCAGTGAGTTTTTGGGTATTTGCATGATTTCGGTCATTCTGTGGTACGGTGGAAATTTGGTATTAAACAGTGGTGCAAATTCAATTTTAGACGGCAGCACATTTTTGGTTTACATGGGGCTTTCCTATAACATTCTAACCCCGGCCAAAGCTATTTCCAGAGGACTTTATAACATAAAAAAAGGTGGTGCTGCAGCAGAGCGCATTCAAGAAATTATTGATTCGCCAAACAACTTAAAAGACAAGCCAAATGCCATTGACATAACAGGATTCGATACAAAAATTGAATTCAAAAACATTTCATTTAAATACCAGGATGAGTATGTTCTAAAAAACTTTTCATTAACCATTCCTAAAGGGAAAACAGTGGCATTAGTGGGGCAATCGGGCAGCGGAAAATCCACCATAGCCAATCTCATTACACGTTTTTACCATGTAAACAATGGAGAAATTCTTTTAGATGGCAAAAATATTGAAGACATTACCACAAGCTCTTTGCGCAAACAATTGGGCATTGTAACCCAAGATGCGATCCTTTTTAACGACACGATAAAAAACAATTTGAAATTGGGCAACAACAATGCATCAGTTGAAGAAATCATTGAAGCCTTAAAAGTTGCCAATGCTTGGGAATTTGTAAAAGATTTACCCGAAGGTATAGAAACCAATATTGGAGATTCCGGAAACAAGCTTTCCGGCGGCCAAAAGCAACGCCTAAGCATTGCTAGAGCCGTACTTAAAAGCCCTCCTATTATGGTTTTAGATGAAGCTACATCGGCTCTTGATACCGAAAGTGAGCGTTTGGTTCAAGTGGCTCTGGAAAATATGATGAAAAATAGAACATCCATCGTTATTGCGCACAGGCTTTCTACTATTCAAAATGCCGATGATATTGTTGTACTTAGCAAAGGTGAAATAGTCGAGCAAGGCAAACACAACGAACTCATTGCTAAAAAAGGTGTTTACAAAAAACTTGTAGAAATGCAAAGTTTGGAATAAAATCAAGAAACTATATAAAAAGAAAAAAGGATAGAGTTTGGGGGCATCTATCCTTTTTTGTTATGCTAGATTTGGGGCCATCTAACAACATAAATAGGTTTCTAGTACAAACATAAAGCATAAAAGCCTATCTCACAAGAAAAAATGCATTTAATCGTATTTTAATTACACTTTATCGATATAATATTTTTTAAATATCTGATTTTCAATATTTTAATTTTTTAAAAAAAAACTGAAAATAGGCCTTAAACTTTTAGTATATTTAGTAGTCTAAAAACTAAACAATTTTTGTGACGGACGAAGCACAGCTGGTTGAACAATTACAATCCGAACAACATAAAGAAAAAGCCTTTAGAGTGATGATAACGCTCTACAAAGAACGGTTGTATTGGCAGATTCGAAACATTGTTAAATCGCACGACGATGCCGATGATGTGCTTCAAAATACATTTATAAAAATCTTTAAAAATATTCATAACTTTAAAGGAGACAGCAAATTGTTTTCCTGGATGTATCGCATTGCAACCAACGAATCCATAACTTTTATCAATAAAAATGCCAAACGTTTACAAACCACTACCGAGGAAGTACAGCAATTAGCCATAAAGAATTTGACATCAGATGTGTATTTTGAGGGCAATGATATTCAATTGAAATTGCAAAAAGCCATTGCATCATTGCCCGAAAAACAGCAATTGGTTTTCAATATGAAATATTTTCAGGATTTAAAATATAAAGATATGTCCGAAATTTTGGAGACCAGCGAAGGCGCCTTGAAAGCATCTTATCATCTAGCGGTAAAAAAAATTGAAGACTACTTAACTAAAGATTAAACCTTTACCAAGAATAACAGTCTTATTATCAAGATGAAGAAAAACAAAATAAATAACATCAAAGAAACTGGTTTTAAAGTACCTAACGACTACTTTAACAACCTTGAAGACGTTGTTATGGCTCAAATAAAACTGTCCGAAAAAGTCAGCCACTCTGGTTTCAAAACACCAAGTGGGTATTTTGATACTTTAGAAGACCGTATTATTGAGAAAACTTCAGTAAAAAAAGCAACAAAGGTAATTTCGTTATTCAACAAAAAAAACCTCATCTATGTATCTGGAGTTGCCGCCGCCGTATTGTTGCTTTTCAATTTATCAATATTTGAAAGGGATCCATGGTCATCTTTAGACACCGAAACTGTTGAAAATTATTTATTGGATGAAAATATTGTGGATTCCTATGAACTGGCATCCTTGATGACTGAGGAAGAGTTGGCAGAATCAGATTTTACAGATGTTGATTTTGATGATGAAAACGTAGAAACCTACTTGTTAAACCATTTAGATGTTGAAGATTTAATTACTGAATAAAAGCCTATAATGGGCATTTGGCAATTAATTGCCTCTGTTAACCAAAATGAAAAAAGACTTAAAATAAGCTATTGCAAAAATTTAAATAAATGAAACATTCAAAAACTAAAATTTTGTCACTCACTAAAATAATTATTTGAATGTTACATGTGACCATTGTAAAACAATAAAAACAACCACATGAAAAAAATTATTCTCCCCATTTTAATGTTTTTAGTGTCTTTAAGCACATTTGCCCAAGACAAAAGAGACCAAATTAAAGCACAGAAAGCGGCCTTCATTACTGAAAGATTGTCCTTAACAGAAAGTGAAGCCCAACAGTTTTGGCCCATTTACAATGCCTATGACGATGTCACCCACAAACTAAGACATGAGGATATTAAAAATATGCGCCGTGAAATAAAAGACAATATCAATACACTTTCAAATGAAAGAGCAAGTCAGCTTTTAAGCGATATGGCTGCTGCCGAAAGTCAATTATGTGAAGAAGAAGCAAAACTGAACAACAAGTTGAAAAAAATTATTTCGCCTAAAAAAATAATAATGCTCAAAATTGCTGAAGAAGATTTTAAAAAGAAACTATTTGAGCAATGGAAAAAAATGCGGCGCGACCGCCCAAAACCATAATTTCAACGGGAGCTGTTTGCCCCTTTATTTTGCCCAAAACTTTCCTGGATTGATAGTTATCGGCATTAAAGCTTTTAATGTACCTTTGCATCCTTAATTGAACACAATGCGATTACACAGAAATTTATGCTTTGCGGTTATTGATGGATTGACCCAAATTTTTAATGAAGACCAGTATGCCGATAAGGTCATCCAGCAGCTATTAAAAAGGGATAAACGTTGGGGTTCGCGCGATAGAGCTTTTGTTGCCGAAACCACCTATGAAATTGTGCGCTGGAAACGCCTGTATGCTGAAATTGCTGATGTAAGAGAACCTTTTGATCGTGATAACCTGTGGCGCATGTTTGCCGTTTGGGCAACACTTAAAGGCATAAAATTACCCGATTGGAAATATTTTGAAAACACACCAACCCGTAAAATAAAAGGGCGTTTTGATGAGCTTTCAAAAATTAGAAAATTTAGGGAATCCATCCCAGATTGGATTGATAATGTTGGTTTGGAAGAATTGGGTGAAGACCAATGGAACAAAGAAATAGCCATGCAAAACGAGCAGGCCGATGTCATTTTACGTGTTAACACGCTAAAGACCTCCAAAGAAAAACTACAAAATATCCTATTTGACGAAAACAGTATTGAAGCTGAATTCATAAAAGGCTATCCTTCTGCGCTAAAACTAAAAGAGCGTGCCAACGTTTTTGTTACTGATGCTTTTAAAAATGGACTGTTTGAGGTTCAAGATGCGTCATCACAATTGGTGGCCGATTTTCTTGATGTAAAACCAGGCATGAAAGTGGTCGACACATGTGCCGGTGCGGGTGGCAAAACTCTGCACATAGCTTCTTTAATGGAAAACAAGGGGCAAATTGTCGCTATGGATATTTATGAAAGTAAACTCAAAAAATTGAAAGTTCGTGCCCGTAGAAACGGCGTGCATAACATTGATTTAAAAGTCTTGGATTCCACCAAACCTATCAAAAAACTATACGATAAAGCCGACCGTGTTTTAATTGACGCCCCATGTTCTGGTTTAGGTGTTTTACGCAGAAATCCAGATGCCAAATGGAAGCTGGAACCTGAGTTTTTAGATCGTATTAGAGTTACCCAACAAGAGGTCTTGCAACAATATTCAAAAATGGTAAAGCCTGAAGGAAAAATGGTTTACGCCACCTGTTCGGTATTGCCATCTGAAAACCAAAACCAAGTTGAAGCCTTTTTAAAATCGGAAGCTGGAGCAAACTTTAAGCTGATAAAAGACAAAAGAATATTGGCCCATACTTCTGGTTATGATGGGTTTTATATGGCGTTGTTAGAGCGAAAAGGTTAAATAATTTATATCATTCTAAACTAGTTTTAGAATCCTGTCTTGCTTATCTTGGTTTTATGAAAACCAAAAAGATCGTATTTATTGGTAAATGTCTTGATGGTTTTATCGCTGGAAAAAATGGCGAGTTAGATTGGTTGGATATGATTCCCAACCCAGAACAAAACGACATGGGCTACCAAGCGTTAATGGATGAGATTGATGCCATTGTTATGGGAAAGACCACCTTTGAAACCGTCATAGGTTTTGATATTCAATGGCCCTACAAAAAGCACGTATTTGTTTTAAGCCATTCGCTGAAAGAAATTCCTAAAGACTTAAAGAATAAAGTTACCCTGTTAAAAGGTGATGAAAATGAAGTATTAAAAACCATCCACAGCAAAGGGTTTTACAATTTATATATTGATGGTGGTAAAGTGATACAAAAATTTTTAGCAAAAGATTTAATCGATGAGCTCCGCATTTCCACCCTGCCCATACTTTTAGGCAACGGTGTTCCGCTATTTGATGTGCTCCCAAAGACCTTGGAATTTACCCATATAAAAACCGAATTTTTTTTGAATGAGATTGTTCAGAGTTGCTATAAACGGAAACGTTGAATCGATTTAAATGATTGAGAATTTAAAATCACACATTTCACACATCTTAAACGAAACCATCTCAAAAGTTTCACCAGTTCATGGTGGCGATATATCAACCGCTTATAAAATTGAAACGGGAAAAAACTCATATTTCATTAAAACAAACAAATCTTCAAATGCGTTGCACATGTTTCAAATTGAAGCTAACGGGCTAAATACAATTGGCAACACCAATACCATAAAAACACCAAAAGTTTTAGCCTATAACAGTCTGGAAAACACTGTTTTTTTATTGATGGAATTCATTGAAAGTAAATCGCCTTCTCTCAAAGATTTTGAAAATCTGGGCAGTCAACTTGCCAAATTGCACCAATGTTCTGCAGAAAACTTCGGGTTGAATCAAGATAATTTTATTGGTAGTTTATCACAAAGCAATAGGCAGCATAAAACTTGGGTTGACTTTTACACCTATGAACGTTTGTTACCCCAAATTGAACTGGCCAAACAAAAAGGCTTACTTTCAAATGCCGAATGCCCCTCTGGTCAAAACATCCAAATTCAGCTTCAACCCTTATTTCAAAATATAAAACCTGCTTTATTGCACGGCGATTTATGGAGCGGCAACTATTTAATTTCAAAAGATGGCACACCATATTTAATCGACCCAGCTGTGTATTATGGTCATCACGAAGTAGATATTGCCATGAGCAAATTATTCGGTGGTTTTGGGAATAGGTTTTACGAGACCTACCAGGATTATTTTCAACCAGACGAAAACACCTCCGCACGAATAGAAATTTACCAATTGTATTACTTGTTGGTTCATTTGAACTTATTTGGGCGCTCTTACCATGGCTCAGTAGTAAACATTTTCAGAAAATACTTTTAAAAAACCGTCTGTTCAAAACCTAGTGCATAACTCTTCTTTTTCCATTTTATATTTAGATAAAATTCCATTAAAAAGACCTAAATTTGCACTTTCTTTTAACACACAAATCCATACCTAATGATTCATTTCTTTGGAAACGTAACCAGCAAAGTTTTTGCAGTGCAAACCACAAAAGAATTATCAACCGAAACCATCTTTAAACTAACATGGCTTTTTGGCAACCAGCCTAAAATAGAACAAGCTTCATTGGGTGCTTTTTTTGTTGGTCCACGCGCGGCCATGATTACACCTTGGAGTACAAATGCGGTAGAAATCACCCAAAACATGGGCATTCAAGATATTATTCGTATTGAGGAATTTGAAGCAGTTGCTGAAGATTTTAAGGATTTCGACCCGATGATTTCAGAGAAATTTAATGGATTGAATCAGGAATCATTCACCATAAACATTAAGCCAGAGCCTATTTTGAATATTGAAGATATTGCTGCTTACAATGTGCAAGAAGGTTTGTCTTTGAGTGATGAAGAAGTTGAATATTTAGAAGGCGTGTCGAAAAAAATTGGCAGACCATTAACGGACTCCGAAGTGTTTGGATTTTCGCAAGTGAACAGCGAACACTGCCGCCACAAGATTTTCAATGGTACATTTGTGATAGATGGAGAAGAAAAACCAACCTCTCTTTTTAAACTCATTAAGAAAACATCCGAAACAAATCCGAATGATATTGTTTCGGCATATAAAGATAATGTGGCTTTTATAAAAGGCCCGCAAGTGGAGCAATTTGCTCCAAAACGTGCAGATGTCCCAGATTTTTATACGATTCAAGATTTCGACTCTGTAATTTCGCTTAAAGCGGAAACACACAACTTCCCTACTACTGTTGAGCCTTTTAATGGTGCAGCAACGGGTTCAGGCGGTGAAATCCGTGATAGATTGGCTGGTGGGAAAGGCTCTATTCCTCTAGCTGGAACCGCAGTTTATATGACATCTTATTCAAGATTGGAAGAAAATCGCCCCTGGGAAAAAGCCTTTCAGGAACGTGATTGGCTCTACCAAACACCAATGGATATTTTGATAAAAGCTTCAAATGGGGCATCAGACTTCGGAAACAAATTTGGTCAGCCACTTATCTGCGGTTCAGTATTGACTTTTGAGCATGAAGAAGATGCACGGAAACTTGGTTTCGACAAGGTCATTATGCAAGCAGGTGGCATTGGTTATGGAAAAACTTCTCAAGCCTTAAAAGACACACCTAAAAAAGGTGATAAAATTGTGATTCTTGGTGGTGAAAACTACCGCATTGGTATGGGTGGTGCTGCGGTTTCATCAGCCGATACTGGTGAGTTTGCCTCAGGAATTGAATTGAATGCCGTACAGCGTTCCAATCCTGAAATGCAAAAACGTGCTGCCAATGCTGTTCGTGGTATGGTTGAAAGTGATGAAAATTTTATCGTTTCCATCCACGACCACGGTGCTGGTGGACACTTAAACTGCCTTTCGGAATTGGTTGAGGATACTGGTGGTAAAATTGATTTGGATGCGCTTCCTGTTGGAGACCCAACTTTATCGGATAAAGAAATTATTGGTAACGAATCGCAAGAACGTATGGGATTGGTTATTGGTAAAAAACACATTGACTTTTTATACAGAATTGCCGACCGTGAGCGTTCGCCCATATACACTGTTGGCGATGTTACGGGAGATGACCGATTCACTTTTGAGTCTAAAACCAATGGGCATAAACCCATGGATTTAGCCATGGAAGACATGTTTGGAAGCTCCCCAAAAACGGTAATGACCGACAAAACAATTAAAAGAAATTATAGTGATATTGCCTATAACCCTGATGAATTTTACAGCTATCTAGACCAAGTATTGCAACTTGAAGCAGTGGCTTGTAAAGATTGGTTGGTTAATAAAGTAGACCGTTGCGTTGGTGGTAAAGTTGCTAAACAACAATGTGCTGGGCCGTTACAATTGCCTCTTAACAATGTTGGTGTTATGGCATTGGATTACAAAGGAAAAGAAGGTATTGCCACTTCTATTGGCCACTCGCCCATCTCGGGGTTGATTAATCCGGTTGCGGGAAGTAGAAATTCCATCACAGAAGCATTGACGAACATTATTTGGGCTCCATTGAAAGATGGTCTAAAATCGGTTTCGTTATCGGCAAACTGGATGTGGCCCTGTAAAAATGAAGGTGAAGATGCCCGTTTATACGAAGCTGTTGAAGCCGTTTCAGAGTTTGCCATTGATTTAGGGATTAATGTACCTACTGGAAAGGATTCTCTTTCCATGAAACAAAAATATCCTAATGAGGATGTGATTTCTCCAGGTACTGTCATTATTTCGGCAGCAGCCCATTGCAACAACATTACCAAAGTTGTTGAACCCGTTTTTAATAAAAATGGAGGTAATATTTACTATATCAACCTATCTCAAGATAATTTTAAATTAGGTGGTAGTTCGTTTGCCCAAATTTTAAATAAAATTGGAAAAGAAACACCAATTGTTAATGATGCTGCCTACGTCAAAAATGTATTTAATACCATTCAAAATTTAATTAGGGACGGACTAATTGTTGCAGGACATGATGTAGCTTCTGGCGGTTTGATTACTACGCTTTTGGAACTATGTTTTGCCGACAACAATCTTGGTGCTGAATTGGATTTATCTACGTTAAACGAGAAAGATTCCTTTAAAGTTTTATTTGCTGAAAATGCAGGTTTGGTGATTCAATCAAAAGGCGTTTCAATTGAAAACGTATTATCTAAGGCAAACGTTGAATTCTTCAACATTGGAAAAGTTACCGAAAGCGACACGTTAAGTGTGATTAACCACACTGATGTATTTATCATGACGGTTTCAAGGTTGCGTGATATTTGGTACAAAACCTCCTTCCTACTCGACCAAAAACAAACGGCCAACGAGTTGGCACAAGCCCGTTTCGACAATTATAAAAACCAACCGCTAAAATATACATTCCCAAATCATTTCACGGGAAAGCTTCCTGTAATTGACTCGAGCAAACCAAAACCTAAAGCAGCAATTTTACGTGAAAAAGGAAGTAATTCTGAGCGTGAAATGGCAAACGCCATGTACCTTGCCGGTTTTGATGTAAAGGATGTGCACATGACCGATTTAATTTCAGGCAGAGAAACCCTAGAAGACATCCAATTTTTGGGTGCCGTTGGAGGCTTCAGCAATTCTGATGTTTTGGGTTCTGCAAAAGGTTGGGCAGGCGCAATTAAATACAACGAAAAAGCCAACAAAGCCATTCAGGATTTCTTCAATAGAGAAGACACGCTTTCCGTTGGAATTTGTAATGGTTGCCAATTGTTTATGGAATTGGAAGAAATAAATCCAGACCACGAAATCCATGGAAAAATGCACCACAATGATTCCCATAAACATGAAAGCTCATTTACCTCTGTGAAAATTCAGGAGAATAATTCGGTGATGCTGTCAACACTAGCTGGAAGCACTTTAGGTGTTTGGATTTCGCATGGCGAAGGTAAATTCAATTTGCCTTATGCTGAGGACAAATACCATATCGTTGCCAAATATGGTTATGAAGGTTATCCGCATAACCCAAACGGGTCTGATTTTAACACTGCTATGATGTCTGATAAAACGGGACGTCATTTGGTAACCATGCCACATATTGAGCGCTCCACCTTCCAATGGAACTGGGCATATTATCCTGAGGGGAGAAAGGACGAGGCTACGCCATGGCTGGAAGCTTTTGTGAACGCCAGAAGGTGGATAGAATCTCACTAAACTTTATAGTGGCTAATAAAAAACAAAAACATCTTTCTTAAAATAGAAAGAGGTTTTTACATTTTATAGTAATGGGAAGTACTTTAAATAAAATTTCATAATTTAATAACTTCCTAACCAACTTACTATGAGAATTCTTTTTCTCTACATATTCTGTATTTTTTGTACAATAGGATATTGCCAGAAAGATAGTCTTAAAGTAAAGGAATTGCTTGATATAGCCTATTCCTATGAAAAGACTAGCTTGGACAGCTCTATTTATTACTACAAAAAAGCATCTGAATTAGCTTCAAACATAAAATATTGGATTGGTGCTGGACGAGGAATGAGTTATGCAGGAATTGTTTTTAGTGACCATGGCATGAACGATTCTGCTATCATTTATCATAAAAAATCAATTCCTCTATATGAAAACGCTAGATACCCTGCTGGAAAAGCATCTTCTTTGATAAACCTTGGTAATGTTTTTCAATTCTTAGGAGACTATGAAAAGGCAACCGATTATTATTTTCAGGGAATTGAAGTATATGAAAAAATTGCCGATACCGTTAATCTGACCTATGCATACGGAAATTTCGCCTCACTTTTCACAGATTTTGAAATATTTGAAAAGGCAAAATATTACCAATCCAAAGCCCTAAATTATAGCAAACTCATTAATGACTCTGTTGGTGCGGGATATCTTTTGAATGATTTAGGGGCTACTTATTTAAACTTGAATAACAAGGATAGTGCTTTAGTCAACTTCAAAAAAGCAACCCAAATCTCAGAAAACTTGGATGATGACGAATTAAAGTATTATATAAATGATAATCTCAGTGATTATTATATAAAGGAAACTGACTTTTTAAAAGCTCTTAAATATGCCAAAATCTGTTATCACAATGCCTTGAAAACTAAAAAACCTTACCATGAATGCCGTGCATTAAAGACTTTAGGATTGGTGAATTTAAAACTTAATAGAATTGACAGTAGTTTTTATTACACCCAAAAATCACTGGACATAGCAAAAAAAATAAATGCCAAAGAATATTTAATGGACGGTTACTACCTGTTAAGTCAAACTTACAGAAACCAAAAAAATTACAAGGAAGCCTTCACTTACATGGAACTTTATATGGCATATAAAAATGCCGTTCTCGGTCAAAGGAAACAGCAATACATCACAAGGATAGAGCAACAATATCAATTAAAGAATAAAGACAACGAGATACTGCGCCAAAGACTTACTATTGAACAAAATGATGTACTGATTCAAAAAAAGAGAAATCAAAATGGACTATATTTAATCGGTCTCATCATTTTTTCGTTTACGTCATTTATATTTTGGTATAGGCACAAACAAAAACAAAAATTTCATGCTCAAACAATAGAAACCTTAAAAAAACAAAAAGAATTGGCTAGTTTGGAAGCATTGATTGAAGGTGAGAATCTAGAACGCACTCGAATTGCAAAAGATCTTCATGATAGTGTAAATGGCAATTTATCTGCTATAAAACATAACCTTTCCTCCATATCAAAAGCGAATTTAAAAAATAATGAGCATAAAATTTTTGATGAGGCCATTGACATGTTGGATAATGCTTGTGAGCAAACAAGGAATATATCACATAACTTAGTACCACCTTCACTCTTAAATTATGGATTATTGGAGGCTATAGAACAGTATATAAATCGGATAAATTCTATTGAGCCTGTTAAAATAACTTTTCAAAGTTTTGGAACGTTAGAACCATTGCCGAAAAAAATTGAAACTACTATTTATCATATCATCCAAGAATTGATTACCAATATTGTGAAACATTCCAAAGCCATAAAAGCGTTGGTACAGATAACTACCGATAAAACCAACTTGCATATTACGGTAGAGGATGATGGCATTGGCTATGATTTAAATGAGAAAAGCCACGGGCTTGGATTGCAAAACATTCAATCCAGAATAGAATTCTTGGATGCCGAAATGGATGTACAAACAGACAATAAAGGTACTTCAGTAACAATAGACATTATCCTTTTAAAACATAAAATATCATGATAACAGTTATGGCAATAGATGATCACCCAATGGTGCTAAGAGGTATTGAGACCATGTTAAAGAATTCTCATGATGTAAAGATTATTGCATCGTTTAAAAGTTGTCATGAAGCCTATCAAAGTATTAAAAGCGATAAACCTGATATTTTATTATTAGACATTAATTTACCCGATTGCAACGGCATAGAATTTTGTAAAATTTTAAAAAAAGAGAGCTCTTCCATTAAAGTTATTGCATTGACAAACTTAAATGAAACATCATTTGTGAAAAATATCATCAGAAATGGAGCAAAAGGCTATTTATTGAAAAACACCTGTAAAAATGAGCTAGAATTGGCCATAAAAAAAGTCTACAAAGGCGAACAGTATTTGCAAAAGAGCATTCAACAACGATTGCTCGACGAATCTTTTGGAATTACTTCTAGAAAAACATTTATTCCTAAATTAACGCGTCGCGAAAAAGAAGTACTTAAACTCATAATCGATGAATTGACCACACAGGAAATAGCTGATAAACTTTTTATTTCAACAAAAACTGTTGAAACACATCGCTCCCACCTTATTCAAAAGCTCGACGTACGCAATACCGCCGGGTTAGTGCGCATTGCCATAGAAAAAGGGCTTACAAATTAATTCTTACGAAAGTTTAGCTTCTCTTTAAGTCCCCGAATAAACTCAGGGAAAACCCTGATTTACAAATACCATGGGTTCTATTGATTCATAACCTCTTCTTTATCAGGAACTTTATAGACTATTAATCAACTAAAATTTTTTAATCATGAAAAAATTATTCTTTTTCGTTGTAATGCTGACGGGAACTAGTTTTACAATGCAGTCACAAACAGTTCGATATGTCGACAATAATCCAAGCGCGCCAACCAATGCAGGTTTTAATTACACAACTGTGCAAGCAGCAATAGATGCTTCTGTTGCTGGAGACATTATCTATATTCAACCATCACCAAACAGTTATGGAGACATACAAATGAATAAACGCATAATCCTTTATGGTATTGCTCATAATCCGGAGCTTAATGCAGGCCAAACTGCAACTGTAAGCAATATACTTTTTAGATATGGTGATGCGTCTGGTTCAAAAATTTCTGGCTTAGTAATTAATGGTATTTATTTAGACAACGGAACATACCAAAATAATAATGTTATCATAACCAATAATAGAATTGCAACCATTCAAGGTAATAGTAGAGTAGACCGTGCAAATCAGGCTGTGATATCGGGCAATTTCTTTTATAGCGGCTCATCCGTTGCTGTTGATAATTATAATTCACAAGATTGGTTGATAACCAATAATACCTTTTCAAGGCCTAATAGTTATTGGGGGTATTCTCTTTTTCAGAGAATGAACAATACAACTTTTTTAAATAATAACATTATTTTATCCAGACAAAATGGAGATGGAAGTGCTAGAGTACAGCTTTTTACAACATGCAATGGAACTCAAATAAAAAACAACATCTTTGTATTCGTTGGAACCTCTGTTGCTGACTTTACTAGCTTGGGAAGCAATTCTTCTTTATTTTTTCAAAACAACTTGACTTATGCCCCTTCAAGCTCCCTAAACCCTTTAGGTGGAAGTAATATTGATGATCAAGACCCACTATTTGTGTCTTTTAACTCAGCCACCGAGCTGAACAATCGTAATAATGACTTACATCTACAAGGAGGTTCACCTGGAGCAGGTGCAGGTACAGATGGTTTTGATCTTGGCTTATATAATGGCACATTCCCATACAGCATTCCAGGTTATCCTACAGAGCTCCCTTATTTAACAGATTTTGTAATAAACAATAATATTTTAAGCGAAGGCACAGATTTAAACATCAATGTAAAGGCTAATGCCAATACCAACTAACCACTAATTAATTAATGAAATGAAACGATTAAGTATAATTTTATTATGCCTGTTGTCGTTTATATGTGGGTTTTCGCAAATTACGAATGCTGAATACTTTTTTGACTCTGATCCAGGAATAGGAAGTGGTACCGCCCTAGCCATAACGCCCGGAAACACAATAGATCAAAATTTTAGTATTCCAACAACGGGTCTATCAGACGGCATTCATAAACTATATATAAGGGTGCAAGCCGGCGGTAATTGGAGTTTATATGACAAGAATGTGTTCTATATTAATCCAAACCAAAGCAATTCAGCACTTATTACGGCAGCCGAATATTTTATTGACTCCGACCCCGGCATAGGTAATGGAACGGCACTGGCAATGAATGGCAATGTTATTGATGCAGATTATAGCATTCCAACTACAGGGTTATCCGACGGAATTCATAAGCTATATATTAGGGTCATAAATGCAGATGGTACCTGGAGCGTATACGACAAAAATGTGTTCTATATTAATCCAAACCAAACCAATACGGCAAATATAGCTGGAGCAGAATATTTTTACGATACTGACCCAGGAATAGGCAATGGTACAGCTTTAGCTATGTCTGGCAACAATATCGATCAAAATTATAGTATTCCTACAACAGGACTAACCAGCGGCGTTCACAAGCTATATGTACGCGTTATAAACGATGATGGCACTTGGAGTATTTACGACAAGAATGTGTTTTACATAAATCCCAATCATTCTAATACAGCCAATATTGCAGGTGCAGAATATTTTATTGATACAGATCCAGGTGTTGGCAATGGAACTTCACTAACAGTTTCAGGCAACACGATAAATCAAAATTTCAATATTTCTACTACAGGTCTATCAATGGGAGTACACAAACTATTCGTACGTGTTATTAACGACGATGGTGCTTGGAGTATCTATGATAAAAATGTGTTTTATATCAATCCTAATCAAACAAATACAGCATTGATTTCTGAGGCTGAATATTTTATTGATACAGATCCTGGTGTTGGTAATGGATCTCCTCTAGTAATGACTGGAAATAGTGTAGATGAAATATACAATATTCCTACTACCGGAATGACTGATGGTACTTATACACTTTATGTTCGTATTATAAATGCCGATGGCTCATGGTCCATATATGATGGCAAACAATTTACAGTAGGTCCAGCAGATACCGATATGGATGGCATTTTAGATGATGTAGACAACTGTCCACTAATAGCCAATACAAGTCAGGAAGACATCGATTTAGATTCAATTGGGGACGTATGTGATAATTGTCCAAACGACGCCAATAATGATCAAGCAGATGACGATGCCGATGGTGTAGGTGATGTTTGTGATGCGTGCCCCGGATTTGACGATAACATAGATGTTGATATGGATAATTTTGCTGATGGTTGTGATTGCAACGATGACAATGCTGGTATAAATCCTGACGCAAATGATATTCCAGATAACAGTATCGATGAAAACTGCGACGGATTTGATCTTAAAACTTGGTATGCCGACACGGACAACGATTCATACGGAGACTCTAACGCAACGACCACAGCTAATACACAACCGGTAGGCTATGTTGCAGACAACACGGATTGCGACGACACCAATATAAACATATATCCAGGCGCAACCGAAATCCCTGACAATGATATAGATGAAGATTGTGATGGATTTGATTTAAAAACCTGGTATGCAGATACAGACAACGACAATTTTGGCGATTTAAATAATACTCAGGAAGCTAATACGCAACCTACAGGATATGTTGCAGATAACACAGATTGTGATGATACAAATGCCAATATCTATCCTGGAGCAACCGAAATTCCGGACAACACAATAGATGAAGATTGTGATGGATTTGATTTATTAACATGGTTTGCCGATAGTGACAGTGATACTTTTGGTGATATTAATTCAACCACAACGGCTAATACCCAGCCAGCTGGTTATGTTTCAAACAATACCGATTGCGATGACACCAATGCCAATGTCTATCCAGGAGCTGCTGAGATTCCAGATAATGACATCGATGAAGATTGTGATGGATTTGATCTGGTAACATGGTATGTTGATGCAGATGGAGATAACTATGGCGATCCAAATGTTTCCCAAACCGCCAATACACAACCAGTAGGCTATGTATCTGACAATACCGATTGTGATGATACAAATGCTGGTATTAATCCTGGCGCAACAGAAATCCCTGAAAATGGAATCGATGAAGATTGCGATGGTTCAGATAATGCAATATGGTACGAAGATGCTGACAACGATGGTTTCGGAAACCCAAATGTTAGTCAAGATGCCAACACACAACCAACAGGATATGTGTCGGACAAAACCGATTGTGATGACACCAATGCCGATGTGTATCCAGGTGCTAATGAAACTCCTGATAATGATATTGATGAAGATTGTGATGGATTCGATTTACTTACTTGGTACGCAGATGCTGATGGTGATTCCTATGGTAATCCAAATGAAAGCCAATTTTCCAATACGCAACCCAATGGATACGTCTCAAACAATACCGATTGTGATGACACAAATGCCAATATCAATATAAACGTAACAGAAATTCCTGATAATGGTGTTGATGAAGATTGTGATGGATTCGATTTACTTACTTGGTATCAAGATTCTGACGGTGATGGATTTGGAAATGCAAATGTTACACAATTAGCCAATACGCAACCAACTGGTTATGTTTCTGATAATACCGATTGTGATGACGCAGAGGCAAATAATTACCCAGGAAATACCGAGGTTTGCGATGGCATTGACAATGACTGTGATGGTCTTATTGATGACGAGGATGATTCATTGGAGGGCGCTCCATTATGGTATGCTGATACTGATGGCGATGGCTACGGTGATCCATCAAATACTGCAATGTCATGCACTGCACCGGAAGGTTTCATCTCCGACAACAGTGATTGTGATGACGGCAATGTAGATATCTATCCAGGCGCCACTGAAACACCTAATGATGGCATAGACCAAGATTGCAATGGCAGCGACCTTATCATTGGTGATGCAGACGATGACGGTGTATTGGATAACGTAGACAATTGTATTAACACTTACAATCCCGATCAGGCGGACGAAGACAATGATGGCATTGGTGATGAATGTGATATCAAAGGTATTATTGTTCCTAATGGGTTCTCTCCAAATGATGACGGCATAAATGATACATGGGTAATTGAGAACATTACATCCTTCACAAGAAGCATTGTTAAAGTATATAATCGATGGGGAAATAAAGTCTTTGAGAGCCACAATTATCAAAATAATTGGAACGGAAAATCGACAGAGGGCGGAAGCTCGATTCGATTGCCTGTTGGAGCATACTTGTATATAATTGAACTAAATGAACCTGGTTTCAAACCGGTTCAAGGATGGATTTATATTAACTATTAATACAAAGAAGATGAAAACAATAATAAAAAACACTTGTGTATTACTAGTCCTACTGCTCACAAATACATTATTTGCTCAACAAGACCCATCCTATACGATATATCAATATAATATGAATGTTATTAATCCAGCTTTTGCAGGAATCAATGATTATAATGAAATAAACATCAATTTCAGAAGTCAGTGGGTAAACCTTAAAGGTTCCCCAGAAACAAGAAGTTTTTCTTTAGGAATACCAATGAATGACAGAGTTGGTTGGGGGCTTTCAGTAGTGAATGATGAAATATTCGTGCTTAATGAAACGGATGTTTATATTGACTTTTCATATAGAATTCCTGTTGGACAAAACTCTAATCTTTATATGGGTCTAAAAGGAGGTGGTTCATTTGTAGACATTGATCTAAATAGACTAGGCATCAAGAATGACCCAGTTTTTATGGAAAATGTGAACAACTTCAACCCAAATGTCGGAGTAGGATTTTTACTTAAAAGCCAGAAGTACTATATAAATATCTCTGCACCTGCTCTCTTAAAGAGCAAAAGGTACGAAAAGGACGGTGTGGTAGTGACTAATGCAACAAATAGGTTACACGCCTATTTGGGAGGTGGTTACACAGTAGCATTAAATCAAAACATAAATCTCATTCCTTCTTTTATGTGTCGATTTGTTAATGGGGCACCTGTATCGCTAGACCTCACTTCCACAGTCGACATATATGAAAAGGTTGAATTTGGGGCTTCGTATAGATTGGATGAATCACTAAGCATATTGGGGTTATTTGAACTTGCCGATTGGTTTATGTTTGGATATGCCTATGAAAATACTCTTACTGATGTTAAAGACTATAGCAGAGGATCACATGAAGTACTAATAAGATTTAAAATTCACTAAAAACCATGGTTACAAAACAAGTTAAAAAGCCAATTGAACTGTATTTTGAAACCCACGACACAAAATATCTTGCGGAAGACGTTGTCTTCATAGACATGAATTCCAAAGGTTTAACTGTTGGGAGAGAGGCCGTGGGAAATATGCTTCATTATGTTTATAATCTAGCATTTGACGCCCACGCCGAAATCACAAATACAATTATTTGTGATAACAACGCGGTACTTGAAGCTAATTTCATAGGAAAACATATTGGAGAATATGCGGGAATTCCAGCTTCGAACAAATCGGTAAATGTGCCTCTCTGTGTCACTTATGATCTCGAAAATAGCTTGATAAAAGTGGCAAGAATATATATGTTGGAATCTGTTCTCATGGAACAAATCAATTCAAAATAAAACTTTAAAGCTTTTATTTTGATGATTAGAAATCCTTTTAAAATATGATGTTTTAAAAAGTGAATAATTGATTTAACTAAAAAATAAACCTCTTTCTAAAAATAGAAAGAGGTTTTTATTACTATTAATCTAAATAACTAGTAAGCCAGTTTCAAATTTCTCTCCTCAATGCCTTTGTAGGCTTTCAATACCAACCTTTTCATAAGCAAGGAAATTATCAAAGCCACCACAAACAATCCTGCAAATACTCCAAGAGTTGCATCCAATGAACCTGTAGCATTTTTAACAACATCATAAATCGTAGGACCTACAACTCCTGCCAACCCCCAAGCCGTTAAAACCATACCGTGAATTGCCCCTAATTGTTTAGTGCCAAACAAGTCACCTAAAAACGCAGGCAATGTTGCAAAGCCTCCCCCATACATGGTGATTACGGTAAATAGAATAATCAAAAATGTTATTTCCATCGAAATTTTTGGCAATAAATAAAAAGCCAAAATTTGAAACACAAAAAATAGAATGTAGGTATTTGCCCTTCCTAAATAATCGGACAAACTAGACCACATAATTCTGCCCAAACCATTAAACACACCTATCAATCCTACAATAGCTGCAGCCTCCATAGGCGTATAATTCAATTTCTCTTGCATCATTGGGCTAGCCGCAGAAATAATGGCTATACCACAAGCAATATTTATAAATATCATAATCCAGATATAATAAAATCGAGTGGTTTTTAATGAGGCATTGGCATCAATATTGGCCATATCAGTTTTTAACGTTTTGCCTTCTCCAGGATTATATCCGGCCGGCATGTAGTTTTCTGGAGGTCTTTCAATATATCTTGCCGATGATAAGATTAATACGGTATAGATGGCTCCTAAAATGTAAAAGGTATTTGAAACACCAACCGAATCAAACAAAGATTGCATGACTGGTCCAAATATCAGAGCAGCAAACCCAAACCCCATAATTGCCATACCTGTAGCAAGACCACGTCTATCAGGAAACCATTTTACCAATGTGCTTACCGGAGTAATGTAACCTAGTCCTAACCCTATGCCTCCAATAACACCATAACATAGATAAAATAGAATCAATGACTCTAATTGAACGGCCAGACCTGAGCCTAAAATACCAATACCATAAAATATTCCCGCAGTTGTACCACTTATTTTAGGACCAACTTTCTCAACCCATCTTCCTAAAAAGGCAGCGGATAGCCCCAATAATAGGATGGCTATTTTAAATGCCCATTTAATGACGCTTCCGTCTACATCAAAAATCTCTTTTACCGGATTGGTCATTACGGAATATGCATATACCGAACCAATTGAAATATGGATTCCTACTGCCGAAGCAGCAATCAACCATCTGTTTTTTAATTTATTTGCATTCATAATTGTTTAATTTTTAGCTACCCAATGCCAACTAGTTTATTCTTACTTCTTTAAAATAGTTCTGTAAAATAGCCGCAGCAGTAGCCAATTCATCTTTTGTGTTTTCACGGGCATCTTTAAGTTCATAATCCCAACCTAAAGCTTCCCATTTATGTATCCCTAATTTGTGATAAGGTTGTATTTCAATTTTCTCAATAGTATTGTAATCCTTAAAATGTTCACCCAAAGCGTGCAACAATTCCGGCTTGCTTGTTATTTCAGGAATCAATACATAACGCAACCACATTTTTTTTCCGGACAATTCCCTGTGCTCAGCCAAATCAAATGCTATCTGTTTATTTGGTTTACCGGTTAAAGCTTCATAACCTTCTTCGGTCATGTGTTTGATGTCCAACATGATTAAATCGGCATAATCGTCAAGCAATTCTTTAGAAAAATGATTCAATATTCTTCCATTGGTATCAACGTTTGTATGAATACCTTCCTCTTTTAATCTTTTAAAGAATTGTATCAATGCCTTTGCCTGCAATAATGGTTCACCGCCTGAAACTGTAACCCCTCCCTTTTTACCAAAGAAAGGTTTTAGGTTTATAGCCATTTTCACCAATTCTTCAATTTGGTATTCCTTTCCACCTGATGTGGCTAACGCATCGGGATTATGGCAATACAAACATTTTAATTTGCAGCCCTGAAGAAACACCACCATTCTAACACCTGGCCCATCATGGGTGCCAAAAGATTCAATAGAATGTACCTGTAATATGTTGTCTGTAGTTTTGATAACGCAAGGATTTAAAATTAGCATCTAAAAAGAAAGCTTTCACTTCCTTTTTAGATGCATTCAAACATATTAATAAAACTAAATGGATTCGTGGAAAGACCGTGTAATGACCTCTTGCTGTTGCTCTCTAGTTAACCTAACAAAGTTAACAGCGTAGCCAGAAACACGTATGGTCAATTGAGGGTATTCCTCTGGATGCTCCATGGCATCCAATAAAGTTTCTTTATCCAACACATTTACATTAACGTGTTGCGCTCCTTTAGAAAAATAACCATCTAATATGGTACCTAAATTTTCAATCCTGTCTTCTTCATTGGCCCCTAATGATTTTGGAACAATGGAGAACGTATTTGAAATACCATCCTTTGAATCTGAATACTGTATTTTTGCAACAGAGTTTAAAGATGCTATGGCACCATTTGAGTCTCTACCATGCATTGGGTTGGCACCAGGAGCAAATGGAATTCCATAGGCTCTACCATCTGGAGTGGCACCTGTTTTCTTACCATAAGCAACATTTGATGTAATGGTAAGAACAGACATTGTAGGTTCTGCATTTTTATAAACTGGCAGTTTTTTTAGTTCATTATTAAAATCAGCTACTGCATTTGCCGCTAAGCAGTCTACTCTATTATCATCATTTCCATATTTTGGAAACTCTCCTTCAATTATAAAATCTATTGTCAAACCTTCTTCATTTCTAATAGGTTTAACTTTTGCATATTTGATAGCTGAAAGTGAATCGGCCACAATGGATAATCCTGCAATACCGTAAGCAATATTAATACTAGGATTAGTGTCTATTAATGCCATTTGAGCCTTTTCATAATAGTATTTGTCATGCATGTAATGAATAATATTCATGGAATCATTATACACGCGTGCCACTTCTTTCATGGCTATTTTGAAATTGGCCATAACTTTATCGAAATCTAAATACTCATTTGTATATTCAGCAACACCATGAATCATTTTTTTACCAGAAAGCTCACAACGCCCACCATTTATAGCCAACAATAATGTTTTTGCCAGGTTAGTACGTGCCCCAAAAAACTGAATGGCTTTACCAATTTCTTGATAAGAAACACAACATGCAATACCATAATCATCTGAACCTCGACTGGTTCTCATTAAATTATCATTTTCAAATTGAATGGATGATGTATCAATTGCAACTTTGGCACAATAATCCTTAAAGTTTTGAGGTAAATTCTCAGACCATAACACAGTCATGTTTGGTTCTGGAGATGCTCCCAAGTTGTATAAGGTATTCAAGAATCTAAAAGCTGTTTTGGTTACTTTAGTTCTTCCATCGTTAAACATACCACCAATCGCTTCAGTTACCCATGTTGGATCGCCGGCAAATATTTCGTCGTAAGCACCCATTCTAAGATGGCGAACCATTCTTAGCTTCATAACAAATTGGTCTATATATTCTTGTGCTTCTTCTTCAACAATCAAGCCTTCCTGCAAATCATGCTCAATATAAATATCTAAGAAGGCAGATACATTACCCAAAGACATTGCAGCACCATCTTGTTCTTTCACGGCTGCTAAATAAGCCATATATGTCCATTGCACTGCTTCTTGTGCATTTTCAGCAGGACGCCCTAAATCCAAATTGTATTTAGCGCCCAATTCAATCATTTCTTTCAAGGATTTTATTTGCTCAGACACCTCTTCACGTAAACGTATTGTGGCTTCTGTCATTGGGCTTTTTATATTTTGTAAATCAGCTTTCTTGGCTTCAATTAGAAAATTGATTCCATATAAAGCTACACGACGATAATCTCCAATGATTCTCCCCCTAGCGTAGTTATCTGGCAATCCTGTTAAAAAACCTAAAGAACGAAATTTTCTAATTTCTGCTGTATAGGCATCAAATACCCCATCATTATGTGTCTTCACATATTTGGAAAACAATTCTGAAATGTTATCATTTGTTTTTAGGCCAAGTTCTGCCAATGCTGTTTCCACTACCTTGAACCCTCCAAATGGCTTCATGGTACGTTTTAAAAGTTCATCTGTTTGCAATCCAACGATTACTTCATTTTCCTTGTCAATATAACCTGCATCAAATGCACTAACTGTGGAAATGGTATTTGTATCTACCGAACGAACTCCATTGTTTTTTCTTTCTTCTTTGGTAGCTTGTTTACATATTTCCCATAATTTTTGAGTTTTGGCACTTGGTCCCACCAAAAACTCATGAGTACCGTAATAAGGTGTGATGTTGTTGATTACAAAATCCCTAACATTTACTTCTTTTTTCCAAGTTCCGTATTTAAATTGCTTTACTTCCATTTTATTAATATTTTGTTTTTTTAAGAACCATTTCTGGTTACTGAGACAAAATTAGCTGACATATAAATCGAAAAACCTGATTAAAGTCATATACCGCCAGTGTTAAAGAAATACTTATTAACGAAAACGTTTGAAATCAAAAAAAAATTGAAAAATTTTTTCCCCCTTAGAGATAAGGAGATAAAATACCCTATCGAAAAAGCAATAATTACTAAAAAAAATAAAACCCACAAACCAAAAAAATCGATTCGTGGGCTTGTGATTAATTAAGATAAAAATCCTTAAAGATTTTTTTTCGCTACTTGAGGCCACACCAATCTAGGCATTGACATTATAAATATGAAGCAACGCAAAAAGTTCGCACCATAAAAAAAAGAGCTTGGTTTAACGCAAATCCTAACTTTTAAATAACAATTAAAAAAGTCCCGAGGAGAAAATTTACCTCGGGACTTTTTTCATGAAAACTAAGAAATATAACCTATCAAATTCTTTCTTTAATCACAGCTTGGGCTGCCACCAATCTGGCAATTGGCACTCTAAAAGGTGAACAACTTACATAGTTCATGCCAGTTTTATAGCAAAACTCCACAGAGCTTGGCTCGCCACCGTGCTCACCACAAATCCCGACTTTTAAATTTGGTTTAACGCTTCTACCTCTTTCGGCTCCCACTTTAACCAATTGGCCAACACCTTCTTGATCCAAGACTTCAAAAGGATCTACTTTTAAAATACCTTTTTGAATGTATATTGGTAAGAACTTACCAGCATCATCGCGGGAATAACCAAAGGTTAATTGGGTCAAGTCATTTGTACCAAACGAGAAGAAATCTGCTTTTTCCGCAATTTTATCGGCCATTAAAGCAGCTCTAGGAATCTCAATCATAGTACCAACCAAATATTCCACCTTATCATTTCGTTCTTCAAAAACCTTGTTGGCAGTATCTCTAATGATTTTTTCCTGTGCCTCAAACTCTTTTAATGTACCAACCAATGGCACCATAATTTCGGGAACCACAGTCATGCCTTTTTCTTTTAGATTAAGTGCAGCTTCAATAATGGCACGTGTTTGCATTTCAGTAATTTCTGGATACGTGTTACCCAATCGGCAACCACGATGACCCAACATTGGGTTAAACTCCTCCAGTTCGGCCACTTTATTTTTCACGGCCTGAAGTGAAATATGCATCTCATCTGCCAACTCTTTTTGCGTTGCCAATTGGTGAGGTACAAACTCATGTAATGGTGGGTCTAATAATCGAATAGTTACAGGTAGACCTTCCATGGCTTCAAAAATACCTTCAAAATCTTCACGCTGCATTGGCAATAATTCTTGCAAGGCTAGTTTTCTACCTTTAACGGTATCTGCTAAAATCATTTCGCGCATCGCCTTGATTCTATCCACTTCAAAGAACATGTGTTCTGTTCTAGTCAGTCCAATTCCTTGGGCACCAAAGCCTCTTGCAACACGTGCATCGTTTGGTGTATCGGCATTGGTTCTAACTTTCATAACACCATATTTATCTGACAGCTCCATGATTTCAGCAAACTCACCGGTTAACTCGGGCTCACGGGTAGCAACTTTACCTTCAATAATGTTTCCGGTAGAACCATTCAATGAAATCCAATCGCCTTCATGGTATTCATGTCCATCAACAGTAAGGGTTCTGGCTTTATAATTGATTTTTAAAGCACCCGCTCCAGAAACACAACATTTACCCATACCGCGGGCAACAACAGCAGCATGCGAGGTCATTCCGCCACGAGCGGTTAAAATACCTTTGGCAATGTGCATACCTTCCAAATCTTCGGGAGAGGTTTCAATACGAACCAAAATACTGTTTTTGAATTTGTTGGCTTCGTCGGCAAAAAATACGATTTTACCAGTTGCAGCACCCGGAGATGCTGGTAATCCTTGTGCGATTACGTGTGCCGACTTCAATGCTTTAGGATCAAAAACAGGGTGTAATAATTCATCCAACTTGTTAGGTTCAATACGTAATAGAGCCTCTTTATCATTTATTTTGCCTTCTTTTAAAAGATCGACTGCAATTTTAACCATAGCGGCACCTGTGCGTTTACCATTTCTGGTTTGAAGAATCCACAGTTTTCCATCTTGAATGGTAAACTCCATATCTTGCATGTCACGGTAGTGATCTTCAAGTTTTTGTTGATAGCTATTCAACTCCGCATAAATAGAAGGCATCAATTCTTCAAGAGAAGGATATTTTTCCAAACGCTCGGCTTCTTCAATTTTAGCCAATTCTGCCCAACGTTGTGAACCTAATTTGGTGATTTGTTGTGGTGTTCTAACACCCGCAACTACATCTTCACCTTGTGCATTGATTAAATATTCACCGTTAAAAACATTCTCTCCAGTTCCGGCATCACGTGTAAAACAAACGCCAGTTCCTGAGTTATCACCCATATTGCCATAAACCATGGCCTGTACATTTACAGCAGTTCCCCAATCTTCCGGATACCCATGCATGTTTCGGTAATAAATGGCACGATCACCATTCCAGCTATTAAAGACGGCAACTATAGCGCCCCAAAGTTGATCCCAAGGATTCGATGGGAAATTATGTCCGGTTCGTTTTTTTACAGCTTCCTTAAAATCATAAACTAAATCTTTTAAATCCTGAACAGTAAATTCGGTATCTAGTTGAATCCCTCTTTTTCCTTTTAGATTTTCCATAATTTCTTCAAAAGGATCGATATCTTCTTTTGAAGCTGGTTTCATTCCTAAAACTACTCCACCATACATTTGAATAAAACGGCGATAGGAATCCCAGGCAAAATGTTCATTATTGGTTTTTTTGGCTAAGCCAACAACCACTTCATCATTTATACCAAGGTTTAAAACAGTATCCATCATACCAGGCATGGAAACCCTTGCTCCAGACCTAACGGACACCAAAAGCGGATTTTCCTTATCACCAAAAGAAGAGCCCATTAGATTTTCAATATTGTCGATGGATGCCTCCACTTCACTTTTAATCATTTCAACCACCGCATCTTTTCCCAATAAATTGTATTCGGTACAAACTTCGGTTGTGATGGTGAATCCAGGCGGTACCGGAATACCAATTGAACTCATTTCAGCTAAATTGGCTCCTTTTCCTCCCAAAAGATTTCGCATTTTGCTATTCCCATCAGCAGACTTGTTACCAAATCTGTACACATGGGTTTTCTCTGCTTCAAGTAATTCCATAATATTTATATTTTTAATTTTTTGAACGTTTTTAATGTCCCTGTAAAATTAATTTGGTATTTGATGCTTTTCAATGACATAAGTCATATTATTTATGGTTTTAAAAGATGAAATATTTGAAGTTCAGGCTGTAAAGTATAAATGGGAATCAGCCCTTCAATCTCACTATTTGAAAATCATTTTTAATTTCATATTTTGCAATACTAGACTTTACAAATAAGCATGAAAGAAATAACCAGACTTTTTGATTTTCCTTATTACCAGCTAAAAAACCATCCTTTGGAAGCGTGCTTGGTCACAAAATATAACGGCGAATGGGTAAGCACTTCTACGCAGGAATACATTGATAAGGCGAATGCAATTAGCAGGGCTTTGCTAAAACTTGGCATAAAAAAGAATGATAAAATTGCCGTTATTTCTTCTACCAATAGAACCGAATGGAATATTGTTGATATTGGCGTTCTTCAGGTTGGCGCACAAAATATTCCTATTTATCCAACAATTAGTGCCGAAGATTACGAGTATATTTTAAACCATAGCGAATCTATTTACTGCTTTGTTTCAGATGACGAGGTTATGGAAAAAATCAATCAGGTAAAACCCAAAACCCAGCTCAAGGAAATATATACCTTTGACCACATAAAAGGTTGCAAGCATTATTCAGAATTATTGGAACTTGGTAAAGACAACAGTAATCAAAATGAGGTTGAAGACCGAAAAGCTGATGTAAAGCCAGAAGAATTGGCAACCATTATTTACACCTCAGGAACCACGGGCAAACCCAAAGGGGTTATGTTGTCGCATAACAATATTGTATCCAATGTGCTTGCTGCCCGTAAAAGGTTTCCGTTATCATTTGGTGACAGAGCTTTGAGCTTTCTTCCTATCTGCCATATTTTTGAACGTGTTTTCACCTATCTATACCAATATGTAAGCATTGAAACCTATTTTGCTGAAGCTATTGAAAAAATAGGTGATAATGCTAGGGAAATTAAACCTTCCACCATGACGGTAGTACCAAGGTTGATTGAGAAAGTTTACGATAAAATTATTGCCAAAGGAGCCGAATTAACCGGATTGAAAAAGAAATTATTTTTTTGGGCGGTTGAAGTAGGCGCTAATTATAAACCATATAAACAAAATGGCCCTTGGTACGCCTTTAAATTGGGCATTGCCCGCAAGCTGATTTTTAAAAAATGGCAAGAAGCGTTGGGTGGCAATATCGTTTTCATGGCCTCAGGAAGTGCTGCCTTGCAGCCAAGATTGGGCAGAATTTTTGGGGCGGCAAATATGCCAATTATGGAATGTTATGGGTTAACTGAAACATCTCCAGGAATATCAGCCAGCGATAAACGCAATAACAATTGGAAAATTGGTTATGTTGGCAAAGTGATTGACGGCGTTGAAGTAAAAATTGCTGAAGACGGCGAGATTCTTTGCAAAGGCCCTAACGTTATGATGGGTTACTATAAAGACCCAGAAAAAACGGCCAGTGTGATGACCGGAGATTATTTCCATACAGGAGATAAAGGCGAAATTGATGCTGATGGTTTCCTTAAAATTACGGGACGCAAGAAAGAAATGTTTAAAACATCTGGCGGTAAGTACGTAATCCCCACATTACTTGAAAACGAATTAAAACAATCGCGGTTTATAGAACAAATTATGGTTATTGGTGAGGGTGAAAAAATGCCTGCCGCATTAATACAGCCCAATTTTGAGTTTATCCAAGAATGGATTGCGCAAAAGAAACACAAAATAGGGAAGTCTTTTGAAGACATTTCAAACTCTGAAATTGTTCAAAAAAGAATTCAAAAAGAGATTGATAAATGCAACCAGAAGTTTGGTAAATGGGAACAAATAAAGGCCTTTGAATTAACGCCCGAAATCTGGTCCATTGAAAGCGGGCATTTAACACCAACTATGAAAATGAAGAGGGACATCATCAAACAAAAATATGCCAGTTTGATTGAAAACATATACAGGCCCTAATAGGAAAAATATCAATTCTTCCCAAAAGTTAGAAAAACAAAAATTTTTGGAATTTTAGCAAAATTTGTTATGCATGCATAACAAATTTTGCTATATTTGGTGCAGTCAGACCAAATTTAGCCCTATTCTAGTTAAATAGCAAGATAAAACTTAATAGCTAATTACATCTGTCAAAGAACGTTAAAACCAAAACTATTTGATGAAAGATAAAACCATTGATTACGTATTGCGAACAACTTGGCTTTGTGTTCAAAAAATGTACAACGAAGAAGCCGCAAAATTTGAAAGTACAATGGCAACAGGCTTCACTCTATTGAGCATTGACCCCGAAAAAGGCACACCATCAACAGCCTTGGGACCAAAAATGGGTATGGAAGCCACCAGTTTATCCAGAATATTAAAAACAATGGAAAAAAGGGGACTGATTGAACGCCACCCTAATCCAGATGACGGTCGAGGCGTTATTATTATGCTTACCGAATTTGGTCGTGAAAAAAGAGCCCAATCCAGAGAAAAGGTTTTACAATTCAATGAAACCATTAGAAGTCATATTTCCGAAGAAAAAATCAACCATTTTTATGAAGTCGCCGAAGTGATTAATGATATGGTCAGCAATAAAAAAATATTTAATCAAAACGATTAGTCATTTATAAAATGAGTAAAAGAAGAATTAAAAAAGTAGCTATTGTAGGTTCAGGTATCATGGGAAGTGGTATTGCTTGCCATTTTGCCAATATTGGCGTAGAAGTGCTTTTGTTGGATATTATCCCTAGAGAACTTAACGACAAGGAAAAAGCCAAAGGTTTAACTTTAGAAGATAAAGTGGTAAGAAATAGGTTGGTCAACGATGCTTTGGCCACTGCATTAAAATCTAAGCCCTCGCCTATTTACCATCAAAAGTTTGCCAGTAGAATCATGACAGGTAATTTAGAGGATGACATTGCCAAAGTTGCCCACGTTGATTGGATTATGGAAGTTGTGGTTGAAAGACTTGATATTAAAAAGCAGGTTTTTGAAAAACTTGAAAAACACAGGACACCAGGAACGCTCATTACCAGTAATACATCAGGTATTCCCATAAAATTTATGAGTGAAGGGAGAACTGAGGATTTTCAAAAACATTTCTGTGGCACCCACTTTTTTAATCCAGCACGATACTTAAAATTATTTGAAATTATTCCTGGGCCTAAAACCTCTCAAGATGTGTTAGACTTTCTAAATGGTTATGGTGAACAGTTTCTTGGGAAAACTTCGGTAGTTGCTAAAGACACACCTGCATTTATCGGTAATCGCATTGGTATATTTGGCATTCAAAGCTTGTTACATCAGGTAAAAGAGATGGATTTAACCATTGAAGAAGTAGACAAACTTACTGGCCCGGTGATTGGTCGCCCAAAATCGGCGACATTCCGAACGGTTGATGTGGTTGGATTGGATACTTTGGTGCACGTTGCTCATGGGATTTATGAAAATTGTCGAAATGATGAAGCGCACGAATTATTCAAACTGCCAGATTTCATCAATACCATGATGGAAAACAAATGGTTGGGTAGCAAAACAGGAAAGGGTTTTTATAAAAAGGTAACAGGTGCTGATGGTAACACTGAAATTCTGTCTTTAGACCTGAACACCTTAGAATATAGGGCAAAAAAATCGGCAAAATTCGCAACCTTAGAACTTACAAAGTCGGTTGATAAAGTCATTGACCGTTTTCCAATTTTAATCTCTGGTAAAGATAAAGCAGGTGAATTCTATCGTAAAAACTTCACTGCCATGTTCGCCTATGTTTCCAAAAGAGTTCCTGAAATTTCGGATGAACTATTTAAAATTGATGATGCCATGAAGGCAGGCTTTGGGTGGGAGCACGGTCCTTTTCAAATTTGGGATGCCGTTGGTGTTGAAAAAGGCATAGAACTCATGAAAGCAGAAGGTTTGGAGCCCGCCCCTTGGGTAAATGATATGTTGGCTTCGGGCAGTTCTTCATTTTATACCGTAAAAAAAGGGAACACTTATTTTTATGATATTCAATCCAAATCGCAACAAAAAGTACCAGGTCAAGACGCCTTTATCATATTGGATAATATCAGGAAATCCTATCAAGTATTCAAAAACGATGGTGTTGTAATTGAAGACTTGGGAGATGGTATTCTTAATTGTGAATTCCAGTCTAAAATGAACACCATTGGAGGTGATGTTTTGGCAGGATTGAACAAAGCAATTGATTTAGCAGAAAAAGATTTTGACGGCTTGGTAATTGGTAACCAAGGAGCAAATTTCTCAGTTGGTGCCAATATAGGCATGATTTTCATGATGGCCGTTGAGCAAGAATATGAGGAATTGAACGGAGCCATTAAGTATTTTCAAGATACGATGATGCGTATGCGCTATTCGTCTATACCAACCATTTCAGCGCCACATGGCATGTCTTTGGGCGGTGCTTGCGAACTATCTATGCACGCTGATAAAGTTGTGGCCGCTGCCGAAACCTATATGGGACTTGTTGAATTTGGCGTTGGAGTAATCCCTGGTGGAGGTGGTTCCAAAGAGATGGCCTTGAGGGCTTCAGATACTTTTAGAAAAGGTGATGTAGAATTGAATGTTTTGCGCGAGCATTTCCTGACTATTGGCATGGCAAAAGTATCTACTTCAGGCTACGAAGCTTTTGATTTAGGGGTGCTTCAACGAGGAAAAGATATTGTTGTGGTCAATAAAGACCGCCAAATTGCCACTGCAAAAGCCCATGCCAAATTACTAGCGGAAGCAGGTTACACAAAACCTGTAAAGCGCAACGATGTGAAAGTTTTGGGAAAACAGGCTTTGGGCATGTTTTTAGTTGGAACCGATTCTATGGAGGCATCAAACTACATTAGCGAGCACGACCACAAAATAGCCAACAAACTCGCCTATGTAATGACTGGAGGTGATTTGTCTGAACCTACATTAGTCAGTGAGCAATACCTATTGGATTTGGAACGCGAAGCATTCCTTAGTTTATGTACTGAACGAAAAACATTAGAACGAATTCAGCATATGCTTAAAACCGGAAAACCATTGCGAAATTAGACAGATAAGATTGTTAGATTTCTAGATATTTAGAAATCTGAACGGTCTAAAAATCTAATCACCTAAAAATCTAAAATTATGAAACAAGCATATATAGTTAAAGCATATAGAACTGCAGTTGGTAAAGCACCCAAAGGCGTTTTTCGTTTTAAAAGAACGGATGAATTAGCGGCTGAAACCATTAAGTATATGATGGATAAATTGCCCAATTTTGACAAAACCAGAATTGATGATGTTATTGTTGGCAACGCCATGCCTGAAGGTTCACAAGGTTTAAACATGGCCCGTTTAATTTCGCTAATGGGTTTAAATATTGTGGATGTACCCGGTGTAACCGTTAATCGTTTTTGTTCTTCGGGTGTCGAGACCATCGCCATTGCTGCTGCTAAAATTCAAGCAGGAATGGCCGATTGTATTATCGCAGGAGGTGCAGAAAGTATGAGTGCCGTTCCTATGACAGGATTTAAACCTGAATTGAACTATGACCTAATAAATTCTGGTCATGAAGATTATTATTGGGGCATGGGAAATACCGCTGAAGCTGTTGCGAATCAATTCAAAGTGTCCCGTGAAGACCAGGATAAATTCGCATATAATTCACACATAAAAGCTTTAAAAGCTCAAGCCGAAAATCGTTTTCAAGACCAAATTGCACCGATTGAAGTTGAAGAAACTTATATTGATTCCAATGGAAAAAAGGCAACAAAATCCTATACAGTCACCAAAGATGAAGGCCCGAGAAAAGATACAAATTTGGAAGCCTTGGCTAGATTAAAACCTGTTTTCGCCCAAGGTGGAAGTGTAACGGCTGGGAATTCATCACAAATGAGTGATGGAGCAGCTTTTATTTTAATCATGGGTGAAGATATGGTGAAAGAATTAAATTTAGAACCTATTGCCAGATTGGTAAATTACGCTGCCGCCGGTGTTGAACCACGAATTATGGGTATTGGTCCGGTAAAAGCCATTCCAAAAGCATTAAAACTTGCTGGCTTGAAACAAAATGATTTAGAATTAATAGAACTTAACGAAGCGTTTGCATCACAATCCTTAGCAGTGATACGGGAATTAAACTTAAATCCAGATATCGTAAATGTAAATGGAGGTGCCATTGCTTTAGGTCATCCACTAGGCTGTACTGGAGCTAAACTTTCGGTTCAATTATTTGATGAGATGCGCAAACGAAACATGAAAGGAAAATATGGTGCTGTAACCATGTGTGTTGGTACAGGGCAAGGTGCTTGTGGCATATTTGAATTTTTAAACTAAACATAGAACTCAAATCTAAATACTATAAAACTATGGGAACTAAAGAAAAAGATATTTTACGCGGAGGCCAATTCTTGGTAAAAGAAATTGACTGCGAAGACATTTTTACACCTGAAGATTTCAACGAAGACCAGCTTATGATGAAGGAAGCTGTTACTGAATTTGTTGATAGGGAGATTTGGGCAAAAAAAGCACAATTTGAGAAGAAAGATTATGCCCTTACTGAATCTTGCATGCAGAAAGCTGGAGAATTAGGGTTTTTAAGTATTGCTGTTCCTGAAGAATATGGTGGAATGGGCATGGGCTTTGTAGATACCGTGTTGGTTTGCGACTATATTTCTGGGGCAACAGGTTCTTTCAGCACAGCATTCGGAGCTCATACGGGTATTGGCACCATGCCTATTACATTATATGGCAATGAAGAACAAAAGCAAAGATATGTCCCTAAACTGGCAACGGGCGAATGGTTTGGTTCCTATTGTTTAACCGAACCAAGTGCAGGTAGCGATGCCAACTCCGGAAAAACAAAAGCCGTACTTTCGGAAGATGGAACACATTATAAAATTACAGGTCAAAAAATGTGGATTTCCAACGCCGGATTCTGTAGCCTAATGATTGTTTTTGCCAGAATAGAAGACGATAAAAACATCACTGGCTTTATTGTTGAATACGACCCAGAAAATCCTAATGGTATCACCATGGGTGAAGAAGAACACAAATTAGGCATACGTGCTTCCTCAACCAGACAGGTATTTTTTAATGACACCATTGTTCCAGTTGAAAATATGCTTTCAACCAGAGGAAACGGTTTTAAAATTGCCATGAATGCCTTGAACGTTGGAAGGATTAAATTGGCGGCAGCTTGTTTAGACGCCCAAAGACGAACCATCACGGAATCCGTTAAATATGCCAACGAGCGCATTCAATTTAAAACGCCAATTTCAAGCTTCGGCGCCATTCGTCAAAAACTTGCAGAAATGGCTACCAACTGCTGGGTAGGTGAAGCGGCTACCTATCGTGCTTCAAAAAATATTGAAGAACGCATTACCATTCGTAAAAACAATGGCAAAGATTCACATCAGGAAGCCGAATTGAAAGGTGTTGAGGAATATGCCATTGAGTGCTCCATTCTTAAAGTAGCCGTTTCGGAATTCGTTCAAAAATGCACTGATGAAGGCATTCAAATATTTGGAGGTATGGGCTTTTCTGAAGAAACACCAATAGAATCTGCTTGGCGCGATGCCCGAATTTCCAGAATTTATGAAGGCACAAATGAGATCAACAGAATGCTTTGTATCGGAATGCTCATCAAAAAAGCCATGAAAGGTCATGTTGACCTGTTGACTCCAGCCCAAGCAGTAGCTGAAGAATTAGTCGGAATTCCTTCTTTTGAACCACAAGATTTCTCAGAATTGTTTTCAGAAGAAAAAAGCATCATCAAAAACCTTAAAAAACTGTTTTTGATGGTTGCTGGTGCAGCTTTAAAGAAATACGGAGAGAAAATTGAGCAACAACAGCAATTAATGTTAGCAGCTTCCGATATTTTAATCCAAATCTATTTGGCAGAATCAGCCATTTTAAGAGCAGAGAAAATGGCAAAAAAAGAAGGAGAAGAAAATGCAAAAGAACAAATAGCCATGGCTAAATTAAATTTGTTCCATGCTATTGACGTTATTGAAACTGCTGGAAAACATTCAATAATTTCATTCTCCAAAGGAGATGAACAACGCATGATGCTCATGGGCTTAAGACGCTACATTAAATATGTAAACATGCCCAATATTATTGAACTAAGACACATTATTGCCCAAAAAGTAATTAATGAAAATAAATACTGCTTCTAGGCAGATTAAAAGTGACTAACTCAATTTTTAAAAGCGCCTTGAAATTATTTCGGGGCGTTTTTATTTTCAGTATTTTAGATAAAATTTTAAACATGAAAAGATTAATTTTTATAGGCATTTTATGCTCAACAATGTTAAGTTTAGCACAGAAAGACCAACAGTTGTACGATATTATAGATGCTGTTTCTGCTGATAGAATTGAAAAAGACATAAGGACGTTGGTAAACTTTGGTACAAGAAATACCTTTAGCGACACCCTATCAAACACCAGAGGTATTGGGGCTGCAAGACGTTGGATTAAAAAAGAGTTTGAAGCCATATCGGAAAATTGTGATGGCTGTATTGATGTGTTTTATCAAAAAGATTTTGTTACAAAAAAAGGAAATGACCGCGTACCCCATGACGTATGGGTTGTTAATGTAGTTGCCATTCAAAAAGGTACAAAATACCCCAATAGATATATTATCATGAGTGGTGATATTGATTCAAGAAATAGCGATGGATCAGATTTCACAAAAGATGCACCTGGTGCAAACGATAATGCATCAGGAATGGCAGGAACTATTGAAGCGGCCAGAGTGCTTTCAAAATATAAATTTGAAAGCAGTATCATATATGTTGGGCTTTCTGGCGAAGAACAAGGTCTTTTTGGTGGCGCAGGCTTAGCTAAATATGCCAAAGAAAAAGGCTGGGAGATTATTGGTGTTTTAAATAATGATATGATTGGAAATATAAAAGGTGTTGATGGCGTAATTGACAATCGCACCTTTAGGATTTTCTCGGAACCTGTGCCCCCAAATGAAACAGAAAGGGAACGTATGATGAGAAGGTATTATGGCGGTGAAGTGGATGGTATTTCACGTCAGTTAGCCCGCTATGTATACAAAAACGTTGAAACCTATATGCCAGAAATGAACCCGATGATGGTTTACAGGTTGGACAGATTTGGTCGAGGCGGACATCATCGTCCATTTAATGACTTAGGTTTTGGCGGTATCAGAATTATGGAAGCACATGAAAATTATAATCAACAGCACCAAGATATCCGTGAAGAAAATGGCATTAAATATGGCGATGTTATTGAACACGTAAACTTTGATTATGCAAAAAAACTAACCGCCGTAAATGTAATAAATTTGGCTAGTTTGGCATCAGCCTCCCCTGCTCCAGCCAACGTCAGTATCGGTGGTATTGTTGAGCCTTCAGTAAAGTTAAAATGGGACAAAGTTGATGGGGCCAAAGGCTATAAAATTTATTGGCGCGACACCACTTCTCCAACTTGGGACAACAGTAGATATGTAGGAGATGTTTCAGAATTTATGTTGGATGGTATTGTTATTGATAATTACTTTTTTGGAGTCGCTTCGGTCAATGAAAATGGTTTTGAAAGCGTCGTTGTATTTCCAAATAAAGTTTTTAGAGATTAAAAAATAAAATAAATGAAGAATCTATTTTGCCTTTTGGCTCTTATTTCAATCCATATTACTTTTGCCCAGAATTTGCTTTCTGAAAAACCTGCTTTTACAAGACAGGATACATTAAGGGGAAGCATAACCCCCGAACGCGAATGGTGGGATTTAACATATTATCACCTCGATATTAAAGTTGACCCTGATGATAAATTTATTTCAGGAAAAAACACCATTCAATACAAGGTTTTAAAAAATCAATCGGTCATGCAAATTGATTTGCAACCACCTATGAAACTTTCAAAAGCAGTTCAAAATGGCAAGGAGTTGGAAATAAAGAACGATGGCAACGCCCATTTTATAAAACTATCTGAAAATCAAGAAATAGGTGAAGTAAAAAGTTTGGAAGTATTTTATGAAGGCCATCCAAAGGAAGCCATAAGAGCACCATGGGACGGAGGCATTTCATGGAAAAAAGACGCCAATGGCAATCATTTTATTGCTTCATCGTGCCAAGGTTTGGGTGCAAGTGTTTGGTGGCCTTGTAAAGATCATATGTACGACGAAGTGGATAGCATGCTCATTAGTGTTAATGTACCTTCAAAACTACTTGATGTTTCCAACGGAAGACTAAGAAAGGTTGAGCAAATTGGTGACACAAAAACGTATTCTTGGTTTGTGGGCAATCCTATCAACAACTACGGAGTCAATATAAATATTGGCAACTACGTCCATTTTTCTGAGGTCTATGAAGGCATGGCTGGAAATCTTGATATGGATTACTATGTCTTAAAAGACAATTTAGAAAAAGCCAAAAAACATTTCAAAGACGCTCCTAAAATGATGAAGGCCTTTGAATATTGGTTTGGTCAATACCCATTTTATAAAGATGGTTATAAATTGGTTGAGGTTCCTTATTTAGGCATGGAGCACCAAAGCAGCGTTACTTATGGCAACCAATTTAAAAATGGTTATTTGGGAAATGACCTATCGGGTACAGGTTGGGGTCTAAAATTCGATTTTATCATCATACATGAATCTGGGCACGAATGGTTTGCTAACAATATTACGACTAAAGATGTTGCCGACATGTGGGTTCATGAAGGTTTCACTGCTTATTCTGAAAATCTCTTTTTGGATTATTATTACGGAAAAGAAGCTTCGGCCGAATACGTTATTGGCACCCGCAGAAATATTGAAAACGAAAGACCTGTAATAAGCTATTATGATGTTAACAGTGCAGGCCCAATAGACATGTATTATAAAGCCTCCAACATGTTGCACACCTTACGTCAACTTATTGAAGACGATGAAAAATGGCGAAAGATTCTTCGTAAAATAAATGTTACGTTTTATCACCAAACCGTAAATTCCAAACAAATTGAAGACTTTCTTTCAAACGAAACGGGCATTGATTTAACCGAATTTTTCAATCAGTATTTAAGAACCACAAAAATTCCAACATTAGAATATGAAATAAACAAACGCGAACTTAAATACAGATGGACCAATATTGTGGACAAGTTCGATATGCCCATACAAATCAACATAAATGAAAAAGAACAATGGCTATTTCCTAAAGCAGAATGGAAAACATTAATGCTGGACGATAAAATCAATTCATTTAATGTTGATGCCGATTTTTATGTTTATACGAAAAAGATTTAGCCTTGGCGCAATTACCTGAATTATATTTTAAAAAGGATATTGAATGGCGTGTTTGGTTGCACGAAAATCATAAATCATCAACAGGCATTTACTTGATTTTTTTTAAAGTAGAACATAAAAATGAAAGCATGCGGTGGGAAAAAGCCGTTAAAGTTGCGCTATGTTATGGCTGGATAGATTCTACAGTAAAAAGCTTGGGCAATGGAAAAAGAAGGCAATACTTCACCCCAAGAAATGAAAAAAGTGTTTGGAGTGCATTGAACAAAAGGTATATCGAAGAATTGATTACGGATGATTTAATGCACGAAAGCGGATTAAAAACCATCGAAATCGCAAAACAAAATGGAAGTTGGACCGCTTTGGATGATGTTGAAAATGGTGTGATACCTGAAGATTTGCAAAATGAATTTGATAAAAATACCATAGCTTTTAACAACTACCGAAACTATGCTCCTTCATACCGAAAAAGCTATCTATACTGGCTAAATCAAGCCAAACGAGAGGACACACGAAAAAAGCGCATTACCCAAATTATTCAATTATGTGCTGATAATATAAAATCTAGAGACCAGTATTAATCTTATACTGCTAATAAATACTCGATTCCATCGATCTTTGGTTAATTGAACTGTTGAATATTGCTAATATGCGCTTAGCAATACCTGTCCAACCAAAATTACGCCTTGCAAAACGGGCGCCTTCAACAGATAGTTCATTGCGTAACTTAGGATATAACAAAGGCATAGACATCATGGCACCAAATTCCAAAGGTCTGTGCGGGTCGGCGAACAACGCCTGATTTCCAAAATCAATTAAATCATAAAGACCACCATGAACCGTCACTACACTTGGCGTACCACAAGCCATGGCTTCAATAGCAACCATTCCAAATGGTTCATACCTTGAAGGCATAGCGAAAATATTGGCCGATCGATACACATTTGCCAAATCTTTATCTGCTACATAATTTTTCCAGGTTATCTTATCTAAAACCCCAAGTTCTCCAGCAAGCTTTTTTAAACCCGCAACACCTTTATCATCTTGAGCAGATTGGTCGCCACCAATTGCAGCGACTAATCTTGCCTCGGGGCAAAGTTCAAAAACGGTTGGCAATGCCTGCAAAAGCAAATCATATCCTTTGTTATGTGCCATTCTACCTAAAGCCAAAATATCTGTGGGGTGTATATCATATTTTTCACGAATTTTGTCGTTCTCTTTTGACGGTATGGGATAAAATCTGTTTTCATCAATTCCCGGGGGAATCATACCACAATTTCTTGGCAGAACATCGTATTGCTGGGTAAGTAAATCAACTTGCGGCAATGTAGTAGCAATAACATAATTACACATTTGATATACAAAATATTCTTTTCTAATTCGCTCCTTAAAGCGGTAGTTTTTTTCCATTTCCTCTTCTTCCATATCACTTCCCATGGTATGCTGTTTCCACCAACCCAAAGAATGGGGTGTATGAACATGCGATATACCCAACTCTTCAGCAATTTTTTGTCCTGCCCAACCAGCATCCCAATAATGACTGTATACAATATCGTATTTTTTATTTTCCTTTTTTATGGCTGCCAAACAATTGGTAACAAACTTTTTTAGGTGATCGTGCATATCTTCTTTCCTAATGAACTTTTTACCCCCAAAAGGAATGCGCCATACACTATAATTTTCATCGACATGATCGTATTCTGGTTGGTCTTCAAATTGTCGTGTTACCAAATCTACACGCTTTCCCAATCTACTGAAACGCTCGGCAAGTTCTAAAACATAAACTACTTGTCCTCCTGTGTCTGGTTTTCCTAATTCCGCATTGGCACCTACATATCCGTGCAAAGAGATCATCAATATCGACTTCATTATTTCAAATTTTATTATTTATTAATTATTTTTAAATCATGACAGGCTGAAATATATTGGGCTGCCGACCAAGCTTGATAAGCCTTTCCCATAGCTTTACCCGTTGTGCCATGTGCCCATTCGGTGAATTCCCATTCTTCGGTCAATCCTTCCTTGTTTATCAAAGCCAACTTATGTAGCTCAGAAATGGCAACATCTTTCAACCCTAATTTATTGATAAACTTTACCCAGAATCCGCCAACAAATGGCCAGATGCCTCCATTATGGTAATGGTTGGGAAGATTTAATAAATTAACCGTATAGTAAGGTCTCCAATCTGGGTCTCCTGGCGTAACCACGGGATAGACATTTGAGACCGGAAAAGGATCATTAACACCAACACCCAACATAAATTTCAAGGTCTTGTGTGCTTTTTCGGCATCTACCGCACCATGTAAAAAGGCCAAAACATTCCCAAAAACATCACAGCGCCAACTAAAGTCAAATGGTGTTGTTTGAGCTATTAAGTAAGAAGTGTCCCCCAATGTAAACTGGCGTTCTGCAAAAGAGACCGACTGAAACAATTTTTGCTGTGTGGAAGGCCAGAAGTTTTGCAGTATCTCCTTTTTAATAACCTGAGACCATCTTATGTACTTACCCGCATCCTCGTAATCTCCTAATATTTCTAACATTCTCCCAAAGCATACATTGGCACGATACCATAAAATTTCATCGTATAAGATGTTATAGCTTCCACCAAACAAATCCGTCCAATCGCCAGCTTCAGGTATTTCCAACAAAGCATCGTTATTGCTATCGTGCGCTCCTAACCAACGCATGGTTTCCTTTATATCATCAATATATTTTCGAAGAAAATCAATATCTTTTGTCACATGAACATATTCATAGAAGGCAATAACCACCCATATACCACTATCTATAGAGCAAATACCCCCAACTCCCGAATAATCAGCCATGTTATCCTTAATTCGAACATTGGATGGAATTTGACCATTATGAGAAATATGCTCAAGTAAAGTCACTAAGGTTTGTCTCTGGCACTTATGAATTTCTTCATCGCGAATTAAAGGAAGTGAACCAATAACTGTTATTGCGCCATCTCTAGCCCAAACACTGTGATAATTTTCGTCAGTACCACTAGCTTCATTATCTTTTATTGAGCAGGCCGAAAAACCTAAGGGTGTAATATTCTTTTTTAGTGCCTTAATGGCCTTGGTATACCCTTCTTTTATGAGGGCTATTTTTTCATCTTCATCTTCCGAAGCAATATTTATCCTTTCCTGTTGAATAATGAAATCCTCAGAATGATCCTTTTCTATAACGAACTGCGCTTCTTTTGGCAAAATACCGTAATAGATGAGGCCTTCAATAACGCCGTCTCCATGTTCTCCTTCTGCATGATATATTTGTCTGTACTTAGTGAATTTATAAAGTTCTTCGTGAGCATTCGCCACTACTATTCCGTTAATATTCTTTAGGTTGAACATAGCAGAATCATTTCCACTATCGCCAGCCACTAAAACATCGCTTGAATCTAAACTGAGCTTTTTAAGCAACCATTGTAGCGCATTGCCCTTATTTGCCCATTTCGGAAGAATATCCAAAAACTTTTCCCCAGAATAGACTACATTAATATGCATGTTGGCATTGGCAAAATTCTGTTCTATTTCAGTGATGTGTTCTGGTGTGGCATCATGAAAAAAATAGCTTCTCTTGTAGGAATGTTGAAATCTGGAAGGTTGCTCGCTAATTGGATGGTCTATGTTCTGTATAATGCTTTCCACGGTTTCCAAATCCCAGCCATCGTCAAGAACATCATTAAATTCCTTTACCACCGATTGATTTGGGTAATCATATATATGTGTGCCTACACCAGAAATAATATAATCTGGCTCTGGCAAAACGCCTTTTTCAATTAGATTTTTAACATCGTCAATTAATCGACCTGTATTGTAGGTAAGTAAAATATCTGTTCCATTTTTATACTTTTTCCAGATTTTAGGAAAATTACTTTTTAGGGTATGAAACTCAACCAAGGTGTTATCAATATCAAAAGATAAGAGCTTGATGAAACTCTTATTTGCAAGATTTGCTGCCATAAATTAAAAAACATTCTTTTCGATTTTTTGATAATTTTCAATTAAAAACCATCAAAAAAGAATCATTATTTGCATAATATACATAAAAAAGATACTAAAACCTACATTTATGAAAGCTTGTGTCTTTTTTTATCAGAACGCAAAAATTAGATATGTTTTAATATGGATTTAAAAATATTAGAAGATCAAAGTCCTAATTTACCAATGAATAAAATGGTCAAATTCCGCTGATAAAGCTTCCATAAGGGTCTTTAAATTGTACGCCTTCAGAGAACCTAAATTTACTCAGCAATTTAAACTCAACTAAAGCCCAAAGCAGAAATTCCTTTACAAAATAGCTGTCTTGTTTTGATAGTTTAGGTTGGTATTTACCCAATAAATCGTCTAACGGCGAAATGGCGCTTAGCAAGTTTTTATATTCCTTATCGCGTAAATCGTCCAATAATTCGAAACCTTCCTTTTGATTGAAAAACCATGACACAATATCATCGTAAGGTCCAACCTCATCTTGCTTTTGTAGTTTCTCAATTTTCGGAAAAAACTCGGGAAACAAACTTTTTACAGCTTCACCAATTAAATTATATGCTACTACTGCAGCTCCCTCCTGCTCACCTTCATAAACCAATTCCACTTTACCAGTTATGGAAGGAATGATGCCCACAAAATCAGATAACCTAACGGTAGTTTGCCCATCACTGTTTATTAAAGCACGCCTTTCTCCAGTGCTCATTAAATTTTCTAAAGCTGTTATACTTAAACGTGCACTAACGCCACTTTTGGAATCGATAAATTCACTTTCGCGGGCTTCAAAAACGATTTGCTCCAACAGATCCCTGGCTAAATCTGGCACAATTACGGTGGCTTTTTGGCTTTCAACCACTTTGGCTTCCTGTTCGGTAATTTGTCTGGCTGTTTCAATATCGACAGGATAGTGCGTTAAAATTTGTGAACCAATCCTATCTTTTAAAGGGGTTACGATGCTTCCCCTATTGGTATAATCCTCAGGATTTGCCGTAAACAAAAATTGAATATCGAGTGGCAATCGCAACTTGAAGCCCCTAATTTGAATATCGCCTTCCTGTAAAATATTGAACAAGGCCACTTGAATTCTGGCTTGTAAGTCTGGTAATTCGTTAATCACGAAAATGCATCGGTTAGCCCGTGGAATCATGCCATAATGAATCACTCGGTCATCAGCATAACTCAGCCTTAAATTTGCGGCCTTTATAGGGTCTACATCACCAATGATATCAGCCACTGTAACATCGGGAGTGGCTAATTTTTCCGCAAATCGCTCACTTCTGTGCAACCAAGATATCGGCGTTTTATCTCCTTTTTCCTTTATCAACTCTATGGCATATCGTGAAATAGGTTTAAAAGGGTCGTCGTTAATTTCTGAGCCCTCAACATAAGGAATATACTCATCCAATAAATTCAACATTAATCTAGCCAAACGGGTTTTTGCCTGCCCGCGCAACCCCAATAAATTTATGTTATGACGTGATAAAATAGCGCGTTCCAATTCTGGGATTACTGTATTTTCATAGCCATGCACTCCGTCAAAAGTGGTTTCTTTATTTTTTATTTTCTTTATTAAATTATCCCTTAACTCATCTTTTATGGATTTACTTTTATATCCTGATGCCTTAAGTTCGCCTAATGTTTTAATATTTTCTAATTTCATTTCTTATCCTCTAATTCTTTTTTTTCTGTTTGTTTCATAGTCTTCAAAAATCATTTCACCCAAGCCTTTCAGCCCTGTATAAAATGCTTTGCCTTGGTTAGCATAAGTAAACTCCCTAACAAATTGCATCAAATAATTGTCCTTGGCAATCATAAATGTTGTGATAGGTATATGGAGACGACGAGCTTGCTGCGCCATCATATAGCACTTATTTACAATTTTTGGATTTAACCCAAAGCTATCCTTAAAGTAATCACCATCTGGCAAACGCAAACAACTGGGCTTGCCATCTGTAATCATGAAAATTTGCTTGTTAGTATTGCGTTTTCTTCGGAGTAAATCCAATGCCAGTTCTAAACCTGCAACAGTGTTAGTATGATATGGGCCCACTTTTAAATAGGGCAAATCCTTTATTTCAATTTGCCAGGCATCATTTCCAAAAACCAAAATATCCAAGGTATCCTTTGGGTAGCGGGTTGTAATGAGTTCGGCCAATGCCATGGCCACTTTTTTGGCTGGTGTAATTCTATCTTCACCGTATAGTATCATACTATGACTGATGTCAATCATGAGCACCGTACTCATTTGAGATTTATGAAGTGTTTCCTCAACAACCAAGTCGTCTTCTGACAAGGTAAAATCACCTATACCTTGACTTATTTGTGCGTTTTTCAAACTCTCGGTCATCGACACCTTATCTAAAGCATCACCAAATTGGTAATCCCTAAAATCACCTGTATGTTCATCACCTATTCCTGGGCTTTTGCTTCTGTGGCTTCCTTGCCCACTTCGTTTAATTTTTCCAAAAATTTGATCGAGTGCCTGCTGCCGTATAGCCCGTTCAGTTTTTGCAGTAATGGCCAAAGAGCCATTACCATCAGAATCTATCTCTTCCCTGAGATAACCTTTTTTCTTTAGGTCTTCAATAAAATCGTCTATGGTATAATCTGGAGTCGTGAGGTTGTACTCTTTGTCCAGCTCGCGCAACCAATCAATAGCTTCATCAAAATCACCCGAAGTATGGGTTATCAATTCCTTGAAAATATCAAAAAGTTTATCAAAGGGCGATTGATTGGGCGCCTCGTAGGTTTTAAATACAAATCCTTTTCTTGAAGTATTCTTGTCTGTCATAGCTGCATAAAAATACCAATTTTTTATACAACAGTTAAAAGAATATAATTGGATTTATTTATAGCAATAGAAGCAAAGTAAATGAAGGCTACTCAACACGCTTAAGCCCTTCTAGATCCTCAATTCTAATTTGCTTACCAACCGTAGAAATAAGCCCTTCCTTTTTAAATTGGGAAAGCACCCTAATAGCAGATTCTGTAGCCGTACCAACAATATTGGCAAAATCTTCACGAGACAATAAAACGCTCAAGGTATTATCTGGATTTACACCAAAACTGTTGTAAATGTATATTAAAGTTTCGGCCAAACGTTGCTTAACAGACTTTTGTGCCATATTAACAATAAAATCGTCGGCTTCCTTTAAATCATGGGCCATTTCTTTGAGCACCTCAAATGAAAATTTTGGGTTTTTTTGAAGGTCGGCTATTATTTCACTTTTAGGAATAAAACACACTTCCATATCATTTAAAGCAACAGCTTGAAGATTTGAACTCTCGTTTGAAATCAAGGAACGTTGCCCCAATAAATCGCCCTTAACGACCATTTTCACAATCTGATCCTTTCCGTTTTCACTTAATTTTGAGAGTTTGCAAATTCCATCCTTAACACAATAAACACCATTTATGGTTTCGCCTTCCTCAAAAATCACCTCGCCCTTTTTGATTGTTTTGGTTGTTTTACAACCTGAAATACGCACCAATTCTTCTTTGGTCAACGCTTTTAAGGAATTGAATTGTTTAATGATACATTGTTCGCACTTACCCATACCTGTTTTTTAAGTTCGGTAAAATTAATGAAAACATGATAATTATCATATTAATTTATCCTTTTACTTTAGACTTTTGCCGCAGGTATAAATGAGCAAATTTTTTATGGAGCATAAAACATGTTTCCACTGTGGTTTAGACGCTACATCCTCCGAAATTATTTATGATGACAAGCCATTTTGTTGTAATGGCTGCAAGACTGTTTATGAAATTTTTTCGGAAAACGACTTAACCTGCTACTACGATTTACAGCAAGCACCGGGCGCTACACCAAAGGATATTGAGGGTAAATACAACTTTTTGGAAAACACCAAGATTATTGAACAATTGCTGGAGTTCAAGGGTGATGATACCCAAATTGTGACCCTTTACATTCCGCATATTCACTGTAGTTCCTGTATTTGGATATTGGAAAACCTAAACAAGCTTAACAAAGCCATCAGCGCTTCAACCGTAAACTTTGGCAAGAAAACCGTTAGAGTAGCTTTTAACATGGAAGCCTTGACGTTAAAAAGTCTGGTCGCCCTTCTAAGCAGTATTGGCTATGAGCCTTTTATAAGTCTCGACGACTATAGCGTTGGAAAAAAGCACGTAAACCGATCTTTGATTTACAAATTGGGCGTTGCAGGCTTTGCCTTTGGCAATGTCATGTTTTTATCATTCCCAGAATATTTTCAGGTTGGCGAATTTTGGCTCGAGCAATTTAAACCGCTTTTTAGGTGGCTTATGTTCGCCTTTTCATTGCCTGTGGTTGTTTACTCGGCTCAAGACTATTTTATTTCGGCATATAAAGGCTTAAAATCTAAAATTTTAAATATTGATGTGCCTATTGCCCTAGGCATTATTGTGCTGTTTTTAAGAAGCACTGCCGAAATTATTTTTGATGCGGGATCTGGCTTTTTCGATAGTCTTACGGGCCTAGTATTCTTTTTGTTGCTCGGGAAATTTTTTCAGCAAAAAACCTACTCGTTTTTATCGTTTGAACGTGATTATAAATCGTATTTCCCAATTGGGATAACAAAAATAGCAGATGATGGCAAAGAGGAATCCATTCAAGTTTATGATATTGAAAAAGGCGACCGACTTTTAATTCGAAACGAAGAACTTATTCCGGTTGATTGTATTTTGATAAAAGGAAATGCGCAAATAGATTATAGCTTTGTAACGGGCGAATCAAAAACCGTATCGAAACAGTCGGGCGACAAGCTTTACGCCGGCGGAAAACAACTTTATGGAAGTATTGAAGTTGATGTTTTAAAATCTGTTGAGCAAAGTTACCTTACACAACTTTGGAGCAATGACGTTTTTAAAAAGGATAAAGAATTAGCTTTTACCAACATAACCAACAAAATAAGCAAGCATTTTACCATTGCCATTTTAAGCATAGCCATTTTGGCCACTGGTTTTTGGTTTTTTGTTGATTCCAGCAAAGCGTTGAATGTGTTTACTTCAGTGCTGATTATCGCATGCCCATGTGCAATTGCTTTAGCTGCCCCATTTACTTTTGGCAATATTTTACGCATTTTAGGGAAGAAGAAATTCTACCTTAAAAATGCTTGTGTTATTGAGCAACTAGCCAAAATAAACACGGTTATTTTTGACAAGACCGGAACCATAACGGCAAACAAAGAAACCCAAATTAATTATGAAGGTCTGGAGCTTTCTAAATCGGAAGAAACACTTCTAAAAAGTACTTTGAGAGGATCTAACCATCCTTTAAGCCGATCTTTATATAACCTTTTGGACCAGCACGATATTTTAACCCTGGATGCCTACCAAGAACATTTGGGTCAAGGCATTGAAGCCAAGTACAAAAACAAACACATTAAAGTGGGTTCCGCCCCTTTTGTTGGGAGCTCCAATGATGTTTCTACTTTAAATACTACAGTACATGTCAGCACGGACAACACCTATAAAGGAAAATTCACATTTTACAATGCGTATAGAAAAGGACTGTCCAAGTTGTTCAATAAACTAAAAAAAGATTATGATTTAGTTATTCTTTCTGGCGACAACTCGGGTGAGAAAGAAAATCTGACTAAGCTGCTTCCTGCAAAAACAAAGCTACTCTTTAACCAAAAGCCTCAAGACAAACTTGATTATATCAAGTACCATCAAAGTGAAGGCGCCAATGTTTTAATGGTTGGTGATGGTCTGAATGATGCCGGTGCATTGGCACAAAGTAATGTGGGCATTGCCATTTCTGAGAATGTTAATGTGTTCTCACCTGCATGTGATGCCATTTTGGATGCCTCAAAATTCAATCAGTTGTACCATTATATCAAGGTCTCGAAATCAGCCATCAAAATAATTAAATGGAGTTTTTTGCTCTCGTTTATTTATAACTGTATTGGGCTGTATTTTGCCGTAACGGGCAAATTGTCGCCTGTGGTAGCAGCCATATTAATGCCTTTAAGCTCCATAAGTATTGTGGCGTTTACCACAATTTGCACCAACATTGTAGGAAGAAAATTGAAATAATGGAATGCACCTACTTGGGCGGATAGGTGCGTTAGGGATTGCAGTGAATAGCTTTTGACGAGGTGTGCATCGAGCCAAAACTTGCAGCGTAAAGCCCGACCCGACAGGGTAACGCCAAAATAAAAAATAAATAAAAAAACATGGAATATGACAAATGTCATCTTTTGGATAGGAGTATGAAAGTAATTTTGAACCGTAACTTCAAACAGGTATGAGTGTTATATATATTTTATTAGCCATAAGCATTGTTGTGGCCGTATGTTTCTTTTTTGCCTTTGTAATGGCGGTAAAAAAAGGACAATACGACGATAGCTACACACCTTCTGTGCGCATGCTTTTTGAAGACGAACTGGTAAAAGAAAAATCCGATAAATCAATACTAACCAAAAAAGATTAACAACTATAATTATGGAAATGCAACAGTTTCATTACGATAACAAAATCGTTAAAAATTTCTTATACGCGACCATGCTTTGGGGCGTTGTGGGAATGCTGGTGGGTTTACTGCTGGCATTTATGTTTTTATTCCCCAATTTAACCGACGGCATTTCGTGGTTAAGTTTCGGTAGATTGCGCCCACTGCACACCAATGCGGTTATTTTTGCCTTTGTAGGTAATGCCATTTTTGCCGGTGTTTACTATTCTGCACAGCGTTTGTTAAAGGCCAGAATGTTTAGCGATGTACTGAGCAAAATTAACTTCTGGGGCTGGCAACTTATTATTGTATCGGCCGCTTTAACGCTTCCTTTGGGTATTACTACATCAAAGGAATATGCTGAATTAGAATGGCCTATTGATATTGCCATTGCATTGGTTTGGGTTGTTTTTGGTTGGAATTTAATCGGTACTATTTTAAAAAGAAGACAACGCCATTTGTACGTTGCTATTTGGTTTTACATTGCCACGTTTGTAACAGTTGCCGTACTCCATATTTTTAACAGTTTGGAACTTCCTGTAAGTGCCTTAAAAAGTTACTCTGTTTATGCAGGCGTGCAAGATGCCTTAGTACAGTGGTGGTATGGCCATAATGCGGTAGCCTTCTTTTTAACCACACCGTTTTTAGGCTTGATGTATTACTTTGTGCCCAAGGCCGCAAATAGACCCGTGTACTCATATAGACTTTCTATAGTCCACTTTTGGTCGTTAATCTTTATTTATATCTGGGCCGGACCCCACCATTTATTATATACTGCTTTACCCGAATGGGCACAAAACTTAGGTACTACATTTTCTATTATGTTATTAATGCCTTCTTGGGGTGGTATGATAAACGGTTTATTAACTCTTCGAGGTGCATGGGACAAAGTAAGAACTGACCCTGTTTTAAAATTCATGGTAGTAGCTATTACCGGATATGGTATGGCAACCTTTGAAGGACCAACACTATCATTAAAAAATGTAAACGCCATTGCCCATTTTACAGACTGGATTATTGCCCACGTACACGTAGGGGCGTTGGCTTGGAATGGCTTCCTTACTTTTGGTATGATTTACTACTTAGTACCAAGATTATTTAAAACAAAATTATACTCTTTAGGACTGGCAAACCTACATTTCTGGATAGGCACCTTGGGCATTATTATGTATGCATTGCCTATGTATGTTGCAGGATTTACACAAGCAAGTATGTGGAAACAATTTAATCCTGATGGTACGTTAACTTACGGTAACTTTTTAGAAACCGTAACCGAAATTATCCCAATGTACTGGATGCGCGCCATCGGTGGAACCTTGTTCATCACTGGTATGCTCATTATGATTTACAACGTAATTGTTACCATTAAACAAGGTAGTAAAGTTGAAAACGAATTGGCAGAAGCTCCAGCTCTTGAGCGTGTTACTAAAAAACGAACTGCCAGTGAAGGATGGCATACTTGGTTGGAAAGAAGACCAATTCAATTAACCATCTTGGCTACGGTAGCGATTTTAATTGGTGGTATTGTTCAAATTGTACCAACTATTATGGTAAAATCCAACATCCCAACTATTGCAAGTGTTCAACCATATACTCCACTTGAACTAGAAGGTCGCGACATTTATATCCGTGAAGGCTGCGTGGGCTGCCATTCACAAATGATTCGTCCGTTTAGAAGTGAGGTAGAACGTTATGGCGAGTATTCAAAAGCAGGCGAATATGTTTACGACCATCCATTCCTTTGGGGAAGTAAACGTACAGGACCCGATTTACACCGCGTTGGTAGCAAGTATTCAGATAACTGGCATTTCAACCACATGTACGACCCACAAAGCACTTCTTCTGGTTCTATTATGCCTCGTTATCCTTGGCTGATAAAAAACGAATTGGATAAATCGCAAACCGAAGCTAAAATGAAAACCATGGTTTCTTTGGGCGTACCTTACTCTGATGAAGATATTGCTAAGGCTCAGGAAAGTATGGCTGCCCAAGGTGAGCAAATTGAGCAAAACCTTTATAGCGATCCTGATTTCGCAAAAACTTATGAAGCAGACAAAAAATATGCTGCCGAAAACGGTGAACCATTTGTTGAAATGAAAAACAGGGAGATTACAGCGCTTATTGCTTATTTACAGCGATTGGGAACTGATATCAAAGTAGAAGCAACAGCACAAAACTAACCATCAAAATAAAGCATCATGTTAAAATTTGTAAAAAACCATATGGAGAGCATTACGGGGATTGAGATATACCCCATAATTTCCCTACTCATTTTTTTCACCTTTTTTGTCGTGCTTTTTTGGTGGGTATTTACTGCGAAAAAAGACTATATAAAAAAAGTTAGCAACATTCCATTAGACAACCAAAACGACGATATATTATGAGACGATCATTCCCATCTTGGATAAGAGTTCCTGTAGCATTCTTTATAATTTTTGGAGCGGTAGAATATTTTATCGATTCAGGCGAAAAACCGGCATTTGTTGAATACCCTGCCGTTATGTTGTTCCTGTTTTTAGTGCTTCTAATATTAATCGCCATTGAAGCCATAGTTAGCGCTTTGGAAAACGTTATGCTCCATAAATTGGATGAAGAAGCCAAAGCCCGCTTTTTGGCCGAGAAAGAGAAAGCATACCAGTTTACTTGGTTGAAAAACATTTACAAGAAACTTTTAGGACAAAAACCAATAGAAGAAGAAGGTGAGATTATTTTAGACCACAATTATGATGGCATAAAAGAATTGGACAATAGTTTACCACCCTGGTGGCTGTACGGTTTTTACGCCAGTATCATTTTTGCCGCCGTGTACCTATTAAGATACCATGTGTTTGATGGCCCAGGGCAGTTTGACGAATTGGAATATGAACTAGCCCAGGCAAAACTAGACTTGGAAGAATACAAAAAAACAGCCAAGGATTTGGTAGATTTCAATACCGTTGAAGTTTTAGTGGATGCAGCCGATTTAAAAGCTGGTGAAAACATTTTCCAAACCAATTGTGTTGCATGTCACAAATCTGATGGCGGCGGTGGTATCGGGCCAAACTTAACTGATGAATATTGGATTTTGGGCGGAGGCATAAAAAATGTTTTTCACACAATTTCAGAAGGTGGCCGTTCGGGTAAAGGTATGATTGCTTGGAAACAAAGTTTGAAACCTTACGAAATCGCACAGGTTGCAAGTTATGTGTTGCAATTCCAAGGTAAAACACCGGCAGAACCTAAAGAACCTCAAGGTGACCTTTGGGCTAACGATGAAGTAAAAGCAGAAAATTCAGAAACAGCTGAAACAACAGAAATAGAGGTTACAGAAGTTGACTCTACAGCAACACTTAAGGCTGATTAATAGCAAACAAACAACTTCAAACTAAACCACTAAACCTGTCAGATTATAAAAATCTGGCAGGTTTAAAATGAAAACACACAGAGTGGAAACCCCAGACAACGAAATATTTAGAGACTCTATTGGAACGATTACCGAAGAAGGCAACCGTGCTTGGGTGTACCCCAAAAAACCCAGTGGAAGATTCTACGACTACCGAAAATGGGTTAGTTATTTCTTGTTGGCGTTTTTGTTCCTTTCACCGTTCATTAAAATAAATGGAAACCAATTTTTAATGTTCAATGTTTTGGAACGCCGGTTTAATATTTTCGGTTTTCCGTTTTGGCCGCAAGATTTCCATTTGTTTGTCATTTCCATGATTATTGGCGTGATGTTTATTACGCTATTCACGGTGGCCTTTGGCCGTATTTTCTGCGGATGGATTTGTCCACAAACCATTTTTATGGAAATGATTTTTAGACGCATTGAGTATTGGATTGATGGAGATAGAAACAAACAACGTAAATTGGACCAACAAAAATGGGATGCCGAAAAAATAAGAAAGCGCCTTTTAAAATGGTTTATCTTTTTGGTGATATCCTTCTTTATTGCCAATATATTTTTGGCCTATTTAATTGGCAGCGATAAACTTATAAGATACATTACAGAAGGTCCGTTAAACCATTTAAGCACCCTGTTCCCACTGCTCATTTTTACGGCTGTATTTTACTTTGTGTTTTCTTGGTTTAGAGAACAAGTTTGTGTTATAGCCTGTCCTTACGGAAGGTTGCAAGGAGTATTACTGGACAACAAATCAATTGTTGTTGCTTATGATCATAAACGCGGTGAAGCAGAAAATGGCAGAAAGAGTTTCAGGAAGAATGAAGACCGCGATGCACTTGGCTATGGCGATTGTATAGACTGTTTGCAGTGTGTGCATGTCTGCCCAACCGGAATTGATATTAGAAACGGCACGCAATTGGAATGTGTTAATTGTACCGCATGTATTGATGAATGCGACCATATTATGGAAAGTATCAACAAACCCAAAGGCTTGATTAGATACGCCAGCGAAGATAATATTGAAAAGAAAGCACCGTTTAGGTTAACCGCCCGAATGAAAGGCTATATAGTGGTTTTAACCATTTTAATTGGTTTATTGACTGGCATGCTTTTCTTGAGAAATGATGTGGAAGCCACTATTTTAAGATTACCTGGACAATTATACGAACACAAAGAAAACAACATTATAAGCAACGTATTCACCTATAAATTGGTGAACAAAACCACTCAAGATATTGAGGACGTGAGCTTAAAATTAATATCCCAAAAAGGTGAATTGAAATTGGTATCAACAACTGAAACCATAACCGTGCCGAAACAAGGCTTTGCCGAGGGTACATTGTTCATAGAAATAAACAACTCGGCATTGTCGGGCGATAGAAATAAAATTAAAATTGGTGTTTACCAAGGCGATGAACTTATTGAAACCACAACGGCCAATTTTTTAGGGCCACGTAGTTATAGGTAAATATGAAGACCGAAGCACAAAGATGGAAGTCTGAAAACGTAGATTAAAAAAAAAACAGCATTATGAAAATTAATTGGGGAACCGGAATTGTAATAGCCTTTATAGGTTTTATAAGCTTCATCATGTACTTCATCATTACCATGAGCGTTAGCGATAAGTACGACCACGATTTGGTAACGGAAGATTATTATGCCGAAGAGCTTAAATACCAAAATGATATCGATAAGTTGAAAAATGCCAATGATTTGGAAACCAACATCAGTTTTGAAAAAACTGCTGAAGGATTGCTAATTAATTTCCCTGAAGATTTAGAATATAAAAAGATTACTGGAAAAATGTTCCTATATAGGCCATCTAACAAACAATTAGACTTTGAAACTGCAATTTCTCTGTCTAAACCATACTTGCTCATACCTGACAATCGTTTGGTAGATGGCCGCTGGAACATTAAAGTAGATTGGAAATACCAAGATAAATCTTACTTGTACAAAGAAACAATAAATTATTAATATGTTAATTTCAGCATTTGTTTTAGGGTTGCTGGGCAGTTTCCACTGTGTGGGAATGTGCGGCCCTATTGCATTTATGCTTCCGGTTGATAGAACAAATAACTTTAAAAAACTATCACAAATCACCTTTTACCACTTTGGCCGGTTGCTTGCCTATAGCATCATTGGGTTGATTTTCGGTCTCATTGGAAAAAGCCTCTATATTTTTGGTTTCCAGCAGCAACTATCAATTATTATTGGCATAATAATGATTTTAATTGTGCTGATTCCACAAAAAACCTTCAACAAATACAGCGTTGCAAAACCGATTTACAAACTCATTAGCAAAGTAAAGTCCGCTTTGGGCAATGCCCTAAAAAGAAAACGAACCGACACATTTTTAACCATCGGCTTTCTTAATGGGTTTTTACCTTGTGGTTTGGTTTACATGGCTGTTTTTGCTGCTATTGCCAGTGGCAATGCATTGAACGGCAGCGTCTACATGGCTGTTTTTGGTCTTGGAACCATTCCTTTAATGACAACGGCCATATATTTTAGTCAGTTTTTAAAAGGCACTGCCAGACAGCGTATCCAAAAAGCCATTCCAATTTTTGTTGTGCTTATCGGCATACTATTTATTCTACGCGGATTGGGATTGGGCATTCCTTACATTTCTCCCGAACCTGTTTATGACATGGTTTCAAATGGTATGAGTTGCCACTAGGCAAAACCATTTAATTTTTGCCTGATTTTTTCACCTATAAGGTTTATTGATTATATATCGATAAAACTGATAGTTTATATTTCTTTATTAAAAGTAATACTATTATATTTGCGAATATAAATTTCATTTATGAAAAATTTACTTTCTAATTTAAAAATTTCGGTGCCAGAAAAAATCTATGTTAAAGACCCAGAATCTTCAACATTAGGCAAACGCATCATTGAGCAAAGCATCCTTCTAATTGATGAGCTAGGTTTTGATAGTTTCACCTTCAAAAAATTGGGAGCGGTTATAGGCTCAAACGAAAGTTCTATTTACCGCTATTTTGAGAGCAAACACAAACTATTGCTTTATTTATCGTCGTGGTATTGGGCTTGGGTCGAGTACCAATTGGTTTTTGAAACCTACAGCTTAAATCCAAATGAAAAGCTTAAGAAAGCCATTGAAGTGGTTACCAGAAGCACCAAAGAAGATTCAAATTTTTCACACATTAACGAAGTTATTTTAAACCGAATTATAATTAATGAAAACTCAAAATCCTTCTTAACCAAAGAAGTAGACCAAGAAAACAAAGAAGGCTATTTTGTTGTTTACAAAAGCATTGTGCACCGCCTAAGAGATATGATAATAGAAATCAATCCCAATTATGAATTTCCATCAAGCCTTGCCAGCACTATTTTGGAAGGCAGCTTACACCAGCATTTTTTGAAGGAGCATTTTATATCAATAACCGACTGTAATGCTGGTATTACCCCAACCCAATTTTACAAAAACCTTGTACTCAAAACTTTGACCGTCTAAATTATGGAGCAATCTAAAATGACACCCTGGAGACGCCTAATCGGCTTACTTCAATTGGAAAAACGAGACATTCGCCAAATTTTCTATTATGCTATTTTTGGAGGTATCGTGGCTCTGTCCTTACCTCTGGGAATCCAAGCCATAATCAATTTAATTCAAGGGGCACAAATTTCAACCTCTTGGATTATCTTGGTCATCATAGTTACTGTGGGCGTTGCTTTTTCAGGCTCTCTACAATTGATGCAATTAAGAATCATTGAAACCATCCAGCAACGTATTTTTACACGCTCGTCTTTCGAATTGGCTTACCGTTTCCCGAAAATAAAAATGTCGGAGCTTCGAAATTACTATCCACCAGAATTGGCAAACCGCTTTTTTGATACTTTGACCATTCAAAAAAGTTTGTCCAAAATTTTAATCGATGTTCCAACAGCAGTATTGCAAATTTTGTTTGCCCTTACATTACTTTCATTTTACCATCCTTTTTTTATTGTATTTGGTATATTGTTACTAGGTCTCATTTTCGTGGTATTCAAATTCACTGCCCAAAGAGGACTGGAAACCAGCTTAAAAGAATCTAAAAACAAATACAAGGTAGCCCACTGGATTCAAGAAATAGCAAGGTCCGTTATTAGTTTTAAGCTCTCCGGAAGCACTCAATTAGGCATGAATAAAAATGATGCTTTGGTGGATGAGTATTTAAAATCCAGAGAAAGTCACTTTAAGGTACTGATGCAGCAATTCATTCAAATGATAAGCTTTAAAGTTATTGTTACGGCCAGCTTATTATTGATTGGTGGTGCTTTGGTGCTGAACCAAGAAATGAACATTGGACAATTTGTTGCAGCTGAAATTATTATTCTTTTGGTTATTGCTTCAGTTGAAAAATTAATATTAGGATTGGAATCGTTCTATGACACATTGACTTCACTTGAAAAAATCGGACAGATTGTTGATATGGAAATGGAAATGCAAAACGGAGATAGCTCTTCATTTTCAAAGGGCATGAACATAGAATTAGACCATGTTTGTTACGAGGTATCCAATAGGGAAAAGCCTATTTTAAAGGATATTTCATTCACCATAAATGCTAAAAGCAGAATTTTAATTCAAGGTGAAAGCGGGGCAGGAAAATCCACATTGCTTCAATTAATTGCGGGAGTGATGAAATCAACATCCGGCCATATTTACATTAATGACATGTCTATTGACAGCCTGCAACTCAACTTTTACAGATCCCAACTAGGCCTTTCCTTATCCGACGAAACTCCTTTTGAAGGTACGATAAGGGAAAACTTAACCTTCGGAAACCCTCAAATTTCTGATGAAAAAATCTATGAAATCCTCGATATTGTTGGATTAAAACCATTCATAAAAGACCAAGCAAAAGGTCTAAATACGGTTCTTTATCCTGATGGTAAACAAATGTCTTTTACCATATCCAAAAAACTGGTGTTGGCACGAGCCATTTTGAAATCCCCAAAACTTCTCATTCTCGAGGATGCTTTGGACAGATTCAACCAAGCCGAAACAAACACTATAATAGACTACTTAACCCACAAGGATAGACCATGGGGGCTTATTGTAGTGAGCAGTAGCAGTGCATGGATTGACAAATGCAGCGAACTTATCAATTTAGATAGAGGTGTAATAAAATTTAAACGAGGTTAGTCATGCTGAATATATCCCACAATCAACTAAATAAAAAAATTGACTTAACTACGTTTAAGTCTGGAAAAAGTATAATTGATAAAAAATACTATAAACACTTCAATAGATTTTTATTGGCAGCTGCCATTATTGGAGTGATTGTGCTTTTTCTTCCTTGGACCCAAAACATTACCGGACAAGGTCTGGTTACCACCTTAAAACCGAATCAGCGTCCGCAAACCATCCAATCGCAAATACCTGGGCGTATTGAAGAATGGTTTGTACAGGAAGGTGATTTTGTAAAAAAAGGCGATACCATTTTAAGGATTTCAGAAGTGAAAAGCGACTATTTTGACGACCAGCTTGTTGAACGTACAAATGAACAGATTCAAGCCAAATCATCCTCAGTTATGGCCTATGAAGGAAAAGTTGAAGCATTGAACAGACAGATTTTGGCTTTAAAAACAGAGCAAAAGCTTAAACTAGAACAAGCCAAAAATAAATTGATGCAAGCACAGCTCAAAGTAAAAAGTGACAGCATAGACCTGGAAGCGGCAAAAACCAATATAGCCATTGCGGAACGTCAGTTTAACAGAACACAAACATTACAAACCGAAGGCTTGATGGCCGTAAAGGATGTTGAAGAAAAACGCCTTAAGCTTCAAGAAACTCAGGCCAAATTAATTTCTCAAGAAAATAAATATTTGACTAGCCAAAATGAAGCCATAAATGCCAAATTGGAACTATCAAGGACAAACGCTGAATTTGCTGATAAAATATCCAAGGCAGAAAGTGATATGTTTACGGCAAAATCCAGCCAGTTCGACACGAAAGCCCAAGTAACAAAACTTGAAAACGCTTTTAGCAATTACAAAAAAAGAAATAGTTTGCTGTATGTAACCGCCCCCCAAGATGGTTATATCAACAGAGCAGTAACCGGTGGTGTTGGCGTGACCTTTAAAGAAGGTACAGACCTTGTTGGCATTATGCCCGCCCAATACGATTTGGCTGTTGAAACTTTTGTAAGACCCATAGATTTGCCCTTGCTACATATTGGCGAAAAAGTAAGAGTGCAATTTGATGGATGGCCCGCCATAGTATTTAGCGGTTGGCCAAATGCGTCCTATGGAACGTACGGTGCAAAAATTGTAGCCATTGAGCGTTTTATAAGTGATAATGGAAAATACAGAGTACTATTAGCCCCAGATGAGGCAGACTATAAATGGCCAGAAGACATTAGGGTTGGCTCCGGAGCAAGAACCATTGCACTTCTTGAAGATGTGCCTATATGGTTTGAATTGTGGAGGCAAATAAACAGCTTCCCTCCTAACTACTACCAACCAAAAACGAATAAAACAGCTTCAAAAGAAGATAAAAAATGAAACATCCATGGTAAAGAACATAATCAAACATAGAAATTATTACATGGATGTTACATGTGACATATGAAAAACAATAATTATAAGCACATGAAACATTTAATTTTGGGCATCATATTATTCGTTAGTGGCTTTGCTAAGGCACAAGAAAACACTTCAGTTATTACCTTGGAAGAATATTTAGGGTACGTAAAGGCCTATCATCCCATTGTGAAACAGGCCAATTTGGTTATTTCTGAAAGTGAAGCCAAATTGTTAAAAGCCCGAGGTGCCTTCGACCCAAAAATTGAAGTTGACTATAACCAAAAGACTTTTAAAAACACGGACTATTACGACAAACTCAATGCCACGTTTAAAATCCCAACATGGTTCGGCATAGAGTTTAAGGGCAGTTTCGAGGACAATTCAGGTGCATACCTAAACCCCGAAGCAACTGTTCCAACTGATGGGCTTTACAGCGCCGGTGTTTCCATTCCCGTAGCTCGGGGTTTACTGACCAACAAACGCATGGCCATGCTTCGTCAATCTAAACTGTATGTAAACCAAGCAAGGGCAGACCGACAGTTGCTAGTCAACCAGATTTTATATGATGCCACCTTAGTTTACTTCAATTGGTTAAAAGCTTATAATGAAAAACTGGTATATGAAGCCTTTTTAAACAATGCCGAAATAAGATTTAACGGGATTAAACAGAGTTATGAAATGGGAGACAAACCTGCCATTGACACTATAGAAGCAAGAATCACCTTGAACACCCGAAAGTTGAATCTGGAGAAATCGCGGATTAAGTTTATTAAATCATCCTTGGAACTATCAAACTATTTATGGTTAAACAACAATACACCTGTTGAAATTAAGGAAGGCATTGTACCAGACACAAATACATACATTACCATTGACACCACCCTTAATACATCTGATCTGGACATTGAAACTTTTGACATTGAAAATCACCCCAAGTTGAAATCCTTGGACTATAAATTCAAAAGTTTAACCATTGAAAAACGTTTGCAGCGCAATAATCTACTGCCACAAATCGATTTACAGTACAATTTTTTGTCCCAAACCCCAGATATAGCTAGGTCTTTCAATACATCTACATACAAAAGTGGTGTAAACATTAACATTCCTCTATTTTTAAGAAAAGAGCGGGGCGATTTGAAATTGGCCAATATAAAACTTCAGAATACAGAATTTGAAATTCAAAACACCAAAATTAGTCTGGAAAATAAAATTGATGCCATAAACCAGGAATTGAATTCTTATGCTTTGCAAAACGACTATACAAACACCATAATTGAAGACTACGGTAAAATGCTTACTGCCGAAGAACGGAAATTCTTTTTGGGCGAAAGCTCATTGTTTTTGGTGAATTCGAGAGAATCAAAACTCATTGACGCCAAACTTAAGGCCATAGAATTGGAAAACAGCTTTTTCAACACAAAAGCCTCCTTATTTAATGTATTGGCGAGTTTTGACATAGAAGCTGCTGAATAAAAAAGTAGCTTAAAAGCCCATAAATTCATTGGACATTTTAAACTACTTTTTCCAAAGTTTGGCTAACCAATTAAACCAACAAAACATTTTACATTTTAAAGGTGATGACAGGCAGACTTGCGTGGTTGGCAATGTCTTCACCAACACTACCTTCAAAGAAATGTGCCAATCCTTTCTTGCCATGGGTTGGTACGGCAATAATATCTGCCCCAATTTTATTGGCAAAGTTTAAAACGCCATCTTCAATGGTATAGTCTGAAACATAATGCACATCTTCCATTTTATCTAAATTTCGTTCAGCCTTAGTGAAGAAGTTCACCACACTTTTTTCAATTTCAATTGAGCTTTTAAAACGTTCATTGGGCAAATTCACATAAACCAAATAAACTTTAGATTTCATTTTTTTGAACAAACTGGTCGCCTTTAAATAAGATTCAATGGCTTCCTCAGAAAAATCACAGGCAAAAGCTACCACATCAAAATTAATATCTGTCAAGCTATTTTTCACAACAAGCACTGGAATATCAGAAGAACGTACCACACGCTCGGTATTGGAACCTACAAAGAATTCTTTAAGCCCCGTAGCCCCATGTGAGCCCATGACAATTAAATCGGCATGATTTTTCATGGCCACATCGTTAACCTCACTAAACACTTTAAAATGCTTGATAATGGGTTTTACTTTTACATCTTTTAGATAATCTCTCTTCAAAAATTCTTCAAATTTTTGCTCTGCAAGTTGAAGAAAATACATGGCCTTTTCGTTTTGCAATCCGTCTGAAGCAGAAAGCATAATATCAGACATTTCAAGCATATGTAGGGCCAACACCTCAGCATCATTTCTTCTAGCTAGATTGGCGGCTGTTCTTAATGCATATTCTGAATGTTCAGAAAAATCTATAGGTACAATAATGGTTTTCATTTTTTTTGGGTTTTTAAGTGAGACAAATGTTATACAGTCATTGAAAACAACTGTGTATCTGGCTGTTTTCGTTGCAACAACAAATCAAAAGCCATACAAATGTTTCGAACATAGGGCTGGCCTTGTTTGGTAACCTCAATGGCACTGGCGTTAATATTGAGCAATCCGTCTTTTTCCATTTCCTTTAACTTGATGAGCGCATCTGGAATTTCTTTGAACCACAAATGTTCGTCACCCCAAGAGGTTTTAAATTGACACATCAAGTTAAGAATATGTTTTCGAATAATTAAATCTTCTTCGTTTAAAATATGCCCCCTATATACTGGCAAAGTATTTTTATCCAACAATTGGTAATAATCTTCAATGGTTTTTACATTTTGGGCAAAACCATACCAACTGTCACTAATGGCCGAAACGCCAAGCCCAATCATGGCTTGTGTTTTTGATGCCGTATACCCCATAAAATTCCTATGCAATTTGCCATTGACCATAGACTGATATAGACTATCCTTTTTAAGGGCAAAATGGTCCATACCAACTTCGGTGTAGCCAACTTCGGCCAGAAGTTCTTTACCCGTTTCATATTGCTCGCGTTTTAATTTCGCTGAAGGTAAATCATCATCATTAAAACCACGTTGACCATTTCCTTTTATCCAAGGCACATGGGCGTAACTGTAAAAAGCCAATCGGTCTGGCAACAGTTCCTTTGTTTTTAAAATAGTCTCCCGAACATGCACTAAAGTTTGAAATGGAAGCCCGAAAATAATATCATGACCAACTGAGGTGTACCCAATCTCCCGTGAAGTTTCGGTTGCTTTCTTTACATTTTCAAATGGTTGAATTCTGTGTATGGCCTTTTGCACAGTTTCGTTATAATCCTGCACGCCATAGCTTACTCGCCTAAAGCCAACGTCATACAAAGCCTGAAGATGTTCGCGGGTAGTATTGTTTGGGTGACCTTCAAAACTAAATTCATAATTCTCAGCAAGTACGGCATGATTTAATATGCCGGATATTAATTGCTTTAAGTTTTGCGGACTGAAAAAAGTAGGTGTACCGCCTCCAAGATGGAGTTCTTTAATAATTGGTTTTTCATCAAATAAGCTCAAGTACAGCTTCCATTCCTTTATAACAGCATTGATGTATGGCGATTCTACACTGTGTTGTTTTGTAATGCGCTTATTGCATCCACAAAAGGTACACAGGCTCTCGCAAAAGGGTAAATGAATATAAAGACTGATGCCCTCCTCGGCATTACTTTCACCAAATGATTTTATCAAAGAATTTTTCCAATTCTCCAGAGAAAAGGTAGTTTGATCCCAATAGGGCACAGTTGGGTAACTCGTATAGCGAGGCCCAGCAATATTATATTTATTGACCAAAGATTTTAACATACCTAACATTTATAATTCAAAAGTAAACGAACACACAATTTAAAAATATGACATATGTCAGTTAAGATATTTGCAATTGTTTCATTATTGTTTTAACTTTCCAAGAATCAAAAAAACCTGAATAAAATGAAGAATTTAAGCTATTTAATATTGATATTGGCCCTTAGTTTGACCGCTTGTAAAAAAGTTAAAAAAGAAGTCGAAACCACTACAGAGGATATGGAAGCTGTTAAAGCTGTCGTATCTGAAGCAAAAAAATTAAAAATAGAGTTAGCACCAAAAAGCGAGAGTGATGTAACTGGCACTGTTTTCTTTAAAGAAGAAGACGGCACGGTAAGTATGACGGTCATGCTAAGTGGTTTGGAACCTGGCGAACATGCTATTCATATTCACGCATCGTCCGATTGCTCTTCACCCGATGGAACGTCCGCTGGTGGACATTGGAACCCAACGGCACAACCTCATGGAAAATGGGGCATGGCAGAAGGCTATCATAAAGGTGATATTGGCAATTTTACTGCCGATGAAAATGGCAATGCCACCGTTTCTTTTTCTACTGACGAATGGTGCATTGGCTGTGACGACGAAACCAAAAACATTATTGGAAAAGGCGTTATTGTGCATGCTGGTGCCGATGATTTTACATCTCAACCTTCAGGAGCCGCCGGTGCTCGGGTAAGCTGCGCAGGCATTATTGAATAAATATTTTTCAATCAGCCTACCTGTTCGATACTTTTCTTTAAGACCTAACTTATGCCCAAAACCCAGTATGGTGTTTATGTGGTAGAATTGTCAAAACGTGTTTTTACCGAACACGCCAAATTCCGAAACGCAAACCCCCAATTTAATGGTGTGCTGCAATGCCTTTATGTGGGTATGACAAGCATAACCCCAAAGGAACGTTTTATTCAGCATAAAACAGGTTATACAAACAAGAAAGGCCATAAAATATCATCCAATATCGTTCAAAAGTATGGCATGTATTTGCGCCCTTGCTTATACAACCACCTTAACCCCATTGAAACAAGGGAAGAAGCTATGGATATTGAAGAAAAACTGGTGTTGTATTTAAGACGACAACGCTACGCCGTCTGGTATAATTAAAACCAAAACCCTTTTGACGTTGGAATGAAATTAGCTAATTGGCGCGTTAGGGATTGGAATGGTTAGCTTTTGGCGAGGCGCGCATGAAGCCAAAACTATGAGTGCAAAGCCCGACCTTGGGGAATGCCCCAAATATTTAAACCTCCAATCTTTTTAACTCCGCGTAATTTTTATTAAGTCGTTTCAGCAAAAAACCATAAATAAGCTTGTAGAACAACCATATGATGAGAATAAACAAACCTATGGCCAAAACAACTATAATGGTAAATATAATATACTGCTTATCACTAAAATGCGAAATTTGATCGGCTAATTCTGGGTCGTGATTAAAGGCAAAATAAAAACCAATAACGACAGAAACCCCAGCCATAATTAGATTATATAGGACATAATACTTGACTATTTTTCGAGTCCGTAAAATGCTTTCCATTAATTTTTTTGAACTATCGGTTACCGAAATAGATTTATAGGACTTATAAAGTAGGTAGATAAACAAAATAATGACGACATAACTAAAAATGGTAAGCCAATTAAACAGCAAATCATTGCCATAAACTTCATCAAGCTTTTTTCTATAGGAATCTGAAGTGAGATATGGGATGGAATTGACTAAAATCCAAAAAACAAGTTCGGCCACGCTTATATAAAACAAGGTCTTTACAATGGAAGATGATTTTTTGCGCAGCATTGGGTAAATATCGGCAACAGAAAGTTTATTGCGCTCTCCTTGTTTATTCCAATCTCTTTTTAATATCTCTAGTTCATCCATAGTTCTACGGATTTAAAATGGTTTTTAGCTTTGTTTTAATTCTGTTCATTTTCACTCGGGCATTCACTTCACTAATACCTAAAGTTTCACTAATTTCTCGGTAATCCTTATCTTCAAGATAAAGAAAAACCAACGCCTTTTCAATATCATTTAGTTGGTGCACGGCTTGATAAAGCACTTTTAACTGCTGCTCTTCGGTGTCGTCATACGCCTCAGTTTTTATTTTGAATTCCACACCGTCAAAATCCTGTGTTTTAATACTGCGTTTTGATTTTCTATAAAGCGTAATAGCGGTATTCAACGCCACACGATACATCCATGTACTGAACTTAGAATCGCCACGAAACTTGGGATAGGCTTTCCAAAGTTGAATGGTAATCTCCTGAAATAAATCATTGTGGGCATCATAATTATTGGTATACAAACGGCAAACTTTGTGTGCAATATTCTGGTGCTTTTCTAGCAATTCAACAAAACTATGTTCTAGTTCTTTATTCAATGATGATGGATTAGTTATTCTGTAAGTAGCTCTTTTTTTTGAAATGTTACAATGGTTTTTAAATAATGTTTTCTAAGACGCATTGTAAGTTTAAAATCTGGTAAAATATCCATACTTAATTTTAGATTTTTTTAGAATTGAAACCAAGATGAAAGAAAAAAAGCAGGATTCACGAAAGTTCTGAACAAAAAGTTTAAATAATATTTATAACATTCTGGTTATTAGATTTTAAACTTCACACCATAGGCAAAATCTATCAATAGTATTTTGATTAAAAATCAAGGTTCTTAAACTTTTGCTTGGCTAATATATAAAAAATAAATGGCTAATGATTTGTTATTAACTTTATTAAAAATGGATACTTTTTGCTGGATATTATAGGATGATTCTTAGAGCGAAGAACGGCAAACCCAAACTTCCCAAGCAACAAAATCATCCCCTGTTTTTGTAAGGATTAATTATTTAAAAACACAAAGAATAACAAAACTGAAATGCTTATCTTTGCAAATTAAAATTCGGCTTTTAGCCATCGCATCTTATGAACATTAAACCATTGAAAACAAAGGCTTAACCAAAAAGAAAAAAGTGGCAGGTTGAACACAATAAATTGAACACATGAAATTCAATAATAACTTAGACGATTTTGATGCTTTAGGTAACGAGCACATAGGAACTTCTGAAAATACCCCAATGCGCCGTGATGCCTTTAAACTTTCCAATGAAGAAAAAATAGACATCATCAAGGACGATGTTCGCCACATTATGGAAACACTTGGCTTGGATTTAACCGACGACAGTTTAAAAGGCACACCAAACCGCGTGGCCAAAATGTTTGTTAAAGAAATTTTTGGTGGGTTAGATCCCGATAAAAAACCAAGTGCTTCAACGTTTGAAAATAAATACAAATACGGTGAAATGCTGGTTGAAAAAAACATCACGGTTTACTCAACTTGCGAACACCATTTATTGCCCATAGTTGGTAAGGCACATATTGCCTACATTTCAAATGGCACTGTAGTGGGGCTTTCAAAAATGAACCGTGTGGTTGATTATTTTGCCAAACGTCCACAAGTACAAGAACGTTTGACCATTCAAATTGTAAGGGAACTTCAAGAAGTATTGAGGACCAAAGACGTGGCTTGTGTTATTGACGCCAAACACTTATGTGTAAATTCACGAGGCATTCGAGATATTGAAAGCAGTACGGTGACTTCAGAATTTGGTGGTAAATTTAAGGATATGGCCACACGTCGCGAATTTCTTGATTACATAAAATTAGACACACAATTTTAGTTTACCAAACCCCAACAGCCAAGCATAAACTAACCAAAAAATGCAATTATACCAGAATCAAACCTTAAAAATATACAACTCACTAAGCGGACAAAAAGAAACCTTCAAACCCATTAACGAGGGCTATGTGGGCATGTATGTTTGTGGCCCAACGGTTTACAGCAATGTTCATTTAGGTAATGTTAGAACCTTTATGTCGTTCGATATGATTTTTAGGTATTTGAGGCATTTGGGGTATAAAGTACGCTACGTTAGAAATATTACCGATGCGGGACATTTGGAAAATGATGCAGATTTAGGCGAGGATAAAATCACCAAAAAAGCACGGTTGGAACAAATTGAACCTATGGAAGTTGTGCAACGCTACACCGTTGATTTCCATAATATTTTAAATACGTTCAACTTTTTACCACCCAGTATCGAACCAACGGCTACAGGGCATATTATTGAGCAAATTGAACTGATAAACACCATTATTGAAAATGGTTTTGCATATGTGGTTAATGGCTCGGTTTATTTTGATGTCCACAAATTCAACGAAACCAACGAATACGGAAAATTAAGCAAGCGTAAACTTGAAGATTTAACACACAACACTAGAGAGTTGGATGGACAAAGCGACAAAAAGAACCCACAGGATTTTGCGCTTTGGAAAAAGGCCGAACCTCAGCACATCATGCGTTGGTCTTCACCATGGAGTGATGGTTTCCCTGGTTGGCATTTGGAGTGTACGGCTATGAGCACGAAATATTTGGGTGACCAATTTGATATTCACGGGGGTGGCATGGATTTAAAATTTCCACATCACGAATGTGAAATAGCCCAAAATGAAGCGGCAAAAGGAAAGTCGCCTGTTAACTATTGGATGCACGCCAATATGTTGCAATTAAACGGGCAACGTATGTCTAAATCTACGGGGAACACGGTAAACCCTGATGAACTTTTATCGGGCAACAACTCGTTTTTCAGCAAAGCTTATTCACCAAGCGTTATTCGCTTTTTCAATGCCCAATCCTCATACAGAAGTGTTTTGGATTTAACGGATAACGGCCTATTGGCAAGCGAAAAAGGGTTTTATAGATTAATGGATGCCATCAACTTAATGGCTTCACTAAAGCCTTCTAAAACGTCTTCTATTGATATGAAGGCGTGGAAACAGAAATGTTACGATGCCATGAATGACGATTTTAATTCACCTATCTTAATTGCGCATTTATTTGAGGCCTGCAAATACATCAATCAAATTAAAGAAGGTTCTGAAACCATTTCTGAAGACGATTTAAACATTCTAAAAGAAACCATGAACAGTTTTGTTTTTGATGTTTTGGGACTTGTAAATAGCGCTAAAAACGAAACTGGCACCGATAAATTGGCCGGTGCCGTTGATGTTTTGATAAAATTAAGACAGGAAGCTCGAGCCAATAAAGATTTTGTCTTATCTGATAAAATTAGGGATGAACTTGCTGAAGTTGGCATTCAACTTAAAGATGGCAAGGACGGAACGACGTTTTCCATAAATTAGTTTGTCGTTAAGTTGTTGGTTGTTTATTCGGATTTGCAGCTTAACAACTGAACAACAAACAACGAAACATCTAAATGAAAAAACTCCTCATTGCACCGTTTCTTTTTTTAATAAAGTTGTATCAAGTTTTGATATCACCTTTATTGCCCGCAACGTGTAGATATACCCCAACCTGTTCACACTACAGTAAAGAAGCCCTACAAAAATATGGGTTGTTCAAAGGTGGTTGGTTAGCTATAAAACGTATTTTTAGTTGTCACCCCTGGGGCGGAAGCGGTTACGACCCTGTACCGTAGAATATCATAAAGGCCAATAGATTTGGCTTCCAGTTAACCAAAAAAGCAATAAACAAGTAAAAAGCATCAATTAAGTGTTTCTTTTTAGAGGCAAATTTGGGTGCTTACTTTTTGTTTCACTTAAAAAATGCTTTTAACAAGTTTTATTTGATTGAACCAAATATATAAATTTTATCGATAAAATGCAAATAATGTCGATAAAAAGCATTAATCTTTATCAACCTCTGGAATATTCTTCAAAATCTCCAAGACAAATTTCCAATATTTTTGAACCGATGAAATTTGCGCGCGCTCGTCAGGTGAATGTGCCCCTTTAATGTTTGGGCCAAAACTAATCATATCCATATCGGGGTAATTTTGTCCCAGAATACCACATTCCAAACCGGCATGACAGGCTGCCACATGTGGTTTTTTACCATTTAAATCTAGGTATATTTTTTCCATGACCTTTAATATGGCCGAATTCATGTTTGGTTCCCAACCTGGATAGTCTCCAGAAAATTCTATATCACAACCTATCAATTCAAAAGTAGCCAATATCGAATTCGACAAATCTATTTTAGAGCTTTCAATCGACGAACGCGTAAGGCACTCCACTCCTAGATTTCCGTCTTTAACAAGAACCTTAGCAATGTTATTTGACGTTTCAACCAAATCTGGTATATCAGCACTCATTCGGTACACACCATTGTGAGCGGCGTACATAGCTCGTGTAAATGCTTCCTGAACATCTAAATCCATAACCATTTTTGGCCTTCTGGTTTTAGAAAGCAAGATTTCTAATTTAGGTTCAGTAGTTTTTAATTCAGATTTAATGGTTTGTATATGCAAACTCATTTCCAACAAAAAGGTTTCTTCCTGAGCCGCATCAATAGCAACTATAGCATTGCTCTCTCGCGGTATGGCATTGCGTAAACCGCCACCTTCAATTTCAGAAATTCGTAAACCAAAAAACTCATAGCTATCAAACAATAAACGGTTCATTATTTTATTGGCATTGCCCAATCCTTCATGAATCTGCATACCAGAATGCCCACCTTGAAGTCCTTTTACACCTATTTTAAAGCCAATTTTACCTTCTGGTGTTTCTTCTTGATTATATTCTCTAGTGGCCAAAACATCAATACCACCAGCACAGCCCACGCCAATTTCATCGTCTTCCTCAGTATCTAAATTCAAAAGTATTTTACCTGTAAGCAACCCAGCTTCCAAACCCATAGCCCCCGTCATGCCCGTTTCCTCATCAACAGTAAATAAGGCCTCAATTGCTGGGTGCGAAATATCGGTGCTTTCAAGAATGGCCATAATGGTTGCCACACCTAACCCATTGTCTGCCCCCAAGGTTGTTCCTTTGGCTCGAACCCAATCGCCATCAACATACATTTCAATACCTTGGGAATCAAAATCAAACTTGGTATCGCTATTTTTTTGGTGCACCATATCGAGATGCGATTGCAAAACAATGGTAGCGCGATTTTCCATGCCAGCAGTGGCCGGCTTTTTAATAATAACATTTCCCACTTCGTCCACAATAGTCACCAATCCTAAGTTTTCAGCAAAGTTTTCCATAAATTCGATAACGCGCTCCTCCTTTTTTGAAGGTCGTGGCACGGCATTTAAATCGGCAAATTTATTCCAGAGTCGTTGCGGTTCAAGTTGTCTTATTTCTGAGCTCATAGTGTTTAAAATAGTGTTTCACAAAGGTACAAAGTGAGATTATAAATATTTAATTTATTATGATTTCTTTAATAGAAATGGATTTGAATGAGACACAGAATAACAGGTTTTTTACTTATTTTTGAACATGCTGAAAAAGAAAAAAACCATACTTGCCCTGTCGTTAATTCCGCAGTATTTATTGATAAAATTACTACAGAATTCCCCTGAATTTGTAGAGCGTTTTTACAGCAATGGCATTTATTCTTTTATATCGAAAATTTCTAGATACGTTTTGGGATGGTTGCCATTTTCATTTGGTGATTTGGTTTATACCTTTGGTTCTATTTACATCATACGATGGTTTTATAAAAACAGAAAACGACTTCGAACAGATACCAGAAATTGGCTAGCTGACGTGGGAGCTGCCGTGGCTGTGATTTATTTTGCCTTTCATTTATTTTGGGGTTATAATTACTATCGGCCACCCCTACACAAAAACCTAAATTTAAATTCAGTTTATACCACCGAAGAACTTATTGAGATTACCGAAAAATTAATAGACAAGTCGAACGAACTACATTTGGAAATCACCAAAAACGACACGCTAAAAATTGACATTCCATATAGCAAAACGGATATTTTAAGTATGGCAACTATGGGTTATGACAACCTAAAAACCATTTTTCCCGATTTGGAATACCACCCAAAAAGCATAAAAAAATCCATTTATAGTTACCCATTAACCTACATGGGTTTTAGTGGGTATCTAAACCCATTAACAAACGAAGCTCAAGTTGATGGCATTATTCCAATATTTAAATTCCCTACCACAGCATCACACGAAATTGCGCACCAATTGGGTTATGCGGCAGAAAATGAGGCTAACTTTATTGGCTGTTTGGCATCCATAAAACATGATGATATTTACTTTAAATACTCTGGATACACTTTTGCACTTCGCTTTTGTTTGAATGAAATATACAACCGCGATGAATGTCTTTTTGAGGATTTAAAAGCCGACATCAACCAAGGCATTTTAAAAAATTACCAAGAAACCCGAGAGTTTTGGGAAGCTCATGAAAATCCTTTGGAACCCTTTTTTAAGCTATTTTATGGCAACTTTTTAAAGGTCAACAATCAAAGCAAAGGCATGGAAAGCTACAGTTACGTTGTGGCACTTTTGGTCAATTATTTTGGAAAAAACGCACTGTAAATAAAGTATATTTGCAAATCATGATAAAACAAATTTCCAGCGCACAAAACCCTTTTATTAAAGAACTTGTTCAATTAAAGGACAAATCCAGGGAGCGTAAAAAATCGGGCACATTTTTAATTGAGGGCGTTCGAGAAATTGAACTTGCCATAAAAGGTGGTTTTCAATTGGAAACAGTCTTATTTTTCCCTGAATTATTTACAGAAGAACAACTCAACAGCTTAACAACTAATGTCAGGTTGAGCGGAGTCGAAACCCAAATTAACAAAATAGAAGTTTCAAAAGAGGTTTACGAAAAACTGGCTTATCGCTCCACAACCGAAGGCGTTTTAGCTCTTACAAAAAGCAAAAGCCATTTGGTTGAAAATTTAGTATTTAACACAAAAAGCCCTTTAATTTTGGTGGCCGAGGAACCAGAAAAACCAGGTAACATTGGTGCATTATTACGCACCGCCGATGCCGCGCATGTTGATGCGGTAATTATTGCCAACCCCAAAACTGATTTATACAATCCTAATATCATCCGCTCCAGTGTAGGCTGCCTTTTTACCAATCAAATCGCCACGGGAACGACCGAAGAAATCATCACTTTTTTAAAGGCAAAGAACATAAATATTTTTTGTGCCGCTTTGCAGGCTTCGGTAGGTTATCACACGCAAGATTTCACAAACCCCACCGCAATAGTTGTGGGCACGGAAGCTACAGGGTTAAGTGATGTTTGGATAGAAAACGCAACCCAAAATATCATTATTCCCATGCAGGGTGAAATTGATTCTATGAATGTTTCGGTTGCTGCAGGAATTCTTATTTTTGAGGCGAAAAGACAGAGAAACTTCAAATAAACAATGACAGCCAACACCCTTTTTTACATCATCATTGCCATAATTGCTTTAAACTTTATTATCGATAAAATTTTGGACGCGTTAAACGCCAAACATTTTAAGGATGACCTTCCAAAAGAGCTGAAAGATGTTTATGACCATGATGAATACAAAAAATCACAGGAGTACAAAACAATCAAATATAAATTTGGCATTTTAACCTCAACGTTTTCAATAGTATTAACCCTTGCGTTTCTCATCCTTGATGGGTTTGAATTCGTTGATAACATGGCTAGAAGTTATAGCAATAACCCAATAATTGTTGCTTTAATGTTTTTCGGAATTATCATGATTGGGAGCGATATTCTAACCACCCCTTTTTCATATTATAGCACTTTTGTGATTGAAGAAAAATTTGGCTTTAACAAAACCACTTTAAACACTTTTATACTCGACAAAATAAAAGGTTGGTTGATGATGATCATAATTGGCGGTGGCATTTTAGCACTCATCATTTGGTTTTACCAAGTTACGGGCACCAGTTTTTGGCTTTATGCATGGGGCTTGGTTGCTGTATTTACGTTATTTATGAACATGTTTTATTCTAAACTAGTTGTGCCATTGTTCAACAAACAAACGCCTTTGGAAGAAGGAACTTTGCGCGATAAAATTTCGGCCTATGCCAAAACGGTTGGGTTTAAACTCGATAAAATTTTTGTGATTGATGGCTCTAAAAGAAGCACCAAGGCCAATGCCTATTTTTCGGGATTTGGCAGTGAAAAACGGGTAACCCTTTATGATACATTAATAAATGATTTAGACGATGAAGAAATTGTTGCGGTATTGGCGCATGAAGTTGGACATTATAAAAAGAAACACATTATTTTTAACCTAATCGTCTCAATTTTGATGACAGGGTTTATGCTTTATGTGTTGTCACTTTTTATTTCCAACCCTATGTTATCTAATGCCTTGGGCGTTGATCAACCAAGTTTCCATATTGGGTTGGTTGCTTTTGCTTTGCTGTACGCACCAATTTCTGAAATTACCGGGTTAATTATGAATCTATTTTCCAGAAAATTTGAATACCAAGCAGACGATTATGCCAAAAACACTTATAAAGGCGAGCCACTTATCACCTCATTAAAAAAGCTGTCCAAAAATAGTTTGAGCAATTTAACGCCACATCCTGCTTATGTTTTTATGCATTATTCGCACCCTACTTTATTGCAGCGAATCAAGAATTTACGGAAGTAATTCTTTTAAAACGAATATCCATTCCAACTTGTAGAGAAATAACTACTCGTTATTTAATTGATACTTATAGGTTTCAATATTAGCCTTTGTTTCGTCATCCAATTCAGGCTCTTTTATATCAGCATAGGCCATTAAGGCATCATGCATGATTTTCGCCACCAAGTAACGGGCCGTGGGTTTATCGTCAGCCGGAATGACGTACCAGGGAGCATGCGGTTTGGATGTTCTATTAATGGCATCTTCGTAACAGTCTTGATACTTGCTCCAAAGTTTACGCTCCTTTAAATCACCCGCCGAAAACTTCCAGTTCTTTTCCTGTTTTCTTAAACGACGTAGCAATCGGTTTTTTTGCTCTTCTTTTGAAAGGTTTAAAAAGAACTTAAAGATAACAGTGCCATTTTCGGCCAAATGTTTCTCAAAGCTATTGATTTGCTCAAAACGTTTATCCCAAAATGCGTCATCAATATCCTCCACTGAATTGACCGTAGGAATGCCTTCACCCAAAATATAATTAGGATGCACCCGCGTTACCAACACATTTTCGTAATGCGTTCGGTTAAATACACCAAACTTACCCCGTTCGGGCAGGGCAAGGTAATGTCGCCACAAATAATCATGCCCAAGTTCTTGCTCAGTGGGCACTTTAAAACTATGTACTTGAACGCCTCTAACGTTAAAATCCTTAAAAACCTCACGTATTAAGCTATCCTTTCCTGCGGTGTCCATACCTTGTAAACAAACCAAAACCGAATATTTATCATGCGCATACATGATATTTTGCCAATCTCCCAACTTTTTTCTGATGGACTTTAATTCCTTCTTAGCATCATCAATGACCTCGTTGGTTTCCGTGTTTTTTAGCTTAATTGGAGAGGTGACTTTATACGTGTTCATGTTTAAAATTTTATATGGATTTAAAGATAAAAAATGCTATTGATTATAAAATGAAAATTCTTGTTTTCATCGATAAACGGTTGGGCATTAACCAGATTTCGATGAACAGCACACTATTTTCTTCTGTTTTTTATACATTCGCCATACCTATTTATGTAATCAACCCTAAAACCATGAAACATTTTAGCCTTATTTTATGCTTAATTACGTCTTTATTCATTAATGCACAAAACAGTTGTGACCAAGCCAGCGCCTATTTGGTGAATGCTTATTCGCACGTTAAAGATGCCTACGATTCAAACAACATTAGCCACTTGCAATATTATACAAACCGCTCAATGGAGTCTTTTAAACTTTCCAAAGAAAACCTTGTGAACTGTGGCTGCCTGAAGTCATTAGACTTAGCTAATAAAGGCATAGATCTATTGGCGAAAGTTGAACACGTTAAAACTTATGAAGATGGGCGTTTTTACGTGAAGCGTGCCAAAGAAATTGCAAAAGAAAGTATTATTGAACTCGATAAGTTCACAGCTTCTTCATATAAAAACGAACCACTTACTTCATTGGAACTTGAACAAGAACAGTTAAGACAACAACAATTGGCTTTGAAACAAAAAGAAGAAGAAATAAAGCGAAAACTTGCAGACCAAGAATTAAAATCTGCTCAGTTAAAAAGGGTAAAGCTTATTAATGACTATAAAACGGCTTTAGCTTCCAACATTAAGTCTTACAACGATGTTTTGGATATTTGCAACTGTAGCCATAACCAATTAAGCTACAGTGAAGCTGAAAATGAAATATCATCCAAAAGCATTGAGGAAATTAAAACCCACTACATAGCCAATATAAGGGAAATTACGGCTACATATTTAAGCACATTAAGTTCCTGCACAAGCAATTAAAAGGCTAAGATTTAATTCGAATAACGGAAAAAGAATAAGCTGGCATTTTATATTCAAAAGTATCAGATATACTTATTTTTGAAACTTTTGGCTTTTGGTTTTCGTCATTGGGTTCTCCTCTTAGAACACTCAAAACGGCATCCTGATTATCAAGGCCCAAATCTTTTAAATTTATGGTTGAGTTCACTTCAACAGGAAGCACATTCACCAATTTTATAATCAAATCGCCACTTGCCGCATCTATTACAACCGAAGATGCTACACGTTGCTTCACTTTTTTATCTTGGTTAGATATTTTTATTTTACTTGGAATATAGGTTTCGCCCGAGTTATTTCCGTAAAGCTGTTGCACATAATAATCAACCGTAAGATTAACATCGGTGTTAGTAAAATAAATCAAATCTGGAGTCCATTGAGTATACCCTTTTTTTGCCAATAGCGGTGCAAACGATGTCATACTAACCACATCGGCATTTCGCTCAATAGATGTTAAATATAGGGCTTCACAAAGTGCTGTTTGTATATTCATTCTTCTGTTTGGAACATGAGTAGCGTATTCCCCTAAATAAACTTTGGATTTGCTTCTATCGTACAAATCATAAAAATCCTGATTATTGATAAACCATCCCGGTGTTTGGTAATAATGCTCATCTACCATTGGAATTTGCAATCTTTCAGCCAAATCCCAACCTTCTTCGTAATCGGTTCCCATGTAAAACGGGCCAACCGTTCCAATTACCGTTATTTCTGGGTGCTTTTCCTTAACGGCATTAAAAATCATCGTAAAGCGTTCTTCAAAAACATCGGTAATCAAATCTTCGTTACCAATGCCCACATATTTTAAATTGAAGGGTTCTGGGTGCCCAGCTTTAGCACGAACTTTTCCCCATTTGGTGTTTTTATCACCATTTGCCCATTCAATTAAATCCAAAACATCTTGCACATAATCGTCCATATCTTCCATAGGAATACCGCATTGTTGACCATGGCCTCCCGTTGATGAATTTTGACAAGGCACACCTGCTGCCAGAACGGGGACAGGTTCTGCATTGATGTCTTCACAAAACTGAAAATACTCGAAATACCCCAAGCCAACGGTTTGATGGTATCACCAAATATTGGGCTGCGGTACACGTTCTTCCAAATCGCCAATGGTATTTTTCCATTTGTATATATTGTCAATCCCGTCGCCATGGGCCACACAACCACCCGGAAAACGCACAAATTTCGGGTTTAAATCGGCAATGGTTTGCGCCAAATCTGCACGCAAGCCATTCTTTCTTTTTTTAAATGTGCTTTGAGGAAAAAGAGAAATCATATCCAAGGCCAGCTTTCCTCTAGCACTAGGAACAACTTCCAATTGAGCATTTATTGCTGTTGATTTAACTTTGATAACAGATTGGTATTTTTTCCAATCTTTGTCAATATTTTTAATTGAAGTTTCGCCGATAACTTTTCCGCTTTCATCTTTTATTTTAACTAACAAATTTTGTTTTGAATCGCCGAAGTTTTTGGCAAAAAGTGAAACATCATATTTCTCACCTTGTTTAACAGGAATACCTTCATATCCTTCGTTTATCAACCCACTTCCCGTTTTTTTGACATCGAGTATAGCGTAGTGTGGATTATTTTTATGAATTGGCGATGTCGTTTCAATGGATAATTCTACAGCTTCCGAATTTACCGACCATGCTTTAGTGCTCGTCCAAGTAGAATCCCTAAATTTTGTATCGGAAACATGATACTCAAAATCACGATTTTGGATTAATTCGGCATATAGACCTCCATCTGCAGCATAGTTAATGTCTTCAAAGAAAACACCAATCAAAAGATTGCTTATTTCTTTACCATTTTCTGGCCGTAAAGTTATGTCGGCATCTAAAGGTTTTAAATCCTTAAAACGTTGAGGGTCGTCGTTTAAACTTTCGTTCCTTTCATTGTTATGGAATTGTACCCATTCTTCATGTTTTATAAGCTGGGCAACCAAATTCCATGCAACTTTGTAAACAACCCCTTTTTCCTCTTTTCCGTTTAAAATGATTTCAACTCGTTCATTTTTTCTATCTGATAATGCAATTTTTTTGGTTTCTGAGTAATTCTTAAAATCGGTAGTGGTGGTTTGATATGCTTCTTGGGTTGAATTTTCAACTGTGTTGCTCAACCATGAAATCACAAAATTTTCTTCTGAAGCATCGTAATAAACTTCAGGCTCCTTAAAGTTTCCAAAATCCATAACTTGCGGATAAGATTGTCGTTCCCACTCATATAAATTCTTCGATGCCGCATGTGCAAAAACATTAACCTCATCATTTAAACTCCATATGCAGTGCCATGCGTCTTCATTGTCCTGAAACAAATATGGGTCGTACATCCTCTTTTGTGAGCCCCAACTTCCAAAATCCGAAAATAAAAAGGTATGGTTTGTTCCAATTTCATGCCAGTTCTCCTTATCTACGCTCCAAGCTAGGTTTAATCCACTTCTACCATCATTGGTTGAATAAGCAAAAAGATACACTCCGCCCGGGTCTTCATTTAAATTATTAGCTGAAGCGAAGGTTGCTTGAATCAGAAAAAGCAATAGGTAAATATGACTTTTAATTTTCATAATGTTATGGATTATAAGGTTTGACGAGAACCAATTTGTCGCCAGATAAATCAACTTCAAAGAAATGCGGAATTCTAATGGTTCTGCCATCAACTTTTTTATGGCTATGAACACCCATTAACTGCTTACCGTCAAAGGTTTTAAACAACATACCATGACCGAAATTCGGAGGTGTTATGGGTTCTTTTTCCTGAATCCATGGACCATCTAAAGTACCACTTTCAGAATACGCTACGCCCTGGGTGTAAACATCATAAACCCAACTTGTCCATAACATCCCTAGTCGGCCCGTTCCTGTTTTAAACAAAAATGGGCCATCGGTAACCTTATTGGGTTTAACATTTCCATCGGCATCCTTTTCTTTGCTCCAAGGCGAATCGCTAGCTTTAAAAAGTAATTCTCCTTTACCAAAGGAGCCACTTAAATCAGGTTTCAGCTCAATTTTTTCGATGGTACCGTTTCCATTTTGCAACCACTCATAACAGTAAACCATGTAAGGTTTTCCGTTGGTGTCTATCCAAAATGTGCCATCAAGTGTTGGCATATCAGCAGGCAAATAAGTTTTATCCTCCATAGGTACATAAGGGCCATAAGGGTTTTTAGAAACCAAGACATGGCTTGCCCGTCGCTCTATAATATTCCCAGCTACGGTATCAATTTTCACTTTTCTGTTCGTGAATGTGGCAAAATAGTAGTATTTGCTTTTGAAATGATGAAGTTCGGCAGCCCAAATCATTGGCTTTGGTCCCATCCAAGAATTTGGGTCGGTTTCCGCAACTGTGTAAGGACCCTCCCAAAGTTTTAAATCTTTACTTTTCCAAAGTTTTCCGCCTGTACCCGTCATGTAGTACGTTTGTGTTGCTTTGTCTGCTAAAATATAGGGATCGCTAAGGCGAATGGAATCTAGTGCAATGTTCTTTTTAACTTGGCCTTCACCTTGTGATTTACAAGACATGAAACAAAACACAGAAACAAGCATCAATAAGGTTCTCATAGCTTTTAGTTTAATTTGACAGAAGGAAAGGAATTTCCACTACTTATTCTAAATTAGTTAGTTTGTTGATATTTTTAATACTTAAAACCCTCACTTTCGAGGATTCATTTTCTGCCAATCCTTCTCCATCAACTTGGGTGACGTTTTGAAGAAAGATGTTTAATTCCTTTTTGGAATTCCAAAGTAAAATATCATAATTTGGTTCCCATTGACCAACGGAATCGTCAGTTAAATCTATTACGTTCCACAGTTCATTTTTTAATGATGCATATGCCAAAGACACCCTGTTTTGGCGCTCTTCATCTCTAAATACTATTGAAACTAATTTATCATCTTTAACATCACTAACCAAAATGGAAGGACGTGAAATAGGGATTCTTTTAGTCCCTCCACCGCCCAAAACAAAGGAGGTTTTTCTGAAAGCGGTGTTTAATCTTTTCCAAACACCTTGCCCTAAATAGACTATTTGAAATTGTGGAATTTTGTTTTCATCATTCCAGTAATTCACAATATACGGTTTTCCAAAATCATCAGCAGTGATCGAGGTTTGATTGATAAGATTTGTATTTTGAGGAATTTTCCATGCATATTCGGCAGAAGCCAAAGTTATTGGCAAATTATATTTTTCACCAGTAGATTTTTCCCAGGTTACACCAGCATCTTTAGACCGTGCATAGGCCAAATCATGGTTCGTTTCCACACCCCAAGTTTCTCGCCAAACCCACGACAAATGAATTACACCCGTTCTATCTATGCAAGCCTGCCAATAGGCACTTCGCTTATCTTCACCATCAATTAAATTATTTTGAAGCTGTGTCCACTTTTTTGATGAAATATCATACGAATTAATGACCAAATTACCCCTGCCAGATTCACCAGAGCGATAAAAAAACAACAGATTGCCATTGGGCAAATTATAAAATTCTGGATAAGTTACCCTATCTTCCTGTTCACCTGTCATGATCAATTCTTCACCCAGGCCCAAGCTCAAAGGCTTCTTGCTTTTGGCATAACGTAATTTGGTGTTGTGATGGTCCCAACTTACATGTAAAAATCCGTCGCCATCAACGGCAATGCTGACGCTGTTGTGGGCATCTTTCGTGTTACCTTTATATTGTGTTTTATAAGTTTCCCAGATGTTTGAATCAAGCTTACGCTTTCCCAAAACCACATAACCATGAGCATCATAATACGCAATGAACTGATGCTTATTAAAGGTGGTAATAGCGTTTTTTCGAAACTTAACCGTATTTATAGAATTACTGCTCCAACCGTCACCAACTTCTGAAATAATTACATTGCTTCTACACGAGCTCAGGCTCATGCAAACAAAAACAAACATTAAAACGTTTTTGAGAAAGCTTATGGGTTGAAGTTTTGAATGGATTTTTAATTTCACAGAGAACTTTAGATTTACCTTATTTTGAAGCAAAAAGTTTAACATCTTGCTCACTTACTTCTGCACCACCCAAAATAATTAAGCGTTCAACCACGTTTCGGAGTTCTCTAATATTTCCCGTCCAGTCGTACTCCTGAAGCAATTTTATGGCCTTCTCGGAAAATACTTTTTTGGAATTTCCTTGTTCTGAAGCTATTTTTTCAGCAAAATGGTCGACCAACAACGGAATATCATCACGTCTTTCATTCAATGAAGGCACCTGCACCAAAATAACCGCAAGCCTATGGTACAAATCTTCACGGAATTTACCGTCTTCTATTTCCTTTTTTAAATTTTTGTTGGTGGCGGCAATAATCCGTACATCAACCTTAATATCTTTATCGCTCCCAACACGTTGAATTTTGTTTTCCTGTAACGCACGGAGCACTTTAGCTTGTGCCGAAAGACTCATATCACCAATTTCATCCAGAAAAATAGTGCCGCCATTGGCTGCTTCAAATTTTCCTGCTCTATCTTTTGCCGCACTGGTAAACGCCCCTTTTACATGACCAAACAATTCACTTTCAATCAATTCTGATGGGATGGCTGCACAGTTCACCTCAATTAAATTGGCTTTGGCACGCTCGCTCTTTTCGTGCAACCAATGCGCTACCAATTCTTTTCCTGTTCCGTTTGGTCCTGTAATCAAAACTCGGGCATCGGTTGGCGCCACTTTATCAATAATATCCTTGATTTGTGAAATGGCATCGCTTTCACCAATCATCTCATATTTCTTACTGACCTTTTTTTTGAGAATCTTGTTTTCAACAACCAATTCCTTTCTGTCCAAAGCATTGCGAACAGTGTTTAAAAGTCGGTTTAAATCTGGTGGTTTTGAAATGTAGTCAAAAGCCCCAATACGCATAGTATTAACAGCGGTATCCAAATCGCCATGACCAGAAATCATAACAATTGGGATTTCGGGTTTCAGTTTTTTAACGGCTTCCAATACCTCAACGCCATCCATTTTTGGCATTTTTATATCGCAGAGTACCAAGTCATAGTCTTCATTTTTAATTTTTTCTAAACCTTGCAAGCCATCTTCAGCTTCTTCAACTTGGTAGGCATCATTTTCTTCTGAAAGGATTTTTAAAAGTACTCTTCTAATGGCTGCCTCGTCTTCTATTACTAGTATTTTTGACATAGTTATATTTTAAATTTAAGTCCCGTTCTTAAATAAAACGCATTCACGTCGTCTAATTTAAAAATTTCATTACGATCTTTATTTCTTAACACGTTGTTTAGCCTAAACGTATAACCAGAATATAAATAGGCTACTAAATGTTTGGTAAAGCAATATTCATACCCAAATCCTGCGACCGCTACAGAAAGTGAAATATGGTCTACATTTTGACCGTTTATTATTATAGGTTCTTGCAGATGGGCCAAATAACCATCTAACGCTATAAAGGTCTGAACATTATTTTTTTCATTAAACGTATATTTTAAATTCGATTTGGGTACACCGGCGTTAAAACTCCAGTTTTCATTTATCTTTCTAAAATAGCTCACAAAAGGCAATGGGAACGGCACACCTGTTGTGGCATTATATGTTAGACCCAATACTAAACGATATGGCTTATTTATATTTTCATCTTTAGTTCCGTCTGTAATAAAGAACATTCCACCATTCATAAAATAATCATCGGAATTTAACTGAGACGTGAGCGTGGATGCTATTCTTGGATTAAATTTTACACCAAATCTCCATCTTTCATTCCATTTAAACGTATAACCCAAACTTAAATCTATAACATGAATCTTATCCAAACTGGAAGTATTAAAAGGATATTGGTCTTCTAAATTCAACAAAATACGGTTGTACTCCCCGCCAACAACAAGGTAAGCATCATTTTTAACCTTAATGGGATAATTTAAAATAGCTCGAAGTCGCGTGTATTGGTCTTCGGAGTTGCTTTTTGGAATAAAGGAATACTCGAATCGGGCTAAATCGGTGAGTTGCGCTTGAGCAAATTGGCACATTAAAACAATGCATACCGATAGGCCAAAAAACCTCTTTTTCTTTATGACACGACGTTCTTTGATAAGCCTTTTAAAGTTTATTTTTGAATAATATGAATATCTCTCTGTGGGAATGGAATGGTTACATTGTTCTCCCTGAATAAACGGTCAATTTCAAACCTAATATCACTTTTAGGAAATTGAGCTTTAAAACTATCATTTAAGGTAAAGGCAATTTTAAAATTTAGCGAACTATCACCAAAATCCATAAAAACCACTGTTGGTTCCGGCTCACTAAGCACATTAGGATGGGTGCTCGCCGCTTGAATCAATAATCTCTTAACCAATTGAACGTCGCTTCCGTAGGCAACACCAACCTCAACGCTTTCTCGTGTTGTTGTGCCATTTTGTGTCCAGTTGTACAAACTATTTTCCAAATATAAATGATTTGGTATAACGAGCACTTTATTATCAATGGTCACTGCTCTTGTGGTTCTCAGCTTAATTTCCTCAACTCGTCCAACCTTACCATCTATTTCAATAATATCGCCCACATGAACCGTTTGGTCTATCAATATAAAAATACCGGATATTATATCTTGAAACAAGGTTTGAAGTGCCAAACCAATACCAATCAATAAGGCCGCAGATGCTGCAAAAATAGCCGTAACATTAAACCCAATGGCATCGAGAACGATGAGCATGACGACTAGGTAAATTATCCACCGCGCAAATGAAAAAACGGTATTGAATTTTACCTTATCGTCTTTGGGCATATTTTTGGTGATCAGCTTCTTTATCCACCGCAACAAATAGGTAGTGACAATCATCACCATGGCTACTAGTAAAATATATTTTACCTTGAGCACAATATGGTGCGCATCATCAATTGTTCCGTATGTAAAGTCAATAATTTTGAATTCTAAAAATTCACCCAATTTTTCCCAGATCGAACTTTCTTTAATGGTGTCTTCTATTTTTTCCAAATCCTGAATCATATTAATACTTTATCCATTTAATAATTTCTTTATAGCTCGGCTTTTTGCCATACATTAAAATACCTACTCTATAAATTTTTGCGGCAAACCAAACCGTAAACATAAACGAACCAATCAAAATCAACAATGATAAGAATTGCTGCCACAACGGCACGCCAAAAGGAATACGCATTAACATAACCACTGGCGATGTTAATGGTATAAACGAAAAAATGGTTGATATCGTACCATGGGGATCTTCAATAACTGTAAAGATACCAATATAAACGGCCAAAATTAAAGGCATTATTATGGGCATCATAAATTGTTGCGTATCGGTTTCGCTATCTACTGCGGCTCCAATGGCTACATAAAGTGAACTGTAAAGCAGATAACCGCTAACAAAAAATAATATAAACGCAAAAATAATATTCATCAATGGTAAATTGGTAAGTGCCGTTTTAAACGATTCAAAATAAAAAGTAAAATCTGGTTTTTGAGCAGCCATTTCCATAATCTCTTGTTGTGGCATTGGAGATTCGGAAAAACTTATTCCCAACACCAGGGATACTATGGTCATTAATAAACCACCGAAAACCAACCAAATGGCAAATTGGGTAATACCCGCCAAAGAGGTTCCAATTATTTTGCCAAGCATTAATTGTACTGGTTTTACAGATGAAATTATAACTTCTATAATTCGGCTTGTTTTTTCCTCAATAACGCTACGCATAATCATATTGCCATAAATTATAATGAACATGAAAAGCAAATAACCAACGGCTATGCCGAAAATGAGCTTGACCAAACTATCTGTCTTTGATGTTTTTTCACCCTCAAAACTCTCCTGAAAAACTTCTACGTATGCTCTAGAGGCTTCAATCATATCAATATTAACCCCATTGTTTTGCATGTTTACATGGGTGAGTTCATTTTCTATTTTACGCTCTATATCTGATATTACGGTTAATGAAGGCACATCTTCTGAATAGAACATGATATGTTTTGAAACGTCTTCAACCGAATCAAAATCTTCAACATACAATAAGCCATATGCTTCTGACTCTTTTGATAAGGCCTTAGCGTCTTGCAAATCCATACTTGGCAGCATATTATAGGTTGTATGGTCGGTGCTTTTAAAAATTTCACCGACCAACCCAGACTCATCCAATATATTGATTGTACGAACTTTTTCGTTATTCAGCTGCGACAAATAAGCAACAACAGAGATTAGGGCTATCATTATAATCGGACTCAAAATAGTCATGACTATAAAAGATTTATTTCTAACCTTGGTTAAATATTCCCTTTTTATGATAAGTGGTAAGTGGTTCATAAAAATTAATTATTCTTTACTGTTTGAATAAAAATATCGTTTACACTTGGGATAAGTTCAATAAAATGGGAAACCTCTCCTTTTGAAGTCAGGTAGCTCAACAAATCATTTGGTGTTTCGTTTTCCTTAAGCTTAATATTTAGTTTCAGTTCATCCTCTAAAGTTTTGAATTTTGCCTCTGAAACCGCAAACTTTTGTTCCAATTCCTTTCTCAATATATCTTTATCACTAGCTCTAATACCCACCTCAAAAGTATTTATTTTGTATTGCCTTTTTACATCGGCCAATTTACCATCCAATATTTTATTAGATTTATTGATAAGGGCAATATCATCACACAATTCTTCAACCGATTCCATTCTGTGTGTCGAAAAAATAACTGTTGCACCTTCATCGCGTAATCGTAAAATTTCATCTTTAATTAGATTGGCATTTATGGGGTCAAACCCAGAAAAAGGTTCGTCAAAAATCAATAATTTGGGTTGGTGCAATACAGTAACCACAAATTGTATTTTTTGTGCCATACCTTTTGAAAGCTCTTGGATTTTCTTGTTCCACCAATCGCCAATCTCCAATCGTTCAAACCAATATTTGAGCCTTGTTTTGGCTTCAGTTTTGCTCAATCCTTTTAATTGTGCCAAATATAAAGCCTGCTCCCCTACCTTCATGGATTTGTACAAACCGCGTTCTTCTGGCAAGTAACCAATATCTTTAATATGGTGTTCCTTTAACGGTTCACCATCTAAATGTACATATCCAGAATCTGGAATTGTAATTTGATTAATAATACGTATCAGTGTTGTTTTTCCAGCCCCATTGGGCCCTAATAAACCAAAAATGCTTCCTTTAGGAACTGAAATTGAAACGTTGTTTAGCGCCTTAAAATCTCCAAATTTCTTTGAAACTTTATTAACTTCCAATAAGTTACTCATTTATAATTTTTTATTGACAAGTGGCTGGTAAAGATATTAAATGTAAGATGAGAAGTTCAAAGGAATTTAGCTAAATAACCCATAAAATTTAAAAATAGACTTCCTTAAAAACAAAACCCACCCTTAATAAAATTAAGGATGGGAAAAAAATTGCTATGAAAAAGAAAAATTACCACTAAAGTTAATTAGTGATAGTCAAATATAGTTTTTTTTTCAATACCAAGAGCAAAACTATTGGATATCTTGCAATTTTAAACAAAAAAAAATCGCAATTATAGCAGATTTTTCTTGTTAATTAACATATGTTATGTAAACATATCTTTCACCTTTTCGAAGAAAGATTTGTCTGTACTTTCGGGTTTTGGCGAGAAATGGTCATCTTCTTGCATCGCTTCAAAAAACTCTCTTTGTTGCTTACTCAATGTTTTTGGGGTCCATACATTTACGTGTACCAAAAGATCTCCTTTTCCGTAACCATTTATGCTTGGTATGCCCTTTCCGCGCAAGCGTAAAATTTTTCCCGATTGTACACCAGCTTCAACTTTTATGCGCACTTTGCCCGAAACGGTATCTATTTCCTTTGAGGTTCCTAAAACAGCTTCTGGAAAACTTACGTACAAATCGTAGTGCAAATTATCTCCTTCGCGTTGCAATTTTTCGTGTTGCTCTTCTTCAATAAGCACGATTAAATCCCCCGAAGTACCATTACCTGGAGCTTCATTTCCTTTACCGGAAACTTTTAGTTGCATACCGTCAACAACCCCAGCAGGTATTTTTATGGAAACTGTTTCTTCAGAAACTTTAAGCCCTTGGGCATCTGCACCGCTACCAACCTTATCGATGGTTTCTCCTGCCCCACCACAAACATTACATGGCGCTGAAGTTTGCATTCTTCCTAAAATTGTATTAGCAATGCGGGTAACCTGACCTGTACCGTTACACGTAGAACAGGTTTTATATGTTGTGCCTGGCGCTTGAACTTTGCGCTTTACTTTTATCTTTTTCTCAACGCCATTGGCTATTTCCTCTAAGGTGAGTTTTACACGGATTCGTAAATTACTTCCTTTAACACGACGCTGGCCTCCACCTCCGCCAAAACCAGAGAAACCTCCTCCACCAAATGCACCACCAAAAATATCACCGAACTGACTGAATATATCATCCATATTCATGCCGCCACCGCCAAAACCACCGCCATTTTCAAAGGCTTGGTGACCAAACTGATCGTAACGGGCTTTTTTATCTGCATTGCTGAGTACCTCGTAGGCCTCAGCTGCTTCCTTAAATTTTGTTTCGGCTTCTTTATCATCTGGGTTTTTATCGGGATGAAATTCTATAGCTTTTTTGCGGTAAGCTTTTTTAATTTCCGCAGCACTCGCGCCTTTGCTAATACCCAATACTTCGTAATAATCTCTTTTAGCCATATTCCTTTATTAACTTCTTCTCTTGTTAAAGAATTCTTCCACTATTCTTATTGCCCAATAACCACCTTAGGGAAACGAATAATCTTTTCGCCAAGCGTATATCCTTTTTCAACGATGTCAATGATTTTACCTTTAAGGTCATTGCTAGGAGCAGGTATTTGTGTAATGGCCTCGTGGTTATCGGCATTAAAAGCATCGCCCTTTTCAACCTTCATAGCTTTGAGCCCTTTTTGCTCTAAAGTATTTACCAGTTTTTGATAAATTAAAAGCACCCCTTTGCGCAATTCTTCGGCTTCTTTGTCTTCCTCGATGTGCGTTAATGCACGTTCAAAATCATCCAAAACCGGCAATAAGGTTTTCATCACATCTTCGCTGGCGGTTGAAAATAATTCAATACGCTCTTTTGCCGTACGTCTTTTGTAGTTTTCAAATTCGGCAAACAAGCGTAAAAACTTATCTTTTTCTTGTTTTAATTCACCTTGGAGTTTTTCCTCAACAGTTTGTTCTTCAACAACTTGTTCTTCTACGCCAACAGCTTCGTTTTGCACATCGGCATTAGCTTGGCTATTTTCTATATCGTTAGCTTTATCTTTTTTGCTCATTGCTTATCTTATTTAAACAAATTCTAAAATGAGTTGGCAAAAGTACTGCCATTATTGTAAAAATGCCATAATGTCACTAAAATAATTTTAGTTTTTTCTTAACATATGTTTATGTAGTTTTATGAAAATAACATAAAAACCATTTACTATGAAAACGAAATTTGCAACACTATTATTTATTACCGCCCTTGCAACGGTATTTATTAGCTGTAAGGACAAGGCTAAGGAGGCCAAAACCACGTCAGCTGAAACACCTGAAACTACAGAAGAAATTACCGAAAACTATAAAGCCAAGCTAGAGGCTTCATATATTGACTGGAAAGGCTTTAAGCCAACCGGAGAGCATTTTGGGACCATTGAATTGGAGCGTGGTTCATTTGAAGTAGCTGATGGTAAAATTGTTGGAGGTTCTTTTGTTATCGACATGCATTCTATTACCGTGAAGGATTTGCCAGCAGATGATAAAAAAAATGCAAGACTTGCCGGACATTTAAAAAGTCCAGACTTTTTTGATGTTGACACCCACCCAAGTGCTGGTTTTACCATAACTGGTTTAGAAGAAGTTGATGGTAAAATGATGCTTTCTGGAAATTTATCATTAAAAGATACCAAAAACAACGTAACATTCCCCGTTTCAATTTCACATGAAGGTGAACAGTTGGTCCTTGAAAGTGAAACGTTCACCATTGACCGTTCTAAATGGAATGTAAAACATGGTTCTAAGTCGTTTTTTGACAATCTCGGTGACAAATTCATTAATGATGATATTGAGTTGAAAATTATGGTTAAAGCTGCAAAGTCTTAATTGATAAACTTCAAAAATCAAAAAAACCACCTTGATTATTCAGGGTGGGTTTTTTATTTCTTATTGTTACAATTAATTCCGTTTGCAATTGAAAAAGTTCTCTTAACCCAAAAATTATTTCAACATTAAGAAACAATGCTACCTTTACCTTGACAACAACTAAAAAAGACGATGAAAAAAATAAGTTTAGTGATTATATTTTCAATACTTACCGTTAACCTCTTTGGACAAAACTAAAGAATGATTCTCTTCCTGCTACGAAAACCAACAAGTTTAATTATAAAGCTCTAATCATTCCATCTGCATTAATTAGCTATGGATTAATTGGAATAGAAAGTGACGGCTTAAAATTATTTAACGCTGAAATCAAAGAAGAAATTAATGAGCACATTGATGAAAAATTCACCATAGATGATATTTCTCAATACACTCCATTTCTGTCCGTTTATGCCCTAAATGCATTAGGCGTTAAAGGCAAACACAATTTTAAAGACCGAACTATTATTTTAGGAACAGCCTATTTAATTATGGCAACCTCAGTTCATTTTGCCAAGAGCTCAGGCAACGTGCTTAGGCCAGATGCATCTACCAATAATTCATTCCCCTCTGGCCACACGGCTACAGCATTTATGGGCGCTGAATTTTTACTACAGGAATATAAGGACATCTCAGTTTGGTAAGGCATTTCTGGGTATTTGGTTGCCACGGGAACTGGCTTTTTTAGAATGTATAATAACAGGCATTGGCTTACCGATATTGCAGCAGGCGCCGGTATTGGCATATTAAGCACCAAAATTGCTTATTGGACCTACCCATTTTTGAAGCGAACCATTTTTAAAGACAGAAAAAACACAAACGGAATGGTTATGCCCTTTTATGACGGAAAAGACTATGGTCTGGGTATATCTATGAGCTTTTAAAAAATATTTTCTTTAGTCAATTTCTACTCAGTTTTGTCTCTGAAAATTATACTTCAAAAGCATTTAACTCTAATGCCTATAGACCTTCGTAAATCTTAAATTTAACAAATCCCTTAAAGCTGGTTCCAAATAATTAAACTTAAAGTCAAAACCTTTGTCCTGTATTTTTTTGGAGCTTACTCGTTGACTTTCAAACAACAAAATATGCATCTCTCCCAAAATAAGCTTCATAAATAACTTAGGGATGTTGGGCAAAACCAATGGTTTTTTTAAAACTCCCGCAACTGTTTTGGTCAACTCTGTATTGCTCACTGGGTTTGGTGCCACACCATTATAAACACCGGTTAATTGATGCTGTAAAACATACAAAAAGATATTGGACAAATCAGTTATGTGTATCCATGATTGCCACTGTTTGCCACTACCAAAAGCCGCCCCAAGACCATATTTAATTGGTTTTACCAACTCCACCAAAGCACCTCCTTTATTTGAAAGCACCAAACCAATTCTAATTTTGGCAACACTAACGCCAACTTCGGCAAACCCGTCAACAACGGCTTCCCATACCTTAACAACCTGTCCCAAAAAGGAATCACTAGTTTGGTTGAACGATTGGTCGTAATAATTGGTCAAGGAATCAGGATAAATACCAATGGCACTTGCAGAAACCACTTGCTTTATTTGGTGGGTTTCCCCTTTTAAATTGTCAATTAAAAGTTGTGTGGATTCTGTTCTACTATTTAAAATTTCCTTTTTGTATGCTGGCGTCCATCGTTTTGAAACGGAAGCTCCTACCAAATGAATTATGGCATCTACGCCTTTAAAACAGGCCGTGTCAATTTCCTTTTTATCAGGATTCCAGTAAAAGCCTTGGTAGTTTTCGGTGTTTTCAATTTTGGGTTTGCTTGTGGTGAGATAGTTTACCTTAATCTCATTTTCGTGGCAAAGCTTTACAATTTCCTTTCCAATCAATCCCGTAGCCCCTGTAATTAAAACGCGCATGCTCTTTTTTTATAAAGTTACAAAACACAAAGGCTCGCTTTTAAGATTTATGCTAGGTTTAACAATTCTGTCGCACGTAACATTTAACTCATTACTTTCGTTGAATGCTTTGTTGCCCTCAGCATTTCCCTTTTTCCAGGTGGGCCAGGTAGTTTTTCAACTAAAAAGCCAACGCTTTGCATGGCACGTCGCACACTGCCTTTAGCCGAATAGGTTACCAAAATGCCATTTGGTTTTAATGCCTTAATCATTATTTGAAAAATATCCTCCGTCCATAATTCGGGTTGAACACGAGCACCAAAAGCATCAAAATAGATTAAATTAAAAGCTTGCTCGTCTTTTATTTCAGAAAAAAGCTGTTTCCGCTTTGTCAACTTAAAATTATCAGTAATGGCATAGCTTTCTTCCCAACTTACATTATGAAGTTTTTTAAAAAAAGAATCCTTGTTAGTCACATTCAAAGTTGTAGCATAATTTAATTGTTTAATTTCTTCTAGAGAGACCGGGTACGCTTCAACGCCAACATAATTGACTTTTTGATTTATTTTTTCAGCTTCCAAAAGGGTGATAAAAGCATTTAAACCTGTGCCAAAACCTATTTCTAGGATTGATATTTTTGAGCCATCTGTGTTTCGAATGTCTTCAACATGACACGATTGATGTAAACCATGCTTAATGAACACATGGTAAGCCTCTTGAATGGCACCATGTTTTGAGTGGTATTGTTCGTTCCATTCTGGAATGTGAATTGTACTTGAACCATCGGCCGTAATTATGATTTCTCTTTTCAATTCAATTTATCCTGTTAATATTTGAATTTTAAACGATTTAATGTAAATATACCGCTTTTTTAAAAACGTTTTTCTGTAAATTTGTTGCTTAAAATATCCGGACTATGAATACGATAATCAATGATATAGAAGTCATAAAAGCCAAAACTTCTAAAATCAACGAGGTAGATTTTGACAATTTAAAATTTGGAAGCGTTTTTTCCGACCACATGTTGGTTTGCGATTATAAAGATGGCAAATGGCAGGCACCAAAAGTTGAGCCTTACCAACCCATTACTTTAGACCCGTCGGCCAAAATTTTCCACTACGGGCAATCTGTATTTGAAGGAATGAAAGCTTATAAGGATACTGATGAAAACGTCTGGTTATTTCGTCCATTGGAAAACTTTAAACGTTTGAATATTTCATCTAAACGATTGGCTATTCCAGAATTGCCTGAAAGCTATTTTATGGATGGGCTAAAAACCCTTTTGGAAGTTGACAAAGATTGGATTCCGAAAAAAGAAGGTAGCTCACTGTATATCCGTCCGTTTGTATTCGCCTCTGGAAAAGGATTTCATGCCTCACCGGCCGATGAATATAAATTCATTATTTGTACAGCACCGTCTGGAGCTTATTTTGCGGGTGAAGTTCGCGTTTTAATTGAAGAAAAATATTCCCGTTCTGCCAATGGTGGCGTAGGTTTCGCTAAAGCTGGAGGTAATTACGCTGGGCAGTTTTACCCAACGCAATTGGCTGTTGATAAAGGCTACCAACAAGTTATTTGGACCGACGATACCAATCATGAATTTATTGAAGAAGCAGGTGCCATGAACATTTTTGTTCGTATTAACGACACGTTAATTACAGCACCTACAAGTGATAGAATCCTTGATGGTATTACCAGAAAAAGTATTATTGAGCTGGCAACAACAGAGAACATTCCTGTTGAAGTTAGAAAGATTTCTGTTAGCGAAGTTGTTGAAGCTGCTGAAAATGGTACGCTTAAAGAAATGTTTGGGGCAGGCACTGCTGCGGTCATTTCACCAATTTCTGGTTTTGGGTACAAAGACAAGGACTACGAGTTACCAAAACTTGACGACACCTATGCGAGTTATTTAAAAAAGCGCATAACAGACATACAGACCAATAAAGTTGAAGATCCATTTGGTTGGCGAATGGAGGTGAAATAGAAAGCCCATCCTAACCTTCCCAAAGTAAAAGAAAATTAATATACAGAAAAAGCAACCTAGCTTAGGTTGTTTTTTTATTTTTTAAGCTTTAAAATATCACACAGGGTAGAGTTGGAATGCAGGCCAGTTATTAGTACCAAATAAGATGTGATGCTGAAGGGAGTTCCGACTAACGTCATTACGAGGGAAGAATGACCGAAGTAATCTCATGATTAAAGCTAAAATTAAACAGATTGCCACGTCATTCGTACCTCATTCCTCGCAATGACAACTTCTTATTTTTCCAAAACAGATTGAATATTCGGTTTAAAATAGTTTGGCCCTTTTAACACTTTACCATCTTCACGGTAAATGGGCTGGCCATTCTCTCCTAATTTGCTCATGTTACTGCGTTGAATTTCTTCAAACACTTCTTCAATTTTGTGCTGTAAACCATGTTCAATGATCGTACCACATAATATGTAAAGCATATCGCCAAGTGCATCGGCCACTTCAACCAAATCGTTATTATTGGCCGCTTCAAGATATTCTTCATTTTCCTCGCGCATAAGTTTGTAACGCAATAAATTTTTGGCCAAACCAAGATCAGCGTGTGGTGTTTCCTTATGCCCTAATTTAAATGCTTTATGAAATGCCTTAACGGCCTTTATTTTATTTTGCATAAATAATCTATATTTGTTTGCGCATAAAATTAACCATATGTTCAGTAAAGGTCAAATCATTTTTGGGGTTTTATTTTTTATAGTGTTCACTATTATTATTGCTTATACGTACCGCAAGGATTTAAAACTTCACAAACGATTTTATGCCGGAAGCATATGGATACTTATAGCCTTTATAGCTTTCATACTTTTTATTTCTGCGATTAAATTCTTCTTTAAATAAGCTTAGTTAAAATATTGATTAATTTTTTTATCTTTCCACGCAACCTTTTCAAAAAGTTTGCATCTATTGAGTACTAAACCAACTAAAGATGAAAATACTATTAATTCTCAGCGTTCTTATTGTTATTAATATTATACTTTTAGTTTTTAGCGTAAACAAAAAAACAGAACCTTAATCAAGATTCTGTCTTCTCAAATTTCATTTATTTGAATTTTTAATTCACATCGGGCAAAAAGTTATATTGATCACTATAATTTAGCATTTGTTCTGCAAACGTTTTTGGCTGTGTTATTTTAATTGAAACAATCTCGCCAGAGTCATCTTTCTCAGCCACTAAAATAGGATTAACATAACCAGTATAAGGTGCCGATTTGTATTGTTTGTTACGTTCCAAAACCTCGGTATGAATAGCCTGATCTACTTTAACACCATAACCCTCTACCAAGGCTTCAACAGCCGCATAATCACCTTCAGATTTTATGCGTTGGGCTTCTCGTAAAAGCTGTCCAAATAAATCTCTTAGCTTGGCGTAGTCATTAATATTGTAATAGGTTTTGCCTTCTTTGGTCACTTTTTCGATTATATTCTCCTTTTGTCCTTTTTCAAAAACCCAAGCCGAAATCCATTGCCTATTGCGCATATGTGCTTCTTCAACATCATCGCCTAAATTCAATCTGACCAATTGAACCAAAAGTCCGTTACGGATATAAGCATCATACGAAGCTCGCCCAACGGCCTCCCAATCATCAACCAAACCTAATTCTTGTAACTTAGGATGGTACATATAATAAAGCGCCACCAAATCCGCACGACCTTCTTCTAAAGTTGAAGCATAGTTTTTAAGTGTTTCTTTGGTTTCTGGTACACCAGGATTTAATTGACCCGAAGCATGCCCTATTACTTCATGCAAGGCGGTTTCCAATTTATCGGCCAACTCGCCATATTGCTCATGGTTTTTAAATTCTTCCTCATCGTGAACAAATTCTTTTGTGCGTCCAGCGCTACTGGCTTTATTTGATGCATTTATAATATTTCCGAGTGACACAGATTTGCTACCCACAGCAGCACGAATCCAACTAGAGTTTGGCAAATTCACCCCAATTGGCGTGCTTGGTGAAGCATCGCCAGCTTCGCCTGCAACATTTACCACTTTATAAGTAACTCCGACTACATTTTCCTTTTTATGTGCTTCAATGAGGGTAGAATTATCTTCAAACCATTGGGCGTTATCTGACAGTACCTTCATTTTTTGCGACATATCAAAATCATTGATTTGTACAATCATTTCATAAGACCCTGTATAACCGAGAGGGTCGTTGTACACTTCAACAAATCCATTTATATAATCTACATTTCCTTCCGTTGCGTTTGTCCAAGCTACATTATAATCATCCCAAGTTTGCAAATCACCAGTTTTATAATAGTCAATCAGCAAGCCTAATGCATTCGCTTGTGCTTCATTTTCTGCAACACCTTTGGCTAGTTCCAACCACTTTATTATCTCATCAATAGCTTCTCCATAAAGGCCGCCAGATTTATAAATACGCTCTTTTACTTCGCCATTCTCCTTAACCAATTGGGAGTTTATTCCGAACGCCAAAGGCTTTTCTGGGTTAGGCGATGTTTTGGTTTTATAATAATTTGCCACATCTTCATTGGTAACATCTGGACCATAAAAATTCACGGCTGAAAGTGATGCGTTGTCAACCCCTTTACCTTGATTTACTTTTTTGGTATCAACCTCATTGAAAAGGATTTCAAGAATATCTGAATCCAAATCCGTATTGGTTTCGGTGAGCAACATTTTTAAATAATCGGCAGAAAACTCAGGTTTTAACTTATCATTGGAGTAATGATGATGAATACCATTGCTAAACCATACACGTTTCAAATAGATTTCAAAAGCCTTCCAATCTTCTGAAGATTTATCGCCAGAATAATTAGTGTAAACATGCTCAAGCTCCTTTCTTATTTTGAGATTGTGCTTGTAGTTTTGGTCCCACATAATATCCCTTCCGGCTAAACCAGCTTGAGTTAAATAGTACACCAATTTTTGTTCATTTAAAGTTAGCACATCCCATCCCGGAACTTCGTACCTCAACACTTTAACATCTGCAAATTGCTCTACAAAAAAATCAAATTCTGCAGTTTCGTTGTAGGCCATGGCGCCCTCAATTTTTTTGGAATTTTCATTGCCACACGAAAATAAAATAGTGAAAACCAGTGCTAAATTTAAGATTGATTTAAGGTTCATTTTTTGAAATTTTTTATTTTAATATTGTTAAAAAAGTCAACTGAATTTCTATTTTAATTATTGATAAACTTAAAAATCATCCTTTTGACTAAAAAATATTTATTTTTAAGACAACAAATGTAATAATTTATTAAACAAAAATTAAAATTGTCTATCTTTGATTTGTCTAATTTTTCAAAACTTTAACAATGAAGACACTCAAATACATTCTTTTCCTCTTACTCATTGTTATTATTGGTTTTTCCATTTATGTAGCCGTTCAACCGAACGAATTTAATTTTTCAAGAAGCAAGGTTATTCAAGCGCCAGCTTCGGTGGTCTTTAACAAAGTAAACGACTTTAAAAATTGGCCTAGTTTTTCACCATGGTTGGAGCAAGAACCAAATGCTAAATTAACCTATGGCGAAAAAACTGCTGGGGTTGATGGTTCTTATGCTTGGAGCGGTGAAGTTTTAGGCGAAGGCAGTATGAAAACTTTAGATGTGATAGAAAATGAATTGATTGCCCAGCACATTAACTTTATAAAACCTTTTGAATCGGAATCGGATATCAATTGGATATTCGAACCAACAGATGAAGGCACAAGGGTAACCTGGCAAATGTCAGGCAAGCAAGATTTTATGACCAAAATGTTCACCACATTTGCAGGATCTATTGAACAGATGACAGGCCCTGATTTTGAACGTGGCCTGTTTAAATTAGACAGCATAATTACAACGGACATACAAAAATATAGCGTAACTGTTGATGGCATTACTGAGCACGGTGGCGGGTTTTACGTATATAATACCGCATCATGTAAGATAACCGACATTGAAAGCAAAATGCAGGAAATGATGCCCAAAGTAATCAACTACGCCATGAGCAACAATATTAAAATGGCTGGAGCACCTTTTACTTATTACCATAAATGGGACCTTGAAAATAACGCTACCATGTTTTCGTCCTGTGTTCCCACTACGGCAAAAGTTATTTCTTCAGTAAGCGATATTTTAACTGGCCAATTAGCACCTTTTAAAGCTCTTAAAACCACATTAAGAGGAGATTACTCTAATTTAGAGGAAGCTTGGGAAACCGCCATGAAATATGTAACAGACAATAGCTTGGAGTTTGTTGATGACGGCCCCATGTTGGAAGTTTATGTTAACGACCCCATGACCAGCCCAAACCCAGCAGATTGGATTACCGAAATTTACATTGCCATTAAATAAAATGAAGCAGGTTTTATTAGTTTTTATTGGTGGTGGATTTGGCAGTGCGTTGCGTTTTTTAATTGGAAAATATTTAAACAAACCCGAAACCTTCATGCCTTACGGCACATTTACAGCCAATGTATTAGGCTGTTTGCTTATAGGTATCGTTTTAGGCCTGGCCGGAAAAAACACGTCACTTTCGCAAAACCATATTTTACTCTTGGCTTCGGGATTTTGTGGTGGATTTACCACCTTTTCAACTTTTGCTTACGAAAACCATGTCCTCTTAAAATCGGGTGATTTTATGGGCTTTGTGGTTTATACCATTGCCAGCTTTATTGCCGGGTTTTTAGCGGTGTTTTTTGGAATGTTTTTGGTGAAATAAACTTGACTTAACAAAATATTATAGTCCAAAATCTCCAAATTAGTCATAATTAGGTAAATGAAAATATTAAAAGGTCTTTTAAAAATTGTAAGTATTCTTTTAGGACTGCTAGTATTAACTGCTCTAATCTCACTTTGGATTGATTTAGAAAAAACCAGCTACCTAAACATCAAAGAAAACGAATTGGCAAACAAAGATTCTTTTCTTATAAAAGATGCCAATGTCATACCAATGAACCGAGATACTGTTTTGGTTAACCAAATGGTATACATAAAAGAGGGCGTAATTCAGAAGATTGCCGACACTATTGAAGTCAATGGCATTGAAATTATTGACGCTAAAAATAAATTTTTAACACCTGGCCTTATTGATATGCATGTTCATGTTTGGGACAGATATGAACTCGGTTTATACCTATCAAATGGCATTACAACGGTTAGAAATTTATGGGGCATGCCCATGCATTTAAGAATTAAAGAAGATGTTAAAAATGACAAAATTTTTTCGCCCACGTTTATTACAACAGGACCAAAGCTCACAGGCTTGAAATTTATTGGTGACGATAATTTAAATCTGACTAGTCCCAATGAAGGTAGAAATAAAGTGATTTCATACAAGGAAAGAGGTTACGACTTGATTAAAACTTATTACGGGCTGGATAAAGAAATATTTGATGCCATCATTGAGCAAGCCGAAATTTCAGAAATTGATATTGTTGCCCATCCCTCTCAAAAAGTGCCTTTTTCATATCATTTAAATCCAAAAATCAAATCCATTGAACATGCCGAAGAAATTGTTCAGCAACCTTTGCAGTTCGATTTAGATACCATTAAACTAGAACCTATTATTGATTCCATATCGCGCTCCAACCATACAAGTTATTGCCCAACAATAACGGTATTCAACAATATCTACCAAATGATGATTAATGATTCCATTTTAGATTCTGAGCCTTTAGCGTATATGAATCCGCTAATCAAAAAAACAGACAGTAAAAATCAATTTGAGCGCTGGTTTTATACAGAGCAAGATGACCCTTCCGCAACAGACCATATAAAAAAACAACATGATTTTCATATTACAATAGTTAATAAACTTCACGAAGCAGGCGTAAATATAATTTGTGGCACCGACGCTGGCATTGGAGTTACCCTTCCTGGTTTTTCAATTCACCAAGAACTGGCATTCTATAAAGAAGCTGGCCTTTCTAATTACGAGGCCTTGAAAACAGCTACGGCAAACCCTTCCAAAACACATAATTTCATGAACTCGTTGGGAACCATTGAAGAAGGCAAAATAGCCAATTTATTAATTGTTGACAAAAATCCCCTTTTGGAATTATCTTCACTTGAAAAACCTTCATTTGTTTTTATTAAGGGAAGAAAATTAAATAGGGAGACACTGGATTATTTTGACGAAAAAGCTAAAAACAGAAACAATTTAATCGCTACGGCGCTTAGGTATTTGGAAAACTTAATAATTGAAAAGTAAGCTACTTTAATAAGAATTACTTGAAGCAATTATACCTAGAAAGTTAACCAAATTCAATATTAATGCTTCCCAAAAGCCTTTACCCCAGCTTCAATTCTGGTTTTTAAATAATTTTTTCGGGGTACGATTGGGCAAGAATATCTGTCGTTATAAGCGCAATAAGGGTTATACGCCGTATTAAAATCAATTATAATGGTTTCACTTTCAGGTATTTGAACGTCGATATAACGACCACCACCGTAGCTTTCTAGACCGTTAGTTTCATCCAAAAAAGGTAAAAACAAGTGGTTTTCGTAACCTTCCTTCTCCATCATATCTTGGTTTTGGTAAATATCCAAAGTAAAAGTTTCACCTTTTAAAGTAAATGATAACTCAGCGTATTTTATATAAACTGGCAGCCTGTCTGTTGTAGTTTTCATTTTGAACGCTTTTTCATTTGGCGTTCTTGTAAACTTTGCCTTTACCACATAGGTAGAATCGAACTCGAAAAAATCCAAACCTTCAAAATGCTTTCTATCCTCATCCTTGAGAGGTGACCTAGAAGCATCCTTAAATTGTGCATTAATTTCTTTTTGAAACTCAGTTTCACCCAACACAGGTCGCTTTTTCTGTTCACAACTTTTTAAATACAAAACACATACAAAAAGGAAAACAAATTTCTTCATCTGATTAAAATTTCATTTCAAAAATACAATTTCAAAATATTTTATATAAGTTTGTAGCTCAATAATAAAAATCAAAATGCGTAATAACGTCACAATTTGTAGAAAGCAATGGACCTCTTCTTATACCGGAAGACGTTGGGCTTGTTATATATTGTGGTGATATAAATATAAAATATTGCAATATTTAAAAGTCCGACTTCACCGTCGGACTTTTTGTTTTTTAGTAAAACCATTAATTTAATTAAGTCCCTATTTAAAAGGGATAAAAGAGGAATGAAAACTTTATTCAACAATTATTTAAACACCTTTAAAGGCTTATCTGTAGAGGTGTGGTGGTTGGCGTTAATATCACTTATTAACAGGGCGGGCACGATGGTTATTCCATTTTTGTCACTTTACTTAACCGAAAGTCTTAGTTTTTCGTTAAGTGAAGTGGGCTGGATAATGAGTGCCTTTGGGCTGGGTTCTGTGGTCGGCTCATGGGTTGGTGGAAAGTTAACCGATAAAATTGGCTATTATAAAGTTATGACCATAAGTCTATTGGCAACTGGATTTCTATTTATTGCTCTACAGTTTTTAAAAACATTTGAAACACTTTGTATCGGTATCCTGATTGTTATGTTAGTAGCCGATATGTTTCGACCAGCCATGTTTGTAGCCTTGAGCGCACATAGCATACCTGAAAACAAAACACGGTCTGTCACGCTGATACGCCTCGCCATAAATTTGGGGTTTTCGGCAGGGCCAGCAATTGGTGGGCTTATTATTACAACATTAAGTTATGGCGGCCTGTTTTGGGTCGATGGCATAACGTGCATTCTAGCTACTTTGGTATTGATTACAGTTCTAGATCCGAAAAAATCCAAAGTATTGGATGATGTTACCGTTGAAAACCCTAAATCGGCTTATCAAGACAGAGCATTTTTGATTTTTCTTGTAGCCATGATGCTTTTCGGTATTGTGTTTTTACAGTATTTTTCAACCATGCCTTTGTATTATAGAGAAGGACATTTTTTAACGGAGTTTGAGATAGGCATCTTGTTAGGAGCAAATGGTTTTTTAATCTTTGTTTTTGAAATGCCTTTAATAAAATGGCTGGAAAATACTAGTTTTTCCAAAATAGGTTTAATGCTTTTTGGTGGCATTTTAACCGGGGGAAGCTTTATTATTCTAAACTTAACCTCTTGGTCTGGAATATTGATTTTGGGCATGTTGCTCATGACCTTTGGTGAAATGATTGCATTCCCGTTCTCCAACGCATTTGCTTTGGAAAGAGCCAAAAAAGGCAATCAAGGTGAATACATGGCTCTCTATTCCATAGCATTTTCATTTGCCCATATTTTTGGCCACAATGCTGGCATGCGCTTGGTTGACCAACTGGGGTTTGACAACACTTGGTATATCATTACCCTACTGGCTGCGATTTGTGTATTTTTGTTATTTGGTTTGAGGCAGTATTTAAATGCAACGAAAGCAAATAGAGAAAAAGCCAACCTGACCCCTTGGATTTAAAAATTATCTAGTTCAATAAAAATAGATGAAAGAAAAAACAAAAAAAGAAGTCATAATCATTGGAGGAGGTCCCATTGGTATTGCCTGTGCCTTAGAATGTAAAAAAAGAAATTGGGATTATTTAGTCATTGAAAAGGGAGCACTTACGAACTCACTTTTCAATTACCCAAAAAACATGACTTTTTTCTCAACTTCAGAAAAGTTGGAAATAGACGAAATTCCGTTTATTAGTAACAATCCCAAACCTAACAGGGATGAAGCATTGGAGTATTACAGACGTGTTACCAACTCGAACCAGTTGAATATTAAATTATACGAAACTGTGGTTTCTATTAAAAAGGAAACAGACCATTTTAAAATTGCTACTAGCAAATCGAGTTACACGTCAAAATATGTCATCATCTGTACCGGGTTTTACGACATACCAAAACTATTGAACGTGCCCGGTGAAAACCTCCCAAAAGTTACCCACTATTATAAAGAAGCCCATAGCTACAGCATGCAAGAAATTGTTGTTGTTGGCGCCAGCAATTCTGCCGTTGATGCCGCTTTGGAAATATGGCGTAAGGGCGGACGGGTTACGATGGTGGTTCGAGGTGAAACCATAGGCGAACGCGTCAAATATTGGGTACGGCCAGATATCATAAATCGTATTGAGGAAGGTAGTATAAAAGCCTACTACAATTCCGAAATAACGGAAATAAAAGAAGAAGAAGTAACAATTAAAACGCCAGATGGGATGATAAATATTCCTAATGACTATATAGTGGCCCTTACTGGTTATTTACCTAATTTCGAATTATTGATTGGTAGCGGAATTTTGTTGTCGGATGACGAAAAACATATTCCCCAGTACAACAAAGAAACCATGGAAACCAATGTTGAAGGACTTTATTTAGCTGGGGTAATTTGTGGCGGTAAAGAAACCCATAAGTGGTTTATTGAAAATTCAAGAATTCATGCAAAACTAATTGCCGAACATTTAGAGATTAAAATAAAAGAATGAATTTAAACCAAATAACCATACCGTCATTAAATGTTGAACACGCCACTGAATTTTACAAAACTTTAGGGTTAAAACTTATTGTTGATGCCATTCCGAAATACGTGAGGTTTGTATGTCCTGATGGCGATTCCACGTTTTCAATCCATCATGTGAATGAATTACCAAAAGGCGACGGTATTACCATTTATTTTGAAGATGAACATTTAGACGAATGTGTTGCTAAACTTCAGCAAAAGGAAGTGATTTTCAACCAATTGCCGGAAGACAAGCCTTGGCTTTGGCGAGAAGCTCATTTGCAAGATCCCGATGGCAACAAAATCATTCTTTACTATGCAGGCAAAAACAGAAAAAATCCACCTTGGCGCATTGATTTGAAAGAATAATTACTTTATAGGAATTACCTCTTTTTGTTTCACCACTCGCGATAAAACAATTTGTGTTTTAGACTCTCCGTAGGTAATGAGCTGGTCAATAAACGACTCCAAATGTTTATTGTTTTTTAAGACCACTTCCATCACAATATTTTCATCACCCGTAATCCGGTAACAGTTAATTACCTCCTCATAGGTTTTTACTTTTTCCAAAAAGGGCTTTAATTTTCCCATAAAGGCCCTTAAGGTGATAATTGCTTTTAATTGATAACCAATTTCAAAAGGCGAAACAATCGTCTTATAACCTTCAATAATTCCCAAATCTTCCATCTTTTTAATGCGTTCTGAAACTGCAGGAGAACTTATGCCAACTTGGCGTCCAATTTCAGCATTGGAAAGCCTAGCATTTTGCTGTAAACATCTTAAAATCTTACTGTTAATCGAATCAATGCTCATTCAAAAGAAAACTAAACCTAAATAATTAAAATCTAAAGCAAATATACAATTTTACTTTAAAAACTAAAGTTGAATCTCACTTCTTGTGACTAATTTTGATAAAATTGCTTGAAAGTTTAGAATATGTTACATAATACCCCATCAAACCTATCGGAATTACCGATTTACCAAAAAGCCCTAGAGATTTTTGCTCTGTCGCAAAATATATCGACCTACTTAAATCACGACTTATCTAGCTTGCAACCAGATGGTTCAGAGGACAATAATATTTATTTCTCTGGTGATATTGTGCAACAATCTGTTTCGTTGGCTCCTGAAATTTTAAATGTGGAGTTACAACGCCATTCCGACCAAAAGCATAAACATTTGGCAGCGTTAAGACGCCTTACCAATAAACTCTACAAAAATTCTTATAGACTAGAGCGCTCTAACAGTAATGGGAAAGATTTCCTGCCAATTTTGAGAAGTGAACTTAAAAAGTTCAAAAAACTTCAGCGCTCTTGGATGCTTAGCTTATAAGAACATTTAGACTCTCCTTTAAGACTCTTAAAATATTCTTTGATTACGTTTCTATTAAACAAAAAGCCTCAAGATTTACATCTCAAGGCCTTTATATCATTATTATTTTCTTAAACATTATCTAGTTAGCATCGAATTTTTTAAATCTACTATACTGGCTTCCAATAGATAGTACTTTTCAGATTTAACGATGTTTATCAACCAATCTAAATGGTTTTTTGACCGTCTTTTAAATTTGTATTTCAGTGTTGTTTCCATAGGTAAAAATTTTTAATTCTTGGGTTAATCAATAATTTTTAATAGCATCTGTAATACCAAGTTACACCTCGGGTTTGCAATCCAGAAAAAACAGAAAACAAATTAGTTAAACGGCTATTATTGAACCATAACGGGATTTTATTTGTAAAAAAAAACGATGAAATAAGGGTTTAAGCAGTATAGAATTGCTCATATTTACCTAAAAGCATTAATCAATAAAAAACACCTCAAAAACTTGATTATAAACAAATTAAAGCGAAATCCTGCAATTCATTGTAAGAACAGAAACCCTACTTACATGTTTCGGCGATACTGTCCTCCCACTTCAAAAAGCGCCTGGGTTATCTGCCCTAAAGAACACACTTTACAAACTTCCATTAAGGCTTCAAAAGTATTTTCATTTTTAATGGCCGTTTCCCGAAGGTCGTTTAACACTGATTCTGTATCGTTATTTTCGTGAAGATTTTGTAGCGTTTGTATTTGAAATTGCTTTTCTTCCTCGGTAGCCCTAATAACTTCCGCTGGCAAAATGGTTGGTGACCCTTTACTGCTTAAAAATGTATTCACGCCTATAATCGGGAATTTCCCACTATGCTTCAATGTTTCATAATACAAACTTTCTTCTTGTATTTTACTGCGTTGGTACATGGTTTCCATGGCGCCCAAAACGCCTCCCCGTTCGGTAATTCGATCAAACTCTAAAAGCACCGCTTCCTCTACCAAATCGGTCAATTCTTCAATAATGAACGACCCTTGAATGGGGTTTTCATTTTTGGCAAGTCCCAATTCCTTATTAATGATTAGCTGAATAGCCATGGCTCTTCGAACGGACTCCTCGGTTGGTGTTGTTATAGCCTCGTCGTAGGCGTTGGTGTGCAACGAATTGCAATTATCATAAATGGCATACAAGGCTTGAAGCGTTGTGCGGATGTCATTAAAATCGATTTCTTGGGCATGCAAACTTCTTCCCGAAGTTTGGATATGATATTTAAGCATTTGGGCCCTCGGGTTTGCACCGTACTTGTGCTTCATGGCTTTTGCCCATATTTTTCGAGCCACACGACCAATAACCGCATATTCGGGATCTATTCCATTGGAGAAAAAGAACGAAAGATTAGGACCGAACTTGTTGATGTCCATACCACGACTCAAATAATACTCCACGTATGTAAATCCATTGGAAAGCGTTAATGCCAATTGCGTAATTGGGTTTGCCCCAGCCTCGGCAATATGATAACCAGAAATGGAAACCGAATAGAAATTCCTAACATTGTTTTCGATAAAATACTCTTGGATGTCTCCCATCAACCTGAGTGCAAATTCCGTTGAAAAAATACATGTATTTTGCGCTTGGTCTTCTTTTAAAATATCGGCCTGAACTGTACCCCGCACTTGGGCAATGGTTTTTTTCTTTATTTCAGCATAAACTGCCTTTGGCAGCACTTGGTCACCGGTAACCCCTAAAAGCATTAACCCTAAGCCATTGTTTCCTTCGGGCAATTGCCCGTTATATTTGGGGCGTTCTTTGCCTTTGTAAAGTTTGGATATTTTTGATTCAACTTCTTTTTCCAGTCCCTTTTCCTTAATGTAAATTTCACATTGTTGGTCAATGGCCGCATTCATAAAAAAGCCCAAAAGCATGGGCGCTGGCCCATTAATGGTCATGCTTACCGAGGTCAATTCATTTGCCAAATTAAATCCTGAATATAATTTTTTGGCATCATCCAAACAACATATTGAAACGCCAGCATTACCAATTTTTCCGTAAATATCGGGGCGATATCCCGGGTCGTTTCCATAAAGGGTAACGCTATCAAAAGCCGTAGACAAACGTTTGGCCGGTAAACCTGAACTCACATAATGAAAACGTTTATTTGTGCGCTCTGGGCCGCCCTCTCCAGCAAACATTCTTGCGGGGTCTTCGCCCATTCTTTTAAATGGGTACAACCCAGCAGTATAAGGAAATGCACCGGGTACATTTTCTTGTAGACACCACCTTAAAACATCACCCCAAGCTTGATATTTGGGCAACGCCACTTTTGGAATTTGGAGGTGTGAAAGTGACTCCGTATGCGTTTCAACTTTTATTTCTTTGTCGCGAACCTTAAATGTATAAATTGGTTCTTTATACATATTAACTTGTTCATCCCAACCCAAAATTAGTTCCCAATTTCTAAGGTCAAGGTTTAATTTTACGCGATCGAACTCTTTAAAAAGCAAACTCAAAAACTCTTTGGAACTGTCATTCTGAACTTGATTCAGAATCTCATTTTGATTTATTCCTTTTTTGGTTAAAAAAGACATCTCTACTGCGCTCGATGTAACATCACCCACTGAACAAATGGTTTTGTAAATACCATAAAGCTTTTGGGCGACTTCAACTTGTTCTAAAACCTTTTTATTGTAATTGCGATTGTTTCCCGCTATTTCAGATAAATACCGTGTTCTTGATGGTGGAATGACATAAATCTTTTCACTCATTTCATTTGAAATGGCAGAAGTTGATTTTATATTAGATTTTGTTTTTTCATTTAATTTTGAAATGACTGCCTGGTAAAGCGCATTCATTCCCGGGTCGTTAAATTGGGAGGCTATGGTTCCAAAAACAGGTAAATCATCTTGCGAAACATCCCAAAGGTTATGGTTCCGCATGTACTGCTTTTTCACATCGCGTAAAGCATCCTGTGCACCCCGTTTATCAAATTTGTTGATGGCCACCAAATCGGCAAAATCTAGCATATCAATCTTTTCCAATTGTGTTGCTGCCCCAAATTCTGGGGTCATGACATAAAGTGAAACATTTGAATGTTCTATGATTTCGGTATCAGATTGACCAATACCGGAAGTTTCCAAAATTATAAAATCAAATTCGGCAGCTTTTAAAACCTGAATAGCCTCACTAACATATTTTGACAATGCCAAATTAGACTGGCGTGTAGCCAAACTGCGCATATAAACCCGTGGATTGTTAATGGCATTCATCCGGATTCTATCCCCCAAAAGGGCTCCTCCTGTTTTACGCTTTGAGGGGTCAACGGAAATAATACCAACCGTTTTTTCAGGGAAATCATTTAAAAAACGTCTTACCAATTCATCAACCAAACTCGACTTACCAGCACCACCAGTGCCCGTTATACCAAGAACCAAAGCCCCTCCCAAACTACCCGATGGGAAGGAATCCTTACTTAAGCTTGAAAATATATCCTTAAATTCTTCGGGTCTGTTTTCTGCCAGGGAAATTAATCTAGCTATGGTATTTACGTCTTTATCTCTTAAAGATTCTCCAATTCCCTTACCTTCGGGAAGTGTCAGGGATGGGCTTTGGTTATCCGACTGCTCCACCAAATCATTAATCATGCCTTGCAAACCCATTTCTCGACCATCGTCAGGCGAATAAATTCGGGAAATACCATAATCCATCAAATCCTTAATTTCAGATGGCAAAATAACACCGCCACCACCACCAAAAATTTTAATATGCCCTGCTCCTTTTTCCTGCAAAAGGTCGAACATATACTTAAAATATTCGTTATGCCCTCCTTGATAACTGGTCAAACAAATGGCATTAACATCTTCCTGTATAGCCGTATTTACAACTTCCTCCACACTTCTGTCATGCCCTAAATGGATTACCTCAACGCCAGTAGCCTGAATAATGCGTCGCATAATGTTAATGGAGGCATCATGCCCATCAAAAAGTGAAGCCGCAGTAACTATTCGGATATGGTTTTTTGGTTTATAAGGCGAAGGTTGGTTCATTCTTAAAAAAAATTGATTTTCTCTTATGCAATTTAATAAATATTCAAAAAAATAAGGCGTTTACGTGAAATTATCTAAAATCTTTCCTCCAATTCCATGGTAAATTATTTTTATGCTATTTTTAGCCTCTAAATATGAGGAGTTTCATGAATAAAATCACCATTTTAATACATTGTAAAGACCGACCAAACATCATTGCTTCCGTTACTAATTTTATCGCCCATAATGGTGGCAATATTGTTTATATAGATCAGCATGTAGACCGAGAGCAAAATATCTTCTTTATGAGGTTGGAAAGCGAATTTGGATCAAATTCTTTTGATACGGTTGAATTTAAATCTGCTTTCAAAAATGATATAGCTGAAAAGTTTAAAATGAAATGGCGTATTTATTCGTCTGAAAAAAAGCCAAAAATGGCTCTATTTATTTCAAAATACGACCATTGCCTTTACGATTTATTAGGGCGTTATAATTCGGGCGAACTTAATTTAGAAATCCCTTTTATAATTAGCAACCATATGGATTTGAAGCCAATTGCCGATAGCTTCAAAATTCCTTTTTACCATATTCCCGTGACCAAGGACACCAAGGAAAAAGCTGAAAACTCCCAATTAGAACTTTTGGACAAATACAATATCGACTTTATCGTGCTTGCAAGATATATGCAAATCGTTTCTGAAAAGTTAATTAGTAAATACCCCAATAAAATCATCAATATTCACCATTCCTTTTTACCTGCCTTTGTTGGCGCCAAGCCTTACCACTCTGCCTATAAACGAGGTGTTAAGATTATAGGTGCGACCAGCCATTACGTAACCGAAGAATTGGATGCAGGCCCTATTATTGAGCAAGATGTTACGCGTGTTACACATGCGCATTCCATTTCAGATTTAATTACCAAGGGGCGCGATTTAGAGAAAATAGTACTGGCAAATGCCGTTAAACTGCATGCTAACAGAAAAGTTATGGTATACAATAACAAGACGGTTATTTTTTCATAAAATTCTGCCTATTTTTACACAAATAAAAGCCCAAAATCATGATCCGTAAATTCTTAGCCGTATTTTTTATACTCAACCTAACTGCCTGTGCGGAACTTCAGCAAGTTGTTAATCAATTGCCTCAGGGAGAAACTATTGGAAACGACCAAATAGCATCTGGTTTGCGTCAAGCTTTAGATTTTGGCATTGACAAACAAGTTACCAAACTCACACAGCAGGATGGGTTTTACAAAAATGAATTGGTAAAAATCCTTCTTCCCGAGGAACTTCAAAAAGTTGACAAAGGACTAAGAGACATTGGTTTAAGCAATTTAGCTGACGAAGGACTAAAATTACTGAATAGAGCAGCTGAAGATGCCGTTAAGGAAGCCACCCCTATTTTTGTTGATGCCGTAAAGGGCATAACCTTTGCAGATGCAAAAAACATTCTTTTAGGAAACGATGATGCTGCAACACAATACTTAACTTCCAAAACCCAAACGGCATTGTACAACAAGTTTAACCCTGTGATTAAAAACTCATTTAGTAAGGTTGGTGCGGACGAAATTTGGAACAACCTAATTAATAAATACAACAGCATCCCATTTACAAATGATGTAAATCCAGACCTGACAGACTATGTTACAGGTGAAGCATTAAAAGGTGTTTATACCATGATTGCCGTTGAAGAAAAGGAAATACGGACAAAGCTATCTTCGCGAACCACAGATTTGCTTAGGAAAGTTTTTGCTCTTCAAGATTAAATTCTGAAAAAATCAATTTGAAAAAATCGAATAGAAATTATTCGGTTTTTTTATTCATCTCATCAATAGCTATTGCAATGTCATTTTCATTTTCAATAGTTTTCCCGTCAACAGCAACCCTCATACTTGGTTTTTTTGAAGAAAAATAAGCTATCCAACCATTTATTTTTAAGAAAAAAAATGTATCTTTAAATACTTGCTATTCAACCACTAATGAAAAGATTGGACCAAATAAAATCTCATCAGGCCAAATTGTACGCGCAGTACCGGTCGTTGGTTGAACAGGCTTATAATTTTAGGCAAACAGATTCAGCCTTAAGTGACATTTCTGAATATAAGGCCATAAAATTGCTCAACAAGCTAAACAGGTTAAAATATCTGTACAGAGACCAGCAGGAGCCCGTAATTTAATTTTTCACAATTACTTAACATTGCAATAACGTCTAAACCAAGAGTTTAAACGTATTTTATTTATATAAAAAAGAACGTTATGAATACACATTTTTGCAAAGTGGGCAGAATTAAGCCCAATCACAACAAGTTGACTAGTTTAAGAGATTTTGAAAAAAGAATTGCAAACTTTGTAGACGATACTACAAAAGTTGATTATTCAAAAGATTTGCACGGAAGGCTTAAAATTGTTTAGGTGTGAACAAATCATTGATTACATCACATTCGAAAAAAACACAAATAAAATCTAAATCTTCATTTGGACAAATGGGTTGTGCCCTATTTTAACACGCCAACTCTAAAGCCATTTCTTTTTGAAGTTCTTCAGCTTTTTTTGCTGCTGCCTCAGCGAAATCCAAACCATCGGATGCGTAAATTATACCTCTCGATGAGTTTATAAGTAACCCAATATTGCTACTCATTCCATATTTGCAAACATCATGTAAATTACCACCTTGGGCACCGACACCCGGCACCAATAGAAAACTTTCAGGAATAATTCTCCGAATTTCAGCCAAGTATTCTGCTTTTGTTGCTCCCACAACATACATCAAATTTTCGGCATTTTTCCATGATTTTGACGTTTCCAAAACATGCTTGTAAAGTTCTTTTCCCTCTATTGTTTTAGTCTGAAAATCAAAAGCCCCTTGATTGGATGTCAAGGCCAAAAGTATGGTATGCTTGTTTTTGAAATCTAAAAATGGTTCCACTGAATCCTTGCCCATATAAGGTGCCACGGTAACTGAATCGAAAGCCAAATCTTCAAAAAAAGCTTTGGCGTACATACTGCTTGTATTACCAATATCACCTCTTTTAGCATCTGCTATAGTAAATATTTCGGGATGATTTTCGTTTAAATAATTAATGGTTTTTTCAAGTGACTTCCAGCCTTTTAAACCATAAGCTTCATAAAATGCGGTATTGGGCTTATAAGCTACGCACAGATGATGCGTGGTATCAATAATGGCTTTGTTGAACGCAAAAATGGGGTCTTCTTCTTTTAAAAGATGCTTTGGGATTTTGGTCAAATCTACATCCAATCCGATACAAAGAAAAGATTTCTTTTTTTTGATTTGATCAATTAATTGGCTTTTGGTCATTTATAAAGATTAAATCAAATCACCGTCAGCCTTCAACTTCTCAGTATTTTCAGCTAGTTGCAATTCGTCAATTATTTTTTGGATATCACCGTTTACAATGTTTTGCAAATCATAAAGCGTTAGACCAATTCTATGATCAGTGACCCTTCCTTGCGGATAATTGTAGGTTCTAATTTTTGCACTTCTATCACCCGTAGACACCATGCTTTTACGCTTTGCTGAATCTGCTGCTTCCTTTTTTGCCAACTCCATTTCATATAATCGAGATCGCAATACCTTTAACGCTTTTTCAAGATTTTTGTGCGACGATTTTTGGTCTTGGCAGCTTACAATCATTCCTGTTGGTTCATGGTGCAGCTTAATGGCCGAATAGGTTGTATTTACCGACTGCCCTCCTGGACCTGTAGAAGTTGTTCTTTCAATCCTAACTTCACTCATGTCCAGTTCCACATCAAATTCTTCGGCTTCTGGAAGCACAATTACCGATGCGGCACTAGTATGCACACGGCCTTGTGTTTCTGTTTGTGGCACACGTTGTACACGATGCACACCCGCTTCAAATTTCAGGGTTCCATAAACATCTTCACCGGAGACTTCAAAAATAATTTCCTTAAAACCGCCTGATGTACCTTCATTAAAGTCCATTAATTCCACTTTCCAACCTCTACCTTCACAATATTTGGTGTACATTCTATATAAATCACCCGCAAAAATACTGGCTTCATCACCACCGGTTCCAGCTCGTACTTCTACAACCGCATTTTTGGAATCTTCAGGATCTTTGGGAATCAAAAGAAAACGGATTTCCTCTTCTAACAACGGAATTTTTTCTTTGACTTCCTCATACTGCATTTTAGCCATTTCAACCATTTCCCCATCACTGCCTTCTTCAATAATTTCCTCCGCCTCAGCCAAATTATTGCTAAGCTCAATATATTGGTCACGCTTGTCCATCAACACGCGCAAGTCTTTGTATTCTTTATTTAATGCAATATATCGTTGCTGATCTGAAATAATAGCAGGCTGAATGATTAAATCGCTAACCTCATCAAACCGCTGTTTTACTATTTGTAATTTCTCTAACATCTGCCTTTTTATTGGGATTCAAAAATACGATAATTTATGAATTTTCAATGCTTGAATAAAGGGTTATAAAGCATTGATTAAAAATATTCTGGATTGCGCAACGTTATTATAATTAGCTATGCAACAACTGTTTTACATATTCGGTTTTTAGAGGCCGCTTATCATTTGGTCGTTTGTACTTAATATGCTCTTATGTTTTTTAAACTTGAATGCCATCAATATTCTGTTTATAAAATTTCTTTGGCTGATTACGTTATGGCACTTATTGGATGAAACACCTGTAAAAAGAAATTTGAATTCCTTTCAAAATCAGAAATCCCGTCTTTAAAACTATTTGGCTTGATGTTTATTATAGATACTTGTTTAAGCTTACCTTTTGTTCTATTGCTTTTAGAGTTTGTATAAAAAAGGGAAGCATGTAGCTTCCCTTTTTTATTTTATGTTAGTATTTCTAACCACATTTAGAAGACCCACAATCTTTACAGGTTAAACAACCTTCTTGATAAATTAAATTTTGGGATTTACAGTTATCACACTTCTGGCCTTTTGCTTGCGTGCCATCGGCCACATAACGTTTTAATGCCCGCACCACACCATTTTTCCAAGTGTTTATTGACTCGCTATCCAACTGCAAACTGTTAATCAAATCTACAATTTTATCAATTGGCATACCATGTCGCAATGTACTGGAAATCAGCTTAGCATAATTCCAAAACTCCGGATTGAACTTATGTGAAAGCCCCTCTATCGTGGTTTTATAACCTCTTTTATTTTTATACTGAAAATCGTAACGTGAGATTCCGTCTTCGTTTCTGTTTTTAATGATCAACCCCGTATTTGCCCATCTCGGAATGAGGATACCATCCTCATCATCGGCAAGCCCTGTAAAAACTTCGTATGGTTTTCCATCAATTAACCCTATAAATGCAATCCATTTTTCCTTGTTGTTTTGAAAACGAACCACGTCGGCCTCCAAAACCTGTGGACGTTTAATCGGGAATGTAGTCAATTTATCATCACCAGCCTCTTCCTTTTTTTCATCATTAGAAATAAGCACGCCCGAACGGGACCCATCTCTATAAACCGTAACTCCTTTGCAGCCAACTTCCCAAGCTTTTAAGTACAAATCACCAACCAATTCTTCAGAAACATCGTTGGGCAAATTAATGGTTACGCTTATGGAATGATCCACCCATTTTTGAATAGCTCCTTGCATGCTTACTTTGCTCAACCAATCCACATCATTGGATGTGGCTTTGTAATATGGTGACTTTTTGATGAGTTTATCAATTTCCTCTTGCGAATAGTTGATTGAAGTATCTATATTATTCACCTCCATCCATTGTTTAAAACGATGGTGGAACACAACATATTCCTCCCAAGAATCGCCAACTTCATCAACAAAATCTATTCGAACATCTTTGTCGTTTGGGTTTACCTTTCTTCTTCGTTTGTAGACAGGCATAAACACGGGTTCAATACCCGATGTGGTTTGTGTCATTAAACTAGTGGTGCCTGTTGGGGCAATAGTCAATAGTGCAATATTACGTCTGCCATATTCCAACATTTCATAGTACAACTTGCTATCGGCTTCTTTTAATCTAATGATAAACGGATTATTTTTTTCGCGCTCAGCTTCATAAATTGAAAATGAGCCCCGTTCCTTGGCCAAATGAACCGAAGAACGGTAGGCTTCAATGGCGATGGTTTTATGAACTTCCAACGAAAATTCATTTCCTTTTTTACTGCCATATTGAATACCCAAAGCTGCCAACATATCGCCTTCTCCTGTAATACCAACACCTGTTCTGCGCCCTTCTTGGGCTTTTCTTTGGATATTGAGCCATAAATTTTTCTCAGTTGATTTAACCTCATCCAACTCAGGGTCTTCATCAATCTTTTTTAGGATTTTATCAATTTTTTCTAATTCCAAATCAATAATATCATCCATGAAACGCTGTGCAGCAGCCACATGTTTTTTGAACAAATCAAAATTGAAAGAAGCCTTTTTTGCAAACGGGTTTTCTACATAGGAAAATAAATTAATGGCCAACAACCTGCAGGAATCGTAAGGACATAAAGGAATCTCACCACATGGGTTTGTAGACACGGTTTTGTACCCCAAATTGGCATAGCAATCTGGAATAGATTCATTTATAATAGTATCCCAAAATAAAATCCCAGGTTCGGCGGATTTCCATGCGTTGTGCACAATTTTTTTCCATAGTGCCGTAGCTTCAATAGATTTTGAAACCTTCGGGTTATCACTAAAAATGGGATATTTTTGAACATACTTGCCGCCATTTTTAACGGCCTTCATAAATTCATCATCAATACGAACCGAAACATTTGCACCAGTAACCTTCCCCTGTTCTAGCTTGGCATTAATAAAATCCTCTGAATCGGGATGATTTATGGAAACCGACAACATTAAAGCTCCACGACGCCCGTCTTGAGCCACCTCTCTGGTTGAATTGGAATAGCGCTCCATAAAAGGCACAATACCCGTTGACGTTAATGCTGAATTTTTAACCGGAGAACCTTTGGGGCGTATATGCGACAAATCATGTCCAACACCACCACGACGTTTCATAAGTTGTACTTGTTCTTGGTCAATTTTCATGATGCCACCATAAGAATCCGATTCACCAGAATTACCAATAACAAAACAGTTTGAGAGCGATGCAATTTGAAAAGGATTGCCAATTCCAGCCATGGGGCTACCTTGTGGAACGATGTATTTGAAATCTTTAATCAAATCAAAAATTTCATCCTCAGTAAACGGATTTGCATATTTAGTTTCTATTCGAGCAATTTCCTTTGCGATACGCCTATGCATATCGTTTGGGGTAAGTTCATAAATATTTCCGTGGGAATCTTTTAGGGCATATTTATTTAACCATACACGAGCGGCTAAATCGTCATTCTTAAAATATTTCAGGGTAGCTTCAAAAGCTTGTTCTTGAGTGAAGGTTTTGAGGGAAGTTTGGGCTAGTTCTGCATTCATGAGTCAGTTAGTATATTTTTAGTTAATTATGGATATAAATAAACCATAAATATACAATTTAAAATATGACAAAAATCATAAAGTTTGCAGCTTAAATAGTTTATATATTTGATTTACAGTTATTTAAAAATTTATCAACATCAAAAAGTTAACAAATTTTTCTAACAGAAGTAATCTTCTAAAAATCTACGGCAACACCAACACCAAGCATTTGTTTCCACTGCAATTTGGCTCCAGCTTCATCAAACTCCCCTTCAATTTCAGATGGCTTTTTGGTCTTGATATCGTCATCATATCTTATGTGGGAACCAAAACTAGCTCTTACAAATTGATTCACTTTAAAATCGAAATCCAATCGCCAATCCACATCAACATTTCCAAAATTATTTATATAATCCGAATACAGGCTTAATTGATTTTTTACATTGATATTTTCAGCTACCTCCATTTCATAACTATTGGTAAGCAAAATACCTACTTCCCTCCTAACACGCTCGCCCGGTATTATTATATTTCCGTACAAATCCAAAACTGCAGGTTTAACACCAAACGCACCTGCATTCGCCAAATCTTTGTCTAAAACAAAAGTGGCCTTTAAAGTCAAAGGTGAAAAATACAAGGATACGCGCTCGATATCCTTACCATATTCCATTCCACCACCAAAAAACAAATAACCGGGAGCCATTAATCGCGAAATTGGCTCATCAGTATTTGGATACTTATAACCATTTGTTAATTGCGTTCTAAAATTAAGCCGGGCAGAATAAAACCAATTGGACTTGGCTTCAGGTTTATATCCGAGGTTTGAATTTACTTCCAGTAAATCATCAGTCTTTCGAATTTCCTTGTCTTGTTGCTTGTTAACGCCATACTGAATAGTTGCATTGTTTCTCCAAGCAAAAAATTTATCCGAGTAATTTGCAGAAGTCTCAAAACCTAAAAGTCCAGAAATCGAATTTGTACCACCTGAATTCCAATTAACAAAGGCAACTTCACTTAAATCCAGAGAGACCTTGTTTTTTTGGATCCATTGAGGCCCTTCATATTTTTCCTGAACCTTTTTAATGAAGAGCGAGTCGGGCTGCGCAAAAGCGACATTACAAATAAAGTAAGCAAAGAACAAAATAGGATATCTCATAACATGTTGGTTTGTATAAAAAATTACGTTTTTATCAATAATCGTTCCACTTTATCGAAAAACACAAATAATTAGTAACTAAACTCACCAAACTCCGATTTTATTGTAAGCTTTTTGATTTTTGATGCTTCAACCCTACCAATAATTTTTGCACCTACGTTAAAGGACTTAGATATTTCGATTATTTTCTCAGCAATTTCTGGTTTCACATAAAGCTCCATTCTGTGCCCGCAATTAAACACTTGGTACATTTCTTTCCAATCGGTTTTGCTTTGTTTTTGTATTAGTTTGAACAGCGGGGGAATTGGAAGCATATTGTCCTTTATAATGTGAAATTCATCTACAAAGTGAAGAATTTTAGTTTGCGCTCCACCTGAACAATGCACCATACCATGAATGGTTTCACTATCAAATTCTGACAAGATTTTCTTGATAATGGGCGCATAAGTTCTAGTTGGTGACAGCACCAATTTCCCAGCGTCTATTGGCGAGCCATCAACAGCATCAGTCAATTTTACACCTCCTGAATACACCAATTCCTCTGGTACAGAAGCATCAAAACTTTCTGGATATTTTTCGGCCAAATATTTACTGAACACATCGTGCCGGGCGGAAGTCAATCCATTACTGCCCATACCACCGTTGTATTCCTTTTCATAAGAAGCTTGCCCAAAACTTTCAAGTCCAACTATAACATCGCCTGCTTGAATATTGGCATTGTCAATTACATCGCTGCGTTTCATTCTGGCCGTTACAGTGGAATCAACAATAATGGTTCTTACCAAATCGCCAACATCAGCTGTTTCGCCACCGGTGGAATGAATGGTTACACCATAATTTTTTAACTCTGAAATCAACTCTTCCGTTCCGTTGATAATCGCCGAAATAACTTCACCAGGAATTAAATTTTTGTTTCTACCAATTGTTGATGACAGCATAATATTATCGGTTGCACCAACACAAAGCAAATCATCTATATTCATTATCAAAGCATCCTGTGCAATGCCTTTCCATACCGAAACATCTCCGGTTTCTTTCCAATACATGTAGGCCAAAGAAGACTTTGTTCCAGCACCGTCGGCATGCATCACCAAACAATAATCCTCGTTATTTGTTAAATAATCCGGAACAATTTTGCAGAATGCATTTGGAAACAATCCTTTATCAATGTTCTTAATGGCATTGTGAACATCCTCTTTTGATGCCGAAACCCCACGTTGGGCATATCGTTTTGAAACTTCTTGACTCATAATATTTTATTCTGCCGCAAATTTACTCCTTTGAAACAAAAAATCCCGCATTTTTTAAAGCAGGATTTTTAGAAGTTTTAAACACTATCGTGTAAATAACAGTTCTCTGTATTTTGTTAATGGCCAAAGTTCATCGTCTACCAAAAGCTCAAGCTTGTCGCAATGATAACGGATATCACCAAACAAGGTTTTCACTTTATTGCAATAAGCAACCGCCCTTTTCTCTAAATCTTCAATAGTATTTGCTTTTCGTCTTTCGTCAATCATTTTGGTAACATTGGCATTGATGCCCTCTATGTGGTTTGAAATTTCCTCAATCAATTTTACCTGTTCTTTAGAAACAGCATCGAATTTTTTATCGAATATTTCCTTTAACCCTCTAACGTTTTCAATTAACACATTTTGATATTTAACGGCCGTTGGCACAATGTGATTTCTTGCAATATCGCCCAACACCCTACTTTCTATTTGAATATGCATGCTATAGGCTTCAATCTCAATTTCGTAACGCGCCTTGGTTTCAATTTTGCTCATAACGTTCATTTCCTCGAACAGCTTTATGGTTTGCTCTGAAACCCTAGCTTTTAGTGCTTCGGGCGTTGTTTTATTATTACTCAAACCTCTTTTTTTTGCTTCATCCTCCCATTCTTTTCCATAACCATTGCCCTCAAACAAAATATCTTTGGTAGATTTAATGTATTCGCGCAAAACATTAAACACGGCTTCATCTTTCTTAAGACCTTTTTTATCTATTAAGACATCAACTTCAACCTTAAAATCTTTTAATTGTTTGGCCACGATGGTGTTTAAAACCGTCATAGGATTTCCACAATTAGCCATGGAGCCCACTGCCCTAAATTCAAATTTATTACCTGTAAATGCAAATGGAGAAGTTCGGTTTCTATCTGTATTATCCAACAACACGTCTGGAATTTTACCAACAACATTAAGCTTTAATTCTGTCTTTTCTTGAGGTGATAATTTACCTTTTGTAACACCTTCCAACTCCTCTAAAACCTTGGTAAGTTGCTCACCTATAAAAACCGAAATTATTCCTGGAGGCGCTTCATTGGCGCCCAACCTGTGGTCGTTACTCGCAGATGCAATGGCCGCCCTTAAAAGCGCTTCATGCTGATGAACCGCCTTAATGGTATTTATAAAAAAAGTCAAAAACTGAAGGTTGCTCATTGGTGTTTTTCCTGGCGCCAAAAGGTTGACACCAGTGTCTGTTGAAAGCGACCAGTTGTTGTGTTTACCAGAACCATTTATACCGGCAAAAGGTTTTTCGTGAAGCAGCACCTTAAAATTATGCCGTGATGCCACACGTCCCATAATGTCCATCAGTAAAGAGTTATGGTCTACAGCCAAATTGGCCTCTTCAAAAATTGGAGCCACTTCAAACTGGTTTGGAGCCACCTCATTATGCCTAGTCTTAACAGGAATACCTAAGAGCATACATTCAGTTTCCAAATCACGCATAAAATTTAATGCCCTACTCGGAATTGAACCAAAATAATGATCGTCCAATTGTTGTCCCTTGGCTGCAGAATGGCCCAACAACGTTCTACCTGTTAACGTAATATCTGGACGACTGGCCGCCAACAATTTGTCAACCAAAAAATATTCCTGCTCCCAGCCCAAAGATGAAGTTACTTTTTTTACATTTTTATCAAAATACCTACAAACCTCGGTTGCCGCATCGTCAACGGCATGCAATGCTCTTAACAATGGTGTTTTATAATCTAAAGCTTCCCCTGTATATGCAACGAAAATAGTTGGAATACAAAGCGTAGTACCATAAATAAATGCTGGAGATGTTGGGTCCCAAGCCGTGTAACCTCTGGCTTCAAAGGTATTACGAATACCTCCACTAGGGAAACTTGATGCATCGGGTTCTTGCTGCACCAATTGACCCCCTCCAAATTTCTCAATAGCCATGCCCTCCGATAAGGTCTCAAAAAAGGCATCATGCTTTTCTGCCGTTGCTCCTGTAAGAGGCTGAAACCAATGTGTATAATGGGTCACACCCTTTGAAAGCGCCCAGTCTTTCATTGACGATGCCACTTGGTCAGCAATGGTCCTATCAATCTTCTTCCCATATTGAACAGCACTCATCACGCCTACAAAAGCATCTTTAGTCAAATATTGGCGCATAGCGTTTTCATTGAAAACATTTTTTCCAAATAAATCGGAGCGTCTTTCCTTTTCCTCAATAAAACCGGGCTTGTAAGCAAGTGATTCTTTTATGGCATGAAATCTTAATGTGGACATTCTTAAAATCTTATTAAAACGTTTGAAAATGAATTACTAGGCAAAAATAATTAGCAAAATCAAAAAAACCATTATTCGGTAAAATTTGTTGTTAACATTTTTTCAGTTTTTATATAAAATAATCATCTTTTTTTAAAATAATCCTTAAAAAAATAGGGTATAAATAAAAATAACTTAGACATTTATCAAAACACCCCCATAAAATTCATAGTACATCTGAGAAATTATATATTTGTTACGCAAAAATTATTATTCAATTAAAATTAAATATTCATTATGGCAAAAATTAAATTAGAATATCTTTGGTTAGATGGTTATTACCCAACGCAAAACCTTAGAAGTAAAACTAAAGTTGAGGAGCATGAAAACTTTAAAGGCACTTTAGAAGAAATTGGAAACTGGTCTTTTGATGGATCTTCAACAAGACAAGCTGAAGGTGGTTCTTCTGACTGCTTATTAGTTCCTGTTGCTATTTATCCTGATCCAGAGCGTATCAATGGATACTTGGTAATGACTGAAGTTATGAATGCAGATGGAACTCCGCACGTTTCTAACGGAAGAGCAACTATTGATGATGAGGATGATGATTTCTGGTTTGGTTTTGAGCAAGAATATTTCATCATGGATACTGCTACTCAATTACCTTTAGGTTTCCCAGTTGGCGGATATCCTGCTCCACAAGGTATGTACTACTGCTCTGTTGGTGGAAAAAATACTCACGGTCGTGATTTAGTTGAGGAGCATGCTGATTTATGTATACAAGCTGGTTTAAACTTTGAAGGTATTAACCAAGAGGTTGCTTGTGGACAGTGGGAATTCCAATTATTCGCAAAAGGTGCAAAATTAGCCGGTGACGAATTATGGGTTGCTAGATATTTATTGGATAGATTAACCGAAAAATATGGATACTATATTGAGTATCACCCAAAACCGCTTGGTAAAGATATGGACTGGAATGGTTCTGGTATGCACGCTAACTTCTCCAACACAACTTTGAGAACTTGTGGTTCAAAAGAGGTTTACGAGAAAATATGTGAAGCTTTCCGTCCAGTTGTAGATGAACACATTGCAGTATACGGCGAGTTTAACGATCAACGTTTAACTGGATTACACGAAACTGCAGCTATCACTGATTTCTCATACGGAGTTTCAGACCGTGGAGCTTCTATTCGTATTCCACTAATCACTGTTAAGAAAGGATGGAAAGGCTGGTTAGAAGACAGACGCCCTGCTTCAAATGGTGACCCATACAAAATTGCTGCGGTGATTGTAAAAACGGTTAAATCTGCTAAGATTTAATTATTAAAAAATAAAGTTTTGTTCATACAAAAGGCTAACATTTAAAAGTGTTGGCCTTTTGTTCTTTTGGAATACCTAACTAAAAGCTTACTTATAAACTTGAAAGAACATTTTTTTGGAAGTGGAACAACGTAAATCATTTAGCCGTAAAAACAATAAACATAAAAACAGCATAGCCCAAAACCAAAAAGAACCCTTTTAGCCTACTAATCTGTAATCTGTTCGGCAAAAATATTAACGGAATTAAAACGGCCGCAAAACCAAGCATCCAGAATATATCATTAGAAAGTATTTGGGGCTCTGTTACCGGAATCGGTTTTATAATGGCAGTCAAGCCCAAAACCGAGCCTATATTAAAAATATTGGAACCTATTAAGTTACCCAAAGAAATGGCCTTTTCCTGCTTCGCTGCCGCAATTACCGAAGCCGCCAATTCTGGAACACTGGTGCCAACAGCTATTAAGGATACCCCTATCACAGCCTCACTCACCCCAATTGTCCTGGCGATGTCCTTGGAACCTTCAACTAACCATTCACTCCCAAAATAAAGGGCAGAAGCACCTATTAGTAACCATAAAATGATTTTAAAATTTGAAACTATGGCAAGGGCTTCGTTTACTACTTCCGAAATAGTATCTTTTTTTGCACTTTTTATAAGCAAAAACAAAAATGCCAAAAGCCCTAGAAACAAAATCCCACCTTCAATAGCTGAAAGCACATTATTATTCTCCAAAAAATAATATAACGCCATTGAAAACAGCATCATTACCGGCCAATTCAGTCTGTAAAACGATCTATCCACACTAATGGAACCGACAATTGCGGTGAGCCCCAAAACCAAGCCAATATTGGCAATGTTTGACCCTACAACATTATTTATAGCAATGGCTGGTGAACCCGATAGCGCGGCCTGTAAACTAACCAACAATTCTGGAGCAGAGGTGGCAAAAGAGACAACCGTCATACCTATTACCATCTTGGATATTTTAAATTTAAATGACAATGCAACGGAAGACCTAACCAAAAACTCACCGCCAACAACCAACAAAATAAATCCCAGAATAACCCAAAGTATGCTCATGCTAATAAATATTTTATGCGAAGATAAACGAAAGTTGAAAGTAAAAAATTGAAAGTTGAAAGTTTTTGAGTAACACATTAATCGCTGCAACTTACTCCTGTCAAAGAGACAAATTTCTAAAAATCCACCTTTTCAAGAATGAAAGTCCCCTTGGTTTTCAAAATAGAATACAAAAAGAGCCTTTAATTATTTAAATTTTAAACAAAAAAGAGCTTTTTAAATTTCAATTTATTATTTAATTGAAGTTACTCACATAATTTCAGAAATAAATTATATTTTTTTACTTACAATTTAGTATTCAAATTCATCAATTTTCACAAAATTCCTTGGCGGTCATATTAGTAAATATATATCTTGAAAAAACATTAGCACAACTAGGCCATTACTAACCTTTAAAACCTTGAAATTATGATCACGCTTGTAAAACTTATAATTGGTGTAATTCTCTTTATTATTTCAATTATTTAAGCCTACAAAATGTAAAACTTAGTCTAGAATAAGTTTTACTATTTTTGTATTATGAAAAAGCAAGCTTTCAAATTTATTGCTAAGGTTAATAAAATCATCTTCCCAAGCTTATCGAAACAGAAAGTTGATTTATCAAAAGCCAACAAATTACAGATGGCCATAATTGCCTGGCGATGGTATGTTACCAAAAATGCATTAGATTGATTAAATTTCCATACTTAAAAAGCATTAACTGTTAAAAAGTAACGCAAACTAGACCGCCCTAACCCTACTATATTGCTTGTTTATGAACAAAGTTTTTCTCCTTTTCATATCCACTTTAATTTTGGTGTCTACGTTGCATGCCAAGAAATCCCCAATACGCACAACGGTTTTCTAAAATGGTGTTTTGCACAAAGACCAGAATATCTTCTCTGAATCCATTGGAGAATTTAAAGAAAATGACCAATGCACAGTACTTGAATATGACAGCAAGGATGTTTATAGGATTAAATATAAAAGTATCATAGGCTTTGCGGCCTGTGACGACTAGGAAGTTACCTAAGAAATGATGGATTGTATTATGACTTTCAAGAGAGAGAACGAATTAAGGCCATTGAAAATCGGAAAAAAAGGGAAAAGGAACTTGAGGAAGCATCAAAGGGGCAGGAATATTTAGAAACAAAAAGAAAAGACTCAAAATTGTTGAGCAAAAATGTTGGGATTTCATCGCAAAAGTCGATAATGAACTGAGACTGGCACTTTTGGAAAAACAACGAAAAGACTCTATCGCCAAAATCCAGAAAGAAAAGCGTTTGTCACTCATTGCTCAACTGAAAATGGATTCCATTGCTAAAATTAGAGAACTGGAAAGACTAAAATTGTCGAGAAAAAAAGACTGGATTCCATTACTAAAGCCTTGGAGCAGCATAAGAAATTGCAAGAATTAAAAAGCAACAATACCTTGTCAAAGTAAAAGCTGAACGAGAAAAACAATCAGGAGAAGAACAAAATAATAATTCTCAAAACCAAACCTCAGTATCTGAGAGCAAAAAAGAGACAAAACCAGAAAAAATCACTTCTGATAATTCCTGCAAATATCTAATTAATGAATATGATGATTTTTATAAAATAAAAACCTTACAAACAAACCTGTATGTTTTAAGCGAAAAGCTCACTATTGAGCTATATAGGCATGGAAAAAACTAAATGTATTCTTTAATTTATCTGAAAATTTGGGTTGTGCCAGTTACATGACGCACAATCGTTTAAGCGTAAAAGTACAGCTTGAAAACAATCAAATGGTAACTCTTATCATTCATGGGGTATTGAGTGCGGCGATTTTTATTTTAAAGAGAGGTATCAGGTTTTCAAATTAAACAATTGCACAGCTCTCCCATTGAGTCCATGCTTCTTCAAGGAACAAAATCCTCTTTAGAAATCACCACTATTGTCTACAAATGCTTTTTTATAGATAAGCAACAGTGCTTGGAATTGGATGATTAAACACCTTCTATTCTAAAACAAAAAAGACCTTCAATATCTTGAAAGTCTTTTAAATTAAGTGACCACGGCAGGATTCAAACCTGCAACCTCTTGAGCCGTAATCAAGTGCGCTATTCAGTTGCGCCACGTGGCCTTTTAAAGTGGGTGCAAATATACATTTTTTATTAAAATACAACCAAATTATTTATTTCAAAATTCTAATTCATTATTTTTGGATATGGAAAAACTATTACTGCAACAAAAGTTTAGCGGTGCCTTTGATGAAGACCTTATAAAAGAAATTGAAAAAATTGGCATTGTACGCACTTATCAGAAGGACGATATCATAATTGACATCAACCAAACCCTAAAATACATCCCGCTTTTACTAACTGGGAACATAAAAATACTTCGTGAAGATGCCGATGGAAACGAATTGCTGATATATTTTCTTGAAGCCGGAGAAACTTGCACTATGTCGCTTACTTGTTGCCTAGGAACATCAAAAAGTAAAATCAGGGCTGTTGCCGAAATGGATTCAGAACTTGTTATGATTCCTGTTGAGTACATGCAAAAATGGTTTCAGACCAATGCCAGTTGGCGCAATTTTATTCTTGAAAGCTACCAAATCCGTTTTGATGAAATGCTTGAGGCTATTGATAATTTGGCCTTTATGAAAATGGATGAACGGCTGTATAAGTACCTTTTGAACAAAACGGAACTGCACGAATCAAAAACCATTAATGTAAAGCATCAAGATATTGCGGAAGACCTTCATACCTCACGAGTTGTAATTTCTAGACTTTTGAAACAGTTGGAGAACGAAAACAAAATAAAACTTAGCCGTAATAAAATTGATGTATTATAGCGCCATAACTTTTTGGGCGCTACCACAAGGGTCGGGCTTTACGTTGCAAGTCCTCGCTCGTTCCTCGCTATAGGCTTTCCAATGCAATCCTTAGCGCAGAAATACATCACTTTATTTGGAGCTTTTACGTAACAATTGTTACATAACGCAAAAACTAACCATATAATTTTACACTAACCAATTAATCTCATGGAATATATTTTAAACCCTTGGCCTTGGTACGTTTCGGGCCCTTTAATCGCCATCGTCATGGCCATACTACTTTATTTCGGAAAAACTTTTGGCATGTCCTCTAATTTAAAAACGCTATGTGCCATTGGGGGTGCAGGGAAATTTTCTGAATTCTTCAAATTCGATTGGAAAGAACAGGTATGGAATTTAATCGTAGTGTTAGGCGCCATTATTGGCGGATTTATTGGAACTCATTATTTGTCAAACGATAGCGGCACTGACTTAAACCCCGTAACTATTTCTGAACTCAAACAAATGGGCTTTCAAAACTCAGGAGAAACATTGGTTCCCGATGAATTATATGGCGTAGATGCCATTAGCAGCCCTATGGGATTAACTTTATTAATTGTTGGCGGACTGTTAGTTGGCTTCGGCACACGCTACGCTGGTGGTTGCACATCTGGGCATGCTATTGCAGGATTAAGTAGCCTACAAAAGCCTTCATTAATAGCTGTAATAGGCTTTTTTGTTGGTGGATTGATTATGGCCAATTTTATTTTACCCCTAATATTTTAATTATGAAGTTTATTAAGTTTTTACTCGTTGGCATATTTTTCGGTATTGTTTTGGTTAAATCTGAGGCTGTATCATGGTACCGTATTTACGAAATGTTTCGTTTTCAATCTTTCCATATGTATGGCATCATCGGAACTGCCATAGCATCAGGTATTTTATTCCTTCAAATTTCAAAAAAAGTAAATATCAAAAGTATACAAGGTGTTCACATTTTTGTTCCAAAAAAGGAAGATGGATTCGCTAGATACATTATAGGAGGGGCTATTTTTGGTTTAGGCTGGGCACTTGTTGGCTCATGCCCAGGCCCTATGTACATCTTGTTGGGCACTGGTGTTTATAGCATGATAATCGTAATTGCGGCAGCTGTAGTTGGTACTTTCATTTATGGTGTTTTAAAAAACAAACTCCCCCACTAAATGGATTTAGCCCACCTTACCGGTTATATAGCAGCTCTAATTATAGGTTTAGTTTTAGGCCTTGTAGGTGGTGGTGGCTCCATATTAACGGTACCAGTAATGGTTTATCTTTTGGGCTACAACCCGGTAATAGCAACTGCATATTCTTTATTTGTAGTGGGCACTTCCTCTATGGTTGGTACTTTCCAAAAGCACAAAAAACGATTGGTTGATTTTAAAACCGGGCTTGCGTTTTCATTTCCATCCTTTTTATCAGTCTACCTAACGCGACGTTATTTGGTTCCAGGAATTCCCGATACGTTATTAAAAATTGGAGATTACAATTTAACCAAAGAAGTTGGTATTATGGTGTTTTTTGCAATCGTCATGCTTTTCGCTTCATTTTCGATGATTAAGAAAGACAACCCCGAAACCCTCGCTACAGTAAAGCAGCCCTATTATATTACATTTGCGCAAGGTCTAGTTATTGGCACCATAACCGGGGTTATTGGCGCAGGTGGAGGATTTTTATATGTCCCAGCTTTAGTGCTCTGGGCAAAACTTCCAATGAAAAAAGCTGTTGGCACTTCATTGGTTATAGTAACCATAAATTCGCTTATAGGATTTTTAGGGGACGTCCAAACTCTAGATATAGAATGGATTTTTCTTCTTTCATTCACTTTTGTTGCCGTTTTCGGCATTATTCTAGGAGTCTTTCTCTCAAAGTTCATCAGCGGAAAAAGACTTAAAAAGAGTTTTGGTTTTTTCATCTTGATCATGGCCGTTTACATTCTTTATAAAGAACTACAGTAGGCTATTTGTAATATTGGTTACAAACAAAAATGAAGATTTTCGTATCTTTATTTAATTGTTTAAAATTTAATGAATTTGAAAAATATAAATGAAAATTGAACAAATTTATACAGGATGTTTAGCTCAGGGAGCCTACTATATAGAATCTGAAGGTGAAGTTGCTATTATAGACCCCTTACGTGAAACACAGCAATATGTTGATAAGGCCAATAAAGAAAATGCAAAGATTAAGTACATTTTTGAAACGCATTTTCACGCAGATTTTGTTTCTGGTCATATAGATTTAGCCAAAAAGACAGGGGCAACCATAGTCTATGGGCCTGGCGCTGAAACCACTTACGATATTCATACCGCAAAAGATAATGAGAAATTTAAGTTAGGAAAAGTCACCATAAAAGTACTGCACACTCCTGGACATACTTTGGAATCCTCAACTTTTTTGTTAATAGATGAAAACGGAAAAGAACATGCCATCTTTTCAGGTGACACACTTTTTTTAGGCGATGTAGGTAGGCCGGATTTAGCAATTAAGTCAAATCTTACTAAAGAAGATTTAGCAGGAATGCTCTATGATTCCTTACGAAACAAAATTATGACTTTGCCAGATGACGTCATTGTCTATCCAGCACATGGAGCAGGTTCTGCTTGTGGTAAAAACCTAAGCAAGGAAACCGTAGGGATTTTGGGTGAACAGAAAAAAACAAACTACGCCTTAAGGGCCAATATGACCCGAGACGAGTTTATAAAAGAAGTTTTAACCGGCATAGCTCCACCTCCTCAATATTTTGCGAAAAATGCCATGATGAATAAATCTGGTTATGATGCCTTTGAAACCGTTTTAAAGAAAGGCGACACGCCCTTAAACCCAGAAGAATTTGAAGCTTTAGCGAATAATGAAAATGCTTTGGTTCTTGATGTAAGAAAAGAAAAGGATTTTGTTAACGGACATATACCAAACTCTATCTTCATAGGCTTAAACGGTTCTTTTGCTCCATGGGTTGGCGCATTAATTACTGACATAAAACAGCCCATTTTATTAATTACCCCAGAGGGCAAGGAAAAAGAAACCGTAACAAGGCTATCGCGAGTTGGCTACGATAATACCCTTGGATACTTAAAAGGTGGTCTAGATGCATGGAAAGCTGCTGGAAAGGATATTGAAACCATATCCTCCATTTCCGCGGATAAATTTTCTGAAAAATTTAAAAATAAAGATGTCAATGTATTGGATGTAAGAAAGGATGGTGAATATAAATCTGAGCATTTGGTGGGTGATCACGTTCAGCATTTCGCCTTGGACTACATTAATGACAACATGAATACCATCGATAAAAACAAAACCTATTACTTACATTGCGCTGGAGGGTACCGTTCGGTAATCGCTGCTTCAATTTTAAAAGCTAGGGGTTTTAATAATTTAGTTGATATTGCAGGTGGTTTTGGTGCCTTAAAAAATACTGATTTACCAACTACAGATTATGTTTGCCCGTCGACATTATAAACCATTTAAAACCATTTTGATATGAAAAAAAATATGGGAACCGCAGACAAGTCCATTAGAATATTGGTGGCTATTGTCATAGCATTGCTTTACTATTTTGATGCAATATCAGGCACGTTGGCCTACATTTTAATGGCATTAGCTATTATTTTCCTAATTACCAGTTTTATCAATTTTTGCCCATTGTATAAGGTATTCGGCATCAAAACATCTAAAAAGTAAATGACTACAACTTTAGAAGTTCAGAATTTAAAGTGCGGAGGTTGTGCCAATAGTATAAAAGAGAAGCTTTCCCTTTTACCAAATGTAAAAGACATTTCTGTTGATGTTGAGCATAGCTTGGTTTCTTTTTCCTTAGACGAAGAATCAACGGTTGCTACAGTAAAAACATTATTAAGTAAAATTGGCTACCCAGTTACGGGGAATGAAAACCCATTGGCTACAAAAGCAAAATCTTTTGTGAGCTGCGCTGTTGGAAGAATGAAAAGTTAGACGATTTCGGCACTCAAACCAGCTTGAAGCAATTTCGAACAGCGTGGTTTTAAGTCGTCATATGCCCCCGTTTTCACGGTGCACTTACCTTTATAATGCACAATAAGTGAACATTGTTCTGCCTGTTCTGATGTATGTTCGCAGGCATAAATGAGTGTTTCAATAACATGGTCAAAAGTGTTAACATCGTCATTGTACAACACAATTTCGTTCTGTGTTATCATCTCTTCGTCTAGCAGTAATTCCTCTGATGTTTTTTCTTTGGAACTCATAATACAATCTATTTTTTGGGGATTTAACTCTACTAATTTAAAAATTTTAGCGAAACCCAATTGTTTCTTTCCAGTTTTTCCTCAAATTTTAACATATGTTTCTCACATTCAGCCTTTATAACAGGCACATCATCATCATAAAATCCACTTAAAAACAAAATTCCTTTTTGGTTTAAACAAGACACGTAAACGGCCATATCTTGCAATAAAATATTGCGATTGATATTGGCTATTATAACATCGTATTTCTTATTATTTAAAACTGAAGCGTCTCCTTCAATAACTGTAATGTACTTACAATCGTTTCGTTCTACATTCTCAATACTATTTAAATAGCACCAATTATCGTAATCTACAGCATCAATCGGGTTGCCCCCCTTCATTTCGGCAAGAATGGCCAAAACACCCGTACCACAACCCATATCCAATACTGATTTATTTATAAAATCGTTCTTTAAGATATGCTGAATCATCATATGTGTGGTTTCATGATGACCTGTGCCAAAACTCATTTTTGGCTCAATAACAATATCGTATTCTGTATCAAACTTTTCATGGAATGGTGCTCGTACGGCACAAACTCCATCAACCACAATAGGATTAAAATTCTTTTCCCATTCTTCATTCCAATTGGTTTGCTCAATTTCTTCAAAAGTGAATGAAATCTCAAACTCCTCAGAACTTAAAATTTGAATATCCTCTAAAACATGCTCATTCCATTCGTCCTTTTGAATGTAAGCTGCAACACCTTCCTCTGTTTCAACAAAACTTTCAAAACCAGCGTAACCGAGTTCTGCTATTAAAATCTCGACAGCAGGTTGTAGTGGTTCAACCTTAAAATAATACCCTAAATAAATTGTGTTTGACATACCCTTGTTTAAGGCTGCAAAGATACTAAGATAAACCCTATAACAGATGCTTCTCAATAGCGATTTTAATCATGCCGACACTGTTTTTTGCCCCTAGTTTACAATGATGTTCATTCGGTGGGTTTCAAAAGTTTTAGGGCTAATAAATAGTTTTTCGGAAATTTCTTGTGTGGTAAGTTCTTCTGAAATGGTGACAAGCACTTCATGCTCTCGGCAAGTTAAATTGGGCTTCAAATCACTTTCAGCGGTCTTATTTGCGTTTGATTCAATAAACGCGCATGGATGATATCAGGTAAAAACAACTATTGTATTTTATTATTATTTTTTAAAAATAAGGCATTCCTTGATTTGTAAAAAACCAGGAAATGCCTTCATTTAGACTCCCATCTTCGCGGGAATGACAAATATATGTTACTTAAAAAGCGTTTACAATAGCGAAGAAATCTTCAGCATTTAGTGAAGCTCCTCCTATTAAGCCTCCATCAACATCCGGCTTTGAAAAAATCTCTTCGGCATTTGATGGTTTTACACTGCCTCCATAAAGTATTGAAACAGAATCTGCCACGTCATTACCGTATTTATCGGCCAAAGTCCTTCTAATAAATGCGTGCATATCTTGCGCCTGTTCTGGGCTAGCAGTTTCACCTGTTCCGATGGCCCAAACCGGCTCATAAGCCAAAATAATATTTTGGAACGCCGAAGCCCCCAAATGGAACAACCCATTTTTAATTTGGTCGCCTACTACTTTTTCTTGTTTTCCAGCTTTTCTATCTGCCAACTCTTCACCAAAGCAAAAAATAACTTTCATCCCTTTACCTAAAGCAGCATCAACTTTTTTTGCCAACATTTCATCAGTTTCGTTAAAATATTCACGACGTTCGCTGTGCCCTAAAATCACCGTATTTACACCAATACTTTTTAACATGCTTGCGCTAATCTCTCCTGTATAGGCACCACTTTCTGCAAAGTGCATATTTTGTGCTATAACTTCTATTTTAGAACCTTTTAAGCTATTGTATGCTTGCCACAAGTTAGTTGCAGTAGGCGCAATCATAACCTCAGCATCTGAAGTTTTCTGTTGTGATTTCAAATTAGCGATTAACATTTCAGTTTGTGCCAAATCGTTGTTCATTTTCCAGTTTCCGGCTACTATTTGTTTTCTCATTGCTATCTTAACCTTTTCAAAGAAAAGGGATTTTTATTTTAGTTAATTAATTATTGTAAAGTTTGTTTTATTCTCTTATCATCGGCTTCTACAGCCTTGAATAATTTAATTTTTCCTTTGGTATCTACCACCATATAACGAGGTATCCAATCTATTTGAACAAAATCTGCAAAAGTACCTTTCTTGCCTTTGTCCATGTAATAATGTTCCCCTTGAACATCATGCTTTTTTATGCCTCGTTTCCAGGCCTCCTGCCCTCTATCTAAAGACAAAAATACAAAAACCACATCGTCATGAACCTTTTGCAAAGCCTTTACTTTTGGCATTCCTCTTAAACAATCACCGCACCATGATGCCCAAATATCAATAAAAACGGTTTTTCCTTTATGAGCTTCCAAAATTGTTTTTAATGCTATTAGATTTCCATCAAGGGCTATAAAAGTATCCTCCAGAGCATCTTTGGGAAATTCTTTGGGCACTTGTGTGTTGCAATTTAAAAATGCCAACATTAACGTAAATACCACAATTCTTTTCAATTCAATTTTTTTTAACTTGTTAAACCGTCATTTACTCCAGCTTTACCTTTGGATCTAGCCAAACATAAATGATATCTACAAAAATATTGATTATTATAAACAATAACGCAATAATTAATACCGAACCCATAATAACAGGCAAATCCAGTGTGTTGAGGGCATTTACAATTTCTTTTCCCAAGCCGTTCCAACCGAAAATATACTCCACAAAAACGGCACCTGCAAGCATAGAAGCAAACCAACCCGAAATGGCAGTAACAACTGGATTTAATGCATTTTTAACAGCATGCCTTTTTATGATTTGAAATTCCCTTAGTCCCTTTGCCCTAGCTGTTCTAATGTAATCTTGATTAAAAACTTCCAATAAAGAGTTTCGCATAAGTTGAACAACAATAGCTAATGGACGAATACCTAAAACCATGGTTGGCAATATCAAATTCTTCCATTTTATGTGCATGGCCTCTCCAAAGTCGTCCAACTCATAAAGACTACCTGTCATTTCTAAATTGGTGTATCTATGCAAAATATACCCGAAAAACCAAGCGAACAGGATAGCACTGAAAAAAGAAGGCACACTCATACCCAATGTACTTAAAACCTGAATGGCCTTATCGAGCCATTTATCTTTATATAATGCCGAAACAATACCTAGAAAAACACCAGTTAACATGGCAATTGTGATGGCCGAAACGGCCAAAACAAATGTGTTTGGCAAGGTTTCACCCAAAACCTGACTTACTTTTTTACCTTGTTTGGTAAAAGATTCGCGTAAATAAGGGAATTTTAAAACCGTGGTTGTGTTTCCTATTGAAAATAATTTTACGCCATTATATTTTCCTTCTTTTAAAAAGGTGTAATCTTCTGATTTATTAGAGTGGAATGAAATGGGCAGTAAATCATTTAGATAATAAAAATACTGCTTGGAAATTGGTTTATCAAAACCATATTTTTGTTTTACAATAGCCAATTGCTCACTGTCCTCGTTCTGGCCCATCATCATTTGTGCAGGGTCTCCCGGAAGTACACTAAACAAAAAGAATATAATGGTAACTACCCCAAATAAAGTGAGTAAGGCATAGAAGATCTTATTTAACAGGTAGCTAATCAGTTTTCAGGTTTTAGAATTATTTCAATTATCCCTGTATAAAACGTGTTGTTTTGGTTATTGAAATCTTTTAATTGAATTGAATCCTTTATAACATTGATACTTTCAATTTTTGCAGAATCTAAAGCCTCAACCACTTCTTTAGTGGATGCCTCACCGTCAACAAAATAGGCAATAACCTCACTTGATTTTTTAAATTTGGCTTTTCTTTCAACTTTTGGCAGTTTTAAATCTTCAATATCGTTCCAATGTACCTTTTGCATTATTGTGCCATTGTCCAATTCTAAAATTCCAGGGTTTGAACGCACTACTGTTTTTATTGCTTTTTCGTCACATAAATACCAAGCAAAATCTAGTCCGTAAGTTTTATTGATGTTTTGTTTTGCAGTTTCACCAGATGCAGTCAATCCGATAATAAAATATCCATTTTCAATAGCTTTATCTTGCAAAGCTTTCAATTTTGAAGCTCCATCTTGCTCAATCTTTTCCAAACTGTAAGACACCACCACAATTAAATTTTCTTGGTTTAAAAAGTATTCGGTCAAGTTTTCTTCTTCACTTTCTATGGAGAAATCTACAACAGGTGGTTGGTAACCTTCTTCAATCACTTTGGTTTCCACACCAACAAAGTCGCCGTCAACTGAAGGATAAGACCCATTGGTTGTGATTAGTTTTTCCTCACCATTAATATTGAATTTCCATGAATATTCAATTATGGGCTTTGGGGCATCTTCTGGAATAGACATGCCTTCGGTAATATTGTTTCCAATTTTATATGCACGAAAATCAATAAGCGGTAAATGCATTAAAACATGATAGGCAAACCACAAACTAAGGATAAAGCTGAGTAATGCAAAAACAGTGGTTTGCAACTTACCAAATACGGGCTTGATGTGCTTTTTCCCAAAAAACAAAATAAGCACAAGCACCAGTAAAACAACATCTTTGGTGAAGCTTTCCCACGGGGTCAACTTTAAGGCATCACCAAAACAGCCGCAATCCCTGACCTTATCAAAATAGGCCGAATAAAAGGTTAAAAACGTGAAGAACACAATCATGGCCAAAAGACTCCAAACCGTGAACTTAGGCTTGTAGCCAATAATCAAAAATACACCAAGCACAACCTCAAAAACCACAACAAAAACAGAGATAATTAAGGCATAGGGCTCAAAAAACGGCATGTTTAAAACATCAGCACTGAAGTATTCCTGTAACTTATACGAAAACCCAAGTGGATCGTTAAGCTTTATAAAGCCTGAAATGATGAAAAGGATACCAACTAATATTCTTGAAATGCTAACGAGTATTTTCATTTTTCTTGTTCATTTAAATGTATCATCGCAAAAACAGCATAATTAATCATATCTTGGTAATTGGCATCAATACCTTCGCTAACCAAAGTTTTTCCTCGGTTATTTTCAATTTGTTTCACACGTAATAACTTCTGCAAAATCAAATCGGTTAAACTGCTCACCCGCATATCGCGCCATGCCTCACCATAATCATGATTTTTATCTTCCATTAATTTTTTGGTCAAGGCCACTTTTTCTTCGTATAATTTTGTAGCTTCTTCAGTAGTCATATCTGGTTGTTCAACAACACCTTTTTCCAATTGAATAAGTGCCATGATGCAATAATTTATAATGCCAATAAACTCGCTAGTTTCGCCTTCATCCACCTTTCGCACTGAATTTTTCTGAAGGCTTCTAATACGCTGAGCTTTAATAAAAATTTGGTCGGTTAAAGATGGCAATCTTAAAATTCGCCAAGCGCTACCGTAATCACTCATTTTTTTTATAAATAAACTTTTGCAGGTATCAATTACGGCATCGTATTGTTTTGAAGTATCTTGCATCAATAATTTGAATTTTGCGTAAATTTCGCATAAATAATCAGAAAGTTCAAAGTTTGAGGTTTAAAGTTTTAACATTTAACAAACAATTAGAATTATCCAATAAATGACCATTAACTGCAAAGGAAAACTCATCGATTTGTCTACGCCGAAAGTGATGGGGATTTTAAATATTACCCCCGATTCGTTCTACGATGGCGGCATGCATAAAAATGAAAAAGCGATTTTGAATCACGTGGAAAGCATGTTATTCGAAGGCACAACCTTTATTGATGTTGGGGCCTACAGTTCGCGACCTAATGCCGAACATGTAAGCGAAACCGAAGAGCTAAAACGCATTGTACCTATTGTTAATTTCATTTTGAAGGAATTTCCAGAAACTCTCCTCTCCATTGACACCTTTAGAAGTAAAGTGGCCAAACAATGCATTGAAGCAGGGGCAGCATTAATTAACGATATTTCAGCAGGTAAAATGGATGAGCATATGCTTCCCACGATAGCTGATTTGCGCGTGCTATATATTATGATGCACATGCGCGGAACACCACAAACCATGCAGCAACAAACTGATTATGATAATTTGGCAAAGGACATCCTTTTTTATTTTTCTGAACGAATTGCCGCTGCCAAAGCTTTGGGCATTGTTGATGTTATTGTTGACCCCGGTTTTGGGTTCGCTAAAACCAGGAAACAAAATTTTGAGCTTTTAAATAAGTTGGAACTTTTTAATATAATTGAAAAACCTCTACTAGTTGGCATTTCAAGAAAATCGATGATTTATAAAACCTTACAAACCTCAGCAAACGAAGCCCTAAATGGCACTTCTGTTTTAAACACCATAGCCTTACAAAAAGGGGCTTCCATATTGCGCGTGCACGATGTAAAGGAAGCTGTTGAATGTATAAAACTTGTGGAATCGTTGAGTTGTTAGCCGATAAGCCTATGAAGCGTACTATTTTATTAATAATCCTTTGTTTAGCCTTATCCTGTGGCAAGGAAAAATCCATTCAATTACCGGAAATAGACCATTCTGAAATCATTGAAATTCACGACGTTTCTGCAGCCTATTTGTTTTATGATAAAACCCAAAAAGACAGTATGGAGCTAAACCAAAAAAACCTAATCAGCACCACTAATTGGTTGGTGAATGTTGATAAACGCTTAACGCTAAAACAGGTTATTCCACACATTAAGTTTTTACAGGAAAAAAAAGCAAACTCAAGCCACAAAAACGAAAACGCCAAAAACTATTTTACCTGCCATGATTTAAGCAGGAATAATTTAGGATTTATTGAGTTTACGGATGTAGTTTATGAAAACGAAATGACAAATTATTCAATTGATATTGAAAAATTGACAACTTTTATAAGAGTTGAAAATTTAAAAACTATCAAAATTCAAAGTAGTGATATGGAGGATATTTTAACAAATTCCAATAAATTGGATAATTCTTTTAAAAAGTATCTGGTTAACAGATTTGATAATAGAATTATAGTTCTAGTATTTGATAAGAATATTTATTTTCAAGATTACATCACTATAAAATCTAGACTCAAAGAATTAAATTCAGAAAATATAACCATATCAAAAACCGAATTCATTTATTAACCCATTTTTACTAAATTTACCAAAACCCATTGCCCTTGGAAATCTTTAAAGACATTCTTGATCTTTCCGTAGTTGATATCATCGATGTCATTCTTGTAGCACTCCTTCTCTATTACATTTACAAACTTGTAAAAGGTACCGTAGCCATTAATATTTTTATTGGCATCATCATTATTTACTTGGTTTGGAAGCTTACTGAGTTTTTAAATATGGAGCTGCTCACGGGCATTTTTGGAGGTTTTATGAAGGTTGGTATTATTGCGCTGATTGTGGTTTTTCAGCCCGAAATCAGGAAGTTTTTACTCATGGTGGGCTCCACAAATTTTAATAGACGACGCAAATTCCTAAAACAATTTAAGTTTTTAAAAACTGAAGGCGCCAACGAAACCGATGTTGATGCCATTATTTCGGCATGCAATAAAATGGCCATGTCTAAAACTGGTGCGCTGATTGTTTTTGAACGGAATAATAATTTAGATTTCCTTTCAGAATCGGGTGATGAAATGAATATTAAAGTCACTCAACCCATTATTGAAAGCATCTTTTTTAAAAATAGTCCACTTCATGATGGCGCAATAATAATAAGCAACAATATTGTAAAGGCCACTCGCGTAATCCTTCCTGTTAATAATGAAAAAACCATTCCGCAACGTTTTGGTTTAAGGCATAGGGCCGCCATCGGGGTAACCGAAAAAACAGATGCACTGGCATTAGTGGTAAGTGAAGAAACAGGCCATATTTCCTATTTTAAGGATGGTGAATTTGTTATGTTTGAGGATACGTCTGAACTCAGCTCATTAATAAAAACTGATTTAACCTGATGACTTGTAAAAATTGCAATACGCCAATTTTAGTCGAACAAAATTACTGTCCGGAGTGCGGTGCAAAAGTCATCAGGAACCGATTGACGCTTAAAAATCTGTTTCAACATTTTACCGAAACCTTTTTTAATTATGATAATAAGCTTCTTCAAACGTTTATAAACCTATTCAAAAAGCCTGAAGACGTTATTGGAAGTTATATTGAAGGTGTTAGAAAAAAATACGCCAACCCCATTAGTTATTTTGGCATAGCCATCACAGTCTCGGGGCTATATCTTTTAATCGCCAATAAGTTCTTTCCGGAAGTTATGGATTACACAATATTTACATCACCTGGGCAAGAAGAATTTCAAAGGAGAAATGTTAGCTTCGTACAAGAGTATCAGTCCCTTTTTATGATGCTCTATGTACCAATTTATGCCATTATGGCCAGGATTTCTTTTATAGGCTATAATAAATTTAACTATACCGAATTGGTGGTTGTTTTTTTATATATACAAGGGCAAATGTCCATTGTATCTGGTATTTTGGGTATTCTAGCCGCGGCCATACGAATTAATCAAGGGATTTTTGGTTTGTGCGCCATTCCTGTAATGATTTTATATTCAGCTTATTCCCTAAAGCGCTTATACAACCTCAACTTTACAAATATTGTTTTAAGAACTATTTTGTTTTTTGTGATACTATTAATTGCATTGATGATTTATTCAATTTTCTTGGCAATCTTTATGTTTTTAAACGGCGATCTACAAACAGCAATTGAAGCCAAAAAAGCAGCAACGGGAAAGTGATATACTAAACTTCTTGTTCCTTTAAAAACTGCACCTCATACAGATTTTTGTAATACCCATTTTCATTTTTAAGAAGTTGGGTATGTGTGCCCTGCTCTACAATTTTACCGGCATCCATTACGATAATATTATCGGCTTTTTTTACAGTAGCCAATCGGTGAGCAATGACGATTGAAGTTCTTCCTTTGGTAATCTTATCGGTAGCATTTTGAATAAGTTGTTCGGAATACGAATCAACAGAAGAGGTTGCTTCGTCCAAAACCAGGATACTCGGATTGGTCACATATGCTCTTAAGAATGAAATAAGTTGGCGCTGACCCGAAGACAACATGGCACCACGTTCTTTTACATTATACTGGTAGCCATTTGGCAACGACATGATAAATTCATGTATACCAATATCCTTGGCAGCTTGGCAAACCTGTTCTTCTGTAATTTCAGGGTTATCTAACGTAATGTTATTCATTATGGTATCAGCAAATAAAAACACATCTTGAAGCACCACGGCAATTTGTGTTCTTAATGAAGATAAGGTCACATCCCTAATATCAATCCCATCAATGGAAATAGCACCATCTTTAATTTCATAAAACCGATTCAGCAAATTAATAATGGTCGATTTTCCTGCACCTGTAGCACCAACAATAGCCACAGTATCGCCCACATCGACATCAAAAGAAATGCCTTTTAAAACAGGTTCATCTTCCACATAATTAAAAAAGACTTTATCAAATTTAATTTGTCCTTTAAAAGATTCGGCCACATGTGTACCGTTATCATCAATTTGTGAGGTGGTATCCAATATTTTAAAAACCCTGGTTGCAGCAACCATCCCCATTTGTAACGTATTGAATTTATCTGCAATTTGGCGTAAAGGTCTGAACAACATCGGAATAAACATTATGAACGCCACTAAATCACCTTGAGTAACCTCGGCGCCTTCAAAAACGACATTTAACCCACCGTACCAAGCCACTAAACCAACTGTAACAGACGATGCCAAATCTGCTATTGGAAAAAAAATGGAGTTATACCAAACGGTTTTTAACCAAGCTTTTTTATGGCGTTCGTTAATTGCCTTAAACTTTTCATATTCCACATCTTCGCGTGTAAACAACTGCAAAATTTTCATACCCGTTAGACGTTCTTGCACGAAGGAATTCAAATTCGACACCTCGTTTCTCACTTCCTCAAAAGCCTTTTTCATGTACTTTTGAAATAATCGTGTGGCGTAAAGCAAAATGGGAAGCATGGCAAAAACGATAAGCGAAAGTTTTACATTTATGTAAACCATTACGCCGAAAACAACGGCCATAGTAAGCAAATCGCGCACAATCATAAACAAACCTTCACCAAAAATATCGGCAATACGTTCCATATCGGTTACTGAACGGGTTATGAGCACCCCAACGGAAGAATTATCGTAATATTTCATTTTGAATTTCAGTAAATGATCGAATAGTTTTACGCGCACATCCATGACCAAATTCTGCCCCAACCAAGCCGCATAGTAAATGAACAACAACTGAAAAACCGTTTGCAAAACCAAAACCACCAACATTAAAACAACATAAAACAAAAAGTGCTTTTCAGCTTTATTAGTAATGCTGTCGTCTATGGCATCTTTAGTGATGTAAGGCGTTGCCGTACTAAAAATAGCAAGCAAAATAACCAAAATCACAAGCCCAATAAAAATACCTTTGTATGGTTTTATATATTGAAAAAGCCTTTTAAAAAGCTTAAAGTCGAAAATATTTTCTTTTGGTTTACTCATTTATAATTTAATATGTTCTGGATATTCAATTCCGGTTAAATACAACCCATGCGCAGGCACAGAAAACCCTGCCTCGCTTCTTTTTTTAGATTGAATTATAGTATGCAAATCATCCACTCTTAGCTTACCCAAACCAATTTCAACCATAGTGCCAACAATGGCGCGTACCATATTCCTTAAGAATCGGTTGGCTTTAATAACAAAATGAAGCTCATCATCCTGAAAAAACCATTCGGCTTTCATAATATCACAATAATAAGTTTTTACATCGGTGTTACTTTTAGAAAAGCATTGAAAATCGTTATACCCAAATAAAATTTTTGCAGCAGCATTCATTTTTTCAACATCCAAAGGCTGTTTTACGTAATAGATATTGTCAAATTCAAATACATTCTTTTGCAGTGTTATGCGATACAAATATGTTCTGCTTAAGGCATCAAAACGGGCATGGGCATCATGTTTTACCTTAAAAACAGAATGGATAGCCAAATCTATTGGTAAAAACGAATTCAGTTTATACGCTAAATTATCAGCATCAAAATCTACTTCGGTATCAAAATGAGCAAACATTTGTTTGGCATGCACCCCGGCATCGGTACGTCCTGCTCCTACAATGTCTATGTGTTCACCCAATAAAGTTGATAAACTCTTTTCAATAACCTCTTGCAGCGAAATGGCATTGGGCTGGTTTTGCCAGCCATGGTATGCTTTACCATTGTATGAAAGTTCTAAAAAATACCTCAAGGTGTTTTAATACTTTTGCAAAGACACAAAGATAATATATTGACCGAAGCTGAAAGACCGAAGTTAAAAGTTTTAAGAATAGTTTAATTATAATGAAAAAAATCCTGTTACTTTCTGATACCCACGGATATATTGACACCGACATTTTAAAGTACGTAAAGCAAGCTGATGAAGTTTGGCATGCAGGCGATATTGGTGATTTGCAAGTAACTGATGCCATTAAAAAACTAAAACCATTAAGAGCTGTTTATGGCAATATTGACAATGCTAAAATTAGAGTTGAATTCCCTGAAAACAACCGTTTTTTTTGTGAAGATGTTGACGTTTGGATAACACATATTGGTGGTTACCCACCAAAATACAATGGTCGAGTTTTTAAAGCCATTAAAGAAAATCCGCCGCGATTGTTTATCTGCGGTCATTCGCACATTTTAAAGGTCATGCCCGATAAAAATCTAAACCTTATCCATATGAATCCTGGAGCTGTTGGCAAACATGGGTTTCATAAAGTACGTACCATGCTTAGATTCACTATTGATGGGCAAAAAATAGATAATTTGGAAGTCATTGAGTTTGATAAAAGATATTAAGAAATATAACTTTTAGTTCTGGCATGTTCTGGCATAATAAATAAAAAACCCAAAGCTTTCACTTTGGGTTTTTTCGCACTAATACTACTAAGATGTTAGGTTTATCGCAATCGATCAACAGATTTTACAAGATCTTCATCCTTCTTGATGGCTTTATTGGCCAAAGCCAATAACACGATAGAAACAATAGGGAGAAGCATCCCAATACCTTTCTCAGAAACCGCCGTTTCTCCAGATATAGTTAGCGATTGATACACGAAAAATCCTAGTAAAAAAAAGTTTAATATGATGTTAAGTCGACCCAAAACAAACTGGGACTTCCTATTTTTATATCTAAATATTGCTACTAATGAAAAAAATGCCGAGGCTAAAAAGGCTGCAAACACATAATTAGTGTCATTTGCAAACACTGTAACACCCGCTTCTGTTTTCCATAATTCAAACACAAAAATCAAACCCCCAGAAACCCCTGTGGCCAATAAAAGATAGATGGTTTGAATGCGCTGTATCATGCTTTTTTCAAAAACTAGACCGCAAAAATAATAGAATTAACGCTAAAAAATAAAATAAAGTTGTATTATTGCAGTAATAATTCTCAACAACCGCAGAGACAGGCGGTTATTTCTTCAGAATAAAAAATCAATTTTTTTCAGAAATACCCAAGGGTATATCAAAACAAAATATCCAATTAAACATCAATGTTTGAAATTTCACAGTTAAAAGAAAAGAAACTCTCTGATTTACAAGAGATTGCAAAAAAATTGAACGTTCCAAAGTATCGTTCTCTTAAAAAATTAGATCTGGTTTATCAAATCCTAGATCAACAAGCTGCAGACCCAAAAGCAGTAAAGGCTGTCGTAGCACCCGATGAATCTTCGGAAACAACAGACAATAAGCCAGCCAGACAACCAAGACAGCGTGTACAAAGAAACCAACCTCAGAAAAGTGATAACAATTCCTCTTCTGAAAACAAACAAGAGGCTTCGCAAAAAACAGAAGCCCCGCAACAACAATCAAAAGGCGATAATAGTTCTGGCCATAAAAACCAGAATGACAATCAGCAAAAATCTAACCAAGGCAACAAAAACCAACATAAAAGCCAAAACAAAAACCCAAAAAACAATATAGACAAAGGGAATAAAGACAATAGAAACCGGTACCGTGAGCCCGATTATGAATTTGATGCCATCATACAGAGTGAAGGCGTTTTGGACATTATGCAGGATGGTTATGGTTTTTTACGTTCATCGGATTACAACTATTTGTCATCCCCAGACGATATTTATGTGTCGCAATCCCAGATTAGACTGTTTGGACTAAAAAAAGGCGATACCGTGCTTGGGCATGTAAGACCGCCTAAAGAGGGAGAAAAATATTTCCCTTTAATTAAGGTGAGTAAAATTAATGGTCAATTGCCTAATGTGGTTAGAGACCGTGTGGCTTTTGAGCATTTAACACCTTTGTTCCCACAGGAAAAATTCAATATCGCAGAAAAGCAAAGTACCATTTCAACCCGAATTATGGATTTGTTTTCTCCTATTGGAAAAGGGCAACGTGGTATGATTGTATCTCAACCTAAAACGGGCAAAACCATGTTACTTAAGGATGTGGCGAATGCCATTGCAGCAAACCACCCTGAAGTTTATCAAATGATTTTATTGATTGATGAGCGTCCAGAAGAGGTAACCGATATGCAGCGTAATGTTCGTGGCGAAGTAATCGCCTCAACTTTTGATAAAGAAGCGCACGAACATGTAAAAATCGCAGATATCGTTCTTGAGAAGGCAAAACGTTTGGTAGAATGTGGCCATGATGTTGTTATTCTTCTAGATTCCATTACACGTTTGGCAAGGGCCTACAACACGGTTCAGCCTGCATCGGGTAAAATATTGAGTGGTGGTGTTGATGCCAATGCATTGCACAAGCCGAAACGTTTCTTTGGTGCTGCAAGAAATATAGAAAACGGTGGTTCTTTAACCATCATTGCTACGGCTCTTACCGAAACAGGCTCAAAAATGGATGAAGTGATTTTTGAGGAATTTAAAGGAACCGGTAATATGGAACTTCAATTGGATAGAAAAATTTCCAACCGTAGAATTTTCCCTGCTATCGATCTTACATCTTCAAGTACGCGTCGTGATGACCTATTGTTAGACGACAATACCATTCAACGTATGTGGGTGATGCGCAAATATCTTGCCGACATGAACCCTGTTGAAGCTATGGAATTCATTAATGACCGATTCAAACAAACCAGAAATAATGAGGAGTTTTTAATATCCATGAATGGATAAAAAAAGTAATTAATATAGACTTAAAAAGCCTCAACAATATTGTTGAGGCTTTTTGTATGCTCTTCATTCAACAACAGCATGGTTAATTTTGACATAAAAAAAACTCCCCATTACTGAGAAGCCTTTATATATTTTAAACTTTAATCTTAATTAAAGCGCAGCAACGTGTTTTGCCAAACCAGATTTTAAGTTAGAAGCTTTGTTAGCGTGAATGATGTTTTTCTTAGCTAATTTATCTAACATAGAAACTACAGCAGGGAATAATTCTTCTGCTTCTTTCTTATCAGTTAACTCACGTAATTTTTTAATAGCATTACGAGTCGTTTTGTGTTGGTACTTATTTACCACACGTCTTGATTCGTTTCTTCTAATTCTTTTTAATGCTGACTTATGATTTGCCATAATGCTTTTTTATTTGTAAAATAATTGTAGCCCGTAGGGGAATCGAACCCCTCTTACCAGGATGAAAACCTGGCGTCCTAGCCGATAGACGAACGGGCCATTTGATTAGAGTGCGCAAATATAAATTAAAACCTACGACACTTTTCAAATAACTTACAATGTTTCCATTGCGGATGCAAAAATACAACTATTTTTAAATGTTGCAAGACCTGAATAATCTTTTTTTAAAAATTTTTATTTTGCAATCTTTTTATTCAAAAATCAGTACGCCTTTGCGAACAATACCCTGCGTTTTGAGGGCTTTCCGGAATACACACATGTTCCTTCTTCTTCCTTTCCTTCAAGTGGGATACACCTAATTGTTGCTTTTGTGAGCTCCTTAATTTTATCCTCGGTTTCGGCAGTACCGTCCCAATGGGCAGAAATAAACCCTGTTTTAGTTTCTAAAACGTTTTTGAATTCCTCAAAAGCATCAACTTCAGTGATATGCTCGTTTCTAAAATTCAAAGCATTTGTAAATAGCGCTGTTTGAATTTCATCTAACAAGCCTTCCACCTTATCCTTCAAATTATCAAGAGCAACGACCTCTTTGGTCAATGTATCTCTTCTTGCAATCTCAACCGTACCATTTTCCAGATCTCTTGGCCCGATGGCAATCCGCAACGGCACACCTTGCAATTCATGTTGTGCAAATTTCGCCCCTGGCCTGTGAGTTGTTCTATCATCATACTTAACCGTGATGTTTTTAGCACTTAAATCGCTCAGAATGGAATTGACTAATTCGGTTATGGCTTTTAAATCTTCTTCACTTTTATAAATCGGCACAACCACCACTTGATTTGGCGCCAAACTTGGTGGTAAAACCAAACCATTATCGTCGCTATGCGTCATAATTAATGCCCCCATCAAACGCGTTGACACGCCCCAAGAGGTTGCCCAAACGTAATCTTGTTTACCATCTTTGTTGGCAAACTTCACGTCAAAAGCTTTGGCAAAATTTTGCCCTAAGAAATGAGAAGTTCCAGCCTGCAAAGCTTTTCCATCCTGCATCAAAGCTTCAATACAAAAAGTTTCATCGGCTCCAGCAAAACGTTCACTTTCTGTTTTCAAACCTTGAATAACAGGAATAGCCATGAATTTTTCCACAAAAGTGGCATAGACATTATTCATGAGTTCTGCTTCGGCCATGGCTTCTTCTTTGGTTGCGTGGGCTGTGTGACCTTCTTGCCACAAAAATTCAGCCGTACGCAAAAATAATCGAGTCCGCATTTCCCAACGCACCACATTGGCCCATTGGTTTATCAATAAGGGTAAATCCCTGTACGATTGAATCCAATTTCTATAGGTACTCCAAATAATGGCTTCACTGGTTGGCCGTACAACCAACTCCTCTTCTAGCCTAGCTTCAGGATCTACACGTAACTTTCCTGGTTTATCGGGATCGTTTTGCAATCTGTAATGGGTTACTACAGCACATTCCTTGGCAAAACCTTCGGCATTTTTTTCCTCAGCCTCAAAAAGACTTTTTGGAACAAACAATGGAAAATAAGCGTTTTGATGACCCGTTTCCTTAAACATCCTATCTAATTCAACCTGCATTTTTTCCCAAATTGCATAACCGTAAGGTTTGATTACCATACAGCCCCGAACCGCCGAGTTCTCCGCCAAGTCTGCCTTTACAACCAATTCGTTATACCACTTGGAATAATCCTCTGCCCTACTAGTAAGTTTTTTACTCATATTAATGTTTGGCACAAATATTGTGACTTATTAAATAAAAAAATAGTTTGGCAAAACTAACTATTTTTGTGATGTTCAACAATAAAATTAAAAAGATATGCAATTTAACAACTACATAAAAAGAAAAGCGCCAATGGTAGCCCTATTGGGTCTCTTTATTGGTTTAGCGTCTTGTGGTTCATACCAATATGTTGGCGTAGATGATGATGGTATTTATGGTGAACCCGAGAGACATGCAGTATATGAAAAGGCAGTTGTTGAAGTGCCAAACGAATCTAACAGCAGTTACTATAAAAACTACTTCAAGACCAAGTCTATTGAAGCAGAAAGTTATAATGCTGAAGACGCTATTTTTACCGATATAGATGAATATGAAAGTAATGCCTATGTGGAGAACGATACTATTATTGATAATGACTACCAAGGCTATGCCGGCTGGGGTCAAAACAGCAATAGCGTAACTATTAACTATATTGATAATGGCTGGAACAACTGGGGTTGGAATGCTGGTTTCGGTTGGGGCTGGAATAGTTGGAGGTACAATAGATGGGGCGGCTATTGGGGCTGGAATAACTGGGGTTGGAATAATTGGGGCTTTTATGATCCGTTTTGGAGTCCGTACTATGGAGGCTTCTATGGGGGCTGGGCCTACAATCCTTGGTATGGTGGCTTTTACGGATACCCATATAGATATGGCAGATATTACGGCTACAACAATTACTATGGAAATAGATATTACAACCGTCGAGGCCTATCTTATAGCGCTACCAGAAGAGGCAGCTATGCTAACAATTATTTAAGAGACAACTCTATCAGCAGACGTAGCTCAGTAAGCACCCAAAGTAGAACAAGTTCAAAATATAATACAACAGCCAGAAGAAGTAGCGTAAACAGAAATTCTTCGGTTGCAACAAACAATAGAAGCTATAACCCTAACGGAACCCGTGTTCAATCGAATACAGTTAGAAGGAGTACTACTGTTAGAACGCCTTCAACAAACTCAACCCAAAGAGCGTCATCTTCAACATCAAGAAGAAGTTCAAGTTCAGTTTATAGACAGCCATCAAGAAGCAGTTCTAGTTCTGGAAATACATATAACAGAAGGTCATCTTCTTCATCCTCAAGAGGCTCCACCTACACACCAAGTAGAAGTTCAAGTTCAGGATCTAGCGGATCAGTATCTAGGTCTTCTGGTAGCAGTAGCCGAGGCAGTAGTGGCGGAAGTTCAAGTTCATCAAGTGGTGGTGGAAGAAGACGTTAATCCTATATTTTAAAGAAATAAACAAATGAAAAAGTTACAGTTACTATTCATAAGTATGCTTTCTATGTCTACAGTTTATGCTCAGGACATAAGTGATGCTATAAGATATTCACAAGATAATATTCAAGGAACCGCACGTTTTAGGGCACTTAGTGGAGCCTTTGGTGCACTTGGCGGAGACATGAGTGCCGTAAGTTTAAACCCTGCGGGTTCTGCAGTATTTAGCAAAAGTCACGCGTCCATTTCAGGTTCAAATGTAGATGTCGAGAACAGTACTGGTTACTTTGGAGATTATACCAATAACAATGTTTCCAATTTCGACATTAATCAGGCCGGGGCTGCTTTTGTATTTGCCAACCGAAATACTGATTCTCCTTGGCGAAAATTTACACTGGCTGTTGCTTACGACAGAACCAATAATTATGACAATAGTTGGAATGCAGTAGGCCTAAACACCAATAATTTTGTTGTTGTAGACCCCAATGATGAAAATATTGAAATTGTCCCCGTTAATTCAATAGCTAATTATTTTTATCAGTATGCAACCGGTGTTCGATTGGGTGACATTTCGCTTATAGGCGATGAATTTATAGAAGAAGCTTATCAAGACATTGGCGATGTTTTTGGCTTTGCCCACCAACAAGCCTTTTTGGGCTTTCAATCCTACATTCTTGATCCTGATGTAGATGATGACAATAACATGATGTACAATGCCACCAATACGGTACACGGAGGAAACTTCTTCCACGATTATTTTTACACTGCAACAGGATATAATGGAAAAGTATCATTTAATGTAGCAGCACAATATGATGACAACTTATATTTGGGCTTAAACTTAAATTCACATTTTATAGATTACCAACGCACAACTTCTTTATTGGAAGACAATTCTAATGGCGGATTGATTACAGCCATTGACTTTGACAATACTTTATCAACAACTGGTAACGGATTTTCATTTCAACTTGGAGGCATTATGAAGCTTAGCCAAGAATTTAGATTGGGAGTAACTTACGACTCCCCCACTTGGTACACCATAGAAGAGGAAACTACGCAGTACATAAATTCCAACTTGGCCAGTTCTGATATAGTTTACATTGAGGACATTATAAACATATATCCTCGCTATAAACTACAAACTCCTTCAAAAATAATGGGAAGTTTAGCCTATGTATTCAGTAATCAAGGGTTAATAAGTTTTGATTATTCCAAAAAGGATTATAGCAAAACCAAATTCACACCCGAAAATGATTATATGGATTTGAATAACGGTATTTCCAACGTTCTAACAAGTGCCGCGACTTATAGACTGGGCGCAGAGTACAAACATGAACAATTTAGTTTTAGAGGTGGCTATCGCTTTGAAGAAAGTCCATATAAAAATGGAGTAACCGTTGGTGATTTAAATGGATATTCCTTGGGTCTAGGCTATAACTTTGGAAATACCAAATTGGATGTTACTTATGATAAATCTGAACGTACTGACGAAACACCTCTTTACAATGTTGGTTTAATTGATACGGCAAGGGTAAACAGAACAAACTCTAACATCACATTGACATTAAGTTTTAATATTTAGCCTACTTTATACCTAGCTAAAAGGGGTTGAATTGTTGAATTCGAGCCCTTTTGTTTTTACGGTTAGTTGATGCTCGTAAAAAGGATAATTAAATCTTGACTATCGGATTTCAAGAATCCCGAAATTTTGGCATTATCAAAACGCAAAAAAATGAAAATTTGTCAGAATCAGGTCAAAAAAAGCAGTTAAAAATGCCAAACTATCCCATTTTATGTTCTGGCATTTTATTTGCCTCTAGTAGAATGAAAAATAAATGTTTAACTTAAATTTTTTAATTATGAGCAATTTAGCAACATTACCGAAAAATGGAGGTTTAGCACATAAAAAAACATTGTCAAACTTCCCATCACTATCAAACTGGTTTGATGATTTTTCAATAGGCGAATTTCCATCATTATTTTCGTCAAATTTCAATACAGGAATGACCGTTCCAAAAGTAAATATTAAAGAAGAGGCCGATGCCTTTGTTGTAGAAATGGCAGTACCAGGATTGAAAAAATCCGATTTCAACATAAACTTAGAAAACAATACGTTGTCCATTTCTGCTGAACTTAACGAAAATAATGAACATAAAGAGGAAGGCTATACCCGAAAAGAGTTTGGATACTCTTCATTCAAAAGACTTTTCACTTTACCCGAAACAGTTGAGGACAACAAGATAAATGCTACCTACAATGAAGGTATTTTAAGCATTCATCTTCCTAAAAAAGAAGAGGCCAAACAAAAACCTCCAAGAAATATTAAAATTTCTTAAGCCAAAGAAAATTTTTAATGCTTTTAATAACCTGCTTAATAAGCAGGTTTTTTTTATTACCTTTTATTCCATAAAACCTTTATTGACAATATTTTAACCTATTATTTAGCCGCACTCAACATGACAAATATCATAGTTATTCCGTTAGGTAAATAATAACTTTAATATATCTAAAAATACAATTAGATAACTATTAAATCTAGTATCATGGAAGCTAAAAAGAACCCACAAACTGAAATAGGTAGAAATAGCAGCATCTATTTTGCTATTGGGCTAAACATCATGTTATTCCTTTCATGGCAAGCTTTAGAGTATAGAACCTACGAAGAGAGCGATGTAGAAATTGATATTTTAAACGTTGAAGCTGAGGAAGAGGAAGAGGAAATTCCTATATTAAACATTAATATGCCCCCGCCACCACCACCACCGCCAGCAGTAATCCAACAAAATATACAAATTGTTGAAGATGTTGTTGACATTGAAGAAACTGTAATTGAAAGTACCGAAACAAACCAAGATGATGCCATTGAAGAACGCGTTGTAAGCGTAAGTGATGTTTACGTCGAAGATTATGAAGAGGACGTTGAAGTAGCCTTTGCGGTTATTGAAAGTGTACCTGTTTTCCCTGGTTGTGAGGGAAAATCGAGAGCAGAAACCAAGGAATGTTTCCAAAACAAAATTCAAAAGCATGTTATGGATAATTTCGAATATCCGAAAACAGCTTTAGAGATGGGTATTCAAGGCAGGGTATCTGTTGTTTTTGTAATTGACACCAAAGGGCACACCATCAATGTGCGCTCCCGAGGTCCTGATAGACTTTTGGAGGAAGAGGCCGAACGCATTATTAACTTACTGCCCCAAATGAAACCGGGAATGCAAAGAGGTAGACCTGTAAAAGTATCTTATGCTGTTCCTATTTACTTTAAGTTTAGACCGAGTTAAATAGGTATCATGTTGGTTTTTAATCTAATGCTAGTAGTGGTAATTTGACTATTTTTTCACCAATTTGCGCATGGCCACCCATTGTTTGAGCATATCCCGTGAATCTTGCGCGGGGTACCCCAAAACGGTTTGACCTGGGCCAACATCATTGATAACACCTGAACCACCACCTATTGTAGCACCTGAACCAATGGTCGTGTGATCTTTTATAACTGCCCCTCCTCCAACAATTACTCCGTCTCCTAAGGTAACAGAGCCAGCAAGCCCACTTTGCCCTGCCATTATGCAAGAACGTCCTAATATACAGTTATGTGCTATTTGCACCAGATTATCTATTTTACAGCCATCGCCAATAATCGTCGAACTAAACTTTGCCCTATCAACGCAAGAATTGGCTCCTATTTCAACATAATGCCCAATAACAACGTTTCCTATTTGTGGAATTTTAACCATGCCCCTTCCATCATCACTGGGGCGATATCCAAAACCATCTGCACCAATACTCACATTGGTATGAAAAATACAATGACTGCCAATATCACTACGTTCGCGAATAACAGTTCCAGACCATACAACCGTATTATCACCAATTGTAGTGTGATCAAAAATGCTGACATTAGGGTATAGAACAACGCCATTACCCAAAACAACATTTTTTCCCACGTAACAATTTGCTCCAATTTTACAGCCATCTCCCATTTTGGCAGTTTCGTGAATCACCGCCGTGGCGTGGATTTCAGTTTCAAATTCAGGAGCTGGAGGATTAAACAGTTCCAAGATTTTAGCCATGGCCAAGTCGGCATTTTTTAATTTAATAATAGCTCTATTCTCACCAGGCTCTACCGACAAGGTATCATTTACCAAAGCAGCACATGCTTGAGAAGTTTCCCAATATTTAATGTATTTTGTACTGCCTATAAAGGTTATATGGTTGTTTTTGGCATTTTGTAATTGTTCAGGACCTTCAATTTGTTGTGTGGTGTTGCCAACTAATTCACCTTTTAAAAGATCATTAATTTCTTGAATGGAGTAGGATGCCATGTAGTTTATTTAAGTTAGAAGTGTTTGTAAAACTACTGGAAAAAAATAGAAAAACAGGTTTTTAATCCTCAATTCTGTTTTCATCAAAAGCAGAAGGCAACAATTTGGGAATAAATTTAATCACCAAAGGCAACAATATTGCACCACCAGGCAACAAAAAAATGGCCAAACTCGGTATGGATTTAAAAATATCCAATAGCTGTTCTTGCACCTTTTTTTGCTCCTCGGAAGTTAAATCCCGAACTGTAGATTGGGTCAACAAAACCATGAGTTCTTTACTGTCCTTTAACTCTTGATACAAACGTTTGCTATTTCTTGTAATCAATTTATGCACCATTTTGCTGGAGTTATTATAAAAACTCTGCACCACGTTTTTAGAGCTTAAAAGCGCAATATTGTTTTTATGCGTGGTATAAAAATGGTTGACCGTTTTAATGGATTGAAGAACTCTAGAAATATCAAGTTTTAAATCCCTACCCAATTTTTCCAAGAACTGTTCTTCTTTAACATCAATCATTTGATCGCTCCAAGTAGCCATGCAGGATATGTCTAAAACATAGTATTTTTCTTGTGGCGCTTTTATATGTTTTAATGCCTTGTTATAAGAAAGTTGCGCGTTGTCTTGATAACGGAGCGAAGACTCAAACAATCTGATTAAACTGTAGTCATATTGATTTTTCTCGGCTTTTGAATTGAGCACATCCAAAGAAATTGCCACTATAGACGCCTCAAGATTCTTGATATATTTAACATCTATGCTTTCTTTCTTCAAGTACTCCATGTAGGCCAAAACATCAATATACAAAAGGGCATTGATGATAAAATAGTTGAAGTTTTTGGTCAGTACATTAGCATCTATTTGAACACGCTTGTGAATAATCTTCTCTAACTGCTCGTTAGATTTCTTTCCTCCCAAAAGCCCATCAAAAAAAGAGGTTTTAATTTCATTAATGGCCGTGTAGAAGTTTATAATACTGGCTACAAATGGTGTTTCACAATTAGAATGGGAATGAGCGTAGAGAAATGAAAGGCACAAATTTGTTTTACAGAGTTCCTCTTCAGTGAGGTCTTTTTTTGGAAACACCTGGGCAACCACGTCCAAATTACTGCCATAAATAAATCCGCAAGACCTTAAGGAATCATAAAACTCTTCTTCTCCATACTTTAAAAAGCGGTTGTTTTTTTCAACCTCCTTTACCAGTTTTTTTATCCAACCTGCCGAAGATGGGTTCATGGTTTATTTGCTGATTTATTGAGGGGTAAATTTAATGTTTTAAGCATTTAACATGCAAATTTTGTTATCAAAACCCTTTACTTAAGCAATAATTTGAAAGTTGGCATTTATCCATCTACCCGTGAATAATGTTTTAAGGGTAAAGTAGGTACTTTTGGCGTGTTTTTTTAAATTGACTTAAACCCTCTGTCCAAGTGGCTTTAATTCGTTCTTCAGTTAAACCTTGCTCAATTTGTTGTTGCAGTTTTTCTGTGCCAGCCAATTTCACGAAGAAGTTATTGAAAAATTCAGATTTCTTATCGGTATTATTGTAAGCTTCAATTAACCACTCCAAGTTCAATGCACTTAAATTTTTGGATTGGGTTAAATCCTTTCCATAACATACTTTACCTTCATGCTTGGGGTATTTGGCTCCTTCATTGGGTTTTGGTGTAAACTCAGAATTAAATTGGTCAGGATTTAAAAAGGGACTTCCAAAAATTTGAAACTGCTTATTTGTGCCACGTCCAGCACTAACATTAGTCCCCTCAAAAAAACACAAACTAGGATAAAGATTAATGGCTTTATCATTTGGCAAATTGGGGCTTGGCTTAATAGGCAAGCTATAACTTGAATTATGACTGTAATTTTCAACAGGAATAACAGTAAGATTGCACTGCACTCCATTGGCCAGCCATTTTTCCCCATTTAACATTTGGGCATATTCACCAATGGTCATGCCATGCACTACTGGAACAGGATGCATGCCAACAAAGCTTTTGTGTTCCAATTCCAAAACAGAGCCATCAACGTAATGTCCATTAGGATTTGGCCTATCCAAAACCAAAAGCGGAATGTTGTTTTCGGCACAGGCTTCCATAACATAGTGGAGCGTAGAAATATAGGTATAAAAACGAGCCCCCACATCTTGGATATCAAAAACTATAATATCCAAATCCTGCAATTGCCCATTTGAAGGTTTTTTGTTGTTTCCGTAAAGCGAAATGATAGGTAATTGAGTTTTGGTGTCTATACCGTCTTTTACCTTTTCCCCCGCATCTGCCGTTCCTCTAAAACCGTGTTCTGGAGCAAATACCCTAACCATATTCACTTTCAATGACAGCAACGAATCTACCAAATGCGTACAAGTTCCATCATTAAAAATCACCGAAGTTTGATTCGCCACCACCCCAACTCGTTTTCCTTTCAAAATTGGCAAATACTTTTCAATTTGATTGGCACCCACAACAATGTTTGTGTCACCCTGAACTTGTTTCAGGGTCTCATCAAGATGGTTTGAATTTTCTTTTGAAGCCAGTCCTTCCGTCCTCCTCACGTTTCCGCAAGAAATCATTATCAAAACAAATAATAAAACTGTATTTTTGAACACAATAAACTTCATTTAAAGATTGAATTACGAGTTTTTTATAGCCAAACGCATTATTGGCAGTAAAGCGTATAAAAGTAGCATATCGGCACCAATAATAAAAATTGGTATTGTTGCTATTGCAATAGGCATTGTGGTGATGATGATAGCCATAGCAACGGGCATTGGTCTGCAACAAAAAATTCGTGATAAGGTGGTGGCTTTCAACGGACATATTACCATTTCAAATTACGATAGCAACAACTCGCAGGAAAGTCTTGTGCCCATTTCCAAAAACCAAGAGTTTTTCCCCGAATTTAAATCGGTTGTGGGTATTGACCATATTCAAGGAGTGATATCAAAATTTGGCGTAATACGCACCAAAACCGATTTTGAAGGCGTGTATTTAAAAGGTGTTGGGTCAGATTATAATTGGAAGTATTTTAAGGAATTTTTAATTGATGGAAGACTCCCAGATTTCACTGGAAAAAGAAACGAAGATGTGCTTATTTCAGAATATCTGGCCAACAGGTTAAAGTTTAAGGTGGGCGATAGCTTTCAAATGGTATTTGCAAAAGACGACCCCGAAAAACTCCCCAATATTATAACCTACAACGTAGTGGGCATTTACAGTTCTGGCTTTCAAGATTTGGATGCCCAATATATCATTGGTGATATTAGACATTTGCAACGCATAAACCGATGGGAAAACGACCAAATAGGAAATTTTGAGGTGTTTATAAATGACTACAGCGAACTGGAACAAAAAGGACGCGAAATTTACCAAAACACCCCATCAACATTCAACACACAAACCGTAACCGATAAATACTATTCCATTTTTGAATGGATAAAAATTTTCGATAAAAATATTTTTGGCATTATTGGTATCATGATATTGGTGGCTGGCATCAACATGATTACAGCACTCTTGGTTTTAATACTGGAGCGCACCCAAATGATTGGTATTTTAAAAGCCATGGGCAGCAGTAACTGGAGTATCCGAAAACTCTTTCTTTACAATGCGTCCTACCTTATTTTACTCGGTTTGTTTTGGGGAAATTTAATAGGCCTAGGTCTTCTGTTTGCACAAAAATATTTTAAACTTTTCCCGCTCGACCCCAGTGTTTATTATGTTACCGAAGCCCCAGTTTACATCAATTTAGGCTATGTTTTAGCCCTAAATATTGGCACACTCGTTTTATGCCTGCTCATGCTTTTAATCCCCTCTTACATCATCACCAAAATATCGCCTGTTAAAGCCATTAGGTTTCAATAATTAATACCTTTTTTTGCGTTACCGCACCCTTCGACTCCGCTCAGGGCAAGCGGTCGGGCTTTACGTTTATATTTTTGGCTCGATGCAAACCTCGCCAAAAGCTAACCACTTCAATCCCTAACGCGCAAATCAGCCAACTCAATAACATCACCTGCCAACATATATTCTATTTTGTAAGAGCCAATTCTAACACGTACCAAGCGTAAGGTTGAAAACCCAACTGCCGAGGTCATTTTTCTAACTTGCCTAAACTTGCCTTCGGTTAACGTTATCGATACCCAACTTGTTGGCCCGTGCCTATCGTCACGTATTTTTTGTGTTGCATTGGGTAAATCAGGAATATATCCAAGCTTAAAAACGGCGCATGGCTTAGTCATGTATTTTCGACCTGCAAAACCAATTTCAACACCAGTTTTCAAGCTGTTTATGGCTTCATCTGTGATATCGCCATCAACTTGGGCATAATATTCCTTTTTAACTTTTTGGCTATTTATAAGGTTGCTTGTTTTACCGTTTGTTGTGAGCAATAACAAACCTTCTGATTTTTCATCCAACCTGCCAACGGGCATAATACCTTCTGGGAAATCATGCAGTTCGCCTAAAAACCTTTTGTTCTTTTGTTGTTTAGAGTTGCTATAAAACTGACTTAGATAGCCGTAGGGTTTGTAGATTAAAAAATGCCTGTGATTTTCTTTAAACACGTCCATTCAAAATTTGATATACAAGTTCCTTTGTTGGTTTTTGACCATTGATTTTGGCTTTTACAACCTCGAAAGTCATTTTAAAATCACAACCCGATTTGTATTCGCTACAGCCATAAGCCGTTTTACCCTTCAAAATGGTTCCTTTGTTACATTTTGGGCACTTTGGTTCGTCCGGTAAAACTTTTTTCGACGACTTCTTAGGCTCTAATTTTAGTTTAAAATCATCATCAAAACGGACAAACCCTTCAACGATCTCGCTTTCAATTTTAAAACCTTTTAAGTTTACCGTACTTCCTTTTTTAAGCAAGCGTATAAACTGTTTTTCCGATATTCTTTTCCCACTAAAATTAAAAGGCATTACAAAATCGCAACCTGATTTAAACGTACTGCAACCATAAGCCGCTTTTCCTTTTAAAATATGCCCTTGCCGACATTTTGGGCACTTTTCGGCACTTATGCCCGCCTTTTCTTTGGCTTTAGCTTTGGCCTCTCTATGCTTAATCACATTGGCTTGCGATATGTTGGCGCGCGTTGCTTCGCTTCGCACTTCGTAAACCAAGGCATCTACCATGTGCTTCATGTTTTTTATAAAAGCTGCTGCACTAAATTCGCCTTTTTCAATGTCTTTGAGTTGCTTTTCCCAAGAGCCTGTTAGTTGTGCCGATTTCAATAATTCATTTTGGATGGTATCAATAAGCTGAATCCCCGTAACGGTCGGCAAAACCTGTTTTTTATTACGTTTTATGTATTTGCGTTTAAAAAGTGTTTCAATAATATTGGCCCGGGTTGACGGTCGCCCAATACCATTTTCTTTCATTAAATCACGCAATTCTTCATCGTCCACCTGCTTTCCTGCAGTTTCCATGGCACGCAACAAAGAGGCTTCGGTAAATTGATTTGGTGGTTTGGTTTCCTTTTCTAAAAACGAAGGTTCGTGTGGTCCTTTTTCTCCCTTTTCAAAGGTTGGCAAAATATCCGATTCTTTTTCTTTGGTATTAGGCTCTTCAAAAACTATGCGCCAGCCTCTTTTCAAAATTTCTTTCCCATTGGTTTTAAAAGGCACTTTAGCAGCATGCCCTAAAACGGTGGTATTTGAAACCGTACAATTGTCAAAAAAAACCGCAATAAAATGTTTTACAATAATATCATATACCTGTTGCTGCGCCAGATTCAATTGAGTTTGCATACCCGTTGGAATAATGGCGTGGTGATCGGTTACCTTTTTATCATTAAAGACCCTTGACGATTTCTTTATTATCTTTCCAAGAAGTGGCTGGGTTAGTGTTGCATAATTAGTTAATTTTTGAAGAATTCCAAAAACTTTAGGGTAAATATCGCTAGGTAAAAATGTGGTATCAACTCTTGGATAGGTTACTACTTTTCGCTCATAAAGCGTCTGAACAATTTTCAAGGTTTCTTCTGCCGAAAACCCAAATTTGGTGTTACAATACACCTGCAAGCCTGTTAAATCGAATAACTTGGGCGCATATTCCGTTCCTTCTTTTTTGGTGATAGACTCAATTTCAAAATCGCTTTCCTTTACTTTTTCGGCTAAAGCTTCACCTTCTTCCTTCTTTAAAAAACGCCCCTCCTCATAACTAAAAAGGGTATCGCGATAGGTGGTCTGCAGTTCCCAATAGGGCTGTGGTTTAAAATTTTCAATTTCCTTAAACCGATTGACCACCATGGCCAAAGTGGGCGTTTGAACCCTTCCAATAGACAAAACCTGTTTGTAACCGCCATGTTTTAAGGTATATAGTCTGGTGGCGTTCATACCCAATAACCAGTCGCCGATGGCCCTCGAAAATCCAGCGTAATATAAATTGTCGTAATTAGTGGCAGGTTTTAGGTTTTCAAAACCTTCTTTTATCGCCTCAGTAGTCAATGATGAAATCCATAACCGCTTAACCTCACCTTTGTACTTGGCTTCGTTCATCACCCAACGTTGAATGAGCTCTCCTTCTTGACCGGCATCACCACAATTTATAACCACTTCGGCTTTTTCAAACAAGCTTTTTACAATTTTGAACTGTTTTTGAATACCCGAATTCTGCACCACTTTAGTTTCAAACTTTTCAGGTAACATGGGGAGATTGTTCAAATCCCAACTTTTCCAATAAGGTTTGTAATCGTTGGGTTCTTTTAAGGTGCATAAATGCCCAAAGGTATAGGTTACCGCATAGCCATTACCTTCAAAATAGCCATCACGTTTGGTGTTCGCCCCTAAAACAGAAGCAATCTCACGAGCAACACTTGGTTTTTCAGCTATACAGACTTTCACTTAAAAGTTTTAAAAAAGTCCTGCAAAATAGAAATTTTGATGTGTTTTTTGAAGTGAAGTTTTTATGAGTTATTAACCAGCTTGTGTAAACTAGTCACCTTCATTTTGCATAAAGTCTGGAAAGCCACTTTCGGTCCATTTTAAAACCCTTGCACGCGTAGCCCGATTGGGGTCGGAAAGTTCATGACCCTTAATTTCCTTATAATCGCGGGCATGGTAAATCATGACATCAGTTTTTCCATCTTTGGAAGTAGTAAAGGAATTATGCCCGGGGCCATAACGTTTTAAATCTTCGTTGGTGTAAAACACCGGTCCAGGCGATTTATGCCAATTATTGATATCCAACAAATCGGCATTTTCATCAATCCAAAGCAACCCTAAGCAGTAGTTGTGATTCGTGGCACTGGCCGAATAGCTAACGAAAATCTTCCCGCCATGTTTAATAACCGCTGGACCTTCATTAACATTATATTTCATGCGTTCCCAACTTAATTCAGGTTCGGTGATAACAACCTCGGAACCTTTTAATTTCGTTGGCGATTCCATTTCGGATAAGACCAAACCTGTGCCATGGGCTCCTCCTCTTACGTTTTGTGCCCAAATAAGGTATCTTTTGTCATGATGCTCAAAAGTTGTAGCGTCTAAGGAAAAAGATTCAATGCTGGTTTTAATCTGCCCTTCTTCTTTCCATTTGCCTTTCATTGGGTTTTTTGAGGTATTGGACAACACCCACATTCTGATGTTCCAAATATTTTCAGCCTCACCAGCAGCAAAATAAATGTACCAAGTGCCATCAATATTATGGAGTTCTGGTGCCCAAATATGATGTCCCATAACGCCTTTTTCGTGCTTGGTCCAAATTACTTTTTCTTCGGCATCTTTTAGACCGTTGATGGTTTCTGATTTTCTCAATACAATTTTATCGTATTCTGGAACGGTTGCGATCAAGTAATAAGTTCCGTCATCCGATTTATGCACCCATGGATCCGCGCGCTCTTCGGCTAAAGGGTTATCAAACTTAATTTCTTGGGAAAGTGATACCTGGTAAAAACCGATACTTAAAGCAAAAATCAAAAAATACTTCATTGAATTCATTTATATAATGTCAAAAATTTAAACGTTTGAGATTGTTTTCTAAAACCATACCATTCATGGCTTTACCATTCCCTTTGTTTGTTAAGTTCCTCGAGAGCTTCCAATTCTTTTTGCGGAATCACTTTTAAAAATGAATGATGCTGCTCAATGGCATATTCAATCTTTTTTACGATCTCATCGGTGGTTTCATTATTGTAATCTATCTCCAATGGCGCTTTGATTTCCATAGATTGCAAGATGTTCTTCTTCTTAACACGCAATCCCTTTTTGTCAAAAGACCTTCTAAAACCATCAATGACAATGGGAATTACAATCGGTTTATAACGTTTAATGATGTGTGCCGTCCCTTTCCTGATGGGTTTGAAAGGCGTAGTTGTACCCTGCGGAAAAGTGATGACCCAACCGTCTTCCAAAGCCCTTCCAATATTGGAGATATCGCTCATTCTAACTTGTCTGTTAACATCCTTTCCTTCAGAACGCCATGTACGTTCAATACTAATGGAACCCACATAGGCCAATACTTTTGGTAGCAAACCTGCCCTCATAGTTTCTTTGGCCGCCACATAATAAATATTGAGTTTGGGATTCCAAAGGTAACCCACATTTTTTATGGAGTCTACACGACCACTCAAACTTGCATTAAACACGTGGAACATGGCCACAACATCTGCAAAATAGGTTTGATGGTTAGAAATAAACAGCACGTTGGTATCCGGTAGGTCTTTTATAATTTCAGAGCCATCTATTTGCAACTCGTTAAACCCCCTAAAGCGCCTATGCGTCATGGCTCCCAAAATTCTTATGAGCCATTTTTTTATGATTAATATGTGTCCGAATGGATTTCTTTTAAACAATCCCATAAAACCACAAGTTCAAAATTTGGTTAGTCCTACAATTTAAACAAATTCCAGCAAAACCCATTTAAATTGAGCGTACAAAAGTAACAAACAAAATAAATTACCAAAGCTGTTTCAGGATATCTTTAATTTCGCTGAGCATCATGGCCGTTGCCCCCCAAACCACATGCCCGTTCAGTTTAAACGCAGGCACCTCAACCTCAATGCTATACGAGGTGGTCAAACTTTTTGTTATTAAAACTTGGTCATCCAAAAAATGGTCTAAATTAACCTCAATAATGTCTTCAACCTCATCTTCTTGTTTGATAAATTGTGGTGTGTTTTTGGTTATACCAACAAATGGCTGTACATAAAAGTTGCTGGGCGGAATGTAAACCCTGGTCAATTTTTTTACAATTTCCATGTGGTTGATGGACACACCAATCTCCTCATTGGTTTCCCTTAAGGCTGCTTCTTCTAATGACTTATCATGCTTTTCAAGCTTGCCTCCAGGAAATCCCACCTGTGCAGAATGTACGCCTTTATAGGTTTTTCTTAAAATGAATACCAGCTTGGTCTCTTCAAATTCATCTGGGTAAAATAATGCCAAAACGCCTGCATGTTTTGCCCTTTTTACAGCCTCTTCCTGCTTTTTTAGGAGTTCTTGACGAAATGGAGGCATCATTTTAAAATGAGATGTTTCGGCTGGAAGCGGTATATTTTTTATTTTTGGTAGCGATTGTAAAAATTTATCAAAATTCATCTGAAAAAGCCCAAAGGCATTAATTTATATGAGACTTTTTTTAATGTTATGCGTTTTTTTCATCTTTCTGAATTGTGAAGATAAAAAAACTAAAAACAATAGTGCAACCAAAACCGAAGTTGAACAAAAAGACGCCGAAAGCACCCCTGAAGTGCTTGTCGAAGAACCAGAGCGCGAGTTCCCATTACTGAACTCAAAAAATGCCATGGAGTTCTTCTTGCAGTACGATAAAAAACATAAGGAAAACAAAGTGCGCATTACTACCGATTTTGGTTCTTTTGATATCTTGCTTTATGATGAAACCAAATTCCACCGCTCCAATTTTATTTTCTTGACCAAGCTAAAATATTTTAACGGTACCCAATTTTACCGCGTTATTGACAACTTTATGGTTCAGGCGGGCCACAGCGACGATAAAAAAACCATAGAAAAACGGAACAGTATTGGCCAATACCTGTTGCCGCCCGACACCAAACGCGGTTTTAAGCATGACCGTGGTGTTATTTCCATGCCAAGTAGCGAAATTGAAAATCCACATAAATTGGCCTCGCCTTTTGAGTTTTTTATTGTGCAACAGCACGGTGGCGCCCATTATTTAGATGGCGATTATACCATTTTTGGCCACGTAACCCGAGGTATGGATGTAATTGACAAAATAGCCAAAGTGGAAACCGACGAAGCCGATTGGCCTTTGAGAAACATTTATATTCGTAATGTAGAAATTCTAGAATAGTTGCTGGATTTTTAGATTAGTAAACTATAAAAATCATTAATAAAAACATGTTATTGAGAATCAACAAAATAAAAATGACTGGACGCAGTTTTACCGAAGGTCATCGCGCTGCTACTCCATTAGAACTATTTTTTGATTTAATATTTGTTATCGCCATTGCTTCTGCGGCGAGCAACTTGCACCATGAATTGGCAGCACATCATACATTAAATGGAATTATAGCATTTTTTATGTCCTTTTTTTCCATTTGGTGGGCATGGATGAATTTTACGTGGTTTTCCTCGGCTTACGATACTGACGACACCCCTTTTAGGTTAACTACTTTTTTGCTCATGTTCGGCGCACTCATATTTGCCGTGGGCGTGAATGACATTAGTTTAGGAAATTCTCGTCCTTATGTGCCTGTTTTCGGATTTGTTATCATGCGAATTGCTATGTCCATCCATTGGCTAAGGGCAGCTAAAGAACACCCCGAAAACAAAAAAACAAACCTTCGTTACGCCTTTGGGATTATTTTCGCCCAGCTATGCTGGGTAGCTTGGTTGTTTATTCCAAAGGATTTGGCACTTTGGGCATTTTTGGTTTTTATGCTCATTGAATTATTGGTACCGCTGTATGCTGAGGGCAAAAAATTAGCAACCAATTGGCACCCGCATCACATTGCCGAACGCTATGGTTTATTGACCATTATTGTTTTAGGAGAAGGACTTCTTGGAACCGCCAATACCATTTCTGGCTTGTTGAAAGACGAAACGCATTGGTCGGTAGCGGCTTTCCCTTTGGGACTAGCAGCAGCTTCTCTGATTTTCGCTTTATGGTGGACCTATTTTGAATTGCCTTGGGGAAGAGTATTAGAGGAAAAAAGAAGCCGAAAAGTAGGTTTTCTTTTTGGTTATTCCCATTTTTTGGTTTTTGCTTCTTTAGCTGCCGTTGGCAGTAGTCTGGAATTGATTGCAGATGCAACACAACAACACATTATGCCCAACGAAGTTACCGAACACCCTGTAACACCTCTTTTTGCCATAACAGCACTTTCTTTAAGTATTGGCATTTACCTTATTACAACAAGTATTTTGAGAATTTTACTTATAGACCGTTCAAAATACAATTGGTTGGCCCTGTTAACCAGTATTTTAGTTGCAGCTATCCCTATTTTTATGGTTTCTTTAGGGTTAGAAATTATATGGGCACTGGTATTTTCCGTAATTGGTATTTTAATTTACATCACTTTTTGTAATTGGACGAAGTGCAATGTTTATAAATAAATACTTTGTGCGATTTGAGAAATGATGGCATAGAACAGTTATCACCTGCCAAACAACTTAAATTTTGTAAGTAAGTTTTGCATATATTTGAGTGGTATGCGAAATAGGAAAAAACACCATGGCTTTTAGCCAATTATTGCAAGCCATTTTAAAACGACCTCATATCATTGACAGGAATAACAACTAAAAGATCAATTAAATAAAAACTCAAATGAAAAAATCTTTCTTCTCAGTTTTGCTTCTTACAGCAAGTATTCTTTTTTACGGTTGTAGTTCAAATACACAACAAACCAACTTGAACGCAAATCGTGATGTTGTAAAAAAATATCATGAAGTGTGGAGTAACGGACAGGTGAATGAATTAGACAAAATATTAGCACCAGATTTTGTGTGCCATTTTATAGACGGAAATGAGTGGAAAGGAATTGAAGGAGCAAATAGCTCTATTACAGGTCATAGAAAATCCTTTCCCGACTGGAATGAAGAAATAGTTGATATGATAAGCGAAGGAGACAAGGTTGTAACAAGATTTAAATCTACAGGAACTCAACTGGGAGCGTTTAATGGACTTGACCCGACTGGAAAGAAAGTTACCATCTATGAAACTGCTATTTACAGAATAGCAAACGGTAGAATAGCAGAGCAATGGGGGTTTCCTGATGCACTAAGTTTGAATAATCAACTTGAAGCGAAAAACTAAAATTAAGAGATTGTAAACTTAAGCTGGCTATAACTCATGGTTTGTGAAGTACTTGTAAAAAACAATAAATTCATGAACCCAATCAAGCTTTTCATCTCCGTCGGATGCAGCATTAAAATTGCCCGACACGAGTTATGGCCAAATCGTTAATTAATATGAATAAAAAACTAATAAAACTCTTTTTACGATTGGCTATATCGATTGGATTTTTATCTGCGGTGGCAGACCGATTTGGGATTTGGAGCAAAGAAGTAGCTGTTTGGGGTAATTGGGATAGTTTTTTAAGCTACACCGAATTAATCAATCCGTGGTTTCCAAAAACATTAATCCCAACAGTTGCAATTTTAGCAACTGCAGCCGAAATTAGTTTAGCCATTTTCCTAATCATCGGATTTAAAACAGAGTTGTTTGCAAAACTAAGTGGATTTCTACTTTTAATATTTGCATTGTCCATGACCTTTTCAACTGGAATTAAAGGACCGCTAGACTTTTCTGTTTTTACTGCTTCTGCTGGAGCATTTGCCTTGAGTTTAATGAAAGAAAAATATTTGGAATCAGATAATCTGATTTTGAAAACAGAAAAATAAAAACCACAACTCAACAAGCCATTCAAAAACTTATAAAGACATGTTACTACATTCCATAGAAAACGATCCCGAGTTTATACAGCTGCAAACCGAAATGGTACGTATGCAAAATTGGTTGATTGAATCGGGAAAAAGACTCATCATTATCTGCGAAGGGAGAGACAGTGCTGGCAAAGGCGGTGCCATAATGCGCTTTATCCGATTCATTAACCCAAGGCACTACAGAGTTGTGGCATTAAATAAACCTACCGCTGAGGAAAAGGGACAATGGTATTTTCAAAGATATATTAATCATTTTCCAAGCCCGGGCGAGATTGTTTTTTTCGACAGAAGCTGGTATAATCGTGCGGTTGTAGAACCTGTAATGGGCTTCTGTTCCCAAGAACAATACGACCTGTTTATAAAGCAAGTGGTCAAGTTTGAAGAAATGCTTATTGAAGATGGACTAATCCTCATTAAATTGTGGTTTTCCATTGATAAAAAAGAACAAGAAAAGCGACTTGAAGAACGAAAAGTAAACCCGCTAATAAGTTGGAAATTAAGTACCGTTGATGCTCAGGCCCAACAAAAATGGGATGATTTTACCAAGTATAAGGAACTTATGTTTGAGAAAACGGGTACTGAAAATTCCCCTTGGATTGTTGTAAAAGGAAATGATAAAGACCTTGCACGCAAAGAATCCATGAGATATGTGCTCAATAAAATTGGATACAGTCAAAAAGGACTTACGGGGATAAACCTAGACTTCGACCCTGAAACTATTAGGGTGAACAATAAATAATTAAAAACTTCAATTTTTATACACTTTCCTATAAATATTGGGCAAAGCAATCTTAAATTTTACTGCCAATAATCGGGTGATGATAACCACAAGACCGGCTATGATAAAAACAAAGTCTTCTTTAATGGGAAATTCATGAAGTACAAAATAAACAATACCTCCCAAAATACATGCTGTGGCATAAATTTCCTTTCTGAAAATTACGGGTATTTCGTTGCATAAAATATCACGTATCACACCACCAAAACTAGCTGTTATCGTGCCCAAAGCAATACAAATTATAGGGTGTAAATCGGTGTTCAATCCTTTCTCAATGCCCACCAAAGTATAGAGACCAATACCAATGGTATCGAACAAAAATAGCGATGTTCTTAAGTAATTTATTTTATTCCGCACAAGAATGGCGAAAATGGCAGACCCGAGAATTGCATACGTATAGTTCATGTCTTGCATCCAACTTACTGGTGTATTTCCAATCAGTAAATCACGTAATGTACCACCACCAACAGCCGTTACAAAGGCGATGATTAAAACACCAAACAAGTCCATCTTTTTATCAAAAGCCACTAAAACTCCTGAAATGGCAAAGGCTATGGTTCCTAAAATATCGATGGTGTAGAGCATGGTTTTGTTTGTTTTATTTGAGATTCCGAGACAAGCTCGGAATGAGTGATTCGCACACTTTTTCGAAAAAGAAAAGTGGCTCACTACTCACATATCTTGGGTATAAAAATTATAATCCTTTAAAATCACATCAATAAACTCCATATCGGTTTTTTGTTGCACGTCTTTTACACCAACCACTTCAATAATTTTGTTTCTCAATTTTATTAGTGTTTTGTAATCTCGCGAAGCCCTAGCTGAATTAAACGTATCCTTAATAATTCGGGCATCGTTATCGGACAATTTAATGACATTAGGATAAGTTGGTTTGTAATCGTCTCGCAAATTTTCAAGAATGGTGTGGCTAATATTTACAGTCTCTTTCAAACCAATTACCGCTGTTCCTGCGGCCATATCACCAATACGTTGAGTTTTCTTGTTGAACAACATCACAAAAAAGCCCAATCCAAAAATATAAACATCAACAATCCTAAAAAACCAGCGCACCACATAATCTGAAAAAGAAGCTTGATAGCCATCTATTTTAACCACCTTAATCTTCATAATTCGCTTGCCAATGGTTTGCCCTTCCAACAATGATTCCAATGCCAAAGTATAAAACATCACCGGGAAACTCAACACCGTATTTATGGCTATTTGCGACCATTGGTCCATATTGTCATAAGCCCCAAAGGTCCAGCTCATTACCATCATATAACCAATCTTGATGGCCCAATCTATAATGAAAGCCAACAAGCGCTCACCCGCCCCAGCAGCGTTGAACGAAATTTTTACATTTTGTGTTGTGTTAATTTGTAACTCTGACATTTTATATCTTAATTTATCAACTATATGAGGGAAGTTTCATTCATCAAGCAAAATAAGGAAAAATGGTTAAGTTTTGAAAGGGCAGTCTTTAATAATGATTTTGAAGACACTGATGAATTGGCCTCACAATACATCCATTTGATAAACGATCTTGCCTATGCCCAAACCTACTACCCAAAGAGTAAGGTCATTATTTATTTAAACCAATTGGCCGCCAAGGCGTTTCAAAAGATTTATAAAACCAAACGACAAGACACAAATAGAATAGTTGGCTTTTGGAAAACCGAAATTCCTTTAATTTGCTACCAATACCGAAAATTTATTTATGTAGCCTTCATCATTTTTTTCGCGTTTACTTTTATTGGCGTGATTTCGGCAGCTAACGATGGTGAATTTGTACGTTCCATTTTGGGCGATAATTACGTAAACATGTCTTTGGAAAATATTGAAAAAGGCGACCCTGTTGCCGTTTACAAAAGCGGAAGCAATTGGGGTGGTTTTATTGCCATAACAATAAATAACCTAAAAGTGGGCATTATTGCTTTCGTACTTGGTGTTTTTTTGGGTATTGGCACTCTTTACATTATGTTTAACAATTGCATTATGCTGGGCTCGTTTCAGTATTTCTTTTACGAAAAAGGCGTGTTTTGGGAAAGCGTTCGCGGTATTTGGATCCACGGTTCTATGGAAATTTTTGCCATTGTGATTGAAGCCGCAGCGGGTTTAATTTTGGGTGCCAGCATTTTGTTTCCAGCAACACACTCACGATACACCTCACTTAAAATGGGTGCCAAAACGGGCATTAAAATTTTAATCAGCACCTTCCCATTTACATTTGCAGCTGGCTTTTTAGAAGGTTTTGTTACACGCTATTCCAATGTTATGCCGCATTGGTTGTCGGTGGGCATAATCCTCATCACTTTGTCCATTATCAGTTATTATTACTTGATTTACCCGTATGCCCTGCAAAGGCAAATCACAAAAACTCCATTTCCAGTCCCAAACCATTCTTGAAACTTTTCAATCCACATATTTGTATTTTTTTGTTTTTAATGGCTTTTAATATTCAGTCATTTTATGGATTTAATGCCACACAAGAACCTGAACAAATTCGACATTTTGATGACGATTTTAAAGAGCATTATTCAGGCAGCAAATTCAATTATGAAGGTGAAGACATTGTTACCCAAACAGCAACAGGTTCTGGAAATTACGAAGATTACAAAAATGCCAAAGACCGACGGAAAGAGCGAAATAATTCTGATGCATTTTCCTTAAACCTTGGCCCGATAGAATGGATATTTTATCTAGCTATTGCTTTGGCTGTAATCTACTTAGTCTATATTTTATTTAATGAAGGTGGGGCTGGTTTGTTCTCAGCCAACAGAAATAAAGCCATAAATTTGTATGAAGACATAACAGCCGAAAATATTGAGCATACGGATATTGATTCCTTTATTCTTAATGCCGAAAAGGAAGGCAATTACCGACTTGCCATCCGGTATTATTACCTACTGGTTTTAAAAACACTGAGTCTTAAGAACCACATTAAATTTGAGGATGATAAAACCAATAGCGAGTACCTCAACGAGATTTACAATAAGCCATTCAGTAAAGATTTTGAATACACCTCCTACCTCTACAATTACATTTGGTATGGTGAATTTCCGCTGAATGCCGACAAGTACCAGCTTGCAAAAACCAATTTCGCAACGCTTTTAAAACAGGTTAATACATGAAAAAAGTATTGCCTGTCGTCCTAATTTTAATTGCTCTAGTAATAACAGCGGCCATTGTTATTGGCATTAAACGAACCAAAACTGTGGATTGGGAAGAGTCTTTTGATGAAAAAAGCAACAGGCCTTACGGCGTTAGCATTCTGTATAAAGAGTTGCCAAAAATGTTTGAAGATTATAAAGTGAGGACGGTATACCATCAACCTTCCAGTTATTTAAGTGCCAATTCTGAAGATGGCTATGGCGAGCACGTGGCTGAAGGCAGTTATATCATTATTGGAAATTCTGATTATTTAACCGAAGATTCTGTTGATGAATTGCTGAAGTTTGTCAACAATGGGAATACGCTTTTCATTTCGGATTACTACTATCCACAAAAGCTACATGACACATTGAATCTTGATGTCGATTATGTTTTAAACGAAAAAGATAGTATTTCATATGAATCCTTAGCATATATCGACATTGAAGAAATTGCTATCGACAGAAACGAAGGCGATAATTACTTTGGAAAATTCGACTCCATAAACTACACCGTTTTGGGGCATTCTAAAATAGATTACAAACACGTTAATTTCCTTCAAATTCCTTTCGGAGCGGGCAATATTTTTCTTCACACCGAGCCAAAAGCCTTTACCAACTACAACCTTTTAAAAGAAGATAGGTACAAATATGCCGAGGGTATTTTATCATATTTGCCAGAAAACCATGTGTACTTTGATTCATATGTAAAAATACAAACGGGTTATGATGGTGATGTTGAAAAAGAATCTAACCTCAGCTGGTTTTTGGAGCAAATGTCGTTTCGGTGGGCATGGTACACGGCCCTTATTTTTACTGTTTTATTCATGATTTTTAATGCGAAACGCAGACAACGTATTATAAAAATAATTAACCCATTACAAAACACCACGGTTGGTTTTGTTAAAACCGTTTCGAACTTGTATTTTGAAACCCAAGACCACAAAAATTTAGTCCACAAAAAAATAACCTATTTTTTGGAAAAAATCAGAACCGATTGCAACATAGATACTTCAGTTTTAAACGAAGACTTCATTAAAAAACTGGCCTCAAAAACAGGAAAGAAAAAAGAAGACGTAAAAAAAATAATCGATTTTATAAATTGGCTTAAAACAAAAAATGAGTTTTTTGAAGACAACCTCATAAAACTCAACAGACATATTGAAGCATTTTACACCAAATAATTATGGAAGAGAACACACAGCCTCAAGACCCAAAAGACCAAACCCCAAAGGAAGATATCATATCATCAATTGATGACAGCGCTTTGCAAGACAACAACACTTTGGAGTTTAAAAACCGATTGGATTTATCGGAATTGCAACAAAGCGTCAACACCATAAAACAGGAAATTGGCAAAGTGATTGTTGGGCAAAAAGATATGGTAGACATGCTTATTGCTTCGCTTTTAGCAAAAGGGCATTCACTAATTGAAGGTGTTCCTGGCGTTGCCAAAACCATTACTGCTAAATTATTGGCAAAATCGCTGAGCGTTGGTTTTAGCCGTATTCAATTTACGCCAGATTTAATGCCCAGTGATATTTTAGGAACTTCAGTGTTCAATTTAAAGGACTCTGAATTTGAGTTTAAAAAAGGACCCATTTTCTCAAATATGATTTTAATTGACGAGATAAACCGTGCGCCCGCCAAAACACAGGCGGCGTTATTTGAAGTTATGGAAGAGCAACAAATCACCATTGACGGAAATAAATATTTATTGGATGCTCCGTTTATGGTTTTGGCTACCCAAAACCCGATTGAGCAGGAAGGAACTTACCGATTGCCTGAAGCCCAATTGGACCGCTTTTTATTTAAAATAGATGTGGATTACCCTAATTTGGAAGATGAAATTGAAATTCTTTCTAGAGAGCATCAACTAAAAGACAAGTTAAAAACCGATGAAATAGCTTCGTTCTTAACATCTAAACAAATTTCGGAATATCAACATTTGGTAACACAGGTTTTAGTGGAGGAACATTTACTGAATTATATTGCACAATTAATTGTAACCACCAGAAGCAATCCGTTTTTGTATTTAGGGGCTTCCCCAAGGGCATCGATTGCCATTTTAAAAGCCAGCAAAGCATTTGCGGCGATGGGCGGACGCGATTTCGTCACTCCTGAGGATATAAAACGTGCAGCCATTCCAGTATTGCATCATCGAGTTATCGTAACTCCGGAGCGCGAAATGGAAGGTGTTACCAGTAAGCAAATCATAAAACAGATTATTGAGACCGTTGAAATACCGCGATAGTTTCAGTAAAATCTATTAAACTTAAATTTAGAAATTATGTTCAAAAAACCTTTTTCATTTGAAGGCAGAATTAGAAGATTAGAGTATGGATTAAGCTATTTGGGATACATGTTACTGGCCAATTTAATGGATTTGATATACATTACTTTAGATGTTCAAGTTGACCCCGTACTGAATTTGGTCATTCTTTTACCTGCGGTTTACTTTGTTCTTGCCCAGGGAGCAAAACGTTGTCATGATAGAGGCAACAGTGGTTGGTATCAAATTATTCCATTTTATGTGTTTTGGATGATTTTTGCAGACGGCGACCATGGCCCAAATGAATATGGCGACAACCCAAAAGGCATTGGAAATTATGATGATATTGACGAAATCGGAAAACCATTTGAATTGGAATAAGCAATAGCTAACAACCTTTGAAGTTTGAAATTCCTTAAACCCTTTTACATACAACCCCGTTTCTTCTATGCCGGCATTGGTATTGTGATGCTGTTTGCTTTAAGTTATTTCATTCCGCCTTTATTCAATATTGCCCAACTTTCTATCCTCATTTTAATACTGTTTTTTGTATCGGATTTTCTCATCATCTTTATTGGAAAAAACAAAATTGAAGCGGCTAGGATATTGCCGGACAAATTTTCTAATGGTGATAAAAACCAAGTAAAATTAAGCATCACCAACAATTACCCTATTTTAATTCAGTTGGAAATCATTGACGAAATACCCGAACAATTTCAGGTGCGTGATTTCAAAATAAAAGAAACCATTTCTCCAAGAAAAAGCACGTCCATCAAATATCATTTAAATCCTACAGAACGCGGGGAATATCATTTTGGTAGTTTGAATCTTTATGCCTCATCGATTTTAAACCTCGTTGCAAAACGCTTCACTTTTGAAGATGGTGCGATGGTGCCAACTTATCCAAGTTTTAAGCAACTAAAAAAGTTTGAGCTTTTAAACATCAATCAAAACTCGTTGGAATATGGGTTGAAGAAAGTCCGAAGGCTTGGGCATTCCATGGAATTTGAGCAAATAAAAGAGTATGTTTTAGGTGATGATTTGCGAACCATAAACTGGAAAGCAACGGCCAAAAAAAACCAATTGATGGTTAACCAATTTCAGGACGAAAAATCACAACCTGTTTATTCCATTATCGATAAAGGGCGTATTATGAAAATGCCCTTTAACGAATTGAGTCTTTTGGACTACGCCATTAATGCGACTTTGGTTATCAGCAATGTGGTTTTAAAAAAACACGATAAAGCCGGGATAATGTCATTTTCAAAACGCATTGAAAACGTGGTTGCTGCTGAAAGACGAAGCTCACAAATGCATCTTATTTTAGAAGCCCTTTATAATATTAAGACCGATTTTTTTGAAAGTGATTTTAGCCGCTTGTACGCCAATATAAAACGCCACATTACGCACAGAAGCCTCATTTTAATGTACACCAATTTTGAGACTTTGGACGGTTTGGAAAGGCAACTCCCTTATTTAAAGGCCATATCAAAAGCCCATTTGTTGGTGGTTATTTTCTTTAAAAATACCGAATTAGACAATTTGATAAAAAATAAAGCCGAGACCATCCAACAGGTTTACGATAAAGTAATTGCAGAAAAATTTGAATTTGAAAAACGCCTGATTGTAAACGAACTAAAAAAGTACGGCATCCATTCCATCCTTACCATACCCGAAAATTTAACGATAGACACGATTAACAAATATCTGGAAATAAAAGCTAGGGGCTTACTTTAGGAAGTTGCAAAAAAAAAGCATCCTAAAAGATGCTCTTCTTGCTATTAATCTATCTTAATTTTAAATGGCCTCGCCTAGCCAAGCTTTCATCATCCAAACCGTTTTTTCTTGTTCAGTAATAAAATCACTCATCATAGAGTTTGTTCCTTCATCATTAGCATCATCAGATTTTTCTAAAATAATGCGTTCAATTTTCAACAACTCAGTCAAGGAATCCACAATTAATTTCACAGCTCTTTCATCCTGAGAAATGTTTTTTCCAACAGGCACCTGAGCTCTAGAAGAGTAATCTTCAAATGTATGAAGAGGCGTTTCGCCTAATGTTAAAATTCGTTCGGCAATTTCATCTACCTTAATGTTGGCATCCGTGTATAATTCTTCAAACTTCACATGTAAATCAAAGAAGCGCTTCCCTTTAATATTCCAGTGAATACCTCTTAAATTCTGATAATATATTTGAAAATTTGCCAATAAATGATTCAAATCTTTGGCTAAAACTTTTGTTTTTTCTGTATCTAATCCAATACTATTTAATGTCATTTCCATAATCTTTCTTATTTACCACAAATTTAATTTATAATTAACGCTTATTTCCATAAGTTTTATTGATAGTTTTTATATTTTTATAGCCTCAATTTATACTCATGACCATTACTCAATTATATTATGTTTTGGCAGTTGCCGAAAACCAAAATTTTACTAAAGCAGCCGAAAAATGTTTTGTGACGCAGCCCACGTTGAGCATGCAAATACAGAAGCTTGAGGACGAACTGGACATTCAAATATTCGACCGAAGCAAAAAGCCCATTGAATTGACAGATGTTGGCCGAAAAATTGTAACCCAGGCCAGAAACATTGTTAACGAATCCTATAGAATACAAGATATTGTTGACCAGCAGAAAGGCTTTATTGGCGGTGAATTTAGACTGGGCATCATTCCAACGGTTATGCCAACTCTGTTGCCCATGTTCCTTAAGAATTTTATAAGGAAGCATCCAAAAGTAAAGCTTAAAATAGAAGAGCTGACCACCGATGAAATCATTGCGAGAATTAACGAGGGGCATTTAGATGCAGCGATAGCAGCAACGCCTTTAGAAGACGAAAACATCAAGGAACGTGTACTGTATTACGAACCGTTCGTTAGCTATATTCCGAAAGGGCATAGGTTGCATACCAATAAGAAAATAGAGGTTTCAGATCTAGAGATCGATGATATGCTTCTTCTTGAAGACGGGCATTGCTTTAGAGATGGTGTAATTAACTTATGTAAGGTTTTTAAAGACCATTCTGAAGATAAATTTCAATTGGAAAGCGGAAGTATTGAAACCCTAGTGAAATTATCGAATGAAGGTTTGGGAATGACCCTTTTACCCTATTTGCATACATTGGATATTCACGACAAAGAAAAAGAAAACCTACATTATTTTAGTGAACCTTCACCAGCAAGAGAAGTTAGCATCATTTATCACAAGAGTGAACTGAAAATGCAGATTATTGAGGCCTTACAGGATGTCATTTCAGGAATCATCCGAGGAGCCATTAAATTTCAGGATGTAAAAATCATCAGTCCTTTACCTAAAAGGGCATAAAAAAGGCGACCGATAATCGGTCGCCTTTTTTTATGGTTTTAAATAAATTAAACACTGATTTAATTCTGGGTTTTGCTGAATCAGAGAATGAATAAAAATTTTAAGCTCTTCAATCTCATAAGGCAATAAACGGTTTAGCGCCTTTTGTACTTCTCTGCAAAACAAAGTTACATCAAAACTAACTTTATTAAGTACCGTTTTGGTGTACTCAAGCATTGCTCTCGCCATATCTTTGTTAAGGTTTAAGGTTTGAATAATTGTAGATCTTTATTAATAGGCTTTTGTTTTAATAACGTGGCAATTTACTAAAAAATTGGATAAACAGTCTTATTTTTTCGTTAATTAACATTTAAAATCTGTTATCCCCATCAAGCAAATCGCCTAAGCCCCCGAGAATACTGCCCTCTCCTTTATCTTTACCTCCACCTCTTGGTGCAGATGCCAAAACACGACCTGCCAATCTACTAAATGGTAAAGATTGGATATACACCGTACCAGGACCTTGCAGTTTAGCAAAGAACAATCCCTCGCCGCCAAAAATGGTGTTTCTTATACCGCCTATAAATTCGATATCATAATCAACGGAATGGTCAAAACCTACAATACAACCAGTATCTACCCTAAGTATTTCGCCAGCTTTAAGTTCTTTCATGGCCATGGTACCGCCAGCATGAACAAAGGCCATGCCATCACCTTCCAATTTTTGCATAATGAACCCTTCTCCACCGAAAAGCCCTCGGCCTAATTTTTTGGAAAACTCAATACCAATACTCACGCCTTAAGCCGCACAGAGAAAAGCATCTTTTTGGCAAATGAACTTACCTCCAAAACGGGTTAAATCTATTGGAATGATTTTTCCGGGATATGGCGATGCAAAAGACACATTGCGTTTCCCAACCACGTTGTTGTAAAAAGCTGTCATAAATAAACTTTCACCGGTTAGGATTCGTTTTCCTGCTCCCAATATTTTCCCTAAAAAACCTGTATCTTTTTGCGAACCATCACCAAAAATAGTCTCCATTTTTATGCCGTCGTCCATCATCATAAAACTGCCTGCCTCGGCAACAACCCCTTCTTGCGGGTCGAGTTCTATTTCTACATATTGCATTTCTTCCCCGTAGATTCTATAGTCAATTTCGTGTGCTGTCATTTTAATGTTTTTTGTTGATTCTTTTATTTGTTGGTTTGTTTTGGGTTTTGTTACAGTTCTTTGCTAGTTGTTTAGATGTTTGATGTTAAGTCTCCATACAACTGTACACCTTAACAACAAACAATTTAACTTTTAACCTTAATGCTCCATTCAAACTTAAAAGTGGAAACTTCGAGACCTTCTTCATTCACGCCAACCGAAGTCATCAATACTGTTTGCCCCTCACCTGTTTCGATTGTTTTTCTTAGGGCTTTATCAATTAGATGACCTTCATTACACGTAAAAGTGATTCTTCCTGTAGCCTTTTTGGTAAAAATAGAACTATTGGAAGTAACGAGCATGGAAATCTTTCTTCCAGATTCTTGGATTTTAGCCGTAACCAAAGCACCGGTTGAAAACTCTGCAGCCATACCCTGCACCGCCCAAAACATGGATTTAAATGGGTTTTGATTTATCCATCTGTGTTTTACGGTAACGACACATTTACTGTCATCAATATATTTGGTACGAACCCCACATAAGTAAGCAGAAGGCAACTTAAACATGGTAAAAGCATTTAATTTTCTGGGTGTTAGTTTCATTTTGAAGCTTTAAATTTTTCTCTAAGTTATGAAATTATACATCATCAAAATATGTTAAAAATATGTTAATTTTTAGTACTATGCGTAACAAAGTACCTTATTTTAGACATATATTTGCATAAGAAACTATTATATGTTCTAAATCAATCAAGAAATCATGTTAGATAATCATCAAAAAAACATTGCAACGTTCATTCATTTGTCCACCTTTACAAGGTTTTTTATCCCGTTTGGAAACTTTATTGGCCCAATCGTTTTATGGATTGCCAACAAAGACAAATCCGAATTTATTGATGCAAATGGTAAGCAGGCCATAAACTTTCAACTGAGTATTTTTTTATACGCTGTTATTTTAGGCACACTCACCATTCCATTTTTCATTTTTAAAGTTTTAAATGGTCTTGATTTTGTAGATTTTCATGGCTTTCATGATTTTCACATTAATATGAGCAAGCCATCTCCACTCCTTTATTTGGGCGGCTTTTTGGGGGCACTTGCCATAATTGCCTTTATCGTAGAATTAGTACTTATTGTTATTGCAAGCTTAAAAGCCCGAGAAGGCCAAGTTTATAAATATCCACTAACCATTAATTTTTTAAAATGACATGAATGAAGTTGCGCACCGCGTTAGGGATTGTAGTGGAAAGCCCACATGAAGGCACGACCGAGGACTTGTAACGGAAAGCCCGGCGACGACCCAAGGAGGCGCAACGCCCAGAACATAATTAGAATTAAAATTTCATCAAAATAATCATCAAATCAATCAAAAAATGAACAGTTTCACCATATTAAACGCATGATACTATGAAGATAGAAAACACAAAGGCACAAATGCGAAAAGGCGTTTTAGAATTCTGCATACTCTCGGTATTGAAAGATAACGACGCGTATGTTGCAGAAATCTTAGATACGCTAAAAGACGCAAAATTGCTCGTGGTTGAAGGCACCATTTACCCGTTACTTACGCGGCTAAAAAACGCTGGACTATTGAACTACAGATGGGAAGAAAGTACCTCTGGACCTCCAAGAAAGTATTACGGATTGACCGAAACAGGCAAATTATTTTTAAACGAATTAGATACTACTTGGAACGAATTACGTAACGCAGTAAACATTGTAACAAGCCAAAAAACAACAAAAAAATGAATAAAACAGTCAACATAAATTTAGCCGGTATATTTTTTCATATTGATGAAGACGCATACCAAAAATTACAACGCTATCTTGAGGCTATAAAACGTTCATTTACAGACTCTCAAGGTCGTTCTGAAATTATAGCAGATATTGAAGCACGTATTGCCGAGCTTTTTAACGAACGCGTTCAGAACAACAAACAAGTTATTCGCCTGAAGGAAGTAGACGAAATCATTTCCATAATGGGGCAACCTGAAGATTATTTGGTTGATGACGAAATTTTTGAGGACGAACCAAGCACCTCATACTCAAAAAAATCTTCCACATCCAGAAAATTATACAGAGACACCGACAACTCCTATATAGGTGGCGTTTCATCAGGTTTGGCCCATTACTTTGGCATTGATGCCATTTGGATTCGCTTAGCATGGATTTTATTGGTATTTGGCGCCGGAACAGGCGTATTACTTTATATTTTACTTTGGATTTTGGTTCCCGAAGCTAAAACAACTGCCGAAAAACTGATGATGACGGGAGAACCTGTTAACATTAGCAACATCGAAAAAAAAATTAAAGACGGTTTTGATTCGGTAACCGAAACGGTAAGCGATGTTGCTAAAAACGTTTCAGATTCAGTATCGAATGCGGCAAAAAAAGTAGATGTAAAAAAAAGTGCCAATTCAATTAAATCATCGTCTAGAACATTTTTTGACACACTTGCAGACATTATAATGTTCTTCCTTCATGTATTTGCAAAACTTGTTGGTGTATTATTAATTTTCATTGGAGCTTCAACGCTAATTGCTCTTATTATCGGCTTATTTTCCTTGGGAGTAGCAGACATTATACACATTCCAGGGTTGGACATTGTTGAGATAGCAAACTCCGGTAGTACGCCACTTTGGCTAATATCTTTATTAGCATTTTTTGCGGTTGGTATACCCTTCTTTTTCCTGTTTTACTTAGGGTTAAAAATTCTAATCAACCACCTAAAATCTATAGGTAATATTGCCAAATTCACTCTGTTGGGATTATGGTTTATGTCGATAATTGCCCTGATTGTGATTGGAATCCGCCAAGCCAGCGAGCATGCATTCACCGAAGTTCATATTGAAAAAGCAGAATTGCCGGTTATGGCCAACGATACACTAACCGTAAAAATGGTTAGCAATTCGAATTTGAGTTATGACTTTCAAAACAGAAGACATGACTTTAAAATAGCACATGACGAAAATGGAAATAAGGTTATTTATTTTCAAGATATTGATTTGCTTGTAAAATCTACAACCGATTCTGTTGCAAAAATTGTGATTGAAAAAAGTGCAGAAGGCAGAGATTACGAGACGGCTATTGAGCGGGCAAAAAACATAGATTACAACTATGCATTTCAAAACAACATATTATCACTAGATTCATATTTAACCACAAACCCTGAAAGTAAATTTAGCGACCAAAGTGTTAATGTTATTTTATATCTACCCGAAAACACCATATTATATCTGAATAACAGCACGAAACGCTACTTATATTACAGAAAATATGATGGTAATTTAGTTTCGTCAAAATACCTAAACCACCATGTTAAGATTCTTGATGAAGACAGCGAATGTTTGGACTGCCCAGAGGAAGAATTTAGCATAAAAGTAAATACGCCTGGTTTAAAACTAGACGACAACGGCCTTGAAGTACATGCAGATGATACCCATCTTAAAATTGACAAAGAAGGTTTTAAGGCAGAATCTGAAGAAGTAAAAGTAAACATCAATTCCGATGGTGTTAAAATAGAATCGGAATAACACCCCACCATCAATCAATATAAAAATCAAATCAAAAAACAAACAGTTATGACAACATTAATCAAAATCATCGTAGCATCCATATTAAGCTTATCGCTTTTTTCATGTAATTTCGATATCAACCTCAGCTCAGGTGTGCGCGGAAACGGAGAGGTTGTTACAACCGAAAGACCTGTTAATGAACCCTTTTCAACCATAAAAGCCAATGAAGGCCTGGATGTTTACCTAACACAAAGTGACATTGAAGCCATTAGGGTTGAGGCCGATGAAAACCTTCAAGACCTTATTCTTACTGAAATTGAAAATGGAGTATTAAAAATCCATTGCAAAAAACAAATTGGCAAAGCTACCTCCAAAAAAGTAAATGTGAGCTTCAAGGACATCTCTAGCATAGAATCAACAAGTGGAAGCGATGTTTATGCAACCAACACCATTACCGCTGAAAAACTAGATTTAAAATCAACAAGTGGAAGCGATATGAACCTTGATGTAAACACTTCTATCTTAAATTGTGAATCAACAAGCGGAAGTGATATGCGTTTATCTGGAAGAACCTCAAAACTTATTGCCGAAGCAACGAGCGGAAGTGACATTAAAGCGGCCGATTTAATAGCGGACTCCAGTGCAGTAAAAGCAACAAGCGGCGCAGATATTACGGTAAACACTAAAAATTCATTAACCGCAAAAACAAGCAGTGGCGGAGATATTTCATATTACGGAAACCCCAGCACGGTTGACAAAAACAAGGATGTATCTGGCGGACACATAAAGAGAAAATAACACAAAACCAACCATAAAAAAAGCTCCAAACATCTGTGTTTGGAGCCTTTTATTTTATTAGTGAGCAAAGTGTCTAACTCTCTTCTTCTTGCACTACCAATTTAAACTCTATTCCAATTTCGTTATCTACCGAAATGAGTCCGAAAAATTTCTTGGGCGCCGTGATATGAAAATCGGTCAAACAAATATCAACATGGCCATTTATGAACATATTGTCTTTTTCGTCCAAATTCACTGGGATAACATATGGTCTTTTTACCCCAGCAATTTCAATATCTACAAAAACTTCAACATTGGTGTTTTCCTCCAAGCTTTTAATCTCTTTTAAAACCAAATTAATTTCAGGATATTGATGAGATTTTAAAATATCTTGAAAGTCATTGTTTATTGCCTTTCCGCCACAATCAAAACAGTTGTTGTTTAAAACCAAAACAGTTTTGTTAAATACCATTTTACCGTTTTCCAAATGATAGTTTACCGGAATCGGGTTTTTAAATTTGGTAACATTATAAATACATTTAAAGGTATTAACATTGGTTGTTCCTTTTACAGATAAAGAACTTTCTGGCTCAATATTTACCTCTGTGCTTATAAAAAAAGCATCTTTGCTCGTAAAGGCCAGAGCCGCCATAATAAAGACCAAAAACAAAATCCGTTTCATCACCCAATATTTATAATGTTTTTATACTATAAAATTAAAAAAACAAGTCTCAAAGTGCAATTTTAGGGAATAATTTTTGACTTATTTGTGCACTAAGAGACTTGTTACAAAATTTAGTTTAACTAAAAGCTAATCGCTGCTTCTAGCATTATACCTTTAAATTTGCCACCTGCATGAATATCAGCAGCTGGATAATCTTTATAAGTTTGCTTTACATACTCAGCTTTCATTAAGACATTTTTGGTCATAAACCACCCAGCACCAAATTGATATCTGTTTACGCTAACGTCGTCACCACCTTGAAGTTCTCCGCTAACATTGTTGTAACGTGCGCCTATGTAAAGGTTTTCTTGGCTGCCAAATCTGTATAATAATTCACCAGCAACTTGAGTCCAGCTTCTATTATCGGTTTCAGCTATTTTTTTACCTTCTGCATACTCAAAAACACCGAAGAACTCTAAACCTTGATATTTTAAGAATGGGTTTATCATTATAGCTGTCATTTCATTTTTTAAATCAGGATTAATTCTACCTCCTCTAAAACCATCACCGTTGCCATCAACATCGGTCATTACTGAATAATAACGTGACCCAGCTCTATCCCCACTGTACAAATAGATGCCTCTGGCATTATTATGAGCACTGTGGAATAATGATCCTGTTAAACGGAATCTAAAGTCGTCATTGATTTGGCTATCATATCCAACTTTTGCTAAGAATGAAGGACTTGTTTGATCTTTGTCTGTTACGTTTTGATTAAGTTTACCATTGGTAATTCCAACCATTCCAAGCCAACCATCACAGAAATAATAAAACTCTGCACCAACTTCAGTTGTGAATGAATCCATTAAATAGTTTCCGACAAATGGGTTATACAAAGTCATGGCATTATCACTTCTTCTAAAGTGCGTATCACCATAGTTGTTTTCCATATGCCCAATTTTAATTCTGGCATGTTGCATAAAATTACCTAAAAAGCCTTCACTTACAAAGTCTAAATTATCAATTTGAAAATAACCACCTTTTACATAAGTTTCGGTATGGTGTTGTGATGACAAGTAGGTACGTAAGTGCATTCTAACTCCTTTTGCTATGGCTAAATCTAAATCTAAATTAGCAGTTGCCAAGTTAAAGTTGCTACCTAAATCTATTAGATCTGGAGTACCATCGTGATCTTGACTTAAACCTTGAAATTGAAGTGTTGATGCTCCTCCAATTCTAAGTTTCACACTTTCAAAGGTTGAAGCTGAATCTTTTTTAGCCTCAAAATCGTTTATGCCTCTTTGGTCAGGCTGCCTGAAATTATCCAAGTCTCTGTTCTGAGCATAAAAACTCAGACCAGTAAATAAAGCTATTGCTAAAATTGCATGTTTAAATATTTTTTTCATGATTTTTAATTTTAATTGTTTGTTAATTTGGTTTTTATTTAAGTACTGTTGAAAATTCAATTGTTATATCGTCTCCGGTTGTAATGGTACCGAATAGGGCCTTGGGTGGGTCTATATTAAAATCGGTCATTTTAATTTTTTTGTCTCCCGAAATTTTAATTTTTGATCCCACAACATTCATATCAAAATCTAGCGAAATGCTCTTTTTTGTGCCTGCTATAGTCAGGTTTCCCATTGTTTTTACCGAAAAAGTTCCACTTCCTTTGGCAACCACCTCTTTTACTTCGGTTAGTTGAAACGAAATGTTTTTGTGGTCATCAGTTTTTAAAGCTTTATAAGTGTTTTTGTCCATTGAGGATTTTCCACTTTTCAAGCTCTCTGCAACTATAGATACTGAAAGGCTCTCAATTCTTCCCGCCTCAATATCTGAAAAGTTAATTTTACCACTTTGCTGTTCTGCCGTAACATGCCAATCGTGCAAACTTGAAGTACCCAAAACCTTTAAGGAGGATTCTGGATTGTTCAATTTAAACTCCTGTGCTTGGGTTAAATTGACCGATATAGCCAAAAAAGCAAGTATGGTTAAAATTGGTTCGTTTATTTTTTTAATAAGGTTCATTTCAAAGTCATTTATTAATTATGGTACAAAGTTCGATACCAAACGTAATAAAGAATATGATTTTTGTCATAGATTAAATAATGTTTGAATGAAGTGATTGAATATAAGAAATTGTTTACTTTTTTGAAACTAAAATAGTACTTATCATTTGGTGTTTTGGTTGTAAAGTGACTATTTTTATGCAGAATGGGTCTAAATTTATTATGACCCTTGAATATAAAAATATGAAAAATTATTTAGTAAGTTTACTACTATTAGTGGTATTCAACTCCATTACCGCGCAAGAAAAGGTTAAAGGCAATAGAAATGTTACAACCGAAATAGCTGATATTAGCACATTTCACACCATTGCCCTTGATGAAGATTTTGAAATTGAAATTATTTTTAACCATAATCCTACTGTTGAAATTGAGACCGATGAAAACTTACATGAGTTTATTGAATTTCAAGTTATTGATAATGTCCTTACCTTTAACAATAAAGCACGAATAACTTCAAAAAAAGCATTGAACATTAAAGTCGCTTATAACAATACATTAAAATATATTAAAACCGCTGATGATGCTGAAATTCTGGCGTTGGCGACCATGGATTTACCTAGCTTGAAGGTAAACGCAATAGGTTCTTCAAAAATAGGCCTGACGGTACAAACACCCCATTTTGACTTTGAAGCAGACGATAAAGCCAGGTGTAAACTCAATGTAACGAGTGAAAATTGCAGCATTCATTTGAGTGGAACTAGCAAATTGGAAGCCCTAATAAATACCCCAAACTTTTTGGCAACGTTCTATCAACGTGGAAATGCCATAATAGAGGGCTCTTGCAATTTGGCCAAAATAGATTTAGATAACAGTTCGCAGTTTAACGGTAAGAACTTCACCATAAATTCTTGTGATGTTACCTGCAATATTGGTAGCGATGCCTACTTAGAAGTCATGGAAAACATAACTATTGAGGCTTCGGGAACCAGCAGTATTTACCTGTACGAAAACCCGAAAATTGTTATCAATAAAATGACGGATACATCGAAACTTCAGAAAAAAGTAAAATAAGTTGTTCGGTAAACTAAAAAACTACATTTTCCATAATTCTTGAACCCGATATAAACCATCGGTAGATTGCAAAAGTTTATTTTTAAGCACTGGGCTAAAATCTGGATTATCGTTCAAAAATTCTTTGAGCACTTGATTTGCCTCTCCGGAAGTATAATAACCAACCGTAACATCTAGCCAACCTTTCGGAAAAAAGATGTCTCCCGTTAGTTGTATTTCCTCAACCAAATCCAAATAAAACCTTAAATGTTTTTTAGCTGAATCTTGCCGTAATGGGTGGTTAATATTACTTAAGGCAGATAAAACCCAAGATTCCTTTTCCCTATTTTCTGGTTTTGAAAGTGATTTCACAAAATCATCGCGAACCAATTCATCGTTTGACAGTGATGGAAGCAAAAACTCAAAACGTTTTTTTCTGTCGGCGTTCGTTATATCTTCCTTGGCCTTACTTAAAATTTCCTCTGCTTTTTCGTGATTATAAATAGCCAAAGTACCTGCCAAACCCGTATAATCGCTTTCGTTTAGTTTTAGACTATCGATGGTCGAGGTTTTATTCCATATATTATACAGAAAATCTTTTCCTATTTCAGAATAGGCTATGCTTTGGTATAAATAAAACACCGTTTTCTTAATGCTCGGGCTCAGATTTTCATGTAAACGTTCCTTTAAAATACGTTCCAATGGTTGTTGCATTTTTTCGCGCTGTTCAGCCCATAAATACATCCAAAAAATGCTTCCTATTTTACTAGAAATTAAATTAACAATAAGTTCTTCATCTTCAACTTTAAATCCTTTGATGAATTCGTTGAGTGCCACCATAGGAGCGACATTTCCATTCAACATATTTTCGTATAAATTAATGTATGCGTAACCACGGGCCACATCATCTTTAATGTTAGAAATACTTGAATTGGAAAGATCAACAGGAAATACGCCATAACCTAACCCATCATAATTATAAACGATAGCCTCAGGTTTGGGCATGCCAACAAACTTGTTTAAAGTTGTTTTTTTATCTTTTATTTCAACGGAAATGGTATGCACTGAATCTGGATAAACAAACCCTAAACCGAAAGCCTGTCCCCATAGTTTAGCACTTCCGTCCTCAGACTTTTGAGCGATTTCGAAATTTGCGATTTTTCCATTCTCGTAAACAACTTTATCCGAAATTATAGGGCGCCCTGGTTGGTTTACCCAAACTTCACTCCATTGTTTTAAGTCAATGGGCGTTTCATTGTTCAGCAAGTCTACCAAATCATTCCAATCGGCATTATCATTGGCATAAGTTTTAATATAATTACGCATACCTTTTTTGAATGGCTCATCACCCATAATAGACTCCAGTTGGCGCATCATAATGGGTGCTTTATGGTATATAATGTTGCCGTAAAGTGTTCCAGCATTTTTTAAATTATCCAGTTTTTGACGGATTGGTGTTGCTCCCCGAGTTCGGTCTTCACTGTAAGCACTTGGGTAATGCGATGTTAAAAAACGTAATTCGTGATTTATTTCTGGGAAAGAACCATTTACTATTTTATCGGCCATAAAGTTGGCAAACACTTCTTTTAGCCAAACATCATCAAACCATTTCATGGTCACCAAATCTCCATACCACATATGTGAGGTTTCGTGGGCTATCAATTTTGCCCTATTCAAAAGACTTTCTTGCGTGGCACTTTCATCTAAAAAAAGTGAAGATTCCCGGTATTGAATTGCTCCCACATGCTCCATTCCCCCATATTGAAACCCCGGAATTGAGGCGAAATCCATCTTTTGGAACGGAAAATTATATCGGGTATAATCTTCTAAAAAATCGACCGACTCTTGATGCAACTTAAAAATTCCATCAATGCTTGCATCAATTTTAGCTTGGTCATTTTCCCTATATAATAAATTCATTTCCATGCTATCAGGCTTCTTGGCTACTTCTTGAAATTCACCCGCCACAAATGAAAATAGGTAGGTACTCATCTTGTCTGAAACGCCATAAACATACTTTGTAAAATCACCCAGCACTTCCTTTTGCGTTAAAGGTGCACCACTTAAAACCTTCCAAGACTTTGGAGCTATAATATCCAACACATACTTAGCCTTAATATCGGGCTGATCAAAACATGGAAACAGCGTGCTTGCCCTATCGGGAACCAACAAAGTATACAAATAATCTTCGTTTCTATTAAGCGATTTTTCCCCGGCATCAAATAAAACGTCAACTGTATTCTCTCCTTTTTTCAAATACTTTTTATCAACAATAAGATGCTCCTTTTGATGATTTATTGGAATGCTATCGCCATTGGCCTGTACATGTTTTATATGCGATTTGTCCTCGTTAAAATCTAAAATTAAAGGATACTCATTATTGGATAAATCCACATTTAACTCAAGTTTTGAAGCAATGGATTCTTCTTTTTTTAAGGGAATGTGGAATGATAAATGATAAACAACATCAGAAACTTGCTTTTTTCTAAAAGCCGCCAAATCTTGTGAAACGCCTTCAGCGAATAACGCATCATTTTTAGGTTTGGGATTACATGAAAACAGCGTACTAAAGATGAAAACAAAAAACAGTTTCTTCATGTCTATCATAAAACAACTATTTAAGAATTGCCTGAATTGAACCAACTCTGGGTAATTTCAGATTCAATGGATTTGTTACTGTTGTGCACAAACTCATTCTTGGCCGAATTATAAGTATAATCGTTTCCCCATTCTTTGAAGTTTTCGGCCACTTGATTAATGGCATCGCAAATAAATCGCACTTCGCTATTGGTCATCGTGGGGTGAATGGACATGCGTATCCAACCCGGACGCTCAATGAGGCAACCTTCCAATATTTTTTTCTCTATGGATTTTGAGGTTATTTGATCCACATTCAACAAATAATGTCCATAGGTACCAGCGCAGGAACAACCACCTCTGGTTTGTATGCCAAACCTGTCGTTTAGTAACTTCACCACCAAGTTGTAGTGCGCTTCATCAATGTAAAAAGAAATGACCCCTAACCTGTCTTTGTGGTCTGGAGCTAGAATCTTCAAGTTATTTATTTTTGATAATCTATCAAAAATAACAGAAACCAATTCGTGTTCCCTATCCAAAATATTCTGCACGCCCATTTCTTCTTTCAATTTAATGGAAAGTGCTATTCTAATAGCTTGTAAAAAGCCTGGCGTTCCTCCGTCTTCACGAGTTTCAATATCATCAATATAATCATGGTCACCCCAAGGATTGGTATAATTTACGGTGCCACCTCCCGGATTGTCCGGCACTAAGTTTTTATATAATTTTTTATTAAAAATCAATACGCCAGATGTACCCGGACCACCCAAAAATTTATGAGGTGAAAAGGTAATGGCATCCAAATATTCTTCTTCATTTTCTGGATGCATATTTATCTCCACGTACGGTGCTGAACATGCAAAATCAACAAAACACAAACCGTTGTTTTGATGCATGATTTTGGCAACCTCGTGATAATTTGTCCTAATTCCTGTAACATTGGAACAGCCCGTTATGGCGGCAATTTTTATAGGTATATGGTTATATTCCTCAAGCAAATTCCTTAGGCTATCCAAGCAGGGCAGACCTTCACTATTGGATGGAATGACTACAACTTTGGCGATAGTTTCAATCCATGACGTTTGGTTTGAATGGTGCTCCATGTGGGACACAAAAATTACCGGTCGCTTTTCAACAGGAACTTCGGTATGGTCTTTAAGGTTTTCATTAAGCTTAATGCCTAAAATACGCTGAAATTTATTTATAGCTCCCGTCATACCCGTTCCAACGGTAATCAATATATCATCCTTTGAAGCGTTAACATGCTTTTTGATGATGTTCCTAGCATCATGGTAAGCATGTGTCATCACACTGCCTGTAATAGACGTTTCAGTATGTGTATTCGCAACAAAGGGACCTATTTCATTTAAGAGCTTTTCTTCTATGGGACGGTATAAGCGGCCACTTGCTGTCCAATCAGCATATATGATTTTCTGTTTTCCGTAGGGCGATTCGAAAGTCAAATCCAACCCAACAACATTTTTTCGAAAAGGTTCAAAATAGGCTTCCAGATCAAAGTTGGAAGTTTTTGTTCCCCAAGGATTCGACTTTTTCAAAGAATTTTCAGTAACGCTCATCGTTCCTTGTTTTACTTAAATTTTGAAATACCTTCCTTCAGCCAATCATAATATTCATCAACATCAGGCGTGTAGGCTGCCGGATCTATCAAGTTTTCCTCATTATGGTCCATTAAAACGTAAAAAGGCTGGGAATTAGCATTATAACGAGATGCTTGCAAATCCCCCCATTTATCTCCATAGTCCTTCCAATACTTTCCAGGTTTTAGAGTATATTCCCTTATTTCGTCTTCTGGTAAAGCTTTAGGGTCATCAACATAAAGAGATATCAATACGACATCGTTCTTTAGAACGTCCAATATTTTTGGCTTCACCCAAACATTTTGTTCCATTTTTCTACAATTTACACACGTGTACCCTGTAAAATCTATCATAACCGGTTTATCCACTTTTTTAGCATAGGCCAAACCTGTTTCATAATCTCTGAAAGCCATTATGTTATGTGGCGCCATCAAATGTGCTCCTTCTGGCAAACCTTCGTGGGCATCGGAAGTAGATGCTCCCGCAGCCTTTATTGACCCAACCCCGTATGGTGACTCACTATAATCATGAGGAGGAGGAAAAGCACTAATCAGGTTGAGTGGCGCACCCCAAAGCCCTGGAATCATATAAATCGTAAAGGCTAATGTAAGCAAACCTAAACTCAACCTTCCTACCGAAATATGGCTCAAGGGTGAATCATGTGGCAATTGAATTTTACCAAAAAGGTAAAACGCCAACGCTCCAAAAATGGCAATCCAAATCGCAATGAAAACCTCTCTTTCAAGCAAATGTAATTGCAATACATAATCGGCATTTGATAAAAATTTAAATGCCAGTGCCAGTTCCAAAAATCCGAGCACAACTTTAACCGTGTTTAACCAACCACCTGATTTGGGAAGTGAATTTAACCATCCAGGGAATGCAGCAAATAAAGCAAATGGTAACGCTATTGCTAACGAAAAGCCAAACATACCGATGATGGGTGCCAACCCTCCTTTTGAAGCGGCTTCAACCAATAAAGTTCCAACAATAGGCCCTGTACATGAAAACGATACAATGGCTAGTGCCAATGCCATGAAGAAAATACCAATCAACCCACCTCTATCGGCCTGACGATCGACTTTATTTGCCCAAGAATTTGGCAACATTATTTCAAAAGCTCCTAAAAATGACACTGCAAAAACAACTAACAACAAGAAGAACACCAGATTAAACCAAGGGTTAGACGCCATGGCGTTAAGGGCATCTGCTCCAAAAATTGCTGTAACAGCCGTACCCAAAAGCACATAAATAACTATGATACAAATCCCATAAATAATGGCATTTTTTATACCTATAGCCTTATTTTTACTTTGTTTGGTAAAAAAGCTAACCGTCATCGGTATCATTGGAAAAACACAGGGCGTTAACAATGCCGCAAATCCTGATAAAAAAGCCACAATAAAAATAGACCACAAACCTCTTTTTGATTTTGGTTCTTTGGAATTCCCAGAATCCTCTGTCTTAATTACTGTTTCAGTTACATTCGCTCCTGAATTACTTGAAACTTTAAAAACCAAATCAACCTCCGTTGGGGGCAAGCATTTTGTATCATCACAAACCATAAACTCTACAAATCCGTTTATAGTTTCTACGGCTTCCTTAACTTTAATTTTTTGTTTGAAAACGGCAGTTCCTTCAAAGAATTTAATCTCCATTTCAAATACTGGGTCGTTGACGGTGTGCCCCTCATCTTCCGTTGTATTGCCAACGATTTTGAATGTGCCTTCACTGTCATCATAAATAAACGATGTTGGGATTGGGCCACCTTCTGGCACATCTTGAGAATATAAATGCCATCCTTTATCAATTGTGGCTTTAGAAATCAAGTTGTATTCTGTATCTGAGATTTTTTCAATATCGGTTGACCATTTTACGGGCTCAAATACTTGCGCAATTACGTTTACAGAAAATATGAATGCTGCGAGTGCAAAAAGAAACTTCTTCATTACGTGCTGTTATTTATTTTACGTTGAACTTCAAATCGACTTCCGTAGGCGGTAAACATCTACTGTTATCGCATACCATAAATTCCACTGATCCATTGACGACAAATGGCGCCTTTGATTTCAGTTTTATGCGTTGTTTGAAATCGGCTTTAGTTTCAAAATACTTGATTTTCATTTCAAAAATAGGGTCATCAATGGTATGTCCTTCTTCTTCTGAGGTATTTCCCTTTTTTAGATAATTGGTGTTACCTTGATAGCTAAAACTTGTTGGAATTGGCCCATCTTCAGGCACGTCTTGTGAATACAAGTGCCAGCCAGCATCAATCGTAGCTGTTGCAACAAGCTCGTACTCTGAATCTGAAATTTTATTTACAGACGTAGTCCACTTTACGGGTTCCAATATTTGTGCCTGCCCAACAAAAGTTGTGATTAAGGCTAGAACTAAAACTAATTTTTGCATTTTTTTGAAGTTATTTATTTTTTAAACTTTTTGTTTTGGCTTAAAGATTATTTCATACGACTTTCCTCCGTTAAGAACCTGCTTCGCTATATTTTGAATATCCTTTTTTGTCATTTCGTTTACAATATTCTCAAAGTTTTTGGGATCGTTCATGTTTTCACCAAACCTGAAATACCTTATAAGCAATTGCATATCAAACCCATTTTTATCTTCGGCTTGTTCGCGTTCCTTTAAAAAGTTTGTCCGTGTTTTATTTAAATCGTCTTCATTGATTATGCCATCAGCTATTTTTTTCAATTCGCCGTTTACAATATCTGCTAATTTATCAGCCATATCCGGATTACAATCAAACCTAAAAGCCACATAAGCCATCGATTTTGGCTCCCTGCTAAAACTTGCCCCTGCGTAAGGACTATAGGCTCCCCCTTCAGATTCCCTCACGGTTTCATTAATGCGCAACTGCAAAATATCTCCCAAAATACCTGTGTAAATTACATTTTTTCTAGAGAATGGCATCTCTTTTTTATAGGCAATATCCACTCGTGCTTTAGGATCCTCCATAGTTAGATAAATATCTTTATCCATATTGTTTGCAACCCATTCAGCACCATTGTCTTTATAATTTTCCTTTTTTGCATTTGTTGGAATACTCGCTATATATTGCTCTAACAGCGGTTTTAATTGCTCTTCTGATACATCACCAACAATGAAAAATTCAAAATCGGAAACATCGGTAAATCGGTCTTTATAAATGGTTTTTATTTTTTCAAATGAAATGTCATCAGCATAATCCTGATTGAAAATACGTTCCTTTGGATTGTTTTTACCATACAATGCAACAACCAAACTATCGCGCATTTGCTCATTGATGTTTTTACTTCTTCTGATTAAATAACTATCTATATTACTTTCCAAAACCTTGTAAGCATCGGCATCAAAACGTGGTTTTACAAAATATACATGTGCCATTTGCAACATAGTTTCAACATCTTTGGTGTTTGAACCTCCAAAAAGTGACTCTTCAATGTCATCCAAACCTATTCGAACGCTTGCAGTTTTTCCTGCTAAAACCTTTTTTAAATCCGTTGCACTAAAATCGCCTAAACCGGACATTTGCACCAAACTTCCAACCAAATTAGCTGATGGTAAATCATCATCACTTAAAAGTGATATACCTCCGTAACTCATGGCCTGCATGGCCACTTTATCCTTTTCTTTGTCCACAAATTTATAATGCACTTTCACACCATTGCTCAGTGTAAATGTGGTTGAACCAACCACCTTGTCGTCCACTGATTTTACGATTGAACCTGGTACAATGTTTAAATCTGACACTAAAGTTTTACCTGCCAAAGATTCTGTATAAGGTTGCAAGGCCTCATCGTTCTCTATAGCTTGAATGATTTCCTTTGCTTGTTCCTCGGTTAAATTATCTTGACCTTCAACTCCTGTAACATTTAAAAATCTGTTGTTTTCTGTGTAAAGCTTCAATAAAGTGCTGTGCAATTCCTCGAGGGTGATATTGGCGAAAATTTCTTTCGCAATCTCATATTCTTTTTCAATATCTGTTATGGTACTATTTTCCAAGAAATTGTTTTGAATCGCTCGTTCTATTTGCCCGTGATTTTTATCATCATTTTTGGCAATTTCGTTTTCATATGAAGTTTTCAAATTGGCAATGGCCCTATCGAGTTCAGCCTGGATAAAACCAAACTTAACGGCTCGTTGCACTTCGGTCATCACCTCTTTAAAGGCCTCCTTTTGCTGATTTGGTTTTGGATAAACCGAAACATACAAATAGTTGGATGCCCTAGACAAACCTGTGTACCCAATTCTAACTGCCAAAAAAGCAGCATCTGGTTTTAGGGCGATTTCTGAAACCCTTGATGATAACATGCTGGTTGCCATAGACTGTAATAAACTGCGTTTTAAATCCGCTACAGTTTCATTTTCCAAAGATTTTTTGTGGCGAATGCCAAAATTTATGGATGCTGAGGACACTTCGGGGTCTGTACCCAAACTGAAACCCATTTTGGTGTTTTCGGGTATGTCTACAATGTAACGTTCCTTAGGGTTTTCAACGGCTGGAATATTTGAGAATTTATCTTTTATTTTTTGTTCTACTTCTTCCTCATCTATATCACCAATTATAGCAATAGCCTGCAAATCGGTTCGGTACCAATCGTGATAAAAATCACGGAGCGCCTTATATTCAAAGCCTTCAACAACAGACATTAACCCAATGGGCATTCTGTTGGCATATTTAGAGTGGTTATACGAAATAGGCATTGAGATTTTCCATAACCTTTTTTGCCCGTTTTGCCCTGAACGCCATTCTTCCTTTATTACACCACGCTCTGCATCAATTTCTTCATCTGTCAGCAATAAATAATTGGACCAATCGCGCAAAACGGTTAAACAGGTATCAATCAAATTATCTTTTGTCGGAATATTGTTAAGGTTGTAAACCGTTTCATCAAAACTGGTGTAGGCATTAATGTCCTTTCCAAATACGGCCCCGTGCTTTTGAAGTGTGTTTAAAATACCTTTTCCAGGGAAACTTTCAGTACCGTTAAAAGCCATATGCTCTAGAAAATGCGCTAAACCCTGTTGGTCGTCGTTCTCTAAAATAGAGCCCACATTTTGAATGATATAATAACTTGCTGCCCCTTTAACCACATCGGTACTTTTAATATAATAGGTCATTCCGTTGGGCAATACACCCTTTTTTGTGGTTGTGTCTGTGGGCAATAAATCTTCATAATTAAGCTTTTGCCCCTGACCATTTAAGGCTATTGCGACAAAAAAAGAACATGTAAAAACAAGAATGCGTTTCATTGAATTAATTGTTTAATGGGTAAAAATAAATTTTTAACTGTCGGTATCATTTTATTTAAGATACTTTTAATAAAAGAGGACCGCTTTGTCCAGCCCTCTTCTTGATTTCTCTTCATATATAGAGTGACTAATTCAAATATGAATAAAACTAAAAGCATAGTCTTTACATATCTAGATGTTCTATTTAAACTTTACCCCTATTAATAAAATGTTAAAATTCAATTTTAAAATATATCACTAATGGAAAAGACAATCATTGTCATACATTTATAAGACGCCTTAACACAAGAGAAGAGGGACAAAATGCTAAATATGCCACAATTGTCTGGAAACATATTTCTTTGGCTAAGCCGTTTACTTTTATTTTCTACAAATAATTTCAACTTTTTAATTGCCTTCCTTAATTAATTTTAAAAGACTGGAAGCAGGAATTGTAGCCTTCAATACCATTTGGGTTTTTGAATCATCATCGGAGTGTTGTAAGGTTTTAGTGTAAGTAACCGTTCCCATGACATTACCAAACTGGTCAATAATAGCAGCGCCACTTGATCCCGCTGCAAAATCGGCTGAAATAGCCATGAGATTTCTATATTTCCCAGCATTAATTTCACTGAATTTATCGGTAACCATGCCAGAAGAAAAGGTATAGTAATATTGCTTGGGATGACTTACAATAAATACTGGGTCGCCAATCTCCGCATCCTTCTTAACCACAGGTAGCGAAGGAAGCTTTACTCCTTTTGGATCAATTTTTAAAATGGCCAAATCATTGGATTTATCAGCACTTAGAATTTCCTTTACTGGAAAGATAGTCCCGTCCTTAAGCATAACAACTAATACATCTCTGGATGTTTTATTATACTTGGTAACGTAGCCATTTGCAACGTGGTAATTGGTAACGATTATTCCTTCCGAGTCTATGATATAACCTGATGCCGGATAAGTATGTATTCTTTTGCATTCTACACCCTGTTCGTTTACTTCACCACATCTTCCAGCGGAGGAAACTATCACTGTCCCTTCGGAAACACTAGCATAAATTTGTGCAGGGGTTAATTTTTTATTTTTAATTTTCGCGAAATTAACGTCTAAAGGACCATAGCCATCATCTTTAAATGTAGCTGCCATCTCATCTGCCGACACTACGTTACCAGAATCTATTAATTTTTCTGCCTTAGTCGACAATTTCACTTTATACTGCAAAATGTTGTTTTTAAACCTTTGTCCTTGGGCCAAAAATGAGGTTAGTATCACGAGTACAAAAAGTGATTTAATTATATTTTTCATAAAATGAATTTAAAGTTTTATTGAAATACATTTGATACAATTACCTTAAAGTAAAATATCTTCGCCAGTTTTCATTAAGTCTAAATCTCTTTTAATGGTTGAAAGCCTTTTCAAGCCTTCCTTTTCGCCTAAATAATAGGCTTCTTCCTTAAGCTCAATAGCTTGGTTTTTGTCACCAATCAAATAAAGAATATTGGCATAATTGCTTGTGTTTTCAGCTGAATTTGGACGAATATAATAGGCCACTTCCATCCAAGACAACACTTCCTTTTTCTCCGCTTCAGAATTTACGAAAGTCACATAATCTTTAACCATACTGTATATTTCCTCACTATTTCGCACCGAGTTTGGCCTTATTAATCTCAACGCTTCTGGGTCTCCGTCCGCTCTTTTTTCCAACCAGTCCAAATAAAAACTTCTAAGATATTCTTTATCAATAGCCTCAACATACTTTGCAATATCATCATGTACCAAGGCTTTATATTTCTCACCCTGTCCTGTTTCTAAATAATAGTAAGTATAAGTTCTTTTAATTTGGGATTCGTTCACCTTAAAACCACCGATTTCAGCATTTTTTATAGCTAGGTCTATAAACGTAGAGTCCCTTTTTTCAATGGCATAAGTTGTAGTTGTTTCAACCATTTTTCTTGGAATTTTTTGGTAGATTTCACGTACATCTTTCCTGACGTACTTTTTCCATGGTTTGGTTTTTATGTTTTCATTGATGATGCGCTCTGCCTCGCCACCAAAAATAATTTGGTTGTGATGATTGGCCAACAACATGACCATAGCTTTACTTGAATCTGGAACAGATTTTTGAATGCTTAAATAATGCTCGAGCACATCGGTATAGTTTTCTTCGGTTTTAACCTCGTATAACTTGTTTAAATATTTTAAGACCAGACTTTCATCATCTTGGTTTTTAGTGTAAAGCTCTGCCAAACGCCCCAAACTATTGGGGTCGCTTGCCGAAGTAACGGCTTTTTCCCCTTCTTCTAAAAACTCTTCGGCGGGCATTGCTCTGGAAAACCTATAAACCACCTCATCATTCGCATCAACAAACACATACCCAGGAAGTCCTGTTATGCCATACTTTTCTTTAAGCTCTGGACCTTTACCTTTTTCTATATCTAATTTATAAGACACAAAATGCTCATTAAAATAGGCACCTACCTCTTCTTCCTTGAAAACCGTTTTTGCCATTTTTTTACATGGGCCGCACCAATCTGCATAGCCATCTACAAACAGCACTTTGTTTTCTTTTTTTGCTTTATTGAAGGCTTGCTGAAAACTACCACTTTCAAAATTGATGCCTTGGGATGCACCAAAAAAAGGTAAAATAGCAAACCAAAACCCGATTATTATTCTCTGTAACATGCACTTATTTTTAATTTTTAACACTTTAAATTTCTTCTCCATTCTTCATTTGTTCCATCTCGTACTCCTTGTTTATAAACTTCTTATCAGACCTTGGCCAGTTTTTAACGGCTCTTTCCTTTAGTGCTATTGCTTTTTTGGACTTTCCTTGTTTATAGTATACTTCGGCCTTAAGATCGTTCATAAAACAGTTATCAGCCTTCAAATTATAACCGTATTCAATCCAACCATTCAAGGTTTTAAATTCCTTTTTCGAAGTGATACGTTCCAAATATCCCTTGCCCTTTTCATTCAACTCTTTAAGAATTTTATCGGCCTTCAAACCGGCTTTTGATGCCATTAACATTCGTTCTCGTTCTGGCGCAGGATCTTTATCGTAGGCTTTTTTATAGAGCTGGTAAGTTTGCTCATCTGCTTCATAAACCTTGGCAATTGTGTTTTCGCTAATTAAACTGGCAACATAACTTTCAGTTTGTGCCTTAAAGGAAATATTGTCTTTAATCATATTATAATACATTAATTGCGCCTCTACAATTTCTTCTTCTTTAACCTTTACCGCTGTATTATTTTTGTATGCTTCAATGTACCTTTTCATTAACTGGGGGTCAGTATTCCTCTCGGCCACTTTTTTAGTGTTGTAAATGATTTGCATTTTTAATCTAGGCAACATTTTACCCTCGAATGGGGAAGCGTTTTCAAGATATGTTGCAATATTTTCATCTAAAATTCGGTCTCCTTTTCCTCCAACAACAAAGTTTCTTGCATTGTCCATCACATACTTCATCATTTCCGGGCTGGCTTCGTCCATTTCTGTTTGCACACTTAACCAAGCGTCTATACCTTCACTTAAAGTTTGGCCATAAAGTTTCATTTCTTCTATGTACATCTTAAGAAATTGTTCGTCTTTTAGTCTATTTGGAAATTCTTTCTGAAGATTTTCTAAACTATTTGCACTGTTTAATGACGCTAGAGCTTTTTGCGCAGATGCAATAAACTCATCAGTTGGATTAAAAGCCGTATCCCTAAGAAGTACATTGCCATCTGTATCTAAATACATTAAAGTTGGATAACCCGTTACATTGTATTGTTTAGCAACAGCTTCACCCTCTTTTTCAGCATCTAATTTTAAACTAACAAAGCTTTTATTGTAAACCTCACCTACTTCTGGAAGCGGAAAAACAGTTTTGGCCATCTTTTTACATGGTCCACACCAAACGGTGTAAAAATCGATAAAAACCAGTTTATTTTCGTTTTTGGCCTTTGACAAGGCTTCATCCAAACTTATATGGTCAAACTCTATACCTTGTGAAAACCCTAAAAAGGGCAGTACCAGCAAGACTAAGAATACTTTTTTTTTATTAATCATGTGTTTTTAGGTTTGCCATTAAATTTCTTCACCTTTTTGCATTTGCTCTAGCTCATAAACCCTACTTGCCCTTTTTTTATCATACTCTGGCCAATTACCCACAGCCTGTTCCTTTAAGGCAATTGCCTTTTTTGCTTTTCCTTTTTGGTAATACATATCTGCCAAGAGGTTATCCATATAATAGGTACTTGAGCCGAATTGATAACCGTAATCTATCCAATTTTCAAGAGTTTTGTATTCGTTTTTGCTGTTGCTGTTGATTCGATGAAGGTAAGCACTGCCTTTGTCATGTATGTCTTTTACAATTCTACCACCCGTTATTCCATTTTTATAGGCTTCCCTTAAGCGCTCGGCATCTGGGGAATTGTTACCTTCAAGAGCTTTAATACGCTGTTGATAAGACTTTTCATCATCCGATTTAATTTCACCTACAACGTTGGCAATTATTAAACTGTCAATATATTGCTCTACAACATTTTTATAGGCTTTATCGTCTTTTATCATGGAATAATAAATCATTTTATACTCCAGAAGGTTGCCCTTTTTCTGAACCTGCTCTGGCAAGGTTTTAAAGCGTTCTATAAAAGCGAGCCATAACTCCGCGTTTTTGGTGTCGTACGCTAAATTTTTAGTGTTTTGAACGGTTAAAATTTTAAACCGCTCTAAATCCTTTTCTTCCTTTTGGGTGGCAATATCCATATACTCATCAAAATTGGCCAAAAGGATTTCTTCACCTTTGGAGTCCATTAAAATATAATTTTGATGTTTTAACAAGAATTCCATCATATCTACATCGTCCTCCTCAATTTCGGTTTGCACTTTTAACCAAGCATCAATGCCATAGGCGGGGTTTTGTCCGTATTCCAACATTTTATTGAAGTAGATTTTAAGGAAATCGGCATCGTTTTGTTTGTTGGGAAAATCGGCCTGCAAACGCTCCAAGCTATATTCGCTGTCAACAGATTTTAAGGCATCTTTCCCCAATTGAATAAAATCTTCAGCCGGTTTCATACCCGTTTCTTTATAGACCACATTTCCATCAGCATTTAAATACAAATATGTGGGGTAGCTTGTTACTTGATATTGCTTTGCGTCGGCCAGCCCTTCTTTTTCCGCATCCAATTTGATGTTTATATAACCTTGATTGTAAACCTCACCAACTTCCGGTAATGGAAATATTTTCTTTGCCATAGCCTTGCAGGGCCCACACCAAACGGTATAGAAATCAATAAAAACCAATTTATTCTCGGCTTTGGCTTTAGCAAGTGCCTCATCAAGTGAAATATGTTGAAACTCGATTCCCTGAGCCGACACATTTAACACTCCAAAAAAGACAATGGTGAATAGAAATAAAAGATGTTTTTTCATGTTTTTTAATAAATTCTGAATTAAGCCGGAAATGACTTTATACTATTAAGACGCAAAATTTCGACTTTGGAGTGACATGATAACAAAAAAGCTGCCATCTTTAAAGATAACAGCTTTGATTTAAAAAATATTCCTTTTCAATTAATCCAAATAGAAAAATGCGTACGACCTTGTATTACCTTGCGTTTGGAATGTACCTTCAGTATTAAAAGCTGTAATAAGGGTGATTTTTCCATCTTCATCGGTTTCATAAGTATAGGCTGGCTTGGTTAAATATGTATCTGAATAACTGGGATCGGTGTTCACAGTTTTCGTCATCATATATTTATTATACAGAATGTCTTGGAAAACAGTAAACATTACACTACTTACCGCGTCTGTAAACGGAGGTAATCCTTCGTTATATGTAGAAATAAGTACTGGGTCGTAATCCTCTCTGTGCTGTCTTCTCACGGTATTGCTAGACATATAACTATTTATTTGGAAATATTCTCCATATATATCCTCACCTAACCCAAAGGGATCACTATAATAAATATTGCTGACAATTGAGCTTCTGCGGAAAGACAATACTTTATTGGTGTCTCCATCATAAACAAACTCCGATGCCTCTTTACTTATGGCACTTTCACCAGTAATATTGCCATTTTCATCGTAATTAAAAACTTGGTAATCTATGTCAATTAGCTGTTTTGTGCCTTCAACATAATTAAAGTAAAAATAGCTTTTTCTATCAAAACCTCCGCTAGAATCGAAACTGGTATATATATATTTTGACACCATTCCTATGTCGTTATATTCAAATTCAGCCTGATAAACAACTCCGGAAGCAAAGTTTATAGCAAATTTTATTAATTCCTGATTTTCGTTATATGTAGGAATGATCTCTGTTTGGGTACTTGTTGAAACACCCGTATTTGTATAGATAATTTTGGTTGGTTTAGCAATTGAAGTGCTTTTACGGACATGAACTATAGTTGTAGATTCTTGCCCAACATTATCTGTGATAATAATTTCAATAGGATAGGACTGGCCTTCTTCTAAGTTACCCAAAAATACTATAGCAGCTATATCCAATTCTGATACTTCTTCACCCGCCACAGCTTGGTAGTTATAATATTCCACACCTTCGAAAACTACTCTAATCGTTTCAATAGTATTCAACCCTGTTGAAACCAACCCCTTAACTGTATAGGCAGGTGCTGCCACAGCCACATTATTACCCCCAACTAGTTTTATTTCAGGAAAGGAAAAGCCTTTAACAGAAATTCTAATACCTTGGTTAAAACTGCGGCCATCTTGGTCAATTACCTTGATGATATAATTTAAAACAGAATCTTTTACTATTTCCCTTAAATCAACTAAATAATCAAAATCAAAATTTGCTTGACCATTATAGTCGTTTATGGTTTCCAATTCCTCATAATCCAAGCCATCCAATAAAAGGATTTCTTTTACCTTATTGGGTACTTTCATTGCCGTATGTATATTATAATAATCTGCCGTATCGCGCCTTACTTCCACCCGCTGGTCGGTAATTTCAAAACCTGGATCTGGAAATATGGGATCTTCCTCACATGCTTGAAACATTAAAAGCCCAAACGTTCCAAACAATAACATAAATAATAAGTTCTTTTTCACGGTTTTCATTTTTTTATGTTAAGCATTTAACACTTCCAAATCAGGATTGACCAATAGCATATCTACACCCCATTCTGTAAATAGATCCAATAATAATTTCATGTTATCTTGAATGTTCTGCGGATATGCTAAAATTTCATCACTACTTCCATGGATCATCTCATTTAAGTAACTACGTATATCTGTTTCTTTATCTGCTACAAATTCGTCATCTGGTGCTATGGCATCACGATGTGTAATACGACCTGCAACGCCAAGGTAGTTACCATCTTCATCGTAATTTTGAAAAATAGTGCCTATGCCAGATTCGTAAAAGTTTTTTGAATCGATGAAGCCTTTTGCAAAAAACCAATCTTTGTCAATGACAAAAACTAATTTTTCGTCAGCAATATTCATTTCATCTCTAAATATGGCTTCCATTTCGTTACCATAATATTCATTTTTATTGGCATGAAAGCTTTCTGGAATTAAATCGTAAAGATTGTGCATACCCATTATTCTAGAAAAAAGGATATAAAAATTATCTTTTGAAAATTCAACTATTTTAGCCTCGGTAGATGTAATATCATTAATATCTCCAGAAAAAACAATGGCATTGTCGTTATAAACAGTACGCAATTGACCAGTATTATCATCCGAATATCTTGATGTCGATTCTGTGACGACAGAACCAGCTTCTCCAGGTAAATTTCCAGGAAAATAGATAGAATGACTTACAATAATTTTATAAGGCATTAAACCAGAAATGAAACTATTTGCTTTAAAAAATTTAAAAATATTTTCATCAAACAACTTGACAACACTGTCTTTATATTGTTTATAGGTTTCTATATTATCTGGCAAAGTAGCTGTGCTACTATCTTCAAAAAGGGTGCTTATCTCTGGAATTTCAGCATCATCCCACCTGGATGCAGTTGCATCAGAACCAGCTACATAAGCTATGTCAAGGTTTTTATCGTATTCAAATAACACTCCCATATTTAGGTCTTTATACCATTGTGCTACCATAGGATTGGATAAATCTATTTGGGTAGCAACTCGATCCTCATCTTTGTTGGTTGCTGCAGCATACTCGTCTGTTTCACAAGCTGTAATTGCGAAAACAAATAGCAACAAATATTTTATAACATTATTTTTCATGCGTTCATTTTTTTAATGGGCAATGTTCATACTTATTGTAGTTAAGAATTCATTAATCCTCTAGTACAGGTATTTTCACATAACGCTCATTATTATAAATAAGCGGATTGTTCTCCCTTTCATCTAACGGAATGGGCAATGTATAATTAATATCGTTTGATAGTAACGTATAAATTTCTGTTCCTAATTTAGATCCATCATCTTCAATTAGTGTAAATCTATGCTCAATTTCGGGTCTGTTTTCCATACGTCGTAAATCGAACCATCTGTGATGGTCTTCAAAGCAAAATTCTTTTCGGCGCTCGTTCAATACATAGCCTAAAATCTCACTGTCATCACTTGGGTAAACGATATTTGAAACATTTGAATAACGATAAGCATGCAATGTTTTTACATCGTTTAAAGCATTATTGTATTCTCCTTTTTGCGCGTATGCCTCTGCCCTATTAAGGTAAGCTTCTGCCACCCTAAAATTGGCAAACCCTAACTCTGAAAATAATCCCAGTTCATATTTTTTGGTTCGATAAGTTATGTTCCCCGATATATCTGAAACAGGCAAAAAGAACGCATCTTTTCTAATATCAGCATCATCATATAAATTCACCAATTCTGTATTTACAAAATAGGATAACGACCGTAAATTAGTTCCGCTACTATACAACCTAAATAGAGGGCTTGTTCCGTAATAAGAGTATAAAACCTCGCTATTGCTTTCTGAAATTAGCGGCGAATTTGCAGATAGTTTACTTAAACTTTTTACATTAATAACCTCATTAGCATACCGAATAACTTCATCCCATTTTTTTTGATATAATTTAACTCGGGACATTAGCAAGTTACATGTTGCAACACTGGGATGCCAAATAGATTTTTCCGAGCCACTATTGGTAATTAAATCGATTGCCAATAACAAATCCTCCTCTATAGAAGTATAACCTGCTTCAACGGTATCTCTATTATAGGTTGCTTCTACACCGATATCCTTTCTTAAAGGCACGCCCAAATCGACACCAGAGGAAGTTTCATTGTATGGTTGTCCGTATAAATTAAGTAGGTTAAAGTAACTTAAAGCTCGAACAAAGTAAGCTTCTCCTTTTATATATGAAATGTCTTCAGGAGCACCAATAGCTTCATCAATAAGCTCAATAACATAGTTTGCAATAGCTATGTCTTCATACATCCGTCCCCAAGATCGATTTATAGAAGTTATTTCGTTACCATCTTCATCTATTTCAATTTCTTGTTGCCAAGTATAAGTCGTTTTGTTAGCAAACTTATCTGAAGTAAGCGCTTTACTGTCTTCTACTATATTGTCTGTCATATAGTCGATATCTCTAAAGATGGGATAGTCAAAATTAAATTCGTTAAGCAACAAGGCAGCAAAGTGGTCCGTCTTTTCAGGCACTAATTTATCTTGACTAACTTCATCCAAAAAATCACTGCATCCCAAAAGTGGCAGAAGCAATAGTATGTACATAAATCTTTTCATATCCCTTTTTTTAGAAACTCATATTTACACTTAAACTGTAGGTTGGTAATGTAGGCATACCAATACCTGAAACCTGCTCTGGGTCTTGCCCTTTTAAATCTTTATCGAAAGCAATAAAACCCAAGTTACTTCCTTGCAAACCAATATTCATAAACTTAATTCCAGTCGGGGCTAAAATATCCTCAGGTACATTATACGATAGAGTTAACGATTGAAAACGGATATGGTCTGCACTAACAATTCTTGCATCACTTCTGTCGTATACCCCCCATGCATTAGTAGCCCTGCTTGAAAATATATAATCGTTATTAGTAGCATAAATAAAATCCAACCCATCAGCTTGTGCTGCTGTATCGGTAAAAGTCTGATTATAGTTTGATAGACCAGGAATGTTGGTTATAAGTTCATCACCAGCCTGCCTCCATCTGTTATTAAAGGCTGCATGCATATTTTCGTAAGGCAATGGTAAGTTTTGGTTACCGTTATACAAACTCAATAATCTTGTTTTGTAACCTAGCTTATAGGTATAGTTAGCTGAAAGGTTGAAATTACCGGCACGCATTTGTATTCCAAAACCACCATAATATAAAGGCACTCTACTACCTTGATATTTTAATACGGCCTGAAGTTGTTGGTTTGGGGTTGCTCCCTCCATGACCAAATTTTTAAATGTTGGCAAGCCATTTTCGTTTAGCCCATCAAACTGATAAGCGAAGAAACCATTGGTTGGAAAACCTGTTCTGTAAATAGTACCATTTAAATAATCACCCACGGTTAAACCACTTAAATCTACACCTTCTTCAAAACCTTCTAACACACGGTCTTTACTGTAAGAGAAATTAAAGTTTGTACTTAAACCGAAATCTTCCTTTTTAAGCAATACTGCTCTAAGCGACAACTCGTAGTTACTTACGTCTTTACTACCTGAATTATATAGTTGGGTGCTTGAACCATTAACTAACGATATGGGTCGTATTTGCAATAAATCGACACTTTTTGAGTATGAAAAATCTAAGGCACCACTTAAACGACCGTCAAAAAAACTATAATTAAGGCCAATATCGGTAGTTGTTGTTTTTTCCCAACGTAAATTTGCATTAGGAAATTCACTTAATCGGGCAGTATTTTCCGGGTAATAGGCCACATTATTCCTTCCATAATCTGAAATAATTAAATACGGACTCGCATTTGGCATACTACCTCTTACGCCATAAGATGCTCTTAAAGCCAATTCGTTGACGGCGCTAGAATTATCCATGAAACCTTCGTTATGAATATTCCAACGGCCAGAAACAGAGTAGGTCGGTTTAAATTTATATCGCTCATATTGCCCAAAAGTATTGGACCCATCGCTTCGCATGTTAAAGTTTAACACATATCGCCCATCATAAACATAATTAAATATCCCAAAGAAAGACATGCTGTTTGCTACCCTATCAGTAATTGTTGGATATACATTAAGCCCTCCATCTTCTGTTAACCAATTAATCATGTTGTCGTAATCATAAGCTTCAAAATTTAAAATCGGCTGACCGTTGTCATTTGTCGTGCTTCCAACGTCAGGCAGTGCAATAAAGCCCCTACCTTGGTAATGGTTATATCCTGGCACGGTAAAACCAGTTGCCCCCCAATAATTAACAGAACGGGCCTCTTGCGCCAAATTAATGTTAAAGGTGTGTCTATTAATATTTAAATTATAGTTTAATTGATTGGTGATAGAGTATGTATCCTGACTTACCATACCACCATTATAAACACCACCAAATGGTAACGAACTATTCAAATCAACGCGTCTTTCTATTAACTCTTCAAAAGCATCATAAGTACGAAGGTTTGCAACATAATAGGTGTCTTCTGTAATCCACTCTTCAGTTAGGTTTGTGGTGTTTCTATAGCTCACCTGACTGTTAAACCTGAAATTCTTTAAAAATTTCCAGTTTATGGAAGCGGCAATGGTTAACTCTTTGTTAGTGATATTTCTTTCGGAATTATCCATTTCATTTAAAACATTATAACCCGCATAAGTAAGTTCACCACCAAACGAACCAATGCTCTGACTTTGCATGAAGTAACTACCATCTTGATTATAAATTGGGATTGTTCTACTTGCATAATATGCTGTGTTAAATAGGTTAACAGAACCATGGTTATACGTTGCATCTTGAACCGAGCCGTTAATCCTGAATGACAATTTTAAATTATCCCTTAAATCTAAATCTAAGTTTGAACGTGCTGTAATACGTGATAAATCAACATTTTGTTCCGCACCTTGCTGGTCGTCGTAACCTAAAGAAAAGTAGTATTTCGCATTTTCGCTGCCGCCTGAAGCACTTACAGAATGTCTTTGCGTAAACGAATTACGATATAACGCATCAAACCAATCGCTATTCAAGGTTTCCAAATAACTTACCTGATTTTGGAATTCTTGGAAAGTATAGGTACCATCCCATAAATTCAATAAAGCACCTTCATAGCCAATACGGTCTATATTTTCATAAGACTGACTATAACCTAAATTCTTTTCATACATTTCTCGAGATACGTCAATACGTTCTTGAGAGTTCATTAAGTTTAAATCTGAATACTGCGGTGCCTGTGAAAAACTTAAACCAGTAGAATATGTTAATTGCGGCCTTCCTTGTTTACCGCGTTTAGTTGTTATTACAATAACTCCGTTTGCAGCGCGTGTACCATAAATAGCTGTCGCTGATGCGTCTTTTAAAATATCTATTTTTGCTATATCGGTTGGGTTAATACCCGTTAAGGCGTTACCAATTAAGTTTACATTATCGAAACTATTAATTTCACTAGCCGATAAAGGCACGGGGTCTTCGTAAATCACACCATCTACTACCCAAAGCGGGCTTTGGTTTCCTGTAAATGTACTACCTCCTCGCACTCTTATTTTAGCTGCAGCACCTGGTGTTGAACTTAAGTTAGTAATAGATAGGCCCGTTGCCTTACCCTCTAACATTTTATCTACACTTATTGCACCTACGATATTTAAATCTTCAGCCTCTACGGATGAAACAGAGCTAGTCAACTCGGTTTTATCAATTTTGGTGTACCCTGTACTGATCACAACCTCATCTAAACCTTCAACTTCAACTTCCAATTTAATATTGAGTTCGGTTGACTCTGTTACTGTAATTTCCTGAGTTTTATAACCTAAGTAAGAAAAAATTAAAATAGCTTTATTTCCAGGAAGTTTAAAAGTAAAATTGCCATCAAAATCTGTAGTTGTACCTAACCTACTACCTTTAAGAACTACATTTACCCCAGGAATGGGTTCGTTGTTCACTGCATCAACCACGCTACCTGTAACAACCAAAGTTTGGGTTTCAACAACCTTACCATCTTCTACTATAACCACAACACCGTCAACTAATTTATAGGATAAATTGGTTCCGGCCAGAACTTCATCCAACAAATCTTTTACGGTGACCCTTTCCTTGTTTACAGAGATTTTATCCAGTTCGGCTATTTTTTCATCATTGAAAAAAAAACTATAATCCGTTTGTTGCCTGATAACTTCAAACAACTCTGAAAAGCTCACATTGGTTAAATTTATTTTTACAAATTTAGATTGAGAATACGCTTTTGCATTAAAACTTAGCATAGCGGTCATCATAAAAATAATAGACAATCTCATATTTATTTTATTCTTATGTGTCTTTTCAATTAACAGAAAAGAGGTTAGTAACTTTTTTTGATATATCATTTAATCTGGCGGTTGGCAAGATTATTTAAACACATGTATTTTCTTGTTATCCTCTACTTTTATGTTCACAGACATTTCTGCTTCAATAATTTTTAAAATACTGGTCATATCATTATATCTTGGAAGATCCCCAGAGAACTTGATACTTTTTAAGCCTTCATCATTAAAAACAACTTCAACATTGTACCATCTGGACATTTTAGACAGAAAATCTTCCAACGTTACGTTATTTAGTACGAAACGCCCATCTTTCCAAGCTATGTAAGGATAAACATCAACAGTACGTTTATTAATATTCCCGGAAGTTTTATTAAAGATAGATTGCTCGTTTGGTAATAACAATTCCAATTGACCGGCTTGTGTACTACGAACCTGAACTTTTCCTTCCACCAAGGTAGACACCACATTGGCGTCACTTGGGTATGCTGATACATTAAATTCAGTACCCAACACTTGTATTTCTTGATTTTCTGAGGCTACTACAAAGGGCATATCTTTATTTGGAGCAACATCAAAATAGGCTTCACCTTTTAAGCTTACCCTTCTTTCCTTACCAACAAAAGGAACAGAATAGGTTAATTCGGTTTCAGAATTTAACCACACTTTTGTGCCATCTGAAAGCACCAATTGATACTCACCACCTCTAGGTACTTTTAGTGTATTTGTTTTGCTGACTATTGCCTGTTGTTCTTTTGAATTGGAATATTGAAGAACACCATCGTTATTTTCAGCAAGGACCTCACCTTCATTAATTTTATTTTTTGAAGCTTGTGCTAAGTTCACAATTGCTCCATCAGACAATACCAATTCTGCATTTGAAGAACCAGGCGCAATAGTTGAGGCCTCAACGGTTTGATAATTATTTTCTAGACTTGAAAATTCATATAAAGAGAACACTGCAATACCCAATATGAATATTGCTGCTACTGACACCGCCCATTTTACGACTTTTAATCTTATAACTTTAGCGCGGTTATCAGTAGAGCCCTCCATATGCGCTAAAAAAGATTTCCATTCCTTTTCGGTATCAACCTGCCTGAGCTTGTATTTCCAGGCAGTAAAAGCCTCTGGGTTCAGAATATCTTCGGCGAGCTCCCTGTTACCAGGCATTTGCTCCCATTCATGCAACGTTTTTTGCTCGGCTTCGTTTAAAGAGCCCAAGACTTTGCCGGCTAAAAGTTCTGAATTTTTTATTTGATTGTTTATTTCTTCCATTTTACCTTTAAATTACAACAAACTAGAACGTTGTACATAATAAGGACGCAACTTTTACTACAAAGGGTGACAGGTTTGTTAAAAATCTCTAAAAAAATTGAATGAAATTTGTTAGCAATATGGTAACAAATTGGCTTCCAAGCGTTTTTCTAAGTTTTGAATACGCACGCTTTTTTACTGTTTTTACTGAATTGACAGTAATATCCAGTTCGTCCGCAATGTTTTGATTGGTATAGCCCTTAAGCGCTAAATTAACAACTTCTTCTGCCTGTGGAGATAGTTCCTTAATTGCTTCGTACAATAGCTTGTATGTTTCTTCTCTTAATATTTCGTTTAAAACGGACTGTTGGCTTACGGTAAGTCCTTCGTCCAAAGTTGTGCTATTGTATTTTTTTTCTTTTCGAAGCTGACTAATGCAGGCATTTTTCACTAAAACGTAAAGATAAGCTTGAAGTGCCCTTTCACTATTAAAATCTTCGTTATCCCTTTGCCATAATTTAACAAAGGCTTCTTGGGCCACATCTTTTCCTTTGTCATCGCTTCCTAAAATCCGGGAACCAAGTACACACATATGAGGAAAAAGACGCTCAAAAATGCCCTTGAACTCTAAGCTATTATATTGAATGGTTTTACCAGATACTTTCATTATCACACAATCCCCAGGGAGTTTGCTTAATTTGATTTTAAGCCAACTGAGTATTCAACAAAGTTATAGAGAATATAACATATTTTGTAAACTTTTGAACAAAAACCATTATTTAATGAATTATTAAAAGAAAATTTTAAAATTCACCATTATACGCTATGTTATTTTTTGAATATAAAAATTTAGAATATTAAAAATTAGGATAATCATATAAAAAAAGCCACCTAGAATTCTAGGTGGCTTTTTTAAAAATTTATAATAAGTTAACTTATTTCACGATAAGTTTTTGTGTATAGAAACCAGAATCTGTTTGGGCTTTAAAAATATAGAACCCAGTATTCAAGTTTAAATTAATTTTTTGGGATTGAAGCACCCCTTGTTTAACAGCTTTTCCTGTAACATCGTAAATACTATAAGCACCGTTTACCAATGATTTATCTACAGTTATATAGTCTTTTGCAGGGTTAGGATATGCTGCGGCAATACCTTTAAGTCTCACATCAGAAGCCGAAAGCGTTGTTGGATCCAACTCATATAATTCAGTACCATAAGCAGCTGCAGAACCATCATCATCACCTTCAAAATACAACTTACCATTTAACTCGAACAAATATTCGCAATCAAGATCATCAGTAGCATCAATGTATTCCCAATCTGTACCATTTTTCAATCTGTAAATATGCCAATCAGTGTTATTAACACCATTTCTACCTACATAAAATAAATCGGCACCAACACCAGCGTAATATCTTGGGTCGTGTGAACTGTAACCTGTAACATTACTAACTTGAGTTACAGTATCTGCAACAGGGTCAAAAACCCAAAGTTGGTCACTTCCATCAGCATCGCCTTCAAAATAAATTTTATCGTTCCAAACATAAAAAGACAAACAACCATCTACACCTGCAGTCGTAGCTGCTGCAACAGGCACAGTCCCAACTTCGGTGCCATCGGTTTCATATAAATACCCTGATGTATCTGCTTCAAAATAAAGTTTACCATTAACCACATTAAGGTTACTCACACCGCTGTTACCTGGGCCTGTACCCGTAGTATTTAAGCCGTCGTCAATATCTTTCACCAATTCAAACAAACCGGCAGCAGGGTCATAACTATAAAGTTCGTAACCAATTCGAGTTGGATCAGTATCTGCGAGAGCAGCATCTACAGACATTTGCCCATAAAAATACACTTTACCGTTATATGCAGTTAGGTAAGAAGATGAAATTGCCGATGTATTACTAAGTATATCTTCAGTACCAAGTGTTCCGACACTATTATTTGTTACTGGGCCAGCAGTGGTACCATCAAAAACATATAATAGGTTATCCAAACCAGGACCTGGCTCATAAACAAAATAGATTAAACCACCTAGTTCGCAAGAATTATTAAACCCTGGAACACCTGTTACTTCATCTAAATCATCTTCAGTGGCATTAAGTTTGAATAATTGACTACCAGCATCAGTATTTGCACTTAGATACAAGGAGCCATTATATTCAAAAAAACCTTCCGGTTGAGAGCTTGTTGATCCACCACCTGTATCCTCAGTTCCTCTTATATTTTTAAACAGCATAGTTCCACCTGTTGTACCATCGGTAACCCAAAGTTCGTCACCGTAATCTATACCACCAGTGTTAACTCCTGAGCTATCATCAGCCTGAAAGTAAGTTTTACCGTTAAAAGTATATGAGTCGTTTGGGTTTGAATCTGAAGACCCATCGTTAATATCCTTTACTAGGGTAATTTGCGCGCCAGCAGTAAGAGCTAAAGCCAATGCCAAGCATGAAAGTAATTGTTTTTTCATAATTGAAGTTTTAGTTAATTAATATGTTTTAATCTGTTTCTTATTACAGATTGATTAGAACGTTATACTAACAGGACGTATAAATTTAATAAGTGGGTGACAACTCCTAGAAAAAAAATTAAATATTTTTTTAAACTGAAGTTTTTCTGGGTATTCTTTTGTAGTTAGTCTTAATTAAAATCTATAAAATGCTTGGTAAAAATGCATTACCGAAAAGACTTTTTTAAAATAAGAAAGCTTATTAAATGAAATCAGTAAAAATTTTACTGTTACGATTCATTCAATAAGCTTTTAGAAGGTATCTTACGATACAGATGTCGGGATGACAGGATTTGAACCTGCGACCACACGGCCCCCAGCCGTGTACGCTAACCGGACTGCGCCACATCCCGTTTAAAACAGGGGTTCAAAGAAAACAATTTTAAACATATTTTAAAAATATATTCCGAAAAAATAAAACCGAAGCTTGCACTTCGGTTTTATTAAACTCGATTATCTATTTCATTAGTTATAAGTAGATGTTGATACCTCAAAACTAGAGTCTTTGGCCGCTAAATAACGTTCTGCATCCAATGCAGCCATACAACCTGTTCCCGCAGCCGTAACCGCTTGACGGTAAACATGGTCGGCAGCATCACCAGAAACAAAAACGCCTTCAACATTAGTCTTTGATGTGCCTGGTACATTTATAATGTAACCCGTTTCGTCCATATCTAAATAACCTTTGAAGATATCAGTATTTGGCTTATGCCCTATGGCCACAAAAAATCCTGTTGCGGGAATTTCGTGCTTTTCATTGGTTTTATTGTTAAACACCCTTACACCGGTTACGACCTGTCCGTCTCCTAAAACCTCATCGGTTTCCGCGTTGAACAAAATCTCAATATTTTTGGTGTTTCTAACCCGCGCTTCCATAATTTTTGATGCCCGAAACACATCTCGCCTCACTATAATCGTAACTTTTTTGCACAGTTTAGATAAATAGTGTGCCTCTTCACAAGCAGAATCTCCAGCCCCAACTATAACTACTTCCTGGTTTCTGTAGAAGAACCCGTCACAGACAGCACATGCAGAAACACCTCCACCCAATTTCAAATATTTTTGCTCAGAATCCAAGCCTAAATACTTTGCGGAAGCACCAGTTGAAATTATCACTGTATCAGCATGAATTTCCTTTTCGCCATTAACCCAAACTTTGTGTACCTCACCAGAAAAATCAACTTTGGTAATCCATCCGTCTCGCACATCTGTCTCAAAACGTTGCGCTTGGGCTTGTAATTGCATCATCATTTCTGGACCAGTAATACCATCAGGGTAACCTGGGAAATTTTCAACCTCATTAGTCGTGGTTAATTGTCCGCCCGGCTGTGTGCCCTGGTACAAAACAGGACTCATATTGGCTCTTGCTGCATAAATTGCAGCTGTATAACCCGCAGGCCCTGATCCTATAATGAGGCATTTTACTCTTTCAATATCATTAGACATAATCATTTCATTTTAGAACAACAAAAGTAGAATTTTTGATGAAAACCTTACCTATAAGTTATTAACACTTTCCTATGACCAAATATTTAAAATCTATGGAGCGAAATTTAATGTTGTTTTTTTTTGTAAATTTATTTGATGTAATCAACAAACTAAATATGTCATGAGAAAAAATCTATTCTTTGTTCTGGTATTATCATTATTTTTTATTGGTTGTAAAAACGACGCTAAATCTACTACTCCAGAAGTGATGGACGAGCTAACCGAAGTGCACTCATTAGAAGGAGCTTGGGAATTGGTGAGCTTCTTAAACTATAGAGATGATGGCCAGGTAGACAGCATTAAATCCAGCAACGATTTTAAGCAGATGAAAATGTTTTCTGAAACAAAAATTATGTGGAGCAGGCTGCGAACCTGGGATTCATTAGATTGGTTTGGCGTGGGTGATTACACTTATAAGGATGGCATTTTAACCGAGAATTTAGAATATGGCTCAAAAGCCATGATGGAACGCATAAATGCAGATAAAGCTTGGGATTGGGAAATAACCATAGATGAAAACTCCTTTACACAAATAACACGCGATAGTTTGGGGCAACCCGTTTATGCTGAAATCTATAATAGGGTTAAATAGTATTTTCACTCGCAAATTTTTATTTATAAACCGGCACTCTACTTATGAAAATAGTCGTACTGGATGGCTACACGCTTAACCCGGGCGATTTAAATTGGGAAGGCATAAAACAATACGGAGACTTAACCGTTTTTGACAGAACGGCATATAACGATTCGGATATAATCAATAACATTGGAGATGCCGAAATAGTTTTCACCAACAAAACACCTATTAACAGTTCAATTTTAAAAAAAACACCAAATCTGAAATATATTGGCGTTCTGGCCACAGGCTTTAACGTTGTTGATATTGAATTTGCAAAAAAAAACAACATCACTGTAACCAATGTACCTAATTATAGCTCAACTGCCGTTGCTCAATTTACCTTGGCTTTATTATTAGAAATGTGCCACCATGTTGGGGCGCACAACTCTGCTGTAAAAATAGGAGAGTGGATAAACAGCAAAGATTTTTCCTTTTGGAATTATCCGCTTATCGAACTTTCTGGAAAAACTTTGGGGATTATTGGTTTTGGAAAAATTGGCAAAGCTACGGCTAAAATTGCCCAAGCTTTTGGTCTGAAGATTAAGGTTTACAACAGAACAGTTTTCACGGAATTTGAAAACGAAACTTTGAAATTTGTCTCCCTTGAAGAATTATTAAAATCTTCAGACATTATAAGTCTTCATTGCCCATTGACGAAAGAAACTGAAGGCCTTATAAATAGCAGAAGCATTACAAAAATGAAAGATGGCGCTATGATAATTAACACTTCCCGTGGCCCATTAATTAACGAAACAGATCTTGCTAAAGCACTTAATGAAGGTAAATTGTCTGGAGCAGCAATTGATGTTATTTCAAAAGAGCCTATGAAAAAAGACAATCCGTTATTAAATGCCAAGAATTGCATCATCACGCCGCACATTGCTTGGGCACCGAAAGAAGCACGTATGCGCTTAATGCAAACAACCGTTGAAAACTTAGAAGCATTTTTAAGCGGAAAACCCAAAAATGTAGTAAATCCTTAACTTATTTATGAACTACGCAAAATACCCATAGCCAAGCCACGTATTTCAGCCAAGCCACGTAAACGACCAATGGCGGTATAACCCGCATAAGCACTGTTAGAATCTAAATCTTGCAACATTTGATGTCCATGGTCTGGACGCATAGGCAATTGCACACCACGTTCTTTTTCAATATCCAAAACTGCCTTAACCACCTCGTACATATCTGACGAACCTTCCAAATGATTGTCTTCAAAGAAGCTACCGTCGTCTTCACGTTTCACATTTCGCAGATGCAAAAAATGAATACGGTCGCTAAACTTTCTAATCATTTTAGGCAAATCATTATCTGGATTTGCTCCTAGAGATCCCGTGCAAAACGTAATGCCGTTTGATGGACTGTCAACAAAACTGACCAGATCATCCAAATCCTTTTCCGACTTTATAATTCTGGGCAACCCCATTATATCGATTGGTGGGTCATCTGGATGAATGGCCATAACAATGTCATGCTCCTCACAAACGGGAATAACCTCATTTAAGAAATATGATAAATTGGCCTTTAAATCGGTATGCGATAAATTATCGTATTGGGAAATCATGTCTTTGAAAACCGGAATGGTTAAATCGTCAACCGTTCCTGGCAAACCTTTTAAAACATTATCTTCCAATTGTTGTTTTTCTCCTGAAGTCATTTCAGAAAAACGAACTTTGGCTTGCTCTAAAATCTCAGCAGTATAAGCTTTTTCAACTCCCTCTCGTTTCATAATGAACTTTTCAAAAACGGCCATTTCAACTTTATCGAAACGCAGCGCAGTGCTTCCGTCATTTAATTTCCAAAACAATTGGGTACGCGTCCAATCCAAAACAGGCATAAAATTGTAGCACACATTTTTTACTCTACAAGTGGCCACATTTTTGAGGCTTTGCTTGTAATTTTCAATACGCTGTAAATAATCGCCTTTGCGGAGTTTTATATTTTCGTGGATGGGAATACTTTCAATAAAGGTCCATTCCAAACCATTGGATTCAATCGCTTCCTTTACTTTCAAAATCTCTTCAACTTCCCAAATTTCACCATTTGCAACATGATGCAAAGCCGTTACCACCCCAGTTGCACCAGCTTGTTTTATATGCGATAATTTCACCGAATCGTTAACCCCAAACCACCTAAATGTTTCCTTCATCTTTATTCTAATAAAAATTAAACGCCACTAAAAGCACTAAAACCTCCATCTACAGGAATGGCAATACCCGTTACAAATTTTGAAGCATCAGAACACAAATAATGCAAGGCTCCGTGCAACTCATGGGCATGACCAAAGCGTTGCATGGGTGTATTGGCTATAATTGTATTCCCTCTATCTGTATAACTTCCATCTTCTTTTAGCAACAAAGCCCTGTTTTGATTCCCAATAAAAAACCCAGGAATTATAGCATTAACGCGCAATCCGTCACCATACTTAGTTGCTAACTCTACCGATAACCATTTTGTGAAATTAGTAATAGCTGCTTTTGAAGAAGAATAACCAGCAACTCGCGTTAAAGCTCTATCTGCAGCTACTGAAGATATATTAATAATATTGCCTTTTTTATTTTTTGCCATTTCTTTACCAAAAACAATAGTCGGGATAACGCTTCCAAAAAGATTTAAATCAACAACTTTTCGGTAGTCATTTAAATCGACATCAAAAAAAGATTGATCTGGTCCAATGGTTGCTCCAGGCATATTTCCACCGGCCGCATTAATCAAAATATCTATTCTTCCATACTTAGCCATTATAGCATTTGAAACTTCTTGAACACTTTCTTTATCAGTAACATCGCAGACATAACCGTCTACTTTTTTACTAATAGCAGACACTCTTTTAACAGTTTCATCAACCGTTTTTTGTTTGTAGTGCAGAATAATTGCAATAGCACCGTTTTCCAGTAAATATTCTGCCATACTTCCTCCAAGCACACCACCGCCACCGGTAACCAATGCTACTTTATCGGATATGTCAAATAAATTCATTTTAATGATTTTTTAAACAAAATTAGAATTTCAACAGCTCACAAATGTAGGCATAAACTATAATAATGTTGCTCTAAACTCCTTCCTATTTTTTTAGCCTTTTACAATTCTGAAATTACCCTAAACAAAAAACACTGCAACTCCGAAGACTTGCAGTGTTTTAAATTTTTATTTGTCGGGGTGGCAGGATTCGAACCTGCGACCTCCTGCTCCCAAAGCAGGCGCGATAACCGGGCTACGCTACACCCCGATTTTGGTTATCTCTAACGGGTTGCAAATATACTTCTTTTATTCATTTGGCAAATCATAATTTTAAAAATATTTATAGTCTTACATTCCCTAGTTATTATTAATATCATATATTCGCTTTTCATCAATTATCAAGAATTTGTGTTTTCAATAAAAACCTGTCTATCCTTTCTATGCCTTGCCCTTATCAGCACTTTTTCCATTGGGCAAAACCCATTAACCGGTAAAGTAATTGACAAAGAAAATAAATTATCTATCCCAGAGGTTTTAATTATTAATTTGAAAAGCAACGATTCTGTTTTTTCAAATTTAAATGGAATTTTTGAAGTCGTCCCTGGAACATTTTTATTCAAAAAAGAAGGGTATTCCCCAAAACAAATTGAGTTTAAAGGAAATACTTTTTCGCTTGTTGAATTGCAAATCAATACGTCACAATTAAACGAGATTGTCATTAAAGTTGACCAAATTCCAACTAAACTAAAAAAATCTGCAACGGCAATAAGTATTATTTCCACAAAAGATATTGAGCGCTCCAACCATATAAATTTCAACTCTGTTTTGAACAGAGTACCAGGTGTTTTTATGCAAAGCGGCGCGCTTAACACCAACAGAATTACCATTCGCGGTATTGGCTCTAGAAACCTTTTTGGTACATCAAAAATAAGGGCATATTTTAAAGATATTCCGTTAACAAACGGTAGTGGTGAAACCAATATTGAAGATTTTGAATTGACATCCATTTCTCGAATGGAAATAACCAAAGGAGCCGTTTCAAGTATTTATGGCGCTGGACTTGGCGGCACCATAAACATATCTCCAAAACTGGCATTTTTAAACGAATCGCAGGTGAATTCTGAATTTTCAATAGGTTCATTTGGTTTGAGGAAAGGCGTTTTAAATGGAAGCTATGGTTCATCAAAAAACAGTTTGGGTTTTGTATACAGCAATACCAATAGCGATGGATTTCGAGAAAACAACAACTATAACAGACAAACAATTACCTTCAATTCAAATCATTTTTTAAATGCAAAAAACAGCTTAAACTTTTTGGCCAGTTATGTTGATTTAAGGGCTTTTATACCGAGTTCAATAAACGAAACAACTTATCTAAATAGCCCAAAATCTGCTGACATAAACTGGAAGGCTGCCCAAGGTTATGAAGACTCTCAACGTGGTATTGTTGGTCTATCATGGAACCATGATTTCAACAATAAAACAAAACAAATAACCAGTGTCTTTATATCTTTTAGAAATGCTTACGAACCAAGACCTTTCAATATTTTAAAAGAAGAAACTTTGGCTTTTGGAATCCGGACTCGGCTGCTTGGGAACATAGATATCTTGAACAAAAACCTCAATTACACGTTCGGTGGGGAAATTTTTAAAGATAATTATGATTACGAAACTTTCGAAAATCTGTATTCAGATTTTCCACCAGATACCGGAAGCGTTGCCGGCAATAAATTGTCTAGCTATTCAGAAAACAGGCATTATTTCAATCTTTTTTTTGATGGCAATTATGAGATTTCGGAAAAAACCACATTTTCCCTGGGGCTTAATCTGAATAAAACGGGGTATGTTTTAGATGACCAATTTCCGGCATCCAACTCAAATCCCGACCAATCAGGAAGTTTCAAGTTCAAAACCATCGTGTCTCCAAAACTGGGCATTTCACATATTATTTGTAAAAGTACAACTGTTTTTGCCAATGCCAGCCATGGCTTCTCACCCATTTCTTTAAATGAAACATTATTGCCAGATGGTCAAATAAACACCAACCTAAAACCAGAAACTGGCTGGAATTTTGAGCTGGGTACTCGTGGCGCTACACTTAAAAACCGAATGCAATATAGTTTGTCTTTTTACCGCTTGGATATCAAAAATCTGTTGGTTCCCAGAAGAACTGCTCAAGATGAATTCATTGGCATAAACGCAGGTAAAACCCAACATGACGGACTTGAAGTAAGTTTGGATTATCAAATTAGAACTCAAGAGAATTTTTCAATCGGCACTTTAATTAGCTACACCTTAAATCATTTTACGTTTAAGGAATTTGTAGACGACACGACCGATTACTCTGGAAACGATTTAACAGGCGTGCCTTCAGAAATCTTCAATATGGGCATTGACTTTAATTCTAAAATTGGGTTTTACGGAAACATCAATTTTCAGCACGTCGGAAAAATGCCCATGACAGATAGCAACAGCATTTATTCTGAAAGCTACAACCTCACAAACCTAAAATTTGGCTTCAAAACAAATCTTAATAAAAAGCTAAAGTCCAATGTATTCTTTGGTGTAAACAATATCTTTGATGAAGCATATGCCTCCCAAATTCTAATAAATGCGCCAAGTTTTGGAGGTAATGCACCACGATATTATTATCCTGGCAACCCTGCTAATTTTTATACGGGAATTAATGTAAATTATAGTTTTTAATGTAACTTTAAATCAAAAAAAATCGTGTTATGAAACACATTGATACTTTTCTTGCCATCGTATTTATGGCACTTTCAGCCTGCGGGCAACAAAAAGAATCTGAAGTTAAAGCTGAAAACCCTCAAAACTTAAATTACACTACCGAATTGGTTGTTCCTGATTTATACATCCCTTGGGGAATGACTTTTTTACCTGATGGCAGCATGCTAATTACGGAAAAAACAGGTGAAATCATCCATTTTAAGGATGGGAAGAAAACAACTGTTGAAGACGGCCCAGAAGTTTATGTTCGCGGTCAAGGTGGTTTAATGGATATAAAAACACATCCCAATTACACAAACAACGGATGGATTTACATGACCTATAGTTCCTCTGAAGGTGAAGGCGATGGTGGAAACACGGCTTTGATGCGAGCCAAATTAAAAGACAACAAATTTGTTGAAAAACAAGTACTCTATAAAGCTGAACCAAATACTAGAAAAGGCCAGCACTTTGGCTCAAGAATTGAGTTTGACAACAGAGGTTATCTATATTTTTCAATTGGAGAACGTGGCGAACGCGATGTGAATCCACAAGACATTACAAGAGATTGTGGTAAAATTTACCGTTTGAATAGCGATGGGAGCATTCCAAAAGACAATCCTTTTTACAAATATAAAGATGCCAAAAAAGCCATTTATAGTTATGGGCATCGAAACCCACAGGGTATGACAAAAAACCCCTTTACCGGAGCCATTTGGATCAATGAACATGGCCCCAGAGGAGGTGATGAAATAAATGTTATTAAAAGAGGGAGGAATTATGGCTGGCCTGTAATTTCGTATGGCATTAACTACAGCGGCACCACTTTTACAGACATTACCGAAAAACAGGGCATGGAACAACCCCTATTTTATTGGGTCCCCTCAATTGCACCAAGTGGCATGGCCATAGTATCATCTATAAATTATCCAGAATGGAAAGGCGATGTGTTGGTTGGTTCCTTAAAATTCGAATATTTAGAGCGCTTAATTTTAAAATACAACAAAGTTGTAAAACGCGAAAAATTATTTGAAGGAATTGGCAGGCTGCGTAATGTTATTCAAGCCCCAGATGGAATTATATACATTGCGGTGGAAGGAAAAGGTATCTATAAAATTGTCCCTAAAAACTAGAGTTATGAAATCACTAGTTATTTTTTTAATTGTTTTAATAACATCAGCATTACAATTCTTTTCCAATAATGATGACTACACCCAGACCACTCCCTTGGAAGAGAGCATAAAACGAGGTAGCAAAATATACCAAGATTTTTGCGTTTCTTGTCATTTACCTACTGGTGAAGGCATCAGAAAAACCTATCCTCCATTGGCAAAATCAGATTATTTAATGAACAACAGAACTGCTTCCATAAAAGGTATTAAATATGGCCAACAAGGAGAAATTGTTGTAAACGGTCAAAAATACAACGGTCTTATGGCACCGATGGGATTGGGGGATGATGAAGTGGCCGATGTGATGAACTACATTACCAACAGTTGGGGCAATAAAAATGACAACATGGTTACAGAAGCAGAAGTTTCAAAAATTGAAAAATAATAGCATTTCTACCTTGCTGATTTTTTCATTTATTTAACTTTGTAAAAAGCCAAATTCATGTTAGTTATAGGAATTGCAGGTGGAACTGGCTGTGGCAAAACCACAGTGGTCAATCAATTGTTAAATGAGCTTCCGGAAGGCGAAGTGGGTATTCTGTCTCAAGATTCCTATTACAAAGACACTTCTCATTTAAGTTACGACGAACGCGTAAAAATAAATTTTGACCACCCTAGATCTATTGATTTTGAACTCTTGGCAATGCATTTACTTGAGCTAAAAAATGAACGGCCCATACACCAACCCGTGTATTCTTTCGTTAAACATAATAGAACGGGCGACACCATTTTAACCCATCCCAGAAAGGTAATGATTGTTGAAGGCATATTGGTTTTATCCAATCCGGAGTTGCGAGATATGTTCGATATAAAAATCTTTGTGCATGCCGATAGTGATGAGCGCTTAATCAGAAGATTAAAACGTGATATTTCTGAACGGGGAAGGGATTTAGATGAAGTTTTGAGCCGATACCAAACTACCCTGAAACCCATGCACGACCAGTTTATTGAGCCTATGAAAGAGTACGCAGACATCATAATACCAAATAACAAATATAATACCGTGGCCATTGATATTGTTCGTACCATCATAACCCAAAAACTATAACTATGGGCTTTTCAAAAAAGAAACTTTTAAAACCATTCAAGAATATATTCCTGCTCATTTTGGCAGTTTTTGCGGTTTGGATGATATTTTTTGATGCCAACTCATGGCTTATACATCATGAGCTAAATACCGAAATTGACGACCTCGAAAATGAAAAGGAATACTATAAAAAAGAGATAGAAAAGGACAAGAAAGACCTAAAAAAACTAAGTTCTGAAGAAGGCATGGAAAAATTTGCCCGTGAAGCGTATTATATGAAGCGCGACAACGAAGAAATTTACATCATTGAATACGAAGACAGTTTAAAAACAAAGGATAATGAGTAAAACGTTATTCAGCGAATTTGATGCCGTTTCTTCAAAACAGTGGAAGCAAAAAATACAGTTCGATTTAAAAGGTGCTGATTACAATGATACCCTGATTTGGAAATCGAATGAAGACATTTCCGTAAAGCCTTTTTATCATGCTGATGATTTTGATGATCTACCAGAAATATCAGACACCCGAGCCACCCAATGGAAAATTTGCCAATCTATTTTTGTGGCGCATGTAGAAAAATCAAACCTTCATGCCATTGATGTTATTGAACGCGGTGCAGAAAGCATTGAATTTATTATTCCTTCTGAAAACGCTTCAATTGATGATTTACTAAAGAACATAGATTTAAATTCGGTTTCCCTTCATTTTAAATTGCTCTTTCTTTCGGAAAGATTCATTCAAAATCTTTCAAAATTCCAATCAAAAGCGGAAATCTATGTTCACATAGATATCATTGGCAACTTGGCCAAAACAGGAAATTGGTATAAAAACCTAAATGATGATTTTCAAAAATTTGAAAACATTGTAAAAACAGCAAATTCATTTTCAATTGACACTTCCCTTTACCAAAATGCTGGGTCCAATATGGTTCAGCAATTGGCCTACGGGTTGAGCCATGCCAACGAATATTTAAATCATTTAGACAACGACATTGCGAGTGAAGCGAAGAAATCTTTAAAAGTAAACTTTAAAGTTTCAGTTGGCAGCAACTACTTTTTTGAAATAGCCAAACTCAGGGCGTTGCGCTTACTTTGGAAAACGTTGGCCACTGAATATAACATAAATCAGAATTGCCAAATTTTTGCAGTTCCATCAAAACGCAACAAAACCATTTACGATTTTAATACGAACATGTTGCGCACCACCACGGAATGCATGAGCGCCATACTTGGCGGTGCCAATACTATTTGCAATCTGGCTTATGATTCCATTTATCATAAAAACAATGAATTTGGAGAACGTATAACCAGAAATCAGCTTTTGATTTTAAAACATGAAAGCTATTTTGATGCAGTTGACAATCCATCCGACGGCTCTTATTATATTGAAAGTTTAACCCATCAGCTTGCTGAAAAAGCTTTGCTCCTCTTTAAGAATATTGAACCCCAAGGTGGCTTTTTAAAACAACTTAAAAGCGGCACCATCCAAAGAAAAATTAAAGAAAGCGCTTCCAAAGAACAGCAACAGTTTGATAATGGTGAATCTATTTTGCTTGGAACCAACAAACACACGAACCCCAAGGACAGGATGAAAGATGAATTGGAACTTTATCCATTCACAAAAAACAACCCAAGAAAAACACTAATTGAACCAATCATAGAAAAAAGATTGGCAGAATACACAGAACAAGAACGATTAAAAAATGAACTTTAAAATGAACCCAAAAATTACACTTACCGCATTTTTATTAGCACTTATTTTATTCAGTTGTAAGAATAAAAACTCGTTTACAGATTATAAATATGCCGTCCAACCTACGCTGATAAATTGCGACGGTTTAAATTCAAAATTATATAATGAAGCCTTGTATAGTTTTGAAAACGACATGATAAATTATTACAGGAGAGCAAGGCCTAACACCACATTGTTTCAAGCCTATTCACAATACTTAAGATCGGCGTTATACTCAACTGTAAAATATGAAGATATCATTTCCAAACACACGCTTGATGTTTTTGAGGCCTTAAAAAATGAAACAGACCTATGGAACACCAATAACCCTAAAAGTAATTTGAATTATAACAGCTCGGCGGTCAGTTGCATTTCAAAAAACATTCAAGATGAAGCTTTAAAAACAACTTTCAATGCTCTTTTAACAACAAATAGCATGGCTCCCAAACTTTTTGGTGCGCCGCTTAGCTCAAAACTAAGAGATGCACAAAATGACAAATATTTAGCTCTATATACTGCCTTAGATTTATTTTATGCCAACCTATTTGGGATAGATTTTTCAATGGTAGATTTGAACAAACCCATCCAAAATGTTGATTTTAACAACCTACCAAAGCCATAATAAAAACAAAGTTTGAGAAGAAATCTTCAACATATAGAATTAAAAACAGAGGACGGAAGACGGAAGACAGAAGTTTTAACCTTTCAGACTGCTGAAGGGATTGATGTTAAATCTATGTATTCCAAAGAAGATGTTGAAGGTTTAGAACATTTAAACTTTGTAGCTGGCATTGCGCCAAACCTTCGTGGACCATACAGCACAATGTATGTGCAAAGGCCTTGGACAATTAGGCAATATTCCGGTTTTAGTACTGCTGAAGAAAGCAACGCTTTTTACAGACGCAACTTGGCAGCAGGTCAAAAAGGACTTTCCGTGGCATTTGATTTAGCCACCCATCGTGGCTATGATTCAGACCATGAGCGGGTTGTTGGTGATGTTGGCAAAGCCGGTGTAGCCATCGATTCGGTTGAGGATATGAAAATACTATTCAATCAAATCCCACTTGATGAAATGTCCGTTTCCATGACCATGAATGGTGCGGTTTTACCCATAATGGCCTTTTATATTGTGGCTGCCAAAGAGCAAGGCGTAAAACCTGAACAATTGGCAGGAACCATTCAAAATGATATACTAAAAGAGTTCATGGTGCGGAACACCTATATTTATCCACCATCACCTTCCATGAAAATCATTTCAGATATCTTTGAATATACCAGCAAAAACATGCCAAAATTCAATAGCATTAGCATATCTGGCTATCATATGCAAGAAGCCGGTGCAACATGCGATATTGAATTGGCTTACACATTGGCTGATGGTATGGAATACATAAGAAAAGGGCTTGAGGCGGGCATGGACATTGATTCTTTTGCACCTCGTCTATCGTTCTTTTGGGCCATTGGCATGAATCATTTTATGGAAATTGCCAAAATGCGGGCTGCAAGAATGCTTTGGGCAAAACTGGTGAAACAATTCAACCCTAAAAATGAAAAATCGTTGTCATTGCGCACGCACTGCCAAACTAGCGGTTGGAGTTTAACAGAACAAGACCCTTTTAATAACGTGGCCAGAACAACTATTGAAGCTGCCGCAGCTGCGTTTGGTGGCACGCAAAGTTTGCATACCAATGCCTTGGATGAAGCCATTGCACTACCAACAGACTTCTCCGCAAGAATAGCCAGAAACACGCAAATATTTTTGCAAGAAGAAACCAAAATAACCAAAACTGTCGACCCATGGGGTGGCAGTTTTTATATGGAAAAGTTAACCCACGATATTGCTGAAAAAGCTTGGAAACTCATACAAGAAGTAGAAGAACTGGGCGGAATGACCAAAGCCATTGAAGCCGGAATTCCTAAAATGAGAATTGAGGAAGCCGCAGCCAAGAAACAAGCCAGAATTGATTCTGGGCGAGACATTATTGTTGGCGTAAACAGACACAGGCTTAAAAAAGAAGAACCTATTGCAACACTGGAAGTTGACAATCAAACCGTAAGAAATGCACAGATAGAGCAATTAAAAAGCATTAAGGCCACGAGGAACTCTGAAAAATTAAAAATGGCTTTGGTAAAATTAACCGAAGCAGCAAAGTCAGGACAAGAAAATTTATTAGCTTTAGCTGTAGAAGCGGCTCGTGAGCGGGCAACACTTGGCGAAATCAGTGATGCACTTGAAGCCGCTTTTGGAAGATACAAAGCACAAATAAAATCATTCTCAGGCGTGTATAGAAAAGAAATTAAAGACGACCAAAGTTTCAAAAAAGCCCAAGAACTGGCCGATGTTTTTGCCGAGCAAGACGGCAGACGCCCAAGAATTATGATTGCAAAAATGGGACAAGATGGGCATGACCGCGGCGCAAAGGTAGTTGCTACAGGTTACGCAGATGTTGGATTTGATGTCGATATTGGCCCATTGTTCCAAACACCGAAGGAAGTAGCCAAACAAGCTGTTGAAAACGACGTGCATGTTTTAGGGATTTCTTCATTGGCTGCTGGACATAAAACATTGGTGCCGCAAGTTATTGAGGAATTAAAAAAATACGGACGCGATGATATCATGGTTATTGTTGGTGGTGTTATTCCAAAACAAGATTACCAATTTTTATTTGATGCTGGCGTCGTGGCTGTTTTTGGACCAGGTACAAAAATTAGTGATGCCGCAGTTAAAATTTTAGAAATCCTAATAGATTAACCAAATAATTATCAATAATATAATTGATTTCTCTTTACCGATTTATTAACTTCTTCCATTTTTATTCCAACTAAATAATCGTATTTTTGCGACTCATCAAACCATAATAATTAATGGGTAAAATAATTGCAATTGCTAACCAAAAAGGTGGTGTTGGAAAAACCACAACTTCAGTTAATTTAGCAGCTTCACTCGGTGTTCTAGAAAAAAAAGTGTTACTTATAGATGCTGACCCTCAAGCAAATGCAACTTCTGGAATTGGTATAGATGTAGAGTCCGTTGAAATAGGAACCTACCAACTTTTAGAGCATTCCAATGTAGCTAGGGAAGCCATTGTTAAAACAGAAACGCCGAATCTAGATATTATCCCTGCCCATATCGATTTAGTGGCCATTGAAATAGAACTTGTTGATAAGGATGAACGTGAATACATGCTGAAAAAAGCATTGGGTGATATTAAAGGTGATTACGATTATATTTTGATAGATTGCGCACCTTCTTTGGGATTATTAACATTGAATGCCTTAACTGCTTCCGATGCCGTGATTATCCCCATTCAGTGTGAATATTTCGCTCTAGAAGGCCTAGGAAAATTATTGAACACGATTAAAAGTGTTCAAAAAATACACAATTCAGAATTGGATATTGAGGGTTTATTGTTAACCATGTACGATTCGCGTTTACGTCTGTCAAACCAAGTGGTTGAAGAGGTCCAAAAACACTTTAACGATATGGTTTTCCAAACCATCATTCAACGTAACGTGCGTTTAAGCGAGGCGCCGAGCTATGGCGAAAGCATAATTAATTACGATGCCAGTAGTAAAGGTGCCGATAATTACTTAAGTTTGGCTAAAGAAATTATCAATAAAAATGCTTAATTATGGCTAAGGCAACTAAAAAACAAGCTTTAGGTAGAGGTTTATCGGCACTGTTGAAAGACCCAGATAATGACATCCAATCAGTAAACGATAAGAATGCCGATAAAGTTGTTGGGAATATAGTTGAATTAGACATTGATTTTATTGAGGTAAACCCGTTTCAACCCAGAACTAATTTTAGTGAGGAATCGCTCCGTGAGTTGGCATCATCCATAAAAGAATTAGGCATCATCCAGCCCATTACGGTTAGAAAAGTTGGTCAAAACAAATACCAATTGGTGTCTGGTGAACGTCGTTACAGAGCATCCAAATTAATTGATTTAGAAACAATTCCGGCTTACGTTAGGATTGCCAACGACCAAGAATCATTAGAGATGGCCTTGGTTGAGAACATTCAACGACAAGATTTAGACCCCATTGAGATTGCTCTATCTTATCAGAGATTAATTGACGAAATTAACCTGACCCAAGAGCAAATGAGCGAGCGTGTGGGTAAAAAACGCTCTACAATTACCAATTATTTGCGCTTGTTAAAGTTAGACCCCATTATTCAAACAGGCATGCGTGATGGCTTTATTTCTATGGGACATGGACGTGCTTTAATTGCGGTTGAAGACCAATCCATCCAACTGGATATTTACGAAAAAATACTTTCAAATAAACTTTCGGTTAGGGAAACTGAAAATTTGATACGCGACTTTAATGCTTCAGAAGACCTTAAAGTTCCTGCTAAAAAATCAGAAAATGAAGAACTGCCAAAGTTTGTCAAAAAAGGCATTGCGGCATTTTCAGAATACTTTGGACATAAAATTGACGTTAAAGTTTCTAAAAACGGAAAAGGAAAAATTACCATTCCGTTTCATTCAGAAGAAGACTTTAATCGCATAAAAAAATTAGTTCAAGGTGATTCCAAATAAATCCTTATTGGCATTAGCTTTAACCTTTTTGAGTTGTTTTACGTTAATAGCCCAAGATAAAAAGCCTGAAGAAGAGATTATTCCGGAACCGCTTATTGCAGTTGATACTATTTCATTAGCTCGAGAACGAATAAATCCTTTGTCCCCTGCAAAAGCAGCTTTTTATTCTGCTATTTTACCAGGTTTAGGTCAGGCTTACAACAAAAAATATTGGAAAATACCTATTGTTTATGGGGCTATTGGTACCGGTATTTATTTTTACCTTAACAACAGTAAAGAATACGACCGCTACAGGGATGCCTACAAAAGCAGATTGGCTGGTTTTAAAAATGATGAATTTTACTTTGATGCAAATGGCAATCAACTTACAACACCAAGAATCACCACAAGTAGGCTTGAGGACGCACAAAAATTTTATCGAAGAAACAAGGAAATATCTTTGTTGGTAACTTTTGGCCTATATGCCTTAAATATTATTGATGCCAATGTTGATGCCCATTTAATGCAATATAATGTAGATGAAAACTTATCTTTGGCACCGCATTACAGATTCAACGAAATTGATGCAACCGGTAACCTAGGACTGACATTAAATTTTAAATTCTAGGCTAAAATTAAAAAAACAAACAGATGAAAATAGCTTTACTTGGATACGGAAAAATGGGAAAAACCATCGAACAAATTGCTCTTAAACGTGGGCACGATGTAGTATTGACCATTGACAAGGACGACCATGATTACGATATTACAAAAGCAGATGTTGCCATAGATTTTAGTATTCCAACAGTTGCTTTTAACAACATATCAAATTGTTTGACCAACAACGTTCCCGTTGTTTCTGGAACTACAGGTTGGTTGAATAAATATGACGATGCCGTGGCACTTTGTAAAGAAAACAAAGGTGCTTTTATCTACGCTTCAAACTATAGCCTAGGTGTAAACATCTTTTTTGAGCTTAATAAAACTTTGGCAAAAATGATGAGCTCATTGAAACAGTACAATGTTTCTATGGAAGAAATACACCACACCCAAAAGCTAGATGCACCAAGCGGAACAGCTATTTCTTTGGCCAATGACATTATTTCAAATAATGAAAATTTTAACGAATGGAAATTGGACCAAAACGGAGAATCTGCAATTCCAATTGTGGCTAAACGCATTGCAGATGTTCCAGGAACACATACTGTAACCTACCAAAGTGAGGTGGACACTATAACCATTGAACACGAAGCCCATAACAGACAAGGCTTTGCTTTAGGGGCAGTTATTGCCGCAGAATGGATTGTGGGCAAAACAGGTGTGTTCAGTATGAAGGACGTGTTAAATATTGGTTAATATTGATTAAAAAACTAACGTTAGAAAGGCAGTTGCGACCAACAAAAAATTAAAATTTCAAGATTATGACGTGGACACAGTGGTTTATTTTCATCTTAATCATTCAAGTTATTCATGGTTTAGGAACTTGGAAACTCTATATAAAGGCTGGAAGACAAGCTTGGGAGGCTTTTGTTCCCGTTTATAATGCGGTTATTCTATTGAAAATAATCAACCGTCCTTGGTGGTGGGTAATTCTACTGTTCTTGCCCATTGTCAACCTCATCATGTTTCCTGTGGTTTGGGTTGAAACTGCCAGAAGTTTTGGAAAAAACAAAACCTCGGATACGTTGTTGGCTGTTGTTTCCCTTGGATTCTACAATTTCTACTTAAACTATGTGGCCGATGTAAGCTATATTTCAGACAGAAGTATTCATCCAAAATCTAGCTCAGGAGAATGGACAAGCTCCATTTTGTTTGCCATTGTAGCAGCCACTATTGTACATACTTATTTCATCCAACCATTCACCATTCCATCATCATCGTTGGAAAAATCATTGTTGGTTGGCGATTTCCTTTTTGTAAGTAAGTTTCATTATGGCGCTAGAGTGCCCATGACCACGGTTGGAGCACCCATGGTTCACGATACCATTCCCGTATTAAAAAACAAATCCTATTTATTTGACGACCATAAAGGCAGCAGTTCATGGAAAAATAAATTACAGCTTCCTTATTTACGTTTGCCAGGTTTTGAAGATATTGAAAGAAATGATATCGTAGTATTCAATCAGCCCGCAGATACGCTTTTGGATATGAACGATTTTCATCCAGACCGAAACTACTACAAGCCTATAGACAAAAAAACAAACCTTGTAAAACGCTGCGTTGGCATTGCTGGAGACACTTTAGAAGTTCGTGATGGCTTTGTTTATATCAATGGACAGAAAAACGAATTGCCCGATAGAGCGCACTTACAATTCAGTTATTACGTGCAACCTAAAACACATCAGTTCAACCCGAAGTTCCTTAAAGAACGATATGATATAACGGATGGTTTTGGAATAATCAATGCGCAAAATACTTATTATTTTTCAGCTATTTCAGATGAGGCTTTGGCCAAATTTAAAGACCATCCAAACGTAGTTAGTATAACACCAAACATCAAAGAAAAAGGGGCAAGAGACCCAAATATTTTCCCGCACGACCCCAATTATAATTGGAATGTGGATCAATTTGGACCACTATATATTCCTGAAAAAGGGAAAACCATTGGTATTAATTTAGAAAACTTACCGCTTTACAAACGTGTTATTACAGAATACGAGGGTAACAACTTGCAGGTAAAAGGGAACCAAATTTTAATCAATGGTGAAGTAACCAACAACTATACCTTCAAACAAAACTACTATTGGATGATGGGTGATAACCGTCATAACTCCATTGATGCTCGTGCTTGGGGCTTTGTACCCTTTAACCATGTGGTTGGAAAACCTGTGTTCATCTGGATGAGCTGGGATGGAAAATCTCCGCGTTGGGAACGTTTTTTTACTACCGTTAGCGGAAAAGGAAAAGCGACATCGTACTTAATTCCGTTTTTAATTTTGTTGGCAGGTTGGATTGGCTTCAGCAAATGGAGAAAACGTAAAAAGGCGAATAGTTAGAGTTGAAGTCGTTAAGTTGTTTAGCCAATTTCAACTTAACAACAAACAATTTAACAGATGAACGTAATTGTCCACCCCACATATTTCCCGAACATCGCACATTTTGTGGCTATGATTAAAGCTTCGCAAGTAGTTTTTGAAATGGAGGACAACTTCCTTAAACAAACCTACCGAAACAGAGCCTACATTTACGGAGCAAACGGCAAATTGGCTTTAAACATTCCTGTGGTACATTCGCAAAAAAACAGACGGAAGTATCGAGAAGTGAAGATTTTCAACGAAGAAAAATGGCAAGATATTCACTTAAAATCTTTGATTTCGGCATATAGAACCTCACCTTTTTTTGAGTATTATGAGGATGACATCCGACCGTTGTTTGAGCAAAAAGTAGATTACATCTTAGATTTTAATTTGAAGTGCTTGGAGGTTATTTGCGACTGTTTGCAATTGGATTTGAATATTTCAAAAACCGACACCTACGAAAAAGACCCAGAAGGCAAAACCGATTTTCGTTTTTTGGCACAGGCAAAAAAGGAAACACCGAAAGACTTTGAACCATACACACAGGTTTTTAGCAACAAGTACGGTTTTATTCCCAACTTGAGTATATTGGATTTGCTGTTCAATGAAGGCCCAAACACCTTAAATTACTTGGAATCTCAAACCATAAAAACACCCTAATGCTCCAGCTGTTTGCCCATTATGGATGCCATGTTCTGCTGCCATTGGCCATTGCTCTAATTTGGTATAAGCCCCAATGGAAAATAGTCTTTTTGATTATATTTTCCGGTATGTGGATAGACGTTGACCACCTTTTAGCCAATCCAATTTTTGCTCCTGACAGATGCAGCATTAATTTTCATCCTTTGCATTCATATTACGCCATAGCCATTTATGTTGCATTGCTTTTTCCGAAGAAAACTCGATTGATAGCTTTAGGGTTGGTGGCACATATTATCTCAGATCTTGTGGACTGTAGTTTTATGTAGTTCATTCCTGCGGAGGCAAGAATCTTAATGTCTTTCCTTGTTTTTATTATGGATCCTACCTCCGCAGGAATGACAAAATAAGCCTATTCTAAACTTAACGTGGCATAAATAGGATAATGGTCTGAATACAATTCCTTATATGTCTTAAAACCATTTACTTCAAAATCTTCATCGGCAAAAATAAAGTCGATGCGAACCGGGAAAGAATTAAAGTCATACGTACGCCCAAAACCATGGCCAGCCTTTTTAAAGGTATCATTTAAATCGCCCTTAATCCTACGGTATACGTACGAAAAGGCCGTATTATTGAAGTCGCCACAAATAATCATTTTATAATGGCATTTTGCTTTATGGGCCAAAAATAATTCGGTTTGCAAGTGTTGCATTTTAAAGGAATTGCCAACCCGCTTTAAAAGCATTTCAGAGTCTTCATGCTGCAGGCTTTCGGCATTTGGGTTAATCCTTAAAGACTCCAAATGAATATTATAGACCCTTAAGGTATCACTTCCTTTTACCATATCGGCAAAAATGGCATTATTTGAGGTATTTGGAAATTCAACAGACCCCGAATTCACAATGGGAAAATTTGAAAATATAGCTTGCCCGTATTTATCCCTTTTCCCAGAAAGCTTTTCGAACTTATATGGAAAGAAGGACAAATCGATGTTCTTATGCGGATGGTATTCTTGAAGACATAAAATATCTGGAGATTCCAATTTTATAAAATCCCTGATTTTCATTTCTATGCCCTTTTCAGGAATCCATTCATATAGATTAAAAAGTCTCACATTATAGTTCATCACCTTAAAGTTATTTGGGGCTCCAACATTTTTAGATGATGAAAATTTATATAATGAACCAAACCAAAAATACCCAAAAATGAGCACGACAAGCGAGAGCATAAACTGTTTCTTGAACTTAATCAGCCAATAAAGGAAGAATAATATATTAAGCAGGATTAGAAAAGAAACGCCCAAATTAACCACGGCTAATATAGCAAACGTTTTTGGCGGCAAATAAGGCAAAATAAAAGACAGTAAAAGCAGTACCGCAGCAACCACATTTATAAAATAAATGATTTTATTGACTAGCCCTAAATTTTTCATTGCACTACTTCCCTGCCCTGAATAAAAATTCCTTTTCTTCAGAAGTTAAACTATCGTATCCACTTTTACTGATTTTATCAAGAATAACATCAATTTTCTTTTGGTTATTAAACTCATTAAAATCGGCTTTAGTATAGCCACCAACCTTTCTTTTATTTTTATGCACTGTTTTAAGTGGTCCTTTTTTTGAAAGCTTAAACCAACTTGATAAAGTATCCATTATTTTCTCAAAACCCTTACCTATATCCTGTCCTTTTAATAATTGTTTGACATAAACGTAACCTAACAATGCACCCCCTAAATGGGCCAAATTTCCTCCAGCATTTGTCCCAAACAAACCAATTACATCAAACACAACAATGGCTACACCTATATACCACAGCTTTAAATTAAATTTAAAAAAACGTAGTTCTTGATTGGGCATATAAGCGCATAAAAATATCAACAGGGCCCTAACCGCGGCCGAAGCACCGACTAACTTGGAATAGTTACCAAAAAAACTTGGTAACAACGTATAACCAAGCATAAACAGCAAACCACCGAAAATGGCCCCTAAAAAATAGACATTTAATGCCATCTTAGGACTAAAAAGATTCAAAAACATACGCCCTAAAAAATATAGCCAAAGCATATTGAATAGGATATGCCAAACATCAAAATGAAGAAAAGCATAAGTTATGATGCTCCACGGTTTCAGAATAAAATCACCAAAATCACTGGGTAGCTTAAACCAATCCATGTATGGTCTTAACAACAATCCTATGATAAAAACAAGAACATTGACGGCAATTATTTTTTCTAGCACGTTAAGCCTAGAAAACTTGTACTGAATATCTTGAGAAAACGAACCCATTAATACCAACGGTTAATATTAAACTGATTTTTTTTCCAATACCACATAATAATAAAGCCAATCAGCGCGCCACCTACATGCGCCATGTATGCCGTATTGCTTGGACTGAAAAATGACTGACCAGTTAAGCCAGAAATCAAATCTAAAATAATAATTCCAGGAATAAAATATTTGGCTTTTATAGGAATTGGTAAAAATATCAGCATTAGCCTTGCTTCCGGATTCATCATACCAAAGGCGGCCAAAACACCCATAATGCAACCTGAAGCTCCAACCATTGAGGCATTAAATGCTGGAAAGATATCTTTTAATATAGAAACCTGTGCATTAGTGGTTCCAGAAATCACCTCATTAGTCGTAAGCATTTGTTTAATTTTTTCTGGAGACAGGCCAGATTCGATTAAAACATTATAATTTGGCACATATTGAATATAATAGTAAGCCAATTGAAATAAAACCGCACCCAAACCAGCCGAAAAGTAAATGAATAAAAAGCGCTTGCTTCCTAAAACTTGTTCTACTGGCGTACCAAACATCCAAAGAGCAAACATATTAAAGAATATATGCATAAACCCACCGTGCATAAACATATGGGTTATTATTTGCCAAGGTTGAAAGGCGTCATTTTTTGGAAAGTATAGTGCAAACCATTCATAAAACAAAGTGCCATTTCCTATGGCCATTGTTCCAACAAATATAATCACATTAATGATTATTATATGTTTAACGGTTTCTGAAATTTGCATCATAATATAAATTCTTCTTTTCCTTTGACGACCTCAAGGGTACATCAAATAAATTTTTTATCCAGTTCATCAACACTCATCGTAACAAATGTTGTTCTGTTTGTGGGCGACATGTTAGGCTCTTTACAGGCAAACAGTTTATTTACCAAATGCTCCTGCTCGTCTTTTTTTAATGACTGCCCAGTTTTAATGGCCAAACTCTTTGCCATTGATTTTGCCAACAAATCGGTGGCACTAAAGTTACTGTCCGGCACCTCGTTTTCTACATCAGATATAAGTTGCTCCAAAATAATGGATACTTCACTTTCTGGAACACCAACGGGCACACCAGTAATTTCAACCGTGCCATCCTCAATATTTGAAAACACAAAACCGGTATGCTCCAAATCGTCTTTTAATTGATTGACAATAGAGATATCCTGAGATGAAAAATGAAGTTGAAGTGGAAACAACAGTTGCTGGCTCGTGACTGCATGAATGGTTAAATTCTGAAGAAATTCTTCATACAAAACACGTTCATGAGCGCGATGTTGGTCAATGACCAACATACCTGATTTTATCGTGCTAACAATATACTTGTTATGCAGTTGATAGGTAGTATTTGCAGTTTCTACCTCATTATCATTTTGAAACATGGAAGCGGCCTTTTCTTCACTCTCAAAATGAACTTCACTAAAATCTTGTTCGGAACCATTTTCTTTTGACTCTATTCCAACGTATAGACTGTCCCAGTTATTTGGAGTAGATTTAAAGGCAGCCATTTGTCGGTCAGAAAATTTAGGTTCACTTTTAAAAGGATTAAAACTTCTATCCACCTCAATCTTAGGCGCATTGGCAGTGCTACTTTTATAGCTGTAAGGTGTATCCAAATTTGGATCGCGTTCAAAATCAAGTACGGGTGCAATATTAAATTGTCCCAAACTATGTTTTACAGCAGAACGCAGCAGAGCATACAGGGTATGTTCATCATCAAACTTAATCTCCGTTTTTGTTGGATGGATATTAATATCTATGGTTTGCGGGTTAACAGAAAGATTCAAAAAATAGCTCGCATGCGTGCCGTTTTTTAACAGTCCTTCAAAAGCCGAAGCCACGGCATGATTTAAATACGCACTTTTTATAAAGCGGTTATTGACAAAAAAATACTGCTCGCCTCGGGTTTTTTTGGCGTATTCGGGTTTACCAATAAAGCCATAAATTTTAACCACCTCAGTATCTTCTTCAACCGGGACCAATTTTTCATTGGTTTTAATCCCAAATATGTTTACAATGCGCTGACGATAATTGCTAATAGGCAAATTAAACGTTTCGCTGCCATTGTTGTACATGGCAAAGGCAGTGTTTGGATGCGCCAAAGCTACACGATGGAGCTCATCAATAACATGACGCAACTCTACCGCTTCCGATTTTAAAAAATTACGTCGTGCTGGAATGTTGAAAAACAGATTCTTCACGGAAACCGATGTTCCTGTTGGCGTTACCACCACATCTTGGGAAACCACATTACTGCCTTCAATAACCAAACAATTGCCAACTTCGTCTTCTGGCTGTTTGGTTTTTAATTCAACATGGGCAATGGCGGCAATACTCGCCAAGGCCTCACCGCGAAAGCCTTTGGTGTGCAATTGAAATAAATCTTCGGCATTTCTAATTTTGGAGGTAGCGTGACGCTCAAAACTTAAACGGGCATCGGTATGGCTCATGCCCTTTCCATTGTCAATCACCTGAACCAGGGTCTTGCCCGCATCTTTTATAATGAGTTTTATGGAATCTGCGCCAGCATCAATGGCATTTTCAAGGAGCTCCTTAACTACCGAGGCGGGACGTTGTACAACTTCTCCAGCGGCAATTTGATTTGCTACATGATCGGGTAAAAGCTGTATGATGTCTGCCATATATTATTTGGGTAAGAAAATGGATAAATCGAAATCGATGATAAATAAAAAAATTAAAACTAGAATGGCAACAATAATCAAAATACGTCTATTGGCAGCTTTGTCTGGGTTTTTATAGTCGTCTAAAGCATCATTGAACTTTGCCTTTAAACCCTTATTTGCTCCAACCGTTTTTCGATATTCATCAAATTTGTGTTTTATTTCAAACGGATTGCCTTCCCCTTTATCATCATAATAACGGGGTGTGTAACTAAATTTTTTGTTTTTTCGCAATTTTAAAAGTCCCATGATTTCCAGTTTTTCGTTACATGTATTTTTTTTCTAACAAATACATACAAATCAATAATAATACCAAAGCCAAAATCAGGATCCTCATAGACATCATGCCATGAACTTTGGTTTTACTATCTCTGCCCGCTCTCCATTTCGAAATAAAATCTTTGCTTTTGGCATCTTCATCCAAACCAGAATCTGCTTTATTTTCCTCAGAAAATCTAGGCTGATAATTAAAGGTTCTATGTTTGCGTTGCTTAAACAAAGTCTAATCTGTTACCCCTCAAAAGTACTTAAAAATAGGCAGAAAGCATGGCGTGTAATGCTAAAATATGTTAACAAATAAAACCTGTTTGAAGCAGGAAGTTGGCAGCGAGAAGTATAAAAACCTAACTGTTTTTTCGAAGCTCGGCCATTTTAATGGCAGCAATGGCTGCCTCTGTACCTTTGTTACCGTGTTTTCCGCCAGAACGCTCAATGGCCTGCTGCATGGTATTATCGGTAAGCACGCAAAAAATAACTGGTGTATTATGCAATACGTTTAGGTCTTTTATGCCTTGAGTGACGCCTTCACAAACAAAATCGAAATGCTTGGTTTCACCTTGAATAACACTACCTATAGCAATAACGGCATCAACATATTGCTCTTGCATTTTTTTGCTTCCGTAAATAAGTTCGAAGCTTCCTGGTACATTCCAACGTATAATATTTTCGGGCAAAACACCATTTTCAATAAAGGCGTCATAGGCCCCTTTAAAGAGCCCTTCCGTAATATTATCATTCCATTCTGAAACAACAATCCCAAACCGAAAACCTTTCGCATTTGGGATTGTATTTTTATCGTAGTCGGATAAATTTTTATTTGCCGTAGCCATATTATTTATTTGCCAACACCTGTGCTTTTCCTATAAACACTTCTACTTTTGAAGCTTCCGTAGAATTGGAATAATCGTCTTTAATTCTTTTAAAGTAATTTAAAGCTTTATCAGCTTGTCCCAAGTCTAGAGCTGTTGTACCTGCTTTAAATAAGTACATGGGTGTTGTGTATTCGTTGTTGCGCATTTCGGCAGCTTGTTCATAGTAGCCCAATGCATCTTCAGGTTGGTTTAATTGCACAAAGGCATCGCCAATATTTCCTTTGGCCAAAGGTGCCATAATTTCATCATCACTTTTAAAATCACTTAAAAACTCAATCGCATTTTTGTAATCCTTCAACCTTAAATAGGCAGTACCAGCATAGTAGTTAGCAAGGTTGGCAGATGGCGTACCACTATATTCTTCAATAATGTCTAGCATACCAAATTTACCTTCACCACCATTAAGAGCTAAATTGTATAACGAATCCTTTTCTACACCGTTTACAGCATCGTTAAAATACTTTTGTGCCTGGAACATATCGTTCATTGCTGCTTCTTGTTTTGGCTTTGAAATAAATTCTTTATACCCCAAAGAGCCAAGAACCACAAGCGCTACAAGACCTATGACTATGAAAATATATTTTTGGTTTTTCGCTACAAAATCCTCTGTTTTTGAAGCCGTTTCATCAAGTGTGTTAAAAACTTCAGCTGTTGTAGACCCCTCTTCAATACTATGCTCTTTCTCTATTTTCGTTTTTGGTTTATAACCTTTCTTCTTGTAAGTTGCCATTTATTTGTCTCAATTAATGTGGCGCAAAAATATAATTTTTCTTCATAACTAAAAGGGTATTTATTTGATATTTTTCAATAATTTGCAGTTCTTTTTAGGAGTTTACACTCTAACGCCCCTATAAGTTGCTTTTTTATGATTTTAAAATCACTTTCGTTACTTAACTATAAAAATTTTGATAGTAAGTCGTTCATTTTCAACGATAAAATAAATTGTATTGTTGGCAATAACGGTATTGGAAAAACCAATATACTCGATGCCATTTACCATTTATCCTTCGGAAAAAGTTATTTTAACCCCGTGGCACTGCAAAATATTAAACACGAAGAGGACTTTTTTGTGATTAACGGTGATTATGAAAAGGAAGATAAAACCGAAAAAGTAGCCGTTAGCCTAAAACGCGGGCAAAAAAAAGTAATCAAGCGAAACGGTAAAGCCTACGAAAAATTTAGCGACCACATTGGTTTTTTGCCTTTGGTTATTATTTCGCCGGCTGACAGGGACTTAATTATTGAGGGCAGTGATACGCGGAGAAAGTTTATTGATAGTGTCATTTCACAAAGCGACAAAAACTATCTTGGGCATTTAATCAATTATAACAAAGTACTGGCACAGCGCAACGCCCTGCTAAAATATTTTGCTTTAAACCACACGTTTAACCAAGACACCCTAGATGTTTACAATGCCCAACTAACAGATTATGGCAACCAAATTTTTACTAAACGCAATGAATTTTTAAAGGAATTTATTCCAATTTTCAAGTTGCGCTATGAGGCCATTAGCAATGGCAAGGAAGATGTTGATTTGGTTTATAAAAGCGATTTGTTTGATGGTCAGCTAAACCAGCTTTTAAAGGAAGCCATAAACAAGGATAAAGCTTTACAATATACAAGTGTCGGTATTCACAAAGACGATTTGCTTTTTAACATTGAAAACCACCCTATTAAAAAATTTGGTAGCCAAGGGCAGCAAAAATCGTTTTTAATTGCGCTGAAATTGGCACAATTCGATTTTATAAAAGCACAAAGTGGCGTAAACCCCATTTTATTGTTGGATGATATTTTTGATAAGCTTGATGAAAACCGTGTGGCACAAATCATTAAATTAGTGGATAACGAAAACTTTGGTCAACTTTTTATCAGCGACACCCATGCCGAACGCACTGAAAATGCCGTAAAACAGGTGCATCAAAGTTATGAGATTTTTAAGTTGTAATAATCAATTTATTATTTGACTTTATAAAAAAATTCAACTATAGTTGTTTAACACTAGATATAAAACACTTGTGCCGAACTTGTTTCAGTGTTCAAATGATTTCATATCGAGTCGTTAAAACAACATCCCGCAGTATCTAACTTTGCCCATGATTCACTGCGTTGACGTTAAATCGCCCAATTGGTTGTTTGAGGCCATTCTGGGCATGATAAGCATTTTCATTTACTTTTTAAGTTCCAATTTTTCGGCAAAGTAATCGCAAAAATCTTTCATTGTTGCGGTCATTTTTTCGTCTTGTGTGGCGCGGTTAAAAGTATCGCTCATGGCCACTAGGGTTTGGTGAAAAAACACCTTCATTTCATCTACCGGCATATCTTTAGTCCATAAATCTATGCGCAAGGTTTCTTGTGCCTTGGCATCCCAAACGGCCAACATCATGGCCTTGGCCTCTTCATTGGTTATACCCCCGTCCTCGGCTGTCCAATGTAATTTTTCAGGCACACGGTTTTCATCCAATTCTACGCTAAGCTCTATTTTTGAAGTTGTATTTTTCACCATTATTTACGGGGTTTAAATTTTGAGTTGTTAAAAATGTCTTCGCTGCTTTTAATCAGCATATCCTTAAAGGACACATCGTTGTTTTCCATGTAAGCACGTACTATTTGCCAACCTATGTATTGCCCCAATCGCCCTGGGGAATCGGTATCAATTTCTTCCAAATAAAACTTGGTAAATGGTGCAGGGTTAATAAAACGGCTTGGAAGTTGTGCATCTGTGCTGTACAACATTTCGCGCTCAACAAAATAACGCCAAATATAGCTTTCGTTGGCTATGGCCCAATCCATTTCGGCATTGCTGTAGCCTATTTTTTCGGCATCGGTTTTAAACGGAATCAACTTATCTTTAAAATACAGCAGTTTTCCGGTGTAAATCATTTCATCAAGCAAGGTTTTTCTTTTAGGTTGAAAAGTGGATTTCTCGGCATAGGCATTGGCCAAATCAACAACAATTTGCTCCTTTTTTAAATCTGTTCTTAAATATTTTGGAATGGCACCGTAAAACTCATGGTCGCTTCCCAAATACGAATCTAGGGCAATTACCACAATGGTATCGGTTACTATAACCCTGTTTCTATAATCTACATCGTTGGTTACCGTAATAACCCTTGGCGTACCAAACTCTGGGAAATAATATTTTAAATGGTTGAACAACGATTCAATTTCAACCTTGGTATCTTCAAAATCAGCAAAAGCCTTTTTAGTCTCATTGAATAACTGCATTTGTAAGGTATCGGCCTTTTTTGCCAACCAAAACGAATCGGTATATTTTTCGGAAAACATGAACGGGTAGTCCAATTTTAATTTGGGAAGGCTTTGTGCATCTACTTCGTCAAAAAGTCTATCGAAACGTTCTATATTAACTTGGGTGTTTATTTTGGCTATTTCATGTTCTGTGGCACTATCATTTTTACAGGAATTTAAGACTAGCCCGAATAACAGAACATATAAAACAGATTTCATGCAAAACTTAAACGTCATAAATTTTTATAAATTGAGCGTATAGGTTATTTTTGTTTGCAAAGGTACTATTCTTAGAATTAAATTCATTCAACATGCAAACAGAAAAAGTTGTAGATTTTATTGTAAAATGGCTTAAAGATTATGCCACAAATGCAGGTGTAAATGGTTTTGTAATTGGTGTTTCTGGTGGTATTGATTCCGCTGTTACTTCTGCCCTGTGTGCCAAAACGGGAATGCCTCTTTTATGTTTGGAAATGCCCATTCACCAAGCGCCTACTCAGGTTAGTAGAGCCATGAACCATATTGACTGGTTAAAATCCAACTTTGAAAAAGTAAGCATGGCACAGGTGAATTTAACCCCTGTGTTTGACAGTTTAATTGATGCTTTACCTGATGTTGACAACGAAGAAGACCGTTTTATGTCGTTAGCAAATACACGTGCGAGATTACGTATGACCTCACTATATTATTTTGCTGCGCTGGAAGGACTTTTGGTTGCGGGAACAGGAAATAAAGTTGAAGATTTTGGTATTGGTTTTTACACGAAATATGGTGATGGTGGTGTGGATTTGAGTCCGATTGCCGATTTGCTTAAAACTGAAGTTTATGAAGTGGCAAAATTTTTGGGAATTAGCCAAGAAATAATAGACGCGGCCCCAACCGATGGCCTTTGGGGCGACGACAGAACTGATGAAGACCAAATTGGGGCATCTTATCCAGAACTTGAGTGGGCCATGAAAATGGATAGTGAAGGCAAATCTGCAGAAGATTTTGAAAGTAGACAACAAGAAATCTTCAAAATTTACAAGCGTTTCAATAATGCTAATAAACACAAGATGATTCCCATACCTGTTTGCGAAATTCCCAACAAATTTAAGTAATTGTTGTAGGATGCTTAAAAAAGTATTACATTTATATCAAGCTTATTCTCTCAACCCAACTATCTCTCAATATAGTGTTTAAAAAAGCTTTTCATTATGATTAAATTATTAATAGCAGACAACCACCCAATTACGAGGAAAGGACTGGAGGTTCTTTTTTCGGCGACTCCCGACATAAAAATTGTTGGAAGTCTTGACAATGGCGAAGCCATTTTAGAATTTTTAAAGAAAAACCAGGTAGACATTGTTTTAACCGAAGCTGATTTGCCAAAACTTAACGGCTTAACATTGCTTCGTTATTTAAAGAATGACTTTCCAGATGTTAAAACCGTCATTTTAAGTGCACAACCGGAGGAAGTTTATGCCATTAACGCCATTAAAGCTGGTGCCAATGGATACATAAACAAATCGGAAAACGTAATTACCATTAGCGAGGCCATCAATAAGGTAAACGACGGTGGCATTTACTTAAGTAACGATTTAACTCAACAGTTGGCTTTTGGAACAAGAGTTAATAAAGGGGGCACTTTTTACAAGAAACTTTCTACCCGTGAGGCCGAAGTTTTAAAACTTCTTACTATTGGTAAAAAGAACAAGGAAATTTCAAAAGAACTAGATATTAACGAAAAAACCGTTAGTACCTACAAAGCACGCTTAATGCGCAAATTAAAGGTTACTAACTTAGTAGATTTAGTAAATCAGGCTAAATTAAGCAAAGAGATATCATAATACCCTATTTAATTTTCTAGAGAGTAGCATTTTAAGACCCGAATAGTCTTTTACTTCTTCAAGTAAATTTCTATTCGAGTCTTTTTTATTTTGAAGTGTTTCTTCCTGAAACTCCTTTACCTTTTGATCTATTAAGAAGCAGCGCAAACTCAAAATGGTTTCACTAACCAATTGGGCTACGGTGTTTGTTTTTTCCTTTGGGAAAATATTCATCCTGTTCCAATTGTCTAGAGAATAACGCTCATCTTCCATTAAAATAGTGGTTATCTCGTTAGCCATATCTTGATCAACGGAATTCACAAAGGTTTTTAAATCGAACTCCGTATCTTGGTTTAATCGGTCTATAACCGTGTAATACAAAGTTTTAAACCGCGGATTTGAAAATTCCATTTCATCGTCTTGCAAATCCAGATATATTTTTTCAAATACCTTAGCCTGATGGATTACTGGTTCTAAAACCAGTTCGCTCTTTTCATTTTCCTTAAAAACAAAATCTTCAAAATCCTCTGTTCTATTTCCATAAAGCAATAAGACTTCAATAATTTTTCTTTCCAGCACATATTGCACGTCTACTTTCTTTACGGGCTGTTGGTGTTTGATGACTTCAAAAGCTTTTTGTTCGCTTTGGTACTTTTTATTTTCTTCTTGAAATTCCTTTTTATTGATTTGCGCCAAAGTACTGAACAAGACATCTTCACTTATATCCATGATTCTGGCACATTCCTGCACATAAATTTCTTTTTTAATGCGATCTGGAATTTTAGAAATACTATTCACCATATCCCTAACCGTCTCCGCCTTTTTTATAGGGTCGTTCTTTGATTCCTCATACAATACTGAAGCCTTAAACTGAATGAAGTCTTTGGCATTTTCAGTTAAATACATAGTGAGTTCTTCAAGTGTGTTTTGCTTTGCAAAGCTATCGGGGTCTTCACCTTCAGGGAACGAACAGACCTTAACGTTCATACCTTGCTCCAAAATCAAATCAACACCACGCAATGATGCCCGTATACCTGCAGCGTCGCCATCGAAAAGCACAGTAATGTTTTTGGTCAGTCTGTTTATTAATCGAATTTGCTCTGATGTCAAGGCCGTACCAGAAGACGATACCACATTTTTTATTCCTGTTTGGTGAAACTGCATAACATCGGTATACCCTTCAACCAAATAGCAATTATCTTCTTTGGCAATGCTCTGCTTGGCATGATAAATACCGTAAAGTACCTTGCTTTTGTGGTAAATATCACTTTCAGGGGAATTTACATACTTGGCCGCCTTTTTATCATTAATCAAAATACGCCCACCAAAACCCAAAACACGGCCGCTCATACTTTTTATAGGGAACATAACACGCCCCTTAAAGCGGTCAAAACGCTTATCGTCCTTTACAATAGTAAGTCCTGTTTTTTCTAAATAATCAATATTGTACCCTTGCTTTAATGCTTCGTCAGTAAAAGCCTGCCATTCGTTTAACGAATAACCTAAATCAAACTTTTTAATGGTTTCATCAGTAAAACCGCGTTCTTTAAAATAACTCAAACCAATGGATTTACCCTGATCGGTTTTATGCAATATCTTTTGAAAATAGCTATTGGCAAATTCACTGACCAAATATAGACTTTCGCGTTCGTCGGCTTTCTCCTTTTGCTCTGAGGTTTGCTCCGTTTCCTCCAATTCAATATTGTACTTCTTGGCCAAATACCTAATTGCTTCAGGATACGTAAAATGCTCGTGTTCCATTAAAAAAGAAACCGAAGTACCCCCCTTGCCTGTTGAGAAGTCTTTCCAAATCTGCTTCACCGGAGACACCATAAAGCTAGGCGTACGTTCGTCGCTAAACGGACTTAAACCTTTAAAGTTGCTACCGGCTTTTTTAAGTTGGACAAAATCACCAATAACCTCCTCAACCCTGGCGGTTTCAAATACTTGGTCTATGGATGATTGTGATATCAAAATTATTTGTTTTGGTAAAAAAGAAGTTTGATTATTCAAATTTAATCCCCCTCATTATTATGAAAAGAAATGCACGTAAAAGTAATATATTTTATAAATTTATAAAGCCCTCTATGAATAAACGTAGAATTTAGTTGAAAATCTTCTACATGACATTAATCATGTTTTTTCTTGACCGCTTAAAGTAACTTATGCCTGTTTTTAAAACCAACTTACAGTTAACTTAAAATTAAAACATTCATGGAAGCACAAGCTAAAACATCCAACTGGTTGAGAATTATATTGGGATTATTTCTAATTATATATGCGTTAAACCAATTTGTTCATTTTATACCATTCACTTACGGCGACATGCCAGAGAATACCAGACATTTTATTGATGCCGTTGCGCACTATTTACCCTTTTTGTACATCTTTGAAATATTAATAGGATTATTATTGATTATTAACAAATGGACACCTTTTATTTTAATTGTGTTGTTTCCGTTAACTATTTCATTCTTAGTCTTTAATATATCTAATAACGACTTAACTAAAATTTGGCCAGCAGTGATTGTAGCCTTTTTAAATGTATTGTTATTGTTGAATTACAAGAAAAAATACCAGCCTTTGTTTAGCTAAAAAGTTAAAATTAAGCAAAAACCCTCTTTTTTTAAGAACTAAATGGCCTCTTCCATATTTGGGAGTGGCCATTTTATTTTGTTATGAATGCCGGCTCATTTACTTCTTTGGAAAATTATAATTATTGATATAATAAGTCAATAATAGTGTCTATCAATTTTGAATCATTTATAATTATCCTTGAAAAATCCACTCCTAAAATTAATTTATAATAGAATTTTTATTATATTTTATGGATTAATGAATTTTATTCAAGTAAAAGACGAATTGATTGAGTTTGCATTAGCAATTTATTAAATTTGATAAGATATTATTAGTCTATGGAAAACAACACTCTTTTCTCATCTTATGACAAGCTCCCCAAAACATGGGATGAAATGTATAACGACGAAGCCAAATGCAGAACTCAATACGAAGGCTTTGTAAAATATCTTGAAGGCACCACCGCCGAAAAACTCACCAAAAAGGAAGATTTATCTAAACAGCTATTTATGAACCAAGGGGTAACCTTTACGGTTTACAGTGATAATGAGGGCATTGAAAAAATATTCCCTTTCGATATTGTTCCAAGAATCATCACTGCCAAAGAGTGGACTAAAATTGAAATGGGCATCAAACAACGATTAAAAGCGTTAAACCTGTTTATAAAAGACATATACCACGATCAATTCATTATAAACGATGGCATTATTCCTGCCGATTTAATATACTCTTGTCCTTATTTTTTAAGGGAGATGAAAGGCATTAAGGTTCCTTACGATGTTTACGTCCATATTTCTGGAGTTGATCTTATCCGCAACAACGATGGTGAGTTCTATGTGCTTGAAGATAATTTAAGAACACCTTCTGGGGTAAGCTACATGCTAGAAAACCGCGAAATTTCAAAACGTTTGTTCCCTGGCATTTTACCAAAAAGTAGGGTTCGCTCGGTTTCGGAATATCCAAATATGTTGTACAAAAAGTTAAAGGAACTTTCCGATAAAGCCAACCCAAACATTGTTCTTTTAACCCCTGGTATTTATAATTCCGCATATTACGAACACACCACTTTGGCGCGATTAATGGGTATTGAATTGGTAGAAGGCACAGACTTAGTTGTAAAAAACCATATTGTTTACATGAAAACCACTAATGGTTTGCAACAGGTAGATGTTATTTACAGACGCGTTGATGACGATTTCTTAGATCCACTGGAATTTAATGCGAAAAGTGTTCTAGGTGTTGCTGGTATTATGGCGGCTTACAGAAAAGGAAATGTCAATATTGTAAACGCACCGGGCACTGGTATAGCCGACGATAAAGCCATTTATACGTTTGTACCCGATATGATTAAATATTACCTTCAGGAAGAACCCATTCTAAAAAATATTGAGACGTACCAGCTGGGAAAACCTGAAGATCTAGAATATGTTACCAAGAACGTTAGAGATATGGTAATCAAAAAAACCGATGGTAGTGGTGGTTACGGTATGTTAATGGGCCATGAAGCTTCAGATAAAGAAATAAAAGAGTATCTTGATAACGTAAAAAAGAAACCTGAAAACTTTATTGCCCAACCTATTTTAAAACTTTCTACAGCCCCATGTTATATTGATGGCAAACTATCTCCCAGATGTATTGACTTAAGGCCTTTTGCCCTATCTGGAAGGGATGGAATTGACATTTGCCCCGGTGGCTTAACAAGGGTCGCTCTTAAAAAGGGATCTTTGGTGGTTAACAGTTCACAAGGTGGTGGCAGTAAAGATACTTGGGTAATAGATTAAAACGTAACAAGTAATAAGTAAAATAATATATGTTAAGTAGAGTAGCAAATAACCTAATTTGGTTAGAAAGGTACATGGAACGCGGAAATGGAATTTTAGGTTTACTCAAGGTAAATTTTTATGCCAACCAAGACTCACCAGAGTTATTCTCTTGGTCTCCGATTATTAGAAGTTTTACACCCTATGACAATGAGTTTTACACCGAAGACCCTCTAGAATGCATAGAATTTATGGTGTTCAATACCGAAAACTCAAACTCTATTTTAAACATCGTAACCAGGGCTAGAGAAAATGCCAGAAGTGTACAAGAACATATTTCAAGGGAACTTTGGCTATGCATAAACAGCTATTATTTGTACCTTACAAATAAAGATTTACCAAAAAAATTAAGGGAAGAAGACCCAGTACAATTTCTTGAAGACTTAAGAAGGTTTCATTTAATTTTTAATGGCACTAGCGATATTACGCAAGAGCGAGGCCCCTCGTACTATTTTATGAACGTTGGCAAGTTCTTGGAAAGAGTTATGTTAATTTCAGATTTTACAGCTTTAAAACTTCAGGAAATTGCCAATACTTCTGATAGTTTAGAAAAAAGCTTTTATTGGAAAAATTTGCTTTTATCTATTGGCGGATATCAACTTTATTTAAAAACGCACAAATCGTCCTTTAATGAAGATCAGGTCATCCAAATGGTCTTTCAAGACAGGTTGTTTCCAAGATCCGTTTATTACTGTATTGAAAAATTAAACAGACATATCAACAAGCTCATTGAATCGGGACAACTTGAAAGGAATAATTTAGAATTTTTATTGGGGAAATTAGAGAGCCAAATAAAATACACCACTATTGAAAATATAAATAACATTGGATTGGGCAATTTTATTGATGGCATAAAAGAAGACATCAGAAACATATCGCAAAACATTAACGCGGTGTACTTTTCCCAAACATAATTAAATACCGTCATGGCTACTTTTTTTATAAAACACATTACAAAATACACCTATTCCGATAAGGTTATAGATGGTGCTACATTTATAAGATTGCACCCAGTTAACGATGCCTTTCAAAAGGTGAACTCGCACTTTCTCTCCATTACCAATAACCCATTTATTGAAACATTTTATGATTTTTTCAATAATAGGGTAGGCACCTTTATGGTTACTGAACCTCATTATGAACTTAATATAATTTCTGAAATTGAAGTAGAAACAAGAGGCAGGTTATTCCCTGATGGTTCTGTTGATAATGAAAGTCAATGGGAAAATTTAGAATCCATCAAAAAAAATGTAGAATTCATTGATTTTTTAAGACATAGACCATTTGAGGGAAGTCAAGAAGTTTCTGAACTTATTAAATCGAAAAAACCGAAATCCAAATCACCTTTCAAGGCAGTATTGGAACTCTGTGAATATGTTTACGAAAACTTCACTTATAAAAAAGGGATAACAAATGTAAAGAGTGAACTAGATGAAATTTGGAAATTGAAGGCAGGTGTTTGTCAAGACTTCACCAACATATTGCTGCAAATGGTGAGGATGTTGGGCATCCCAGCAAGATACGTTAGTGGATACATTTGTACCACTGATGAAATGACTAGAGGGGATGGTGCCACTCATGCTTGGATTGAAGCCTATATTCCGTTTTATGGTTGGTTGGGTATAGATCCAACAAATAATGCCATTGCTGATGAAAACCACGTAAAATTGGCCATTGGTAGAAACTACAATGATTGCTCGCCAGTAAAGGGTGTATTTAAAGGTAATGCCGAATCAAAACTAGAGGTTTCCGTTGAAGTTAGAACCGAGAAATACCAAACCACCAAGACACCGCATGTAAATACTAGTTTAGATAGTAGCAACAGTTTTCAGCGTAATTTGGAATTGAGGCAAAAACATCAACACCAACAGCAACAGCAACAGCAGCAATAGATTCGACTACTTTTTTCTATCAATTACATAATTCACCATAAGTTTTAGTGAATTTTTGTTGGCTGAATCTGGGTAATTTTCGAGAATTCTTAGTGCCTCTTCTTGAAATTGCTTCATCTTGGCAATGGCATAATCCAAACCGCCATTCTTTTTAACAAAGGTAATCACTTCTTTTACCCGCTTCGAATCCTTATTATGGTTTTTAATAGAGTTAATTAGCCAACTTTTCTCCTTTTTTGAAACTTGGTTGAGCACATAGATCAACGGCAAAGTCATTTTTTGCTCTTTAATGTCTATGCCCGTGGGCTTTCCTATTTGTGTATCTCCATAATCAAATAAATCATCCTTAATTTGAAAAGCCATGCCTATAAGCTCTCCAAATTTGCGCATGGTCTCTACATGGTTAGAATCTGGCTTTACCGAAGCAGCGCCCAAACTACAACAAGCAGCTATTAACGTTGCCGTTTTCTGGCGGATGATTTCATAATAAACATCCTCAGTGATATCAAGTTTTCTGGCTTTTTCAATTTGTAGCAATTCGCCCTCGCTCATTTCCCGAACGGCAATTGATATAATTTTAAGCAAGTCGAAATCATTGTTGTCAATGGACAGCAACAAGCCTTTAGACAACAAATAATCACCAATTAAAACCGCAATTTTATTTTTCCAAAGGGCATTTACAGAAAAGAAACCTCTACGTCTGTTACTATCGTCAACCACATCATCATGCACCAAAGTAGCCGTGTGTATCAACTCAATAACTGAAGCACCGCGGTAGGTACGCTCGCTTACCTCGCCATTGGATACCATTTTGGCCACCAAAAACACAAACATAGGGCGCATTTGCTTGCCCTTTCGGTTAACAATATAATGGGTAATTCTATTGAGTAAAGCCACTTTACTGGACATTGAAAGTTGGAACTTTTGTTCAAAAAGATCCATCTCAAAGGCTATGGGCTGTTTTATTTGCTCTACTATTTTCATCGGAAACCCAAAGATAATATTTCAGATGAAACCATCATCTTTAGAAATAAAAATCTAATTAACTTTTGTTGGCCAACTGGCCGCATGCAGCATCAATGTCCTTACCCCGGCTTCGACGTACAGTAACCGTAATGTTATTGGCTTCAAGAATACTTATATACATATCCAATGCTTCGGAATTGGCCTGTTGAAACTCACCATTATCAATAGGGTTATATTCAATAAGATTGACTTTACTCGGTGCAAACTTGCAGAATTCAACCAAGGCATCTACATCCTTTTTTTTGTCGTTTATGCCATCCCATACAACATATTCGTAGGTTATCCTATTTTTGGTTTTGGCATACCAATAATGTAAAGCTTCGCGTAAGTCACTTAATGGAAAAGTTGCATTGAACGGCATGATGGATGTACGTACCTCATCAATAGCCGAATGAAGTGAAACGGCCAACTTAAATTTAACCTCATCGTCGGCCATTTTTTTAATCATTTTAGGCACACCTGAAGTGGAGACTACAATACGCTTTGGCGACATACCCAAACCTTCGGGTGACGTAATTTTATCGATAGCCTTTATAACGTTGTTGTAATTCATCAGCGGTTCGCCCATGCCCATAAATACAATATTGCTCAACGGCCTATTATGATACAGCCTACTTTCGTTATCTATCGCAACAACTTGATCATATATTTCGTCAGGATTTAGATTGCGCATACGTTTTAACCGCGCAGTGGCACAAAACTTACAATCTAAACTACAGCCAACCTGACTCGATACACACGCCGTTGTTCTGGCAGGAGTAGGTATTAAAACAGATTCCACAATTAAATCGTCGTGCAAACGCACCGCATTTTTTATGGTCCCATCATGGCTACGCTGCACGGTATCAACCTTAATATGATTGATTACAAAATTATCCTCCAACATTTGGCGTGTTTCTTTTGAAATATTGGTCATATCCTCAAAAGTGTGAGCAGATTTTTGCCACAGCCACTCGTAAACCTGATTGCCTCGAAATGCCTTATCACCTTGCTTTACAAAAAAATCGCGTAACTGATCTTTGGTAAGTGCCCTTATGTCTTTTTTGTTGGTTTCCATAGATGTGCAAAAATAATGAATCGATTTACGATTTACGCTTTTTGGATTACGAATTATGATTCACTTAAATGCTGATGCTTAATTAGACCATCTCAATTTAAATATGGCAACGGAAAGCCCGCTTTAGGGATTGGAGCGGGCTACCGTGTAGCGTGGAAAGCCCTACCCGCAGGGTAACGCCCAAGAAAAAAGCCTTGAATTAACAAGGCCTTAAACTTTTACAAAATCAACATGGCGTCGCCATAACTGTAAAATTTATACTTTTCCTTGATAGCCTCTTCGTAGGCACGCTTTATAAAATCGTGCCCCGCAAAAGCAGACACCATCATTAAAAGCGTGGATTTAGGCGTATGGAAATTGGTAATCATGCAATTAGCAATGCTGAAATCGTATGGAGGGAAAATAAATTTATTGGTCCAACCATCAATTTCATTTAGCATTCCGTCTGAAGATACTGCACTTTCAATGGCACGCATCGCTGTTGTACCTACGGCACAAACACGTTTCTTGTTTTTGATTCCTTTGTTAACTATTTCTACCGCCTTTGCATCAATTTTCAGCTCTTCGCTATCCATTTTATGCTTAGACAAATCTTCAACTTCAACTGGGTTAAAGGTACCTAAACCAACATGCAAGGTCACCTCCGCAAAGTTTACACCTTTAATCTCTAAACGCTTTAAAAGGTGTTTTGAAAAATGGAGCCCAGCTGTTGGTGCAGCTACAGCTCCTTCGTGTTTTGCGAAAATGGTTTGGTAGCGATCCTCATCCTCTGGTTCAACATTTCGTTTAATGTATTTTGGAAGCGGTGTTTCACCAAGTTCATTTAGTTTTAAACGGAACTCTCGGTATGAACCATCATATAAAAAACGTAAGGTACGTCCACGTGATGTCGTGTTATCAATAACCTCTGCAACTAATGTATCGTCATCACCAAAATACAGCTTGTTGCCAATTCTAATTTTACGAGCGGGATCTACCAAAACATCCCAAAGACGTTGCTCTTGATTGAGCTCCCTTAACAAAAACACTTCTATTCTTGCACCTGTTTTTTCTTTGTTACCATACAATCTGGCAGGAAAAACCTTGGTATTGTTCAAGATTAAAACATCGTCTTCATTAAAGTAGTCAATTAAATCTTTAAACATTTTGTGCTCAATGGTCTGTTTTTTTCTGTCCAATACCATTAAACGAGATTCATCTCTGTTTTCCGCTGGATATTCTGCTAATAATTCGTTCGGTAAATCGAATCCGAAGTGTGATAATTTCATCTATTTATTTTTATTTAATTTTTGGAAAGTTGCAAATATACAATCTCAAAACAGGGGATGTCAAGTAAATGTGGGATTATTATTTGGTTAATTGAAATCCGATAGATTCTAAATCATCCCAAAACGTTGGATAAGATTTTGAAACCACCATGGCATCTTCAATCACAATGCTGGTTTTTAATGCCAATGGCGCAAATGCCATTGCCATTCTGTGGTCGTTATAAGTAGCTATTGAGACCATTTCCTTGATATTTGTTGCAGCTGAAAGGTGCAATGATTTATCGGTAATTTCTACTTGACCACCTAACTTTTCAAGTTCGGTTTTTAGGGCAACCAATCTGTCCGTTTCCTTAATTTTTAAGGTGTGAAGACCCGTTAAATCACAGCTTATTCCTAAGGTGAAACAGGTCACCGCGATGGTTTGCGCAATATCAGGTGCATTTTTTAGGTTTAAAGTTAAAAGTTCGAGTTTTTTGTCCTGCTTTTTTAAGGTCATTGAATTTCCTTTAAATACCGTTGACACGCCAAAATGTTTGTAAATATCAACTAAACAAGAATCTCCCTGCAACGAATTTTCTTTGTAGGACGATAAAGTTATTTCCGTTCCAACATCGCATAATGCCACAATGCTGAAGTAATATGATGCTGATGACCAATCGGATTCAACTGTTAAGGTTTTTGGTTCATGGTTTCCAATGGATGGTTTTACAGTTATTTTATTATTTTGAAAATAATTTTCAACACCAATTTCATCCAACAAACTTAAGGTCATTTTAATATAGGGTACTGAGGTGATATCACCTTCAAGGGTCAGTTCCAATCCGTTTTCAAGTCTTGAAGCAATCAACAATAAAGCCGAAATATATTGACTGCTCACATTTGCCTTTAAGGATACTCTATGTTTGGTCAATTTTTTCCCCTTAATTCTTATTGGTGGAAAGCCTTCATTTTCTTCGTAACTAATATCTGCGCCAAGATCGGTTAATGCATCAACTAAAATTTTTATTGGGCGTTCCTTCATCCGATTCGAACCGGTAAGTATGGTTTCCATGCCTTCTTGAATAGAAAAATAAGCCGTTAAAAAACGCATGGCCGTACCCGCATGGTGGATGTCAACCACTTTTTCTGTAGATGCCAAAGCCTTGGTCATTAATTCACTATCATCTGAATTAGAAACGTTTTCAAGTTTAAATTCCGGATAGAGTGCCTGCAACAGCAATAACCTGTTGGATTCACTTTTTGAACCCGTTATTGTAATTTCAGATTGACGATTGGTGATTTGCGATTTATGAAGCGTAAAATTCATTATAAAAAATTAAAATGTTTGATACCCAACCCCGTTGAGCACAAAAAAAGCGCTTCTTAAAAAGAAGCGCCCAAAGATACTTATAATTTATTTTAATTTTTCGTTATTGTGGTGCCTATCGTGGTCTCGTTTTGCTTTCTTGTCCATTCTTTTATCAAAAGCTTCCTGCAAATCTACATTGGTCTGGTTGGCCAAGCACAAAACCACAAAAAGGACATCTGCCAATTCTTCACCAAGGTCTTTGTTTTTATCACTTTCCTTCTCACTTTGCTCGCCATATCTTCGAGCAATAATTCGAGCAACCTCACCGACCTCTTCGGTTAATTGTGCCATATTAGTGAGCTCGTTAAAATAACGAACACCGTGATTTTTTATCCAATCGTCAACTATTTTTTGGGCGTTTTTTATGTCCATTATACTTTTGTTAAAACTATTTGTTCTGATTCCTTTTCTACGAGTTTGCTAAAATAAGCTTTTAAAGCATCATAATAAATAGGGGATATAATGGCTTCATTAATTTCAGTATCTACTATAATTTGAATATTAGTCCCTCTAGCCTCCAAATTATATTTAAAGCTCCCTAAGTTTTCAGGCAATACCATAGCAGCGGGCTCGGGGATTGATTCTACTTTGTATCCCTCAGGCAAATTCACAATTACCATGTATTTAGTGCTGGACGGGTAACTAAAATCAATAGGAAATTCGCGCTTTTCTAACTTAAAGGGGTTCTCTTTTGACCTTAAAAAGAACAGTGGTGAAAAATATATTTTGTCGTCTATGACGTCTGCCTGACTTTCCATTGAAAATTTGTAGGACTCCATAACTGGTTTTGACAAATCATTTTCATTTTTAACCGAGAACTCTTCAATTTCCATACCACCATACTTATTTTCAAGATTTTCAAGATACTGATCATGGTCAGTTTCAACATACCTTTTCCTGTAAATCATAGCATCATGATTGGTCTTTATAGACCTTAAACTCCCCTGTAACCCGCCATTACTGCTTAAGTTGACCATCATTGTCAATTTATCCTGTGATTTCTGCTTGGGGTATAAATCCATGGTTGACGAAGATTTATCCTCTCTAATAATTCTACCTTCCCAATTTAAGGTTCTTAAAGGCAATACATTGGGTGTTCCATACTCATTTGTGGCATCCAATAAAATTACGCCTTCTGGGGACTCAATGGCTGCAATAACATAATTATAGCCATCCAATGTTGGAAACAACGGTATTCCATTATTTCGTGTACTTATTAAAACAGGATTGGCATTTAAGCCAACATAGCGCAACATAGCTGTTAGCATTAGGTTTATTTCAGCTACATTGCCAGTTTTTGTTTGATAGGCTTTCTTTACACCATCATCAGTATATTTTCCATAATACCTGTTCCATTTTACCGTCGATTTTACAAAATCATAAATCAATGCCGCTTTCTCCATAGGACTCGAGGCTCCAGTCACGAGAGCATCTATTTCGTCTTCGAAATATCCTGTTTTTTCCAATTCGTTCCCAAAGGCAGAACTATCATAAATGGTTTTAACCACGTCTTCCCATGTGGTTGAATAATATTTGTACGGGGACTGAGGAAAATTAGTAAAAGACAATTCATAGTTCACAGCGGAACGATAATTATTAATATTATTTACAAATGGTTCATCTTTTAAAGCAGGAATATCTGATAAATTGTAGTATGTAGTGTACTTTACAAAATCAACACTGATGTTAGAATATGTCGTTCTAGTCGCGCCACCCAGTCCACCTCCACTTCTTACTTTATTACTGAAAAGAATTTTACCCGAACCTCTTTCCTGTTTTGGAGTTACCCTGAGGAAGCCTTTTGGATTTATCTTAAAATTGAAATATTCTGGTGTTTCAAACACAGCATAAAGCTCTTTTATTGGAATGGCGTGTTGAAATTCAAAATCTTCTACATTCCAATAAAATGGCGAGTTAATCGTGTATTTATACTCAATAACACTTCCCTCCTTCAAATTGGGCATGGTAAACTTTTGTTGATTTCTATATTTGGACTCTTGTGTTTCAAATATACCGTCCTTTTCTAACTTAGTTTCAACAATTTTGTCATTCTCTAAATTATAGGTGTAAGCTCTCAAACCAATAACCTCTTCATCTTCATTATTGCTTACGTGCAAATTGATGCTCTTTGTAGCGTAATCAAAGCCTTCTTTAGTATATAATTTTATACGCTCATACACATCTGTTACTATGTAAAATCCTTGACCCCGTCTGTACTCAATATGCGTTCGACGATATTTGTACAAATAAGCTGCAGAGGCAGAAGAGTCCAACGGACTAAGCTTTTCCATAAGTTCTTCCTCTGAAACCTTGCCGAATTTATAGTTTTGACCATTTGAAATAAACGAATTTGAAAGCAAAAACAATAAAATTTTAAATTTCATATGAAGTATTTTTATAATTGGGTTTTTATAAGAGCAATCTTTGAATTATCATATCGTGATACATCTTTGAAAAAGGACCTGAAGTCATCATAGTCTTCCTTTGGAAATTCACCATCATTAACAACCCATTTTCTTTTATAAACCACCATACTGTCATTTTGTTTGATAAATTCAGCTTTGTAGCTACCAAATTTATTTTCAACCAAAATATTATTAGGCAAGGATTCGACCTCATAATCTTCCGGTAAGGTGATTTTTACATCATCTTCGTCGATAAAACCTCTTTTAATTTTTAGCGGATATTTTCTGGTTTTATATCGGTCTGGCACGTGCGTATTTCTATTTAGGGCATTAACAGTTAACAACATTCTGTCTCCTGCCTTTTTTGTATAATTTGAAGCATGGAAATCTATATTTTCCTCAAAGGCAATGCTTGATTTATCATTCTTTAGGGCTATTTTATCTATTGTTACCGTATTAATATATTTCCACCTCTTTTTATAATTCAGGTCTAAATCCCGTTCCACCTCAGTTTCCAACCAATATTTGTCATCATATTGAATACCTTTTGAAATTATATTTGCTTTAGCTTCAATCCCTCCATCACTTGAAATGACATACTCCCCTTTAATATGTTGTGTATTTTCTTCTGCCGCATATTTTTTTGTATGTTCAATTTTACCTCCCTCTGGGGTTATAACCAAAACATCCCTATCGTCAGTAAAATCTCCAATAAACCCAAAAGGCAACTTTTGACTGGTACACTCCAACCAGATATTTTCTTCTAGGCTCGGTATATTTAGAATAACATGGTTTCCTTGCATTGCAGCAAAGTCACTCTCCAAACTTCTTTGAGAACTTCCTGCATAAACCACCGTATAGTTGGACTCTACGCCTACCGCCATTAATAGGGCACGTGTATAATTAGTTAAAGCCTTGCAGTCACCATAACCTAACCTGTCAACTTCAGAGGCATTAAAAGGCTTCCATCCACCAATACCGACCTGAACGCTGATATACCTAACTTTATCCTGAACATACTGATAGATTTTTTTTGCCTTATCGATATCGTTTGTTTCATTCTTTACTAAGTCCTTCACTAAATTTATTGTGCTTTCGGGCAAATCATAAGTGTTCGCAATCAAATCGCGGTACATCCAATGTCCAAAACTGTTCCAATCCAAGACTTCAGCTGCAACACCTTCTAAAGTAAATTGCTGCGATGCAAATAATACTTTTGGGGCAATATCAAAAACTGGCGGGCTGTAATCTTCAGGTTTAAAAGCTTCAATGTTTTTAACCTTGTAATTTATTTGTCCATGGCCTTCTTCCTTTTGTATGTCGCAACCTTCCAAATTCTTTTCCTTTTTTCTTATAGTTATAGACTCTGGATAACTAATGCTGTATGAGCTGCTTTCAACTCCAACATATGAATCTGTTAAAGGGTTAAATGGGGGAATAAAGGCCGTGTTTTTTGTAGATATTTCACAAACAAATTCAATGGTATATGGATACGAAATTGGGGTATATTCTAGGTACTTAACCCTAGAATCAGAATACAATGTTCCACCGTCAACAGCACTTTCATCTTTAAAATCCTTCTTTTTAATTTTTTTTATGAGTGCACCATAATGATTGTAAACCAAAGCCTCAAGTGATATTATTTTTACATTATTATCATAATGCACGTAGGCATCAACATTGCTATTTCCCTTTTTATTTAAAATGGTAACTATACGTTTTCTTTTAATGTGCATTTCGTCGGTAGACGTTAAACTGATTTCCGTATCATAAGATCTTACAACCGCATTTGCATATTCATCCAGTTTTGCTGGAATGGTTAAACTCGAATAATAATTATTTTGGGAAAATCCCTCAAGAAGAACAAAAAGAAGTAAAAACTTAAGTAGGTATTTTGCTTGCATAAGTTGGCTTTAGAGCATATTAAATAAAGGTAAACAAGAATTTCCTTTACAAAGATGAGATTTGTCATGTTTGTAACTTACACTTATTTCTTCATTTTTAAGTAAAAAAATCTTACGATAAATATAAGAAAACAAGGAAATAAAATATACTTAATTTCGCTAAAAAGCACTTTTAACCCCCAACTTGAAAAAAATCGGCTCACCCCAAGCGGCGAAACCTTGATTTCACGGAAAGGGAAAAAGTAACGCTCGTTCTTGAATGGAATAAAAAACCCAACACCTCGCCCACCTGAAGTCATGGCATCCAAAAGTCCATGCGATAAAGTCGATAAAAAAATGACCAAAAACCAAATGGTCTTGTGCTTTCGTCCAACAGTAAACATTAATAACAGTGCCCATAAAATTGCAAAAAGGATGGAATGTGTAAACCCACGATGCCCAAATGGGTGTTCATAAGGCACACCTAACTTAAAAGCCAAAACATCAATATCTGGAAGGATAGTTGAAATAATAGCAGCAATGAGCAACCACTTAGTATTTTTTGAATCTAGTACTTTTGTAAGTGTAAACCCAACGGCAGCATGACTAAAAATTGATGCCATTATTGCTTGTTTTTCGAGTCAATTATTATGGTAACTGGGCCATCATTGAGCAACTCCACTTTCATGTCGGCACCGAATTCTCCAGTTTGTACTTTCTTGTTTAAATCTGCCTCAAGTTGTTCAACAAAACATTCGTACAAAGGAATGGCAATATCTGGCTTGGCCGCTTTAATATAACTTGGCCTGTTTCCTTTTTTTGTGGATGCATGGAGCGTAAACTGGCTTACCACAATGGCATCGCCACCAACATCTTTTATGGAATTGTTCATTACCCCATTATTATCACCAAAAACACGCAAGTTTGCAATTTTATTTGAAAGCCATTTGATATCTTCTTGGGTATCGTCATCAACTATACCCAACAAAATTAAAAGGCCCTTTTCAATGGAAGCTAATTTTGAACCATCAATTGTGACACTTGCATTTGAGACTCTTTGAATGACCACTTTCATTTACTTAAATTTCCAAGGTAATTCCTCTAATTGAATACTGTTACCTCAAGCTGATTAAGGGTTATCCCAATTATCTGTTCTGTAATTTTCATCCTCGCCTTCTAAAATTTGCAGGTAACTTCGGTATCTTGAATATTCAACTTCGCCTTCGTCCAAGGCCTGTTTTACAGCGCATTTTGGCTCATTAACATGCAGGCAATTATTGAACTTGCAATCTTGTTTTAATGCAAAAAACTCAGGAAAATAATCGCCCACCTCTTCCTTATCCATGTCTACAATACCAAAACCTTTTATTCCCGGGGTGTCTATTATTTTAGCCCCAAAACTTAAATCGAACATTTCAGCAAAGGTAGTGGTATGTTGCCCTTGCATATGAAGTGATGAAATTTCCTTTGTTTTTAGGTTTAAATCGGGTTCAATGGCATTTACCAAAGTTGATTTTCCAACGCCGGAATGACCAGAAAACATGCTCACCTTATCATGCATTAACGCTTTAACCTTGTCTACATTTTTTCCCGTTTTGGCTGAAACTCCAATACATTCATACCCAATTTTACGGTATACATGTGCCAAATAGCGCACTTCATTTAAGGCATCCTCATCATAAGCATCTATTTTATTGAACAGAAGAATGGTTTTAACGGAATATGCTTCGGCTGTTACCAAAAACCGGTCAATAAAACTGGTTAGTGTTGGTGGATTATTTATGGTAATCATCAAAAAAACCTGATCTAAATTCGCGGCAATTATATGTGTTTGCTTAGAAAGGTTTACTGATTTACGGACAATGTAATTGGCACGATCGTGAATGTTATAAATGATGCCAGACTCTTGATTATTGTCGGTTTCAATTTCAAAATCAACCACATCACCAACGGCTATCGGGTTTGTACTTTTTATACCTTTGATCCTAAACCTTCCTTTTATACGGCATTCGTAAGTATGCCCCAAATCGGTTTTTACCGTGTACCAACTTCCTGTAGATTTATAAACGCTTCCTGTCATTTAAAACAATAATAATGCAAATTAACAACATTTCAGTATAAGAAAAAGTTTATCTTAGGTGCTTAATCTTAAAAAAAGTCAACAACATGAAAAAAATTTTAATCGTTTTAAGCATTACTTTGTTTGCCTTTATTGAAACCAACGCACAAGTGGAATATAAGGTTGTAACTAGTGTAGAATCGATCGTTCCAAATGGACTTGGACGTTCAAGACTAATTAGCGCCAATGAGAAAAAAGATTACAAAGAATTTACCACCACACAAACTGAAGATGATAATACCAGAAATAAATCGGATAGAAGTGAGATAAGGGTTAAAGATTTTGATGAGACCAAATTGCTTAATTTTTATAACCTTGGTGGTATTCGTTTTCAAAACATTGCTGCTAACGATGCTTTAATAGAATCAAAAATCAATACCATGATAGAAGAAGGATGGGAACTGGCCTTTGTTACCAGTGCTGTTGAAAGTGAGGCCGGAAAAGGTGACGGTCAAGGCATCTTCATTACGCGTTTCATTTTTAAAAGAAACAAGCAATAACCTCAAAGTAATTTCATAAAAAAAAGCCTCGAGATTCGAGGCTTTTTTTTATGAAATTAACCATTGATAATCTTTTCTTGATGGTTAATGGATTCTTGGTGAATAGCTTTGAACATTTTTAAAATAAACTCTTCACTTAACCCGTGTTGCTCACCCTCTAAAACCATTTTCCCTAAAATCTCGTTCCAACGTTTTGATTGCAAAACAGCCACGTTCTTTTTCTTTTTAAGTTCACCTATTCCGTCTGCTGCTTTCATTCGTTTTCCTAGTAAATCGATAATTTGATTATCGACTACATCAATCTGTGCCCTTAAAGTACCCAACGCTTTGTTGTAAGCATCTTCAGAATCGGTTTCTTTTCTAATTTTTAAATCTTTCATAATTTGCACCAATGTTTTTGGTGTTACTTGTTGTGCAGCATCACTCCATGCATTATCTGGGTCGTAATGGGTCTCAATCATCAAGCCATCAAAATTAAGGTCTAAAGCAGCCTGCGACACATCAAAAATCATATCTCTTTTACCCGTAATGTGGGATGGGTCATTGATTAAAGGTATGTCTGGAAATTTATTTTGAAACTCAATAGCCAATTGCCACTCTGGGTTGTTTCTATATTTAGTCTTTTCGTAAGTTGAAAATCCTCTGTGGATAGCACCTATGTTTTTTACACCTGAAGAGTATATTCTTTCAATACCTCCCAACCACAAAGAAAGGTCTGGGTTTACTGGGTTTTTAATCAAAACAGGCTTTTCTGTAGCCTCAAGTGCATCTGCTATTTCTTGCATAATAAATGGGCTTACAGTAGAACGCGCCCCAATCCATAACATATCAATATCATGCTCTAAAGCCAATTTTACATGGGCAGCATTGGCAACTTCGGTACATACTTTCATACCGGTTTCTGCTTTTACTTTTTGCAACCATTTTAATCCTAAAGCACCAACGCCTTCAAACATTCCTGGACGTGTTCTTGGTTTCCAAATACCCGCTCTGAAGTAATTTACATCGGTGTCTTTTAGCTCGTGGGCTATTTTTAAAACTTGCTCTTCGGTTTCCGCACTACATGGTCCTGCAACAACCAACGGGTGATCTAAATTTAAATCATCCAACCATGCTCTCATTTCTTTTTTGTTTTCCATAATTTTACTCTTAACTAATTCCTTTTAAAATATCTTTTATGTAATTGGTATCTTTCATTTCATTGTAAATACCTTCAAAATCATCTCTTTTCATCATGTCTTTAAAATGAGTGAGGTTTGAAATGTATTCTTCAAGCGTTTCAATGACGTTGCTTTTATTTTGTTTGAAAATGGGCGTCCACATTTCGGGCGAACTTTTTGCCAAACGTACTGTTGAGGCAAATCCACTACCAGCCATGTCAAAAATATCACGCTCATTTTTTTCCTTTTCAATGACCGTTTTGCCCAACATGAACGAACTTATATGCGATAAATGCGACACATATGCAATGTGCTTATCGTGTGCTTCTGGATTCATGTAACGAATGCGCATACCAATATCGGCAAACAATTTCAATGCTTTTTCTTGAAGTTTGAAGGTTGTTTTCTCCACTTCACAAACAATATTGGTTTTACCAACAAACAAACCGCTCATAGCAGCACTCGGTCCAGAATGTTCTGTACCGGCTATAGGATGCATGGCCAGAAAGTTTCTTCGTTTCGGGTGGTTTTCAACGGCTTTGCAGATATCCAGTTTTGTGGAGCCTGCGTCAACAACCAATGCGGTGTCAGGTATTTTATCTAAAATAGTGGGCAATAGCTTTACAGTGGCATCAACTGGAATGGAAACAATAACCAAATCGGCATGGGCAATATCATCCAAGGTAGCCTTTTTGTCAATTAAATTGAGCGCCAAAGCTTCATCAAGTGTGGTTTCCTTTCTACTTATACCATGAATTACAACCTCAGGGTTGTTATTTTTGATATCAATAGCCAAGCTCCCGCCAATCAATCCAACTCCTATTGCATATATATTTTTCATCTTTACTTTACTCGTTCAATGGCTTCCTCTAAAGCCTCGGTTGATGCACATAACGAAAACCTGATATAACCCTCACCTTTACTGCCAAAAATGGTCCCTGGTGTGATAAAAATATGGTTCTCCTGCAATACTAAATCTATAAACTCTTCAGACTTAATGAATTCAGGCAATTTAGCCCAAACAAAAAGTCCAGAAGCATTTTTATCATAGGTACAGTTTAAAGCATCAGCCAACTGCCAAACCAATTGGCGGCGTTCTTGGTACACATTGTTTAGGGTTGCAAACCACATGGTGGAGCAATTTAAGGCTTCAACGGCACCTTTTTGAATGCCGAAAAACATACCCGAGTCCATATTACTTTTTACTTTTAAAATATTGCTGATATGGGTGCTGTCTCCAACAACCATACCCACCCGCCAACCAGCCATATTGAAGGTTTTACTCAAGGAATTAAGTTCCAAACACACTTCTTTTGCGCCTTCAACACTTAAAATGCTTTTTGGTTCATTGTTTAAAATGAAGCTATACGGGTTATCATTAACAATTAAAATGTTGTGTTTTTTGCCAAAGGCCACAAGTTCTTCAAAAACATACTTTGTTGGCTTTGCTCCTGTTGGCATATGTGGATAATTTACCCACATAAGCTTGACTTTGCTTAAATCCAATTTTTCAAGCTCGGCGAAATTTGGCACCCAATTATTGGCTTCATCCAATTCATATAAAACACTTTTTGCGCCTACCAATTTAGTAACCGATTGGTATGTTGGATACCCCGGATTTGGTATTAAAACCTCATCGCCTTCATTAAGGTAAGCCATAGAAATGTGCATTATGCCCTCCTTACTTCCCATTAACGGCAATATTTCTGATGCTGGACTCAAACTCACAGAAAAATGGGCTTTATAAAACTTGGCTATGGCCTCCCTAAGCTCTGGTAACCCCTGATAGCTTTGGTACTTGTGCGCATTTGGGTTTTGAAAGCTGGCGGATATAGCATCCAACACTTTTTGCGGTGGCTGCAAATCTGGGCTACCAATACCTAAATTGATAACAGGCTTGCCATCGGCAATCATCGAATTAACCTCTCTCAATTTTTTTGAGAAATAGTATTCTTCAACGGTATTTAATCGGTTTGCCACTTGAATCATAGCTTTGCATTTTTATATTCCCCTAAAACCTTAAAGCCATCGGCCATAATATCAATCAACGATTTGGCTTTTTTAAAATCGCTGTATTCTTCAAAAGTCACATCCACAAAAAAGGCATATTTCCAAGGTTTTTCAATAATCGGTAAAGATTGAATTTTCGTTAAATTCAATTTACAATCGCTCATTACATTTAAAATAGCCGCCAAGCTACCACGTTTGTGGTTTGCCTCAAATTTTACCGAAGCCTTGTTTATTTGGTCTTCAGGCACCTCAGAATTCACCCGTTTTACAATCACAAATCGGGTTTCATTATGCTTGATGGTTTGTATGCTGTGCGCCAAAATATCCAATTCAAAAATTTCAGCCGCTCTAGCACTGGCAATTGCTCCAACCCCTTTTAGCTTTTTTAGATGTATACGTTCTGCAACCTCAGCAGTATCCTTATCTTCAACCAATTTTATATGCGGAAAGTCCCTAAAAAACTCCTTACACTGCAAAAGTGCCATAGGGTGTGAATAAACTTCCTTTATATCTTCTATGGTCTGGTTTGTCCATGCCATTAAATTATGCTGAATATCTAAATAATGCTCGCCCACAATGTGCAAACCGTATTTATCGATTAAAGCATAATTTGGAATTATAGAACCTGCAATAGAATTTTCTAAAGCCATTACAGCCGCATCACATTCTTTGGTAATTAAGGCATCAACCACCCTATCAAATGTTAGGCAATCGATACAATCAACCGGTTTTTCAAAAAATTGCTGCGACACAATATGATGAAAAGACCCCTTAATACCTTGTATGGCTACTGTTTTAATCAAAGTTTTACTTTAGTTTTCTTTAAATCCTTTTTTTATTGGCTTCAACCACTTGTTGACAAAAAAAAGTCCCGATTTTCATCGAGACCCATACTTTTAATTTATGTTTATAAATTATACATACAACGTCTCGTTTCTTCCGCTAAAAAAGAAATAGTTGTTAAAATATGTATAATAAACTGTCGTTGTCATAATTACGGCGCTAAAGTAAATATTATTTTAAGAAATAAAAACACAATAAAATCTTTTTTTCACTTTTTTTAAAAGTTTTAAAGATTTTCAAGTAAATACAACTTTACATTAGATAATCATTATTTTTGAAGAAAGTATTTTAAATATGTCCATAGAAGTAACAAGTGTTTCAAAGCTTTACGGAAAACAAAAAGCGCTAAACAATGTTTCCTTTAAGGTTGAAAAACCCGAAATTGTTGGCTTTTTAGGGCCTAATGGTGCTGGAAAGTCCACAATGATGAAAATTTTAACCACCTATTTGAATGCCGATAACGGCAATGCCAAGGTAAATGGATTTGACGTAACCAACTGCACCAAAGAGGTACAGCAAAGTGTTGGCTATTTGCCTGAACACAACCCACTTTATTTAGACATGTACATTAAAGAATATCTGTCGTTCAACGCAAATATTTACAATGTAAATAAACACCGAATTGACGAAGTTATTGAACTTACGGGCTTAACACCTGAGGCCCACAAAAAAATAGGGCAACTTTCTAAAGGATACAGACAGCGTGTTGGTTTGGCCAATGCCCTTTTGCACGATCCTGAGGTTTTAATTTTGGATGAACCTACAACGGGTTTAGACCCCAACCAATTAATAGACATTAGAAATCTGATAAAAAATATTGGCAAAACCAAAACTGTTTTTCTTTCAACCCATATTATGCAAGAAGTTGAAGCCATGTGCGACCGCGTTATTATCATCAACAAAGGTGAAGTTGTTGCAGACAAAAAACTTAAAGACCTTAGGGATGAAAAAGAACAAGTGGTGGTAGTTGAGTTCGATTATCGTGTTGAAGATGCCTTTCTTTTAAAATTGCCCAAAGCTAAAAGTGTTGTTAACACTTATGGTTTTTATTATGAAATAACGTTTAAAACCTCGGAAGACATGCGCTCCTATGTCTTTGATTTTGCGCATGACAATAAGTTGAAAATACTTCAACTCAATCAAAAAAATGCAAGTTTAGAATCACTTTTTAGAGATTTAACATCTATTTAAAATCTAATTTTTTAAAGATGATAATTGTCATCTTTATAACAGATATATGACCGTAATTTTGCCCAAAATATTTAAAAAATCAAGAAAGGTTTTCGCTTTATAATTAGCTTGCAATCGATTACCTTTGTAGCAAAATAAAATTAAAAATGAGTAAGGGAATTTACGTCGCCACACTAGAACCAAACAGCGGAAAATCTATTGTTGTGCTTGGTTTAATGCGTATGCTTTTGGGTAAAACTGCCAAAGTGGGTTATTTTAGACCCATAATTGAAGACACCGTAGATGGAGAGATGGACAACCACATAAATACGGTTGTTACCCATTTTGAAATCGATATTAATTATAAAAAAACATTCGCTTTCACAAGAAATGAAGTTTTAGACCTTTATAATAAAGGCAAGTCTGGGGATGTTATAGACCATATCATCAAGAAATATAAATACCTAGAGGAGCGCTTTGATATTGTTTTGGTTGAAGGAACCGATTTTTCGCATGAAAACTCAAGTTTAGAATTGGATATAAACATCCTTATTTCCAAAAACTTAGGGCTTCCTGTTATTATAGTTACCCAAGGCGATGGCAAAGAGCTTTCAGAAGTTGTTGACAATGTTCAATTGGCCCACGATACGTACAAAGGTGAGGTAGATGTACTTTCCATCATGACCAATAAGATTAATCCTGAAAATATTGAAACATTGAAACCAATGTTGAAATCTCGAATCCAGGACGGAACAGATATCACCGTAATTCCAAAAATCAAAAGTTTGGCAAACCCCACTTTTAAAGAAATTGTAAAAGCACTTGATGCCACTATTCTATTTGGAAAAGACCTGATTAATAACCAAACTGAAAATTTTAGTGTGGGTGCTATGCAACTGCGTAATTACCTAACACACCTTAAGGAAAATGCTTTGGTCATTACCCCGGGAGACAGGGCAGATATTATTTTAGGGGCACTACAAGCCCATATTTCAAAAAATTACCCAAAAGTATCGGGCATTGTTTTAACTGGTGGACTCATTCCAGAAGACCCTATATTGAAGTTAATTGAAGGTTTATCTAATATCGTGCCTATTATAAGTGTGAAAGGAGGAACATTTTCCGTGACCAACGATATAGGCAAAATAAAATCTAAAATTTATGCTGAAAATACGGAGAAGATTACCACCTCAATAGCCACATTTGAAAAACATGTTAATACAGAGAAATTAGCGAACGATTTAATCACTTTTAAATCAGAAATATTCACACCAAGAATGTTTCAATACAACCTGTTGCAACGTGCCTTAAAAAACAAAAAGCATATTGTATTGCCCGAAGGTTATGACGAGCGAGTTTTAAGAGCGGCAGCCCGATTAATTGATGCCCATGTGGTTGATCTAACGTTAATTGGTGAGGAAGAAAAAATTAAAGAACAAATAGCCAAGTTTGATATTCCTTTAAACCTTGATGAGGTAAATGTTGTTTTCCCAACCAAGTCACCTTATTTTGAAGACTATGTGAATACGTTTTATGAGCTACGCAAACACAAAAACGTGAATTTGGATATGGCTAGAGATGCAATGGCAGATGTATCATACTTTGCAACTATGATGATTTATAAAGGGCATGCCGATGGTATGGTTTCAGGTGCTCTGCATACTACCGCACATACCTTAAGACCCGCTTTACAGTTTATTAAAACCAAACCTGGTGTAAATATTGTGTCTTCGGTATTTTTCATGTGCTTAGAAGACCGCGTTTCTATTTTTGGCGACTGCGCTATAAACCCGAACCCAAATGCAGAACAATTGGCAGAAATCGCCATTTCATCAGCGCAAACAGCTAAAAACTTTGGTGTTGAACCTAAAGTAGCTATGTTATCATATTCTTCAGGCGCTTCAGGAAAAGGCGAGGATGTAGACAAGGTTAGAAAAGCAACAGAAATTGCGAAAACCATGGCTCCGGATTTAAAAATTGAAGGGCCTATCCAATATGATGCTGCCGTTGATAAGCGAATTGGAAAAAGCAAACTTCCAGATTCTGAGGTTGCCGGACAAGCCAGTGTATTGATTTTCCCAGACCTAAATACAGGAAACAATACCTACAAAGCTGTACAACGTGAAACGGGTGCCTTAGCCATTGGCCCTATGCTTCAAGGACTGAACAAACCCGTAAACGATTTAAGCCGTGGCTGCACCGCAGACGATATTTATAGCACCGTAATTATAACCGCTATTCAAGCTCAAGAACTTTAATATGCAAGTACTCGTTTTAAATTCAGGAAGTTCATCCTTAAAATTTCAATTATTTTCTATGCCAGACCAAACCATTCTTTGTTCTGGGCAAATAGAACGAATTGGTTTTAACGATTCCATATTCAAATTTAAAAACCAAAAAGAAACCATTGAGTTTGAAACTCCAATTTTAAACCATAAAGCTGGATTAAAATTGGTATCACAGCACTTATTGAACAAAAATATTGGTGTTATTACAACCCCTGAAGAAATAAATATAGTTGGGCATCGTGTGGTTCATGGTGGAAGCTCTTTTAGCAACACAACCGAAATAACAAAAACTGTAAAGGAAAAAATTAAAGCTTTAATACCCTTGGCACCATTGCACAATCCTGCCAATTTAGAAGGTATTGAAGTGGCTGAAGATATTTTCCCCAGTGCAAAACAAGTGGCTGTTTTTGATACGGCTTTTCACCAATCTATTCCAGAGCACGCCTATAAATATGCTATTCCCAACGAATTTTTAACCGAGAACAAAATTCGTTTATATGGTTTTCATGGCACCAGCCACAAATATGTTTCGGAAAAAGCTATTGAGTTTTTAGGAAAAACGGAATCGAAAATCATTACCATTCACTTGGGCAATGGTTGTAGTATGACCGCGATAAAAAACGGTGAAAGTATAGACCACTCCCTTGGTTTTTCGCCACTTGCAGGACTTATTATGGGTACGCGCTCTGGGGATATTGACCCTTCCATTATCTTTCATTTAAAAGACAAATTGGGCTATTCGCTAAAAGAAATCAATAATATATTGAACAAAAAAAGCGGTATGCTTGGGCTAACAGGCTACAGCGATTTAAGGGATATTGAAATTATGGCTGCCAAAGGAAACAAAGATTGCCAACTTGCACTGCACATGAATGCATATAGAATTAAAAAATATATTGGAAGTTATGCTGCCATTTTAAACGGATTGGATGCGATTGTATTTACCGCAGGCATTGGTGAAAATTCAACTTTAATGCGCCAATTGGTTTGCGAAAACATGGACTTCCTGGGCATTGATTTAGATATTGAAGAAAACAAAATACGCTCAAAAGGCTTGCATGAAATTAACACCAAGGAATCTAAAGTAAAAATATTGGTGATACCTACTAATGAAGAATTGGAAATTGCCAAGCAATCGGTGGCCTTATTCAAAAATTAACTGACCCCTATAAACTTCTTCAACATTTACTAAAGGCGGCTCGTTGATGGAAATAACATTGCCCAATCCTAAAATTTTGCCTTTAATTTCTTGTTGCGGATTAACAATCATATCATTGGAACTCCTGTTCCAAATGTTCACTTTTTGCGCAATTAAACCACGCCCTTCAAACCTACAATTCCCATTGGAAAAGGTTATATTTAGATTATTGGTTTGTCCTTCAATATGGGCTATTGAAAGATTATTGAAAGTCACGCTTAACGTTTCATTATTTATTTTCAACCTAAAATCGCCGACCGTATAGGCTTCAGGCATATTAAAATCTTCGGATAAAATAGTTAGGCTTGGAAAGGTTAATATTCCATCCGAGCTAACATCATACTGCGTGGAACTTCTTATTTCAACAAGATTAGCAGCAGTGACATACACTTTTGTTAATCCGTAATCTCTAACATAATTACAGGTGTTATTATCTGTTAGCACCAACCTGCCACCAATAACTTCAACCAAAACATCATTCATTAAATTCTCACCGGTCTGCACCACTACCTTCTGTTCTGCCCCCTCTTTAATGATTAACTCAATGTCTCTATTCACCAATATTTTATCAAAGGCATCAACAGAGATTTCTTGTTGAACTATATCTCCTGTATTTTGAAAGCAGTCATTGGCCTTTTCACTATCGCAAGCAAAAAACAAAACGCATGATATCGTGATAATAATTTTCCTCATAACCTTACTCCTATTCCAAATTCAACACCTTCCGCCCTTGCACCATGAGATTTAAGGGTCAGCGCCCCAAACCATTTTTCAGAAAAATAGCGCTTAAGTCCAATTCTGATATAAGTTCTTCCCTCAAACTCAAAAGGATAGTATACATAGTACCCGTATTGGGTAATAAGGGATGTTTTGCTAATAAACAATTCATGCCCGGCAAAAATCCCTACACGCTTATAATCTTCATTTCCGGAAACGCCTTTTTCGGGAAAGGCAACACTTTCATAATAAATCAATTCCTTTAAAAAATTGGAAAAGAATACATCTACACCAATTTGCAAAGCACTTGTTTTGCTGATGCGTTTATCGGCATAAGCCGACGCAACATACATGGCAAACTGGCCACTATCAATATAATCACTTTCGTTAATCCCACCTCTGAAAACCAGATTATATTTTATCGGCTCAGAGAACCGCTGATCTGCTTTTTTATACAGCGTATGTTGGTATTCAATATTGTTGTTATCTAAATTATAATTCAGTCCAACATTAAAGGTAATTGAATTGGTTCCATTGTTGGGCGATTTAACATTGGCATTGGAATAATGAATAAGCGAAAAGCCTGTTTGCAAACCAATTCTATCAAAAATATGCTCCTTTTTAAAATTGAGCATAACATAGGTGCTGCTCATAAACTTAGTGCCAAAAGCGACATTTTTTACATTGGTGTCACGATTGAACGGATGCGTATTATAGGCCAAACCTTGACCAATACGAAACATTAGGTTCCGCTTTAAAAAGTAAAAATTATAATGGGCATATAGACCGTAATTATTGCCCAAAACGTCATTCTTTAAATTTTGAAAAGCAAATGAAACTCCGTAATCAGGATAATTAAAACGCTGTTCCCAATCCTTAAAACCATAGGTTTTTTTGTTCCAACTAATAATAGTTCCCTCAGGATGCCCTTGTATTAAATGTAAAATCTCTGTGTTGTGAAGCGCGATATTTCCACGGAAGTAATTAACGTCAACATAAGACGAATGCGTTTTATCTTGAGCTAATATAAAATTGAAGCAGAACAATAAAACACAACTATAAAGTAACTTCATGATGGGGATTTCTATCCGCAAATGTAACGTAATATTTAAAACAACTTTGATGCTATTGCTTTAATATTATCGCTTTTGCCCATAGAATAATAATGTAAAAAGGGCACTCCTGCCTCTTTTAACTCCTTCGATTGTTGAATGGCAAACTCAATGCCCACTTCCCTAACGGCTTTGTTATCCTTACAATCTTCAACGGCATCAATAAGGTCTTGGGGCAAATCTATTTTAAAAACTTGGGGCAAAATTTGTAAATGACGCTTTACCGCAATAGGCTTAATTCCGGGAATAATCGGAACTGTAATACCAATTTTCCGTGCTTGGTCTACAAAGTCAAAATATTTTTTATTGTCAAAAAACATTTGGGTAACCACATAATCTGCACCAGCATCAACCTTGGCCTTTAGTCTTCTTAAATCCGTAACCAAAGATGGAGCTTCCATGTGCTTTTCAGGATACCCAGCAACACCAATACAAAAATCGTAATTGTGTTCTATTTCTACATCATCGTGCAAATACTTACCATTGTTTAAATTCACTATTTGCTCCACCAATTCACTGGCATAGGCATTTCCGCCCTTTGTTGGCACAAAATAAGGTTCATCTTTTCGAGCATCACCGCGTAATGCAACGACGTTGTCTATGCCCAGATAGTGGCAATCTACCAAAACATACTCCGTTTCCTCTTTGGTAAAACCACCACAAAGCAAATGCGGAATGGCGTCAACCTTATACTTATGCATAATAGAAGCACAAATACCAACCGTTCCAGGTCTCATTCTAGTAATGCGCTTATCTAAAAGACCATTGCCCTTATCAACATAAACATATTCTTCCCTAGATGTGGTTACATCAATGAAAGGCGGGTTAAACTCCATTAACGGATCGATGTTATCGTATAAATCCTGAATATTTTTCCCTTTTTGAGGCGGTATTACCTCAAAAGAAAACAATGTTTTTCCTTTAGCCTGTTTTATATGGTCTGTTACTTTCATTCCCCTAAATCCCCAAAGGGGACTTTAAATTAATTACTATTTTTATTCTTTGGGCGTTACCACAAGGGTCGCGCTTTTCATTACAAGTCCTCGCTCGCACCTAGCTGTGGGCTTTCCGTTAAAATCGCTAACGCAAATTAAAACAATAACTTTTTAACAGCATCATAGTCTTCCTCATACTCCCAATAAATCCATCTGCCATCCGTATAATCTGTTAAAATATATTTTTCACTAACCGATTTAATTCTAGAAACAGCAACTAGTTTTTTAGAAAAAGTCTCAGAATACACATGCTCCAACTTTTCTTTGCCTTTATTGTCGTATCCATGAGATATCACATAACTGCCTAATGTTAATTCTATAAATTTTTGCCTCATTTTATGAATCTGCAATTACCGGATGCAACCACTTTTTAGCTTTTTCTTTATCAATACCTTTACGATTTGCGTAATCCGATACTTGGTCATCTTTGATTTTGCCCAACCCAAAATATTTCGCTTCTGGGTTTGCAAAATAATACCCCGAAACAGCCGCTGCAGGCCACATGGCCAAACTTTCCGTTAAGGTTACCCCGATTATTTTTTCAACATCAAGCAATTCCCAAATGGTTTCCTTCTCCAAATGATCCGGACAAGCAGGATAACCCGGTGCTGGACGAATGCCCTTATAACTTTCTTTTATCAGTTCGTCGTTACTCAAATCTTCACTTTCAGCATAGCCCCAATGCTTCGTTCTTATCTGTTTGTGCAAATATTCAGCAAAGGCTTCGGCAAATCTATCGGCAATGGCTTGAGCCATAATGGCGTTATAATCGTCATGTTGCTCTTTGAAACTTTCGGCCAATTCTTGCGCTCCAAATATGGAGACACAAAAAGCCCCAATGTAATCTGTTTTTCCTGTTTCCTGTGGTGCAATAAAATCGGCCAGAGCTATATTTGGAATGCCTTCACGCTTACTTAATTGCTGACGTAAGGTTCTAAAAACGGCAATTTCTTCATCTTTTCTCTTTACAGAAATATCATCTTCATTAATGCTATTGGCTTCAAACAGACCAAAAACCGCCTTTGGTTTCAAAGACTGTTTTGCAACAATGTCTTTAACCATGTCTTGGGCATCAGCATACAATTGGGCGGCGTGTTCACCAACCTTTTCATCTTTTAAAATGTCTGGAAATTTACCGTGTAAATCCCAACTTCTAAAAAACGGACTCCAGTCAATGTAAGGTTCCAATTCCTTTAAGCTTAGTTGCTTGAGCATTTGAACTCCCATTTCTTTTGGCTTAACAATTTCGCTCTTTTCCCAGTCAATATTATATTTTCTTTTTCGGGCTTCCTCCAATGAAATATATGATTTCTCCTTGCCTCTTTTTAAAAACTTGGTTCGGAATTCATCATAATCCCTTTTTAAATCAGCCACATATTCTTTTGATGTTTTCTTGTTGAGTAAATCACCAACAACCGTAACCGCTCTGGACGCATCGTTAACATGAACCACTGCATTTTTATATTGAGTATCAATTTTAACCGCGGTATGCGCTTTTGACGTTGTGGCCCCACCAATGAGCAACGGGATTTCGAAATTTTGACGCTGCATTTCTTTGGCCAAATAAACCATTTCATCAAGTGAGGGCGTAATTAACCCAGATAAACCAATAGCATCAACTCTTTCTTTTATCGCCGTTTCGATGATTTTTTCTGGTGGCACCATTACACCTAAATCTACAATTTCGTAATTGTTACAAGCCAAAACCACACTCACAATATTTTTACCAATATCGTGCACATCACCCTTAACGGTCGCCATTAATATTTTACCAACAGGTTCAGCATCTTCCGATTTTTCAGCTTCAATAAATGGATTCAGGTATGCTACAGCCTTCTTCATAACACGAGCTGATTTCACCACTTGTGGCAAAAACATTTTTCCTGCACCGAATAAATCGCCTACAACGTTCATACCTATCATTAAATGACCTTCAATAACTTCTATTGGAGCTTCAGCTTGTTGTCTGGCCTCCTCAACATCTTCAATAATAAACGCATCAATCCCTTTAACCAATGCATGGGTGATTCTATCTTGAAGGGCGTTTTCACGCCAAGATAAATCGACCGTTTTTTCAACTTTTGTGCCTTTAACAGTTTCGGCAAATTCCAATAGCCGTTCGGTGGCATCTTCACGCCTATCTAAAATCACATCCTCAACATATTCTAATAAATCCTTTGGAATATCATCGTAAACCTCCAACATGGTTGGATTCACAATACCCATGTTCATACCCGCTTGAATAGCGTGGTATAAAAACACCGAATGCATGGCTTCACGAACGGTATTGTTGCCTCTAAACGAAAACGACACATTACTCACCCCACCACTAACACTGGCATTCTCCAAATTTTGGCGCACCCAACGGGTAGCTTCAATAAAATCGATAGCATTTCTGCGGTGTTCCTCCATACCTGTGGCTACTGGAAAAACATTCAAATCGAAAATAATATCTTCCGAAGGAAATCCAACTTTGTTGACCAAAATATCATATGAACGTTTTGCAATTTCAATACGGCGTTCGTAATTATCGGCTTGACCAACCTCATCAAAAGCCATGACTATTACCGCTGCACCATATCGTTTTATCTTTTTGCCTTCCAAAATAAATTTTTCTTCACCTTCTTTAAGCGAAATGGAATTAACCACACATTTTCCTTGCACCACTTGAAGACCTGCTTCAATAATGTCCCATTTTGAACTATCAATCATGATGGGCACACGACAAATATCGGGTTCGGCTGCTATTAAATTCAAAAAACGAACCATAGCTTCCTTTCCATCAATAAGCCCATCGTCCATATTGATGTCTATAATCTGTGCACCACCATCTACCTGATGACGTGCAATGTCTAGAGCTTCATCAAACTTTTCTTCTTTAATGAGTCGAAGAAACATTCGAGAGCCCGCAACATTGGTGCGTTCACCAATATTAATGAAGTTACTGTTTTCATTCAGAATTAGTGGTTCTAACCCTGATAGTTTCATGTATTTGGTTTGCTTTACTTTCATTCAAATATTTCAATATCACCTTTTGACTGCACTCAGGGTAACAGCTTGTCTTGGTTTATATTTTGCTGCAATATTGGCAATGACCTTTATATGCTTTGGTGTAGTGCCACAGCAACCACCAATAATGTTTATTAAATTCTTTTTTAGATATTCCTCTATTTGCTCTCCCATTTCTTCAGGAGATTCATCGTACTCACCAAATGCATTTGGTAAACCGGCATTTGGATGTGCAGAAATGGCAAAATCCGTTTTGTTGGCAATAGCTTCCAAGTGCGGTTGCAATAAATTGGCACCCAAAGCACAATTAAACCCAACTGATAACAACGGAATGTGCGAAACAGAAATTAAAAAGGCTTCCGCCGTTTGCCCTGACAAGGTTCTGCCCGAGGCATCCGTAATGGTCCCACTTAACATGATAGGAATATCAATGTTTCGCTCTTCTTTTACCTCTTCAATGGCGAACAAAGCTGCTTTGGCATTTAATGTATCGAACACGGTTTCGACCAACAAAATATCTACACCACCATCTACCAATGCCTCTACTTGTTGTTTATAAGCTATTCGTAATTCGTCAAAAGTCACTGCTCTGTAACCAGGGTCATTTACATCGGGCGACATACTTGCCGTGCGGTTTGTTGGCCCAATAGAACCGGCCACAAAACGTGGTTTGTTAGGTTCCTTTTTGGTGAATTCATCGGCAACCTCTCTTGCCAATTTCGCCGATTGGAAATTGAGTTCATACACCAAATCTTCCATTTGATAATCGGCCATGGCTATGGTTGTTCCAGAAAATGTATTGGTCTCCACAATATCTGCACCAGCCTCAAAATATTTGGCATGAACCGCTTTAATGGCTTCCGGTTGCGTGATGGACAACAAATCGTTATTGCCCTGCAGTGGCGTTGGATAATCTTTAAAACGCTCGCCTCTAAAATCTTCTTCGGTGAATTTATATCGCTGAAGCATGGTTCCCATGGCTCCATCCAATACCAAAATCCGGTCTTTTAAAGCTTCTTTAATATTTGCCATTTTTATTTCTTTTAAAATCTTGCAGCATAAATCTGCGGTGCAGCTCTAAAAATCTGCATGTTACATATTATCAAGAAAAGTTGGGAAACACTTTTCGTTATCTTTCCTAAACTTTTAGCGTTTTTACTAAAAAATCCTGAAACAAGTTCAGGACTAGGTAGAATTTAGCACCTTCTTTAAAGCTAAAGGGTTGCCAAGGTTTCAACGGGTCTATTCCCTCTGCCTTTCTTGATAACATTTGGTACATTAATGAACATATTTGCGCTTTCGCGGAAATAAAGCACAAAAGTAGTGACTATATTTTTGTTTTCCTATTTAATTTGAAAACTCTCCAGTTGAGAAATTCTATTCAAACAAAGTTGATGATAAATACCTGTCGCCACGGTCGCAAATAATGGCCACAATTACACCTTCATCAATTTGGTTTGCTATTTGTAAGGCGCAATATACAGAGCCACCACTACTCATACCTGCAAAAACACCTTCTTCTTTTGCAAGTCTTATTGTTGTGGCTTTGGCATCGGCTTCGGTAACTTCTATAACTTGGTCTACTTTTTTTCTGTTGAAAAACTTAGGAACATATTCTTCAGGCCACTTTCTAATGCCCGGGATTCTAGAATCATCGTCGGGTTGTGCCCCTACAATAGTTACGTCTTTATTTTGTTCTTTCAAATAGGTTGAAACGCCCATTATGGTTCCTGTGGTTCCCATGGCAGATACAAAGTGCGTTATCTTTCCTTTGGTAGCCTTCCAAATTTCTGGCCCCGTGGTTTTGTAATGGGCTTTCCAGTTATCGTCGTTTTCAAATTGGTTCAACAATGTATAGCCTTTTTCATCACGAAGCTTAAATGCCAAATCGCGAGAGCCTTCAATACCAACATTAGCTGGTGTTAAAATAACCTCAGCGCCATAAGCACGCATTGTTTTTACGCGTTCTTCGGTGGAATTCTCCGGCATAATCAATACCATATTCAAGCCTAAAAGTTTAGATATAAAAGCCAACGCTATACCCGTATTTCCACTGGTTGCTTCCACCAATGTACCACCTTTCTTAATATCACCTCGTTTCAGGGCTTCATAAATCATATTAAAAGCTGGGCGGTCTTTTACGCTCCCACCAGGATTATTGCCTTCTAATTTTAAAAACAACCTTACCCCTCTTTTATTTATAAGATGCGTTGCTTCAACTAATGGCGTATTGCCTATTTGTCCAAGGATGCTATTTTCGAATTCCATTCTTTTTGGGTCTGATTTTTATTTCGGTTTGATAGGTTACCAATGAATTTTCAGGAACAGATTGCGTTATCCAAACGTTCGCACCAATTACACTGTTTGCACCAATGGAAATATCACCTCCTAAAATTGTTGCATTGGCGTAAATGCATACATTATCCTCAATAGTTGGGTGGCGTTTGGTTGACGCCAAGCTTTTTGCCACTGAAATACCTCCCAAGGTAACCCCTTGATAAATTTTTACGTTTTCTCCAATGATTGAGGTTTCCCCAATTACAATACCCGTGCCGTGGTCAATGTAAAACGAGTCACCAATGGTTGCTCCCGGGTGAATATCAATTCCTGTAATTCCGTGAATATATTCACTCATCATCCTTGGTAAAATATAGACTCCCAATAGATGAAGCGCATGGCTCAACCTGTAAATTGAAATGGCATAAAACCCTGGATAAGCCAAATAAATTTCTTCTAAACTATGCGAAGCTGGGTCATTTTTTTCAAAAGCTATGGCATCTAAATCCAATTTCTTCCTAATATTGGGTAAATCGGCTTTAAATTGCTTCCAAATGCTTTCACTATTTTCTATTTGAAGTTTTGAAAGTATCTGGTAAAAGGTATTTTCTAAATATTCTTCTTGTTCTAATTCCTGTTGGCAATCGAACAAGGAATAAAACAACCGTTTAGTAAATGTCTTAACGGTATCCTTTAAACAAACATTATAACTTTTCATGTCCTAATGACTAAAATTTTGATTTCATAAAAGTAAAATTTATCCGTTTAAATCCTACTTATTTAAACATTAAATCCTGTAAGGTTTCCTAAGAAATCCTACAGGATCGATTATATATAAAAGCTAAGTTTAGTTAATAGCCTGTACAACCGCTTTAGGGGCTTCTTTTCTTGACCCATCAAAACCATCAATACCACTAACTGTTGTATATTTTAACACATACTTTTTACCTGGGTTAATGATTCTGTAGGCTGCTTGGCACATTAAAGTGGCCTCGTGGAATCCACAAAGAATCAGTTTTAGTTTTTCAGGATATGTATTTACATCGCCAATGGCAAAAATACCAGGTATATTGGTTTGATAGTTTAATGAGTTATCCACTTTAATGGCGTTTTTCTCAATTTCCAGTCCCCAATTGGCAATAGGTCCTAACTTTGGAGACAACCCAAATAACGGAATAAAGTGGTCTGTTTCAACTCTAGCAGCTTCGCCGTCCCTAACATAGGTTACAGCTTCCAATTTACCTTCACCATGTAGTTCGGTTACCTCAGCAGGCGTAATTAAATTGATTTTGCCTTCTTGGGTCAAGTCCCTTACTTTCTCTACAGAATCCAGAGCACCTCTAAATTCATTCCTTCTGTGTATCAACGTAACTTCGGAAGCGACATCAGCCAAAAAGATACTCCAATCCAATGCAGAGTCACCACCTCCAGAAATAACGACACGCTTGTTTCTGTAAAATTCTGGATCTTTAATAATGTATTCCACACCATTATCTTCAAAATCTTGAATTCCGTCAATCCCCGGTTTTCTTGGTTCAAAGGAGCCCAATCCACCTGCAATAGCAACTACTGGCGCATGATGTTTTGTGCCTTTGTTGGTAGTAACAATAAAAGAACCATCGTCCTGTTTTTCAATAGTTTCGGCACGTTCACCCAACGTAAAACCAGGCTCGAACTGTTTGCCCTGCTCCAACAAGTTTCTGGTTAAATCTCCTGCCAATATTTCTGGAAATCCAGGAATATCATAAATTGGTTTTTTAGGATAAATCTCGGAACATTGCCCCCCAGGTTGTGGCAGTGCATCAATTAAATGACACTTTAGTTTTAACAAACCCGCCTCGAAAACTGCAAATAATCCTGTCGGTCCTGCTCCTATTATTAATATATCTGTTTTAATCATTTTTAAGATTCTTTTTCTCAATTAATCCTTTGGTGAATTCGTTCAGTGTTTCCACTTTTTCCTCGAAATCTCCTTTTATTATTTTTCTATATTCATTTAAATTTTTTACTAAATCGTCGACATTTTCAGGAATTACATCCTCAAAAAACTGGCGTAAACGTTTAGCCGTTGTTGGCGATTTTCCATTGGTTGAAATAGCCACTTTTACGTTGCCTTTGGTTACGATACCACCCATATAAAAATCGCAATATGGTGGATTATCGGCCACATTAACCAAAATGCTCTTTTTTCGGCAATGCCTGTGAACCTTGATATTAACCTCTGGAATATCGGTCGTTGCAACAACAATATGCTTTCCTTTTAAGTACTTTTTTTTGTACTTCTTTTTTATCAGCTTGACATTTCCTTGTTTAGCCAACGACACTGTACCTTCCCGAAACATAGGAGCTACCATGGTTACGTGCGCATCTGGACTTGACTTTAAAAGGAATGTCAATTTTTCCTCAGCCACATTGCCGCCACCAACTATAAGAAAGTTTAAGTTTCTAACTTTTAAAAAAATGGGATATAAATTATTACGTTCCATAATTTACTCCTTGGTCACTTCAGCACAAATGGAACTTAATACAGCTCTCTCCTTAACCACATCGCCAATAACGATGATTGCTGGCGATGACAGCTGTTTTTCAACCACAATGTTTTGAATTGTGCTAATGGTACCAATACCAACATTTTCATCGTTTCTGGTTCCATTTTGGATGATTGCAATTGGTTTATCTTGTTTGTTTTCTTCGGAAAAAATCCTAACAATATCATCCAATTTATGCATGCCCATTAAAATGACAATCGTTGCAGTTGATTTTGCCGCCAAAGCAATATCATTGGACAGTTGATGTGCTTTGGTAGTTGCCGTAACCACCCAAAAGCTCTCGGAAATACCTCGTTTAGTCAACGGAATACCTTGGTATGCTGGCACTGCCACAGATGATGATATACCAGGAACCACAAATGTTTCCAGACCAAATGGCCGTACATAATCAATTTCCTCGGCGCCTCGTCCAAAAATAAATGGGTCACCACCTTTTAATCGAACAACGTGTCCTTTTTCCTTGGCTTTGGAAACAATCAATTCATTAATTTGCTCTTGCTGAAATGCATAGCACCCCTTGCGCTTCCCAACAAAAATAAGCTCAGCGTCTTCTGAAGCATATTTTAAGAGAGATTCGTTTATAAGTGCATCGTACAGGATAACATCTGCCGAGTCAATAGCCTTAATCGCCTTAAGGGTTATTAAATCTTCATCACCTGGACCAGCGCCTACAACGGTTAATTTTGGGGTTTTAATACTCATACATTATTAATTAAACAGCTTGTCTTTTTACAGTTTGGGCTTCTCTATACGCCTTAACTTCTTCTAAAAACTGGTTTGCTGCTTTTATATATTTTGTTGCAAAATCTTCCGTAGGTGCAAATTTATTAATTTGATATATCAATTCAGAAAAAGAACTCCCTAAATCAATCTTACCGGACTTCACAAACAGCTCATCAAACTGGCTAATAATTCCCGCATGCGTGTTTGTTGATTTGTTTTCGGCCAACAATAGCGCTTTCGCGGAATTTACTAAAGAGCTGTACGCATGGTAAATAGCACTTGAATATACTTTATTTTCTAGTGATTCTTTAGCATTTTCAATTTTTTCTTCACTTTCAAAAAATAGTGTCGCAATCAAATCTATAACTACACCAGCACATTCGCCAATACCAATTTCCTTTACATATTCTTCTTTAGCACCCCAATCGATAAAATCATCTTGGGTTAAATTGGTAACATCTTGAAGGTCATTCAGCAAATCGTAGAAATAGCGTTCCCCTGTCACCTTGTAATATTCGATAAATGATTTTCCGCTCGCATTTGCTTCAAAATCATTTAAAATTCTTCGTAAAGCTTCTGGTCCACGCTTACTTGGCACTTTCACAACTTTATCGGCAAACTGGCCGTTACCGTTCTTTAGGTTACCTCCACCTAGCAATACTTGCAGAGCAGGAGCAACTAATTTGTCTGGTGTTCGAACGGACATGCCTTGAAAACCAATATTGGCCATGTTATGTTGGCCGCAGGCATTCATACAGCCACTGATTTTTATCACCACATCGTCGTTCTTTAAATATTGTGGGTATTCAGCTTTAATAACGCGTTCCAACTCATCTGCAATACCTGTACTACTGGCGATACCCAAATTACAGGTATCTGTACCTGGACATGCTGTAATATCAACGGCTTTGTTATAACCAGCTTCAACAAAACCTAATTTTTTCAATTCGGTGTAGAAAAATGGCACCAATTCCTCCTTAACAAAAGGAATGACAATATTTTGACGCAGAGACAAACGTATCTCTCCAGCGGCATATTTCTCAACCAAATCGGCCAACAACCTAGCTTTATCTGTATAAAAATCTCCTAAAAGCACTTTTATACCTATAGCTACATAACCTTCCTGTTTTTGGGGAATCAAATTGGTTGACTTCCAAGTTTCAAAGGCCTTTACGTCTTTAATTTTAACTGAAGGAATGCTTTTAAGGTTTATTGGTTTAGAGGCCTCATATGAATCTGCATCAATAGCTACAGACTTAAACTCAACAGCATGCTGTTCAGCGGTGACTAACTCTTTAAAAGCCTCTAAACCAATATCCTTAATCAAGAATTTCATACGTGCTTTGGCGCGACTTTTACGTTCGCCATGACGATCAAAAATCCTCAAAACACCTTCCATTATTGGGATGATTTTATCAGTTTCAATAAAATCATAAAGCACATCGGCATGTCGTGGTTGGGAACCCAAACCACCGCCAATCATTACTTTAAATCCGCGTACACCATCTTTAATTTTGGCTATAAAACCAAGGTCGTGCATGTATGACAACCCAGTATCTTCATCCGAAGACGAAAAAGACACCTTAAACTTTCGTCCCATTTCTTGACAAATAGGATTTCTTAGAAAAAACTTGTAAAGTGCATCAGCGTATGGAGATACATCAAAGGGTTCGTTAACATCGATACCAGCCGTCTCACTTGCCGTTACGTTTCTAACCGTGTTACCACAAGCTTCTCGCAAGGTTACATCATCACGCTCCAATTCTGCCCACAATTCTGGGGTTCTGTTTAATTCCACATAGTGGATTTGGATATCTTGACGTGTTGTGATGTGCAAACGTCCACGGGAATATTCATCCGAAACATCAGAAATTCTTCGTAATTGATTGCTCTTTACTTTTCCGTACGGCAATTTTATACGAATCATTTGTACGCCTTCTTGACGCTGACCGTAAACCCCGCGCGCTAAACGTAGACTCCTGAATTTTTCTTCATCTATACTGCCGTTGTTGAAAAGCTCAATTTTTTTAGCTAATTCAATGATGTCCCTTTCAACAACTGGATTTTCTATTTCTGTTCTAAAACTCTGCATTTTCTTTTTTTATTGGATGAATCCTGCACCAACCGTATTGTTGGATTGAGGATCGATTATGATAAACGACCCATTAGTTCTATGGTTTTTAAATTGATCATAGAAAATAGGTTTGTTTAATTTAAAGGTTACCGAAGCAATATCGTTAACACCTAAACTGGTTACGCCTTTTTCAAAACCAGAATAATCTGGATGAATTTTGTGATTGATTCTATCAACTTTTGCCAACACCTTATTAATTCCATGCTGAACAATATACTTCCCACCAGTTGTTAATTCATCTGAATCCATCCAGCAAACATTGGCCGTAAACTGCTTGTCGATTGTAGGCAAATCATTTTCCTTAACAATCATATCACCACGGCTTACGTTGATATCATTTTCTAGAGTAATGGTAACTGAAGAACGTCTTGATGCCGTTTCGTACTTTTCATCATAGAAATAAATCTCCTTTATCTTAGATCTGGTTTTAGATGGCAACACAATAATATCGTCACCAACACTTAAATTTCCACCATATACTTTTCCTGCATAGCCTCTAAAATCATGAAACTCTTCAGTTTTTGGGCGAATAACATATTGTACTGGAAACCGAGGTGTACCGACATTAAAAATGTCCGCTTTGTCTAATTTCTCTAAGTGTTCCAATAAAGCCTCGCCTTTGTACCAAGGCATTTTATTAGAAAGGTGAACAACATTATCTCCTTTTAAGGCACTTACAGGAATAAAGGTGATTTTTTGGTCTTGGTAATCGCGTTTGCTCATCAACTCCTCAAAATCGGCTTTAATTTTATTGTAAACTTCTTCCGAATAATCCACCAAATCCATTTTGTTGATGGCTACTACAACATCTTTAATCCTCAATAAATTATTGATAAAGAAATGACGGTTGGTTTGCTCAATTACGCCTTTACGTGCATCAATCAAAATGATAGATGCTTGCGACGTTGAAGCTCCTGTCACCATGTTTCTGGTATACTCCACATGGCCTGGAGTATCTGCTATAATATAGCTTTTCTTTCCGGTTGAAAAATAAATATGGGCCACATCAATAGTGATTCCTTGTTCTCTTTCGGCTACTAAACCATCAGTTGCCAATGAGAAATCCAAATAATCGTAACCACGTTGTTTACTTGTTTTTTCAATAGCTTCCAATTTATCCGTAGTCAATGATTTTGTATCGTAGAGAATACGCCCAATCAACGTACTTTTTCCATCATCTACACTTCCTGCTGTTGCAATTTTTAATACTTCCATTTATTTTTTTGCTTTATACTTTAAGCTTCTCGCTCAAGCAATCTAACTTTATCTTATTTGATTAGCTTTTGGCTAAAAATACCCTTGTTGTTTACGTTTCTCCATGGCTGCCTCAGAGCGTTTGTCATCAATTCGGGCACCGCGTTCTGAAATTGTTGAATCTCTGATTTCCTCTACAACTTTAGAGATTGTTGAAGCTTCAGACAATACAGCCGCTGTACAGCTCATATCACCAACGGTTCTAAAACGTACCATTTCCTCAATAACTTCTTCATGGTCATCTCTGTAAACCACCTCATCGTCTACAGACCAAATCAAGCCATCTCTTAAGAATACCTTACGCTTATGCGCGAAATAAATAGATGGTATTTCAATATTTTCTTTTTCTATATAAGACCAAACATCCAACTCCGTCCAGTTTGAAATTGGGAACACGCGTACATTTTGTCCGTGCTCTATTTGACCGTTCAACATATCGAACAATTCTGGGCGTTGGTTTTTTTCATCCCATTGGCCAAAATCATCTCGTACTGAAAAGATTCGTTCCTTGGCCCTTGCTTTTTCTTCATCACGACGTGCGCCTCCAATACATGCATCAAATTTGAATTCTTCAATGGCATCCAAAAGTGTCGTAGTTTGCAATTGGTTTCTACTAGCGTATCTACCTGATTCTTCTTTTACTTTTCCTTGGTCTATGGAATCTTGAACGTTACGAACAATTAACTCCAATCCTAATTCTTCAACCAATCGATCCCTGAACTCTATGGTTTCAGGAAAGTTATGTCCCGTATCAATGTGCATTAAAGGAAACGGCACCTTTGCAGGGTAAAATGCCTTTACGGCCAATCTTACCAAGGTGATGGAATCTTTTCCTCCTGAAAATAGCAACACTGGCTTTTCAAACTGTGCCGCCACTTCTCTCATAATATAAATCGCTTCGTTTTCTAGCGAGTTGATATGTGATGTATCTTTCTTCATAATCTTATTTTTAAGCGTGTAAACCACACTCTCTATTCTCTAATGCTTTAGTTGGATCGAAATATTTAAATTCATTTGGCAAATTATTTTCTACTAAATAGCCATCTAGTTTTTCGTCAGACCAATAGTAAAACGGACTCACTTTTAGAACACCATCTTTACTTAAACTGAAAATACCAATGCTATCTCTAAAAGCCGTTTGACCTTGGCGTAAATTGGTAAACCATACTTTTGGTTTATGCTCTTCCATGGCTCTTTTGAACGGTTCGAGTTTCACTTGCTGCGTGAATAAGGCATGTTCTGGAGCATCAATGCTCGGAATGCCCATAACCACATCTCGATGTGCAGATGTTTGTTTAGGAACATATAAAAAGATATTTAAATCCAAATCCTTAATTACCTGCTCTGCATGTCTGTATGTTTGTGGTGTGTTATAGCCTGTATCGCACCAAACTACAGGAATTTTAGATTCAACCGAACTTACGGCATGCAAAATTGCCGCCTCGTAAGGCCTGAAATTGGTGGTAACAACAGCCTCATCATTAAGCTCAAATCCTTTTTTTATGATATCGGCAGGTGCAGCATCTTTAAATGCTTCGTTTAATTCTATTATTTGATTTTCTGTAAACATCTTAATCTCTATTTATTTTCCCCATTTAATGGTATTCCAAACACGCTCATGGAAAAAATACAATACCATTTTTGTTATTAATTCAATGCCTCCAATTGAAAACGCCAAATCCAATTTCCCAGTAATAACCCATGAAATCAGTATGGTATCCAAGGTTCCAATGGTCCTCCAACTTAAAGATTTCACTACACTTCTAATTGGTTTTTCGCTAGTGCGGTCTTCTTTATAAGAGGCCTTTTCTTTATCTTTTAATAACATTTGTCCAATCATTTGTCTCTAAATTAGATTAATCCTATCAGTTTAATAGGAATTACAAAAGTAATACTTTTTTTTAGATGACAAATAGTATTTACCACTTTTTAGAATAATGGAATATTTTTAAGATAAACGCAAGAAAATCAGCAGTAATTGCAAAATATTTTATGAAATCTTTATCAGTTTTCTTTTGATAAATCTTCTAAAGTAGTGTTTCTGAACACATTTAGTGTGCTATCGCGCACTTCAATCATTAACTTGTGCACACTACATGCGTTCTCATCTGGGCAGTCATCACATTTTTCGTAATAATTTAAACTCACGCAAGGCACCATGGCAATTGGGCCCTCAAGAACACGCATGACCTCGGTCATTAAAATTGCAGACGGTTCTTTTCGTAGATAGTAACCCCCGTGCTTTCCTTTTTTAGAACCTAAAATACCAGCCTTTCGCAAGGTCAATAAGATGCTTTCCAAAAACTTTTGGGGTATTCTTTCGTTTTGGGCAATTTCTCCCACTTGCACCGGGTCTTCCCCTTCTTGCCTCGCAATAAAGGTTAGCGCTTTTAGGCCGTATTTAGTTTTTTTAGATAGCATGGTGCTAATATAGGTAATTTATATTTTCAGTTTAGCTTCAAAAACAGTAATCGCTTTTCCTTTAATTTCCACTTGATTACCTAAACTGGAAACACTTACCTGCCCTTGCCTTTTTGAAACTTGCAGTGAAAACATATCCTTTTTACCCAATTTGTTGGACCACAATGGCGTTAAGGCACAATATGCAGAGCCCGTAACAGGGTCTTCGTTTATACCCAATGAAGGCGCAAAACACCGAACTACAAAATCAACGTTTTCAAGTTTGCTTTTAGAAGTTATCATTAAATGCCCCAATCCATTGATTTTCATCAACTCAAAATTTGGATTAGCTTTTTCAATATCACTTTCATCTTCAGAAAGGGCAACAATCCAATTATAGTCACTTGCATAGACTTCAACAGGCTCAAAACCCACAATATTCTTAAAATTATCAGGCATGGCTACTTTGTTTAATGAATACCTTGGGAACAGCATAGCCATTAAATCGCTATTCTTTGTAATCGTTAAATCGCCACCTTTAGCTTTAAAGTTTATGGACTCATCTTCACCCTTTATACCCAATTGATAAATGACATGTGCAGAAGCCAATGTAGCATGGCCGCAAAGCGGCATTTCGGTTGTTGGTGTAAAATACCGAATGTTAAAACCTTTATTGCTTGGTGTAACAAATGCTGTTTCAGACAAATTCATTTCGGCTGCCACATATTGCATTAGCTCATCCGAAAACGAATCGTCAACAATCATAACCCCTGCTGGATTTCCTTTAAATGCTTCATCTGTAAAAGCATCTACCTGATATATGGCTTTGTTATCAACCACCTTTTAATGTTTTTAGTTTAAAGCCTGCTTCAAATCGGAAATAATATCATCTACATGCTCCAAACCTACAGAAATACGCACCATACCGTCCGTAATACCTACTGCTGCTTTTACTTCGTCTTCAACCTTAGCATGTGTTGTACTGGCGGGATGGGTTACAATAGTTCTGGTATCTCCTAAGTTAGCAGACAATGAGCACATTTTTATGCTATCAAAAAAAGACCTTCCTCCTTCTAAACCACCTTCAACCTCAAAAGCTACAATATTTCCACCAAGACGCATCTGCTTCTTGGCAACATCGTACTTGGGATGTGATTTTAAAAATGGATATTTAACCCATGTTACTTTTGGATGGGCTTCTAAATAGGTTGCAATCTTTAAGGCATTTTCACAGTGTTTTTCAACCCTAACTGCCAAAGTTTCCAGAGATTTTGATAATACCCAAGCGTTAAAAGGACTCATAGCCGGACCCGTAAGTCTTGAAAACAAGTAAATTTCTCTAATCAATTCCCTATTACCAACCGTAATACCACCGAGTACACGGCCTTGACCGTCCATTAATTTTGTTGCTGAATGAATCACCAAATCGGCACCATGTTTAATCGGATTTTGTAAATACGGTGTTGCAAAGCAATTATCAATTACCAACAACAAACCATGCTTTTTACAAATGGCACTTAAATATTCCAAATCCAAAACATCTACCCCAGGATTTGTTGGGGTTTCCGCATAAATAAACTTGGTATTGGGTTGAATTAAATCCTCAACAGTTTCAGCTTCATTTACATTAAAATAGGAACACTCAATATTCCATTTTGGAAAATACTTAGTGAACAAACCATGGGTTGCACCAAAAACAGAACTGCATGAAACCACATGATTGCCAGCATCCAACAAGGTGGCAAACGTTGAAAACACCGCAGCCATACCACTAGAAAAGGCGAAACCCGCTTCAGCCCCTTCCATAGCGCATACTTTGTCTACAAATTCGTTAACATTAGGGTTGCTATAACGGCTGTACAAATCGCGCTGTTTTTCTTCAGCAAACGACGCCCTCATTTCTTCGGCATCATCAAAAACAAAACCTGATGTTAAATATAAGGGTACGGAATGTTCTGAAAACTGAGTCGTTTCGCTTTGTGTACGTATTGCTTCTGTTTCGAAATGTTTTTTCTCTTCTTTCATTTTATCTTCTTTAGGTTTCGACTGCGCTCAACCTGACATTAATTTATATGTTTAGACAACCTTAAAATATCCCCAAAAACTCCTCTTGCGGTTACCTCAGCTCCAGCTCCAGCTCCTTGAATGACAATGGGCTGTTCACCATAACTTTCTGTGAATATTTCAAAAATGGCGTCGCTACCTTTTACATGGCCAAGGGTGCTATCTTCTGGAATAGATACCAATTTTACCTCAAGATTTCCCTTATCTTGCGATAAATCGCCCGATAAATCACCAACATATCTTAAAACATGACCAGGTTTTTGGTTATTCTTTATTTTTTGATATTGCTCATCCAAAACATCTAGCTGGCTTAAAAAGGACTCCACTGAAATATCCCGATAAACTTCAGGAATTAAATTTAATACCTTAACATCCTCAAATTCATTTTGTAAATCTAACTCTCTGGCCAAAATTAAAAGCTTTCTGGCCACATCATTTCCTGAAAAATCTTCACGTGGATCGGGCTCTGTAAGCCCTTTATCAATGGTTTCCTGAATAATTTCACTGAACGGCTTATTTCTAACAGAAAAATTATTGAACAAATAACTTAAAGTTCCTGAGAAAACCCCTCGAATTCTGGTGATATTTTCACCCGATTCGTGCAATAATTTAATAGTGTCAATCAACGGCAAACCTGCACCGACCGTAGTTTCATACAAATATTGCTTGTTATGTTCTTTTAATTGTACCCTTAAATCTTGATAAAAATCATGTGAAATGGTATTGGCAATTTTGTTGGACGACACCAAATCAAAACCAGCTTCAACCAACGGCACATAATTTTGATAGAATGTTGCACTTGCCGTATTATCTACGGCTATTAAGTTTTCTAAATGATGGTTTTTGGCAAAGGTTATGATATCGTTAATAGAAAGATTGTTGCTAACCTCGGCAATATCTCTTTTCCAATTTTTGGTGATTCCATTTTTGTTTAAAAGCACCCGTTTTGAGTTGGCAATGGCAAAAATATTTAAATTGATGCCTCGGCGTTTTTCTATATCATCTTTTGATTTTAAAAGCTGATTTATCAGGGCACCGCCTACACCGCCATGACCAAATATGGCTATGTTAATCTTTTTTGAAATTCCAAAAACTTCCCCATGAATAACATTAACGGCTTTGTGCAGTTGAGCCTTTTTAACCACCAAACTCACATTTTTACCTGTAACCGTGTTGTTGAAAAGCAACGGTGTTATTTGGTTTTTAATAAGGGCATTGAATGGTTTATGGAACGAGCTCAGCTCAATTCCAACGATTGAAATGACTGCAACATCATCAACTACGTCAATTTTATTGACATCTTGGGAATAAAAATCACGTTCAAATTCACGTTCCAAAGCAATAACAGCTTGGGTAGCCTGGTCGGCATTGATAATCAAACCAATACCGCGTTCTGAAGAACCTTGAGATACAATGCTCACGCTAATACCGTGGTTACTCAAGGCACCAAAAATTCTGGCATCCACACCAATTTTTCCAAGTAATCCGCGTCCTTCCAAATTCAATAAGGCCACGTTGTTTAAAACCGATAACGAGGTCACTTCCTTTGTACTGGATTTGGCAGTAATCAAAGTACCTTCATCATTAGGATTAAAAGTATTTAAAATACGAAGGTTGATGTTTTTTTCAACTAGCGGAATTATGGTTTTTGCGTGCAATACCGAAGTACCAAAGTTTGCCAATTCGTTAGCTTCACTGTAGGACAGTTCTCTTATTTGTTGTGCATCGGCAACCAAATCTGGGTCGGCCGTATAAATCCCATTCACATGGGTATAATTCTGCAATTCTTCGGCATCCAAAAAATTAGCGATTAAAGCTGCCGTATAATTGCTGCCATTTCTACCTAAAGTCGTGGTTTCATTTTTAAGATTGGACGCAATAAAACCAGTTATAATATTTACAAAATCTTTATTGGCCTTAAAATACGCTTGGGTATTTTCTTTTGACAATTTAGATAAAGGTTGGGCATTGCCAAAAGCTTCATCGGTTTTTATCAACTCCCTGGTATCGGTGGCTTTGGCCTTGATACCACGGTCATTCAGCATTTGGGTGATTAGCTTAACGGCCAACAATTCGCCTTGTGCCAAAATGTTATCCTTGGTTTTTTTACTGTAATCGCGTAATAAGCTTACCCCTTCAAAAAGCTTTTCCAAAATTGAAAATTCCTCGGTAAAATCTACAGTTTTTGAAGGCTCATTTTGGTATGCTTTAAACGCTTCAAAATCATCAAAATAAGGCTCCCCTTTAATGGCCTTATTTAAAATAGACTCCAAATCGTCAGTTGCCGAGCCTCTTGCCGAAATAACCACACTAATGCGTTCGCCTGCATTTACTTTATCTTCTATAATTGAAAGCACAGTCTCCAAACCTTTTCCGTTTGCCAAAGACTTGCCTCCAAATTTTAATACTTTCATTCTTTTTCTTTTTGAATCTGGCACAAAAATGCCCTCAATAATTTTTTCCAATTGTTCGTACTCCATTAAAAAAGCGTCGTGCCCGTGTACTGAGTGTATTTCGTTATAGGTAACATTGGGGTTTGTTAGCGCCAACTGCTTGTGGGTTTCCCGGTTTTCTTCAGCGGTGAAAAACAAATCGGAATCAACCCCAATGATGTGAATATTGGCCTTAATGTTATCCAACACATTAAAATCGTTTGTTCTGCCTTTGGTAACATCAATGGTTTTTAACAATTGATTCATTAATTTATACGCTGAAAGCTGAAAACGCTCTTGCAACTTTTTGCCATGGTGAAGCAACCAACTCTCCACATTAAAAATCTCTAAATCATCATTTTTTGAACGCTGAAAACGTTCCTTGAAAGATTCAGGCGTTCTGTAGCACAACATGGCATGCATCCTGGCATCGTGCACCGGATTTTTGGAATTTAACAGAAACTGTTCCTGAATCTGGCAATTGGCAATAAGCCAATCGGTTGATTTCCAATCGGTAGCCACAGTAATTAGATGCTCAGTGAAATCTGGTTTGTTCACTGCCATTTCCCAAGCGATACCACCACCCAAAGACCCACCAATAGTAGCAAAAACTCTTTCAATATTCAATATATGCAGCCCCTGTAAAAACAAATTAGCCACATCCCTTGCAACAAAATCCTTGTAATTTTTAATAACAAAACCATCATAACCATTTCCGGGCACATTAAATGCCAAAATGGTGTACAACTTGGTATCGATCACTTTGCCATCGCCAATTAAATCTTTCCACCAGCCATCTTTTCCCGCCACATTACTATTGCCCGTAAGCGCATGGTTAACCAAAACCACTGGGGCATTCCCTAAAATCTGACCGAAAACTTGATAGCTCAAATTAATTTCAGGTATAGCCGCACCACTTTCTGTAGTGTAATTTTTAATGGTAATATGTTGAAGCTCGTTGTTCAAAATATGTTTATCGTTTTAAAAATGATGCACAAAATTAACCCATATAAGCATAACCTTATAATTATTGAGCAACTTAATAGAAGGATGTTAAAAAGAAATTTAAAAATCACATGGTGTAATTTCAGTTTGTTATCTATCCAAAAATATTCTAAACACATGTTAGAATTGGGTAGAATTTAGCACCTTCTTTACAGATAAAGGGTTGCTAAGGCTTCAAAGGGTCTAATCCCTCCACCTTTCTTGATAACATTTTCAATAAGCTTTTGAACTTTGTGAATGCAAATATTCGTTCAGAAAAATTTAATATCCAAATTTTTTGGTGAAAATTTTGCTACCGAAACAAATAACTTTACTTCTCATGGCGTCTGTCATGAAACTTGTTTCTGATGACCAGACCTATTGGTCTATTTTGAATTTTGGATTCCAGCCATGAAATAATATCTAGATATAAAAAGGCTCGACTTTGGTAAGGGTCGTTTTCAAATTCCTTTAATTTTTTATGGAGTTTTATAAATTCATTTTTTACCTCATGTGGATAAATATCTCCCAAACCACGTAAAAACTTTATGAACTCCTTTTGCACTTCGTACAGATCTTCCATTTTAATTAAAAACTTGTAAGTGCTTCTAATCAAGACATCTAAGTTATAGTCCAACCCAGCTTCGTAATGGGCCACGAGATTTAAAATACGAGAAAAACACAACAAATCTTCGCGCATTTGTAGAGATTTGTTGCTTATTATTTTATCTAAAAATTGAATGCACTTTTTGTTTTCACCAGCACCAAAATACATGCTGGCTATTTTGTAATAAAACACCATGATGTGGTGCTCATCAATCCGGTTTTTGTAGTTCTTCAACCGGTCTAAAACCTCATCAATTAATGGCAACCCTTCTTCAAAACTTCCCTCTATAAAATGCAGGTTGAATTTATTGTTATAAACGAATAGAAAAGCAAGACTTTCGTTATTATCATCCAACGGGAACCATTTTTTCTTTGTTATTTCTTCTAATCGGTTAAGTGAAAACTTAAATTTTTCATGCTGCCTTAAATAAAACAAGGCCTCCAACAGATAATGGTTGCCCCTTAAAAAAAACACAGGATTTAAAACAATCATATCTTTATTTTCATAGAAAAGGTCAACCCATTTTGAAGCATATTTGTAACAGGACAAAAAATCTACGGTTAAAAAACTATACCACAAATATGATTTGTAAAGCCAAAGTTTTTCCCTAAACCCTAGTTTATTAATGTCGTACTTTGGAAGTCGGTCATTAAAATATTTAGTTATTATTTTATGTTCATCGTCATTTTTAACATAACCCGTTTTTAAAAATAACCCGTACAGCTGAAGTGATAAATTTGAAAGTTTACTGGCCAAAACATTTTGCTGGCTCAGCTCTTTAGCCTGAATGGAAAGTTCATCCGCTCGGTTACTTAAACTTCTTGTAATATATTGAGATTCAATAACTTTTTCCAACTCTACAATTTCATAGGCCACGTTTTTCTCTTCATTTGATATAGCTAAGTTTTTTGCTTTATCCAAAATCTTCAAACTTTGTTTATATAACCCTTTATGGTAAAGAATAGTCGCAAAATCTAATTGCTCCCGAATCTGGATTCTCACATTTTGATGTGAAGGGTTTAAGCGCAAACTGATTAAAATCTGTTTGTACAAATGGGCCTTAAGGTTAGAGAGTTGCTGCTTTTTAACAATCCCCTTTTTAAGAATTACGCCCTCGTCATACACTGTAAGTTTATCAAGAATATTAAAAAGTGTCAAGAATTTTGAGTCTTCGTTCACCCCCAATCTTCCGACATAAAGTTTAAATTGTCGTTTTTCAGATTTTGACAACGATTTTACCAAAACAAACAGGTTATCTTTTTGCTCTTTTGTCATAGTTATATAACAGGTTGTAAAATATTTATTTTCAGCAATTTAAGTTAATAATTAACACGTTTAACATCGTAAAAAACAAATATGGAATTCCATTTTTAAAAAACCAAAATATACATTCGTATCACAAAAAGAAAATTTATTTAAATAAATGTCTGATAATAAAGTCCAAATTTTTGACACTACCCTCAGAGATGGTGAGCAAGTGCCTGGCTGTAAGCTAAATACTGCCCAAAAATTAGTCATTGCTGAACAGCTTGACTTATTGGGGGTTGACATCATTGAAGCTGGTTTCCCCGTATCTAGCCCAGGTGATTTCAAATCTGTTGAAGAAATTTCAAAAATAGTAAAAAATGCTACGGTTTGTGGTTTAACACGATCTGTAGAAAACGATATAAAAGTTGCTGCTGAAGCTTTAAAATATGCCAAAACTCCTAGGATTCATACAGGTATTGGTACTTCAGATTCGCACATACAGCACAAATTCAAATCCAATAGAGAAGCTATTATTGAACGCGCTGTTAACGCCGTTACTTACGCAAAATCGTTTGTGGAAGATGTCGAGTTTTATGCGGAAGACGCTGGTAGAACCGACAATGAATATTTAGCGCGTGTTTGTGAAGCTGTAATTAAGGCTGGGGCAACGGTTTTAAATATCCCTGACACTACGGGTTATTGCTTGCCAAGTGAATATGGAGCCAAAATAAAATACCTAAAGGAAAATGTAAAGGGTATCGAAAAAGCTATTCTATCCTGCCATTGCCACAACGATTTAGGTTTGGCAACGGCAAACTCCATTGAAGGTGTTATAAACGGAGCACGCCAAATTGAGTGTACCATTAATGGAATTGGCGAACGTGCCGGTAACACTGCTTTGGAAGAAGTGGTAATGATTTTAAGACAGCATCCTTACTTGAATTTAGATACCAACATCAAATCTGAAATGCTTTATGGCATTAGTCATTTGGTATCGGACAGCATGGGCATTTACACCCAACCTAACAAAGCCATTGTTGGAGCCAATGCGTTTGCCCACAGTTCAGGAATACACCAAGACGGTGTGATAAAGAATCGTGAAACTTATGAAATTATTGACCCAAAGGACGTTGGCGTTACAGAATCAGCGATTGTTTTAACGGCAAGAAGTGGTAGAGCAGCTTTAGCCTATAGAGCAAAAAATATTGGTTATGAGTTAACAAAACTTCAGTTGGACGAAATCTATGCTAACTTTTTAGATTTTGCCGACAATAAAAAGGAAGTTGATGATAACGATATCCATTACATCATAGAAAACAGTAAAGTTTATAAAGAGATTACCTCTGCTTAAGTAAATATGAAATTAAATATTGCCGTTTTACCAGGTGATGGCATTGGTCCAGAAGTCATAGCACAAGCCGTAAAGGTCTTGAAAGCTATTGCTATGGAATTCAATCATGTATTTACATTTCAAAATGCTTTGGTTGGCGCTAGTGCCATTGATAAAATGGGTACGGCATTACCAAAAGAAAGTATTGATATCTGCAAAAAAGCAGACGCAGTTTTATTCGGCGCCATTGGAAAAACATCTTTTGATCTTGACCCAAATGCCAAAATACGTCCAGAACAGGGCCTTTTGGGCATTCGAAAAGAATTGGGTCTGTACACAAACATAAGACCTATAATAGCCTACGATGATTTGTTGGGTAAATCTTCATTAAAAGTAAAGCAGATTAAAGACACCAATATCCTCATTTACCGCGAACTTACAGGTGGTATCTATTTTGGTGAAAGAAGCATAAGTGAAGACGGCAATACAGCGTCAGATGTTTGCACCTATCATCGTTTTGAAATAGAACGCATTGCCCACCAAGCTTTTAAAGCGGCTCAATCAAGAAGAAAAAAACTAACTCTTGTGGATAAGGCCAACGTATTGGAAAGCTCTAGGCTTTGGAGGCGCATCGTGCAAGAAATTGCTCCGCAATACCCAGATGTAAAGGTAAACTACATTTATATTGACAATGCTGCCATGGAGCTCATCATCAGACCAAGACAGTTTGATGTTATTTTAACCGAAAATATGTTTGGAGACATCCTTTCTGAAGAAGCCAGTGTTATTGTTGGTTCCATTGGTTTATTGGCATCGGCATCCATCGGAGATAATCATGCTATGTTTGAGCCTATTCATGGTGCCTATACCAAAGCAGCCAATAAGGGCATTGCAAACCCCATTGCCTCTATTTTATCGGCCGCCATGCTATTGGATCATTTTGGTTTGGACGAAGAAGCTTCACTAGTTAGGGAAGGTGTGGATAAATCATTGAAACTTCACATTACTACTCCAGATTTAAACAATAAATACGACAACATAAGCACCACAAAAGTGGGCGATTTTATTGAAGATTTTATCAATAATCCAGATGAGACCAATCTAAACTTTACTAACATACATTTAGGGCAATCCACAATTATTTAATTATTTGAGTTAGTCGCCAACAAATTAAACTTAACATTTTGGAGTCCTTAAAAGCGCATTTAACCATTGCGCTTTTTTAATGGAAAAAATTTAGTTGACTATTAAAAAACCTAAATTTAGCTTTCATCTTTTATTTTAATCAAACTTTGTATCTTTCATCTTCCAAAACTAAAAACGCACATTATGGAAATTCTTGGGATAGACATTGGTGGTTCAGGAATGAAAGGGGCCATTATAAACTCTGAAACCGGAGAGCTGATAACCGAACGTTTTCGGATTCCAACACCTTCTTCCCGAAAGCCAAAGGCCATGTCCAAAACGTTTAAAGAAATTGTGGAGCATTTTAACTACGATGGGCCTGTTGGATGCGGATTTCCATCCATCATCAAAAAAGGTGTTTGTAAAGCTCCAGGAAACCTACACGAAAGTTGGGTAGGTGTAAATGCCGAAACCTTGTTTTCTGAAGCTTGTGGTTTACCTGTTACTGTTATCAATGACGCCGATGCCGCTGGTTATGCCGTAATGAATTATGGCATTGGAAAAGATAAAGTTGGATTGGTTATTATGGTAACTATAGGTACGGGATTGGGCAGTGGCGTATTCTTCAATGGCGAATTAATTCCGAATTTCGAATTGGGACAAATTCCTTACCGGAAGTATGAAAAAATAGAGCACTATGCCGCTGCATCCATTAAGGAACGAAAAGATTTAAGCTTTAAAAAATGGGGCAAACGGTTTAATATTTTTTTAGAGTTGATTGAAACTATTTTTTGCCCAGACCATATTATTTTAGGTGGTGGCACATCAAAAGATTTTGATGAATTTAAAAAATGGATAAAAATTGACACACCCGTTATTCCAGCTGAACTAGGCAACCATGCCGGTTTAATTGGCGCAGCGGTCGCCACTATGCATCCTCATGTAAAAAATTAAGTTTCAATTGGGAAACTTAGCTCGAATTTTGTCCAAACACAAATTATGGATACTACCCACATGTGTATGCTTTTTTGAAGTATCAGGTACATAGGTGCCATCTTGCACTTGTCCACCAATTTTCTGGTACGCTTCCCTAAAAGTTTGACCTTCTTCAACTAAAGTATTGATGTTATCAACTGTAAAAAGATACTTGTATTTATCGTCGTTGATATCTACATCCTTTACAATTATTTGCTGAATGGAATAATTGAAAATATCTAAAATATCCTTTATTTCCTCAAAAGCGGCAATCATGTTTTCTTTTAAAAGTTGAAAATCGCGATGGTAGCCACTTGGTAAATTATTGGTAATTAGAACCATTTCTGTTTGCAAAGCTTGAATTTTATTACATTTACCACGAATCAACTCAAATACGTCTGGATTCTTTTTATGAGGCATAATGCTACTGCCTGTAGTCAATTCATCCGGAAATGAAATAAAACCGAAATTTTGGCTCATATACAAACAAACATCCATGGCAAAACGGGCCATGGTATTGGCTAAACTACCTAATGCCGCCGAAATGGTTCGCTCGTTTTTACCACGCCCCATTTGAGCTGCCACTACATTATATTTTAGGGTTTCAAAGCCCATTTCTTTGGTGGTTAATTCTCTATCTATTGGGAAAGAGCTACCGTAACCCGCTGCCGAACCCAAGGGGTTTTGGTTGACCGTTTTTATGGCTGCATTCAATAAAAACACATCATCAATCATAAGTTCTGCATAAGCTGAAAACCATAAACCGAATGACGATGTCATAGCCACCTGTAAGTGTGTGTAACCAGGCAATACCTTGGCCTTATAGGTTTCAGCTTGACTTAAAAGGGTGTCAAAAAGTTTTCTAACTTTTTCTTTCACCAATGCCAAATTGTCTTTGTAATATAATTGACACGCAACTAAAACTTGATCGTTTCTGGAACGCGCCGTGTGTATTTTTTTTCCGACGTCACCTAAAGTTTTGGTGAGTTCAAATTCTATTTTGGAATGCACATCTTCAAACTGGGAATCGATTATAAAAGTACCTTCTTCAATTTGTTTTTCTAAGTTTTTTAATCCACGTAACAACTCAACCAACTCTTGCGCTGTTAAAATACCAACTTTTTGAAGCATTTTGGCATGTGCTCTCGAAGCGATAACATCGTATTTTGCAATATGAATGTCTATTTCCCTATCGTTGCCAACTGTAAATTGTTCTATTTTTTTATCAATTGATATGCCTTTATCCCAGAGTTTCATTTATTATATTTTTGTCATTCCCGCGAAGGCGGGAATCTTTTAATTATTACTTCTTTGCTGATTCCTGACTTCGCAGGAATGACCAAATCGTTAAACGATTACCCGATTTAACAATTCCACATAAATTTGTATACCTTCTTCTATTTCGCTTATAAAAATGTATTCATCTGCCGAGTGTGACCGTGTGCTGTCGCCCGGACCGAGCTTTAATGACGGACAACTCAAAACCGCTTGGTCTGACAATGTTGGCGACCCATAAGTTGTTCTGCCCATAGCAATACCTGCTTTAACCAAATCGTGATCCATTGGTATAGAGGACGAATTTAATCGCAAACTACGTGGTGTGATTTTTGTGCAGGGTGATTTTTTCTGTAAAATTTCGGCGATTTCAGCATTGGTATAGGCATCATTTACACGCACATCAATCACTAAATCTACATCTGCAGGTACCACATTATGTTGCGAGCCTGCTTTAATTTGGGTAACAGTCATTTTTACATCACCCAAAGCTTCAGAGGTTTTTTCAAACTTAAAATCTTTAAACCATTGCAACACTTCAATGGTGTTGTAAATGGAGTTATTGTCGTTTGGATGGGCTGCATGACTTGGCGTTCCTTCAACTTTGGCATCAAAAACCACAAGGCCTTTTTCAGCCACAGCTAGATTCATCAAAGTTGGCTCACCAACAATGGCAACATCAACCTTTGGAATTACGGAAAGCATACTGTTCAATCCATTCGGGCCACTGCTTTCTTCTTCCGCTGAAGCCACCAAAACCAAGTTATATTTTAAATCCTTTTTATTATAAAAATAGGTGAATGTCGCGATTAAAGACACTAAACACCCCCCTGCGTCGTTGCTGCCCAAACCATACAATTTACCGTTGGCAACGATGGCTTTAAATGGATCTTTTGTATAAGCACTATTGGGTTTTACGGTATCGTGGTGTGAATTTAAAAGCAACGTAGGTTTCCTTTCATCAAAATACTTGTTGACTGCCCAAACGTTGTTCTTGGTTCGTTTATAATCAATATTATAACGTTTCATCCAACCTTCAATATGTGATGCCGTTTTATCCTCTTCCGAAGAAAAAGACTGCGTTTCTATTAACTGTTTTAACAGAAAAATTGCATTGTTGGTTAATTCAGTTAACACCATCTTATAATGTTATTCTTGTAAAATTATCATTCTCTTGGGTCATCATATTGGTGCTGCCCATGTTGATGGTTTTTACGCCATTTTTTAATGCATCAAAACAGTTTTCCAATTTTGGAAGCATGCCATCTGCAACAATCCCTTCATTCAATAATTGTTGATACGTTTTTGAATCAATGTGTTTTACCACTGAACTTTTATCATTGATGTCTTTTAAAACACCATTTAATTCGAAACAATAATAAATAGATGTGTCGTACAAATGGCTCATACCAATCGCAACCTGCGACGTTATAGTGTCTGCATTAGTATTTAACAACTGACCATTGCCATCATGGGTTATGGCGCAAAATACAGGTGTAAAATTGGCTCGAATTAATTTATCTATAGAATTATATGCTACTTCCTTTACATCGCCAACAAAGCCAAAATCAACCTCCTTAATCGGGCGCTTCTCGGATTTAATACTGTTGATATCCGCTCCCGTTAAACCAATGGCATTGGTGTTTAAGGCTTGTAGTTTTGCTACCATATTTTTGTTTACCAAACCGCCATAAACCATGGTGATTACCTCTAAAGTTTCATCATCGGTAACACGTCTTCCATTTATCATTTTAGACTCAATGCCCAATTTTGAAGCGATGGCTGTGGCTCGTTTTCCGCCACCATGCACCAAAATTTTCTTGCCTTCCAATTTTGAAAACAATTCTAAGAAGTCATTTAAAGCATTTTCGTCTTCAATGATGTTTCCTCCTATTTTTACTATGGATAGTTTTTCCATTTTTATACTGTTAGACTTTAGCTTTTAGCTTTAGCATCAAAATGCCATTTGCTAAAGGCCAATAGCCAATTATAAATCTTCCAATATTTTTTTAAGCACTAATTGTGCTGCGTAGGTTCTATTATTAGCCTGTTGAATGACCAAAGAGCTATTACTATCCAACACCGCATCTTCAACAATTACATTTCGTCTCACGGGAAGGCAATGCAAAAATTTTGCATTACCCAATTTTTCTTTGGTAATCATCCAATTGGGGTCGGTATTCAATACTTTTCCGTAGTCTTCATAACTGCTCCAGTTTTTTACATACACAAAATCAGCATCTCTAAAGGCCTCATATTGATTGTGCAAAACAGGCGTACTACCTGTAATTTCAGGATTCAAATTGTAACCTTTGGGGTTGGCAATTACAAATTCTACATCCATTTTTTGCATGGCCTGTGTAAAGCTATTGGCAACCGCATGAGGCAATGCCTTAATATGCGGTGCCCAACTTAATACCACTTTTGGCTTTTTAGTTTTGGCATGCTCTGAAATGGTAATGGCGTCGGTTAAACCCTGTAATGGATGGCCCGTAGCACTTTCCATATTTACAATCGGTACTGAGGAGAATTTTTTAAAGGAGGTTAACACCTGTTCGCTTTCATCCTTTTCCTTATCAATCAACGTTGGAAAAGCGCGAACAGCAATAACATCACAATATTGCGAAACAACGGCAGCAGCTTCTTTTATATGTTCTGCCGTATTACCATTCATAACGGTTCCGTCACCAAATTCTATTCCCCAAGCATCGCCCGAAACATTCATCACAATAGGATTCATCCCTAAGTTTAAAGCTGCCTTTTGGGTGCTCAAACGCGTACGCAAACTGGAGTTGAAAAACAACAAACCTAGTGTTTTGTTCTTTCCCAATTCAATATGTTTTAACGGATTTTCCTTTAATTGTTTAGCTTCCTCAATCCATGAATTGATATTATCTATATCGTTTATGGAGGTGTAATGTTTCATTTTATTTAATATTTTTTAAATGCCGAAGTAAAGCTTAGAATATGCTTAGCCTTATAATACAGCATGACCTCTTATGTCATTTTATTTTGGTAAACGGCACTTTATTTTCTAAAGCGTTAAGTATGAAATTATCTTTCAACCCGTTTACAATCCATGTTTCAATGTTGGCATCTTTAGCTACTGCAGCTGCCTCAATTTTTGACTGCATGCCTCCGCTGCCGTGCGATGATTTAGAATCGACTACTTGCCTCATCAATTCATCAAAATCATCAACCAATTCTATAGTTTTAGACTCACCGTTTTCCATAGATTCCTTAGTGTAAATACCGTTGGTATTTGTGGCGATTATGAACAAATCTGCTTTTAGCAACGATGCTGTTAAAGCTCCCAATTTATCATTGTCACCAAACTTAATCTCGTCGGTAGCCACGGTATCATTTTCATTGATAATAGGAATATAATTATTGTTGACCAACACATTTATGGTATTAACAATATTTTTTCGGCTTTCCTTCTTTTCAAAATCGGAATACGACAACAAACATTGTGAGGTCAACAAACCATATTCCCTGAAAATTTCTTGATAAATTCTGATTAAATGTGGTTGGCCAATTGAAGCCAGTGCCTGTTTTACAAAAACTTCTTTTTGCTTACTTTCCAATTTCACAAATTGTTTAGCCACCGCAATAGCCCCAGAACTTACAATAACAAACTCACAGGTGTCTTGAAGTTGCGCTATTTGATTAGCAATATCTTCAATCTTCCCTCTGGAAATGTTATTGGTTTCTTTTGTAAGCGTATTGGAGCCAACTTTTATTAATATGCGTTTCTTTTTCTGCATGTCTACCTTGTTTGTCCACTACCGTAAACGTACCACTTATTTGTTACCAAATGCTGCAAACCTATTGGCCCACGTTGGTGCAATTTATCTGTACTGATTGCCAATTCCCCTCCCAAACCTAGTTGACCACCATCCGTAAAACGAGTAGATGCATTGTGGTAAACCGCAGCGGTATCTACGTTTTCCATAAAGGTTTTAGCCTCAGCTTCATTGGTTGTAATGATTGATGAAGAATGCCCACCAGAATATTTATTTATCATGGCAATGGCTTCTTCTGTTGAAGCAATTTCACCAATGACAATTTTATAATCCAAAAACTCTTCAGACCAAATAGATTCTGAAGGAATTAAAGAAACCCCATCATATTTTGAAACTTCCTCATCTCCTAAAATTTCAACATTGTGTTCTTTCAATTTTGAAATAAGTGTTTTGATGAAGCTTTCTTTATTGGGAAGGTTTTTATCAACCAAAACTTTATCCAAAGCATTACATGCTGAAATTTTTGCCGTTTTAGCATTGATAATAACTTGCATTGCAATATCCAAATCGGCTTCTTTTTCAACAAAAATAAAGTTGTTTCCGCGACCGCTAATAATGACAGGACAAGTAGCATGTTCTTTTACAAAAGCAATTAATCGCTCGCCTCCACGCGGCACAATCAAATCTACTTGTTGTGTTGGTTTCTCTAGAAAAGCTTGGGTTTCTGTTCGGTTAAACTGTAAATATTCCACCCATTCTGTTGATGCTCCAACATCTTGAAGCGCTTCATGCCACAAGTCGACAATTTTTAAATTTGAATTTGTGGATTCCTTTCCGCCTTTCAACAAAATTTTATTTCCTGATTTAAAGGCAATTCCAGCAGCTTCAACCGTTACATCTGGTCGCGATTCGTAAATAATTAAAACTGTACCAAACGATGCTGTCTTGTTGTAAACCTGCATACCGTTTTCGTGTTTAAAACTGAAACGCTCCACGCCCACTGGGTCGTCTTGTGAAGCAAGATGTGTTACAGCTTTAATCATTTCGTCAACTTTTGCATCATCAACCTTCAAACGGTCGTACATAGAAATGTCTTCGCCTTTGTAGGCTTCTAAATCACTTTTATTAATTTCAATAATAGCTTGTCTTTCACGTTCTAAAAGCTCTGCCATTTTAAGCAATACGGCATTTCTGGATTCTATTTTTAGTAAGGTATTCATTCTTTAATTTTCTGTTTACTGTGGCTGCTAACTAGCAACTTCAGCAGTCTTTTCCATTTCCTCCAGCACATCAATTAACGCCTCAAAAAAATGATTGATATGGTCTTTTTTAATGGTTAAAGGAGGTAATATTCTAAGCAATTTTTTGTTTGATGCACCGCCCGTAAAAATATGCTGTTCGTAAATTAATTTTTTTCTTAACGCACCGACTTCAAAATCAAATTCAAGCCCGAGCATTAATCCCCTACCTTTAATATTTTTTATCTGCGGAATTGTTTTGGCCAACTTTATAAAATATTCGGACATGGCATTTACATTATCCATCAAGTTTTCGTTTTTGATAGCATCCAAAACGGCTATACCTGCGGCACATGCCAAATGGTTTCCTCCAAAGGTAGTTCCGAGCATGCCATATTTGGCTTCAATATTTGGGTGAATTAGAATCCCTCCAATTGGAAATCCGTTACCCATACCTTTTGCAATGGAAATAATATCTGGGGTGACGTTATATTGTTGAAACGCAAAGAATTTTCCTGAACGCCCATAACCCGATTGAACTTCATCAGCTATAAACATCGTATCGTTTGCTTTACATAACGCGTAAACCTGTTCGAAGAAATCTGCCGTACCTTGGTCTAACCCGCCAACACCTTGAATAAATTCCACAATAACCGCGCAAACATCACCTTTTTCAAGTTCGGCCTTAACGCCTAAAATGTCATTCAATTCTAAAATGGTAACTTTTTGCTGAGCGTTTAATGGCGCTATGATATTTGGATTGTCGGTTGCCGCGACAGCCGCCGATGTTCTTCCATGAAAACCGTTCTTAAAGGCTACGACACGTGATTTACCTGTTTTAAACGAAGCTAATTTTAAGGCATTTTCATTGGCTTCTGCTCCAGAATTGCATAAAAAAAGTTCGTAATCTTTACATCCCGAAAGAGCCTCAAGTTTATTAGCCAACTCTACTTGTAACGGATTTTGAATGGCATTGGAATAAAACCCGAGTTGAGCAACCTGATATGAAACTGCCTTAACGTATTTTGGATGTGCATGACCAATAGAAATTACGGCATGTCCACCGTATAAATCTAAATACTCGGTTCCTGCATCATCATAAACATAAATGCCCTTGGCAGAAACAGGGGTTACATCATACAACGGGTAAACATCAAATAATGGCATTTTTGTTTTATTTTAATTGATTAATTTTTTCGTAGGACGCCACAATACCCTGGATTAAAGCAGAGCTTAACCCTTGGTGTTCCATAGCATTTAAACCTTCAATGGTACAACCACTTGGCGTTGTTACTCGGTCGATTTCTTGCTCAGGATGTCTTCCTGATTCTAAGAGTAAGCTTGCTGCACCGTAACATGTTTGTGTGGCCAATTCATGGGCTTCATGGGCTTCAAACCCCAATTGAATAGCGCCTTGTGTTGTTGCCCTTACTAAACGCATCCAAAATGCAATACCACTAGCACAAATTACTGTTGAAGCTTGAATCAATTCTTCTGGAATAACCAATGTTTTTCCCAATTGATTGAAAATATCCTGTGCTAAAGACACTTTATCTTGAGCCACATTATTTGCTGCAATACAGGTCATGGATTTACCAATGGAAATGGCCGTATTTGGCATCACACGAATAATATTTTTATTGCTTCCAATAATTCTTTCAATACGAGGAATTTCCACTCCTGCTGCCACTGAGATAATAATGTGCTTATCGGTTATTTTTGGCAACACACTTTCTAAAACCTTGTCGATATGTTTTGGCTGTAGCGCAAAAATCACCATATCGGAATGTTCTACGGCGAGGTCGTTATCGTTGGTTACGGTAACATTTTCCAAGGTTGCATAGGCATCTACATTGGCCGTGTTCTTGTCGCTCAAATACAACGAGGTGAACGAATTGTTTTTAATAAGCCCTTTTGCTATTGAACTTCCTAAATTACCTGTTCCTATTATGGCTATTTTCATGATTAATTTGTGGTTTTTGGTTTCTGGTTATTAGAAATACGTTGCTTTTAAATGTAAACCTGTTGTTTCTTCCAAACCAAAAATTAAGTTCATATTTTGTATTGCCTGTCCTGAAGCACCTTTCAATAAATTATCAATTATACTGGTTACCAATAATTTACCTTTATGCTTATGTAAATGGATTAAGCATTTATTGGTATTAACTACTTGTTTTAGATGTAAAAAATCATCGGCAACGAATGTGAATTTGGCATCTTTGTAAAATGCATTATATATATCCTTTGCCTCTTCAACAGCCCCTTCAAAATCAGTATAAACTGTTGCAAAAATTCCTCTTGAAAAATTTCCTCTATTCGGCATGAACAAAATATCTGATTTAAAACCATTCTGTAATTGCTTTACCGATTGGTTGATTTCACCTAAATGTTGATGCGTAAAGGGTTTGTAATAAGAGAAATTATTATCCCTCCATGGAAAATGTGATGTTTCAGACAATGATGTGCCTGCACCCGTAGCTCCTGTAACGGCATTAATGTGCACGTCGTTATTTAGCAAACCTTTGTTTGCTAATGGCAATAACGCCAACTGAATTGCCGTTGCAAAACATCCTGGATTGGCAATGTAATTCGCCTTCTTAATGGTTTCACGTTGTAATTCTGGTAAGCCGTAAACAAATGTTTTTCCTTCAAATAATTTATCAGCTTCCAGTCTGAAGTCATTACCTAAATCAATGATTTTGGTGTTTTTTGAAAAGGTATTTGCCGATAAAAACTTAACCGAATTTCCGTGCCCCAAACATAAAAACAACACATCAACCTCCGGATTTACTGAATCGGTAAATTTTAAATCTAAATCCCCTTCTAAATCTTGATGGATTTTGCTTATCTTGTTTCCCGCATTGGACGTGCTGTATACAAAGTTTATTTCGGCCTTTGGATGATTAATTAGCAATCTAATTAACTCGCCTGCCGTGTAACCTGCACCTCCTATAATGCCAACTTGAATCATTTTAATTTGAATTTACCTGTTGATATATTTTATTTTGGTTTCCGAAGATTTTGATAAATCCTTTGGCTTCATCAGCCGTCCAACCTTTATTTTCTTCACCGTAACTTCCGAACTTAGCACTCATTAAATCGTGTTCTGAAGAAATACCATCCAATGAGAAGTGATAAGGCTTCAATGTAACCGTAACATCTCCCGAAACTTTATCTTGGCTACTTTGTAAATAGGCTTCCATATCACGCATCACAGGATCTAAATATTGTCCTTCATGCAAATGCATACCATAAAAACTGGCAATATATTCCTTGTGCTGCAGTTGCCATTTGGTTAGTGTATGTTTTTCCAACAAATGGTGTGCTTTAATGGTAATTAAGGCAGCTGAAGCCTCAAAACCAACACGTCCTTTTATGCCAACAATGGTATCACCAACATGAATATCCCTCCCAATAGCATAAGCCGAAGCTAAATTATTAAGGACTTCAATATTAATTTCTGGAGCATTTTCAACGCCATTTACAGCAACCAATTCTCCTTTTTCAAAAGTCAACTTTACCTTTTCTTCTTGTGCATGCTTCAATTGAGAAGGATATGCTTCTTCTGGTAACGGTTTATTTGAAGTCAATGTTTCCGAACCACCTACACTGGTTCCCCAAAGCCCTTTGTTAATTGAATATTTGGCCTTTTCCCAAGACATGTCAATACCATTCGCTTTTAGATAATCTATCTCTTGTTGTCTGGTTAATTTTTCATCTCGAATTGGCGTAATAATCTTGATATTTGGCGCCAAGGTTTGAAAAATCATATCAAAACGTACTTGGTCATTACCCGCACCGGTACTACCATGGGCTATATATTCGGCATCAATACTTTTGGCATATTCTATAATTTCAATAGCTTGAATAATACGTTCTGCACTTACCGATAATGGATACGTATTATTCTTTAACACATTTCCAAAGATTAAATACTTTACTACCTTTTGATAAAAGGTCGCAACGGCATCAACATTTTTATATGTTGAAACGCCCATTTTGTATGCGTTGCTTTCTATGCGGTCTATCTCAGCTTTTGTAAACCCTCCCGTGTTAACACTTACCGCATGCACATCGTATTCCTTTGATAAACTTACGGCACAGTACGATGTATCCAATCCGCCACTGTAAGCTATGACTAATTTTTTCTTCATTTTTAATTCTTTGTCATTTTCATAAACCAGAAAATGTATTACTCTTTATTTTTTTCTTTATTAAGAAACATGGCTTCCTTAATGTGCTTAAGTCTTTTGAAAACCTTTTCCTTTATGATTTTATGCACTTTACCATCTTTTGCTTTTGGATCATATAACATGCCTGTGCATAAACACATCTTTCGGTTGGTTCGGGTTAAAACATCATAGTTTTTACACGTTTGGCAACCGTCCCAAAACGTTGGGTCATCTGTTAATTCAGAAAATGGCACGGGTTTATAGCCCAAATCGCTGTTCATTTTCATCACCGCCAATCCTGTAGTGATACTGAACACTTTCGAATCTGGAAACTTGTTCCTTGAATGTTCAAAAACTTTGTGCTTTATTTTTTTAGCAAGACCTACACCGCGGTAATCTGGATGCACAATTAAACCTGAATTGGCAACAAATTTACCATGGCCCCATTTTTCTATGTAACAAAATCCAGCAAATTTATCGCCATCTAAAGCGATAACGGCATTGCCGTTTTCCATTTTCGTGGAGATATATTCGGGCGTACGTCTAGCAATACCTGTGCCTCTTACAGCTGCAGACTCTGCAATGGTTTCACAAATTATTTCGGCGTATTTTATATGTGATTTATCGGCTATAACAACCTTCATTTCCTTGTTTCTATTGAGTTTTCAATTTATTTTATTTTCCCTTTGGCTGAACTGGACGCACCTAATTCTATAAAATTAAACATACCCTTACGGGCGACGAGGAAAATCACGGCGTATAGACTTGTGGCTAATTAGCAAATTAACTGTATTTTTAAAAGGTATGAAAATATTTTTGGACACTATGAAAAAAATTAAAATTACGTTTTGGGTTTAGCTGACAACAATTAGATGCGGCGATTGCGCACCGGCAAACCGGGTGTAGAACAACGTATTTTAGTTTTTAATGCTTTCATGATGTAAAATTATAATTTTATTTGTTAAAATAACTATCGCTAAACCACTTTTTCATTAAAATTATTGATAATAAGGCTTTACAACCCTTTGAGTTGCAATATTTCATCCTTTTTTTGTTTTATTTAAACGATTCAATAAGGCCCTTCTAATTTCTTGCTTACTCAACAAGTTTTTAATCTACAATAAACTTACCACGCATCAGCGCATAATGCCCTGGAAAACTACACAAAAACTCATAAGTTCCTGCCTCGGGTGCATCAAATTCAATGGATGTTACCTGTCCGCCTCCAATCAAGTTAGTATGCGCTATGACCTCATCGGAATCCTTCGGTATGTAATTGTTTTCCTTTTGCGTTGCTGCTTTATTTCCAAAGGCCACCAGGTTCGCTCCCTGTTTCAGCAATACAAAATTATGACCCATCACATTAGCATCCAATTTACCTATATGGCGTAGTGTTAATTTTACCCTTTGCCCAACTTTAACCCTAATTTCATTAAGGTTAAATTGCATGGCGTCATTTCCTGTAATGACAATATTGGCAACATTACTATTTTGTTTCACTTCTGCTTCAGAAGAACTTGTTTTTTCATATGAAAAGGTTTCTTTTTCCTTCCCTTCCTTTCCTCCGCAATTAAACAACAGTAAAGCAAAAAAGATTGAGTATAGCTTAAATTTAAAAGTTTTCATTTTTTAATGTTCTTTTTGAATCAGTTTTATAAAATGATTGAGCTATTAATAAAGTCTAGAGTATATAATCCGTACTTATGAAATTTGATGTTTTATGCTCTAAAAGCTCGGTTAAAATGGCATTATTATATGCATTGTCTTTAGATGCCACAAAAGTCCTAATGGAAAATGAGCGCAAAGCATCGTGCACACTAAGCGTACCAAAAGCAGAATCTTTTCTTCCTGTGAACGGATATACATCCGGGCCTCGTTGACAAGAGCTATTCAAATTTACACGACATACTAAGTTTACCAAAGTATCTATTAGAGGCGACAAGGTTTGAATGTTTTTGCCGAACAAACTAACTTGCTGCCCGTAGTTAGATTCCGCCATATCGTTTAAAGGTTCTTCAATATCTGAAAATGAAAGCACCGGAATTACAGGCCCAAATTGTTCTTCCTGAAAAACGCGCATATCTTTGCTTACTGGATACAAAACCGCGGGGAAAATAAAATTCTCTGAAACTTCCCCACCTTTTTCATTTAAAACCTTGGCACCTTTATTAATGGCATCGTCTATTAATTCTTGAATGTAAGCCGGCTTATCCTCTTCAGGGAGCGGGGTTAATTTAACACCTTTTTCCCAAGGGTTCCCAAATTTCATCTGGTCCACTTTGTAAGAAAATCGCCTATTGAATTCTTCTACAACAGATTCATGAACATATAGAACTTTTAATGCTGTACAGCGCTGGCCGTTAAAAGACAGGGTACCCGTTATACATTCTTCAACCGCTAAATCCAAATCTGCATCTGGCAGTACAATGGCTGGGTTTTTTGCCTCTAAACCTAAAACCATGCGTAACCGGTTCCCTTTAGGATGTTGTGCCTGGAGGGCATTAGCCGACTTGCTGTTTCCAATTAAAGCCAGTACATCTATTTTTCCAGATTTCATGATTGGTGTAGCCAAAACGCGGCCGCGACCGTAAATAATGTTTACCACTCCTTTAGGAAAACTATTTTGAAATGCCTCCAATAAAGGTGAAATAAGTAGCACCCCTAATTTTGCTGGTTTAAAAATAACCGTGTTCCCCATAATCAATGCAGGAATAAGCAAGGTAAACGTTTCGTTAAGCGGATAGTTATAAGGGCCTAAACATAGCACTACGCCGAGTGGTCCACGACGAATGTGGGCATAAACTTCAGAGTTCTTTTCAAACTTTGCAGAATCTCTATCTATTTGTTTGTATGCCTCAATTGTATCATAAATATAATCAACTGTTCGGTCAAATTCCTTTTCAGAATCTGGAAGATTCTTTCCAATTTCCCACATTAAAAATTTTACCGTCTCTTCTCTTTTGGTCTTCATTTGCTTGACAAACTTTTCCATGCAAGCAATTCTATCAACCACCTTAATTGTTGGCCACAAGCCTTGTCCATTGTCATAAGCTTTTACAGCTGAATTCAGGGCATCCAAAGCTTCCTCTTCACCTAATTGGGGTACAGTTCCCAATAAGGTTGGCTTATATCTTTCAGTAGAGGAAATTGTAGAATAAACCTCTGCCGTATCACCTTCCCAATGCTTTAACTCGCCATCTGCCAAATACGTGTTTTGGTGGAATAAAGATTCTATTTGAAATGCTTCCGGAATGTCTTGAAATGAATTTTTCATGATTAGAAAGTTAGTTTTTTAGTTTAGCATAAAGCATGCTTATCAAAAGTAAAGAAAAATAACGCATCATTAATGTTGAGAGCACATAGAATTTGAGGAATGACGCGAAAACGATTTCGACAAAACCGCCCAAAAAGCACTAAAAAACTTAGAACTAAACTAAAAACTGAAACAAATCTGGCTTATCATTTAAATAGTCGCCATAAAAATTGTGCTCTTTCATTTTGGCAATAAGCGGCTTTAAATCGTCGGCTGATTTCAATTGAACCCCTACCACGGCTGAACCATTTTCCCTATTGGTTTTTTTGGCGTATTGAAAATAAGTGATATCATCATTTTTTCCCAAAATATCGACTACAAATTCCTTTAACGCTCCTGCTCGTTGCGGAAAATTCACAATAAAATAATGCTTCAAGTTAGCGTACAATAGAGCCCTTTCTTTAATTTCTGGTGTTCTGGTAATATCGTTATTACTTCCGCTAACCACACAAACTACATTTTTCCCTTTTATTTTTTCTGCATAAAAATCCAAAGCTGAAATACTAAGTGCCCCGGCAGGTTCAACCACAATAGCATCTTTGTTATAAAGTTCTAAAATGGTTTCACAAACCTTGCCTTCCGGAACGGTTGTCATGGCATCCAAATTCTTTTTACAAATGGCAAAATTTAAGTCGCCCACGCGTTTCACCGCAGCTCCGTCAACAAACTTGTCGATTTCATCTAGTTCGGTATTTTCATTGTTTTTTATTGACTCGGTCATTGAAGGCGCTCCTTCTGGCTCAACACCAATAATTTTTGTATTTGGTGACAATTTTTTAAAAACAGTAGATAAACCTGAAGCCAATCCACCTCCACCAACGGCAACGAAAACATAATCTATTGGCTCTTTTGCTTGTTCCAAAATTTCCAAGGCAATAGTTGCTTGGCCTTCAATTACTTTTTCGTCATTAAATGGATGAATGAATGTTTTTTCTAACTGCTCACACTCGGTCAAGGCGGCGTGATATGCATCATCAAAAGTATCACCAACCAATTTAATTTCTATAAAATCTTCACCAAACATCTCAACCTGTTCTAACTTCTGGCTTGGGGTCGGGGCTGGCATATAAATAGTTCCTTTAATTTTTAGAAGCTTGCACGATAAAGCAACACCTTGTGCATGATTGCCAGCACTTGCACAAACTACTCCGATTTTGGCCTCTTCTTTTGTTAATGAACTTATCTTATTATAAGCACCTCGAATTTTATAAGAGCGCACTTGCTGGAGGTCTTCGCGCTTAAAAAGGATATTGGCACCAAATTTCTTGGAATACCTTAAACTTGGACTTAGATGTGTGACCGCCGATACCTTCTTAATGTTTTCGGCTGCACGTTTTATATCATCTATTTTAGGAAAATACGTTTTCAATTCCAGCTTCACTTTTCACTTTAAAATTAAACATTTTAACAATAAAAAAGCCTGCTGAATTTAAAAATCCAACAGGCTTTCACCATCAAATTTAGTTTAGTTTAGTTATTTGTTTAATGGTTTATACTATTGGTTTCATAGCCGTCATAGATGCTCTTAAGAATCTACCAACTTTTTCAACGGGATGCTCTCTTAAAGCCTTATTAACAGCAATCAATTTTGCATTATCTACAGCTTTACCGTTATCTTTTGAATAAGCTTTACCAATTACGTCGGTATCAATTTTCTTCATGAAATCACCCAATAAAGGCTTACAAGCATGATCGAACAAATAGCATCCGTACTCTGCAGTATCAGAAATTACGCGGTTCATTTCGTAAAGTTTCTTTCTGGCAATGGTATTGGCAATTAGCGGCGTTTCATGTAAAGACTCGTAATAAGCTGATGCATCAATAATACCTGAATCTACCATAGCCTCAAAAGCCAACTCAACGCCTGCACGCACAAGGGCTACCATCAATACGCCATTATCGTAATATTCTTGCTCGGTAATTTCCATGTTTCCAGCTGGAGTTTTTTCAAAAGCAGTTTCGGATGTTGCAGCTCTCCATCCCAATAAATCTTTGTCATCATTGGACCAATCTGCCATCATACCTGAAGAAAAACGACCTTCAATAATGTCGTCCATGTGTTTTTGGAACAACGGACGCATAATATCTTTTAATTCTTCTGACAATTCAAATGCCTTAATTTTTGCAGGATTAGACAAACGATCCATCATATTGGTAACACCGCCGTATTTTAGTCCTTCGGTTACGGTTTCCCATCCAAATTGGATTAGTTTTGAAGCATAACCTGGATCGATTCCTTTTTCAACCATTTTATCAAAACATAGAATAGAACCAGTTTGCAACAGGCCACAAAGAATGGTTTGCTCACCCATTAAATCTGATTTTACTTCAGCAATAAAAGACGATGCCAACACACCTGCTCTGTCACCACCTGTAGCCACAGCATAAGCTTTTGCTTGCGCCCAACCTTTTCCTTCAGGATCGTTTTCTTCGTGTACCGCAATTAATGTTGGCACACCAAAACCTCTTTTGTATTCCTCACGAACCTCAGAACCTGGAGACTTAGGTGCTACCATAATTACAGTAAGGTCTTTACGGATTTGCATACCTTCCTCAACAATATTGAATCCATGGGAATACGCTAAAGTAGCTCCTTTTTTCATCAAAGGCATTACCGCATTAACTACGCTAGTGTGTTGTTTATCTGGTGTTAAGTTTAAAACTAAATCTGCAATTGGAATTAACTCTTGGTAAGTGCCTACGGTAAATCCGTTTTCAGTTGCATTTACAAAAGATGCTCGTTTTTCAGCAATGGCGGCATCACGTAAAGCATAAGAAATATCCAATCCAGAATCTCTCATGTTAAGCCCTTGGTTTAAACCTTGAGCCCCACAGCCTACAATGACTACTTTTTTACCTTTTAATGCATTTACTCCATCAGCAAATTCTGAAGTGTCCATAAATCTACACTTGGATAATTGATTTAATTTATCTCTTAACGATAGCGTGTTAAAATAATTTCCCATCTTAATTTTATTGTTATTATTGGTTTGTTTATTGGTTATTAAATGCCGTAAGCATTTCTGTTATTTTCATTTCGTCTTTGGTTACCGCAATTCTACCAGAACGTACAAATTGCATGATACCGAATACATTTAAATCTCTTCGCAAAGATTCTATTTCGTTTCTTCTACCTGATTTTTCAAGCACAAAAAACTCTTTGTTTACGGTAACAATTCTGGTATCGCTTTCTTTGATGATATTTTGAATTTGAGGTTCGTCAAATAGTAAATCCGACTTAATTTTAAACATACAAGATTCAGTAAAAATGGTTTGGTCGTCTGTATGATAATAGGCTTTAATGGTTTCTACCTGCTTTTCAATTTGCCTTACAATCTTCATTGCTTGGGTTTCCGTCGTGTTGACCACAATTACAAAACGGTTAACACCATCAATCTCTGACTGTGAAGTTGTTAAACTTTCAATATTGATATGTCGCCTTTGAAATATCGCTGAAATACGGTTAAGTAAACCGATATTGTTTTCGGTGTAAACCGATATGGTGAATGTTTTTATGTCTTCGTTCATCTTTGTAATCTTAGCTTAATCTGATATCTGAAACTGATGCCCCTGATGGTATCATTGGGAACACATTGTCTTCTTTCTCAACACAAACTTCAAGGAAATATGCACCTTCTGAAGCCATCATTTCTTTAATGGCGTCTGCCAATTCCTCACGCTTGGTTACGCGCTGGGCACTGATGTGATACCCTTTTGCGATGGTAACAAAATCTGGATTGGTCATTTCAGTTGATGCGTAGCGTCTATCAAAAAACAACTGTTGCCATTGGCGAACCATACCCAAAAATTCATTATTTAAAACAACTATTTTAACGGGAACTTTGGTTTGAAAAATGGTTCCCAATTCCTGAATATTCATTTGGTAACCACCATCACCGATAATAGCCACAACATCACGCTCTGGCGCTGCCATTTTAGCACCGATAGCCGCGGGAAGTGCAAACCCCATGGTACCTAAACCTCCTGAAGTAATGTTACTTTTTGTAACGTTAAACTCTGAATACCTACAGGCTATCATTTGGTGCTGACCAACATCTGAAACAATGGCGGCATTGCCTTTGCTCTCAACATTTATTTGCTTTAACACCTCACCCATGGTTAACCCTTCTTTGGTGGGGTGAAGGTCATTTTTAATCACTTTTTCAAACTCAATGGCGTACAAATCCTTAAACTCTTGCAACCATGCTTCATGAGAGTTTTTATTTAAAGCATCCAAAAGCATAGCCAGACTTTCCTTAGCATTACCGAGAACAGCTACATCTGTTTTTACGTTTTTATCAATCTCAGCAGGGTCAATATCAAAATGAATGATTTTGGCTTGTTTTGCATAAGTCTTTAAATCCCCCGTTACACGGTCGTCAAATCGCATACCAATGGCGATAAGTACGTCACATTCATTTGTTAATTTATTTGGTGCATAATTTCCGTGCATACCTACCATTCCAACATTTAATTGATGGGAAGTTGGTAATGCTGAAGCACCTAAAATAGTCCATGACGCCGGAATTCCTGCTTTTTCAACAACCGCCTTCAATTCTTCTTCAGCTTGACCCAAGATTACCCCTTGCCCCCAAACAATCAAGGGTTTTTTGGCATTGTTAATCAACTCTGCAGCGGCATTTATGGCTTCTGGTTTTGTTTTTGGCACAGGCGTATAGCTTCTTATACCATTACACTTTTCATATTTAAAATCAAGTTGGCTTACTTGAGCATCTTTCGTAATATCAACCAATACAGGACCCGGCCTTCCGCTTTTCGCAATGTAAAAAGCTTTTGCCAAAGCTTCTGGTATATCGGCCGCTTTTGTAACTTGGCAGTTCCATTTGGTTACTGGTGTAGAAATACCAACAATATCAGTTTCTTGGAAGGCATCACTACCCAATAAATGTGAAAACACTTGCCCCGTAATGCACACCAAAGGTGTTGAATCTATCTGTGCATCTGCAATGCCCGTAATTAAATTAGTAGCTCCAGGACCTGAAGTAGCCATCGCCACACCTACTTTACCCGAAATTCTTGCATAACCTTGGGCAGCATGTGCCGCTCCTTGTTCATGGCGTGTCAAAACATGGTGAATTCGGTCTTGATACTTGAACAATTCGTCATAAACAGGCATTATGGCCCCTCCTGGGTAGCCATAAAGCGTTTCAACCCCTTCAGCAAGCAAACATCTAATTATAGCCTCGCTACCTGTAATTCTTTCAACTTTATCTGCCACTTTTTTTGTTTTGTTTACGGTTTGTGTTTTCATAATCCACAATTTAAGTATATAAGGTTTCCGTTTCTACGGAAATGAAAAATCATTTTAAAATGCGTCCGTCACACAGCCTTTTGAAGCTGATGCCACTGATTTTGCATATTTATATAAAATCCCTTTTTTATGTTTTAATTCAGGAGCAACCCATTCTGCTTTTCTTTCTGATAATTCTTCATCTGAAAGCAATACATTGATGGAATTATCTTCTGCACTTATTTTTATTCTATCACCGGTTTTTACCAATCCAATGGTTCCTCCAGTTTGCGCTTCTGGAGTAATGTGTCCAACTACGAAGCCATGCGTTCCACCTGAAAAACGTCCATCAGTAATCAATGCCACCGATTTCCCTAAACCAGCACCCATAATAAGCGAAGTAGGTTTAAGCATTTCGGGCATACCCGGACCTCCTTTTGGACCTACATATCGAATAACAACTACATCGCCTTTTTCAACTTCTCCTTTTGAAATTCCTGTATTGGCGGCTTGCTCTCCATCATACACCACGGCTTTACCTTCAAACACCAAGCCTTCTTTGCCCGATATTTTAGCCACAGCACCTTCAGTTGCCAAATTTCCATAAAGAATCTGAAGATTTCCTGAGGATTTAAGCGCCTTATCTATAGGATAGATAACATCTTCTTCTTCAAACTTAAGTGGCTCAACATCCTTTAAATTTTCAGCTAAAGTTTTTCCTGTAACGGTCATACAATCACCGTGCAAGTAACCATTATCCAATAAATATTTCATTACAGCAGGCGTACCACCTATACCGTGAACATCTTCCATTAAGTATTTTCCACTTGGTTTCAAATCGGCAATTAACGGTGTTCTATCACTTACCCGTTGAAAGTCTTCCAGTGTAAAATCGATATCCGCTGCATGTGCTATAGCCAAGAAATGTAGTACTGCGTTAGTAGAACCGCCCAATGCGTTTACCAAAGCAATGGCATTTTCTATGGACTTTTTAGAAATGATATCCAAAGGTTTCAAATCCAGTTCCAAAAGATTTTTTATGGCAATTGCCGTTCTTTCGCTTTCAGATAATTTATTTGGGTTTTCAGCAGGAATGGAAGAGTTGTAAGGCAGTGCAAACCCCATACACTCAATGGCCGAAGCCATAGTGTTTGCGGTATACATACCACCACATGCTCCAGCACCCGGAATGGCTCTTTTTATAATTTCCCTGTATTCTTCTTCATCAATCTCACCAGCCACTTTTTGTCCCAAAGCTTCAAAAGCCGAAACAATATTTAGTTTTTGTCCTTTATAATTTCCTGAGGCTATGGTTCCACCATACATCATGATTGACGGGCGGTTTAAACGCAGCATTGCAATAACAGCACCCGGCATGTTCTTATCGCAACCAACCACAGAGATTAACGCATCATAGCTTTGTGCGTTCATTACAGTTTCAATAGAATCTGCAATAATATCCCGAGACGCCAAAGAATAATTCATCCCTGAAGTCCCCATAGAAATACCATCACTCACCCCAATGGTATTGAAGCCTAAACCAACTAATCCAGCTATTTTACACTCAATTTTTACCTCAGCGGCCAAATTATTTAAATGCATGTTACATGGGTTGCCATCGTATCCTGTACTGGCTATACCAACTTGGGCTTTGTTCATGTCTTCATCCGTTAAACCTACGGCGTATAACATGGCCTGCGAAGCTGGCTGCGATTCATCCTGTGTTAATCTTTTACTGTGTTTATTAAGTTCCTTCATTTTGTTTAAGAATAATTCAGTACTCTATTTAGTATTTTGTTCAGTATTCTAAAATTTTAAGATTTTTAACAAGAATTCCCCAAAATAAGCCCAAATAATTTTCGAAATTAATTGATTGATTACTTATTAGGTTCTACCATTACTAGGTTGGGTTAAACTCACGACTTCAAAAATCCACATAACAAATTGAAAAACAAGTAATTAATCTATTATTTTTATGATGTTCAAAATGAAAAAAAATAGCATTAAAAAGCCCTCCATTAAGTAGGAAGGCCAAAAATATATTTTCATTCTTTTATACCACCCTACTAGCCCAGTGAAATAATGACACAGACGACAGTAAAAACGATATTTGAAACTTGCTTTTTCATTGGGTGCCGCAAATATTTGCAAATAATTTTTAACAACCAATTATTTTGGAAAAAAAGAGGGACAAGACGGAGCCAATTGAAAAAATATATTGAATTAGCACTCCACCTTTTTTAGCTAAATATTAACGCCGATTTTCCATTATTTTTTTACATTTGCCCAATCAAAAAACAATAAGAGGAAAGATTTGACTGATTGCAACCTCTTTGTGGCGTAACAGATACGGCACAAGCAAAAATGCTAAAGGCAGTGCATACTTCCTTAGACGTTATCCGTCAAATCTTGCAATAAAATAAAAAATATGGCTTATTTATTCACTTCAGAAAGTGTTTCTGAAGGTCACCCAGACAAAGTTGCAGACCAAATTAGCGATGCTTTAATCGACAACTTTTTAGCTTTTGACAAAGAATCTAAAGTAGCATGTGAGACTTTGGTTACCACAGGACAAGTTATTCTTGCCGGCGAGGTTAAATCCCACACCTATTTAGATGTTCAAAAAATTGCGCGCGATACCATAAACAAAATTGGTTACACCAAAGGCGAATACATGTTTGATGGTAATTCGTGTGGTGTGCTCTCGGCCATTCATGAGCAATCTGAGGATATTAATCAAGGTGTTGACCGCGGAAGGAAGGAAGAACAAGGTGCTGGCGACCAAGGTATGATGTTTGGCTATGCCACCAACGAAACCGAAAATTTTATGCCTTTGGCCTTAGATTTATCTCATAGAATTTTAAAGGAACTTGCCGCTTTACGCAGAGAGAACAAAGAGATTACTTACTTGCGCCCAGACAGCAAAAGCCAAGTTACCATTGAATATAGCGATGACAATATTCCGCAACGTATTGATGCCATTGTAGTATCTACACAGCATAACGATTTTGCCGATGACGAAACCATGTTGGCAAAAATCAGAAAAGACGTTGTTGACATTTTAATACCACGAGTCGTGGCCAAACTTCCTGAATCCATTCAAAAATTATTCAACAGCAATATAAAATACCACATCAACCCAACAGGAAAATTTGTTATTGGTGGCCCACACGGCGACACTGGATTAACCGGCCGTAAAATTATTGTGGACACCTACGGCGGAAAAGGCGCCCATGGTGGAGGTGCATTTTCCGGAAAAGACCCAAGTAAAGTAGACCGCAGTGCCGCTTATGCTACGCGCCATATCGCCAAAAATCTAGTGGCTGCTGGCGTTGCCGACGAAGTTTTGGTACAGGTTAGCTATGCCATTGGTGTGGTAGAACCTATGGGTATTTTTATTGACACCTATGGTACTTGTCCGTTTAATATGACCGATGGTGAAATTGCTGAAAAAGTTTCTGAGATTTTTGATATGCGCCCATTTGCTATAGAAGATCGCTTAAAATTACGCTCGCCCATGTATAGCGAAACTGCCGCTTACGGGCACATGGGAAGACAAAACGAAACCGTTACCAAAACATTTTCGCAACCTAATGGTGAAACCATAACGCTGGATGTAGAATTGTTTACTTGGGAAAAACTGGATTATGTTGATAAAGTAAAAGCAGCTTTTGGGTTGTAAAAAATTCCCCCAATAAGAAATAATTTAAAAGCCTTATGATTTTTCATAGGGCTTTTTTGTTGGCACTTGTTGACTTCGTCAGCAAAAACGAACATCCTAAAAATAAAATCCAAAACTTCCGGTAACCCCAAATTTTCGGGCATCGGGGTAAGTCACATCATCTTTATAATTGCCCCTAAAATTAAAATCTATTCTAAACACCTTAAAAATATTACCCACACCCAAACTGTATTCGTAATATGGTTTGTTTGATGGTGCTACCAAATCAATGTTATTAGGGTTATTAGTGGTGTTAAGGGCAATATTTTCATCTGAAATCTCGCCCCATGCGCCACGCAAGCTTACAATTTCACGCAGGTTTAGTTTTCGTAGAAATGGAATTCTTGAAAACAGGCGGCCGTTAAAATTATGCTCAAAATGAAATGAGGCATAAGTATCGGTTACGAACTCATAAAAATCGAGTTGTGAAAAAGTATTGTAAATGGAGAAATAGGACTGGTTACCAGGAATAACGCTTAACAAACCAAGTGGCACTTCGCCAAAGGTTTTACCAGCTTCAAATGTTGTAGTGAGTCTACCAAAACCGCCCAATTGCCATGGCTGTATATACGAAAATTGCAATTTGGTATAATCAAAATCACTATTCAAAACAGATTTATCGCCCAGACTTATTTGTGCAAACAAACGGGCAAAATCGTCGTTGGCAATTCGTCGTTCCACACCAAAACCGGTCATTTTTCTTTTTGGAAAATATGAAAGCGACAAAGTAGACTCAAACTGCTTAATCTCAGAAGCCACTCCAGTAGCGGTATTATAGTCTAAACTAAAGGTTGGTGAAGCCGACTCAAGTGTACGGTAATTGCCCCCCAATCTAAAAACGAGGTTGCGCCAAGGCTCGGCTTCTACAGCTAAACTGGTTAAATTTATGGTGGTTAGTTTATCATTGGAACTTGTTCCCACCACTGCCGATGACGCCAAACTTCTACCCAAAACATCAGTACTTGTGGTTAAACTAGCCCCTATTTGCTCTACGTCGCGCCTGTTTCCTCCAGAAATTATGAGTCTGCTTTTTCTATCAATCAGCCATTTGCCCGAAATACCATATTTAAACTTGTCGTCATCAAAACCATAAGCCAAAAAGCCTTCCAATCGCCAAGGATCATTCGGCCCAAAATAAGTTCGCCCACCTGTTCTTAACCGTAAACCTTCCACCTCATTGAACCCAAAGGTTGAAAAAATAGGCCCATAATCCAACGGTAAGGTATTGAACTCAATATAACCCGATGCCAAAATGCTGCCTAAATTATAAAGACGTTTAAATTTTTTAACTGTTTTTAGGGTGTCCAACATTTTGTAAACGCCCTTTTCGTCTTTGTTCAGTTCTTCCAAACGGTTTTCTGACCAAAAGCTGTCATCCCTATTGTAAACATCTTCGTTATAATTGGCAACTTCCTTTTCGTAGAATTTTTTATCCAACTCAATATCAAACTTGTAATTGTCGTAAAGCGTGGTTCGTTTTCCATAAATGCCTCGGGATTTTTCCTTTTTATTGAATGCAAAGTCACTCATCATATAATCGCGCTTCACAAGAAAAAGGGAATCGTTCAGCACCTCAAATTCCTGTTCAATATATATTTCTTTCACCCAGTTAATATTGGCACTTTTTGAAGCCTGAAGATTAATTTCTTTAATGGCATAAGTGGTATCGGCCACCCAAAAATCGCCCTTAAACGTCAGTTCGTTTTTACGCCTTGGGTAGTAAATGATGTTATAGCACCACTTATTATCTATAAAAGCGCTATCGGAAAGCACATAGTTGTATGTGCTAACGCCCGTTCTGGATAATGGGCTTACAAAACTTTTATCAAAAAATTTCAAGTAGTTATCATAAACGTTAAAATCGGAATACAGGTCATCAACAAAATCAATAATCACTTGATTATCGCTGAATCCAGAATTTTTGTTCCCTTTTAAAACTTCTTTTGTTTTATTAGTTACGTTATCGCCATAAACCTGCGAAACCGCCTCGTTTATAAACATGGGCAGGTAGGTCTTGCCGGTGACACGAGAGGTGTCCACCTCATTAAAAACAAACTCCATACCTTTAAACAGCTTGCTTTTAATCAGGGCACTGTCAATGGTATTTAAATCGAATTCAACCTTTTCATACTTGTTGTATTGATATTGTTTGAATTGCTTTAGGCCGTTACTGCGTTTATTAGCCCATATTTTTTTTAGCAAATCTATTGCCGGATTATTCTTTTTGGGCTGTTTACCAGAAATAATAACAACCTGATCCAGTTGGGCAGCTTCTTCCTTTAAAATGAATTTTAAATCGTAATTCACCCTTTTTTCCAAAGGAATATTCAACGTTTCATAACCGATAAAAGATACGGTTAAGGCACCCCATGTCTCATCAGATTCTAAATAAAACCGACCGTCTTCATTGGTGATGGTTCCTATAGTTGAACCTTTAAAAATAATCGTTGCAAAAGCAACAGGAGCGTCAAATTCATCAAACACATAACCACTAACCTTTGTTTGCGAGGAGGCAGAAAAAATTCCGAAAAAGAAAATAAAAATTAGCAGTTTTAGGTTCATTCAGGGTAATGTATTAAGAAAATGGGGTAATGGGGTTTAAGCGCAAATATACAAATAGACTTTTTAAGTTTTATAAAACAAAAAACTTCATTAACAATTACGCCAATGAAGTTTTTATATGCTGTAAAGAATAGTTTCCTATAATTTATACATTACTTTTTTAACGGCCTTGATAACATCTTCATGATTTGGCAACCATTCTGCCAACAATACTGGCGAGTAAGGTGCAGGTGTATCGGCTGTATTTATTTTTACAACTGGAGCATCTAAATAATCAAATGCTTCAGATTGCACTAAATAGGTAATTTCAGTAGCTACGTTGCCAAATGGCCAAGCTTCTTCAAGAACAACCAATCGGTTTGTTTTTTTAACAGAATCCACAATGGCTTTTCTGTCCATTGGGCGAACAGTACGCAAATCTATAATTTCACAAGAAATACCTTCCTTTTCAAGTTCATCGGCTGCTTTAAAAGCTTCTTTTATTATTTTCCCAAAAGAAACAATGGTCACATCAGTTCCTTCACGTTTAACATCCGCAACACCTAGTGGCACAATGTACTCGCCTTCCGGCACCTCGCCTTTATCGCCGTACATTTGCTCACTTTCCATGAAAATTACTGGGTCATCATCACGAATGGATGCTTTTAACAAGCCTTTGGCGTCATAAGGGTTTGAAGGCACAACTACCTTTAAACCTGGTGTGTTGGCAAACCAGTTTTCAAATGCTTGCGAGTGTGTTGCCCCCAATTGTCCCGCCGACGCTGTTGGTCCACGAAAAACAATAGGACATTTAAACTGGCCACCAGACATTTGTCTGATTTTTGCAGCGTTGTTTATAATTTGGTCAATTCCAACTAAAGAGAAGTTGAAGGTCATGTACTCTACAATAGGGCGGTTTCCTGTCATGGTCGAACCGATGGCTATCCCGGCAAAACCAAGCTCAGCGATTGGTGTATCGATTACACGTTTAGGGCCAAATTCATCCAACATACCTTTTGAGGCTTTGTAAGCACCGTTATATTCGGCTACCTCTTCACCCATTAAGTAAATGCTCTCATCTCGGCGCATTTCTTCGCTCATAGCTTCACAAATGGCTTCTCTAAATTGAATTGTTTTCATTAAAAAAATTTTAAATGGAGTAGCAAAAATAACAATAAAAGGCGGATGTTCTAGTAACATTTTTTTAAAATTTACTATGCACGCATAGTAAATATTCAGAATAAAATAATTACCTTCGTATCCTGAAAAAAATAAGACCTTTTAACTTCAAAATATTATGAAAATATTAGTGTGTATTAGTCACGTACCAGACACTACATCAAAGATTAATTTTATGGATGGCGACACCAAATTCGACACAAATGGTGTACAGTTTGTTATCAACCCGAATGATGAATTTGGTTTAACCCGTGCTATGTGGTTTAAAGAAAAACAAGGTGCAACTGTTACCGTTGTAAATGTTGGCGGTGCCCAAACTGAACCAACATTGCGCAAAGCGTTAGCCATTGGTGCCGATGCGGCAATCCGTGTAAACACATTAGCTACTGATGGGTTTTCGGTTGCAAAACAATTAGCCAATGTGGTTAAAGATGGAGGTTACGATTTGGTAATTGCTGGTCGTGAATCTATAGATTATAATGGCTGCATGGTTCCAGGCATGTTAGCTGGTTTAACGGGAGCCAACTTTATAAATAATTGTATAGCTTTAGAAGTTGACGGAACTGCTGCAAAAGCCACCAGAGAAATTGATGGCGGTAAAGAAACGGTTTCAACTTCGTTGCCTTTGGTTATTGGTGGACAAAAAGGTTTAGTAAATGAAAGTGATTTGCGCATACCAAATATGCGAGGCATCATGATGGCAAGAAAGAAACCACTAACTGTGGTTGAAGCAGTTGATGCCAACGCTGAAACCACATCCGTTTCATTTGAAAAACCTGCTCCAAAAGGTGCGGTTACATTGGTGTCTCCAGACAATTTAGACGAATTGGTAAACCTACTTCATAATGAAGCCAAGGTGATTTAAAGCCCCTCCCAACCTCCCCGAAAGGGAGGAAAGATTGAAAAAGTATTAAACAAAAAACCTATTGACCCCTCATAGGATAAGTCCTTCCCCCTCGGGGAAGCTAGATGGGGCTAATTATATGTCAATTTTAGTATATACAGAATCAGAACAAGGTAAATTTAAAAAAACAGCTTTTGAAGTTGCTTCCTACGCCAAAGCAGTTGCCTCCCAACTCGGAACTACGGTAACAGCTATAGCCATAAATGTGAATGACACTTCAGCACTAGGCAACTACGGTGTGGACAAAGTTTTAAATGTAAAAAACATTGAGTTAGAAAAATTTAATGCCAATGCATTTGCTTCGGTCATCAAACAGGCCGCAGAAAAAGAAGGCACTAAAGTCGTTATTATAAGCTCAAGTGCAGACAGCAAATATTTAGCGCCCCTATTGGCGGTGGGCCTAAATGCAGGTTATGCATCTAATGTGGTTGAAGTACCTTCAAGCTCCAGTCCTTTTACAGTAAAACGTACGGCATTTACCAATAAAGCATTCGAAAACACCCAAATAAATACCGATGTGAAAATTGTTGGGGTTTCAAATAATTCACATGGTTTGGTTGAAAATAGTGGTAGCGCTTCTGCAGAGGACTTCTCTCCTTCCATCCCAGAATTAAAGGTTAAAGTAGAATCTGTTGATAAGGCAACCGACAAAGTTACCATTGCCGATGCTGAAATTGTTGTTTCTGGTGGAAGAGGTTTAAAAGGTCCTGAAAACTGGGGCATGATTGAAGAACTGGCTGATGTTTTAGGCGCAGCTACCGCATGCTCAAAACCAGTTTCAGACTTAGGCTGGAGACCACATAGTGAACACGTTGGACAAACAGGGAAACCCGTAGCTTCAAATTTATACATCGCTATAGGTATATCTGGAGCCATTCAACATTTGGCTGGAATTAATGCATCGAAAGTAAAAGTGGTCATCAATACAGACCCCGAAGCGCCATTCTTTAAAGCCGCAGATTACGGTGTGGTAGGTGATGCTTTTCAGGTAGTTCCAGAACTCATCGAAAAATTAAAAGCTTTTAAAGCGGAGCAGTAAATTGGCTCGATATAAGTAAGCTGTGCTTATTAATCTCTTTTATCGAGTAATTTATTATTTTTATAAATTGTATAGTCCTTTTTAACTGCTTAAATTAGCATTTTATATATAATTGTGTCTTGGCACTTGGTAAAGTTCTAATTTAAACAGTTCTTTGCGTTTTTATTAAATTATGAGTTTAGTACGATTAAACATAAAAGGTATTTCCTATAGCCAAACCCAAAATGGCGCTTATGCGCTGATTTTAAATGAAGTAGACGGCGAACGAAAACTCCCTATCGTCATTGGTGCTTTTGAGGCACAATCTATAGCCATAGCTTTAGAAAAAGAAATTAGCCCACCACGCCCCTTAACTCACGATTTATTTAAAAATTTTGCCGATCGATTCGACATCGTTGTAAAACAAGTCATTATCCACAAATTGGTCGACGGCGTTTTCTATTCCAGTTTAATTTGTGAACGCGATAAAATTGAGGAAATCATTGATGCTAGAACCAGTGACGCCATTGCTTTGGCACTCCGTTTTCAGGCACCTATTTTCACTTATAAAAACATACTTGACAAAGCTGGAATTTATTTAAAAGTGAACCCTAAAAAGGACGAAGAAAAAGAGAGTGCTGAAGATAGTATTTTAATGGATGAACTAGTTGCTAATGAGCTTGAACCCAAAGCACCGCGCGAAAACCTAAAGGGAAAAACCCTTGAAGAACTTCAAAAATTGCTTGATGAGGCTGTTGCCAAAGAAGACTACGAAAAGGCAGCGCACATTAGAGACGAAATCTCCAAAAGAGAATAATATCACTTTATAATATATGGGAAAATTGCTTTTGTTTTTTGTTGCTCTATTTTTACTTTTCACTTCACCAACTGTAGCTCAAGACATTCAACAAAGCAAAATAACGGAAGAAACAATATCTAAGACTGCTTTAATTTTGGTGGATTCCAGTCAATCGGTCACCAATCAATTAAAAGCTGTTGATATACTCGAACCGGAAGCCAAAAAGCCTTCCGATACCTCATCGGAAATAATACCCAGTCAAGGTTTCTCAATGGGCAGTATGTGGCGCGGAGTTATCGGTATGATTTCATTGGTATTTATTGCCTTTTTATTTAGTAGCAATAAACGGGCTATAAACTGGAAAGTTGTTGGTATCGGCCTAACATTTCAACTTTTAATTGCCATTGGTGTTTTAAAGATTCCTTTTATTAAGAACATTTTTGAATTTATTGGAAGCCTGTTTGTTCAGGTGCTTGAATTCACTAGAGCAGGCAGTAAATTCCTTTTTGAAGGCCTTGTTGTAGATATGGATACCTTTGGATTTATATTTGCTTTTCAAGTGCTTCCAACCATCATATTCTTCTCAGCTTTAACCTCAGTTTTATTCTACTTGGGCATTATTCAAAAAGTTGTAAAAGCCATGGCTTGGTTACTTTCAAAAACCTTGAAAATTTCAGGAGCAGAAAGTTTAAGTGTTGCCGGAAATATCTTTTTAGGGCAAACCGAAGCGCCGCTTTTAATCAAAGCCTACTTGGAAAAAATGAACAAATCTGAAATGCTGTTGGTTATGATTGGTGGCATGGCAACGGTTGCAGGAGCTGTTTTAGCAGCTTATATTGGTTTTCTTGGTGGCGATGACCCAGCTTTAAGATTATTTTATGCAAAACATTTATTGGCAGCATCTGTAATGGCAGCCCCTGGAGCCATCGTTATTTCTAAAATATTGTATCCGCAAACTGAAGATGTTAACACCGATGTTTCGGTTTCACAAGAAAAAATCGGTTCAAATTTTTTAGATGCCATTGCCAATGGTACAACTGAGGGGTTAAAATTAGCTGTAAATGTTGGCGCTATGTTATTAGTTTTTGTCGCCTTTATTGCCATGTTCAATGGTATTTTGGGATGGGTTGGCGATATAACCTATTTAAACGGCTGGATAGCCAATAACACGTCCTATGAAAGTTTGTCTTTAGAGTTAATTTTAGGTTATGTGTTTGCGCCTTTAATGTGGCTTATTGGTGTTGCACAGGAAGATATGGCACTGATGGGACAACTTTTGGGCATAAAAATCGCTGCAAGTGAATTTATCGGGTATATTCAATTGGCTGATTTGAAAAATGTAGGCAGTAGTATTCATCTAACTTATGAAAAATCCATAATCATGGCCACTTATATGCTTTGCGGATTTGCAAATTTTGCCTCTATAGGCATCCAAATTGGAGGTATAGGTTCTTTGGCGCCCGGGCAACGTAAAACACTTTCCAGATTTGGCATGAAGGCACTTATAGGTGGCACAATTGCTTCGTTAATTTCTGCTACTATTGCGGGAATGATTATTGGTTAAATAAATATTTGACATAGAAGCAATTAGAAGCAAGTATTTTCACTATTACATCATCAAAAGACAAAATTTTCAATAAAATGGACATTTTACACACTACTTTTTGCTGATTTACACCTCATATTTGTTGATAATGATCATTTATTTTACAATCTTGTAGACATGAACTAAACTCTATTAACAACTATTATTACCATAAATTAATAGTATTGATTAAAAGCTAATGAAGACGAAAACATTTCCATTCAAAAAATTTCACCTTATACTAATAAGTTTGTTTCTCACAAACTGCTTATTCTCTCAAGATATTACCACTGGCTTAGTCCTGCAATACACATTTGGTAATGCTACCAACAATGTTATTGCTGATGAATCTGCAAATAATTATAGTGCGATTCTTAGAGGAACTGCTTCAATCACTTCTAAAGATTATAAAAACACTTTAAGTTTAGATGGTGGTGACAGTAATTACCTTGAAATACAAAACACAAATAACCCCGGTAATCTATTTGGAAGTTTATCGGAGTTTACTATTTCGGCATGGGTATTTATAAATGAAAATTCAACATGGGCACGTATATTCGATTTTGGTTCTAGCACAGATAATTATTTATTTCTTGCACCCCAAGGAGGTGCTGGAAACGTGCGTTGTGCCATAAAATATAATGGAAATGAACTATCTATAGATGGCAGTAGTGCCTTGGCTGTTGGTGAATGGGTTCATGTAGCAGTTAGCTATTCTGGGAGTACAGCAAGAATTTATGTAAATTCTGTTTTAGCTAGCCAGGGAACCATACCCTATTCTCCGGCAACACTTGGCACAAATAATTATACGCAAAATTATTTAGGGAAGTCACAATGGCCAGATCCATACTTTAATGGATATATTGCTGATTTTAGAATCTATAATCGTGCACTTTCGCCAGCTGACATTAATGAACTTATATTAAATCAGTTAAGGACAAATTTACAATCTGTTATTGATGTTGCTGAAGCATATCAAAATCCGTCAAGCGAATTAACGGACGGGATAGCAAATGCTCAAACGATACTTGCCAACTCAACATCTGCATCAGAACTTGAGCTTGCTATTGAAAATTTAGACTCTATAATTTTACAATTTGAATATGATTCTGCATCACCAAGTAACCCTTATGACATAGCATATAAAATTGTAAACCCAAGTTTTGAATCATATTTTGAAGGCTGGACCAATAATGGCATGGCCTCTCAAACTAATACTGCCTTTCCGATTAAAGATGGCAATATTTACCTTGAAAAATGGGTAAATTCAGGAAGTCAAATTCCAGATGTAAGCGTACAACAGACCATAACCGGATTGCCTAATGGATTTTATAGCCTTACAGTTGCTACTGGACTTATTCAACAGTCAGGTGCTGGAGGCACTCCAACAGGTGCATATATTTTTGCTGACGATAATGCTACAGCAGTTGATACTTTTGGAGACCGTAAGGTTGACTTTTTTTTGACAAACGGAACTACTACTATTGGTTTAAAAGCAGAAAATGCCACTGGAAATTGGCTAAGCTGTGATAACTACAGATTACAGTATAAAGGTTTTGATATTGCAGACGCAAAAACTTATCTCCAAGATTTAATCGATGCTGCAAACCCTCTATTACTAGAAAAAATGAATGATACAAGTCGTTCAGAACTTGAGAATGCCATAAATTCTGGGGAGCAAACCATAGCAAATTCATCAGCCACCCAAGAGGAAATTGCCAGTGTCATTCAACTATTAATAGATAAGACAAAGACAGCTCAAGCCTCTATTGATGCTTATATCAGTTTACAAAATACCATTGACACAGCAGTGTCCATTTATGGAGATGGTAGTGGAAATGAAGCTGCAGCATTACAAGATGCAATCGATACAGCCACAAATGTAAATAACAATTTATCAGTGAGCACTCAAGTTGTGAATGATGCAATAGATGGTTTAAAATCAGCTATTTTCAGTTATCAGGTAGCAAATCCAACAGATACGGCTCCAACAGTTATTACTAACCCTAACTATGCCAGAGGTTCTACTATGGCCTTTGGTCGAAGTACAATTACTGGAATCGCTCTTTCATCATTAAAAGAATATGGATTTTGTTGGAGTACAAATGAAAACCCACAAATAACTACCGACGAAAGAACTACAAAATATTTTGTTAATAATGGTAATATCTACCATATTGAGAACCTAGAACCATCTACTGTTTATTATATGAGAGCTTATGCCTTAACAAACGGTAATGCCGTAGGTTATGGAGAAGTAATTAAGTTTTATACAATTCCAAAAGGGACAGTAACTTATTCACTAAGGACTGGTGGCATGCCGAGTGATGTGCTAACGAGACTCAATGAGGCCATGTCATCGGCCGTTGGATATTTCAACAACCTAACTAGTATTAAAGGCCATCATTTGAACGTAGGCTATTCATCGGGCGTTCGAACCGCAGAAGCTTCATACGGCGGTTACATGACCTTTGGACCAGACGCATCTTATCAAAGAGCTGGAACTGCTCTTCACGAAATGGGGCATACCATAGGTGTAGGCACCCATAGTATATGGTATGGACCTTCTTCCCCATTGAGAGAAACAGGCTCTAGTGGACTTTGGTTAGGTGATAGAACAGACGCACTTATTCAGTTTATTGAAAACAACAACAATAGTCATTTAACTGGTGACTCAGTCCATATGTGGCCTTATGGTATTAATGGAGCGCATGAAGATAACGGAAGTGAGTTTTTATATATAGCGAATGCCCTAGTTCATCAAGCTCTTGGAGAAGACGGTTTGCCTCCAACCTATACCTATGCTACACCTGCATTTACTTTTAAGTTGAAAAATGATACTACTAAATACTACATAAAAAGTGAAGGAATATCAACTGGTCGAAATACGGCTTTTATAGCTGTTAATGATTTAGGTAATCTTGTAAATCAGGTTATGAGTCCAGATGAGGCTTTAAATGATGACAAAGCCGCGTGGTATATTAATTTTAACCCAATCAATTCCTATTATACTATAAAAAATGTGGCATCAGGCAATTATTTCACCTACAAAAGTACTGGCACCAATGGATTTGGGACAGTCACAAGAACAAATCCAGCTTCAAATGATTATTTTCAACTGATGCAGGCGCGTGTGGAAACTACAGTTACAGTTGATAGCAAAACTTACACAGGTAAAGGTTATTGGATAATACATCCTGAGAACAAAGAATTCCCTACTACCTTCACAGCAACAACGAATACATCAACTACAACAAGTTCTTTCAATATTGCAAATTCTGCAGCTATTCAACGTTGGTTATTAATGGATTCTGAAGCAGTACAAACATTAAGCTCCTCATTAAGTGTTGAAGATGAATCATTATCAACATTAAAAGTTTACCCAAACCCAACCACAAGTCATGTTACCATAGAAAGTAATGATGATTTTTTAGTGGGTGCTAAATTATATATTTATGATATTACCGGTAGAATAATAACAAGCAAAAAACTTATCAGCAATACTGCCAAAGTAGATATTAACGCTTTCCCTTCCGCGATTTATGTCATGAAAGTGACTAATAATAGGCAAACTTTAGTAAAGCGCATTTCTAAAAAATAATAAGTTATAAAGTCATAAAATTTTTAACAAAGCCTCATCTCTTAGATGGGGCTTTGTTTTAAAATCTAAAATCACATCTCAAATCTTAAGCGTTAATAACTTTTTAATATTTCAAGTTTAAATTCTATTAAAAATACTTGTCATTTTATTTAAATTGCATGACGGATTCTTAAAATTTAATCCACATATAACCTTAAAAAAATTCCCGCCCTCGCGGGAAATATTATGAAGCAATATCACGACTTAGTAAAACACGTTTTAGAAAACGGCAACGAAAAAGGAGATCGTACAGGAACTGGTACAAAAAGTGTTTTTGGCTACCAAATGCGATTTGATTTAAGCGAAGGGTTCCCTATGGTAACTACAAAAAAATTACACCTTAAATCTATTATTCATGAGTTACTTTGGTTTTTAAAAGGCGATACCAATATTAAGTACCTTACCGAAAATGGCGTTAGAATTTGGAACGAGTGGGCAGATGAAAACGGCGATTTAGGCCCTGTCTATGGCCACCAATGGCGCAACTGGAACAGCGATGAAATAGACCAAATTAAAGAGGTTGTTGACACTTTAAAAAACAACCCAAATAGCCGTAGATTGTTGGTTTCTGCATGGAACCCTTCCGTGCTTCCAGACACCTCAAAATCCTTTAGTGAAAATGTTGCCAATGGCAAGGCTGCTTTGCCTCCGTGCCATGCATTTTTTCAGTTTTATGTAGCTAACGGAAAATTGTCTTGCCAACTATATCAGCGTAGCGCCGATATCTTTTTGGGCGTTCCGTTTAATATTGCATCGTATGCATTATTTACGCTGATGATGGCTCAAGTTTGTGGTTATGAGGCTGGAGAGTTCATTCATACTTTTGGTGATGCCCATATTTACAGCAACCACCACGATCAACTGGAACTACAACTATCTAGAGAACCAAGACCATTGCCAAAAATGGTTTTAAACCCTGAGGTAAAAGATATTTTCAGCTTTACCTTTGACGATTTTACATTGGTTGACTACAACCCATACCCACATATAAAAGGTGTTGTGGCTGTTTAAAAGTAATAAAAAAAGGCCTTCCAAATGGAAAGCCTTTTTTTATTTTTATCAGTTCTGCTTATAAGTTTATAACGCTGTTTTCAGCTCCGGCGAAATCGTTCCAAGCATAAGCATCTGCCTCTGCATCGTTAACGTAAACACCGTCAACAATATATTTAAACTCGTAAGAGCTTCCGGTTTCTAAATCAACAGTTCCTTTAAAAGTACCATTTTTTAGTTTTTTAAGTGCTGCTTTTTTAGCATTCCAGTCGTTAAAAGAACCAACAACCGAAACTTTTTTTGCATCTTCTGCCTCTATAGAAAAAGTAACTTTACAAACCGGTTTGCTTTTTAAATATTGTTTTTTAATAGCCATAATTTTTAATTTTTAATTGTGTTGTTTAAGTGTTGTTTTGCGCCACAAATTTATGAAACAAATCTCTAGAGACCACGATTTATATGCCTTTACATTTAAGAATTATCAATTTGTTAAAATGTAATCGATTAAAATTAAAGTCCATAAAAAAATAAGTGAAATATTTATTATTTCAACAATATAAAATGAAACGTTTCGCTCTGATTTTCAAGGGTTTTTGAAAAGAAAAATTTTTATTGTCACTTTCCCGTCCTGTTATCGGTCAATCGCTATGATGTCAGCAAAAAAACTTTAACTTTACAGTCATTATTTTTAACATATGTTTGGAAAGAGAAAAGCCAATCCACAAATAGATAAAGAGCAGTTAGAACTCATTGAAAATGCACAAAAGCGCATCAAGCAAAAAAAGCGTTTGTACGTTCATTTTGTTGTGTTCTTAATAGGTGGCCTGTTTTTAATTCTGGCCAATACGGTATTGGGCATTGGCAAGGATTTTACCATATTTGAAACCAATTGGTTTGTATATGCTATCTTAATTTGGCTGTTTTTCTTCTTATACCATGTATTCAATGTTTTTGTAACCCATAAATTTATGGGAAAAGACTGGGAAAAGGCGCAATTGGAAAAATTGGTGGCCAAACAACAAAACCGAATTGAAAAACTAAAAGAAAGCTTTTTAAAAGAAGAAACTTTAATAGCCCAAAGCGAAGTTTATAATGAACAAAGCAAAAAAAGTGGAAAAGAAAATTCCAAAAAAACAAAATCAACACTGACCATTATTGCCGCTGCAGCCGAAAATGACGCCATTGGTAAAGCAAACCAACTTATTTGGCATTTAAGCGATGATTTAAAGCGCTTTAAATCTTTAACCAACGGGCACCATATCATTATGGGGCGAAAAACTTTTGAAAGTTTCCCAAAGCCATTGCCAAACAGAACCCATGTGGTGATTACCAGACAACCCAACTACAAAGTTCCGGCTGGTGTTATTGTTGTGAATAATTTGAAGGACGCTATTGACGCTTCAAAAAATGATTCGCAGCCATTTATTATCGGTGGTGGAGAGATTTATGAGCAAGCTATGGGCATAGCCGATAAAATTGAATTGACACGTGTACATTCAACTTTTGAGGCCGATACCTTCTTTCCAGAAATTGATGAAACTATCTGGAATGAAACCGCCAACATTTTTCATGAAAAAGACGAAAACGACGACCACGAATTTTCGTTTATCACTTACGAAAGAAGATAAGCTTTTATAAACACTTGTTATCCTTCCATATTAATTATGGAAATCATTGAAAAAAGTAGTCATCAAGCTGCTTTTTTTATTGTATAAGTAATTGAAATTTATTAATTTAGAAGTCTCTCGAATTGATTTTAGCACTTCCCACATCGTAAATTGTTTTTTAGAAAACTAACCATCTAACGTGTAAACCTGGTCATGTTATGTTATTAACCAACCAAAATAATATAATATGAAAGCAAAATTATTCACACTCATTTTAGGCCTTTTTTGTTTTATTGTCTATTCCCAGACATCTGTGCCAGACCTTAATTTTGAAAATTATTTAGAAACCCACGATGCAAGTGGTAACGTGGTTGATGTTGGAGATTCCTCCAGTATGGGGGATGGCACAAATGGTAATGGCTTTGTTACAACCGCATCAATCGAAAATGTGACAATACTTAATGTTGCAAGCCAGGGAATTTCCTCATTAGAAGGTATTCAAGATTTTACGGCTTTAGAAAGATTAACTTGTAATCAAAACAGTTTAACGTCATTGAATCTTTCAAGCAACATGTTTCTTGAAAGATTATTTTGCTTTTTTAACCCAGGACTTACTGACTTAATGTTACCGAACACGCCCACATTGACGAATCTTGAATTTTATAATTGTAATGTAAGTGGATTGGATTTAACACCTTATATTAATTTGAATTTCTTGAGGTCTTATAATAACCCTTCGCTTGGCAGCATAGATGTTACCAAAGCGTCTAATCTGGAATACTTATATTGTTATAACAATGGTTTAAATGCATTGGATGTTACACAAAATCCAAATCTGCGTATTTTGGATTGCTATGACAATAATTTGACGGAGCTTAACGTAACTCAAAATCCTTCTTTGACTCGACTTTGGTGTCATCAGAATAACCTAACTGGTATAGATGTAACGCAAAATACACAATTAACTTCCTTTTATTGCCATTTAAATGATATCGAAAATTTAGATGTTAGTCAAAATAATCAACTGGATCGATTGTGGTGTTATTCCAATCAACTTAATTCCTTAACATTACCTACGACAAATACATTAAGAAATTTTAGGTGCTATACAAATAATTTATCAACTTTAGATGTCAGTGGATTAACTGGATTAGAATATTTTGATTGCGGTATAAATGCAATCACCAGTCTTGATGTAAGCATGATTCCAACACTAACTGACTTATATTGCAACAGCAATCAATTGACCTATCTTAATTTAAATAATTTTGCCAATGGCATACTAAATTATATGTGGGCAAATGACAACACTAGTTTAACATGTATACAGGTAGATAATGTTGCATCAGCAGACAGCAAAACAAGTGTTGGTGATTGGAAAAAAGATTCTGAAGCAAGTTACAACACTTCATGTACGTTAGACATCGAAGACTTCAATGAATTTAAAATGGCTTTATTCCCGAATCCATCAAATAATTTATTTAATGTGGTTATTGATTTGGATGCCAAGTTTGAACTATTCAATATAAAAGGTCAGGAAGTAGAAAATGGCGAGCTATTTTCAGGAACAAATCAATTGAATCTTGACGGTTTAAATAATGGTATATATTTCTTAAAAGTGATGACAACTGAAACCGTCCAAACTGAAAAGTTTATAAAAAGATAATTTCAAGCCATATATCTTTCAATTAAAAGCGAATCGATTAGATTCGCTTTTTTTTATAAATTACTTACTCGTTATACTTCCATCATAATTATGTAATTTGTAAACGCTTTTTAAGTATTTACAAATGAAATCTTTACAAATCCTGATATTTGTTGCTCTATTTATTTCCGCAGCAGATGCCCAAGTAAACTCCAACGCGCTGTCTTTTAGAATGAATATGGCCTATAACAACTATTTGCTGCGCGATATCCATCAACAGTACAGCGACCGCCAACAAAACTTCACTGGAGCTCTTAAATCTGAAAAAGACTTCATTGAGTATCGAAACGATTGTATTGACCGCTATAAAAAAATCATTGGCGATTTTCCTGAAAAAGGTGACCTCAACGCCAAAGTTTCAGGCGTAACCCAATTGGATGGGTTTAGGGTTGAAAACATCATTTTCGAAAGTAGTCCTAAACGCTATGTAACGGCCAATTTGTATATACCTGATGGAGAAGGCCCCTTTCCTGCAACCTTAAATTTATGCGGGCACGGATTGGGTGGCAAAGCCCCATTATCACGAGCAGCTACTTTAATGGCGTTATACAAAATTGCTGTTTTAGTCGTTGACCCCTTAGGTCAAGGTGAACGCATCCAATTTGTAGATGAAAACAGCCAATCGCTTACACGTGGTGCGACCACCGAGCATACCTTAGTTAATGCTGGCGCCAACCTTTTCGGTTCCAGTTTGGCCGCATATGAGTATTGGGACAACCACCGTGCCATTGACTATCTGGAAACCCGAAACGATATTGATAAAAACAGAATTGGCATTTACGGAAGCTCGGGTGGCGGCACGCAAGCCTCCTATATGTTAGGCTTGGATGAACGCATAAAAGTAGCCACAGTTTGCAGCTACTTCACTAAACGTGAAAAGGTGTTAGATGTTTACGGCGCTTCAGATGGTTGCCAACATATACCCTATGAAGGCAGAGAACAATTGGAAATTGCTGATTTTGTTTTGATGATGGCGCCAAAACCTGTATTGATTATGTCTGGAAAATATGATTTTGTGGACTTTTGGGGAGCTACGCAAGCATTTCAAGAATTAGAATCGGCTTATAACACTTTGAACAAACCTTCAAATGTAAAATTCTTTTCGGTTGAAGCCGGCCATGGCATGCCAAAACCCAAACGGGAAGCTATGGCTTCTTGGTTCAAAAAATGGTTTTATGGCGATAATACCCCCGTCATTGAAACCGAAAGCCGTTCAACAGATTTCCAGCAATTAAACTGCACAGCAACTGGGCAAGTCATTACATCCATTCCCGATAATATATCTATTCCAGAATACCACAAACAACAATTTCTCGATTTTGAAAAAAGCAGGGAGGCTTTCTTAAAAAATGATGAGACCGCCATAAGAAAAACGGTTTTAGATTTACTAGGGATAGAAATACCCAACGAACCCATTGGAATTGTTCCAACTGGCACTTCTTCAGCACGAAAATATGAGCTTTATAAATACCAAATTAACCGCAATGGGCAAATGCCCATACCTATTTTGGTAATCATGCCAGAAAATGTAAATGAGAAAAGCAATGTTGTTTTGTATTTAAATGAAAGCGGCAAAGGAGATATTCTGGCAAACGAAAGTATTATTGACCATTACATTAACCAAGGAGATATTTTGGTTCTGCCAGATTTAAGGGGTTTTGGCGAAACTGCCGACCCCATAAACCTCAACGATTCCAAATACTGGAATCGGGAATACCGAAACGCCATGGCCAGCATGCACATCGGCAAACCCATCATGGGGCAACGGGTTATTGATGTAATGACCATTCTCGATTTTATCGAACAACAAAGCCAATTAAAAAATCATAATATAACATTTGTCGCCAACGGCCTTTATGGTCCAACGGCCATACATGCTACCTACTTGGATAACCGAATTAACAATACTGAAATTTCAAGGTCGGTAAAGTCTTTTTATAATTTTTTGGAAAACCCCATACAAAAAGATGTTTACACCAATGTATTATATGGTGTTTTAAAATATTACGATTTAAAGGATTTGATGGCCCTTTCTGGAAAAGGAAGAGCTAGGTTTGTGGACTGATTATTTTTTTCAACAAAGTACAATTTGTTGAAAAATTTGGACTACCTTAGATTATCAACATCTGAAGTCCAATGAAATAGAACTTAAATTTGATTAGTTTTTTCATCATCATTTACTTGTTGGCCACGCTCGGCATTGGGTTTTGGGCCTCAAAAAGAATAAAAACATCTGGTGATTTCACTCTTGCTGGAAAAAACCTAACCACATCTTTTGTTGCGGTAACCTTATTTGCTACCTGGTTTGGCAGTAGTCAAATTATGGGCAATCCTGGTTATTTCATCCAAGACGGATTCTCTTCTTATGTAACCTTAATTCTATCTGGAGGAATTTGCCTGTTTATTGTTGGGCAATTCTATGCACGCAAATTGTACAGGATGAATATCGTTACTGTAAACGATTTCTTTAGAATAAAGTACAACAAAAAACTTGAGTTAGCTTCGTCTTTATTGATGACCTTCGCCTATCCACACTGGATTGCTGCTCAATTTGTTGCCTTGGCCTATTTATTTAATGCCGTAATGGGCGTTCCTATTACTTACGGCATTTTTATAGGTGCCGCCATTGTGGTTTTGTACACCTACATTGGTGGCATGTGGGCTGTAGCCTATACGGATATGGTTCAAAGTATCATGATTCTCTTGGGCCTATCCATACTTTTATTTGAAACGTTAAGCCGAACTGGTGGCATTGAACCCATTTTTGCAAGCCAGCCCAGAGAATTTTTCAATATTTTCCCAACTGGAGGGCTTGATGCTTGGTCAGATTACATTGCACTTTTATTGGCTTTTGTAGTTGGGGCCATACCTGTACAGGAAATATACCAACGTGTGTTTTCAGCAAAAAGTGAAAAAGCTGCCCGAAACGGTCTTTTTCTTGGTGCCATACTCTTGGTTCTTATTCCCAGCATCCCTCTGGTAATTGGCTTGGGAGGTGTTCAATTATATCCTGAATTAATGGCGGACAATGATTATCAAAGCGTTATTCCAAACTTGGTAAATGCTATGACCAGCACACCAGTACAAATACTTTTTTACGGAGCTATGATATCTGCCATTTTAAGTACATCAAGCGGCGCCATGCTAGCTCCTGCAACGGTAATTGGGGAGAACCTAATTCGGCCATATGCCAAAAACCTATCGGACAAACGCCTACTACTTTACACACGATTAAGTGTGATTTTAATCGCTATTATTTCCTGTTATTTTGCCTTTGATGATTCAGACATTGTTGGGTTGGTTGAAGCATCTTTAAGCCTCATTTTAGTGTGTCTTTTTGCGCCTTTTACATTTGGCTTATTTTGGAAAAAAGCCTCCGTGGTTGGTGCGTGGTCTGCGATTATAATTGGTGGACTAACTTGGTTGTTTTGCTTTATTTATGATACACGAATTGACGCTACTATTTATGGAACTATTACTAGTTGCTTAAGTATGGTTATTGGAAGCATTTTGTTTCAAGATAAAACCTATAACATTAAGGAATAAATTAAGTAATGTTCCTAGACTAATCCATTTAGTTTAAACTTTATTTTGTAAAAAATTTCAACTAACTTCGTTTAACGACTGATATAAGTCATTAAAACGACGCATATCATCGCATTAAACGAACCTTCCAAAATTCCCGAAATCATAAACCACTATTTCATTAGCTTTGCTAAATGCAAAACGCACTTTTCTTTCGGTTTCAAAAAAGCATGGTTTATTTTTTAATGCTTGTTTTTTTGCTCACCTCTTGTCATTCAACTTTAAAAGGCGAATGGCGCAGTTTGGTTGTTGGGCAAAACATTAATTACACCATAAACAACCCCAAAACTCCAGCACAAGATTTTAAAGGAGGTCATGCTACCGTCATTTATTTAGAACATTTGCCACTCGAAAAAATCGGGCAAAATACCAACAAACAGGATATTGATTGGCTATTAAACCAAGGTTATCGGGTAATTGAACTCGATTATAAAAATCACCCTAATGCAACAGCCACCAAAATAAACGAAGATATCATTGCCATAAACAATGCTATTGCTGACGGTTCATTTTGTGGGTTGACCGACTGTTCTGTGTACCAAACCTATGTGTTGTTTGAAGGTTACCGCATTGCCAGAAACGTCCCCTATTTTAAGGATAATCCCACGGTTTACAACACACCCAAAGAATACACCAATGGCGATATGCTGAATATGGATATTGTTTATCCCGCTAATCCCTCAAAAAAAGTGCCCGTAATTCTATCGTTTTCTTACAGCAACAGCTATGCGACGTTTAACCCCGAAACAGGCAAGCTAACCGATACAAACAAAAACAAGCGCACCTATTTAAAGTATACCTTTTCTGGGTTTAACGATTCGTTTTTGGAGGGACTACCGGCGCACGGCATGGCTTGGGCCATTGCAGACCACCCAAAATATTGCCCTTGGGGTGAAGGCAACCCAAAAGGTGGCGAGCCAGAAACTTACAAATCGTACCAAATCAACCCAGATGCTGCCCAAAAAGTAAAATCGGCCATCCGAACGTTACGGATTGAAGGTGAAAAATTAGGACTTTCAAACACTATTGGCGTTTACGGGTTCTCACGCGGTTCAACGGCAGGGGCTATGGCTATTGGAAACAAATCCGTTCCAGAATTTGAAAATACGGGGTTTCATTTAGTAGTTCCTGACAATGTGCAAGCCGCTGCCCTCGGGCCAGGTGTTTTTGATTACACCCAAATTTATAATGTTTTAAACGATGGCGACCAAAATTTGGAAACCCGTTGCCCATGGGCTTGGGGCGATTTGGAAAACAACCGGTCTTTATGGGAAACCATGGGCGCCAGTTATTTGGTGGAATCTTCTAAAACGGCCCCTGTTCTGTTTTTTTATAACCAAGATGACGAACCGTATTACCAAGACCAAATAAAACATTTTAAGTCGAAATTGGATTCATTAAACGTACCCAATTCTAGCTTAATTAATTACGGAAAAGGGCATTCCGTTCCTCAAAAAAATCAAGATTTAAACGTACTTTACAACTTTTTTAAAACCCATTTAAAATGAAATGGACATTCATTTTATTGATTTCAATTGGACTTTTAAGTTGTTCAGATTCAAAACAAGTCAATGTTTCCATAAACGCTGATGCAGCCCATTTTTCCGAGGGAAATGACAGCATCCTCAAATATCAAATCGCTGAAAAATCCTTGAATGGCAAATACAAAAGAGCCAATTACATTCATCCGCTTTATGCATTGAATGGAACCGTTTTAACCGAAGATTTCCCTGAAGACCATCCGCATCATCGTGGCATATTCTGGGCATGGCATCAATTATATATTGGCGACAAACGTATAGGTGACGGTTGGGAAATTGACCATTTTAGTTGGGATGTGGTTTCTGTTGAAGAACTCCCTCAAAAGTCTTCCGCGAAAGGGATAAAAGCTGAAGTCCTCTGGAAATCGGATTTATGGTTGGATGCCGAAGGAAACGAAAAACCTTTTGTAAAAGAGATAACAACCTTTAAAGTTTATCCCAGAACTGAAAATTATAGACTGATAGATATTGAAATAAATTCATTGGCTTTAGAACCCAATATGCGCATAGGCGGTTCGGAAGACGTCAAAGGTTATGGCGGATTTTCACCAAGAATTAAATTGCCAAATGATGTGGCATTTACCAGTTCTACAGGTGAGATTATCCCAGAAAATTTACCTGTAAAAGCAGGCCCTTGGATGGATATTTCCGGTTTATTTAGTGAAACAGAAGAGCCATCAGGAATTACGATACTCTGCCATCCAATGAATCCCAAACCTATTGACCAATGGATTTTACGCAAACAGCGCAGCATGCAAAATGCTGTATATCCTTTTCCCGGAGCAGAACCCATGGTCCTTTCACAATCGCATCCTACCGTTTTAAAATACCGTATAATCATCCATAGCGGAGATGCAAAATCTTTGGATATAAATTCCATTTACTCGAATTATGTAATTCAATAAAAACCGAGTCAATTTCGCTAATTTTGTATCATGGTAAAAGAAATTCAACTTCGTATTTCATTAAAAGAGGAAGAAATTAGTGGTATTTTGTTTTTAAAATCGGCCGAAAAACTGGAGATTGACAAGGCTAATATTTCGGGTATTAAAATCCTTAGAAAATCCATTGATGCTCGAAAACCCAATATCATTTTCAATTATAAAGTAGCGGTTTTTATAAACGAAGATGTGCCTAAAACTTCCGAATACCATTTCGATTACCAAGACGTTTCAAAAGCCAAACCCATTCACATAATTGGTTTTGGCCCTGCAGGCATGTACGCCGCACTGCGTTGTATTGAGTTGGGTTTTAAACCAATTGTTTTAGAACGTGGTAAAAATGTAAAAGCCCGTCGCCGAGATTTACGCGCCATAAACCAAGAGCATTTTGTAAACGAAGACTCCAATTACTGTTTTGGAGAAGGCGGCGCTGGCACCTATAGTGACGGCAAACTCTACACCAGAAGTTTAAAACGTGGTGACGTAAGACGCATTTTTGAAAACTTGGTATATCACGGTGCTACCGAGCAAATTTTAGTAGACGCGCATCCACATATCGGTACGAATAAGTTACCAAAAGTGGTTCAAAATATAAGGGAAACAGTTTTAAAACATGGCGGTGAAATTCATTTTGAAACCCGTGTCTCCGATTTCAAAATTAAAAACAATAAAATATATGCTTTAGAACTTCAAAATGGTGAAGACATGGCCGTTGATAAAGTGATTTTGGCAACTGGGCATTCGGCTAGGGATATTTTTTATTTGCTTCATAAAAAACACATTGCCATTGAGGCAAAATCGTTTGCTATGGGCGTTCGGGCAGAACATCCGCAGCATATCATCGATTCCATTCAATATCACTGCTCCGGTGAGCGACCAGAGTTATTGCCTGCCGCATCCTATAGCTTGGTAGAACAGGTCAACGACCGAGGTGTTTATTCGTTTTGCATGTGTCCTGGCGGATTTATAGTTCCTGCTGCAACGGCCAATGGCGAAGTGGTGGTTAATGGCATGTCACCATCAAAACGGAATAATTTATATGCCAATTCTGGAATTGTAGTTGAAATAAATGTGGATACAGATTTGCCCAAATACGAACAATTTGGCCCACTTAAAGGATTGGAATACCAAAAGAACTTGGAGAAATTGGCCTTCACTGCTGGCGGAAGAAATCAGACTGCGCCAGCACAAAGATTAACAGATTTCGTTGAAGGTAAGTTTTCAAATACATTAAACCCTTCTTCATACCAGCCGGGTTTAAATTCAGCGCCGCTTCACTCACTTTTGCCTAAACTCATAGGAAGCAGATTGCGAAAAGGCTTTGATGCCTTCGGAAGAAAAATGAAAGGCTATTACACCGAGGAAGCCAATATTGTGGGCGTGGAATCGAGAACTTCATCGCCAGTTTCGATACCAAGAACAGAACAATTGGCACATCCACAAATAACTAATCTTTATCCTTGCGGAGAAGGCGCAGGTTATGCAGGTGGCATTGTTTCAGCTGCTATGGATGGTGAACGATGCGCAGAAGCAGCTTGTGAAACGCTTTAAATTTTTATTCTTATGACTGAAAAGCAAAAAATGCTTGCCGGGGAAATGTACAATCCATCAGACCCCGAATTAATGAAAGAAAGACATGCTGTTAGATTATTATTTCAAGAATTTAACCGTTTAGATGAAAACCATTTTGAAGAACGAAAAGCTGTTCTTTATAAAATATTTAAAAACGGTGGAGAAAATTTATACGTAGAGCCACCCTTTTATTGTGATTACGGCAGTAACATTATTATTGGTAAAAATCTTTTTATAAATTTCAACTGCTGCATTTTGGATGTGGCCAAAGTAACCATCGGTAACAACTGCATGATTGGGCCTTATGTACAAATTTATACGGCAACACACCCTTTAGAGTTTAAAGCACGAAATGGTGGTAAAGAATATGCCAAACCCATCATTATTGGTGACAATGTATGGATTGGCGGTAACGCTACCATTTGTCCTGGTATTACCTTGGGCAATAATGTGATTGTTGGTTCTGGTGCCGTGATAACAAAAAGCTTCCCAAATGATGTAGTTATTGCGGGAAATCCTGCCAAAATAATTAAAACCATAAATAACAACTAATTACATTCTTAATATTATTCCTATTTTAGCAGCATTAAAAACTAACTAAAATGAACGCATATATTTTTCCAGGTCAAGGCGCTCAATTCTCTGGAATGGGTTTAAACCTCTACGAAAATTCCCCATTAGCACAAGAACTGTTTGAACAAGCCAATGGCATTCTTGGTTTTAATATCACTGATATTATGTTTGAAGGGTCTGCCGAAGACCTAAAGGAAACCAAAGTGACCCAACCCGCTATATTTTTACACTCGGTGATTTTAGCCAAAACATTGGGCGACAGTTTTAAGCCCAATATGGTTGCTGGCCATTCGTTAGGTGAATTTTCAGCATTGGTGGCTAATGGCGCTTTAAATTTTGAGGACGGTTTAAAATTAGTTTCACAGCGTGCTATGGCCATGCAAAAAGCTTGTGAGCTACAACCCAGCACTATGGCGGCTGTTTTAGGATTGGACGATGACATTGTTGAAAAAATATGTGCTACAACCGAAGGTATTGTTGTGGCTGCAAACTATAACTGCCCTGGCCAACTGGTGATTTCCGGAGAAGTTGAAGCCATCAACATGGCTTGTGAAGCTTTAAAAGCGGAAGGTGCTCGTCGTGCTTTGGTATTGCCTGTTGGCGGAGCATTCCACTCACCTTTAATGGAGCCTGCCCGTGAAGAACTGGCCGCTGCCATCGAAAACACAACCTTTAGCAAACCTAATTGCCCAATTTACCAAAACGTTACGGCCAACGCAGTAATTGATGAAAATGCTATAAAAACAAACTTAATTTCTCAATTGACTGCTCCTGTAAAATGGACGCAGTCTGTTCAACAAATGATTGCCGATGGCGCTACTTTATTTACAGAAGTTGGCCCTGGAAATGTGTTACAAGGCTTGGTTAAAAAGATAAACAGGGACGCCGAAACAGCTTCTGCAACTTTTACAACCAATAGTTAAATGAAGTTAACGAAACGCTCCATCTACATTATTGCCGTTATTGTTTTAACCATAGCCGCAGACCAAATATCAAAAGTTATTGTTAGAGAAACCATAATCGGCAGGACAGAATTTAATCCTGGTGAACGCATTCATTTAATTGGCGATGCCTTTATATTGATGAATGTTGAAAACACTGGGGCTTTTCTAGGTATGGGAAGCGATTTGAATCCTACATTAAGAATTATATTATTGCTTATTTTGCCCATTCTTGTCCTCGGATTTGTTTTACGCTACATCATAAAAGATAAATCTTTAGGCAACTGGTCTCTTTTTGCATTCGCCAGTATTATTGGTGGAGGAATCGCTAATGTTTTTGACCGCATTGTTTATGGTTCAGTTACCGATTTCTTGTTTATAGATTTGGGAAGTGTTTTTAAAACCGGTATTTTCAACCTCGCCGATTTATCGGTCACTACTGGAATGATTATTTTGGTTGTTATAAGCTTAAAGAAGAAAAAGAAAACCGCTGAATAAAAAAAAACCGCGATGTTCATCTCGGCTTTTGTATATCATGATTTGCAAATTAGTCTTTACTTCTAACCACCTGCTCCCACTTCCAAGCGGAACGCATGGCATCATCAAGGGTTAATTTTGTTTTCCAACCCAATTCTTCATTTGCTTTAGTAGTATCGGCATAAGCCGAAATAATATCTCCTTCTCTTCTACCAACAATTTTATAGTTCAATTTTTCACCAGAAACCTTTTCAAAAGCTTGAACAACTTCTAAAACAGAACTTCCTTTTCCTGTCCCTAAATTAAAGGTTTCATAGTTTGCTTTGTTCTTATTTTGCAACAAACGCTCAAGTGCAACAACGTGGGCCTTTGCCAAATCTACCACATGAATATAGTCGCGAATGCAGGTGCCATCTGGCGTTGGATAATCATCTCCGAAAACCGATAGTTGTTCACGCAAACCAATAGCCGTTTGCGTAATGAATGGCACTAGATTTTGTGGTACACCAATGGGCAATTCTCCAATTTTAGCTGATTCGTGCGCTCCAACAGGATTGAAATATCGTAAGGCTATAGCCTTTAAAATAGGTGTTACCTTGCACGTATCCTTAATAATTTCCTCGCCAATTTGTTTGGTGTTACCGTAAGGCGACTCCGCTTGTTTTACAGGAGCATTCTCCGTGATTGGCAATTCATCGGCCTGACCGTAAACCGTACATGAAGAACTAAAAATAAAACTTGCTTCTGGTAATTTCTTCAATTCCTTGAGGATGTAAACCAAAGTACCAATATTGTTTTCATAATACAATAAAGGTTCTTTTACACTCTCTCCAACCGCTTTACTAGCCGCAAAATGTATAACCCCTTTTATATCGTTATGCTTTGCAAAAAAAGCTTCAACACCAGCTTTATCTTTTAAATCCAGTTTTTCAAAGATTGGCTTTTTTCCTGTAATCGCCGTAATGCCATCAAGCACATCAATTGAGGAATTTGACAAGTCATCTATAATTACTACTTCGTAGCCTTCATTCTGTAATTCAACAACGGTGTGTGATCCAATAAATCCTAATCCACCAGTTACTAATATTTTATCCATTGATAAAGTTTATGATTGTTGATGTTATATATTCTATTTGTTCGTCGTCCAATTCAGTGTGCATAGGCAACGAAATAACCTCTTTCACCAATTGGTTGGTTACCGTAAAATCTTCTTCCTTATAGCGCTCATCTAAATACGCTTTTTGCTTATGTAAAGGAATGGGGTAATAAACACCACAAGGAATACCTTTTTCGTTTAAATGCTTCACCAAAGCATCTCTATCTATGCCTTTTAATTTTAAAGTATATTGATGAAACACATGACAATCGCAAGTATCACAAATACCCTCACACCCATTTACCGTTTTTGGCGTTATGATATTTTCAAAAGATTTAAAAGATTCGTTATACTTTTTCGCTGCTTTTTGTCTCGATTTGGTGTATCTATCCAAATGGGGCAATTTTGCATCTAACACCGCTGCCTGTATACTATCCAATCTGGAATTCACGCCCACTACGTCATGATGATAGCGTTCATACATGCCGTGGTTTACAATGCCTCTTATGGTATGGGCCAAATCATCATCATTTGTAAAAATGGCACCTCCATCACCATAACAACCTAAATTTTTTGATGGAAAAAATGAGGTTGCCGCAACATTGCCAATCGTTCCGGCTTTTACCTTTCTGTTATCTTTATAAGTATAATTTGCACCAATGGCCTGGGCGTTATCTTCAATAACAAATAAATTATGTTCTTTGGCAATTTCCATAATGGCCTCCATATCAGCGCATTGACCAAACAAATGAACAGGAACAATGGCTTTCGTTTTTGGCGTAATGGCCTTTTTTATGGCCTCAATGTTAATATTAAAATCATCCTCATTAACATCAACTAAAACAGGTGTAAGTTGCAACAAGGCAATCACCTCAACCGTGGCAGCAAAGGTGAAATCGGCAGTAATAACTTCATCCCCAGGTTTCAACCCCAAACCCATCATGGCAATTTGCAATGCATCCGTACCATTGGCACATGGTATAACGTGCTTAACTCCCAAATAGGTTTCTAAGTTTTTCTGAAACTCATGAACCTTAGGCCCATTTATAAATGCCGTGTTTTCAATAACTTCTTGGATAGAAGGGTTAACAACATCTTTTATGTCGTTATATTGACCTTTGAGGTCAACCATTTGAATTTTTTTCATCTGTTTTAATTATGCTGTTTTTATCGGTCAGATGTAATTCGCCAATAATAATTTCATTTAGTATCAAATTCTTGTTATGGCTCATTTCATAGAAGAAAAATTATAGTCAACATTATAAAAGTGACTAATTTTATCGATGTTCCTTATGGATTATCGAAATGCAAAATTACAAAAATGATTGTGGCTGACCAATGAATTTATTTTAAAGAAATGTATTTTAGCGGCAAAGAAGTCATTTGAGTTTAATTTACAACATAGGTATTCATTTTTTAACTTTTGCCTTAAAAGTTGCAGCACTTTTTAATGATAAAATTAAAAGTGGCGTTTCAGGAAGGAAGAATAGCTATGAAACATTATCCTCTAATATTAAAGATTCCGATAAAACGCTTTGGTTCCATTGTTCCTCTTTGGGTGAATATGAACAAGGGCTTCCGGTTTTTCAAGCACTACGAAAACATTACAATTCGCATAAAATCGTTCTCACTTTTTTTTCTCCTTCGGGTTATGAAATCCGTAAAAACAGTCCTATAGCGGATGTTGTGGTTTACCTTCCTCTTGATACCAAAATGAACGCAAACCAATTTTTAAATATAGTAAACCCTGAACTCACGGTCTTCGTTAAATATGATATTTGGCCGAACTATTTAAAACAAATTAAGAAGCAAAAATTAAAGGCTATTCTAATTTCGGCGGCATTTAAAAAAGATCATGTTTACTTTAAGCCTTATGGCAAACCCCTAAGAGATGCACTTTTTGCATTTGACCATATTTTTACACAAAATGAAGCTTCAAAAGACTTGCTTAGGTCCATTAATTACGACCATGTAACCATAAGCGGCGATACCCGTTTTGATCGTGTTTACAGTCAGTTGGCTCAAGATAATTCTTTGCCATTTATTGAAACTTTTAAAGACAATAAACTCTGTGTTGTAATTGGAAGCTCATGGCCAGAAGACGAAGCTTTGTTGTTGGAATATATCAACAACGAGGCGCCCAAACACGTGAAATTCATTATTGCACCCCACAATATAAAGCCTGCACAAATAAATGGAATTACCCAAAAGCTGGAAGCGCCTTATGTTCTATTCTCCCAAAAAGACGGTGCCCTATTAAAAGAAGCAACCGTTTTTGTAATAGACACTATTGGCATACTCACCAAAATTTACAGTTATGCCGACATCGCATACGTAGGAGGTGCCATGGGCAACACAGGGCTGCATAATACCTTAGAGCCTGCCGTTTTTGGTGTGCCCATAATTATTGGTAAAAACCATAAGGATTTCGCTGAAGCGCAAGCTTTAATGGATAACGGCGGCTTGTTTTCTATTTCCAATCAAAGTGAACTGAAAACTGTTTTAAATGAACTCATTCAAAATACTGAAAAAAGGTTAAAAATGGGCTCGGCAAACTCAAACTTTGTAAACAGAAACAAAGGCGCTGTAATCCAAATACTTAATTACCTACGTATATAATTGTAAAGTTGAAAAGGATTTTTCGGAAATTCTATTTAGTTTGACGTCTAAATTCTTAAAATCTATGACCAACTTCATTAATTAACACTAAAAACAAAAACCGATGAAAAAATTATCCTTAAGTGCCGTTTTAGTTGCACTAACATTAAGTTTCACATCTTGTAGAGACACCAAAAAAGCTGAATCTGTAGAGGACGCCATTGAAAATGCCGGTGACGCTATGGAAGAAGCGGCTGACGATGCAGCCGAAGCAACAGAAGGTGCCTTGGAGGAAGCTGGCAAAGCCATGGATGAAGCTGTTGATGCTACGGACGAAGCCATTAAGGAAACTGGCGATGCAATGAAAGAGGCAGGTGATGCCATTAAAAATAAAGCCGAAGAACTAGAAAACTAGTACTCGTTGATAGCAAAAAATGAAAGCCGCCTAATAGGCGGTTTTTTTATTTCTACTCTTTAAAATCATTGCTCGATTTTATAAAATGTTTACCTTGATTTTTTTCCAAACCCGAGTTAACAATACTCCAGAAACAATTGCAATAATGGATATAATAAAAGCATTTTTGTAGTTCCCATAAATAAAATGCCCAGTTGCAAACATACAGCTATAAATTAATATGCAGCCCAATAAAATAGCGACAATACCTGCTGGTACACTCCATGGTTCATCAACTTTTTGCAATATAACGTCATCCGCCTTTGCTTCATCAATAACCTTTTTCCAACCTGGTCCACCTGGCTGGGTTTTCAGGTAAAAACTTCTTAATATATCTTTACTTTCCGGTTGCGTGATAAAAGTTGCACCGAGCCATATACTGGTGGTTACAAGAACAACAAAAGGATATTCCAAATAACTGTCAAACACACCTGTATCTTTCCCAAACAAATATTTGCCCAATGGCGTTAACTTTAATAGTATTGAAATAATTCCTGATGCAAACATGGCGGCTATCTCACTCCAAGCATTAATGCGCCACCAAAACCAACGTAAAATAAAGATGAGTCCTGTTCCAGCTCCAAATACCAACAACAATTCAAAAAGTTGAAGTGCATTTTGAAGCAATAAAGCCAAAATTGCACTAAAAACCATTAAAATGACGGTTGACAACCTTCCAACAGCCACTAATCTTTTTTCTGAAGCTTCAGGGTTAATCTGTTGTTTGTAAAAATCATATACGATATAAGACGAGCCCCAATTCAACTGGGTAGATATGGTACTCATGTAAGCCGCTATTAATGACGCTAACACCAAACCAAGTAAGCCCGTTGGCAGTTTGGTAAGCATGGCTGAATATGCCAAATCATGACCCAGCTTGTCGTCAGCAACTACAGGAAAAGCTTCTTGAATACTTGCTAAATCAGGAAACACCACCAACGAGGCCAAAGCTACCAAAATCCATGGCCACGGACGCAATGCATAGTGCATGATATTAAAGAAAAAGGTTGCTCCAATGGCATGATTTTCATCTTTGGCAGCCAACATTCTTTGGGCTATATAGCCTCCTCCTCCAGGTTCCGCTCCAGGATACCACGAACTCCACCACTGCACCGCCAAGGGAATGACCAACAAAGTAATTATGGCATTTTTATCATTGAAATCAGGCAAAATAGATAGTTTATCCATTACATTTTCGTTGGCTAAAATGGCTTCTATGCCACCTACTTCGGGTAAGTTCACCAAATAATAAGCCGCACCAATAGCACCAACCATCGCAACAAAAAACAGAATAAAATCTGTATACACAACGCCTTTAAACCCTCCCAAAGCACTAAACACAACCGTTATAAGTCCAGCGCTAATAACCGTTTGCCAAGGCTCCAGCCCTAACATAATGCCCCCAATTTTAATAGCGGCCAATGTAACTGCCGACATGGTAATCACATTAAAAATAACCCCAAGATAAACCGCCCTAAACTTTCTTAAAAACGCCGCAGGTTTTCCGCCATAGCGCAATTCATAAAATTCTAAATCTGTCTTCACTTCCGATTTACGCCACAGCTTGGCATAGACGAACACCGTGAGCAATCCAGTTATTAAAAAGGCCCACCAAACCCAATTACCCGAAACACCATTTGTTCTAACAATATCGGTTACCAGATTGGGAGTGTCTGTTGAAAAGGTAGTTGCTACCATGGAAACCCCCAAAAGCCACCAGGGCATGGTTCTTCCAGATAAAAAATACTCCGATGCATCCTTTCCCGACTTTTTTGAAACAAAAATCCCTATAGATAAAGTGATTGCAAAAAATAGTATAATCAATATGTAATCTAGTGTGTCTAAGGATATCATTTTGTTTTATTTGGTTGTCTTTTTTGCTAGTAATTTAAATATTCAATAAAGAAACACAATTTATTGATAAGCTTCAACTAAAATCTTGGCAACCTATTTTATTTAGACAAAGTTTTTTAAAGGCAAATGGATTGATTAGAAAGCATAAAAAAACCTCCAATGTCATTAAACAAAGGAGGTTTGAGTACTGAAGGCGGGACTTGAACCCGCACGGCCATAATGGCCATTGGATTTTAAGTCCAACGTGTCTACCAATTCCACCACTTCAGCAACTTAATTGGTATTTTCGAAATTTTCTGAGCGAAAGACGGGATTTGAACCCGCGACCCTCACCTTGGCAAGGTGATGCTCTACCCCTGAGCTACTTTCGCAATTTGTATAAGAACCTACAATCTGCCGATTGCGGATGCAAATTTAAAATATTTCTAGGAAATGCAAAGCCTTTTACTAAAATAAATAAAATTTATTTCAAGCCTGTTTTTTCTTGACCAACATACGCTTAATCTCATTCAATTTCATAAGTGCTTCGACTGGAGTCAGCGTGTCAATATCGGTGTGCAGTATCTCGTCCTTTATATTTTCCAGTAGAGGATCATCCAAATTAAAAAAGCTTAATTGCAAATCATGGTTTATGGATTTCACCTTATCGGTGAGCTCCTCACTTGAATGCGACTTCTCTAATTTTTTCAGAATTTTATTGGCACGATGTAAAACCTGTTGCGGCATACCCGCCATTTTTGCCACGTGAATACCAAAACTATGTTGACTGCCCCCTTCAACTAATTTTCTCAAGAAAAGCACATTGTCCTTTAACTCTTTTACCGAAACATTAAAGTTTTTAATGCGCTCGAACGTTTCGGTCATTTCATTAAGTTCATGGTAATGCGTTGCAAAAAGCGTTTTTGGTTTTGAAGGATGTTCGTGCAAATATTCACTGATTGCCCAAGCAATGGAAATACCATCATATGTGCTAGTTCCGCGACCAATTTCATCCAACAACACCAAACTTCTATTTGAAATATTATTTAGAATGGATGCCGTTTCATTCATTTCAACCATAAAGGTAGATTCACCCATCGAGATATTATCGCTGGCACCTACTCGAGTGAAAATCTTATCTACCAAACCAATTCGTGCGGATTCGGCTGGCACAAAACTTCCTATTTGAGCCAACAATACGATTAGAGCAGTTTGACGTAAAATAGCCGATTTACCAGACATGTTAGGCCCTGTAATCATAATGATTTGCTGAGCAGTTCTATCTAAAAACAAATCATTGGCAATGTAGGCTTCACCTAAGGGTAATTGCTTTTCAATAACAGGATGGCGTCCATCCTTAATATCCAAATCGTAGGATTCATCAATGGTTGGGTAAACATAATGGTTGTCTTTTGCCAATTGCGCAAATCCACACAAACAATCCAATTGCCCAATTAAATATGCATTTTGCTGAACTGCTTTGATGTACTGGTTCATCCAAGAAACTAAATCGGCAAATAATTGTTGTTCAATAGCTAAAATACGTTCTTCGGCTCCTAAAATTTTAGCTTCGTATTCTTTGAGTTCTTCGGTAATATATCGCTCGGCACTTACCAAAGTTTGCTTACGAATCCAATCTGCAGGAACTTTATCTTTATGCGTATTTCTAACTTCAATATAATACCCAAAAACGTTGTTTGATGCTATTTTTAAGGATGTGATTCCGGTACGTTCCGTTTCACGCTCCAACATATTATCCAGATAATTCTTTCCTGATTTCGAAAGATTTCTGAGTTCATCCAACTCGGAAGAAAAACCAGTAGCAATCGTGTTTCCTTTTAAAACATTCACTGGAGCATCTTCATTTAAGGTCTGTTTTATTTTTTCACGAAGTACTTCACAACTTTGCAGCGTATCACCAACAATTTTTAACGATTCGTTATCGCAATTGGATGCTAATGATTTTATGGGAGCAATGGCCTCCAACGAATTTTTAAGCTGAATAACCTCCCGCGGATTGACCTTACCTGTTGCAGTTTTTGAAATCAACCGCTCTAAATCGCCAATATGCTTAATGTGGTTCTGAATTTTTTGAAGCACCGTATTTTCCTTGGTCAAAAAACTCACGACCTCATGGCGCTGTTTAATTTTATCGATACTTTTTAAAGGCAATGCCAACCAACGTTTCAACAACCTTCCACCCATAGGTGAAATGGTTTTATCTATAATATTTAAAAGTGTTACCGCATTATTGTTAGTGGAGTTGTAAAGCTCTAAATTTCTAATAGTGAACTTGTCCATCCACACATAATCGTCTTCTGCAATTCTTGAAATGGATGTGATGTGTTGCAGTTTATGATGCTGCGTTTCACCCAAATAATGCAAAATAGAACCTGAAGCAATAATGCCTTCATACAAATCTTCAATACCAAAGCCTTTTAACGTTTTTGTGTTGAAATGCTTTGTTAAGGTTTCGTAAGCATAATCGGTTTGATACACCCAATCTTCCAAATAAAAAGTATGGAAATCGTCGCCAAAAGTATCTTTAAATTGGCTTCGCCTTTGTTTGGAAACCAGCACCTCACTCGGGTTAAAATTTTGAAGCAGCTTATCTATGTACTCCGCATTGCCTTGCGAGGTTAAAAACTCGCCCGTCGAAATATCCAAAAATGAAATGCCAATATATTTTTTGTCAAAATACACCGAACATAAAAAGTTATTTGATTTCGAAACCAAAACCTCATCATTTAATGCCACCCCAGGCGTCACCAATTCAGTGACCCCACGTTTTACAATGGTTTTGGTTTGCTTTGGGTCTTCCAGTTGGTCGCAAATGGCAACACGCTCGCCCGCTTTCACCAACTTGGGCAAATAGGTGTTTAACGAATGGTGTGGAAATCCAGCCAACTCGGTTTCACTCTCACTTCCTGCACCACGCTTAGTTAAAATAATCCCTAAAATACCGGCAGCCCGTACGGCATCTTCACCAAAGGTTTCATAAAAATCGCCCACCCGAAACAACAACAAAGCATCAGGATACTTAGCCTTTATAGCGTTGTATTGTTTCATCAACGGCGTTTCTTTTTTTGCTTTTTTAGCCAATGGTAAAGTGGTTTTTAAATGTTATTTTTGACAAAATTGTAGCATGCAATGTACTATTAATTTCATGTTTTTTGAAGTTGGCCAACCACAAGTTATCTACAATTAAAACAAGATTTCAACAATAAAACCATGCGAAAATTAAAAAACAGCGAACTGGACCGATTGAGTGTTGATGATTTTAAAGAAGCCGAAAAAAAGCCGATAATTATCATACTTGATAACATTAGAAGTTTAAACAATATCGGTTCTGTGTTTAGGACGAGTGATGCGTTTTTAATTGAAAAAATTTATCTCTGCGGTATAACGGCAACTCCCCCACATAAAGACATCCATAAAACAGCTTTGGGAAGCACCGATACCGTTGACTGGGAATATGTTGAAAACACGCTAGAACTTGTTGAGAAATTAAAAACTACAGGAGTAAAAGTATGTTCTATCGAGCAGGCAGAAAATGCAGTAATGCTTAACGATTTTAACGTTGAACCTGAAACCAAATATGCCTTGGTATTTGGCAACGAGGTAAAAGGCGTGGCGCAAAATGTGGTTTCTGCGAGTGACTTCGTGATTGAAATACCACAATTTGGCACCAAGCACTCTTTAAATATTTCGGTAAGTTGCGGTGTTGTGGTTTGGGATGTTTTTAGTAAGTTGAAAAAGCCCATTTAAATCTTCCCGAAGGGAGGACTTCCCCATTATTCCTCAAAATTAATCTATATTAATAAAAATCTTTCTTTATAAAATGCCCAAAAAAGTAAAAATACCCTGGCCTACTAAAGCAGTCATGGAACAGATTTATGAGAAGCATCTTTGGGGTGGTTATAACTTAGGTTTTTATTCTGGGACAGGGTCACATGACCCAAAAATTGCACAACCTTATTTAGACGCGGTAACCGAATTTTTAAAATCGTTCATTACACCGTTAACGGTTTGCGATTTAGGTTGTGGCGATTTTAATATCGGCAAGCGCTTAACCCAATACACCACAAAATATATTGCCGCAGACATTGTTGAAAAGCTCATCAATCGAAACAAAACTTTATTTAAAGAACACAACTTAGAGTTTCTTTGTTTGGATATTGCGAAAGACCAGCTTCCAAAAGCCGATTGCGTTATTCTGCGCCAGGTGTTGCAGCATTTATCCAACACAGAAATACAAAACATAACCCAAAAACTTTCAGATTACAAATACCTCATCCTTACGGAACACATACCAATAGGCGATTTTATCCCCAATAAAGACATTATTTCTGGTCAAGGCAATAGAACAAAAATAAATAGCGGTGTTGATATGTTACAGGCACCGTTCAATTTAAAAATCAAAGAAGAAAAACATTTATGCGAATACATTTTGGATAACAACAAAGGGCAAATCGTTACCACATTATATCGTCTTCTATAATTATTTTTTACTGAGTTAACTTACAGCTTTATAAAATAAAACACCGAACAAAACTTAGACCTTCCTCAACATAAAACGCCTATTTTTACCTACTATGCTAAACCATATGAAAATATTCACCACCCTTATTTTAGCCTTATGTTTATACGGCTGCAGGCAAAACATACAAATCGGCCCCGATTTTAGCCAATTGGAAACCATTCCAACAAAAGAACAAGTGGGTCATTTGGTATTGCCCGATACCATTGCTAAAGTTTCTACGCCTTTTAACATGCCGGTTTTTGAAAAGCCTAAATTCCCAGAAAGACAAATCAATATTTCGGATGAAATAGAGACTCCCTCTGAAATGGTTACCGAAGTCATTCAAAACTCTATTGACCAACTTTCATCTGTTGGCGGTGGCACGGTAATTATCCCAAAAGGTGACTGGAAAATAGGGCGCATCATTTTAAAAAGCAACATAGACTTACATATTGAAGAGGGTGCCGTTGTGCATTTCAGTACCGATGTAAAAGATTATCAACCTGCTGTTTTTAATCGTGTGGAAAGTATTGAAATGATGTCGTTGGGCGCATGTATTTATGCCAACAATCAAGAAAATATTGCCATAACTGGGAAAGGAAAACTCATCGGCCCGTTTGGTGGCGAAATTAAAGAACGGGCGTACATGCAGCCCATTGAAAGTTTGGTTGATTTGTCCAAACCTGCTGAGGAACGGATTCACGATGGCTCACAAGAAGATTGGATTTTTCCACCAAAATTCATTTCACCCATCAATTGTAAAAATGTGTACATAGAAGGTGTTTCATTGGAAAATACGGCCTTTTGGAACATCGTACCAACCTACTGCGACAATGTAATTATCCGTGGGGTTTATGTGAACTCTTATGGCATTCCGCGTGGTGATGGCATAGACGTTGAATCCTCAAAAAACGTGTTGATTGAATATTGCACCCTTAACACAGGTGACGATTGTTTTACCATGAAATCTGGCCGCGGCGAAGACGGGTTAAAAGTAAACAAACCTACCGAAAATGTTGTGGTGCGCTACTGTTTGGCACAAAAAGGACATGGTGGCATTACCTGCGGAAGTGAAACTGCTGGCGTAATCCGAAATCTATATGTTCACGATTGCGTCTTTGAAGGTACCGTGGTAGGTATTCGATTTAAAACACGCAGACCAAGAGGTGGCGGCGGAGAGCATTTATATTACGACAGAATACGCATGAACCTTGAAGCTACCTGCATAAAATGGGATATGTTAGGCACACCAGCCTATGTTGGCGAATTGGCCGAACGTTTACCCGCCAGAGAGGTTAATGCACTCACACCTTTTTACCGTAATATCTCCATGAGCAATCTCATTATTGAAAACGGCACACACTTTTTAAAGGTTTATGGCATCCCCGAATCGCCATTGACCAATTTAACTATTGATAATGTAAATGCTACATGCGCTAACTTATTAATAATACATGATGCCGAAAACGTTAACATTAAAAACGCCAATATAAAAACACCTGATTCAATTATCGAACTTCTAGGCGCTAAAAACATTTCTTTCAATAAGGTGGTTTTTTATTTAAACAAGGCAGCCTTACAAAAACCCGATGACGTTTTATTTGAGGATTGCAGCTTCAAATAAAAACGGATTGTCCATTAACAAAGCATGTTGAAAGTCACCAATGTTACTTTCAAATTAACTGTTTTACAAGATATTTGTGGTTTAATCTATTTGACCATGAAAAAGCTTCTATGTATTGTTCTAGCCATCTTGTTTGTTAGCTGCAATAACAAAGAAAAATCGGGAAGTAAAACTACGGCTCAAGACAACAGTCAGCTTCAAACGAAACACCCCGGAAAAAAACTTATGGAAACCTATTGCAATGTTTGCCATAACGCCCAAGCACCAGAAGGCAACGGAAGAATTGCGCCTCCAATGATTGCGATAAAAGCACGTTATTTAGATTATTATGACAATAAAGAAAATTTTGTTAATGCCGTAACAAGTTTCACAAACAATCCTTCCAAAGAAAACGCAAAACTTTTTGGAGCCGTAAGAAGGTTTGGCGTCATGCCAAAACAGATGTTTCCGGAAGGCACTGTTGAAAAAATTGCCGAATACTTGTACGATTACCAAATTGAAGAACCTACGTGGTTTAAAGACCACATTAAAGGGAAAGGGTTTAAAAATTACAACCAAGGCAAAGTGAGTTTGACGCAAACTGAAACCGAAAAAACTTTGGAAGACATCGGTTTGGAATACGCCCTGTCAACCCAAAAAGTCTTGGGCAAAAACTTAATGGGTACCATACAAAATAAAGGAATACTTGAAGCCTTGGAGTTTTGCAATGTTAAAGCTACGTCCTTGACCGATAGCATGTCTAAATTACATCATGCCACGATTGAACGGGTGTCTGAAAAAAACAGAAACCCATACAACAAAGCCAATAATGAAGAACTGAAATACATTAAGCAATTTAAACTTGAAGTGGCCCAAAATGTTGATGTAAAACCCGTTGTAGTTAAAACCGATGGAAAAGTAAATTTCTATTACCCTATTCTTACCAAGGTCATGTGCTTACAATGCCATGGAACTGTAAATGACATTCAACCAGAAGTTGCTGAAAAAATTCTAAAACTTTACCCTAAAGATTTGGCAAAAGGCTATACCGAAAAACAAGTTCGAGGGATTTGGAGCATTGAATTTAATGACCCGAATTCTGTTAATTAACATAAGCTCTAATGAATTAATCCACTTCATTTTAAATCCACAAACCATCTTCCGTTTGTATTTCAAATTTTAAAAATGTACATTTAATCACCTCGAAATCCTGCCGTGCTATCTTGACCCATAAAACGATTAGCATGAAAAAAATTTTAAAGATTTTAGGTATTGGCATTGCCGTTATAGTAGGATTCATTGGCATTTTTCTCCTTTACATTGGTTTAACAGATATTCCTTCATACGAAGTCAAACAAGTTAATTTTCATGCGGAAAGCACACCCGAATCTATTGAACGGGGAAAGAAATTAGCCATGATGCTCTGTGCCAATTGCCATATGAATACCGAAACCAGAAAACTAACGGGCAAAAGAATGCTTGATGCCCCACCAGAGTTTGGCGAAATATATTCACAAAACATAACACAAGACAAACAATATGGTATTGGTGAATGGACAGATGGTGAATTGGTTTACCTGTTGCGAACAGGCATTAAAAAAAACGGACAGTACAGTCCGCCATACATGGCTAAATTGCCGACAATGGCCGATGAGGATATTAATGCCATCATTTCGTTTTTAAAGTCGGACGATCCTATGGTTGCCGCTACCGCCGTTCCAGATACCCCAACACAACCCTCACTTTTAACAAAACTACTTTGCCGTGTAGCGTTTAAACCTTTCCCGATGCCAGACAAAGCAATTGAAATGCCAGACGCTAATAATGCTGTTGAATTGGGAAAATATTTGGCACACAATCTCGATTGCTTTTCTTGTCATTCCTCAGATTTTAAAACCAACAATTATATGGACCCCACTTTAAGCGAAGGTTATTTTGGTGGAGGTAACAAGCCTTTGGATGAGCAAGGTCGAGTGATGCTGACCCAAAACCTGACGTCCGATAAAGAAACCGGTATTGGAAATTGGGCAAAGGAGGACTTTATAAATGCCGTAAAATATGGATTAAAAAAAGGTGAAAACGTGCTACGTTACCCTATGGCTCCCTATACGCAACTAACAGATGAAGAGGCAGGTGCCATCTATGAATATCTTCAAACCATACCTCCAATTAAAAATGACGTAGAGCGGTCTGTTTACAATTAAAATATTTGATTATGAAAAGTTTTATTTTAAATCTGATTTTAGCTTTCACGTTATGTTCCACACTTTCGGCTCAAGAAAAAACAACAGCTGAAAACCCTGAAAAAAAGTATACCATTGAAAATTGTGTTTCAGAATTTTCCATGGACAAAACCATTGAAACCGAAGTGGGCTACCAATTTTGGTTTGCCGACAAGGAATTTCTTGATGGACGTACACTAAAAATGAGTGTTGTGGCACCGCATAAAGCTACCCACCCACCGCATAAGCATGTTGAGGATGAATTCTTTTTTGTTTTGGAAGGCACTGCCGAATTTTATTTGGATGGCAAAACGAAGACAGCCGGACCCTACAGCAGTTTTTATTGCCCCTCTTGGTCGGAACATGGTATACGCAATGTGGGTGACACCGAATTGAAATATTTGGTAATCAAAAAATATCAGTTGAAATAACCCATTTTTACGGCTGCCCCTTCTAAGCTGACCAATATCATTGGATTGTTCTTCATTCCTCAATATCTTTTTGGATTCTTTTAAAAGATTGTTCCAATGGCTTCTGGTGTTACCACAAACAAAACGGGCCCAAAAGATGGCAGGAAGGTTTTTCGGAAATTAGGCACATGCTCCCGAACCCTGTTCTTTATGTTGAATAGAGAATTCGGCCATCTTAAGGATCTTGAAGAACGTGCCTCTGATGCTTTAGCAGGTGGCATTATGCAAAAAGGCCATCAGTGCGGTATGCTTTGGGGAGCTTCGTTGGCTGTTGGCGCCGAAGCTCATCGAAAATGCAAAAATGAAAATGAAGCCATTTATGTTGCCGTTAAGGCAACGCAAAAAATAATGGCGTCTTTTTCAAAAAGAGAGCACACGATAAACTGTAGGGATATTACCCATTGCGACTTTTCCAGCAAATTAAGTATGGCCAAGTACTTTTTTTCTGGCCGGTTTTTACACTGTTTTAACTTAGCGCAACAATGGGCTCCAGAAGCTGTCCAATCTGCCGTTGAAGGACTTTCAAATGACAACCACCCACCAAAAGCATGTATAAGTTGTGCCACCGAAGTGGCCAAAAAAATGGGTGTGAGCCACGAAGAAACCATCATGGTAGCAGGGTTTGCTGGTGGTTTGGGCTTAAGTGGTGCTGCCTGTGGGGCATTGGGTGCTGCCATTTGGTTAAAGTCGTTAAAGTGGTGTAGAGAAGTTCCCAAAAAAACTTCAATGAGCAACCCGTATTCAAAAAAAACACTGGATGCCTTTTACAAAGCATTTGAAACTAAAGTTTTATGCTCTAAACTTACTGGCACAACGTTTAAAACCATGCAAGACCACACCAATTATATACAAAATGGTGGCTGCAATGCACTCATTGAGATTCTTGCAGAAACACAACCCATAAAACCATTGCAATGAAAAACCTAATATTCCTGATTTCAATATGTTTTCTAATAAGCTGTAACAATTGCCCTTCGGTCTATTCGTATCAAGCACCTGAATTTGAAAACCACGGGTTAAACGTTGGCACCTTAAATCAGGCTGGGATAGATTCTCTTAAAATAGCAAACTTGGTTGATTGCATTTATGCTGAAAAGTACGGCCAAATTCATTCCGTTTTAATATACAAAGACAGTCTATTGGTACTTGAAAAATATTTTGAAGGACATAAGTTTAAATGGGACGGCCCCAATTATTATGGCGAATGGGTTAAATGGAACAAAACCACGCCACACCAAATCATGTCGTGCACCAAAAGTTTTGTTTCTGCCTGCATAGGCATTGCCATAGACAAAGGGTACATTAAGAGTGTTCATCAATCCATTTTTGATTTTCTTCCGGAGCATCAGCAATACCGCTCCAATGGCAGAGAAAACATTACCATTGAACATTTACTTACCATGACATCTGGTTTACAATGGGATGAATGGCATGCGTCACATGCTACATCAGCTAATGATATTGACCGGCTTTATATTGAATGTTGGGAGAACCCGTTAAACTGTGTTTTTGAACGTCCGTTAGTTGCAAAACCTGGCGAGGAATTCACTTATAATGGTGGCGGTCTGATTGCTTTAGGTGAAATATTAAAAAATGCCACAGGAATGAATTTAATCGAATTTGGCAAAGCACATCTATTCGAACCTATCGGTATAAACAATATGCAATGGGATACTTTTCCAAAAGGCGAAGTTGAAGCTGGTGGAGGGCTGCACTTAACGCCACGCGATATGTTAAAGTTTGGCGTGCTGTACCTGAATAACGGGGTGTGGAATGGAGAACAAATAATAAACGAAAATTGGGTCGAAAAAAGTGCAACAGTATATCTCAACAATTCAGGAATTAAAATACCCATAGAAGACTCTGGCAAAAATGGCTATGGCTATACTTGGTGGATTAGCGAAGTGGATGACGGAAACCAAAAAACCCAAATGTATCGGGCAAATGGTTGGGGCGGACAGGTCATCATGGTGCTTCCTGAAAAAAAAGCTGTTGTGATTTTTACAAGCGGCAATTACAGTTCCAAATCGCGATTATTTAAAATGCTAGAACGGTATATTTTACCGGCGATGCATTGAAGAAAAGTGTATAACAATAATTCCAGATGAACGATGAAAAATTATATCGCTAAAAACCTTCTAAGATTTGTCTTGTCCCTTATGGGGTTTATCATCCTTAATTCCTGTGGACAAAAAACAATTGATGAACATATTTTAGGAACATGGCACTCTAAAAAGCACAGAATTACGGTGCGCATAAAACCCGATAAATTTAAATTTTATTCCGACTCCACATTTACAACTTTAACAATCAATGAAGATAAAACTGTTAGCGGACATATTGGTTTGTCTGAAATTAAAAGCGGGAAAATTGGCGCAAATTGGTTGCTGTCTCCTGAGACGACAGGCGTTGCGTACACCATAAAATGTAAACTCCATGGAAAAATTTTCGAAAACGACCCTTTAGAAACCAAGGATGTTCAATTTTGGATAGGCCCAGACTTCTCTGAAAGCGACTGGGAACTGAGATATACCACAAATGGCGCACAATTCCCCATGGCCTTTATCTTTTTCGACAAAAAGGAATCTGATACAGATTAAACAGGCCATGACATCATAATTACTTGCTGTTTGTCTTGTCTCTAAATGTTTAAAAATCTAACTTAGCTAATCGACTGATATAAGTCAACTGTTGTGTTCATAGCTATAGGAATTGTTTCAATATTCAAATGACGTATATTGCCATGGTATTCTTCATTATAACCATAAAATAAACCATGATAAAATTCTTTAGAAAAATTCGTCAAAATCTCGTTTCGGAAGGAAAAACCATAAAATACCTGAAATATGCTATTGGTGAAATTATTCTAGTTGTTGTCGGAATACTAATTGCTATTCAGTTAAATACCTGGAAAGAGAACAAAAAGCTCAACGAAATAAGACATCAGTATTATGTACAACTTCTGGATGAACTTAATGATAATAAAAACTATATAAATGAAATCATAGAGAAATATAGCCAAAACATCTCTATGTATGATAGTCTTATTCAAAGTCAGAATTCACCCAATTTAACAACAGAGCAAATCCTTAAAACTTATTACTTAGTAAATTATCGTTATTATAATATTCTTTTTCAAACGGGCACCATTGAATCCCTTCAAAATACAGGTGAAATTAAATTGATCCCTCTTTCAATTCGTTACAAATTATTAAATTTAAAGCGTACCATGGACAGACGTGTTGTTGTAAATCAAGAGCTTAATCAGGAATTTAAGGATAGATCTAGAGCAGCAAATCTAATGGGCGCTTCTGGCCTTAGCCAACTTAACGACAATAAGATTTATTCAAACAAAACAATTTCTGAATATATGAAGGAATCTGAAGTGGAAATGATTTTATCATTAAATACTGCCCTATTAATTAAAAGAGAGAATGAAGAAATTACTGTTGTTGCTTGTAATGACTTATTAAAAGAAATTGGAAACATTGAAAATCTAATTCATTCCGAACTAAATAAATGAAATCAATTAAATCTGATACAGATTAAACCAATTAAAAAACAAAGTAATTACTTACAGTTTAGTTTGATTCTTAACTCATTTAAATCTAATTAAAATCTAACTTCGCTTACTTGTGCTGAACTTGTTTCAGTATCGACTGCTATAAGTCATTAAAACGACGCATATCATAACGTTGGCAATAATTTGTTCTATTATTTTTCCTAAATTGAAATTCCTAATCACAATTCATTTTCTAATGAAAAAACTCATGCTGCTTTTGCTAATATTCCCTTTTCTATTAAATAGCCAAACAGACCAAGTATTGGATACTATAAGCTTTGATGAAGTTGAATGGACAGAAAATTATACGGCACACAAAAAGGGGTTCGAAGAAGCCTTCACAGGAGTAGTAACATTTGCAGGGGAATTAGATTATCGTAGAGGGATTAGTTGGAGATTGCTGGATAACGGTTACTTTTCTACTGCAAATTTTGTCAATGGAAAATTTAATGGTCCCTACACTATATGGTATAAAAAGGGTGGTCAGAAAAAATCAGAAATCTCACTTTTAAATGAGCAGCGAGCAGAGATTACATTAGATGGGCCTAGAACTGAATGGTATGAAAATGGGCAGCTAAAGAGTAAGGGGGCAAATTATTATGGAGATATCCATGGTCTAAACTTCTCTTGGTATGAAGATGGACAGATGCAGAGTAAAAGAACTTTTGAGCGTGGTAACCCCATTGGTATTCATACATTTTGGCATCAAAATGGACATAAGGGATATGAAGTAACATACATAGATAAAGGTGAAATAAAAAAAATTGAATGGGATACTAATGGAATTATAATAAATGAATGGCCTAATCCAGACCAAGACAGTTATAGATTAAAAGGGTTTTTAGATGAGTTTGTTACCATTTTAAAATCTAGAGATTTTAATAGCCTTGAAAATTTATTTATATCTAAAGAAAAGTTCTTGATTTATATGGAAACAATGGCCGAATTTTATGAGGATTATGACTATAAAAATGATAAACAACTCAAACAGTTTAAAGAGATTAATAATGAGCAATGGAAGGAGGAGCTTGTGAATAATTATTTCAAAAGATTGGGTGTAAAAGAATTACTTGACAACGATGTTTTATTTGATGAGTATATTGAAAATGCAGCTATAAGGGGAATGAAATATGATTATTCCTTAATGTCGGACAACAAGAAAACCATAAAAATTAAATGGCCAGAAACAATTAATTATGATATATCAAACAACGTCGTTATTTATGCGGATGTAAATATTTTAATTGTATCTAATGAAAAACAATACGAAATGAAATTTTCACCGAGCTACTTTAATGGTAAATGGTATTTTACACCTCTAGGAAATTGAGAAACATGAAAAAACTACAACCAACATTCTATAACCGCAATTACGTCGAATTCGACTAAGTCCGAATCCACTCGGAATTGCTAACGCCAGTGCCAAACCGAAAAGCTTGCATACTTTAACCCGTAACTGACGGTTATACGAGACCGATAAGCGTGACTTCTAAACTAAACCCCACAAACCTCACCCAAAACCCATAAATAATCCTCGCGGTTTTCTACAAAATCGCGCTCGGAAACATCAATAACCTTTACGTTAAAATCTGTTTGGGTTTTTAAAAACTCCAAATAACCAGCGTTTATTTTTTCCAAGTATTCATCGGCTATGTTTTGTTCAAAATGCCGTCCGCGCTTTTTAATGTTTTGTTGCAAGCGCTCGGTATTTTGGTATAAGTAAACATACAAATCGGGTTTTTTTAAATCTTTGTACATCAGGTTAAAAAGCTTTCGGTACAATTGAAACTCGTCTTCAGGCAAAGTAATTTTTGAGAATATTAGCGATTTAAACACATCGTAATCACTTACAATAAAATCCTTAAACAAATCGAGTTGTGCCAAATCATCGCTTATTTGTTGGTAACGGTCTGCCAGAAAAGACATTTCCAAAGTAAAGGCATAGCGGTTGGCATCTTCGTAAAACTTGGGCAAAAACGGGTTGTCTGCAAAACGCTCCAAAATAAGCTTCGCATTAAAGTCGTGCGCTATTTGGGTGGCCAAACTGGTTTTACCTGCACCAATATTTCCTTCAATGGCCATATAATTGTATTGATAAAAACCGTAGGCCTTGCTCGGGTTTTTTAGCCAAATGTTAACCGGTTCCAGAACGGACTTATCAGTGGAATCATCCAACAAAGTGGCAACCGTTTTATCCAATTTCGGGTGCTTTATTTTTGAGGCAATATCATTAAGTGGTTGCAAAACAAACTTACGGTTTTGCATTTCAGGGTGCGGCACTTGCAAGGTTTTGGTGTTGATGATTTGGTCTTCGGCAAATACAATATCCAAATCTATGGTTCGGGCTTCGTAGGTGTTTTTCTTGGTTCGTTTTCGGCCTAAATTGGTTTCAATATTCAACAGGGCTTTAATTACCTTTTTGGGTTCCAAATGGCTTTCTAAAACCAGACAACAATTTAAAAAATCGTCACCCTTAAAACCAATAGCAGGCGTTTTGTACACTTTTGAAATCAACCTAATATGCCCGATCCGCTTATACATGGCATCAACGGCATTTTGCAAATTTTTAAACTTATCGCCCTTATTACTCCCCAGTGCGATATAAAAAATTGTAGGTTTCATCATAAAGCAAATTAATAAAAAGTAAATGGTTTCCTTTATATTTACAGGGCGTAATTTATTCACAACATACAACCATTTTACTATGCCAATAATAAAACCAGTAAACGGAAAATCACCACAAATACCAACCGATTGCTTTATAGCCGAAAACGCTACCATTGTTGGCGATGTTACTATGGGCAACCAGTGCAGTATTTGGTTTAGTGCCGTGGTACGCGGCGATGTTAACTACATAAAAATGGGCAATAAGGTAAACGTACAAGATGGTGCCGTAATACATTGTACCTACCAAAAACACGCTACCAACATTGGCAATAATGTATCTATTGGGCACAATGCCTTGGTACACGGCTGCACCATAAAAGACAATGTTTTGGTGGGTATGGGTAGTATTATTATGGATGGCTGTGTGGTAGAAAGCAACAGCATAATTGCCGCCGGTGCGGTGGTTACCCAAAATACCCAAGTGGAAGCAGGAAGTATTTATGCTGGTGTACCCGCCAAAAAAGTGAAAGATATTAGCCAAGAATTGATCTCTGGTGAAATAGACCGCATTGCCAACAATTACATTAAATATTCCAGTTGGTTTAAAGAATAGTGGGAAATCTTTGAAGTTTATCACTTGGGCGTTACCCGATTGGGTCTGGCTTTTCTTTACAATCTTTTTGTTCGTGCTTCACAAAAAGGATTTTCAATACAATCCCTAACGCAATCCTTTCAACAGAAATCAAAAGTTTAAAGCATCAAATTGTTCGTTTTTTACTCGAAAACCTTAAAAAATAGTTAATTTTTGAGATTTTTCGGCTATTTTTTGAAGAAAATCACCCATTTATTAGGATTTTAAATATAATCGTTTATGTTGTAGGAAACGTTTAATTTAAAATTTCAGACAAATAATATATGAGGCAATTAAAAATTACGAAACAAGTTACCAACCGCGAATCAAAATCTCTAGACAAGTACTTACAAGACATTAGTAAAATACCCTTAATAACCGCCGAAGAGGAGGTTGAATTGGCACAACGCATAAAAAAAGGCGACCAACAAGCTCTAGATAAACTCACAACTGCTAACTTACGTTTTGTTGTTTCAGTCTCAAAACAATATCAAAATCAAGGTTTAAAATTGCCCGATTTAATAAACGAGGGTAATGCGGGCTTGGTTAAAGCTGCAAAACGCTTTGACGAAACCCGAGGGTTTAAGTTCATTTCCTATGCTGTTTGGTGGATTCGTCAAGCTATTCTTCAAGCTTTAGCCGAACAATCTCGAATAGTTAGGTTACCTTTGAACAAAATTGGGGCCATCAATAAAATCAACAAGGCCTATTCACATTTGGAGCAAACACATGAGAGACCACCAAGTGCACACGAAATAGCCAACAGCTTGGAACTTACCGAAAGCAATGTGAAGCAATCCATGAAAATTGCTGGCAGGCATGTATCGATGGATGCTCCCTTAAAAGAAGGCGAGGACTTTAGTTTATACGATGTTGTTAAAACAGATGAAACACCAAGACCTGATGCTGATTTAATAAAAGACTCATTGAATACAGAAGTTAACCGTGCTTTGGACTCGCTATCCGAAAAGGAAGCAGAAGTCATCAGGCATTATTACGGCATTAACAAAAAACACCCCATGAGCCTTCAAGAAATTGGCGACGCTTTTGGGTTAACCAGAGAACGCGTAAGACAAATAAGAGAAAAAGGTATCCGCAGATTGCGACATACTTCAAAAAGTAAAGTATTAAGAACGTATTTGGGATAGTCCTAAATCATAAATCAATTTAAAATACATCTATGTTAAAAATTATTGTAAAAGATGGCGAAAATATAGAGCGCGCCCTAAAACGCTACAAACGCAAACACCGAAACATTAAGGTGATGCAAAACCTAAGAGATAATCAGTTTTTCACAAAACCTTCTGTTAAAAGACGCCGTGAAATACAAAAAGCATCTTATATACAGAGTCTAAGAGACCTAGAAGATATATAAAATAAAAATGGTCCCGTCTTTATTTCAATAAATCGGACGGGGCTGTTATTCCTTTTTGTAATTAATGGGTCTGTCTTTATAGAAATTTTCGAAGGTTTTATCTGGGGTGTATTTATCTTTTAAAACCTTGTACACCATAACCAAAACAAACAACTGCCCAATGCACATGGTATAAAATATAATACTAAAACTAGTATTCATACCAACCATTATGGGCAACATCACAAGCAAAAATGTGGTAAGCCCCACATAAAATAATACTGGAATTTTCATTCGTTATTCTTTATTGATTTACTAAAAAGATAATAAAAATCAGTGATTTAAAAACACTTCATCCAGTTAAAATTTCCTAAAATTACAGGATTGCAATTTGAAGAACCAAACCCTCATTGGCACGGACATTAAAAACAGTGTCGTCTTCAAAAATGAGGTACTGCCCTTTTATACCGACCAACTTCCCTATATACTGTTCTTTTTTTAAAATGTTCAAACTTTTGGGTTTTTCAGGGTAATGGTTTACAGGAAATTCCAAATTGGTTTCATTATTGCTTGCAATAAAATAATCCTTGGCTTCATCTGGTATAAATGGCTTCAATTTTTCGCGCCATTCTACCAAATCTTCATCTTTAATGTCATTTTTAAGCATGGTACGCCAATTGGTTTTGTCGCTTACATGGTCTTTTAAAGCCACTTCGGTAACACCAGCCAAATACCTGTTGGGCACCTCAACAATTTCAATAGCCTCGTGGGCACCTTGGTCAATCCAACGCGTAGGCACTTGGCTTTTTCTTGTTACACCAACTTTCACATTACTGGAATTAGCCAAATAAACAATATGCGGTTGTAACTGTACTTTTTTTTCATATTCCAAATCACGGTCTTCCTTACCTAAATGTGCAGTGCTCAACTCAGGGCGCATAACCCAATCTGCAGCTTGTGGCACATCATAAAAACAGCTTTTACAAAACCCCTGCCTGTAAATGGGTTTATCCAATCCGCAATTTAAACATTGGTACTTAATGAATTGCAAACTAATTTTTTTATCCAATAATTGGTTCATGTTTATAAAATCATGTTCAAACACCAAGTAGTATTGAATTGGGCTTGAAAATTCCGTTTCCATTTTTGTTAAAACACCTTGGTAGGTCATAAAAAAAAACATTATTTTTAAAAACTTAAAGATAGCTGAAAAATGCCAATACCCATAGTAAATTCAATTGCTTCTTGGTTTTTGAAAAAACGGTTCCATCAAATTGAACTGTTTTTAAAATACCCGAACGAAGTACAGAACGAATTGCTTTTGCATCTTATTGACACTGCAAAAAATACCGAGTTTGGCAAAAAATACGACTTTGCTTCAATAAAGAATTACAAAACCTTTGCTGAGCGTATTCCCATCAATAACTATGATGCGTGGCAGGATGACATTGAACGAAGCCGAAAGGGAGAAAACAATGTTTTTTGGCCTACTCCTATAAAATGGTTTGCAAAATCTAGTGGCACAACACGTTCCCGAAGCAAATTTATACCGGTAAGCGAAGAATCTTTAGAGGATTGCCATTATGCAGCAAGTAAAGATTTGCTTTGCATGTACTTAAATAACAACGAAAACTCCCAACTGTTTACTGGCAAGAGCCTGCGTTTGGGAGGCAGCAAAGAATTGTACAAAGAAAACGGAACGATATTCGGCGACCTTTCAGCCATTTTAATTGATAATATGCCGTTTTGGGCTGAGTTTAGCAGTACACCTAGCAATAAAGTTTCGTTAATGAGCGATTGGGAACATAAAATGCAGGCCATTGTTAACGAAACCATTAACGAAAAGGTTACCAGTCTTGCCGGCGTTCCTTCCTGGATGTTAGTTTTGCTTAATAATGTTTTAGAAACTACCGGAAAAGAACATTTACTTGAGGTTTGGCCCAATCTGGAAGTCTATTTTCACGGCGGGGTAAGTTTTACACCTTATGTAAACCAATACAAAAAAATACTTCCAAAAAAAGATTTTAAATATTACGAAACATATAATGCTTCGGAAGGTTTCTTTGCGATACAGGATCAAAACGATTCAAACGAACTGCTGCTTATGTTGGACTATGGCATTTTTTATGAATTCATTCCCATGAATGTTTATGATACTAATGATGAAAGAGCAATTCCGTTGAGCCAAGTGAAACTTGGGCAAAACTATGCTATGATTATAACCACCAATGCAGGTTTATGGCGTTATAAAATTGGAGACACCATAAGGTTTACTTCATTAAACCCATACCGAATTAAAATTTCTGGACGAACAAAACACCATATTAATGTTTTTGGGGAAGAGTTGATTATTGAAAACGCCGAAAACGCACTTAAAAAAGTATGCAAGCGTACAAAATCCGAAATAGTTGATTTTACTGCTGCACCAATTTTCATGCAGGGTAAAGAAAAAGGAGCTCACGAATGGCTCATAGAGTTTAAAACCCCACCAAAAGATATTGACTATTTTAATGAACTGTTTGATAATGCTTTAAAAGCCCTAAACTCAGATTATGAAGCCAAACGTTACAACAACATAACCCTAAATAAACCAAAAATAAATATAGCCAGAAAAAATTTGTTCTACGACTGGCTGAAGGAAAACAATAAACTAGGCGGACAACATAAAATACCCAGACTGTCTAACTCTAGAAATTACATGGAGGAGCTTTTACGTTTAAATTCCCTATAATAGTCTTTCCGAAAACCCCGATAAAATAAGTACTTAACGAATTATAATATGCTTAGTCTAAGATTTTTTTGCTCTGAGATACTGGATTATATTTATTGTCTCATTAATCCTAATCCCTTGTAAAAATGGAATAATAAAAATAGATTACAGTCGCAAGGATTTGGAGAATCCAAGCCTTTGGTTGATTGCAAAACAATTGCTCTGATGATGACTAACAGGCCAACAGACATGTAGAGTTTTTAATTTTAGATTAACAAAAATCGATTAAGTGTAAACCCTATAGTTTTTTAACGAGTATTTCGTCTAATAATCTAAAAGAAATTTAAAAGCTTTGCGAGTTCTACAAATAGGAATACTTTTAACAAAAATAAAACACAGACATAAAGAATTATAGTGCGAATATCCATTATTAATTAATATCCATAAATAAAAAACCACGCTTTTCGGCGTGGTTTTTTATTCACTATAATATATTTTATTCCAAAGCTATGATACGGCTTTGAGTTTCTTTAAAGTTGTTTTTGTTAACTTATCTTCAGCATAAGCTTTTGTAACGTTCAAGTTTTTTTCATCACTACTAGGCATCTCGAACATAGCATCAGTTAGGATTTCTTCACATAACGAACGCAAACCTCTTGCCCCTAATTTATACTCGATAGCTTTATCCACTATAAATCCAAGAGCTCCATCTGTAATAGAAAAATCAATTTCATCCATTTCAAACAACTTTTTATATTGTTTTATGATGGCATTTTTAGGCTCTGTGAGTATAGCCCTTAAGGTTTCAGCATCCAATGGATCCATATATGTCAACACAGGCAAACGACCAATAATTTCAGGAATTAAACCAAAATCCTTTAAATCCTTCGGAATAATATACTGTAACAAATTATCCTGATCAACGATATCATCAGACATGGAAGCGCTATAGCCAACAGCTTGCATATTTAGTCTTTTTGAAATAACGCGCTCTATGCCATCAAATGCGCCACCAGCAATAAATAATATGTTTTCGGTATTTACCTCAATGAATTTTTGATCAGGATGTTTACGGCCACCTTTGGGCGGAACGTTTACCACGGTACCTTCCAATAGCTTCAATAAAGCTTGTTGAACGCCTTCACCCGAAACATCTCGAGTAATAGAGGGATTATCACTTTTACGAGCAATCTTATCAATTTCATCAATAAAAACAATGCCCTTTTCTGCTTTTTCCAAGTTGTAATCTGCCGCTTGCAACAAACGTGTTAGAATGCTCTCAACATCTTCACCAACGTATCCAGCCTCTGTTAGCACAGTAGCATCAACAATAGCCAATGGCACATTTAACATTTTTGCAATGGTTTTGGCCATCAAGGTTTTACCGGTACCTGTTTGACCAACCATGATGATATTACTTTTTTGAATATCTATATCGTCTTTTGAAGCTGGTTGAAGCAATCTTTTGTAATGATTATAAACGGCAACGGACATAACTTTTTTTGTCATGCTCTGCCCTATAATATACTCGTCAAGAAATGCTTTAATTTGTTGTGGTTTGCGAAGTTTTAGCTCTGCAGATAGGTCGCTGCTATCGTTCTGTTTTGATTCCTCAATAACAATACCATGAGCTTGCTCAATACACCTATCGCATATGTGGGCATCCAATCCTGCTATTAATAAGTTTGTTTCTGGCTTTTTACGACCACAAAACGAACATTCCAATTCTTCTTTTGCCATTAATCTAATTTATTTTTGGGAATGAATTGTAATAATCCCCTCTGAAACAAGTTAATAAAATTACGTATTTTTATTTAATTACGAAACAGTATCTCATCAATCATGCCATATTCCTTGGCTTTATCGGCTTTCATCCAGTAATCTCTATCACTGTCTTCATATACTTTATCATAAGTTTGACCGGAATGCTTACTGATAATTTTATACAGTTCCTCCTTTAAAATTAAAATCTCCCTGGCCGTAATTTCAATGTCACTAGCCTGTCCTTGTGCACCGCCAAGAGGCTGATGTATCATAACTCGGGAATGCGTCAATCCACTGCGTTTACCTTTAGCACCCGCACATAATAATACGGCTCCCATAGATGCAGCCATACCTGTACAAATAGTAGCTACATCAGGTTTTATAAACTGCATAGTATCGTAAATACCTAAACCAGCATAAACACTTCCGCCCGGTGAATTGATATAAATTTGAATATCCTTCGAAGCATCGGTACTTTCTAAAAACAACAGTTGAGCCTGAACAATGTTGGCCACCTGATCGTTAATTCCAGTTCCCAAGAAAATAATCCTATCCATCATTAAACGAGAGAACACATCGAAAACAGCGATGTTCATTTGACGTTCCTCAATAATATTTGGCGTTAGATTGGTGGGATACATACTACTGATGATTTTATTGTAATATGTGCTGCTAATGCCTTGATCTTTTATCGCGAATTTTTCAAATTCCTTTGCGTAATCCATAATTTATTTTGTAATTAATCTTTTAAACTCCTGACTTACATCAAGATGGAATAAAAAGCATTTTGAATTAATGATTTATTTTGAATAAAAAGGCGCTTAAATCTGTTGATTTAAGCGCCTAAAGATAAGCATTTATTATTACCTATTTGTCACCGTAAACTTCTTTTACAAAGTTTTCGTAGCTCAACTCTTTAACTTTTAAGTTTACTTTTTCTTTGTAGACAGATAGTAATTTTTGACTGATTAACTGTTCTGAAATTCTGCGTGCCTCATCTTGGTTTGAAAGTACACGCGCTGCAATATCATCCAATTCTTTATCAGAAGGATTCATTTGTCCGAACTGGGCCATTTGGGCCTTAATCATTTGTCTGGCATGATTTCTAATATCATCCATAGTTATTTGGATGTTATTATCTTCAATCAATTTACCTTCAATTAATTGGTAACGCAAACTTTTTTCAGACTTCTCATATTCTTCTCTGGCTTGATCTGCATCCATTTCTTTTTCGCCAGCAGTTTGCATCCATTTTGTTAGGAACTCAGCTGGCAAATCGAATTCGGTATTTTCAACCAAGTACTCTGTAACGTCATTCAAAAGTTTTTGATCGGCTTGCTGCACAAATTGTTTTTCAGCATCTTCTTTAATCTTCGCTTTTAATTCGGTTACAGAAGTAACTGTTCCTTTTGGAAAAAGTTTATCGAACAATTCCTGATCCAAATCTGCCAATTCACGTTTGTTGATTTCCTTAATTTCAAAAGTAACTTCAATATCCAAGCCGTGTACATCATCATGACCTAATTTTAAAGCATGCATCAATTCGTGCTCATCATCATAAAGTCCTTTGGTTTTTAAAGTAACCATATCGCCAACTTTAGCACCGATAAATTGTTTTTCAGTAGATTTTCCCTTGAATTTATCCAAAGTCAAAGTTACCTTATTTTCAATCTCTCTTTCTTCGTTTTTGAATGTTCCTGTTATTTCGCTTTCCTTTTCAACAACCTCTTGAGAAACCAATTTTCCGTATTGCTTTTGAATACGTTCAACCTGCTCGTCAATCATTTTATTGTCGGCCACAATATTGTATTGCGTGATAGCCTTTTTACTTTTAAGCTCTACTTGAAATTCTGGAGCCAAGCCCAATTCAAATTCAAAAGAAAATTTATCGGCATCCCAATCAATGTTATCTTGAGTCTTTGGTAATGGCTGTCCCAAAACATCCAACTTTTCTTCAGTTAAATATTTATTTAAGGCATCTTGCAGTAGCTTATTAACCTCATCAACCAAAACGGCTTTTCCGTATTGTTTCTTAACCATGCCCATAGGCACATGTCCTTTTCTAAATCCTGGAATGTTTGCTGTTTTGCGGTAATCTGATAAGATTTTTTCCACTTTATCGCTATAATCTTCTTTCGCGATATCTACTTTAACTACAGCATTTAATGCATCAACGTTTTCTCTTGTAATATTCATTTTAAAAATCGATTCTTTGTATAACCAAAATTGGGTTGCAAAAATAGTATATTTTTACATCCCACCAAAGTTTTTAAATGCCTGATTCTAAGTTCTTTTTTTATCCTCTTTTAAAAGCGAATGCAGAATAGATTGAAGCACCGAAAGCAGTATACTGAACAACAGAGCAATCCAAATGCTACTTACTGAAAAACCTTCAATTAATTTGTCGGCCAACAAGATAATAAGTGCATTAATAATGAGTAAAAATAGCCCTAGTGTTACTATAGTGATTGGCAAGGTTAAAATGACCAAAATAGGCTTTACAAAAAGATTTAAAACAGATAATACAATAGCCACAATTATGGCAGTTACATATGAATCTAACATAACCCCGTTGTTTCTAAGCAAATAGGAAATGATAAATACCGCTAAGGCGTTTAATAGAAGTTTTATTATGAGTTTCATGATTATTTATCTTTGAAGGAAAGATACAAAATTAATCAAGAAACAAACTGCAACACGACTTCAAAAAAGTCCTCAGGGCTTTCTGCATGCAGCCAATGCCCAGAATTTGAGATGGTAACAATTTTGGCTTTTGGAAAATGGCTTTTTATAATACGCTCATCGCCGACGCCAATATATTCAGAGCGGTCGCCACGAAGAAACAACGTGTCCTTATCAAAAGTAGCGTGCGATGGCAAAGGCTCTCCTATTTCCGATACTTCATTTTTTAACACTTCCAAATTAATACGCAGGCCCAATTTACCTTTTTCAACCCAATACAAATTTTTGAGCAAAAACTGACGTATGCCAACTTCAGAAATATATTCGCTCAATACTTTATCTGCTTCACCGCGGCTTTTTACTTGGTCATAATCAATGGCACTCAATCCGTTTAAAATAACATCATGGTGAACGGGATAAAAACGAGGGGAAATATCGGCCACTATCAATTTGGAGACCAGTTCAGGATATTGCGTTGCGAATAACATTGCTGTTTTACCTCCCATGGAATGCCCCAAAAGAATAATATCTTTTAGGTTGTATGCCTCACAATAACTTTTTAAATCTTCTGCTAGAATTTCGTAACTAAAATCATCATCATGAAAACTTCTCCCATGATTTCGCTGGTCAACCAAATGGACTTGAAACCCTTGCTCACTAAACTGTCCGCCCAAGGTTTTCCAGTTATCTCCCATGCCCAAAAACCCATGCAGAATAACAAACGGTTTTCCTTCTCCAATTATGTTTGAATATAAAAGCATTTTTTATTTACGAATTACAATTTTAGATTTTGATTACCATCAAATGACTAACAACCAACAACTATTATTTAAGCCTATGAAGGTACATTTGAATAACATTTTCAACACCCAAATACAGACTTTCGGCAATCAAAGCATGCCCAATGGACACCTCTAATAAACCAGGTATATTTTCTTTAAAAAACTTAATATTATTTAAAGACAAATCATGACCGGCATTAATGCCAAGCTCTAGTTGATTAGCTAATTTGGCACTTTCTGTATATGGCTTTATGCCTTCTTTATTCCCTAAACTATATTGGTATGCAAAACCTTCGGTGTATAATTCAATTCTGTCCGTCCCAGTTTCCTTGGCACCTTCAATTTGCTTTAAAACCGGATCTACAAAAATTGATGTTCTTATACCATTATTTTGAAATTCCTTAATCACATCAACTAAAAAATATTTGTGCTTTATGGCGTCCCATCCAGCATTACTTGTTATGGCATCTTCAGCATCTGGAACAAGCGTAACCTGAGTGGGTTTTACCTCTAAAACCAAATCCATAAACGACTTAATTGGGTTGCCTTCAATATTATATTCTGTATAAACAACTGGCTTTAAATCACGCGCATCTTGGTATCGAATATGGCGCTCATCCGGCCTAGGGTGTATCGTGACCCCTTCAGCCCCAAAACGCTGTATATCTTTGGCAAATTGAACAACATTTGGCACATCACCACCCCTAGAATTTCTCAATGTTGCAATCTTATTAATATTAACGCTTAACTTGGTCATAAATCTGTTTTATTCAGCAAAAATACAAAGTAGAACAAGCATACATAGCATTTTTTTGATTAATTTGCAGTCCTATTCATAATGACAAGATGCGACTTTCAGAATACATAATTAATGACGTAAAACCGTTAAGCATTAGTAGCAAGGTCAGTGATATGCAACTACTATTTAACCAGTTAACGTTTTCACACATTCCTGTAAAAGATGCCCATGGTAATTTTTTAGGATGCTTTTCTGAGGCGGATGCCCATTGCTTTGACAGTGCCCAACCACTTAGTGAATTCCTGTATGCTTTGGAAGATTTTTATGTTAGGGATAACACGCCTTGGCTTGATATTCTTGAAGAATTTGCAGTAAACTCTGCTAATGTCATGCCCGTTTTAAATAGTATAAATGAGTATTTGGGCTATTATGAACTTAAAGATGTGATTAGCCTGTTTGGGCATTCACCATTTTTTACGGAAGCTGGAGGCATTTTGGTTGTGGAAAAAGGTATAAATGATTACTCGTTTAGTGAAATAAGCCAAATTGTAGAATCAAATGGAGGAAAGATTTTAGGGGCTTTTATTTCAAAAATGAATTCAGACTTGGTGCAGGTAACACTTAAAATAGGTAATACAGGACTTAACGAAATTATTCAAACGTTTAGAAGATACAGCTACAATATTATTTCTGGGCACGAAGAAGACGGCTATTTGGAAAGCCTAAAAGAACGTTCTGACTATTTAAAGAGATATTTAAATATATAGCGCATGAAGGTTGCCATTTTTGGACGATTTTATAACAAAACCACCTCGGCTTCGGTAATAACACTTTTTAATTATCTGGTAAAAAAGGATGCCGATGCTTATATAGAAACCGAATTTTATAATCTCATAAAAAGCAAGTCGTCCATTATCAAAGATTTTGAATCTTTTAAAACTTTTGACACGCTGGACCCTTCTTTTGACCTGTTGGTAAGTGTTGGTGGCGATGGCACCATTTTAAGGGCCATAACCTTTGTAAAAGATATCGATATTCCCATAATTGGAGTTAACACTGGAAGGCTGGGTTTTTTGGCCACCATTCAAGTTGATGATATTGAAAGGGCTATTCAAAATATTATTGACGGTAAATACAAAATTTCCGAACGCAGCCTTTTATCCGTTGAAACTTCACCCGAAAATAGCGATATCAAATCGCTCAATTTTGCATTGAATGAAATTGCGGTTAGTAGAAAGAATACCACATCCATGATTACGGTTGAAACGCATTTAGATGGCGAATATTTGACTTCTTATTGGAGTGACGGCTTAATTGTATCCACGCCCACTGGTTCAACGGGATACTCTTTAAGCTGTGGTGGTCCTGTTATAACACCCAGCACCAACAGCTTTGTTTTAACGCCTATTGCGCCTCACAACCTTAGCGCACGACCGTTAATCATACCAGACTCAACTGAAATACAGCTAAAAGTTGACGGACGTGAAGAGCAACATCTCGTTTCTTTGGATTCCAGAATTGCTACCTTAAATAACGGCACAACCATCAAAATAAAAAAGGCCGATTTTAAAATTAAAATGATTGACCTTTTAGACGAAAGCTTTTTGGATACTTTGCGCAAAAAACTTCTTTGGGGTGAAGATAAGCGGAATTAAACTCGCTTTCCCCCTACGTTAGAAACAATAATTCAAAAGAAAATCTGTTTTACACTAATACTATTGGGCTCAAATTATTCTAGGCTCATCTTATTTATTATATTTGCAAACTTTTGAATATTTATGAGGCATTTAACCATATTAATATTTAGTGTTTTAAGCATAAATTTTAGTCACTCTCAAATCAACGAAATAGGTGTGTTTGTCGGCGGAAGTAATTTTATAGGCGATGTGGGCGCTACAGATTACATTTCTCCAAATCAACTGGCCATAGGCGGAATTTACAAATGGAACCGCAGCAAAAGGCATTCATACCGAGCCTCAGTTATTTTTACAGAGTTGGAAGGCATTGATAACAACTCTGACGACCTGCGCCGCATTCAAAGAGGATATGAATTTAATACCAAAATAACTGAAATCTCAGCTGGAATGGAATTCACCTTTATGGATTTCAATCTGCATTCTGGCGAAAAACTTTGGACACCTTATCTTTATTCAGGGATTAGTTTGGCTCACCACGACAATTATTATTTTTTAAATGGCTTGCAAACCCCAGAGAATTCATCCAGTTGGGCATATGGCGTACCAATAACCTTGGGCTTTAAAACCAATTTTTTAGGCAATATTATTTTAGGTATAGAAGTCAGTGCTCGATACACTTTTTCAGATGAAATAGACGGAAGTATACCAGACGACCAATGGAGGCAACAGTACCGTTTTGGAAACATAAACAATAACGATTGGTACGTTTTTTCAGGGATTACCTTAACATATACCTTTGGCGAGAACCCTTGCTTCTGCGTAGAATAAAATGGATTTAAAAAACAGCATACATACTGACAGATTGCCCGAACACATTGCCATAATTATGGATGGCAACGGCAGATGGGCAAAACAAAAAGGTATGGTGCGCGCTTTTGGCCACGAAAATGGAACAAAAGCCGTTAGAGAAACCGTTGAAGCTGCTGCAGAACTAGGTATAAAAAACCTAACACTTTATGCGTTTTCCACAGAAAACTGGAACAGGCCAAAATTGGAAGTGCAAACACTAATGAAACTGTTGGTGTCTTCTTTAAAAAAGGAAATTAGAACACTACAGGAAAACAACATCAAACTTAATGCTATAGGAGCACTGAACACGCTGCCCAAAACGGTTCATAACGAACTTTTTGAGGTAATGGAAAGCACCAGCAAGAACACAAGAATGACTTTAACATTGGCTTTAAGCTATGGTTCACGAGAAGAATTGCTAAACACTGTTAAAGAAATTAGCATTAAAGTTAAAAATAATATAATTTCGCCCGAAAATATCGGTGAATCGATTATTAATGAGCATCTTTACACGCATAATTTACCAGATGTTGATTTGCTCATTAGAACAAGTGGAGAACAACGAATAAGTAACTTTTTACTATGGCAAATAGCTTATGCAGAATTATATTTTACAAGTGTTTTATGGCCAGATTTTAAAAAGCAGCATTTGCATGAAGCTATTATTGAATATCAAAAAAGAGAACGAAGATTTGGGAAAACAAGTGAACAACTTAGCTAAGTTGCCTGCATTAACTTATATAAAGCACTTTCTTACTGTAATCATTTTTGCTGGATGTGTTGCAGTTCAAGCACAGGATGTCAATTACGAAAAAGGCAAAAAATACACCTTAGGGGAAATTTCGGTTTCTGGAAATTCCTCTTTTGAAGAACAAACCATAATCACATATTCTGGCCTTAGAAAGGGAAAGGAAATAACCATTCCAGGTGAAGACATTGCCAATGCCATCAAGAAACTTTGGAATTCTAAACTTTTTAGCGACATAGAAGTTTATGTTACCAAAATAGAAGGAGATGTTGCCTATTTACAAATTCAGCTTTCAGACCTGCCTCAGCTTAACGAGCTTAAGATAAATGGTGTAAGGAAAAGCAAAGTTGAAGGCATTATAAATGATAACAAACTTAAAAAAGGCGTCAAAGTTACCGAAAACTTGATAACTACAACCAAAAATTTCCTGATAAAAAAATATAAAAAAGAAGGCTACTACAACACCAAAGTTCATATCAACATCATAGATGTAAAAGATGATTCGCTCAAAACAGCCCGAGTGAATATGGTTTTAAATATTGACAAGGGTGAAAAAGTCAAGATATCGGATATCGTATTCAATGGCAATGATGTGCTAAGTGACAAAAGGCTTAGGAAAGCTATGAAAAGCACGAAAAAAATTAACAGACTCAGAATCTTAAAGCGGTCAAAGTTTATTGATTCGACATACCAAGCTGATTTAGGTCATGTTGTAGATGCCTATAAAGAAAATGGTTATCGCGATGCCAGAATATTGTCAGACAGTCTTGTGGTAAACAGTGATAAAACCATTTCCCTTTACCTTGATGTTAATGAAGGTGAAAAATACACTTTTGGAGATATTAATTTCATTGGCAACACGGTATATTCCAATGAATACTTAAACCGTTTGTTACGTATCAACAAAGGGGATACATATAATGGGGTTTTGTTGGAAAAGCGAATTGCAGACCCATCAAAACCTGATGCCTTTGATATCACGAACCAATACCAAAACAATGGATATTTATTCTCAAGCATAAACCCTGTTGAAGTAAGTGCTGATAATAATATTATAGATTTGGAAATTCGAATTTCTGAAGGAAAACCGGCTTATTTCAATAGTGTATCGGTAGTAGGAAACGACAAAACTAACGACCATGTTATTTATCGGGAGCTCCGAACGCGCCCAGGGCAGCTTTACAGTAAAGCCAATGTAGTGCGTACCGTAAGGGAGTTGGGGCAATTAGGCTTCTTTGATGCCCAAGAAATATCACCAAACTTCAATAACCCCAATCCCGTTGAAGGCACCATAGACATGGAATACTCTGTTAAAGAAACAGGATCCAGTCAAATTGAGCTGCAAGGTGGTTATGGCGGTGGTGGTTTTATTGGCACTTTAGGTCTATCGTTTAACAATTTTGCCATAAAAGACATATTAAAAAAGGAAGCCTATAAACCAATCCCGATGGGTGATGGACAAAGATTAGCGCTTCGTTTACAGGCTAGTCGCTTTTTTCAAACTTATAGTTTTTCATTTTCCGAGCCTTGGCTTGGAGGCAAGCGCCCTGTACAGTTTTCAACATCCGTATCGCATACCAAACAATTTTTGTACAATTATTTAACCAGAAATGCCGATAAAAGCAGAAGTTTTAACATAACAGGTATCACTTTTGGTTTAGCAAAACGGTTATCGGTTCCAGACGATTTCTTTACATTATCGCAAGCCATAAGCTTTCAACGTTATGATTTGAATAACTACAATACAGGCTTATTTACTTTTGGCAACGGTTACTCAAACAACTTATCATACACCATTGGTTTGAGCAGAAACAATACCAGTGTTGATCCTATTTTCCCTACGGGAGGTTCGAAATTTTCAACTACAGTTAAATTTTCTTTACCATATTCTTTATTTAATGGTGTCGATTACGATGAACTATCTGAAGAGTATAACGATGCGCTTCAAAGAAGAGCCAATGCTTCAAGTACTGCTGATTTAGCCTATATCAAAGCAAACAAGGAAATTACTGATATTGACCAAGAACGCTATAAATGGCTTGAATTTTATAAAATAAATTTCAAGGGCGAGTGGTATACCGAAGTAACAAAAAATTTAGTTTTAAGACCTTTGGTAGAATTTGGGTTTTTGGGTGCGTATAACCAAGCTCGCGGTGTTATTCCATTTGAGCGCTATTTTGTTGGCGGAGATGGTCTGGGTAATTATAGCTTGGACGGCCGTGAAGCTATTCAGTTACGTGGTTACCCTAACCAATCGCTGTCAGATCAGGATGGTGGTACCATTTATAATAAATACTCTTTGGAACTTCGTTACCCAGTTACCCTAAAAGCTTCAGCTAAAATCTATGCTCTTGCCTTTTTAGAGGGCGGTGGATCTTATAATAATTTTAGGGATTTCAATCCGTTTAATGTTTATCGCTCCGCAGGATTAGGTATCCGTATTTTCATGCCGGCCTTTGGTTTATTGGGTATTGATTTTGGTCACGGATTTGACCCATTACCGGGCGAAACTGGCAAACATGGTTGGGAAACTCACTTTATAATTGGGCAACAATTTTAAACAAATAAATTATTTTGGCACGATATTTTCTATTAACTCTCCGATGATTTGCATAAGAATAAAATTTTTAAGATTAAAATTCGTTAATTTTGAAGACATGATTCAAAAAGGCAGAAAAAATCATCTGTCGTTTTAGAATTTTTAATCCATAAATTATAAAATATTAAACCGATGCGAAATAACGTTCTTTTTTTACTGACATTAGTTTTTATGTTAAGCCTATCTTCTCTGTATGCACAACGTGGTGTAAGGATTGCTTACATAGACACTGAATATATTTTAGAGAATGTTCCTGAATATCAAGACGCCACCCAGCAGCTCAATACAAAAGCACAACAATGGAAAAATGAGATTGAGGAAAAGTTAGCTGCCATTGAGCAAAAACGCATTGATTTAAGTAATGAAAAAGCGCTTTTAACCAATGAACTTATTGAAGAACGCCAAGAAGATATTGATTTTGAGGAAAATGAAATATTAGACTATCAACAAAAACGTTTTGGCCCTAATGGTGATTTGTTCATTCAGAAAAAACAGTTAATGCAACCCATACAGGATCAAATATTTGCTGCAGTTCAGGATTTAGCTGAAGGAAGAAAATACGATTTTATTTTCGATAAATCATCTGACGCCGTGATGTTGTTCTCAGCAAAACAATTTGATTTGAGTGAGCAGATTTTAAGAAGTATTACAAGATCCGCAAAACGTAAACAAGCGCAATCTAAAGTAGAGAAAAAAGCTGCCGAAGAGGAAGAATTGATTCCCGAAATAAATGAAGAATTGGAAGCTAGGGAAAAAGCCTTAGAAGAAAAGAGGGCTGAAAGAGAAAGTGCTGTTGAGAAACGTAGACAAGAAATTTTGGCCGCAAGGGAAGCCAAGAAAAAAGAGGTCGAAGAAAGACGCCAAAAGATTTTAGAAGAAAGAGAAAAAGCCAGACAGGCTAAATTGGATGCCAGAAGCCAAACAAGTTCTTCAGCTAAAGTAGAGGAAAGCAATGAAACTAAAGGAGAAGAAACTGATGAAACAAAAACGGAAGAGGAAGCAAAACCAGAAGCTGAAACTAAAACACAGGCCGAACTCATAGAAGAAAACAGACAAAAGAAACTAGCTGAAAGAGAAGCCCGAATAAAAGAACTGGAAGAAAGAAAACAGAGAATTTTAGAAGAACGTCAAAGAAGGAAAGACAGTATAAATGCTGCGAGAAATAATAATTAGACAAAAATAAATTTATAACACACACTTAATACTATTTAAAAATGAAACAATTAAAAACTCTCTTATTTGCTACTGCACTATGTATTGGAACAGTTAGTTTTACACAAGCCCAAAGCAAAGTTGCACATATAAATACGCAAGATTTAATTGCAGCAATGCCAGAAGCAAAAGCAGCGCAAACAGAGATAGAAACTTTAGGAAAAACCTACCAAACAGATATTCAAGCTTCTATCACAGAATACCAAAATACTGTAAAACAATACGAGGCCGAAGCTGCTACAAAAACAGATGAGGAAAATCAAAAGAGAGGTTTAGAACTTCAAGAAAAACAACAACGCATCCAACAATTTAGAGCTGATGCCCAAAAAGATTTGGCTCAAAAAGAAGCCGAATTGTTTAAACCTATTCAAGATAAAGCCATGAAAGCTATCAACGAAGTAGCTAAAGAGCAAGGTTACCAATATGTTTTGGATAGAGCCACATTGATTGTTGCTGACGGAAAAGATATTTTGGAAGATGTAAAAAAGAAATTAGGCATCTAATAAATTAATCTTTATTTAAATATATTTAAGCTGTCTTTTAAAGGCAGCTTTTTTATTTTTGCTATACTATGAACGAGCAACCGATCGGCATTTTTGATTCTGGAGTTGGTGGCACTTCCATTTGGAAGGAAATCCATGCGCTTTTACCTCATGAAAACACCATTTATTTAGCCGATAGCGCCAATGCTCCATACGGTCCAAAGGGTAAACAGGCCATTATAGAACTCAGCAAAAAAAACACTGAATATTTATTGAACAAAGGCTGTAAGATTATTGTGGTAGCTTGCAATACCGCCACAACCAATGCCATTGATTATTTACGGGCCAATTACAATGTTCCTTTTATTGGAATTGAGCCCGCTATAAAACCTGCCGCACTACAGACAAAAACAAGCACTGTTGGCATTTTGGCCACCAAAGGCACTTTGAGCAGTGAACTGTTTTCTAAAACATCAAATCTATTTGCAAAAGACATTAAAGTTATCGAACAAATAGGAAATGGCATTGTAGAACTTATTGAAGACGGCAAACTATATTCAGAAGAAATGAAAGCACTTCTAAAAGTTTATTTAGAACCTATGATTGACGCCAACATTGACTATTTGGTTTTGGGTTGTACCCACTACCCCTATTTAATTCCAATCCTGGTTGAGCTTTTACCTAATGATGTGAAAATCATTGATTCTGGCGAAGCTGTTGCAAGACAAACAAAAGCAATTCTAGAAAAGAATCAACTGACAAATACAAGTATATTAAAACCTAAAAATGATTTTTTTACAAATGGCAATCCAGAAATAGTAAAATCGCTTTTATCAGATAAATACAAAGTCGAATACTTGGCTTTTTAATATTGAATTCACAATATCCAACTATTATTTCACCGTATCCTTTTTCTTTGCTGTACCAAATAAATTGCCCAGTGCGGCTTTAACATTATTTACCGTTGTACCAGTTTTAGTGCTATCTGCATCTTTTTTTGTGGCAGTGCCTTTTACAATATCATCCAAAACATCCTTAACAACATCGGTCTGCTTCTGTTTAACAGAATCTGTTTTTGTTTTGTTAGTTCCAATAACACCGCTTATCAAGTCTTTTACTTTGTCCTTACCTTGATTAAGCAATTTTTGCTTTTCAATCTCAATAAGTTGTTGGGTAAGGTTTTTTACACCACCTGTCAAATCAGTTTTAACATTTGGCGAAGTAAGGTTTCCTGTAATATTCGCAGTAACAGGTATGGTGATATTATTCACCTCAGCATCGTTTATTTTACCGATTAACCTATTGACTTCACTTCCCAAATATTTAGCCGGCACGTTAAAAACAGCATTATAATCTACCGTTTTGTCAAAACCATGGGAGCCAGAAACGGTTATGCCAATGTCTTTATATTTTAAATCGAATGGCTTTACACTTACCTTTCCGTTGGCAAATGAAAGATGGGTTTTCACATCTTTTAAATCTAATTCATCAAAATCAACAAAACTTAGGGCTCCTTCAAGTTTACTCAAAATTTGACTTTGGTCGGCACTTATTTTTGTAGTTAACAATTGTGCCAAGGCATCTCCAGAAATACTTTTTAAATCGGGTGAAAACTCATTGTCCAAATTCCCTGAAAGCTTAAGATTTGTATTTATTTTACCTTGGATTAATTTTGCAATTGGCGCAATGTTTTGAAGCAATTCCATCTCTTTAAAAGATTTACCAATATCAAATCCGTCGGCACCTAAATTTAAGTTGAAAGTAGGCACTTCATTTTTTGTTGAAACATCTCCCGAAATAGACAAAGCACCATCAAAAATACTTGATTTCATGTTTTCAAGCCATACCTGTTGGTCCTTTATGTAAAGTTTCCCGGTTACATCTTTTAAACTTAAATTGTCATAAACAACAGTATTGGCACTGGCAGTTATCATGCATTCTAAAAAAGCGGGGATTTTCAAAGATTCCGCATCGCTAATGGTTTTATTGTCCGCCGATTTTTCCTTATCCTCAGACATAAAATCACTAACTATAAATAAATTGGATGTTATATTAAAATTACCCTTTAAGGTATTATCGCTTAACAAAAGGCCAAATAAATTTTTAATGGTACCCGTAGCGTTCAAATCGCTATCACCAGTTCTGGCCTTAAAATTATTCAAGGTCACCGTGCCCGGATTAAAGGTCATATCCGCTTGTGAAATATGAATGGGGTTCGCAATATCCTCTGATGAAAACACAAAATCGGTAACACTAACAGCACCATTGTTCTTAATACGCTCGTAAGCGTTGGTTTCAATAGCATTCATGTCAAAAGCCGTGTTTAATTTCCCTTTTAAAATACCACTCAATTGATTCTCCAATTCAACAGGATACACCTTTGTAATGTTCGCCAAATTGATAATTCCATCAAGATTGGCGTTTACCTGCATATTTTTGGTAATGTTTTTTAAAGTAGCTGATGATTTAAACACATCGTTATCTATCTTAAAATTCAGTGCGTTAATATCTACATAAGTGTCATCAACATTACCTGAGGTATTTTTGATGCTGGTATCAATAGTAATATTTTCAACCCGTTTCGGCAAATCCGGATATTTAAACGAGGCATTATTTGAGGTGATGCTAATGTCTAAAGTCGGGATGGTTTCATCGGTCACCATACCTTTTATAATGCCCTTTACTTTAAAGTCGCCCGTAGTTTCAACATTCTCGATGTCTTTGGAATAGGTTTTTGGAATAACTGCCAAAAAGTTTTTAAAATCCGATTCTGGGTTTTCAAAAGTAATGTCTATATCTTGACCGTTTTCAAGAAGTTGCACATAACCTTGAAATTCAAGAGGCAAATCATTTATAAAGCCTTTGTTTTCCTGAAAAGTGTATTTGCTGTTATTTAAATCCATGTCAATCAAAGCATCGAGTTTCACTGGGTTGTTGGACAAATAATTGGTGCTATCCATTGAAAAGCTAACGTTGGCCTCACTTTTTGTATCCAATTCTGAAGCATCAGCAGAAAATATCCCATGCCCAGAATGATTTAACTCTGTAATATAAATGGTCATATTTGACGCTTCATCAAGATAGGTAAATGCACTTTTATTGATGGCATAATCTTCAACATCAAAAGCAAAACCACTACTTTCTGTGGCCGAATCTTCACCTGTTTCTTTTACAATATCATAGTTTTCATTGCCAAACTTGTCCGTTTTTAAGGTGAGCATGGCCTGATCAACCGTAATTGAATTTACTACAATAGGGCCATCACTTGCTTTTTTAAAAAGCTCCTTAACAGACATGGTGAATGAAATATTTTTTACTGAAGCTAAGGTTTCGTCATTAAACGGCTGAAAATTGGTAATGACCAAATCTGAAACACCAACATGCGCCTTGGGAAAGCTTCGAATAAAACTCAAACTAACATCGCTGAACTCTACCTGTGCGCTTAGGTTTTGGTTAATAAACCGCTTCACCATTTCCTTTATCTGACCTTGAAATGCAAAGGGTATGGCAACCAACAGTGCCAATATAATCAATATGGTTAATCCTATAATTTTTAAAGCTTTCTTCATGGGGTAGTGTTTGCAGAAATATACGTTATAAAAGGATTTCGAGACGAAGTAACTAAAAAGTTTAATAAAAATTTAACCAATGCGGATATTTATTTCTGATTGAAGATTTTAAAGCAAATCAATCTCTTCGTTATCCTTTAAATTAAATCGTTTCTTGAATAAATATACACCCAAATACATAAAAGGTGTATCACAAAGGGCAACAAAAACCTTAAATAAAAACCCACTGATTAAAAGTCCCGTAAAAAGATTCCACGGCAAAACCTTAAAAAGGCACAGAAGTAGCACAACAGATAAAGTATCAACAAACTGGGACAACCAAGTAGAAAAATTATTACGTAGCCAAAGATGTTTGCCCTTGGTAACCCGTTTCCAGAAATGGTAAATTTGAATATCTACAAACTGGGCGCACAAATAAGCTGTCATGCTTGCTCCAACAGCCAAAATAGTTCTGCCAAAAACGTTTGAAAAAAGGGCATCATCTATGGGTGAATCTGGAACTGCCGGAACGATATCGGCTACAAAAACTATTAAAACCGAAAAAAGGGATGCAAAAATACCCGTAACAACAACTTGATTGGCCCGTTTTTTACCATAAATTTCACTGATTAAATCTGTGATTAAAAACGTAATTGGGTAGGGCAAAATACCAACTGAAACAACAAAAAGCTTACTTCCAAAAACCTCAACATCAAATGGATGCCAATAAAAAAACTTCTGGAAAATCAAATTTGAAACCACCAAGGACGTTATAAATAAAGCTCCTAAGAGCATGTAAATACGTTGGGCAGCAAGTTTGTCTTTTATGGACATATTAAAATTGAGGTTGACTATTTAGTCACTTAAAATACGATAATAAATCTGATTTTTTTGAGGCAGAAACCATAATTTCCTTGCCATTGCTCAGTACAACGCTTCCACCCTTTCCTTTTATGTACTTTACCACTTCGTTAACATTCACCAAATAGGATTTGTGTACCCGAGCAAAACTAACATCGCTTAGAACTTCCTCAAAATATTTGAGCGTTTTGCTGACCAACTTTTTCTTGTTGTTATTAAGGTAAATTTCTGTGTAATTATCATCGGCCTTGCAGTATAAAATATCTGCTGTGTTTAAAACTTCAAAACCATCAAGTTGGGGAATAGTGATTTTGCCATTTACGGCATTGGTTTTAGGCACTAGTACTTGGTCTTGAAGCGCTTTTTCTTTAATCTTGATTTCGGTTACATAATCCACTGCTTTGATGAGCTCATCTATTGAAATGGGTTTCATCAAATAATAGGAGGCATGGGCATTAAGGGCATCTATGGCATAATGGTTATAGGCCGTTACAAAAATGGTTTCGAAATCAACATCACCAACTTTATCCAACAAGTCAAATGCGTTCCCATAGGGCATTTCCACATCCAGAAAAACTAAATCCAAATCGTTATTCCGTATTAAAACCAAGGCTTCCTCAACATCGGCCGCCTCACCCAAAACTACAACATTAGGACAGTATTCTTTAAGATAGTTTTTTAGAATATCTCTACTTGTTTCTTCGTCCTCTACTATTATGGAAGTTAGCTTCATTTAATCCTTTTTAAGCGTTACAATGACTTGAGTACCCGTGTCTTCTTCATCTTGAAAATCGTCAATAAACACATCTACTTTATCTTTATACATATCGTTGAGAATGGATACGCGCTTTTTAATATTGCCCATCCCTTTGGAATTTTGCTTTTGCTGATTTTCTGTTTTTAAAGCTTTTGATTTTTCCCGGCCGATACCATCATCTGAAATCTTGATTTTAATTTCATTAAGTTCAATTTGCACAATGGATATTTCTAGATGGCCTTTGGATTTTTTGTAGCGCAACCCGTGCCAAACGGCATTTTCTATATATGGTTGCAACAGCATGGGCGGAATGACAAAATCCTGCAAATTGATGTTTTCATCAACTTCAATCGAATAGTCAAATTTATCCTTAAACCTAAAATGCTCCAACTTGGTGTACAGCTTTAATAGCTCGATTTCTTTTCCCAACGGAATAAAATCTTCCTCGCTGTTCTCCAAAACAGCTCGCATCAATAATGAAAAATCGGTTAAATATTTGTTTGCCGTTCGTTCGTCATTTGAAGCAATAAAACTATTTACCGAGTTTAAGGCATTAAAAATAAAATGCGGATTCATTTGGCTACGCAAACTTTTTAAAGCCAACAAATTGTTTGCCAAACGCTGTTCCTTGATATATTTAAACATTAAAAAAGCAGCGATTAGCAACAATAAAACACCTCCAATTAAGGAGTAAATAATAAGTTTTTGACGTTTTGACTGCTCTATGGAAAGCTCATATTTACTTTCGGAAAGTTCGCGTTCGCCCTCCAAACTTGAAATTCTGTTCTGCTTACTTACTATGTCCTTGCTAAATCTGGCGGCTTGCGACAATTCTTGTTCCTTCAACACAACCAGTTCATCCACTAAATCAACATAATTTTGATAGGCTATTAATGCCTTATCGAATTGTCCGGCATCACGATATACTTCAGACAATTTCCTAGTCGCATCCTTTTGAACAATCAAATCCTTTTTAACATCGGCTTCCTCAATACTTTTTTCAAGATATGAAATGGCATTGCCAAAATCGTTTTGCGAGGCATAGGCATTCCCTATTTTGTAGTTTTGTTGTTGAGGCGTTAAGGCACTTTCATTGCTTAATTCAGATTCACTTTCTATCTCATTAATAGCGTTTAACGCTTCTTTTCTCAGCTCAATTTCATCTGAAAAATCATTTATTTCTCCCTTAAAATCCGCCACTTTTAGCTTTTCCTCAACAGCCCTTTTTTTGCTTTCGGTATTTGCCAGTTTCATCGATTTATTGAAAAAGGATTCCGCTTTATCTAATTCACCTTTAGCTTTATAGGCTTGTGCAATCTTGGAATTGAAATCGGTAATTTTGGGTGTGATTAAATGTTTTTGGGCCACGGCTAAACCAGCTTCATAGGCATCAATGGCCTGTTGGTAGGTTTTGGTTAAAAGGTGTACATCCCCCAATCCCTCATACAATTCTGTAAGTTGCCAATTGGACAAATTATTTTTATTGATACCGTTGAAAACTTCAAGACTTTCTTGATAGTTCTTATTGAGTTTGTAAGCATTGGCCAATTTGAGGCTGACCACATTTGCATTTCTATTTTGAAGACTTATCCGGAAGTTAGAAACGGCCAAATCATACTGCTTCCAGTACATATATATGTCACCCAAAACCTCATAGGCTTCTCCATTTTCTTTGGTAGACGAACTTTCCACCAAAGCATCAGCAATAAACTGAATACTTTTTTTGGCATCTTTTTTTAAATAGGCTTCCGCGGAATCAATCAACGCATTGAAGCTTTCTGTTTTTGAATATCTAGATGTTTTTTTGAATTTTGAGTATTGTTCTTCTTCCCGATTGGGCTGCACTTCAACCCGAATACGCTCATCACTTTTTATGATATAAACCACCGTTTCAAAATCTTTGTGCTTGATGGTCAGTTCGTCCCCAACCCTTGCTTGTATTCTAAAATCACCCAGAAAATCGGTGGTTGTGTATGCTCCTCCATTCACTTCAATATTTACATTGGGTATGGGTTTTCTCGTATCACTTTCAACCACAGAACCACGAACCGTAAAACTCGGGGCTTCATTGGAGCGCATTAACCCATTCTGTCCAAACAACGAAACACTGTAAAACGACAGGCATAAAACACATAAATATTTAACAAATCGCTGCATGAGGCTCTTTATAATAGCTAAACATACGCACTTTACTTGATTTATTAAAATCAAGATTTTACTACTCGATGTGTTTTTGGTTCATAAAAATAGGCTTAACACATTTATTGGGCTTATTGGCTCATCGAAATTGTTGTTTCACTCATTACGCTTTTTTTAAGAACTAAGTTGATTTTAGTTTTATGATGTCAATACTTAAATAGTAACAACACACAAAGTTTACATCAATTTAAAAAACGTGAAAATCATGAAAACACAAATTAAAACCCTATTGTTGTGCACCGCCTTAATTGGATTTATGTCCTGCAATGCCAATAACAAAACACAAGACATTACCCAAAATGAAATAGCAACCCTGCATCCAGAACCCAGCAAACAGTGCATTAAGGTTGCCCTTTTATTAGATACAAGCAACAGCATGGATGGTTTAATAGACCAAGCCAAGGCACAGCTTTGGGACATTGTAAACGAACTGTCCTACGCCAAATGTGGAAACCAAAAACCAAATTTACAAATAGCTTTATATGAATACGGAAATGATAATTTGAGTAGTCGTGAAGGTTACATCAGACAAGTTTTAGCATTTAGCGATGATTTGGATGACATCTCTAAAGAGTTATTTTCACTGACAACCAATGGGGGTGAGGAATACTGCGGACAGGTTATTCAAACATCATTAAACCAATTGGACTGGGGCAAAAATCCTGATGATTTAAAACTTATTTTCATTGCAGGAAACGAACCTTTCACCCAAGGAAAAACAAACTATAAAGATGCCTCTACAAACGCAAATGAAAAAGATGTCACCATCAATACCATTTTTTGTGGTGACTACAACCAAGGTGTTTCAACATATTGGAGGGACGGAGCACGATTGACAAATGGCGACTATATGGCCATAAACCAAAATCGTGCGACTGTTCATATCGCATCACCTTATGACGATGAAATCTTGATTTTAAACAAAAAATTAAATAAAACCTATGTGGCCTATGGTCAAAAAGGAAGGGAGAAAATGGAAATGCAAGCAGAACAAGATATGAACGCTGGTACTTACAGTAAAGCCAATGCCGTAAAGAGAACGGTGAGCAAAAGTTCACACCTTTATAAAAACACAACTTGGGATTTAGTTGATGCCGTAGCACTGGAAGAAGTGGTTATTGAAGACATCAAGGAAGAAGCACTTCCATCAGAATTAAAGGGCAAAACAAAAGAGGAAATTAAAAATTACGTTGCCGAAAAAAGTAAAGAACGCGAAGCTATTCAAAAGCAAATAAATGAATTAAACGCCAAGCGCAAAGAGTATGTTTTAAAACAACAAAAAGAAAACAATAATGGACTTGAAAATGCCATGATTAAAGCCATAAAGGAACAGGCCAAGAATAAAAAATACAGTTTTCAGTAATAGCTAATAACAAAAAAAGCTTCTCAATTTCTGAGAAGCTTTTTTTTTGCTTTTATACCAAAAGGTTTTATTTATTCCCTTTTTTGTAGTCTTCCAAAAACTTAGCTAAACCAATATCCGTTAAAGGATGTTTCAACAATCCTGTAATTGATGATAATGGCCCAGTCATAACATCACTACCAATTTTTGCACAATCTATAACGTGCATAGTGTGACGGATAGAAGCCGCTAAAATCTGTGTTTGGTAACCATAGTTGTCATAAATCTGTCTGATTTCTGCAATAAGGTTTAGACCATCTGTACAGATATCATCCAATCTTCCCAAAAATGGAGAAACATAAGTTGCACCCGCTTTGGCCGCCAATAAAGCTTGACCAGGAGAGAATACCAAAGTTACATTGGTTCTAATACCTTTATCTGTAAAATATTTACATGCTTTAATACCGTCTGCAATCAATGGCAATTTAACCACAATTTGTGGGTGAAGGGCAGCCAATTCTGTACCTTCCTTTACCATACCCTCAAAATCTGTTGCAATTACCTCAGCGCTAACGTCTCCATCTACAATTTCGCAAATTTTCTTGTAGTGTGCCAAAATGTTTTCAGCACCAGTGATCCCTTCTTTCGCCATTAATGATGGGTTGGTTGTAACACCATCTAATACGCCTAAAGCCTGTGCTTCTGCAATCTCGTTTAGGTTGGCCGTGTCAATAAAAAATTTCATAATATCTTAGTTTTGTTGTGTTTTTAAATATGCTAATACTTCTTTGCTTACTTTTTCACCCGTAAATCCGAATTTCTCGTCCAATACGCTTGCAGGAGCCGAATAACCAAAATGGTCTAAGCCAAATACTTTTCCATTATCGCCAACCAAACCTTCTAAGTTTACTGGCAATCCAGCGGTTAAACCAAATAATGGCTTATTTTTAGGAATAACGCCGTCTTGATAATTTTTAGGTTGAAGTCTGAACAAACCTTCAGAAATTACTGAAGCGATACTAACTTTCAATCCGTTTTCAGCTTCCAAAATTTCAGCAGCTGCTACCAAAGTTGAAACTTCAGATCCGTTTGCAATAAGAACCACATCCGGGTTTTTAACTTCCTTAACTAAATAGCCTCCTTTTTCAGCAGCCAATGCTTCGTTATATCTAGAACCTTTTGCAGGAATATCTTTAATGTTCTGTCTGGAAAGAATTAAACCGGAAGGTGTATTACTGTTTTCTAAAGCCATTTTCCAAGCAACACTAGTTTCGGCCGAATCTGCTGGACGTAATGCCAAGAAACTCTGTTTGCCACTGTGGTTTTTTAATTTCTCCAACAAACGAATTTGGGCTTCTTGCTCAATAGGTTGATGTGTTGGCCCGTCTTCCCCAACGCGGAAAGCATCGTGCGTCCATACAAATTTAACAGGCAATTCTTGAATGGCACTTAAACGAATGGCTGGTTTCATATAATCTGAAAACACAAAGAACGTAGCCACCACAGGAATAACACCACCATGTAAAGCCAACCCGTTTGCTATAGCTGCCATAGTTAACTCGGCAACACCAGCTTGCAAGAATGAACCACTAAAATCACCCTTTTGAAGTGAATGGGTTTTCTTCAAGAATCCATCTGTTTTATCACTATTGGATAAATCTGCAGAAGAAACAATCATGTTTTCTACGTTTTCAGCCAAATAGGCCAAAACCCCAGAAGATGCGGCTCTAGATGCCAAACCTGCCTTATGCTCGATAGAACCAAAATCTAAATTTGGTAATTTTCCTGAAAGGAAGAAATCTAATTTATCTGAAAGTGCTTTATTCGCAGATCTCCAAGCTGCTATTTCAGCCTTTTTCTCAGCTGCTTTTGCTTCCTTTTTCTTTAATAAGTCTGTGTAAAATGCTTGAACATCATCAAAAATATCAAAAGGACTCTCGGGATTTGCGCCTAAGTTTTCCAATGTTTTTGCGTAATCAGCACCAGTATGTCCAATTGGCTGTCCGTGCAATTCGCAATGCCCTTCAAACATACTACCATCAGCAGCAACCGCGCCTTTACCCATTATAGTTTTACCAATAATCAAAGTTGGTTTTTCAGTTTCATTGTTGGCATCGGTCAATGCTTTTCTAATTTCATCGTGATTATGCCCATCAATGGTCACTACGTTCCATCCCCATGCTTTGTATTTCATGGCGGTATCTTCCGTAGTTACTTCATCTGTAGAAGTTGATAATTGAATATCGTTAGAATCGAAGAACATAATAAAATTACTCAAACCTAAATGCCCAGCAATTCTACCTGCACCTTGTGAAATTTCCTCTTGAACACCCCCATCAGAAATGAAACCATAAATTTTATGGTTCATCCAATCTCCAAACCTAGCTTGTAAAAATTTAGCAGCAATGGCTGCACCAATACCCATGGTGTGGCCTTGTCCCAATGGCCCTGAAGTATTTTCAACACCGCGTTTTACATCAACTTCTGGATGGCCTGGCGTAATAGAACCCCATTGCCTAAAGTTTGCAACGTCATCTTTTTTGTAATTCCCCAACAAGTAATACTGCGCATACATTAAGGTTGATAAATGGCCCGCATCCATAAAAAAGCGGTCTCTAAATGGCCACTCCATATCTGATGGATCATAATTAAAGAACTCAGAATATAAAATATGCATAAAATCTGCACCGCCCATCGGGCCTCCAGGATGCCCCGAATTTGCTTTCTCTACCATGGCCACAGCTAATGCTCTGATATTATCTGCTGCTTGTTGATCTACTTTTTTGTTCATTTTTTTAGTTACGATTAGTCTATTTTAACTTATATACTTCCCAGCTTTAAAATAGCTGAAAATTGAAAGGTTAGCAAAACTAAAACATTTTGTTCAAACCCTTTTCCAAATTACAAATTATATGATCGTTAAACCGTAGTAACTTGTAATCGGCCGCAAATATACGATATTTTTTTATAAGTGTAAAAAAAACACTTGTTATTTATGTTGCATTTAATATCAATTGCGAAATTCTTAAAAATTAAGCTTTTACAGTATTATTTTGAAATGAATTTGCCTATCTATTGAAAAAGTTATGGTTACTTCATACTCGGATATTGCATTTGATAGATGCTTTGAAACGAAATCTAATTTTTTGCAAGTGAAACTTGCCCTTTATATGCCATTATTTATGACATCATATTCCAAACAAAAATAGGTTGCAATGGCATAAAATATTACCGTTGCAACCTATTGGTTTATTTTAATAACTGATTATTAATCAGTCATTTTTTTTCTCTTACTTTAATTTAAAACTCAATCTGGCGAACAAGAAACGGCCATTGTTACCAAATTGAGATACGCGTCTTGAGTATACAAATTGGTTGCTTGATGTTAAACTAGCGGGCAATTCATCTGGGTAGATATCAAATAAATTGTTTGCCCCTAGAGTAAATTTCAAAGCATCACTAAAGCTATAACCAACTGTTAAGTCAGTAACAACTACAGATCCAATTTCGGGATGACCTCCACCGGTTAAATTACCAGTATCTTCAACACTTCCAAAAAAGGCATTTCTTAAAAAGAAAGTCCAGTTATCTAATTCCAAATTATTCGTTAAGTTAGCTTTTACTCTTGGCACAGCCAACTCTAAATACACTCTAGAGCTCTCATCAAAATAAGTATTTAATAAACCAGCATTTGACAAAATTTCACTGCCCTTTGTAGGCCCTACTTTAGTTGTTTTAGCAAATGTTCCAGCTAAATTATTTGTTAGTTTTCCTTTACCCAGACTAGCTTTGTGTGTTATCACCACATCTACTCCTTTAGTTTCAGTGTCTATGGCATTTGCAAAAAAGGCAGCTGCGCCGATATCAAGGTTATCAAAAACATCACTTAAGGCACTACCATCATTAGGGTTTGAGAAATTTCCGGTATAAGTAATTCTGTCATCTATACCAATAAAGAATCCATCTACTGTGAAGGTTAAGTTAGCACTAGGTATTTTTGATGTAAATCCTACACTAGCATTAAAGGAAGTCTCTTCTTTTAATTTAGGAATACCAAACAATTTAGCCGCTCTGGAATTATTTGTGAATGTTCCAACTTCTTGCGATATCCCCTGATCATTGAATAAGGTATTCGATTTACTATAAAATTGCTGATGTAAAGAAGGAGCTCTAAAGCCTGTGCTTATTGCACCTCTTAAATTTGTGTTTTCACCCAATTTGTACCGCAAGGCCAATTTGCCATTCAATGTGCTTCCAAAATCGCTAAAATCCTCAAATCTACCAGCAATACTTAATAGAAATTCTTCGGTTACATCAGCCTCAAGATCTAAGTATAATGCCATGCTATTTCTTTTAGCATCCACTGCATTTTCAGGGGTAAACCCTTTAAAAACTTGTGCTCCTTCTGCAGCCTGATCCCCATAAAAATCAGTAACTTTTAAAGATGGGTCATTAATGATTGCCACTCCATTTGCAACATCTCCATTAATATCATATCTTTCATAAGATGATTCTTCTCCTGCCTCAATAAAGAAATTTTCAACCCTGTATTCTGCACCAAACGCCACATTCAGCCCAGACATTATATCTTCGTAAAATTTGGAAGCATCTAAATTCACGGTACTTTGTTGAAATCCATTTAAACCTGCATCAAATTCTGTTGGTGAGGCTGCTTGCAAGTAGAAGTTAGTTGTATTAGTTATAATATAAGCAAAGGTGTTTTGACCCCAAGTGTGTGACAAATCGACATGCCAATCATTAATTTTTCCACTAATTCCAAAACCCAAAGATTTATCGATAATATCCGATTCAATATTTGGTAGAAATCCATTAACATAAGCCAAAGTATTTCCTCTTCCCGAGCCTGTTCCGGGCGCTCTGTAAAACCCAGAAGCATCACCGTGCCTATAAGATAATCCTCCAAAGGCATAAATCTTTGCGTCATTTTCTTCATCACCGAAAGGAATTTCAAGATTCCCCATAAACTGCCCTTGGTCTAATCCAGATTGTCCAACGCTCATATTATAATCACTCCTAGTTTGGCCTCTTTCTAAAAGTTCTTGATCAGTGAAATCGCCAACACCTTTTAGAATACCATCAGATTGTGTTCCTGTAGCAATATTATATCCAGATAATTCTTCAATACTATTCGCTCCAGCAATTTGAGCTTGCAGAGCCGCATCAAAATATGGTACCTGGGCAGCATAAGTTTTTATGGCATCCAAATCATTTCGCAATTCGGACAAATTAAAACCATCGGAGTAAGCCTGCCATTCAATAGCATTATATTCACTGAAAATTCTACCGCTGTATGGCCTTGCTCTTGAAGTTCGTTCACGTGAAGTCAAAGAGCCTGTTAGATTTACAAAACCTCCGCTATTCCCTAAGGGAATACCATAATTTAAATCAATTTGGTATTTTTCTCCATCCACTCCACCATCATGGTCATTTGCATTTTGAGAGAAATTGGCACCAGAAGTCACAACGGCCGTTAGTTCATTTACATTATCTTTAAGAACAATATTTATAACACCAGCAATAGCATCAGAACCATATTGTGCAGCAGCACCATCTCTTAACACCTCAATTCTTTTTATGGAGGCTGCAGGGATGGCGTTTAAATCTGTACCAACGGAACCACGGCCAGGGGTTCCATTTACATTAACTAGGGATGATGTATGCCTTCTTTTGCCATTAACTAAAACTAATACCTGATCGGGTCCTAAACCTCTTAGTTGTGCTGGATCGATATGATCTGTTCCATCAGCTACCGTTTGAGTGTTTGATGCAAACGAGGGAGCCACGTAGTTCAAAATTTGTGTAACTGATACTTGAGGTCCTGCAGTAGTAAGTTCTGCCATATCAATTACATCGACCGGCACGGGTGTGTCAACGGCCGTTCTACTTGGATTTCTAGATCCAACAAGTACAACAGTTTCTAGGGCAACCCCAGACTGTAAGGTAACATTCAATGTGCTTCCCGATACGGTAATGGACTGTGTATCAAATCCAACGTACGAGAAAATCAAAACATCACCATTGTTTGCTTCAATAGAATAATTACCATCAAAATCAGTAGTAGTTCCTTGGGTTGTCCCTTTAAGCACAACGGTAACACCTGGTAAGGGCTCCGAATTGTCATCTTTTACTGTTCCGGATACCTCTTGCGCCAAAACAAAATTTGATGTTCCAAAAAACATCAAAAGCATAATAACCTTTACTGTTAAATGTTTAATCATAATACAAATATTTAGAGTTAGTATTACAATATATGCATATAAATTAGCATTTTATCTAAAATCATCGATTTTTTAACTATAAAACTGCAAATCTCGTAGTTTTAAACACTAAGATTTTTAAAGAATCCTCAAAAGAAGTTACACACAAAACACCAGTAAAAAAAGACAGTAAAAAATTTAATCTCAATTGTAAATCCTTAAATTTGCACATCAAAATTTTATTATGTACCGAAGTCATAATTGCGGCGAATTAAGAGCGTCACATATAAAAACAAAAGTTACTTTAGCAGGTTGGGTTCAAAAATCAAGAGATAAAGGTTTTATTGTTTGGGTAGATTTACGCGACCGTTACGGTATTACACAATTAGTTTTTGATGAAGAGCGTACTTGTAAAAGTTTAATTGAACAAGCCCAAAACTTAGGCCGCGAATATGTTATTCAAGTAACAGGAATGGTTATCGAGCGTGCTTCCAAAAATCCAAATATCCCAACAGGAGATATTGAAATATTAGTTTCAGAATTGAATATTTTGAACGAAGCTAAATTGCCACCATTCACCATTGAGGACAAAACAGACGGTGGTGAAGATATCCGAATGAAATATCGTTATTTGGATATTCGCCGCAACCCTGTAAAAAATAGTTTAATTTTTAGGCATAAGGTAACCCAAGAGGTTAGAAATTATCTTTCAAAAGAAGGGTTTATTGAAGTTGAAACGCCTTATTTAATTAAATCCACTCCTGAAGGTGCGCGTGATTTTGTGGTGCCATCCAGAATGAACGAAGGTCAATTTTATGCCCTTCCGCAATCGCCACAAACCTTTAAACAGCTTTTGATGGTTGGTGGCATGGACAAATATTTCCAAATTGTTAAGTGTTTTAGGGACGAAGATTTACGTGCCGACAGACAACCGGAATTCACACAGATAGACTGCGAAATGTCCTTTATCGAACAAGAAGATATTTTAAATGCCTTTGAAGGTTTAACGCGCCATTTGTTGAAAGAAATCAATGGTTTTGACATTGAGAAATTCCCAAGAATGCTTTATGACGATGCCATGAGATTATACGGAAACGATAAGCCCGACATTCGTTTTGGCATGCAGTTTGGCGAACTAAATGAAGTGGCACAACATAAGGATTTTGCCGTTTTTAATTCAGCTGAATTGGTAGTTGGTATTGCCGTTCCTGGCGGCAATGCATATACCAGAAAAGATATAGATAAATTAATTGATTGGGTTAAACGTCCTCAAATTGGGGCATTGGGCATGGTTTATTGTCGCTGCAATGAAGATGGTTCATATAAATCGTCCGTTGATAAGTTTTATGATGAAGCCGATTTGGCCAAATGGGCAGATATAACAGGGGCAAAAGCTGGTGATTTAATCTGCATTCTTTCAGGTGACACCAATAAAGTACGTACGCAACTTAGTTCCTTAAGGATGGAACTGGCAGAGCGTTTAGGCTTACGCAAGTCTGACGAATTCGCTCCATTATGGGTTATGGATTTCCCGCTTTTGGAATGGGATGAGGAAACTGAGCGCTATCACGCCATGCACCACCCATTCACCTCGCCTAAACCAGGGCAATTGGAATTATTAAAAACCGCCCCAAGTGCTGTAAAGGCCAATGCATACGATTTGGTATTGAACGGAAACGAAATTGGCGGTGGTTCCATAAGAATCCACGATAAGGAAACACAATCTTTAATGTTCGATTATTTAGGGTTCACACCCGAAGAAGCTAAAGCTCAATTTGGGTTTTTAATGGACGCTTTTCAATATGGCGCACCACCCCACGGAGGATTGGCTTTTGGGTTAGACCGATTGGTAGCTATTTTAGGTGGACAAGAAACCATTCGTGATTTTATTGCATTCCCAAAAAACAATGCAGGTCGTGATGTAATGATTGATGCACCAGCACCAATAGATGATGAACAATTGGAGGAGTTAAGTTTAAAACTCAACTTAAAACCATAGAGCTTTAAGTCCCGCATTGGCGGGATTTTTTAGTACTTTTAGTTAATGAAAAAAAATCTTCTTTTAATATTTATTCTGTATGCCCCTCTATTATTTAGTCAAGAGCTTACAGGAACTCAATTATTAAAAAAAGCTATACAATATCACGACCCCATTGGGAAATGGAAAACTTTTAACGGAGAGTTGTTCATTACCATGGAAATTCCTGAAAAACAGAACAGAGATAGCCACATCATTATAAACTTACCCAAACAATACTTTTCAATTAAATCAACTGTTGAAGATAAAGTTACTCGGTACATCATTGAAAAGGATAGTGTCTCAATCATTTTTAATGAGGAGAGCAAGCTTTCAAATAAAACTTTGGAAGAAAATCGTTTAAGCAAATCTCGTGCAAAACTCCTTCAAAACTATTATACCTACCTATATGGCTTGCCCATGAAATTAAATGACCCTGGCACGATTATTCAAGAAAAGATTGAAAGCAAATCGTTTAGAGGGAAAAACTATTGGGTATTGAAAGCTTCATATAAAAAAGAAATTGGCAATGATACTTGGTATTTTTATTTCAATAAGGATAATTACGCCATGGAAGTGTACCAGTTTTTTCACGATGAATCCAAAAATGATGGTGAATATATTTTGCTATCTGATGAAGAATTGGTTAATAGTATAAAAATGCCAAAAATAAGGGCATGGTATAAAAATAGCGACGATACTTATTTGGGTACCGATATTCTAAAATCATCAAAACAATAAATGAGTTTTAAAAGTCCATTGCGGAAGTTTTTAATTTGGAAGTACAAACACCTTTCCGAACTACAATTTATTTACGTTCTCAGCATCTTGGTGGATTTTATTATCAGATCAAACTAAAATCTAACCTACTTAAAAACTGTAATGACTTGGAAACTAAAATTCATAAAAAACTAAATGAACTAGAATCCACGGCTATTTGCGGTAACGATATTAGCTCATCCGTTCTTTACGTATCTGCATTGGCCATAGCATACGCAGGTCAATACGCCTGGATAACACTACTCATTGTTTCTGGGGTGTTGTTTTTATTTAGAAGAATTTATGGTGAAGTAGTTGGTGCATTACCACTTAATGGAGGGGCTTATAATGCATTGCTCAACACGACAAGCAAATTCATGGCGTCATTTGCGGCAACGCTTACTATTTTATCTTACATGGCAACAGCTGTTATTTCTGCAAACGAAGCCATCCATTATCTTCACCACCTTTTTCCAATCATGCCAATTATTATAGCAACTATTTGTCTTTTAAGCGTTTTTGCTATATTGACCATTGCTGGAATAACCGAGTCTGCAAGAGTAGCCATTGGCATATTTTTATTTCATTTAACGTCTCTATTGATTTTAACTGGTTTTATAATTTTCACTTTGCTAAATAATGGTGTTGACATTTTTTTCAGCAATTGGAATTTACCCACCAAAGAAGGCGGAATCATGATTGCAATATTTTTAGGGTTTTCGGCATCTATGCTTGGTGTTTCCGGTTTTGAGAGTTCGGCAAACTTTGTTGAAGAACAACAACGAGGTGTATTCCCCAAAACATTGAGAAACATGTGGGCCATCGTAAGTGTTATAAACCCATTAATGGCTGTGTTTGCCTTGGCTTTGTTTGCTCTTCCTGTTTTACAAAGTGATGCCTACCAAAACACCCTTTTGATTGAAATGGCATCATATGTTGGTGGAAATTGGGTTGCCATCCTCATATCAATTGATGCATTTTTGGTACTTAGCGGTGCTGTATTAACGAGCTTTGTTGGTGTTTCTGGACTTTTAGAACGCATGACATTAGATAGAATTATGCCACAATTCTTTTTGATAAAGAATAAAAGAGGAAGTTCTTACCGCATCATAATCATGTTTTTTATTCTATCGGTTTCGGCACTGCTCATAACCCAAGGAGAAGTGACCCTATTAGCAGGGGTTTATACCATTTCTTTCCTATCGGTTATGGCGCTTTTTGGCATAGGCAATATTTTACTTAAAGTAAAACGAGGCACTTTGCCACGGCCTGAACGAGCCCGATGGATATCTGTTTTTATTGCAATTACAGGGGTTATAATTGCCTTATTGGGCAACATTACCATGGAACCCAAAGATGGGCAACCCAGTAACTTAACGGTATTTTTGGATTACTTTATTCCGTTCTTGCTCTTTATTATTTTTATGCTAAACCGTACCGCTGTTCTAAAACTTTTATTGCGGTTTATTCATTATATATTTGACCCTCTCCGAAAACTTGTTTTAAACTTCGATAGAAAAGTCATTTCACTAATTAATGAAATTAACGACCAAGAATTTGTTTACTTTACTAAAGGAGACAACATTGCGGCTTTAAATAAGGTTATGCTTTACGTAAAAAAGAATGAGCATACCAAAAAAATAAAGATTGTCCATATTCTTGAGAAAGGGAAAGAAGTGCCAAAAAACCTAGAAACCGAGGTGGATTTTTTAGATCGGGAATACCCCGAAATTAAATTGGAGCTCATAATTCAGGAAGGTGAGTTTAATCCTGAACTGATAAGAACCCTGTCGGAAAAATGGAGAATCCCAATTAACTTTATGTTTATCGGTTCGCCCGGAGACAAATTCAGCTATAAAGTTGAGGAGCTAGGCGGCGTAAGGCTTGTTATTTAAATATGAATTGGAGACCACTTTTAAAAAAATTCCTGATTTGGCGGGCTAAGCACATTTCCAACAGGCAATTCGTTTATATACTCAGCATTGTAATAGGTTTTACCTCGGGTATCGGTGCTGTGGTATTAAAAAACCTCACACACTTTATTCAACATTTATTGGAAAATAAACTCATAACCTATTACCACCATGCCTTTTACTTTTTATTCCCAATTTTAGGACTTACCATAGTTTATCTCATCATGAAATATGTGATAAAACAAAAAGTCAGTCATGGTATTCCTTCAACGCTATACGCCATTTCCAAACGAAAAGGCATTATGAAACGATTCCAAATGTACGGTTCTATTCTAACGGCGCCTATTACTGTTGGGTTTGGGGGTTCAGTAGGGCTGGAAGGTCCCACTGTTGCTACCGGAGCAGCATTGGGATCCAATATTTCCAGAATGTTTCATATGAACCAAACTAACCGCAACCTGCTTATCGGTTGTGCCGCGGCTGGAGCTATGAGTTCCATTTTTAAAGCACCTATTGCAGCACTGATTTTTGCAATTGAGGTTTTTAGTTTGGATTTGACTGTCGCCTCACTCCTTCCATTACTATTTGCCTCATTATCTGCTATATTGACTTCTTATTTCTTTTTTGGAGATGACATTATACTACCTTTTAGGATAGAAGATAAATTCTACATTAACGATGCCCCTTTTTATATTTTGCTGGGTGTTATTGCGGCATTTGTTTCCATATACTTTACTGAAGTTTATGATAGAATTCACTCCTTTTTTGATAAAATTAAATCCCCAATAAAAAAGTTGATTATTGGTGGGATTGGTATAGGTATTTTGGTGTTTTTTGTACCTCCGCTCTATGGTGAAGGTTTTGATGTAATAAATAATTTGATTGTTGGCAATCCAGAAGTTGCACTGAAAAATAATCTGTTCCATTTGGATTTAAACAACGTCTGGATGGTGATTTTACTGCTTGCAGGACTCATGTTTTTTAAAATAATTGCCAGTTGCCTAACCTTTGGCGCCGGAGGTGTTGGTGGTATTTTTGCTCCTGTGCTTTTCATGGGAAGTATTATGGGCAATTGCTTGTCTAAGATTATCAACAACTGTGGCTTGTTTAGCTCTCCTATTTCCGAAAGCAATTTCACACTTGTAGGCATGGCAGGACTGTTGGCAGGCGTTTTGCACGCTCCATTAACAGCTATTTTCCTCATTGCAGAACTTACTGGTGGATACGAACTTTTCATTCCATTAATGCTCACGGCTACCATTTCATTTTCCATCACAAAATACTATAAACACCACTCGGTTTACAGCATGGAATTGGGAAGAAAAGGTGAGCTTATAACCCATGATAAAGACCACGCCGTTTTAACTTTGATGGATATTGACAAGGTTATCGAAACCAATTTTATTTCCATTACTCCAGAAATGAACTTGGAAGAAATTGTTCAAAAGGCCGTTATACGCTCAAAGCGAAACATTTTTCCTGTAGTAAAAAAGGACACCAAAAAATTAGCAGGTATTATTCTGTTGGACGATTTGCGCCCTATTATGTTTGACCAATCTTTGTACCATAAAATAGACGCCACAGAAGTGATGCAAAAACCACCTGCCATTATAGATTTGGACACGGATAAAATGACTGATATCATGCGCAAGTTTCAAGACAGCGGTGCGTGGAATTTACCAGTTACCAAAAATGGAATTTACCATGGTTTTATCTCAAAATCTAAATTATTGACATCCTACCGTCGTCAATTAATTACACTTCAGGTTAATTCCTGAAATTAAACGCTATTTTAGAAGCAACTATTTAGTATTTTTATCACATGCCTTTCAACTCCAAGAATCTGTTGCGCAAATTTTTAATCTGGAAATATAAACACCTTTCAGAGCGTCAATTCATTTATATCTTGAGTGTCCTCGTCGGCGTTTTGGCCGGCATGGGAACAGTGGTCCTGAAAAACTTAACCCATTTTATTCGCTCATTATTAGAGTTAAATCTGTTTAAAAATTATCAAAATACTTTATATTTTGTTTTTCCAATTATTGGGTTGCTTTTGGTCTATATCATAAAGCAAACCTGGTTAAAAAAACATATTGGCCATGGAATTTCGACGACACTATATGGCCTATCAAAACTTAACGGAATTCTACCCCGATATAATATTTATGCGGCACTAATAACAGCGCCACTCACCGCTGGTTTTGGTGGTTCCGTGGGATTACAAGGTCCCGCTGTAAGTGTTGGTTCTGCATTGGGATCTAACACAGCCCAACTATTTCACATGAACACAAAGGTACGTTTGCTATTAATTGGCTGTGCTTCTGCCGGCGCTATGGCATCTATGTTTAAGGCACCTATTGCCGCCATTGTATTCGCTGTAGAAATTTTTAGTTTGGATATCGCCTTTACGTCATTGGTGCCTTTATTGTTGGCATCAGTATCTGCTGTAATTACATCCTATTTATTTCTTGGTACAGATGTGTTACTTCACGTTAACCTAGACGATAATTTTAACTTTAATGAAATTCCGCTGTACATACTCCTAGGTGTTGTTACTGCTGTGGCTTCTGTATATTTTTCAAAAGTATTTTTTGCTATTACTAATTTTTTCAAACAATTTGAAAGTCGTGCCAAACGTCTGTTAATAGGTGGTTTGGCCATCGGAACAATGCTTTATTTCATCCCGCCACTTTACGGTGAGGGTTACAACCTTATGAACAACCTGTTAAAAGGCGACCATCTTGCCGCAATAGGCAAAACACCCTTCAATCTAGACTTAACAAACATCTGGATTGTTATTGGTTTATTGCTTGGTATAGCTGTTTTTAAGGCTATTGCCATGACCACAACTTTTGGTGCAGGGGGCGTTGGCGGTATTTTTATACCGACGTTAATTATGGGCAGTGTTTTGGGCAATGCCTTTGCCAAAATTGTGAATAATATCGGTTTGAACTTTTCAGTTCCAGAAGCCAATTTTACACTTTTGGGTATGACTGGCCTGATGGCTGGGGTACTTCACGCCCCTCTAACCGCCATATTCTTAATTGCCGAAATTACGAGCGGGCATCAGCTTTTTGTTCCCTTAATGATTGTTGCGGCAATATCCTTCGCCATGACCAAATATTATGTGTCCCATTCCATTTATACGATGAAATTGGCAGAACGTGGTGAACTTATGACCCATGATAAAGACCAAAATGCCCTTATGGTTTTGAACATAGATAAGGTTATAGAAACCAATTTCATCATTCTAAAACCAGACATGAAACTGGGTTATATTTTAAATGAAGCCGTTGCAAAATCTTCAAGAAACCATTTTCCTGTTGTGAATGATGACAATGAGTTTTTAGGTGTTATTAGGCTTGATGACATCAGGCATATGATGTTTAAATCCGATTTATACGATAAAGTAAGTGTGGCCGATTTGATGCATGCCGATGCGGGAATTATTGATTATACTGAAGATTCCATGAACGATATTATGGAAATATTTAAAACTACCGGTGCATGGAATTTACCTGTAATAAAGCATGGTAAATATTATGGCTATATTTCAAAATCCAAGTTGCTTACAGCGTATAGGCGACAGCTCATAAAATTCACGAAATAGCCATTTTAGAAACAGATGAAATACCTTATTTCCATATTAACCATTACGGCAATAACAAGTATAATTTTAGGTTTTAGTTTAGACGTTGATTATTCGGAAAAACTTATTGGTTTTGGCGTAGCTGGATTGTTTTTTGTTGTATTCCCTTTATTTTCCTATCACCGTTGGAAAGGCAAAAGCGCCAAGGATTATATGATCACCAAGGAAAACTTGGATAAGATGCGTGAAAACCAACGCGAAAAAAAGTATTAATCCTAGTGTCACCTTGATGGCAGTCGAAAGGTTATTTTGAGGAAAGAATTTATAAGACCCTAAAACGAGTTCAGGGTGAAAAATGTCAATTCAAATTGCGTTTTTCAATAAAAAAACGCTTTAAAAGTGTAGAAGTTTCTTCTTCCAAAATACCACCTTTAATTTTTGTTTTCGGATGCAGTTTTGTGCCCAGATTAATGCAACCCCGTTCTGAATCCCTAGCACCATAAACAATATTAGAAATCTGGCTCCAATACAATGCACCAGCACACATTTGGCAAGGCTCTAATGTGACAAAAAGGGTGCAGTTTTGAAGATATTTTCCACCCAAAAAATTAGCTGCTGCCGTGATGGCTTGCATTTCTGCATGCGCCGTAACATCATTAAGGGTCTCTGTTAAATTATGGCCACGCGCAATAATTCTATTATCAATCACTACAACAGCACCAACGGGAATTTCACCTTTTTCAAAAGCTAGTTCAGCTTCCTGAAGTGCTTTTTTCATAAAATAGGTATCATCAAAAGGTTCTATCATAATAGCAAAAATACGAATTCATTCCCGTACTTTTGCTCTGTGCAAAATTCAATTTTAAACAAGATAAATTCACCTGAAGAACTTCGTCTTTTAAACCAAAAAGACTTACCGCAATTTGCCCGAGAATTACGTGAATTCATCATCAATATTGTAGCCACAAAAGAAGGGCATTTGGGCGCCAGTTTGGGCGTTGTGGAACTAACCATTGCCCTGCATTATGTGTTTAACACGCCAAACGACCAACTTATCTGGGATGTTGGCCACCAAGCATACGGCCATAAAATTCTAACAGGACGAAAAGACCAATTCCATACCAATCGGCAATTGGGTGGCATTAGCGGTTTTCCAAAACGAAGCGAAAGCGAATTTGATGCTTTTGGTGTTGGGCACGCTTCTACTTCCATTTCAGCCGCTTTGGGTATGGCCATTGCTTCTAAGTTAAAAGGCGATTTTGAAAAACAACATATTGCCGTAATTGGAGATGCAAGTATTGCCGGAGGCATGGCTTTTGAAGGCTTAAACCATGCTGGGGTTACCGATGCCAATCTCCTGGTTGTTTTAAACGATAATGCCATTGGCATAGACCCAAGTGTTGGAGCATTGAAACAATATTTAACCAACGTTAAAAAAGGTACCCAAAAGCGAAACAACATTATTAAAGCACTGAACTTTGATTATTCAGGACCTATCGATGGCCATGATTTAGATGCCATAATTACCGAATTAAAAAGGTTAAAAAACATAAAAGGCCCCAAATTTTTACATGTTATCACCACAAAAGGTAAAGGTTTAAAACAGGCCGAAACCGACCAAGTAAAATATCATGCCCCGGGAAAGTTTGATGCTAAAACAGGTGAAATATTTGCTAAATCTGCCTTGAGGCAGCCTCCAAAATATCAAGATGTTTTTGGATATACCATTGTAGAATTAGCAAAACAGAACAAAAATATTATGGGCATTACACCGGCCATGCCAACCGGAAGCTCATTAAAGTATATGATGGACGAAATGCCCGAACGAGCCTTTGATGTTGGCATTGCCGAACAGCATGCCATAACATTGGCCGCAGGAATGGCTACCCAAGGCCTTATCCCGTTTTGCAACATTTATTCCACATTTTTGCAACGCGCCTACGATCAAATAATACACGACGTAGCATTGCAAAAACTGCCCGTTATTTTTTGTTTGGACAGAGCAGGTTTGGTTGGCCAAGATGGAGCCACACACCATGGTGTGTTCGATTTAAGTTATTTACGGTGCATTCCCAACCTCATTATTTTTGCACCCAGAAACGAGGTGGAACTGCGCAACATCATGTACACCGCCCAATTGGGCTTGGGGGAACCTATTGCCATTCGCTATCCGCGTGGAAGAGGCGTTACATTAGATTGGAAACGACTTTTTTCCAAAATTGAAATCGGGAAAGGCATTCGACTAAAAAAAGGCAAAAATTTGGCTGTTTTAAGTATTGGAAGTATTGCTAAGAACGTAACCGAAGCCATTGAAAACTCAACTATTTCACATTACGATATGCGTTTTGCAAAACCTTTGGACGAAACTTTGCTTCATCAAATATTTAAAAAATATACCACTGTTGTTACTGTTGAAGACAATGCTGTAAAAGGTGGGTTTGGTAGTGCAGTTTTAGAATTTGCCTCACAAAATAATTACCAAAATACCATAAAAACTTTAGGAATTCCTGATGAGTTTATTGAGCATGGCAGTGTTGAGGAACTTCAAAAACAAGTTGGATTGGATATTGAAAGTTTGAGAATTTACTTCAGTCAGCTCAACAACTAACAAGAATTAAATTGGATTTTTACTAATTGCTAAATATTACATTCGTTTTTCATGTAATAATTAGTAAATTGGACAAATTAATGGTTTTAATGGACATAGAAATACTTGTAGAGCAATTTAAAAACAAAGATGAGAAGGCTTTTGAAACGCTTTACAATATGTACAGTAAAAGCATGCATGGTGTCATATTTAATATTGTTAGAAATAGTGATATTGCCGAGGAGATAATGCAAGATGTTTTTATAAAAGCCTGGCACAAATCAGACACTTATTCAAGCTCTAAAGGACGTTTTTTTACATGGATTTTAAATATTGCCAGAAATGCTGCAATTGACAAAACACGCTCTAAGTCATTTAAAAAATCAAGACAAAACCTCGATTCCGATTTTTTCGTAGATATTATTGAATCTGGCGATAGCCTAAATAACAAAACCGACGCTATTGGCATTTCAAAATTTGTGGGTAAACTGGCTGAAAAATGCAAAGAGGTTATTGAACTCTTGTATTTTAAGGGCTACACCCAAACCGAAGCTTCCGAGGCACTTGATATGCCTATTGGCACAATAAAAACACGCAATAGAAACTGTATAAAAGAACTGAGAAGTTTGGTATTAAATTAGCATGGATATTAAGGCATACATAGAATCTGGAATTTTAGAGCTATACGTGGCTGGTGCACTTTCTGAAAATGAAAACAAGGAAGTGTACAATCTGATGCAGCAGTATCCTGAAATACAACAAGAAGTTTCTTTGATTGAATCTGCCATAATGAAGCTATCGGCTTCGGTAGCTCCTAAATCTACCGCTTCTTTCCAAAACATAAAAAATAAATTAGGTTTAAATGAAAATGACCCTAAAGTTGTTCCTTTTATAAAACCAAAATACAATTGGGTAACCTATACAGGATGGGCGGCATCTATAATTTTGGGCGTTGGTTTATTTTGGACCATCAACCAAAACAATCAGTTACAATCTAATATTAAGGTAGCTGAAACGCAACAATCGTTCTTGGAAACCCAAATTGAACTTTCTAAAAACAGTTTAAAGGAAGCCAATACCTTGATAGCGGTTTTACGTGATGATAACATTACCCAAGTACCATTGGCCGGACAAGGTAATTTTGCAAACACATATGCCAAAGTATATTGGGATAAAAACGAGCAACGTATCTTTTTAGATGCCCAAGGCTTACCTGAACCTCCTGAAGGTAAAGTTTACCAAGTATGGTCTTTAAAATTAAGTCCACTTACACCCACCAGTTTAGGAACTATTGATAGTTTTATTACTGACAACAATAAAATTTTCGAAATTAACAACCCCAACGAAAGTGAAGCCTTTGGTATTACTTTAGAACCCGCAGGAGGTAGTGAAACACCAACCATGGAACAATTATACACTTTGGGCGTTGTTGCAACTTCTTAAATCAAATTTGGAATGCAAATCCCTATTACGCCTTAAAATTTTTGGGATAATGACTATTTTTATCTATGTATAACTAGTTGGCGGTCTTTTAAAATAAATTACAGCATGGAAATAGGTATCGTTGGAGGATCGATTGCAGGCTGCTCGGCAGCATTTCTTTTGTTAAGAGATGGACATGAGGTGACTGTTTTTGAGCGCTCCCGAAAAGCTTTAGTTGGTCGGGGCGGTGGTATTGGAACTTTACCCGCCTTGATAAAACAATTGAAAGACGAGGGATTAATCAAGAAGAATTTTGCTTCGCTCCTTATCAACAAAATGCCTTTTGTGGGAAAGCTTGCTTCAGCAGAACCCTATGGCAAAGTGGCTTGGGCTATGCCAATGAGTCTGGAAGTATTTCACTGGAATGAACTTTGGAAACAACTGCGCAGTCATGTTCCTGATAACCGTTACAATTCTGGAGTCAGAATAGTTAATGCCGAAAAAGAACTGAATGGGAAGGTAACCTTGACTACAGCAGAAGGTGCCAAAAGTGAATTTGATTTGGTGCTGTTTGCCGATGGTTATCATTCTCTGGGCAGGAGCATTTTGTTTCCTAACAAGCAATTGAAGTATAGGGGCTATGTACTTTGGAGAGGGCTGCTTCATGAATCGGAATTGGGAGAAAAGAGTCCTTTAAAAGATGAAGTACTCCGGTTATCCTACCCTGGTAAACCGGGCCATAATGTGGTTTATTTCATTCCCAACTTAAATGGTTCAGTAAAAGAAGGTGAACGTATTTACAATTGGGCTGCTTATATTGCCTTAAATGAGGATGAACTTAAAGAAGTGATGACAGATAAAGCAGGTGAGCTAAAAGAGGGAACGATGCCTCCAGGAGCAATCAGTAAACGGGTAGAAACTAAACTTAAAGACTTTCTTTCTCAAAATACACCCTTACATTATGCAAATATCGTCAATAAAACAAAAGATAGCTACATACAAGTAATATACACCCTTGACCTGGATCATTATTATAAGGACAACATGTGCCTTATTGGCGATGCTGGCATTGTAGTCCAGCCCTTTACCGGTTCAGGGGTATTTAAAGGCTATAATAATGTAAAAGATCTTATAGAGTGTTTACATGAGCATAAAACTTTGGAATATGCCTTGAACGATTGGAGCAACAAACAGGTTGAAAACGGTAAAAGGTTGTTGGTTTTAGGTAAGCAAATGGAAAAAGCATTCATCTGGGAGCAACCCAATTTTGCACATGCAAAAGAAGATGAAACAGCTGCCTGGTGGAAAGCTTCAGTAACCTTTCCTGAGAATTTCAGCTATGAAAAAAAATGATGAAATACAACAGCGAATACTGGTTATAGGTAATGAGGGCGAAACGTTAGATATAAAATTATTTACAACTAATAAACTAATTGGTAATCGGAAAGTGAAGTGCCTTGAAATCCCGCACTAGGGACAGCCAAGACCGTTAAAAAAACATAACAAGAAAGCGCCTAATTATAAATCTATAACTAAACGCTTTCACCTAACAAAAAACCTAAAAATCTAACTTTTTCACTTTAGGTTTCCTTAAACAACTTTTTACATTCATAAAAAGTCGTCAACCAACTAACTAACCAAAATAATCCCATTTGTTTTTATGCTTTCATTGAAATTGAATTTAACTTTTCAACCGATTTATATTTATTCAAAAATTGTAGGTTATCGCCGTCTGTATTGAAAAACTCTGGTTGATTACAAAATAAAAATCCTCTATAACCTCGTTATTTCCATACAGCTCTGGGATAATAGAAAACTCTGAATCAAAAAAATTAAGGATATTGCTTATTGATATTGCAAATCTAATTTTACCTATATTATAATTTAGGTTTAAATTTAAATACATAAAATTCCTTAGCAGTTTTACGCCAGTATCATAGGATGGCTCATCCTCAAATTCCAAATTTAATGTACCGCTAAAGTACTTTGAAGCCTTGTTGAAAAACTCCATGTTGTAATAAGTGTCCGTGGTATTAAAAAAGCTAAATGTGTTACTGCTAACTTTAATGCTATTTAATTGATTTTCTACAGCCAAATCAATAGCTTTTTTACTATTACTTTTTATGTCTGGAATTTGACCATATGAGCAATGTCCAACAAACATTATAAACAAAAAAGCCATTATGTTAAAAGACAAGCCTTTCATGATTTTATTTTATAGTTTTTTTACTTTTTGTGCTTTAATAGGGCCAAGTTCAAAAGTACTTTCCAAAAGTTCTTTTTTAAGTTTTTTAGCCTCATCTTCTTTACCGTTTGCTGTATAAATTTGGGCCAAGTGCAACATGGCTTCAGGCTCAAAAGTTTTACCCACAACGTGTTTTTCCATTATCTTTAAAGCTTCTTCGGTATCGCCATGATTGTAATAAGTCCATGCCAATAAATCGTAAGATTGTGGGGTTGGCCTGTACTTAATTTCCATGTTGGCAATTACTAAAGCTTTGGTTGTCTCCAGAGGATTTTCGGCGTAAAGAAGCGCATTGTATTTATTATACATGTTGCCATACAATGGATTGTTAACGGCACGACTATATAATTTTAATTGTTCTTCCTGTAATATTTTATCGCCTTTAAATTCTGTGATTTCAGCTTTTAAAAGGTGGTAGTGAGGGGCATTGTATGTTTGTGTTACTGAGTCTAAAATACGCAGTGCTTCATCTGCATTTTTCTCATGGGAATATACTATCCATGCTATTCCTTTTTTAGCATAGGCATCATTTGGGTCTAATTTTAAAGCTTTTAAATAATGATTATAAGAGGCTTTAATATTACCGGCATGCCCATAATAATCTGCCAAATTGGTGTAAACCCATTGCTTTGTTGACGGCACGTTTGAAGCTTCGGCTATGCCCTTAGCCTGCTCCATATATTTAATGGCGGCGTCTAAATTTCCGCGGTGGTCGGACCATTTTGATAATCTTATTAAATAATCAAAATCATTTTCTTTTCTAATTTTTTCCAAGTACGATTTTGCCAAATCAAAATTCCCAAGTTCCAAATGGACATCGAATAGCATCTTTTCAGTGCCTTTCAGGTTTTCACCGTTAGCTTCAGCTTTTTTTAAGAGCTCAAGAGCTTCCTTAAACTTATGCTGGGATATATAGTTTCTGGCCAGTGATCTTAAATAGCTGGGTTTATTAAAACCCGTTCTTTTGTTAACTTCAATTAAGTTTTCTTCAGCTTCAATTAAGGCTTTAATATTTCCTGTTTTAGTGAAAATGAGAGATTGAGATGCTGCAACTTTAGCTAAATAAGGAAATTGATTTGGTTCTTTTTCAAGCTTTTTTTCCCAGAATATTAAACCTTCTGTCGCTAACTGCAACATCTCGTCCCCATTATCTTTTAAATAACTATTGTAGTCATCAACGTTTGTTATTTTTTTAGGTGATTTATTACAACTTACAATGATCAGTAACAGTACAATTCCAAATAATTTGTTTATGGTTTTCATTGTGTTTATTTTTTAAGGTTTTTTGTTTCTAAGTAGGTTTTGTTTAAAATTCTAAAATGGAAGTTTAAACTCCCATTTTAGAATTGGTGGATTTTACCAAGGTGAGGCTAGGTATGGAAATGAGGACAAAAAAGGTTTATCGTTTGCATCAACATTATCGTTTGACAATCCAGGGTTTTCAGAAAAATCTTCTCCGCCAAAGATTAAAAGCAACTCCACTGTAATCACATCGTCAGACAAATTTCTACCCGTCAAGACATTGGTGCCGTCATAAAATGTTGTTGGTGCATCCAGCGACACATTTAAAACATCAGTAGCCAAAAGCCCTGTAAATGTTGCCGCATCCAAGCCTAAGGCATTGGTGTCTCCTGGGTTTGCATAAGCAGGGCTTAATGCTGTTAAATTAGTTTCAAACATGCTTTGGTAGGCTGCATTTTGCATTGACGGCGTTGTAACGTTAAACATGTCTTTACTAGAAGAAGACACAAATACCGTGTTTACCGCTGGTCTACCCATTTGGTCTTCTTGCATGTAGGTTCCAATAAAATCTGGTGTTTCGGGGTATATTATTTGATTATCATCATTATTTGAGCAATTGTATGCCAAAAATGATAGAGCTATTACGCTTAATATTTTTATAGTTCTCATATTAATTTTATTTAAGGTTATTTACTGTTATTTTCTTTTAGATTCCACCCATGTATTAATGGTTCCTGAGCCACCAATCATAGCTTTTGGTACTTCAACAACAACAGACATGACGTTGGTTCCTGCAAAAGTATCGGCTCCTGGTGTGTTGAAACTTGTTGCGTTTCCGGCAATGATTTCAGAATATTGAGCGAAATCCATAAAAAATGGGTCGTCTCGTGGGCCAGCAAAAAAACTCATACCTCCATTGTTAGCGATTTTTGCACTTGAACCATACATTGTAATATCTACAATTCCACCGACAGTAGACGATGTTTCAATAATGCTATTTAGTCCTGTTTGCGAAGGTGGAATAGGGCCAAAGAAATACATTTTGCCATCTCTTGGAATGGCCTGAATAACCAAGTCTTCGACATAATCGCCTGTGTTGTCGATATTGAATTCAATCATTACGTTTTCATCAAACGTTGCCGAACCAGTTGCCATTGGACTCAACAGTCCTTGAAGGTTAGCCGCAAAAACGAGGTTGTTTGGGTTTTCGCCTTGAAAGGCATAAAAATCGGTAATATCACTATTACCACCTTGTACAGCAGGCGCATCAATGTGATCCGCCGCAACGATAAAGAAACCAGCCGCTGCTAAAATTCCTAATCCTAAAATAGTTTTTAAATTTTTCATGTTTTTGAGATTTTTTATGTGTTAAATTTTTGCTCTCATGCATACCTACGAAGAAAACGAAATAGTGGTTTTGTTAAAATTATGTTAAAGAAATGGACACAAAAATTAGACTCGAATAATTGACTCTGTAAAAATTTCCAACTACCTTCGTTTCGCTGTGCTTAATATGCTTTAATCGCGACAGTTATGAATCGACGAAACGTAAACAAGCTCTGAGTCGCACAGAACTTCATTCCCAGATATTTAAGTAACCTGCAAAACTAAATCCAAAAAATGATTTATTATTGGTTACACATGATTTACATCTTTATTGGATCCAGACTATTTTGGAAGAAAATCAAACCATCCTCTGATTTAACAAGAACGAGAAGAGTGAATATATTGGATTGTGAATCCTTTCGGTTTATGGCCAACTCAAAATATTTTTACTACATGGACCTAATAAGATACGAAGTGGTTTTTCGGTCAAATTTATACAGCAATACGGTAAAAAAGGGCATGTTTGGCGTTTTGGCATCCCAAAAAATCATTTATAAGAAACCTCTAAAAATGTTTAAGCCCTTCAACATTACTTTAAGATTGGAAGGTTCAGATGATAAATGGGTATATCATAGGCAAATTTTTGAGCAAAATGGCCAAATATGTGCGATAGGTTTCACAAAGGCGGGATTTTGGAAAAATAAAAAGGCTCAAAACATGGAAGAAATCCTAAATAATAGTGATCCTGAATATAAAACGAGGACTCCTTCAATGGAAGTTCTAATCATGTTTGAAAATGATTATGAAACTTTAAAAACCAGTAATTAGAAGTTGGACAATTATGCTACATTAATGTGTGATTTAAACTAACATCTAATTTTGAATTTAGATAATAAAACGTAAACCCTCTTAAGTGCTTGACAGAAGTAGTTAAAACGCCAAAATATCTTTAAGACGAAATACATCCAACAAAAACCAATTAAATGAGCCATTTTTTCATCAAAAATATTGCAGGACAAAAAACTAATCGTAAATTTGCGATGAACTTATGGATAGAAAATTAGAACATATAGACTACAGCGAAGAATCTTTACTTTTGGCAAGTATTGCAAAGGCTTTGTCTCATCCTATTCGAATTGAAATATTGAATTATCTAGAGAATCAGTCTTGTTGTTTCACGGGTGATTTGGTTGAAATTTTTCCACTGGCACAATCCACCATTTCTCAACATTTAAAAGAACTGAAAAATGCAGATTTAATAAAAGGCGAGCTCAAACCACCCAAAATAAAATACTGTATCAATCAAGAGAAATGGAATTTGGCAAGAGAAATTTTCTCTGAATTCTTCAAAGAAAACAATAAAAAGCAAAGTTCGAATTGTCAAATTTAAAAATTTACAAATCTTATCGCTTATTTGCGATAAACTAATAAAATATTATGGCACAAACAATTAAAATTCTCGGAACAGGTTGCCCAAAATGCCAATTACTGACCAAAGTGACACAAGAAGTTGTTACTGAAAACAACCTAAACGCCAACATTGAAAAAGTGGAAGACATTATGAAAATAATGGAATACAACGTCATGGCAACACCTGCTTTGGTAGTAAATGAAAAAGTGGTTTCTAAAGGACGAATCCCTTACAAAGAAGAAATCTTGGAATTTATTACCGCTGAATCCAAAGGAGATTCTTCAATTAATAAAACTTCTGATTGTTATTCCGGCACGGATGATTGTTGTTAATCTTATTAGAATTTGTTTTTAATATGTTTACCCGGATTCAAAATCTAGCGGACTGGTTGGTGTATTCCGTTTTTAGAATGCAACACGGCGCACATCTGTCCGATGCTCTAAATTTCTTTATTTACGACAGCATCAAAATTCTAATTTTATTGTTTATCGTTATCTTTTTTATGGGCATTATAAACAGTTACTTTCCCATAGATAGGGTTAGGAATTTCTTGTCGAAAAACAAACTCTATGGCCTGGAACACTTAATGGCTAGTTTGTTTGGGGTAGTAACACCATTCTGTTCTTGTTCTTCTGTACCACTTTTCATTGGTTTTGTTCGCGGTGGAATTCCGTTGGGTGTAACCTTTGCTTTTTTAATAACCTCACCTTTAGTCAATGAAGTTGCTATTGGACTTTTTGTTGGCTTATTTGGACTTAAAATGACCATTATTTATGTAGCCAGTGGCGTTATTTTAGGAATGGTCTCAGGTGTTGCTTTACAACAATTGAAATTGGAACGATTTCTCACGCCTTGGGTTAAAGAAGTTCTGGCAAACGCACAAAGGGATCAAGACACTTTTATTGCCGAAAAACAAACGTTAAAACAACGTTTAAATATTATTTGGCGTGAAGTCATCAAGATTTTAAAAGGCGTTGTTCCGTATGTATTGGTGGGCATTGCCATTGGCGGATTGATGCATGGCTTTATTCCAGAAGGATTTTTTGAAAAATACATGAGCACGGACAACCATTTTGCCGTACCAATAGCTACAATTTTGGCCGTACCAATGTATATGAACGCTTCTGGCGTATTGCCTGTAGTTCAAGTTTTGGTCTCCAAAGGAATTCCTATTGGAACCGCTATTGCATTTATGATGGGCGTGGTTGGTTTATCACTACCAGAAGCTATGTTACTCAAAAAAGTAATGACCTTAAAACTCATTGGAATTTTCTTCAGTGTGGTTACCCTTTGCATCATTATTTCTGGTTATTTATTCAACCTTATTTTATAATAATAGAAAACCGGATAATACTAAAAAGTAACCCCCTCAATCTTCATAAAATTTTGAATGGCCTTACTGTCCGATAACAATGAAACATAATGACACACAGCCAATAGGCGTTGGTACAAATCGTCACTTTTAAAATTGATGGTTTTTGGCAAACGGTTCAATATTAATTTATCGTAATTCGATGTGGTGCCGCTGTACGAATTATTTACGGCAGCCGTGTAAACCCCCAACAATTTGTTGATGATTTGATAGCCTGCAATTTCCTTGTCAACCACCTCTTCAGATTGGTAAATATTTTCAATGCTAATTTTAATGATGTCTTTTATTTGGGCATCGTATTTACTTTTATCCAGCAACGCACAATCAAAATCGCCATTTAAAATGGCCTCTTCATTTTTCATAAAAATATCTACGGCATCATTTATCAATGCACCAATGGCCAAGGCTCTTAAATAACCCACACGGTCTTCCTTATTGGTCAGTGCATAGTAGTTTTCTGGAATGATGTTATCCCGAATAACTTTAGAAAGATATTCCAACGCAAATTCTTCTTGAATAAGCCCAAGGTTGATGCCGTCTTCAAAATCTATGATTGTGTAACAAATATCATCGGCCGCTTCCACCAAATAAGCCAGTGGATGGCGCGAAAAACTTAAATGCTCTTTACTTCGTTTTATCAAACCCAATTCATTGGCTATATCTGCAAAAGCTTCCTTTTCACTCTGAAAAAAACCGTATTTTTTATCAGCAATATGTTTTGTTGGCTTTTTGTGCAATGATTCCTTTGGATATTTGGTAAATGCCCCAAGGGTAGCATAGCTTAACCGCAACCCGCCTTGGCGCCCATCCCTATTTTGGGTCAATATTTTAAATCCATTGGCATTGCCTTCAAAATCGCATAAATCTTGGTACTGTTTTGGCGTCAATTCATTTTTATAGGTTTTGCCCGCCCCATTTTTAAAAAACTCACCAATGGCCTTTTCACCAGAATGCCCAAAAGGCGGATTACCAATATCGTGCGCCAAAGCTGCAGTGGCCACAATGGCGCCAAAATCATTAACTTGATACCCATGAACATTTTGTAAATGCGGATGCTTTTCCAAAAGTTTTTGGCCAACTTTCCTGCCCAGCGAACGCCCAACAACACTAACCTCCAAACTATGGGTCAATCGGGTATGCACAAAATCGGTTTGCGATAATGGAATAACCTGCGTTTTATCTTGGAGGCTTCTAAACTCCGACGAAAAAATAATGCGGTCGTAATCTACTTCAAAGCCCAAACGGGTTTCGTCCTGTTCTTTTCTAATGCGTTTATTGGTGTCGCCAAAGCGTTTTAAGGATAGTAATTGTTCCCAGTTCATGGTTTATTTTTAATGCCAAGCAAGATAAAAAACATCTTTATAAAGCATCCATTAAATTATATTTTTTTAACGGGTAGTTTGTTAACATTAAGGTAACATTTTAATGACGGTTGTTTAATAATTCAATAACATTAAGTTATTCTAATAAGGCTTTATTTGCAGTGGTATTTATAGCCATTTTTATGAAGAAATTATTTTACATCTCTGCAATACTTTTTACAACCATTTCATTTGGTCAGAGTACTGGCTTAATTGTTGGTAAAATCATGGACAATGAAGTAAAGGATGCGCCTTTGGTTTTAGCTGATGTTTCGATAAAAAATTCTGAAATTAAAGCCAGTACAGACAAAACAGGTTTATTTATTCTTGAAAACCTGGAAGCTGGAGATTATACCCTAGTGTGCAGTTTTTTAGGATACGAAACTAAGGAAGTTGATGTTCATGTTGATACTTTTGAGCCAGCCGAACTAAAACTATCATTAGCAGCAAGCACAATTTCTTTAGATGATTTAGCTTTACTGATGGCAACAGCCAATACAGAAGATAAAGCTACTTCTGAGCAATAAGATTTACTTTTTTTGCCCTTTACACTTTACTTTTTTTAGAGTCCCTTACTGGATTTATTTTCAATATTTATTGCAGATTTAAACCAATATTTTGGATTAAGTACTTTTTTGGTTGAGCCCCTCTTCAAACCCATAGAATTTATGTTAACTCAACGTAAATTCTTAGCCTAACTGATAACGTTTACATAACCCTATTACAACCATTGTTTAACTTATAGGTAACATCCTGTTCATTTAGTGTAACGTTATTTGCACCAATAAAATTTAACATTAAATGAGAAAAATATTTTTATTGTTTGCACTAGTTTCAGCAACTGTTTTACACGGCCAAAACACTGGCTCTGTTGTTGGTAAGCTAACAGACAAAGAATACAATAATGAACCTTTGGCCTTTGCCAATGTTTTAATAAAAGGAACAACAAAAGGAACAACTTCCGATTTTGATGGTCTTTATACACTTGAAAATTTAGAAGCTGGTGATTACACCTTAATATTCAGTTTCGTGGGATATGAAACACAAGAAATTACTGTAACAGTTGTTGCCGGAAAAGTAACAGAGGTAAATGTACCCATGGGTGCCAGTGCCGCTTCGTTGGATGAAGTTATAATTACAACAACAACCAAACGTGAAAGCGAAACCGCTTTATTGCTTGAACAAAAGAAAGCGGTAGAGATGAAACAAAGCATTGGCGCCGAGGAATTATCTAGAAAAGGAGTTTCAGACGCTGCCTCTGCGATTTCAAAAATTTCAGGTATTTCCAAACAAGAAGGGTCAAGCAACGTATACGTAAGAGGTTTAGGGGATAGATATTTAAACACCACTTTAAATGGTTTATCCTTACCTTCTAATGATGTTAACAAAAAGAACATCGATTTAACCTTATTTTCAACCGATGTTATTGAAAATGTATCAGTTGCTAAAGCATACTCTTCTAAATTTTATGGTGACTTTTCTGCCGGTAATGTAGATGTTAAATCGAAAGATTACACCGGAAAGAGTTTTCTTGAATTAAATGCTGCAACAGGGTTTAATACCAATGCCATCGGCAAAGACTTTGTAAGAAGCGAGGGAACTGGTTTTTTTGGTTACTATGGCCGTTATGCACACAACCCTTTTGCTGTTATTTTATCGCACGGTATCGACCCAGAAAGCGCAGGAACTCCTATCAATGTTAGCTACGGTGGTTCTACTGGAACATCATTCAATTTTAATAATGGCTCTAAATTAAGCCTTTTTATTACAGGTTCTTTTGAAAACGGATACGAGTACAGAAAAGGTTCTTCCATTGATTATACCTTAACTGAGAAAAAAGCTTTTGATGTGGCCGAAGAGTACGAGTACGGAACAACGTCTACCGCAATGGGAACTGCATTGTATAAAATTGATGACAGCAATAAATTAAAGTACACTTCTTTATTCATCAATAATTCATCTGATGTAGTTGGATATTTTGGTATTGATGGCACCGGTAGAAACCGTGATGCCCAGTTAGATACCGAACAAGGGTTTTACCAAATGAACGTTCAATTCGACCAAACTCAAATGACCGTAAACCAATTGGAAGGTAACCATAAATCGGGTAAACTTGAATTGGATTGGGCCATTGGTTACAACCTAGTGTATTCTAAACAACCTGATAGAAAACGTATCAGTTTAGAAAACTATCAGTATGCTTTAGATAACGACCCAAATACAAATCCAACATTTTATAGTAATGTGGTTTTTGACAACCAACGTTATTTTCAGAATATTAAAGACGACGAAATTAACAGCCGTTTAAATTTAGCTTACGCCATTACCGATAATTTTAAATTGAATTTTGGCTACGATGGTAAAAGCAAAGAAAGAACGTTTGATAATATTCGATATGGTTATGATATCGTAGATTCTGACTACCCAGTAACCGATGTAAACAATTTCAACAACGATTTTTCTTTGGACAACTTACGTGTGAATCCAAATGATAATACTGGTTTGTATCTTATAAAAGTAATTAATACCATTCCAACCTTATCAAACACCAACAGACCGGGATTACCTGAAAATACCTATAATGGTAAGTTGGATATCTACGCAGGATATATTGATGCAGAGATTAAAGTTGGGGAAAAATGGTTATTTGTACCGGGTGCCCGTTTTGAATCTGTACAACAAAACATCAGCTATGATGTAATTAACTTAGGAAACAACGGTAACGCATCCATCAACTCAAAACAAAACTTTTTATTACCAAGTTTAAACATTAAGTACGCTGTTAATGATGACCAAAACATCCGTTTTACCGCTAGTCAAACGGTATCGCTTCCCGAGTTTAAGGAAGTAGCGCCGTTTGTTTATGAAAGTGTATCAACCCGTATTGGTGGTAACCCAGATTTATTGCAAAAAGGGTACTCAAAAATCTATAACCTAGATTTAAAATACGAATGGTTCTATAGCAAAAGCGAATTATTTGCCTTATCCGTTTTTGGTAAGGAAATAAAAGACCCTATCAACTTAGTTGTTGGAGCTGATGCTACCGGAACACAACGTTACTTCAGAACCGGTAACAAAGCAAAGATTTATGGAGTAGAGGTTGAATTACGTAAAAACGTGTTGCAAACTGAAGATGAGGATGCATTGCTTTCCTTTGGTTTAAACGCCACATACATGAAAACAGAACAAGATTTGTTTGCAAACATCAACGGAACATACAATCTGTCTTTCAATAGAAGCAAAGAAGACCTTCAAGGCGCTTCGCCATTCATCTTGAATGCTGATATTAACTATTCGCCAGTTTTCAATAGCTATAAACCTACCGCGAACCTTGTGTTTTCTTATTTCTCAGATAGAATTGATGCTTTAGGTTCTGGTCAATTGGGTAATGTTATTGAAAAAAGCGTTGCCACGCTTGATTTTATATGGAAAAACAAAATTAGCGAAAAGTTTGAGGTGAACTTAAGCGCCAAAAACTTACTAAATCCAAAAGTTAGATATGTAAGACAAACAACCCTTGGTGACGTTGAAGTAACCTCGGCCAACGGAAAAGGCATTTCAAACTACCAAAGAGGTATGGATTTAGGCCTTTCATTAAAGTATAAATTTTAACACGATAATAAATAATAAAAATTAATTAAATAAAAACTGATGAAAAACAATTTAATTTTAGGATTAGCCATTGCAACAATGCTTTTCTCATGTACAACTGATGATACTGCCGATATTGTGATTAACGATAATAGCGTTGTGAACAATACAAACAATACTGGCAATGGAACAACAGGACAAACTATTTACCTGTCTGGAACTTACACACAGAACTTATCTTTAGATCCAAATAACACCTACATATTGAACGGTTCGTTAATTATGGCTTCTGGTACTACATTAACTATTCCTGCCGGTATGACCATTAAAGCAGAAGCAACTGGTGCCAATGTGTATATTGCTATTGCACAAGGTGCTAAAATACAAGCTAACGGAAACGCCAACGAGCCTATCGTTTTAACATCAAACGCCTCTAACCCAGCAGCTGGCGATTGGGGCGGATTGATTATTTTAGGCAAAGCCCCTGTTAACTCTGTCTCTGGTGCGGCAACGTCTACTTCAGAAATTGCTAGTTTACCTTACGGTGGTACTGACGCATCAGACGATTCTGGTTCTATTCAGTACTTACGTGTTGAGTATTCTGGTGGCGCTGCAGATGGCCAGTCAGAAAACAATGGATTATCTTTCTACGGAGTAGGTAACGGCACTTTGGTGCAATATGTAGAATCTTTTGAAGGTAAAGATGATGGTTTCGAGTTTTTTGGTGGAACGGTAAATGTTAGCTATGTATATTCCATAAATAACCAAGATGATTCTATCGACTGGACTGAGGGATACTCAGGAAATATTACTCATGCTTATGTTAAACACGGTCCAGATCATGATAAAGCATTTGAATGTGATGGGTACAATACGGACTTTAGCAATGCTGCCGGTTATTTCTCTAAACCAAATGTAACTAATGTAACTATTATTGGACAAGGAAATACAGCTGGAACAGAAGCAATTCGTTTGAGAGCTGGTACTCAAGGTATATTTTCAAATATAGTTATTCAAGGTTTTGAAGAAGGTTTCGATTTAGACGGTGATTCTGGTGATAACCCAACAGGTAATGGCGTAACTAGTGGCGATTTAAACGTTAAAGATGTTACTTTTACTGATGTAACCACTAAAGTAAAAAACGACACTGGTGTTTCATTTAATATAGATGGCGATTTTATATTATCTGGTGATGGCAATGGCACCGGTACCGACTTTGCAACTTGGGGAGCTGGATGGTCTAGAGAATAATCTATTCAATTCTTTATAAAATAAAAAAGCATCACGCTGGGCGTGATGCTTTTTTATTGGCCTTATTTAAGTTTAAATACCGTCTTTTACCTCGGTTTCTTTTAAACTTGCAATAACGTTTTCATTGTAATCTACTTCTTTTACGGTTTCATTTGTGTAATAAAACCATTTGCCGACTTTTTTACCATTATCATAATTACCAGAAACTGTTTTTTTGCCTTCTGTGTTAAAACTCAACCATTCACCTTGAAGCTTACCATCTGTAGTGTAAAAACCTGTTTGGCTTACAACTCCATTGTCATGAAAGTAAGTCACTTCAATTAAATTGGTGTCTTTGTTAAATTTTAATTCTCTCTTTTGGTCTTTTTGAGCAAAAGAAACCACAGTAATTAGAAAGGCAAATAATATTACTAACTTCTTCATAATTATGGGGTTTTTATACATTATTTATCAAAATTACATATTAGGTAACACTAAAACAACATTTGCGTAACATTAAATTAACATTAAATAATTAATGTATTGTTTGTCAAATGGTTAAATATAAATATTTAACATTGGAGAATTAATATTAAGTTAATATTGAGGTTACACTAACATTACCTTAAACGTTGATATTTGCAACGTTTCGAAACATTTTAATTAGTACGTCATGTAATCTATTAGTTTTTGTCGACTACATTATCATGATTCCTAATGGGACTGCCTTTGGCCAAGGCAGTCTTTTTTTTTGTCCTTAAATTAATCTTTAGTTTACATTAAGTTAACATTGGAGTTGGTTCTTTGCAGCGACAAAAACTAATAATTACAATGAAACTTAAAATTACCCTTGCGTTGTTAATCAGCGCATTCCTCTCTGTACAAGCACAAGAAATCAGCGACACATCCTTTGGTAAAGGATTATTGAACTTTGTTGCTAAAGATAGCTCGTTTAGTGTAAAATTTGCACCCCGATTTCAAGTACGCTCAACGTCATCTTGGGACTACAATGGCAACAGCTACGAAAGTCCAGAACACAACTTTATAGTGAGACGTGCGCGTTTAAAATTTGATGGTTTTGCCTACAGCTCGAAACTAAAATATAAAATAGAATTGGGGCTTTCAAACAGAGATATCTCTGGTGCAAATCAGTTTAACAGAAACACCCCTAGGTATATACTCGATGCTGTACTTATGTGGAATTTTGCCAAAAACTTTGAACTTTGGGCAGGGCAAACTAAATTACCCGGTAACGTAGAGCGTGTGGTTTCTTCTGCAAACCTGCAATTAATAGATCGTTCATTATTGAATAGCCGCTTTAATATTGACCGTGACTTAGGCATTCAATTACGTCATCAATCAAATCTTGGCGGTAACTTTATAATACGTGAAAAATTAGCCATATCACAGGGTGAAGGTCGCAATGTAACCGAAGGAAACGAAGGAGGCCTGCAATATACTGCCCGTTTGGAACTTTTGCCTTTCGGCAATTTTAAATCAAAAGGTGATTATAGCCAATCTGATTTAAAACGTGAAGAAAAACCTAAGCTAATGTTAGGAGCCACCTACGATTTAAACCAAGATGCAGTTAAAGAACGTAGTGTTTTAGGAGACTATATGTTTAAAAGCGACGGATCCCTTTACGAAACAGATATCACCACAATTTTTGCCGATGCCATGTTTAAATATAACGGATTTTCATTTATGGGCGAGTATGCAAAACGAACTGCTGACAACCCAATTGCAATAGACACAGATGGCTCACCAACCGGAGACATCGTTCTAACAGGAAATGCCCTGAACTTACAAGCTGGTTTCTTATTTAAATGCGATTATGAGATAGTAGGGCGCTTTACAAAGGTAGAATATGAAACTGTTACCAGCGCATTGCCCACCAAACAGTACACTTTTGGTCTAAACAAATTTATTGTTGGACATAAACTAAAAGTACAAAGTGATATAAACTATACAACTGTGAACGGGAATAAAGACAACATTACTTTTCGTCTAGGTTTCGATATTCATTTTTAGCCCATAAAATAACAATTACATAACATAATAATCATATATTGTCATGATATTTGCAGACCTTTTACAATTACGACCAATGGATAATATTTATTTGTACATGATCATTGCCCTAGCCATTTTAGCTGTCGCTGATTTAGTGGTGGGTGTAAGTAACGACGCTGTAAACTTTTTAAACTCGGCAATTGGCTCAAGAGCTATTCCATTTAAAACTATAATGATAGTTGCTAGTTTAGGTATCGCCATTGGAGCGGTATTTTCTAGCGGAATGATGGAAGTTGCCAGAAAAGGTATTTTTAACCCAGGAGAATTTATGTTCAATGAAATCATGATTATTTTCATGGCAGTAATGATTACAGATATTCTCTTATTAGATTTTTTTAACTCTGTTGGAATGCCTACTTCTACTACTGTTTCAATTGTATTTGAATTACTAGGCGCTTCAGTTGCCATGGCGTTAATTAAAATTGGACATGATGGTGGCGATTTTAGTGATTTGCTTAATTACATTAACACCTCCAAAGCCTCTCAGATTATTTTTGGAATACTTCTCTCGGTCATTGTCGCTTTTACCATTGGCGCCATTGTCCAATGGTTTTCTAGATTATTGCTATCATATAAGTTTGAACAGAAAGCAAATTGGGTTGGCGCATTATTTGGAGGTATTGCCATAACCTCTATTACCTACTTCATTCTTATGAAAGGTATTGGAGGAACAAATTATGCCAAACAAAGTTTTGATATCACGGGAGGTGAAACAATTAAAGAGTTTTTAGAGCATAACGTTTATTTAATTGTTGGTATCAGTTTTGCATTTTGGTCTATTTTGTCCTTTGCTTTAATAAGTTTCGCCAAAACCAATATTTATAAATTGACTATCATTGTTGGTACTTTTGCACTTGCTTTGGCATTTGCCGGTAACGATTTGGTAAACTTTATTGGTCCATCAACCGGAGCATACCAAGCATATCAAGATTTCATAAATCCAGCGATTAATGTTGATGGATTATCTGCTGCTGAGTTTTCAATGAAAAGTTTAAGCGGTAAAGCGCCAACACCAACAATATTGCTTTTGGTAGCAGGATTAGTTATGGTTTTAACTTTATGGTTCTCTACCAAAGCCAAAAGTGTTGTAAAGACATCGTTGGATTTATCAAGCCAAAGCGAAACCAAAGAGCGTTTTCAACCAAACTTTTTATCTCGTGGCTTTGTAAGATCCGCTATGTTGATGTCTCAAATGTCTTCATACATTTTACCAGAATCATGGCAGAAAAAAATTGACAAGCAATTTGAAGCTTCTGTCATTACTGTTTCAAAGGATAAGAAAATAGAACTTCCAGCTTTCGATTTAGTTCGCGCAGCAGTAAACCTAATGGTTGCAGCAGTTTTAATTTCTATTGCAACATCGTATAAATTACCTTTATCCACTACCTATGTAACCTTTATGGTAGCTATGGGTACATCTTTGGCAGATAGAGCTTGGGGAGCAGAAAGTGCTGTGTATCGGGTTGCCGGAGTATTAAACGTAATTGGCGGATGGTTTTTTACAGCATTCAGTGCGTTTGCTGCTGCGGCATTAGTAGCATATCTCTTAAACTTAAATCTTCCAGTAGTGTTCCCTATATTATTGGTGGTAGCATTTGCTTTATTAATAAGAAGTTCTATAGCACATAACAAAAAAGCCAAAGAAGCAAAAGCTGAAGACAGTCTTGAAAAAGCTGAAAGCAGCTCTATTCAAGGTGTTATTATCGAAAGTGCTAAAAACATAGCCAACGTTGTAAAACGTGGAAACAAAATTTACACAAATGCTATAAACGGTCTGGCAAAACAAGATTTAATCTTACTAAAAAAGAATAAAAGGCAAATTGTAAAATTATCTAGTGAGGTTGATGAACTAAGAGACAATATCTTTTATTTCATTAAAAATCTTGATGATTCCAGTGTTGGAGCAAGTAATTTTTACATTCATATTTTAGGGTATTTACAAGACATGACCCAATCTTTAGAGTATATAACAAAAGTTAGCCATAAACACGTTAACAACAATCACAAAAAACTTAAATTCAATCAAATTAAGGAGCTAAAAGAAGTTGACGAACGTTTTGAAATTCTATTCAATAATACTAAAAATGCCTTTGAAACTCAATCATTTGAAGAAATTGGATTGATTTTGGGCAGAAAAGAAGAAATTATTTCTTTGGTAACCAATAAAATTCAGAAACAAGTAGAGCGTACTCGCAACGAAGAATCTAGTCCTAAAAACACAACTTTATACTTTAGCTTATTGCTAGAGACTAAAGATTTACTCAACGCAACAATGAATCTTCTTGAAGAATATTATACAGCTCACGACTCATCGGTTAAGCCTGCAACAATTTCTGCGGTCTCAGCTGTTGAAGAAAAATAGACAACATTTTTTAACCAAATATTTTAAAAGCATCACACCATGGCGTGATGCTTTTTTGTTTGTAGCAAAGTCTAATAGGCTTCTGACAGTTTGTTCATTATAAATTTCAACAAAAAAACATTTGTTAACGTCTAGATTGCATTTCGGTACGTAAATACCTTAAACTAATATTTATAATGATTATGAAGAAAATTTCCATCCTACTTTTAGCAACCATTATGACCGTTTCATGTGTTTCAAAGAAAAAATACTTGGCACTTCAGCAAGAAAATGGTGAGGTAAAAAGTGAATTGCAAAAAACAAGAATTGAAAAAGAAGACCTAGAAGCTAAATTTGCTAAAATTGAAGCTAGAGTTGAAGCGTACAACAACAAAATCATGTCTCTTAAAGAAGAAAATGATTCTAAATTAGAGGTTGTTGAAAATGTTGCAGTAATGTCTAACGACACCAAAGCAAAAATGCGCGAAACCCTAAATCATGTTGACGCTGAAAAGCTTAGTCAAGCCAAAACTTTAAAGGATTCCATGAATTTGGCTGTTGCTTACAACCTTGAAAAAACAATCAGCGAAAGTAATATGAATGAGGATGAAGATTTTGCCGTTAATATTAACGAAACAGTGGTTATGATTTCTATTGCAGACAATATGTTATTTAACACGGCCAGCTACAGATTAAGCTCTAAAGCCGATCCTATTTTGAAAAAACTTGCCGATGTTATAAACTCTGAACCAAGCTTAGATGTTATGGTTGAAGGCCATACCGATTCCAGAACCATAAGTACCGAAAAAATTGCAGACAACTGGGATTTAAGTGTGCTTAGAGCAACATCTGTTGTACGTAAACTTCAAGAAAAATACAACGTAGCTCCAGAAAAATTAATCGCTTCTGGTAGAAGTTGCTATTTGCCAGTTGCTGATAACGATACTGCTGAAAACAGAGGAAAAAACAGAAGAACAAGAATTATCATTCTTCCAAACATTGATAAGTTTTTCGCTTTAATGGCAGATAACGACCAAGACCTTTCTGAAAATATATTAGACTAAATATATTATTTGATTAATCCATTGAATTAAAAAGCATCACGCCATAGCGTGATGCTTTTTAGTTTATATCGGTATCCTCAAATAACGAATCTGTTTTACCATAAAGCAATTCGGCCACATCAATCAGTTTTTTTATCATATCGTTTACATTGGTGTAATCATTGAATAACGACGAGGCCATTTCGGCTGTAATCAAGTTCTTCCTGATTAATTTATCAATCGATTTATTGCTCTGCCTTGCATGGCTCTTGGCCTCTTCCTTAAGCTCCTTTAACTGATTGGTATATCTTTTTTCATCACCCGTTTTCCTGAACCGATATATGGTCCGCAATACTTTAGTGAGTTTTTTTCGATAGCTGTCGTATTCACTTTGCAAATGCTTGTTGTCCATATCCAAAACACGGGTAATATTTTTATTCAACTCACGGACATCTTTAATGATTTCAACCATTTTTCTATTGGCTATTTTTATTTCCGTTACGGCTTTATTCTGCTTGCTGTTAAGGCTTAACGTGCTTTGTGCGGTTGAGGCATATTTAATGATTTCGCCATATATGGTCTTGACCTTTTTATAGTACAGATCCTCTACATCTGTTTTAAAATCGGTTTTTGATTTCTTTACAATAGTTTTAATGTTTTTAGAAGATTTGATGTCATCTCTATGGATATTCAACGCATGCGCCACAATTTCAAAAACACTGTTCTTAAATAAATATTTTGATTCTTGAACCAATGCAGAAATAACCGAACCCGAAAACTCCAATACTGCCGGATTGAGAAACTTTGGTTCGTCAATATCCTTGTTTGGATCTTCTTTAAAGAACCGCATCAAAAATCGCTCTAAAACCTTAAGGAATGGTAACATTAGCAATACACCCAAAACATTGAATAAGGTATGGAACAAAGCCAGTTTTAGCGTATAATTTGTTGAAGCTATTTGGAGTAAATCTGATAAGTTATTTACCAATCGTGCCAACGGAAATATCAAAGCTATGGCTACCAAACCGGTACCAACGTTAAAGATAAAGTGTGCCAGTGCCAATCTTTTCCCTGCGCTATTTGAACTTACGGCGCCCAACACTGCTGTAATCGTGGTTCCAATGTTTGCCCCAATAGCCAAAGCCAAGGCATTTTCATATTCTGTTTGCCCGAACGATAAGGCTGTTAAAATCAATGCCAAGGTAGCACTGCTTGATTGTAATATGGTAGTAATTATAATACCTAGCCCAGTATAAATAAGAACGCCTAAATAACCCGAAATGGCATATTCCGATAAATCGATGTGCTCTTTAAACACATCAAAACCTTCTTTCATGTAATGAATGCCCAAAAAGAAGAACCCTAGGCCAGCCAAAACATTTCCAACACCTTTTAATGATGCTCTTTTTTGAAAAGAAAAAATGATACCAAAAACAAGCATGGGCATGGCCAATGCTGAAATGTTTATTTTAAGGCCAAAGCCAGCAACCAGCCAGGCTGTAGCTGTGGTACCAATGTTGGCTCCAAATATTAAACCCAAACCTTCGCCCAAAGAAATTAAACCCGCACTTATAAACGAAATGGTAATGACCGAAACCAACGAACTGGATTGTATTAAAGCCGTTACCACTGCCCCAGCAGTAATACCTTTGTACAGCTTACTTGTTGCTCTTTTTAAAATATTTTGAAGTGGCCCTTTGGTAAATACCTTAAAGCCTTCCTCCAGCATAATCATACCAAAAAGCAAAATAGCAACCCCTGCTGAAATGGTCTTAAAGTTTGGGTTGAAGTAAAGCCCAAAACCCAAAACAATTAGGAGCGTTATAAAAATAGATTTTTTAAGCATTTACGATTTTGAAATTAAGGGTTTCAAAAACTCTATTGATTTAGAATATGCAATAAATTTAAATTTTCCTATCGACATACACGAACAAAAAAAGCATCACGCTGTGGCGTGATGCCCTTTTTAAATTTGGGGTCCCCCCTAAAGGGGGAACACCCAATCCCTAAACTTTATTTATTAAGACCCGCACATGAGGCAGTCATCACCTTCACTAGCTTTTGCTTGGTCAATCAACGCTCTCATTTCCTCTGCAGTCATCGGCTTCACTTCTTCTTCATTCTGTTTTGCAAATTTTGCCGCATTTTGTGCCGCCAATTTCTTTTTCTTTGCTTCGGCCTGTTCTGCTGCTGCAGAATTCTCTACCTCAACAACCTCTGCCACTTCTGCTGTTGGCTCCTCTTTTTTAGTGGTTTGAAGAGTAAATTTGATGGCATCAACAGCACTTTTGGTTCTCAAGTAATACATACCTGTTTTTAGACCACTCTTCCAAGCATAAAAATGCATGGAGGTTAATTTTGCCATGGTGGCACCTTCCAAGAACAGGTTGAGCGATTGCGACTGATCAATAAAATAACCACGCTGACGAGACATGTCTATAATGTCTTTCATGCTCAATTCCCAAACCGTTTTGTAAAGCTCTTTAATGTCTTGTGGAATCACATCAATATCTTGAATAGAACCGTTGGCGCGCATAATATCTTGTTTCAAGTTTTCGTTCCATAGGCCCAATTCTACCAAGTCTTCTAACAAATGTTTGTTTACCACAATAAATTCACCAGAAAGCACACGGCGTGTATAAATATTTGAAGTATATGGTTCAAAACACTCATTGTTTCCAAGAATTTGCGATGTTGAAGCTGTTGGCATTGGCGCCACCAATAAGGAATTTCGAACTCCATTTTTAAGCACTTGTTTGCGCAGTTTGGTCCAATCCCAGTTACCACTTAATTCTTCATCTTTTAAGCCCCAAAGGTTGTGTTGAAATTCTCCTTTACTAATCGGAGAACCTTCATAAGTTTCGTATGGCCCTTCTTCTTTAGCCTCTTCCATACTGGCCGTTACGGCAGCATAATAAAGGGTTTCAAAAATATCTTGGTTTAATTGTTTGGCTTCGTCACTTGTGAATGGCATACGCAATTGAATAAAGGTATCTGCCAAACCTTGTACACCCAAACCAATTGGTCTGTGGCGCATATTAGAGTTTCTTGCCTCTGGAACTGGATAGAAATTTCTATCTATTACGCGGTTTAAGTTTTTGGTAACACGTTTTGTAATACGGAACAATTCCTTATGGTCAAACTCTCCATTTTTAATAAACATTGGAAGGGCAATGGATGCCAAATTACAAACGGCCACTTCATCTGGTGAAGTGTATTCTAAAATCTCAGTACATAGATTTGACGAACGAATTGTTCCAAGATTTTTTTGATTGGATTTACGGTTTGCAGCATCTTTATATAACATATAAGGGGTGCCCGTTTCTATTTGCGATTCCAAGATTTTTTCCCAAAGATCACGGGCTTTAATGGTTTTTCTACCCCTTCCTTCAGCCTCATATTTGGTATATAAAGCTTCAAATTCTTCACTATGCGTTTCTGGTAATCCTGGGCATTCGTTAGGGCACATCAGCGTCCAATCCCCATTTTCTTGAACACGCTTCATAAATAAATCTGAAATCCACATGGCATAGAACAAATCGCGTGCGCGCATTTCTTCTTTACCGTGGTTTTTCTTTAATTCCAAGAAATCAAAAATATCGGCATGCCACGTTTCCAAATAAATGGCAAAACTTCCTTTACGTTTTCCACCACCTTGATCTACATAGCGAGCCGTGTCGTTAAAAACGCGCAGCATAGGCACAATACCATTACTGGTGCCATTTGTTCCGGCTATGTAACTTCCTGTGGCACGAACGTTGTGCATAGCCAAACCAATACCGCCAGCAGATTGCGATATTTTAGCAGTTTGTTTTAAAGTGTCGTAAATACCATCAATACTGTCCTCTTTCATAGTTAAAAGAAAACACGATGACATTTGTGGTTTTGGCGTACCAGAATTGAACAATGTTGGTGTAGCGTGAGTAAAGTATTTTTTAGACATGAGCTCATAGGTTTCAATGGCTGCCTCTAAATCATTTAAATGAATACCAACCGAAACACGCATGAGCATATGCTGTGGACGCTCTGCAATTTGTCCGTTTAATTTTAAAAGGTATGAGCGTTCTAAAGTTTTAAACCCAAAATAATCATAGCCAAAATCGCGGTTGTAGATTATGGTAGAATCCAAGCGGTCCTTGTTTTCCATAATCACATTGTAAACCTCATCAGAAAGTAAAGGCGCATCTTTGCCCGTTCTAGGGTTTACGTAGGTGTACAAATCATGCATCACCTCACTAAATGTTTTCTTGGTGTTTTTGTGTAAGTTAGAAACTGAAATACGTGCTGCCAATCTAGCATAATCGGGGTGAGCCGTGGTCATTGTTGCTGCAATTTCAGCTGCAAGGTTATCCAGCTCGCTGGTAGTTACCCCATCATACAAACCTTCAATAACGCGCATGGCGACTTTTAATGGATCAACCAATTCGTTTAATCCATAACATAATTTTCTCACTCTGGCAGTGATTTTGTCGAACATTACCTGTTCTTTTCTTCCGTCTCTTTTTACTACATACATTGTTTTTACACTTTTTTTAATTTCTGATACACCTTCAGAAATGGGTTAGTTAGTTAGCCTAAATTTGGCACAAAGGTTTTTAGCCAAAGTTTAGTTGGTTTAATTAATTAATAAATGATTTTATAGTTTTCCTAAATTGGAAATGCTGTTTTTAGCAGCTTTTTTAAGGGCAATTACTTGAGGGAATACCCTTAAAAATCTGCATCAAAACTGAATTTGTCTTTTTCTTCCTCTTTATTGAGCACACCTGCCTTTTGGTATTCAGACACGCGTTTTTCAAAGAAATTGGTTTTTCCTTGCAACGAAATCATATCCATAAAATCAAAAGGATTTGCAGTATTATATACTTTATCGCAGCCCAATTCGTAAAGTAGCCTATCCGTAACAAACTCCAAATACTGGGTCATTAACTTAGCGTTCATACCTATTAAGCTAACAGGCAATGATTCGGTGATAAACTCACGCTCAATATTCAAGGCATCAACTAAAATTTCAGTAATGCGTGCTTTTGAAACTTTGTTCACCAAATGTTTGTTGTGCAGGTGTACGGCAAAATCGCAATGCACACCTTCATCACGAGAGATTAACTCGTTAGAAAACGTTAATCCAGGCATAACCCCTCTTTTCTTTAACCAGAAAATTGAGCAAAATGCCCCCGAAAAGAAAATACCCTCAACGGCCGCAAAGGCAATTAATCGTTCTGCAAAACTTGGAGACTCTATCCATTTTAATGCCCATTCTGCTTTCTTTTTAATAGCAGGGAAATTTTCTATGGCTTTGAACAATATGTCTTTTTCTTTTTCGTCCTTTACATAAGTATCAATAAGAAGCGAATAAGTTTCACTGTGGATGTTCTCCATCATAATTTGAAAGCCGTAGAAAAACTTCGCCTCACTATATTGTACTTCGTTCACGAAGTTCTCTGCTAAATTTTCATTTACAATACCATCACTAGCAGCAAAAAATGCTAAAATATGTTTTATAAAATAACGCTCATCATCATTTAATTTATTTGCCCAATCTGTTAGGTCTTGGTGCAAATCTATTTCTTCTGCCGTCCAAAAACTTGCCTCAGATTTTTTATACCACTCCCAAATATCATGATGTTGAATAGGAAAAATTACAAAACGATCTTTGTTTTCTTGAAGAATGGGTTCTACTACTTGAGACATTTTTTTAACGGTTTTTTGAAAATTAAACTAAAATTTGACTGGATTTCGGGTTAACAAAGATTGCAAAATGATTGATATATTTTGAAGAAAAACACGAAACCTTTTCAACAAGTTTTTAACAAAGAAATATTGTTGGAAAATTCAGAAGTTTACAAGAAAAATAGCTTAGTGTATTGACTATTAACACATTAACTTTTTTTGAAATCTAAAAAGTTAACAAAAAGTTCATAGGTTTATTGCTGTTAATCCCTTTATTTTAAGGTGTTTTAGGAAGCTTCTTTTAAGATTGTTGAAAAGTTTGGGCAACCTTTTCCAACTCCAAATACCAATCTTCCCCAAATTTTCTTATCAACGCCTCTTTTACGAATTTATAGATAGGAACCTGCAATTCTTTTCCTAGTGAGCAAGCGTCATCACAAATTTGCCATTTATGATAATTCACGGCCGAAAACTCCGTGTAATGTTGCACCCGTACAGGATATAGATGACATGAGACAGGTTTCTTCCAAGTAATTTCACCTTGATTATAGGCTTCTTCAATGGCACAAAGCGCTACTTTTTTCTCATCAAAAATAACGTAGGCACAATCGGCTCCATTTATAAGCGGCGTTTCTAAATCGCCGTCTTCTGTTTTAATTGAAGTTCCTTCAGATTCAACCACTTCAATACCCTCATTTCGCATAAAAGGCTTTACTTTTGGATAAATCTCGTCCAAAATAGCAACTTCCTCATCGTCAAGTGGAGCACCGGCATCGCCGTCAATGCAACAAGCCCCTTTGCATGCCGACAGATTGCACAGAAAATCCTTTTCTATTATATCTTCTGAAACTATGGTTTTCCCTAATTGAAACATAAAAATGGTTATCTTGGAACGTGCAAAAATAACTAAACTTTAGCGTTTAGCCGTATAGATATTTACTTTAATGCCATACTTTTGCACAAAATTTAAAAGCATTGTTATGCAACTCAATTTTAAAGAAATATTTACAGCGTTTATGGTGTTGTTTGCCGTAATAGACATTGTTGGCAACATCCCCATTGTTATTGATTTAAGAAAAAAAGCTGGACATATACAAAGCGAAAAAGCATCCATAGTAGCCGGTGTAATTTTGATTGTTTTTCTGTTTTTGGGAAACAGCATTTTAAAACTGATTGGCATTGACGTTAATTCATTTGCCGTTGCAGGGGCCTTTATCCTATTTTTTATTGCATTGGAAATGATTTTGGGCATCACCCTTTACAAACAAGAAGAACAAAACTCTAAAACCACTGCAGTATTTCCTTTGGCATTTCCACTCATTGCAGGACCTGGGAGTTTAACCACTTTGCTTTCATTAAGAGCCGAATTCAGAACAGAAAACATAATCGTTGCGGTAATAATCAATGTTATTATTATTTTTATTGTTTTGAAAACATCGTCCAAAATCGAACGGATTATTGGCCAAAACGGCATTAACATTATTAGAAAAGTGTTCGGCGTAGTTTTATTGGCCATTGCCGTAAAGCTTTTTACCCACAACATTAAGGCGCTATTTGAGTTCGCCTAAGCCCATAATGGGCATTTGGCAATGAAACAATCGATATCGTCAAAAAAGCGACTCAACTGAAAGAAACAAAATACTATTAAAACCAAAATAGATGAAAATATTATCAATTATACTGAGTGCAATCGCATTGGGCCTCATAATTTTTAATTTTACCAAAGTAGATTTTAATGCACCTTTTAAAGGCGAAAGCATAATTGCTGTCATTACCATTGTGGCCTCATTATGCGTTATTTTAATGATGTCCATTTTAAGAATTTCTAAACGCATCGAACAAAAAGTGAAAGAGCACCAATAATATGTATGATGTTTTAATAATAGGCGGTGGTGCCGCTGGCATGTCGTGTGCTTTGGTTTTGGGTTCTGCAAAAAATAAGGATTACGCCGAAAATAAAAGCATTGGTATTATTGCCCACCAAAAAACATCGCATTTACAAACAGCATTATTTAATAATGTTTTAGGTTTAAAGCCAGAAACTACTGGAGCATCCATTTTGGAAAGCGGCATGAAACAACTCAAAACACTATACCCACATGTAGAGCAAATTGTTAAAGAAAAAGTGCTCGACATTTCCAAAGCCAACAATCTTTTTAGAATAAAAACCAACAAAAATAGTTACGAATCTAAAATCGTAGTTATTGCCGTTGGGTACACCAATTTAATGACCTTAAAAGGTTTGGATAAATACATTGAACCGCACCCTAGAGCGGCTGTTGAAAAAGACCGCATTTGGTTAAAAAACACCGACCATCTAATTGAAGAAAACCTATATGTCGCAGGCACACTGGCCGGATGGCGAAGCCAATTTGCCATTGCCTCGGGCAGCGGCGCACAAGTTGCTACAGATATCTTAACCCTTTGGAATGGTGGAAAACATGCTAAGGTACATGATAAAATAGAAGTTTAGCTTAAAAGATATTGAACCAAATTCATCATGACAAAATCATTCTCCCTCGCTTAACTTAACAACCTCCTCAATCATAATATCACGTTGATTGAAGACCTCTTCGAAGGCACCATTGCCAAAAAGTTGATCGGCCAACGTGGCTTTAATGTATTGCTCCACTTCGTCGTGATAGGCCACAAAAGTGACTTTTGAGTCGCTTCTTATATTTAAATAATCTTGGAAAGCAAACACCAAATCGTCGCCCAATTCAAAGTTATCTATAAACTCTTGTCGTGAAATACCATCATATTTGTGTCGGTCTTGTTCTAATTCCTCGAAAACAAAATTTCCGAAAAAACCACGACGTTGCAAAAAGGAAAGTGTTTCATTTTGCATACTTGTATCAATGGGAACAAATACATCTGGAATGATGCCACCGCCACCATACACAGTTTTTCCACCCGGCGTGGTAAATTTTAGAGAATCATCAACCTGAATTTTTTCCGCATCTAGAAGCTCACCTCTATCCAAACGCTCAAAATACTCGTCATAATAATCTTTGTTGCCGTGGTCGTAAGGTCGCTGGATGGAGCGTCCTGTTGGCGTGTAATATCGTGAAACTGTTAAACGAACTGCACTGCCATCACCCAAATCCATTTCTCGCTGAACCAAACCTTTTCCATAAGAGCGCCTTCCAACGATGGTGCCTTTGTCGTTATCCTGCAAAGCCCCAGCCACAATCTCACTAGCAGAAGCTGAATTCTCATCTATCAGCACATATACTTTACCGTCTTCAAAGTCTCCTTCACTCGTGGCAAAACTCTTTTCGATATCCCCTCGCTTATTTTTTGTGAACAAAATGAGTTTATCATCTTCTAAAAACTCATCGGCTATTTGTTCAGCAATGTGTTTTAATCCCCCTGGGTTATTTCTTAAATCCAAAGCCATTTCGGTAGCACCCAAGGCCTGTAATTTTTCAATACCTGCCTTAAACTCTTTATAGGTGGATTCAGCAAAACGATTTATTTTGATGTAACCCAGTTTATCCGTAAGCATATAAGCTGCGTCAACACTTTTAATGGGTATGTTGCTTCGTTTTACGGTGAAATCCAAAAGTTTTGGCTCTCCCCTTCTGTAGACCTTCAATTTAACTTTAGAGTTTATTTCGCCTTTTAATTTTTCAAGGATTTCTTCATCCTTTAGTTTATCTCCAAAAAGTGAATCGCCATCGGCCATGATTATTCTGTCTCCACCTTTAATGCCAGCTTTTGCACTGGGCCCATTTTCAACAGCCCTGATAACGGCAATAGTATCTTTGTAGGTATAAAAGCTCACGCCAATGCCTACAAAATCACCTTTCATTTCTTCAGCAACGCGTTGCATATCCTCTTTTCGAATATAAACCGAATGCGGATCCAGATGGTCTAAAATGCCGTTTACGGTAACATCAACTATACTATCGGTATTAATGTCGTCAACATAATCGTATTCAATATAATCAATGAGCCTATTGATTTTGTCCTTTTTACTGTTGGTGGAAAATAGTTTATCACGAGAATCAGCAAAGTCGAGCTTTCCCCCAATAAAAATGCCCATTGCTATGGCAACTCCTAAAAATAACGGTATGTATTTTTTTTGAAATGACATCACACGGCTAAATCTTCAATTAATTTTAATTTAATTCCGGCCTTTTCTAAAAACTTCAATCCGGAATCATCTTTATAGGCTTTGTTGTAAACCACCTTTACAATACCCGCTTGATGAATCAGTTTACTGCATTCCTTACAAGGTGATAAAGTTATATACAGGGTGGCTCCTTTACACGATTGGGTTGATGCCGCCACCTTTAAAATGGCGTTTGCTTCGGCGTGAAGAACATACCATTTTGTATATCCTTCTTCATCTTCGCAAAAATTTTCAAACCCCGATGGTGTTCCATTGTAACCATCTGAAATGATCATCCTATCTTTTACAATAATGGCTCCAACCTGTTTGCGGTTGCAATACGACAATTTCCCCCACTCTTGCGCAATTCTCAAATAAGCCTTGTCGTACTTAAGCTGTTTATCTTTTGGCATTAATCTATTTTATAATTACTGAGAATTGAGATTTAAATACGAGAAACTACTTTTCTATCATCTCAATTACAATTCATTTAGGTCACTGCGTCAACCCCTTTAGCCTAAACCTATAACGAATATACTCGCTTCCTATTTTAATTGCAACGCCTGTGCGTTAAAGTTTTACGAAAATTTTATGCTAAAAAGTCACTGTTTAAAATCATGGGAATTACCAAACCGACCACTATGGCCGATATTACCATTATCCAATCACGTTTGGAAAACCTAAAAATGGTTTGCACTATGTAGCCTAAAAATAGCACCATGAACACTATAATAACTTGTGCAATTTCAATACCAAGCGCAAACTCAAGCAACAAAACTATTTTATTATCGCTATCCCCCAAAAGCATTCTGAATTCGCGAGCAAAACCCAAACCATGAATAAGTCCAAAAAACAATGTTGACAAAAACAATACCCCAACTTTTTCGCGTTGGGCTCCTTTTCCTGAAGTAAATACATTGAACAGCGCCACAATCATTATGGTAATAGGAATTAGAAATTCTACCACGGCAGCATTAACACTTATAACACTATATGACGCCAAAACCAAAGACAAGGTATGGCCAATCGTAAACATGGAAACCAGCAATAGCACACGTTTCCAATCCTTAAAAACATAAGGCACTGTTAGAACAATAAGAAATAAAACATGGTCGTAAGCATTAATATCAAGTACGTGATTAATGCCATAATTTACGTTAAACCAAATATTTTCGAGCATATCAATTAAGATTTAGGGTAGCCAAATATACAACTAATTAGATTTGTTTAACACTCCAGCAAATTTCTTTCTAAGTTGGAAGAGCATTTCATCGGTTATATCTTCTAAAGAAAAAGCATGTTTCCATTTCCAATCTTGCCGCGCATAAGAGTCATTGATGTTTTTTGGCCAACTACTGGCTATCTCCTGTCTATAATCGGGTTTGTAGCTTATTTCAAATTCGGGTATATGTTTTTTTATGGATTTTGCAATTTCCTTAGGGGCAAAGCTTATGGCTGCCAAGTTGTAGGACGACCTAATCTTTACATCTTCTGGCTTGACTTGCATGATATCTACTGTGGCTTTAACGGCATCGTCCATGTACATCATGGGGAGTTCGGTGTCTTCTTTTAAAAAGCATTCATAGTGGCCATTGGTAATGGCTTTATGGTAAATCTCAACGGCATAGTCGGTTGTACCTCCACCGGGCATTGTTTTCCAACTTATAATTCCAGGATAGCGCAAACTCCTAACATCTACCCCATATTTATTATTATAGTACTCACACCAGCGTTCGCCCACTTGTTTTGTAATACCATAAACGGTGGAGGGCTCCATAATGGTATATTGCGGCGTATAATCAACCGGAGTAGTCGGACCAAAAACGGCAATACTAGAGGGCCAAAACACTTTTTTGATGAACTTATCACGTGCCAAATTCAACACATTAAACAAGGAAGTCATGTTTAAATCCCAAGCCCTCATTGGAAACTTTTCTCCTTTGGCACTTAACAAAGCTGCCATTAAATAAACAGTATCGATATTGAATTTTTCAATGCATGTTTTAAGGCTTGCGTAATTTACAGCATCAACTATTTCAAAAATTCCTGAGTTAACAATATCTAAATTGCCATAACTTATATCGCTGGCAATAACATTTTCACTACCATAAATATTCCTTAAGGCAAATGTTAATTCAGAACCAATTTGCCCACAAGCACCAATAATCAATATTTTAGAAGCCATTTAAACTCTTTTAATTAAAGATATTTCAAAAATAATAATATTTTATTGGCAATATCGCACTTAAAATATCGGATATTTATAATTTATTGTTAAATCAAACAAATAAAAGAGAAACTATTGCTCTATATTTCTTTTAAAAAAACTAAATTTTGCTTTAATAAAATTGCAAAATTTAGTCTCACATCAGTAATCAATTTGTTAGTCCATGAATTTTTTCCATTCACTTTTTGTGAATTTCTGGATGAAAAAATTCATGTACTTTTGTGTTTAAAATTATCGGCATGCGCACCTACATTTTAAGTTTATCTAGTATTCTCGTTTTTATTACTTACTGCGGAAAAGCTCAAAAGACTGAAATTGTTGAGAAAGATGAGCAAAACACGAGCAAAGAAGTAACCGCACAGGATATTGCCAAAATTAAATACACAGACTACATTTTGGATGAAAACGTTGAAAAACTTTTGGTGAATTCAGGTGAGTATGCGCAAGTGAGGGATGTTGTAGGAAGCATCAAAAAAGGCGATTTAAGCTTTTTTGTAACTAGCAAGGAACACGCCAAAGACCTTTTTAAAAACTTGAGGCAAACCATGCCCACCGAATTAAATACAGAATCTGTTTTGGCAAGGGTTTTGGTTTTGGAAACTAAGTTTAAAAAGCTGGAAAGCCTTTCCAACCTTACTACTACAAGTAAAGAGGAACTCATTAAAACCATTAAAGAATTTTTTGTAGCGTTTTCGAACCTCAACTTACAAATGAACAAAAAAGTTGAGTTTGATAACCGCGAGATTGAAAAACCTTAAAAACAAAAAAGGGTCTGTTCAAAAAATTTGAACAGACCCTTTAAGTATAATTTCAATAAGCTCTAATTCTGTGGCTGTGCCCCTTGGCTTTGCAACACTTGTTTTTGTCTTAAAAGCTCGTTTTTGGTAATTTGTATCAAATTAAAATTTGGTGAAGCCTTTAAAGCTGCATCCAAAATATCTACAGCAGCATCAATATTTCCCTTGGTATCCTTATTATACATTGACAGGGCGTTTAAGTACATGAACGCCGATTTTAAAGACACTTCATAAGGGTTTTGTGACTCATAAAATGCTCTCTTCATTTCAGGTTTTGAATTTGCCAATCCATAAGCAATATGTTTATCTGCTTCTTCAATCTTTTTCAATTGTAAATTTAACTCAGCCAATTCGTAAGCCACCAAAGCATTTGGCTCTCTTTTAAAGACTTCTTCAAAATGACCAATGGCCATTTCCGGTTGTTTTACCGCTTTTAAAGAGACTGCTTTAACTTCCAGGGCAATATCAGAATCTGATGTGTTTTTTTCAATACCAATGGTATTTAAGGCCTGCATGTATTTGCCTTCGCTCATATATATATAGGCCAAAGTATCCATTCTAGCTTGCGATGGTGCCAGAACGTTAAGATGTGTTAGTCCGTTAATAATGCCTTGAACATCACCCTGCGCCTGCATTTGCTTGTAATAAGCCTCATAGTGTTTTGTTAATTCTGAGTTAGTTTGTGCACTCACCATAATACTACCCAGCAATAAAACCAATCCAAATAATTTTTTCATCATTGTTTTTAATGTGTTTAATCTAATTTATTTAAGCGGGCTAAAACTATAAAAAATTAGCATTTAAACTCTTAAAAGAATGCTAATTATTTCAATTTTTATATAAAAAATCAGCATTTAATTTACTTAATCAAAAAATGGTTTAGGTTTTATTAAAATAAATAAGTATATTTAAGATTACTAAATTTGTTAAATATGGGAATAAAGAGTTTTCAAGGGGCACGGAGACAGCAATCAAATACTGATGATTCACCGTCATTGACCGTTAGCGATTACATGACTACAGACTTAATTACGTTTACACCAGACCAAACCATAGAAAGTGTGATGCAGGCAATAATTAAGCATAGAATTTCTGGGGGGCCGGTGGTTAATGACAAAAACGAACTTGTTGGTGTAATTTCTGAAGGCGATTGCATTAAACAAATTAGTGAGAGCCGCTATTACAATATGCCCATGCAGGATCAAACCATTGAAAAACACATGGCTAAAAATGTTGAAACCATTGATGGCAACATGAATATTTTTGATGCAGCCAACAAATTTTTAAATGCTAAACGGCGACGTTTCCCGATTGTTGAAAACGGTAAACTTGTGGGGCAAATAAGCCAGAAAGATGTGCTTAAAGCCGCTATGCAGTTAAAAGGGCATAACTGGAGATAAAATAATTTACCATGTATAATAAGCGAAGCTTTTGATTTAAAGATCAAAAGCTTTTTCTTTTTTGTTTGGCGTCTGGGTGGTCTGTAATTATAAGTTTTTGCTCCGCACTACTTTCCAAAGCTGCTATTTTAGAATAGTTATAACCTTCAATGGGCTCTTTTAAGGTTTTACATTTTGCTATACCTCCAACGGTAATAGTTTCACCTATTTCAATAATCCTCTCGGTGTATTTTAAAGTTTTATTAAATCCAAACCAGTTTTCACTTGCTATTCCAAAATCGTTCAAAACATTTTTAAACTCGGGTGTAGGATCATTAAAAGTTCCAGAGGTTATGCGTTTGTCCTCAACCATATAGCTATGATAATTATTGGATGCCACAGAAGGCTTAACCATGACCAATTTACCGTTATGCTCCAGAAAAAAACTTTGAATATTTTCGTGTTTAACAAGCGTTTTCCAATGCGAATTTTTACCCGAACTCACTTTCTGCTTCACCTGAAAAATATAAGCAACACACTGCCTTTTACTAAAAGGAGCAATAAAAGGCTCTTCAACTTGTAAAACCTTCCCTGTTACTTTAGTCAATTCATTGCTTCTAAATTGGCCTATATGCCTAAATTGAAATTTGGATAGTTTACGTAAAACAATACTCTTTCTACTGAAATAAATCGCCAAAAAAATAACCAGTCCTACTATTAGGATTATTAATAACGGCATGAAAAAATTGGGGTTTTGAGACATCTAAACTTAATGAAATATATTACCTATTTGTAAATGATGATTATAAATTGTTACACTAAAATTTTACTCCCGCTTAACCAAAGCATAATAATCGCCTTCTAAAGGCAAATACCCTTGGTCGTAAACAAAGTAATATACTGCACCCGCTTTGGTTGTATATATGCTTGTGAAATAATTAAAATCGAAACCGGCCTCAATTAATTTTGCCCGAGAAGTCTTTGTTTTTTGGTCCGGGTTAAGGGCTTCTAAAATCCTATAGTTTTTTCTGAGTCGGTTGTTTGTATTTCGTATTAGGTTCTTGCTGTCTTTATTTACCCGATTGTTATAGGCATTTCTGCAACCGTCGCTACAGAATTTTTTATCTATTCTGCCCACAATTTTTTCACCGCACTCTAAACATTGTTTTGCCATAATCTATTTTTTACCAATTGCCAGCGTAACTTAGTTCTGTATCGCTATTCTGTTTAAAATATTCGTACTTGTATCTTACAATCTGCCTGAAATGTAAATAGTCATGCGCCAACCAATTATTTAAAAACAGTTTGGCAGGCATGGTTCCCAAATCTGGATGTTGCAAAGTGCTTTCCCAATTAGACTGTTTTAACGTCTTTAACCAACTAATAGACTTATTTCGTTCTTCAATAAAATTATGCAATGTTTGAACGAAGTTTTTAGATATATAGTTTTTTTCTGTTACCCAACCAACGGGATTGATGGGGACCATAGTTTTATCGGAATCCTCAAGCGCATGCTTTACCCTTGCCCTAAAATCATAAATTTCTTCATCTACAAGATGACAAACAATTTCCAATAAGCACCATTTATCTGGCGCAGGACGCCATAAATATTGCGCTTCCGCAATATCCTTCAACAAATTTTCGAAAACATATTTGTTGTTTTCTAGTTGAGAAATGATGTTGTTCATTATGGTAAATTATATATAGCTCTAAATGTAAGGAAAATTATCCATTTACAAACGACTACAAACATTTACAAACGAAATTAAATAAGTAAGTACCGAATAAGTTTTTAAAGCTGTTCCATATTTGCATCGTCGAAACATAAGAACTCGATAGTATTAACTGTTTAACATTAAAATTTAAATTATGAGCACGCTAAAAAACAAAGTACAGTTGATTGGTAACTTGGGCAACGACCCTGAAATCATCAATCTTGAATCAGGAAAAACATTGGCAAAATTTAACATTGCAACCAATGAAAGCTACACCAACAATAAAGGTGAAAAAGTTATGGACACTCAATGGCACAATATTGTTGCTTGGGGCAAAACGGCACAAATCATTGAAAAATACGTAACAAAAGGTAAAGAAGTGGCAGTTGAAGGCAAATTGACCTCGCGAAGCTACGACGATAAGGAAGGAAACAAGCGCTACATTACAGAGGTTGTTTGTAGTGAATTACTAATGCTCAACTAATAATCATTTTTACACAAATACTTAGTAAAGCCGATACTTAAGTCGGCTTTACTTTTTTAAGTTATCTAAATTAAAATAGCCACCTTTATTTTCAGTCCTGTCTAAAGATTGTCTTATTATTAGATGAGATACATTTATCATGTTTCGCAATTCACAAAGTGAAGTTGTTATTTTAGATTCCCTATACAAATCTTCAACTTCAGTATAAATTAAATCCAAATGTTTAATAGCGCGTTTTAAACGCTTATTGCTCCTAACAATCCCAACATAATCGCGCATTAATGCTTGCAATTGTTTTAAGTTGTGTTGAATTAGAACATGTTCTTCAGGTATGGTTGTTCCCTCATCATTCCAATCAGGAATACTAACGTCAATATTTTCACAATTAAGCTCGGCATGATACCTGAAAATATTGTGCGCATACACCAAAGCCTCTAAAAGCGAGTTTGATGCTAGCCTATTGGCACCATGCAAACCTGTTCTGGAACATTCACCACAGGCAAATAAATTATTAATCGTTGTTTTTCCTTCTTTATCAACTTGAATGCCACCACACAAGTAATGGGATGCTGGGATTACAGGAATCCAATCGGTTTTAATATCTATATGATGTTCTAAACATTTGTTGTAAATATTCGGAAAATGATTTTTGAAGGCGTCCAAATCCAAATGGGTGCAATCTAAATATACATGGGTATCACCAGATTTCTTGAGCTCGCTATCAATACTTTGCGAAACAATATCCCTAGATGCCAGTTCGGCACGCTCATCATAATCAGGCATAAACCTGTTCCCTTTTTTATTCCGAAGATATGCACCAAAACCACGAACCGCCTCAGAAATTAAAAAAGAGGATTCTCCCTTTGCTTGATAAAGCGCAGTTGGATGAAATTGAACAAACTCCATATCCTTTATACGCGCTTTGGCTCTATAGGCCATGGCGATGCCATCGCCCGTTGCAATAACAGGATTTGTAGTGTGCCCATAAACACAACCTATTCCGCCAGAAGCAAGTAAAGTGCTGTTAGCTTTAATTGTAAAAATTTGTCCAGATTTTTGGTCCAATACATAAGCTCCATAACAGGTCAATTTTTCGGAAGATGTATTTTTAATATGGTGATTGGTCACTAAATCGATAGCAAAATGATGTGGTAAAATTGAAATATTTTTCAATTGATGTGCTCTGTGCAATAAAGCTCTTTCTATTTCGTAACCCGTAATATCCTTATGGTGCACAATGCGATACTCTGAATGCCCCCCTTCTTTTCCCAAATCGAACTTACCAGCATCATTCACGTCAAAGTTTGCCCCCCAAAGCAGAAGTTCTTCAAGTCGTTGGGGACCTTCCTTAACCACCATCTCTACGACCTCTTTGTCACAAAGGCCATCTCCGGCGATTAAGGTGTCTTCAATATGTTTTTTAAACGAATCTTCCTCTTTGTTCAAAACAATCGCAACTCCGCCTTGGGCATATTTAGTATTGGATTCGTCTTCGCTAGCTTTGGTAACGATTACAATATTTCGCTCGGGAAATTTTTCCGCTATTTTTACTGAAAACGTTAAACCCGCTATTCCTGAACCAATGACTAAGTAATCTGCAGTCATGTTATTTATTTTGACAACTCCAGCATACGTTCAATAGGCAACAATGCACGGTCAATTATGGAAGGGTCAACATCTATTTGTGGTGACTCGTTAAGCAAACAATTATATAATTTTTGAAGGGTGTTCATTTTCATGAAGTGGCACTCACTACAAGCACAAGTATTATCCTCTTTTGCTGGCGCAGGCACCAATTCTGTATTAGGCATTTCTTGTTGCATTTTATGTAAAATACCCGCTTCTGTAGCCACAATAAATTTTTGGTCTTGATGCTCCTTTACATAATTAATCATTCCAGAAGTAGAACCAATATAGGTGGCCGTATTAAGAATATGCGTTTCAGATTCTGGGTGTGCTATAATTTTATAATCTGGATGTTTTTTGTGTAATGCTATCAATTTATCCATTGAAAAAGCTTCATGAACGATACAGCTTCCGTCCCACAACAACATATCCCTTCCAGTTTCATTGATGATATATTGTCCAAGATTTTTATCTGGCGCGAAAATAATTGGTGTCTCCTTTGGAACAGAATTCACGATTTTCAATGCATTGGAGGATGTACAAACAATATCGCTCAATGCCTTGATTTCAGCAGAACAATTTACATAAGTAATCACCACATGGTCTGGGTGTGCCTTGGTGAATTTTTCAAAAGCATCTGGCGGACAAGAATCTGCCAACGAACAACCAGCTTTTAAATCAGGCAGAACAACCGTTTTGCTTGGGTTCAAAATTTTTGCGGTTTCGGCCATAAAATGCACACCTGCAAATACAATAATATCGGCATCTGTCTCCGCCGCCTTTTGCGAAAGACCCAAACTATCCCCCACATAATCAGCTATATCCTGTATTTCGCCCACCTGATAATAGTGCGCCAAAATAACTGCATTTTTCTCCTTTTTTAACCGCTTTATTTCCTTTACTAAATCCATTTTAATAGCAAAAGCATGATTATAAAACTAGCTTGGTTTAGCCAAACTAAATGCTTTAATGCAAATATCCTAATTAATATTTTTAATGAATTGTGATTCTTATAAAAAATATTTTCCAATAAAATACCTGCAACGATTTTACAAAATTTTTAAATAATTGCTAATCAAAAGGTTTTATATTTCAGAAAACAAAAAGAGGTTGTTTTCACAAAAAAGTAAGTTAAGCCTCTATTGGCTGAAGCTCCATATCTGATAAAATAGTGCTCAAAACCTTATTAACTCTTTCCAATTCTGCCAAAACAAATGCTTTAACCGTGTTAAAAGAACCATTTAAACCCTTAAACACACTTTCATAATAAGCTACGCCCTCCTTAAGATTTTCTGCAAAAGTGCTTAAATATTTTTGTTCTTTTAAGCTGAAAGAACTTTGGGCCAATGCTATTTTTTCATTCAGATAGCCCATATAAATATGTAGTTCTTTTATGAAAAAGTTGGGTCTATCGTTTCTATCAATCATATTGGCACGCCCATAAATATGGTCGGTAATATTAGCCAAACCCATTACTCTTGAGAAATACGCCATATTAGGGCCAGGACAAACAGACACTCCTTTGCCTTCGGTTTTGGTATCTAAATTATACACCAAAAGCGCCGATGTTCCCAAGCCTACACAAGTACAGGATTTCTCTGTTATTTTATTGTATTGCTCTTGATATTGGTTTTCTGATAGACCGAGAGTATCCAACTCTTTTATTTTTAGATATTGATATTCGCGTGAGGCCGTACAAATTCCAGTTTCCTTAAATTCCTTATTTAAAGCCACAAACTTTTTTGGACACGAACTACCTGGCCGCTCTTTATCGATTAAGGCCTGTTTTTCTTCATCTTTTGTATTGCCTTTTAAATTGTTAAAGGGTATCCCCAACGGTGAAATGTCACTTAAATACAAATCATCTTCATTGGCGTTTGCGAGTTTTTTAAGTGTTTCAGAATCTACTGTTGTGGCTTCCGGAACAAGCAAAAAAGGGCTTCCCCAACCTACAGAATCTAAGCTATAATGTTCGATTAAAAATTCGTGCTCCTCATGGGTTCCAACACCACCTTGGGCCGTCACCTTAAACGACAGTTTTTCTTTGGGCACTATTCTATTTTGCCTTTCCAATTCTTGGCATAAAACACCAAATATAGTATCGTGCAACGCTTTTCGATTTTGTTTGAATTCTTGAAGTACTGGCCCCAATAGATGGCCATCAGTGGCAAATGCATGTCCGCCACAATTAAGCCCAGACTCTATTCTGAATTCTGAAACCCACAACCCTTTTTTGGCCAAAAACCTACCTTGTATCAAAGCCGATCTATAATCGCTCACTTTTAAAATAATGCCTTTTTTAAATTGGCCATTTTCATCTGGGTAAAAATCGTCAAACTCTGCCATATATCCATAAAGCCTTGGGTTCATGCCAGCCGAAAGCACCACAGAGCTATTTAATTTACTCTTGGCAAACCCTCGCAATGCTGCATGCGCATCGTTGTATTTATCAGAAAGCTTCTCGTTACCCTTAAAATTTTCTTTATCAACCTTGGTCATAATGTTAACATCAATGGCTCCTTTTACAAGATTTTTTGATGCCCACATTTTTAGTTCTGAATTATTACCCCCTTTTGATATCAAATTGTTGAAGTCATTTTTCAGCTTAGAACCATTAGGCAACATACTTAAATAAGCCAATAAAATCTTGTTAGAACTTGATGCCGTTTCTTTTAATGCTTGGAACTTTTCATCCACCAAATCGTGCATTAGGTTTAGGTACGACGTAATTCTTTTTGCCCTGAAATCGTCTTCTTTTCCACCAATTTCAACATAAGGCAACCCAATTTTTTCGCTATACATTTTCCTTAATTTTTCCAATAAAATGTCATCAACTAAAGAAATTACAGAATCTATGCCATATTGGGCTACTTTTAATGGTGTGTCTACCGTAAAACCAATGCCCATTACGGGAATATGAAATGTGTGTGCCTTTACCATACTTTTTGTTTTAATCGGCAAAGGTATAATGTGAAGCACGGACAAAACATGACAAATGTCATCCTAAAATCTCTTCGATTAATTTAAAAGCCAAAAACCATGATTTTTCAACAAAAATCGATTAGAAACATGGAGCTATACCTGTCTTTTTTTTTAATTATTCTTAAATAGAATTCAACAAAGTGCAAAATTTGATAAAACTTTACCGAGACCGCTTTGTTTAATTTTAGCTTTAGTATTTTTATGCTTCATTTAAATAGAAATAAATTATATGTCTGTAGAGCCAAAATTAACTAGATTCAAACAAAGCGTTTTGTCAAAATACCAAATATACAACAGTATATTTATGACCTTACCCTTTGATGCGGTTACTAAAACAGGAGTTTTACTTCCTTTATTTCATGAAACTTGTGAGAAAGGATTTAAAAAAGGTGATGACCCTACAACTATTGTCGATACATTTTTTAAGAAATACCAAGCGCGTAGAACCAAGGAAAGCCAGATAAACTTGCTTTTTAGATTCATTCAGTATATTGAAAGACAAGTTGTATTATTTGATGCCATTGAGGACGCCGCATTCCCTGTTGTAAACAATATGGAAGGTATAGGGACCTTAAGAAACCTCAAAGGCTCGGCTATTTCTGATGACAAATTGGAAGAATTAAAGGAATACCTTGAAGAATTTAAGGTTCGTATCGTATTAACGGCTCATCCTACACAGTTTTACCCTGGCTCAGTTTTAGGGATTATTACAGATTTAACAGAAGCAATTAAAGAAAACAACCTCTCTGAAATTAATAATTTATTTGGCCAATTGGGGAAAACGCCTTTTTTCAAACATAAAAAACCAACCCCTTACGATGAAGCCATAAGTTTAATTTGGTATCTGGAAAATGTATTTTACCAATCTTTTGGGGAAATCTACAACTACATACAGCAAAATATTTATACCGATGGCAAAAAGCACAATGAAATCATAAACATTGGTTTTTGGCCGGGAGGTGATAGAGATGGAAATCCGTTCGTAAAACCAGACACCACTTTAAAGGTTGCTCAAAAACTAAAGAAAGCGATACTTAAAAAATATTACGAAGACCTTAAAAAACTAAGAAGAAAACTAACGTTTAGAGGTGTAGAAGATCGCATTGTTAAATTAGAAACTTTGTTTTACAACTACAGTATCAATCTGGACACAAAAAACACCATAAGCTCAAAAGAGCTTATTAAAGAATTGCTCAGCATAAGGAAAGTTATCATAGAAGAGCACCAATCGTTGTACGTCAACGAAATCAATAACTTAATAAACAGAATACATTTATTTGGTTACAGTTTTGCAACTTTGGACATAAGACAAGACAGCCGAATACATCATTCCGTTTTTACAACGGTAATAGATCATTTGATTAAAACCGGCGCCTCTTCTTTCCCTGATAACTATCACGATTTATCTGAAAAAGAACAAATTGAAATCTTATCCAAAGCCAATGATAATATTAAAAATTTAGATGTTTTTGAAGATGAAATGGTTTATAACACATTAAAAACCATTTCAGTAATTAAAGATATCCAGGAAACCAATGGTGAGCGTGGTGCCAACAGATACATTATTAGCAACAACCAAACAGCTTTGAACGTCATGCAATTGTTTGCCATGCTAAAAATTGTGGCGTTTAAAGACGAATTGACTGTTGATGTGGTTCCACTATTCGAAACCATTACCGACTTAGAAAACGCCCCAAGTGTTATGGAGCAGTTATACACCAACCCAGAATATATGGAACATTTAAAGTCCAGAGGCATGAAACAAACCATAATGTTAGGTTTCTCTGACGGCACCAAAGATGGAGGGTATTTAATGGCCAACTGGGGCATATACAAGGCCAAGGAACTCCTTACCGAAATGTCTAGAAAGTATGATATAACTGCCATATTCTTTGATGGCCGTGGTGGACCGCCAGCTCGTGGTGGAGGTAAAACCCATCAGTTTTATGCGTCCTTGGGCCCAACAATTGAAGACAAAGAGGTGCAGCTTACCATTCAAGGGCAAACCATTAGTTCTAATTTTGGAACCAGAGACTCTGCGCAATATAACTTGGAACAGTTAATAAGTTCTGGTATCATGAATAGGCTAAGGGAAAAGAATAAAATGTCTGATGAAGACCGATTCGTCATGAACGATTTGGCTGAAACCAGTTATCAAACCTATAAAGATTTTAAGAGCCACCCAATGTTTATTCCTTATTTGGAGCGTATGAGTACGCTAAAGTACTACGCCAAAACCAATATTGGAAGTAGACCTTCAAAACGTGGCACTTCAGACAAACTTATTTTCTCTGATTTAAGGGCCATTCCGTTTGTGGGTTCATGGAGTCAATTAAAACAGAATGTCCCTGGGTTCTTTGGTGTGGGCACGGCCTTAAAACAATACGAAGACAGAGGTGAATTTTACAAAGTGGAGCAGCTTTATAATAACTCAAAATTCTTCAAAACGCTATTGGAAAATAGTATGATGTCCTTAACAAAATCATTTTTCGATTTGACCAAGTATATGGCTAAGGATGAAGAATTTGGCGATTTCTGGAACATAATTTACACGGAGTATTTAACGACCAAAGAGTTATTACTGAAATTAACAGGCTACAAAGAATTAATGGAAAACGAACCTTCAGGAAAAGCCTCCATCGAAGTTAGGGAATCCATTGTTTTGCCTTTGCTTACCATTCAACAATATGCGCTTAAAAAGATTCAAGACTTTGAAAAGGCAGGCATTGATAATGAAGAAAAGCAAATTTTCGAGAAAATAGTTACCCGTTCATTATTTGGTAATATCAACGCGAGTAGAAACTCGGCTTAAATTTTTATATTAGGTTTTTCATATAATTATTCTTTATCTTCATAGAGCATAATTAACCAATAGAAGTTATATGAAAAACCTTTTTTTTATTTCGATATTTATAAGTTTATATCTTTCCTCCTACGGGCAAACTTCTTTGTCAAAGGAAACAGAAGCCTATGTGTCACACCCTAAAGGCATATATGTTTTTCAAAATTTAACTATAGTTGATGGTACTGGTAATGCCTCCAAAACAAATCAAGACATTATAGTTAATGGTGAAATAATTGAACACATTGGTCCTGGTTTACCCATTCCTGAAAACGCCATTGTAGTTAATTTGGAAGGCAAAAGTGCTATACCTGGAATGGTGATGTTGCATGAACACCTTTTTTATCCAAAAGCCACGCCCGGCAATAATTTTGGAGTCAACCAAATGAGCTATTCCTTCCCCAAACTTTATTTGGCTGGCGGTATTACCACTATGAGAACTGCGGGAAGCATCATTCCTCATGCCGACCTTAACATCAAAAATAAAATATTGAATGGTGAGATTCCCGGACCAAAGATGGATGTAACCAGTCCACACTTAGATAGGGAAGGCACCGGACTAATTGAGTTGGGCCCTTTTGGTTCTACAGAACAGGTTGTTGATATGGTAAATTTATATGCGGATTTAGGGGTTACTTCTTTTAAAGTATATAATTATTTAACAAAAGCCGATTTGAAGGCTATAGTTGAAACAGCTCATTCTAAAAACTTAAAAGTTACAGGGCACTTGTGTTCCATTACTTATAGACAAGCAGCTGACATAGGGATTGACAACCTTGAACACGGTTTTTATGCCAGTAGTGACTTTATAGTGAACAAACAACCTGATGAATGCGAACCATTCAACCAAAGAAAATCATTACTTCAATTACCTGTTGATTCTGAAGCGATGACAGACCTTATTGAACATTTAGTAGAAAAAAAAGTGGCATTAACATCAACAATCAATGTTTTTGAGCCCTATACCAGTAGAGAAGTTGTTCCAGGTGGAGGGTTAGATGCATTATACACCGGAGCCAAAGAAAAAGTGTTTAAAAGATGGGCAAGCAAACAAGGAAGAGACTCGTTAGACTATGTACTTTTCAACAAAGCAAAAGTATGGGAAAAAGCATTCCATGATGCTGGAGGCCTATTGGTTGCCGGAACAGACCCAACCTATGACGGCAGAATTATTGCTGGTTACGCAAACATGAGATTAGTTGAATTGTTTGTTGAAATGGGCTTTACCATTCCAGAAACCATTAAAATATGCACGTTAAATGGCGCAAAATATTTGGAGCAAGATGACACAATTGGAACTTTAGAAAAAGGCAAAATTGCCGATTTCATCATTCTAAACAAAGATATAAGTAAAGATATTAAAGCCATAAGGTCTACTGAAACAGTATTTAAAAATGGCATTGGCTATAATTCTGAAAAACTATTTAGGGCGGCTGACGGGCTTGTCGGTATTAGATAATGAAAACTCTAAACAAAAAAGGATGGCCCGCATCAAAGCAAGCCATCCTTTATTAACACTCAAAATGTTTTTATATTTTAATGCTCGTTCAACCTGAAGTCTGGATAAGCATCCATACCATGTTCGTGAGCATCCAATCCTTCCAATTCTTCTTTTTCAGGAACTCTAATTCCAACTGTTTTCTTCAACACAAAGAAAATAATAAAAGCCGAAGGAACACAAATAGCTGCATAAGACAAAACACCTATCAATTGGCTAATAAACTGATCCATTCCTGCTAAGTTTCCAAAAATACCAACGGCCAAAGTTCCCCATATACCACATGCCAAATGTACGGCAATGGCTCCAACAGGGTCATCCAATTTTATGGCATCAATAAAACTAACAGCAAAAACAATGATTACACCTGCAATTGCGCCAATGGCGATAGCGCTCTCCGGACTCATCTGGTCAGCACCTGCAGTAATACCAACTAAACCTCCTAAAATACCATTTAAGAACATAGTTAAATCTAAATTCTTAAATTTTAAAAATGACACCAAAGCAGCTACAACTCCACCGGCAGCAGCGGCCAAACAAGTTGTCACCAAGGTCAATGAGGTTAATTCTGGGTCGGCAGAAAGCACAGAGCCCCCGTTAAACCCGAACCATCCTAACCATAAAATCAATACTCCGGCAGTTGCCATAGGGATGCTATGACCAGGTATAGCCTGAGCTTTACCTTCTTTATTAAACTTACCAATTCTAGCACCAAGTAACCATACAGCTACTATAGCAGCCCATCCACCTACCGAGTGTACTAATGTAGAACCTGCAAAATCGTAAAATGGTGTTTCTCTCATATCTAAAAATCCGCCTCCCCATTTCCATGATCCAGCAATAGGATAAACCAATCCTACATATAATATTGTGAAAATCATGAATGGGCCAATTTTTATACGTTCAGCAACAGCTCCAGAAACAATAGTTGCGGCAGTTGCAGCGAACATCCCTTGAAAAAGGAAATCCGTCCACCAAGTATAGCCTCCATCGGCATATTCTGGTGTCATACCATTTTCTGGAGGTGCTATACCAAAACCTGCAAAGTCAAATATCCCGGCTGAATCTTCGGCAAAACCAGGGTACATTAGGTTGAAGCCTACCAAATAGTACAACAACAGCCCCATTGTAATGATAAATATATTCTTAAATAAAATGTTAATTGTATTTTTTTGTCTTGTCAAACCAATTTCTAAAAACGCAAAACCTGTGTGCATAAAGAAAACCAGTGCCGTACAGATCATCATCCATACGTTATTTGCTGTAAATAATCCTTCCATTATAATTTGTTTAATTGTTTATTTTAAAGTTTCTCCTCCTTTTTCTCCAGTTCTTATTCTGTAAGATTGCTCCACATCCGAAACGAAAATTTTACCATCACCAACTTCACCTGTTCCTGCTGAATTTATAATAGCCTGAATAGTTTTTTCAGCAAAATCGTCATTAACCACTATAGATAGGTATCTACGCTGTATGTCACTTGTACTATAGGAAATACCCCTATAAACATGACCTTCCTTTTCGTTTCCAAGACCGGTAACATCCCAGTACGAAAAGAAGTTCACCCCAACTTCATGTAACGCTTCTTTAACAACACGGTACTTTGATTTTCTGATAATTGCTTCAATTTTTTTCATAATTCATTGTCTTAATTGATTTAGTATGTTAAAATAGGAAATTATTTGCTTCCCCTAAAACCTAACTATTTATTTGCCCTCTGTAAAAGTTTAAAAGATGCCCCAAAGAAAGGGGCATCTTTTAACTTGGTTACTAATAATATTAATTTAAACTCAAGATTACTCTTCAATTTCTCTTTGTCTCTTACCTGGGTAAGCAATTTCTCCGTGCTCAGAAATATCAAGACCTGCGATTTCTTCTTTTTCAGAAACTCTTAATCCACTAAACACTTTCTTAATAATGAACAAGAAAATAAATGACGTTGTGATGGCCCAAACTGCATAGGCTACAACTCCAATAGCTTGTGCACCTAATTGAGCAGCACCACCACCATTAAATAAACCGATACCAGTATCTCCATCAACACCCCAAAGTCCGATTACCAAAGTACCCCAAGCACCAGCTACACCGTGTACAGAAATAGCACCTACAGCATCGTCAATTTTTAATGTTTTTTCAATAAATCCAATTGACACCACAACTAATAGTCCACCTAGAAGACCAGCTAATACAGCACCACCTTCAGACATGTTACCACAACCTGCAGTAATACTAACAAGACCAGCAAGCGCACCATTTAAAGTCATACCAAGGTTTGGTTTTCCATTTTTAATCCAAGTGAACACCAATCCGCCTAAAGCACCTGCAGCAGCAGCCAAGTTTGTTACTAGAACTACTTGAGAAGCAGCAGTGGCATCATCACCACCCCAAGCTAATTGAGAACCACCGTTAAAACCGAACCATCCTAACCAAAGGATGAATACACCCAAAGTAGCGTACATTTGGTTATGACCGTGCATAACGTTTGGTTGACCATTTAAGAACTTACCAATTCTAGGACCTACCATCCAAGCAGCAACAAGAGCAGCCCATCCACCAACAGAGTGAACAATAGAAGACCCAGCAAAATCGATAAATTCAGCAGGCATAATACCATCGGTATTGTTTAACCATCCACCGTTCCATTCCCATCCACCAGCTATTGGGTAAATGAAAGCCGTTAATACAATACTGAAGATTGCATAGGTTGTATATTTTGTTCTTCCTGCAATTGCTCCAGAAACGATTGTTGCAGCAGTTGCGGCAAATACGGTTTGGAAGAATAAATCTGCAGCTCCTTGAGAGAACACTAGCCCTCCCCAGTGGAAGAATCCACCACCTTGATCTGCTCCGTACATTAATGAATATCCAATAAACCAGAAAGCCAATGAACCAACTGCTATATCCAAGAAGTTTTTCATGGCAATGTTTACCGCGTTTTTAGAATCTGTCATACCAGACTCCACCAAGAAGAATCCTGCTTGCATAAAGAATACCAAGATACCTGAAATAAGCATCCAAAGCATTCCCATGTCGCCTTCAATCGCGGCGGTGTCCTGCATAATAAGAGGGATATTTAATATTGACATAATAAATAATTTTTAGGGTTAGTATAAGATGGGAGAGCAAGAGTAAACTTTACTCTCCCTTTTAATTATTTTAATTTTCTCTCTTAGAAAGAGTAAATAGCAGCTAAAGTAAAAGCAGCTAAGTTATCAGTAAAAGCACCGTCTGAATCTAAATAAGGCATTGAATCGCTCCAAGAATCCAATCTTATTTCTGGCTTTATAATCAAGTTTTCCACAGTATAACTACCTGTTAAAGTAAGTGAAAGCACACTTTCCTCAGCTGGATTAGCATCTCCATGCAAACCAAAATATTCACCTCTCAATCCTAAAGAGAAACTATCAGATGTTGCTAATTGTGGATATAGAGCGGCACCATAAAAGCCTGAACCGTCATTATCTTGATAAGCTCCATTAATACCTAAGAAGAAGTCTTCTGACAAATCAAAACCACCTGTGTAATCAATTTCAAAACCTAAAACCTCATTATCGTCATAGTATAAATTCAAGAATTGACCAGCATAACCTAGTTGAGCCCCAAGAGCATAACCCCCTGTCATATTATAATTAACATCTGTCGGGTTCATTAAAGCCAACATCAAGCTAAAATCATCACTAATGGCAAAATCAGCTTTCAAACCAACCATTGAAAAAGGTCCGCTAGAAAACATGTAAGATGTACTGTAGTTGAAGTTACCTACCGGAGATATTACCTCGTATCCTAAATATGTATTCCATCTACCTAGAGTTAATGTAGTACTTTCAGATACATTCCAATAAGCATACAACTGATTAATGAAAATATCCATATCGCCTCCTACAGCTTGAAGACCTCTAGTTCCGAAAGCCAAATCAGCAACGGCTCCAGTTTTTTCTCCTTCGTAAGACGCAATAACATTTGCCATACCTAAAGCAAAACCTGTTTGGTCAGCAAATGAAGTTCCGAATGGAATATAATTATCATCTGAAGACGTTAAATAGGTTTGATAGTAAGTATCAACACTACCACCAATAGTTAATTTTGACTCTGTTGTTTCTTCTTGTGCAAATAAACTACATGCTAAAAAGAACATTGAAAGTGTAATAAGTTTTTTCATAATTGTTTTCATTTAAGTTATTAATTCTTTTAGTTAATTTTTCCTTAAGAACGGCGTAAAACTATGTCAAAAACTTTTAACCCCCATAAAAAAGAGGGGTAATTAGTTTACTTTTATTGATATTCTAATTTTATCCCCATTTTTTTGAGGGTATTCATCAAATTATTTATTTTTTTGTCATTTCTACAACATCAACATTTGAATTATTGTCAGTATTTTCTAATTTTTGATGCTATTTTTTTTGTTAATTCAGCTATTTATTAGGTTTAATTAACATATCTGTATTTAACACTGAAAATAAGCGGTTTGAATATTTATTAAAAAACCCGTTTAATATTGATAGATAATTATTTTTATATTGGTAATGCTCCTAAAATCGAAATAATGAAATTCTCGCTATTGTAATTCGAAAACTAGTGCATATCTTTACACTTCAACTCAAGATTTTAAACCTATAATTGTTGATTATGCTGACGAAACAAGGACTTTATTTACCAGAATTCGAACACGAAAATTGTGGTGCTGGTTTTATCTGTAACCTTAAGGGTGAAAAGACAAATCAAATCATACATGATGCCTTGGAAATTCTGGTAAAATTGGAACACCGTGGTGGTGTAAGTGCTGATGGAAAAACTGGAGACGGTGCCGGTTTATTAATTGATATTCCTCATGACTATTTTAAACGTGTTTGTGACTTTGAAATTCCAGAGCCCAAAGAGTATGCCGTGGGTATGGTTTTCTTGCCGAAAAACACCAATCAATACAAGTTTTGCAAAACTGTTTTTGAGAAAGAAATAAAGGCTCAAGACCTATCTATTTTAGGCTGGAGAAAAGTGCCTGTCGATTCCACCCAGCTGGGAGAAATTGCCAAGGCTTCAGAGCCAACCATAGAGCAAATATTTATTGGCAAAACCGAAGATATTAAAGACGCTATTTTTAATGCTAAATTATATGCTGCACGTAAAATTACTGAGCACGAAATTTTAAATTCAAAAATATCTGAAAGCTCATATTTCTATGTGCCCAGTTTGTCAACAACTACGTTGATTTATAAAGGTATTATCATGCCTGAGGACATTGGCCCATATTATACAGACTTGCAGCAAATAGACTTGGTTACACGTCTGGCTTTGGTACACCAACGTTTCTCTACCAACACCATGCCTACTTGGGAACTCGCTCAACCATTCCGTTATATGTGCCAAAACGGTGAAATAAACACCTTACGCGGAAACGTTAGTAGAATGCGCGTTCGTGAGGAAATCATGAAAAGTGAGGTTTTTGGTCCACAAATTGAAAAATTGTTCCCAATTATTTTACCTGGTAAATCAGATTCCGCTTCTATGGATATGGTTGTAGAACTGTTAACTCATACAGGACGTTCGTTACCTGAAATCATGATGATGATGATTCCAGAGGCATGGGAAAAACACAAAACCATGAGTGAGGACAAAAAGGCATTTTATGAATACAATGCTTGTATCATGGAACCATGGGATGGCCCTGCTTCTGTACCATTTACTGACGGAAATTATATAGGTGCCCTTTTGGACAGAAATGGTTTAAGACCATCAAGATATACCATTACCAAGAGTGGTAAATTAATTATGTCTTCTGAAATTGGAGTGGTTAATATTCCTCCTTCAGACATTGAAAGCCATGGTAGATTGGAACCAGGAAAAATGTTCTTGGTAGACATGAACGAAGGCCGCATTATTGAAGACGAAGAAATTAAAAGCAAAATAGTTTCAGAGAGACCATATAAAAAATGGTTGGACAAAACACGTTTACACTTAAGGAACGTTCCTTATACAAACGAAACTTGTCCGATTGAAACTATTGATATTAAAACAAGACAACGTTTATTCAACTACACATTTGAGGATATCCAGGAAATCATTGCTCCAATGGCCGAAACAGGCAAAGAAGCTCTGGGTTCAATGGGTATTGATACGCCTTTGGCTGTTTTGTCTGACAGACCTCAACTTATTTCAAATTACTTTAAACAGTTATTTGCACAAGTTACCAACCCTCCTTTGGATGGTATTCGGGAAGAAATTGTAACCGATATTGCCTTAAACTTAGGTAAAGACCGAAATATTTTCAGCATTACCGAAAGACAGTGCAGAAAACTTAGAATACAAAACCCTGTTGTTTCCAATGCCGATTTAGAAAAAATAAGAACCATTTCAATTGATGGCTTCAAGGCTGAAACCATTCAAATGCTTTATCCAAAAGCGCAAGGTTTAAATGGCTTGGAAGATGCACTTGAAGATATCATAATTCAGGTTGAAAAAGCTCTAGATAGAGGTACAAACATCATCATTCTTTCAGACAGAGGGGTGAATAAAGAATTCGCACCTATTCCAGCGCTTTTGGCATGTTCGTATGTAAATCACCAAATGAATCGTTTGCGTAAACGTTCTTATTTCGATATAATAATTGAGTCTGCAGAACCTCGTGAACCACACCATTTTGCAGTTCTTTTTGGCTATGGCGCTAGTGCCATTAACCCTTATATGGTTAATGAAATTATTAGGATGCAAGTTAGGGAGGGCTTTATTGCCAATATGGATGAGCAACAGGCCGTGACAAATTTCAATAGAGCCATAGGAAAAGGCATTTTAAAAATCATGAACAAAATCGGAATCTCTACTTTACACTCGTACAGAGGTTCTCAAATTTTCGAGATTGTTGGTTTCAACTCCCAATTCGTTGAAAAATATTTCCCTTACACAGCCTCAAGAATTGAAGGTATTGGGTTATACGAAATTGAAAAAGAAATTAACGAACGCTATAAACTGGCTTATCCTGACAAATTAATTGACAAACGCTTAGGATTAAACATTGGTGGTGATTATAGATGGAGACGTAATGGCGAGCGCCATATGTTCAACCCTACGACTATTGCAAAATTGCAACAGGCCGTTCGATTAAGTGACCAAAAAAGTTATGACGTTTATGCCAAAGCCATAAATGAGCAATCTGAGAACTTAATGACCATTCGTGGGCTGTTTGAGTTTACTAATTTAGACCCTATTCCTATTGAAGAGGTGGAAGATTGGACCGAAATAGTGAAACGTTTTAAAACGGGAGCTATGTCTTACGGATCGATATCAAGGGAAGCTCATGAAAATTTGGCCATTGCCATGAACCGTATTGGTGGTAAATCCAATTCTGGTGAAGGTGGTGAGGACAGAAGGCGTTTCCAAAAAGATGTAAATGGAGACAGCAGAAACTCTGCCATCAAACAGGTTGCATCAGGTCGCTTTGGTGTAACATCCCACTATTTGACCAACGCAAAGGAAATTCAAATAAAAATGGCGCAAGGTGCCAAGCCTGGTGAAGGCGGACAACTTCCAGCACATAAAGTTTTGCCATGGATTGCTGCTGCCCGTAACTCCACACCTTTTGTTGGGTTGATTTCTCCGCCGCCACATCACGATATTTATTCTATTGAAGATTTGGCTCAGCTTATCTTCGATTTGAAAAATGCCAACCGGGATGCAAGAATCAATGTAAAATTAGTTTCTGAAGTTGGTGTTGGTACGATTGCCGCTGGTGTTTCTAAAGCAAAAGCAGATGTGGTGTTAATTTCAGGTTATGACGGCGGTACTGGAGCATCTCCTTTAACATCATTAAAACACGCTGGTTTACCATGGGAGCTTGGTTTATCTGAAGCACAACAAACCTTAGTATTAAATAATTTAAGAAGTAGAATTGTTGTAGAATGCGATGGACAATTAAAAACAGGTCGTGATGTTGCTGTCGCTGCCTTATTAGGTGCCGAAGAATTTGGTTTTGCAACCGCACCTCTTGTGGCTTCTGGCTGTATTATGATGCGTAAATGCCATTTAAATACCTGCCCAGTAGGTATTGCAACCCAAGATAAAGAATTACGTAAAAACTTTAAAGGTACGCCAGAGCACGTTATTAACTTTTTCTATTATGTAGCAGAAGAATTAAGAGGTATTATGGCACAACTTGGGTTCAGAACTTTAGCTGAAATGGTTGGACAAACGCATAAAATTAATGCCAATAAAGCCATTAAGCACTACAAAGCAAAAGGCTTGGATTTATCCAGCATTTTACACAGACCAAGCGCTTACAGTAAGCTTACGGTTAGAAATACGGAACAACAAGAACATAATTTAGACAACGTTTTAGACTTTACTATTTTAAAAGATTCGCATAGAGCTTTATATAGAAAGGAAAAAATGAATTTGTCATATCCTATCAAAAACGTTGACCGTACTGTTGGGGCTATTGTAAGCAACGAAATTTCAAAAATATACGGTCATTTGGGCTTACCTGAAGACACTTTAAATATCAACTTTAAAGGTTCTGCCGGTCAAAGTTTTGGTGCCTTTGGCGCACACGGACTTACCTTCTCTCTTGATGGAAATACTAACGATTATTTAGGTAAAGGATTATCTGGAGCTAAATTGATCGTTAGAAAACCAGCTGAAGCTGACTTTTTAGCTGAAAATAATATTATCGTTGGTAATGTTTGTCTATTTGGTGCCGTTCAAGGACAGGCCTATATAAACGGCATTGCCGGGGAGCGTTTTGCGGTTAGAAACTCTGGATCTACTGCCGTAGTAGAAGGTGTGGGTGACCACTGCTGTGAATACATGACTGGAGGCAAAGTTGTTGTTTTAGGAAAAACAGGAAGAAACTTTGCTGCAGGTATGAGTGGAGGTATCGCTTATGTTTACGATCCAAACAATAAATTCGTAAACGGTTTGTGTAACACTGAAACAATTGAATTTGAAGATATTTCTCAGGAAGACGCTGCTGATTTAAAAGGCCTAATAGAAAAGCATGTACTTTATACAAACAGTAATCTTGGTCAAAAACTTTTAGCTGATTGGGATAATAGTCTAGCCAATTTTGTAAAGGTCATGCCAACAGAATACAAACGTGCCTTAAAACGTTTAGAGACAGAAGAACAAATGGTAGAAGAATTAACAATAGCATAGTGTCATGGGAAAAGTAACCGGATTCAAAGAATTTGAAAGACAAGATGAAAAATACACGCCTGTTGAAGAACGGGTAAAACATTATAAAGAATTTACAGTTCCATTAAGTGAAGAAGAAATAACCAAACAAGGTTCGCGTTGTATGGATTGCGGTATCCCATTTTGCCATAGTGGGTGCCCTCTGGGGAATTTAATCCCAGATTTTAACCATATGGTACACCAAGGTGAATGGCAAAAAGCCTCTTGGATACTGCATTCAACAAACAATTTCCCTGAATTCACAGGCAGATTATGTCCTGCACCTTGTGAAAAATCTTGTGTTTTGGGAATTATAGAAGACCCTGTTTCCATTGAAAATATCGAAAAACAGATTGTTGAACGTGCTTTTAAGGAAGGGTGGATTAAACCACAGCCTCCCAAAACAAGATCTGGAAAAACCATTGCCGTTGTAGGTTCTGGACCTGCTGGTTTGGCCGCTGCACAGCAATTAAATAGAGCTGGACATACCGTAACCGTTTTTGAAAGAGATGACGAAATCGGCGGACTTTTACGTTACGGCATCCCTAATTTCAAAATGGAAAAGGAAATCATTGACCGTCGTTTAGCCATTTTAGAGGCTGAAGGCATCACCTTTAAAACCAATGTTAATGTTGGTGTTAATTACGATGTTGAAGAACTAAAAGCCTTTGACGCTGTTGTACTTTGTGGTGGTGCTACCGAAAGACGCAGTCTACCGACTCCAGGAATTGATGCTGATGGTGTTGTACAAGCTATGGACTTTTTAACGCAACAAACCAAAGTACTTTTTGGTAAAAAAGTTGAAAACCAAGTCATGGCTACCGACAAACATGTTGTTGTAATTGGGGGTGGTGATACAGGATCAGACTGTGTTGGAACCTCTAACCGCCATGGAGCAAAATCGGTTGTGAATTTTGAAATCATGCCCAAACCTCCCGGGCACCGTTCACCAACTACGCCATGGCCATTCTGGCCGTTACAATTAAAAACATCGTCTTCACACGAAGAGGGTGTTGAACGCAATTGGTTAATAAATACTAAAGAATTTGTAACTGATAAAAATAATAAATTAACCGCCCTTAAAACGGTAAATGTTGAGTGGAAAATGGTTCCGGGTGAGCGCCCTCAATTAATTGAAGTACCTGGCACCGAAAAAACTTGGCCATGTGATCTAGCTTTATTGGCTCTTGGCTTTACAGGTCCGGAAAGTACGTTGGCAGATAAATTGGGCATTGAAAGAGACGCTCGATCAAACTATAAAGCCGAGTACGGAAAATACCAAACCAACATACCAAATATCTTTACTGCTGGAGATATGCGCCGTGGACAATCATTAATTGTTTGGGCCATTTCTGAAGGACGCGAATCCGCCCGCCAAGTAGATTTATATTTGATGGGCAAATCAGATTTACCATCAAAAGATGTTGCTGGGGATTTGGTTGCTTTATAGGCAAACACAAAATGAAAGAACAAAAAAATGCGAGCTAAAAGCTCGCATTTTTTATTCCATTACCTTTCTTATTTATTGAGCATTCCGCATAAATTCCTCAGCCTTTTCAACCATATTCTTGCTGCCACAAATAAAGGGCACGCGTTGGTGCAACTCAGTTGGTTCAACATCTAAAGTTCTTGTAAACCCATCACTGGATTTACCATTAGCCTGTTCCGCCAAAAATGCCATAGGGTTACATTCGTATAACAAACGTAGTTTTCCGTTAGGATTCTTCGAACTTTGAGGGTATAAATAAATACCTCCTTTAATCATATTTCTATGAAAATCAGAAACCAATGAGCCAATATACCTAGAGGTATAGGGCCTATCTTCCTCTTCCTTTTGGCAATATTTAATATAGTTTTTAATGCCTTGCGGAAAATGAATATAATTTCCTTCGTTTACCGAATAAATATTGCCATCAACTGGATATTTCATATTTGGATGCGATAAGTAAAATGATCCAATGGCTGGGTTTAAGGTAAAGCCATTAACACCATCACCAGTGGTATAAACTAACATGGTTGATGTACCATAAACCACATAACCAGCTGCAACCTGTTCGCTTCCCTTCTGAAGAAAATCTTCGAGTTGAACGGGTGTACCAACTGGTGTTACCCTTCTATAAATAGAAAAAATTGTCCCTACTGAAACATTTACGTCAATATTCGAAGAGCCATCCAAAGGATCTATCAAAACGACATATTTATTTTGATGGTTTTCGTCTTGACTGTTTATAGTTATAAAATCATCTTCCTCTTCACTGGCAATACCACAAACAATGTTCCGCTTGGTTAACGTTTGTATAAACTTCTCATTGGCATAAACATCAAGTTTTTGCTGGTCTTCACCTTGAATATTGGTATCTCCTGCCGCCCCAATAATATCAACCAAACCAGCCTTATTTACCTCGTGGTTAACAACTTTTGCAGCAAGACGGATGGAATTAAGTAAACTTGATAACTCACCAGAGGAATACTTAAAAGATGCCTGGTTTTCTATAATAAATTCCCCGAGAGTTTGCTTTTTATGAGCCATAGTTGATTAGTTTGTTTCTACAAATTAACTGAATTTTTTGGCAAACTACAACGTTTTCGTTATCGATTACACCATTATTTAACTTTAAACTATATTTGATATAATTTTTAAGAAATATGAATTTTACTATAAGAAAATCTGTTAAAAACGATATGCTCCAAGTTTTAGAATTAATTAAAGAACTAGCCATATTTGAAAAAGAACCTGATGCCGTTGAAGTTACGGCAGAAGATTTGGAACAGGATGGTTTTGGAGAGCATCCAGCATTCCTGTGCTTTGTTGCCGAAGTTAATGCAAAAATTGAAGGCATTGCATTAATTTATAACCGCTATTCCACATGGAAAGGTCGCGCCATTCATTTAGAAGATTTAATTGTTCGGGAAACTATGCGCGGCACTGGAATTGGAACTGCACTTTTGGATGAAGTTATTAAATATGGCCATAGTATTGGTGTAAAACGTATTAATTGGGAGGTTCTGGATTGGAACGAACCTGCAATTGCTTTTTATGAAAATAAAGGCGCCAAGGTAATGCGCGATTGGGACGTGGTTCAATTAAGCGAAGAAGGTATTAAAAACTATATTTCAAAGTTATAGCATGAAGGTATTCAAATTTGGTGGGGCTTCGGTAAAAGATGCCGAAGGCGTAAAAAACTTAGCCTCCGTTTTAAAAGAAATAGGGCACTCAACTACGGTAGTCGTTGTTTCTGCAATGGGCAAAACTACCAATGCCCTAGAAGTTGTGGTTAAAAATTATTTTGAAAACAAAACCGAATTGCAAAGCTCAATCCAAGAAGTAAAAAAATATCACAATGAGATACTCTTAGATTTGTTTGACAATGAAAATCATCAGGTTTTTAAAAAAGTAATTACTCTTTTTGATGAATTAAGTGCCCTGCTAAAAGTCAACAAATCACCAGACTATAGCTTTGTATACGACCAAATTGTTGGTTACGGCGAATTGGTTTCTACGACCATAATTAGCGAGTACTTAAACAGTATCGGTTTAAGAAACATATGGATTGATGTTAGAAATCTAGTTAAAACAGATAATTATTACAGGCGTGCCAATGTAAATTGGACCGAGACTCAAAACTTAACATCTTCAAAATTCAATAAATCAGTTTTAAACATTACCCAAGGCTTTTTGGGAAGCGATGATAACAATTTTACAACAACACTTGGCAGAGAAGGCAGCGATTACACCGCAGCCATTATTGCCTATTGTTTAAATGCCGAAAGTGTTACCATTTGGAAAGATGTCCCTGGGGTTTTAAATGCCGACCCACGATATTTTGAAAATGCCCAAATACTCCATAAAATATCCTATCGAGAAGCTATCGAATTGGCTTTTTACGGTGCCTCGGTAATTCACCCAAAAACATTGCAACCTTTACAGCGCAAGGAAATTCCGTTATTTGTGAAATCATTTTTAAAACCAGAAAAACCTGGAACCCAAATTGGCAAAAACATCACCTTAGAACCCATGGTTCCGTGCTTTATAGTGAAGAAAAACCAAGTATTAATTTCATTGTCATCGTTAGATTTTTCATTTATCGTTGAAGAAAATATCAGCGAAATTTTCAGCTTGCTGCATCAATTTAAAATGAAGGTTGATGTTATTCAAAATTCAGCCATTAGTTTTTCAGTTTGCATTGACAATATTTATAATAATTTAGATAAGCTTTTACAGCATCTAAAAGCAAAATTTAAAGTAACTTGTCATGAAAACGTTTCGCTTTACACGATAAGACACTACAATCAAACTGCAATAAACCAAATAGAAGCGGACAAAACGGTGTTATTAAAACAATTAACACAAGAAACAATTCAAATAGTAACTAAATAAACAATTTAGTACATTTACAGCCATGAGTAAGCCACAAGATATAGGTTTAGTATCTGCCAAAGAAGTGGCCAAAGCCATTCAGTTGGACAAATATGGTTTTACAGGCACCTTTATTGGATGGCTTTTAATGAAGCTTCTTAAAATATCTACGTTAAATAAAATTTACAAGCGGAATAAGCACCTTAATGAACTTGAGTTTTTAAATGCTATTTTGGACGACTTTAAAATTAAGTTTGAAATTCCAGAAGAAGATTTAAAGCGCTTACCAAAAGACGGGGCATACATTACCATATCAAACCACCCGCTTGGTGGTATTGATGGCGTTCTCCTATTAAAATTAATGCTGGAACAACGCAAGGATTTTAAAATAATAGCCAATTTTTTACTTCACCGTATAGAGCCGTTAGTTCCGTTCATCATGCCTGTAAATCCTTTTGAGGACAGAAAGGATGCCAAATCGAGTGTAGCAGGTTTTAAAAATTCCATTCTTCATCTAAGGGAAGGACATCCGTTAGGTATTTTCCCTGCTGGTGAAGTATCAACCTATCGTGATGGCAAACTGGTGGTGGACAGACCTTGGGAAGAAGCCGCCATGAAATTGGTAAAAAAAGCCGAAGTGCCCGTGGTTCCTATTTATTTTCACGCTAAAAACAGCAAGCTATTTTATAAACTTTCAAAAATTAGCGACACCTTTAGAACAGCAAAACTGCCTTCAGAATTATTGACCCAAAAACGACGAACAATAAAAGTTCGGATTGGAAGACCAATTTCCGTGGAAGACCAAAAAGAACATGTTGGTCTGGAAGAATTCAGTGAATTTTTAAGACGAAAAACATACATGCTCTCCAATGCTTTTGAAGATAAACCCAAAATATTGGATAACATTTCTTCAACATTAAAAACCCCAAAAACCCCAAAAAACATAGTTACTCCGGTTGATTCTGCTATAATGCTGAAAGAAGTTGAAACACTAAGAAAGGAGGATTTGCGGCTATTGGAGAGTAAAAATTATGAAGTGTTTTTGGCCCAAGCCCAAAAAATACCAAATATACTTAGGGAGATTGGTCGCTTGCGTGAAATTACTTTTAGAGAGGTTGGAGAAGGCACTAACGAAGCTATAGACCTTGATACTTTTGATAATTATTACCACCATATGTTCCTATGGGATAATGAAAACAACATCATTGCAGGTGCATATAGAATGGGGTTAGGGTCGCAAATTTTTCAGAGATACGGCATTAATGGGTTTTACCTTCAAGACCTATTTCGATTTGAGCCCGAGCTTTATAAAATGATGAGCGAATCCATTGAAATGGGACGTGCCTTCATCATAAAAGAATATCAGCAAAAACCCATGCCCTTATTTTTGCTTTGGAAAGGCATCGTTCACACCACGCTACGCTACCCCGAACATAACTTTTTAATTGGAGGCGTCAGCATTAGCAACCAGTTTTCAAATTTCTCAAAATCATTGATGATTGAGTTTATGAAATCGCATTATTACGACCCTTATATAGCACAATATGTGAGACCTAAAAAAGAATTTAAGGTGAAGTTAAAAGACGCCGACAAAGATTTTGTTTTTGATGAAACCGAAGCCGATTTGAACAAATTCGATAAAATTATTGACGAAATAGAACCAGGAGCATTGCGCTTACCCGTATTACTCAAAAAATACATAAAACAAAATGCAAAGCTGGTAGCCTTTAATGTTGACCCTTTATTTAACAACTCAGTAGACGGGTTAATGTACATTAAAATTGCTGATCTACCTGAAAGTACCGTACGCCCCGTTATGGAGGAATTTCAAGCCGAATTGGAACGCAAGTTTAACAACAACGGCCATAACGAAAATTAAGCCACTTTATCTCCGCTTAAATATTCTTCAACAAATTTCTTAAAATATGCTTTTATTTCCTCTCTGGCTTTTAAAAATGCTGCATGCTTTTCAACTTCCGTCCCCACTAACTTTGATGGGTCATAAAAATTATGATGCAATCTTATTGCATTTTTGCTTGGAATAAAAGGGCAGTTTTCGTTGGCATGGTTGCAAACAGTAATGATGAAATCAAAATCCACATCAGAATATTCATCAACATGGTTTGAGGTATGGTGGTCAATGCTAATGCCGTCTTCCTTCATTATGGCAGCAGCTCCGGGGTTAATTCCATGAGTTTCAATTCCTGCACTGTAAACCATTACCTTTCTTTTATCTAAAAAATGGTTTAAATATCCGTGTGCCATTTGGCTTCTACAGGAATTTCCTGTGCACAATACTAAAATGTTTATCATTTTTCTCTATAATTCCTTTTAATCTATCTTTTTGCTTCTCCTTTCCAAAAGTTGATTGTCGTACCATTTACCGTTAAGTTTCCCTATTTTTTCTCGAACACCAACCATTCTGAATCCGCATTTTTTATGCAAATTGATACTGGCTTTATTTTCAGAAAAAATATTGGCTTGCAATGTCCAAAATCCCTGGGCTTCACTTTCTTTAATAAGGGATTTCAGTGATGATTCACCAATGCGTTTTCCTTTAAATCCATTTGAAACGTACACGCTAACTTCTGCTACCCCTCTGTAAACTTGCCGTTTAGACACTTGCGATAAAACGGCAAACCCAACCACCCCATTTTTAACAACTGCAACAGTTCTGCAACTAGAAAGGTATTTGGTATCCCATTCGTCCCAATTTGGACATTCTGTTTCAAAAGTGGCTACACCTGTGTCTATGCCATCAGAATATATTTTTGAAACAGCACCCCAATCAGTTTTCTGTAATGGCTTAACAGCAATTTCCATTTGGTGAACAGCAAGGCTCATCATTTTCATAAACTGGCTGCAAAACCTCTGGTGCACCACAAATCTCTCTTGCTTTGCAATCTGTTTTTTCAACGGCTAATTTAACTATTAGTTTGTTACCATTTATTTCGAAATCGTTAACAAATAACTGTGCAATATGAAATGTAGTGTTACTGTACTCAAATTTCACTTCAGCGTTTATATCATAAGGCTTCATCTTTCCTACTTTCTTCAGAATCCCCAAAGCCTTGAGTACGGACATATATTCCGTTTTACCCAACTCACTGGGGCTTTCCCATAGTTGGATAATTGTTTCATTCCAATTATCAGTTTGAGAACCACAATCAACAGAATCTATTTTAATATGCTTCACCTCTGTTATATGATAATTAGCCCCAACTAATAAGCCTGGTTTGTATTCGAACAACAATGATTTGTCTTTATGGTCTTCCAATACTTTGAATAATTCTTGTGTTTTCATATAATTTTTTATATTTAAATGAATTGCTAATGCCTAATATAGGCTAGCAACAATTAGATTTTGTATTATTAAAAAAGGTGTTTAATTGATTTTGTATTTCTGTCCAGCGTTCTACATCAATACAGTAGCACATGCTTTTGCCTTCAACTTCGCCTTTTAAAAGCCCGATGCTTTTCAGTTCTTTCAAGTGTTGTGAAACAGTGGCTTGGGCTAGACCAATTTCTTCAACCAAATCATTGCAAATGCATGCATTTTGATTGCTTATATATTGCAAAATGGCCACACGTGCAGGATGACCAAGTACTTTAAAAAACTGGGCCAAGTCATTTTGCTTTTCTGTAAATATTTGTGTTTTGGTGACTCCCATAATTAATTTATATATTGCAATATTACGATGTTAATTTGAAATAAAAAAGCCAAAACTGATTTTTTGGCCTTTTTTTAATTTTTATAATGCTTTAAACCAATCTTGAAAATGTGCTCCCAACATAGGTGTAAGTTTCTTTTCTCCGCTTAATGCTCCCACTAAACTCATTATCCAAAGTATTAAAACTAAGATCCAACCTATAACATTAATTAACGGTATAAAACTTAGAATTAAACCGATCAATCCAATTCCCAATACTTGGCGAATATAAAATGAACCTAGTTCTGTTTTATTACTGCTATTCATTACCAAAGCAATTACCCAACCGATTAACGTAATGTGAGCAATTATAGCCACATTTTTACCATCACTCAACACTTCCTTGACCTCTTCAGCAAACTCAGATGCAGCCTCTTTGGCATCCTCGGCAAACTCTTTGGCTTTTTCACTAGTTTTATTGGCAGCTTTTTTTGCGCCATCTTTAGCATCGCCTAACATATCGTTTAGGTCGTCGCTTAAATTTTTTTCATCAGACATAATTTTAAATTTTTGGTTAGAATATTCCTTATAAAGGTACTAAAAAATTAAATCGGTTTCAATTAGTTATTAATCAATTGAATGTCATTTTTCATTGAACAAACTCTTAATAAACCCTTTTGTTTTGTCATAAACTTCCGTTATTTACCCTTTAGCTTCATCGGCAAAATAATCCAATTTTTCATTGGCTTCTTCAGCTAAAATTTTTGTTTTTTGTTGACATGGTTTACAATTTTATACCTATTAGTATGTCAACTTCTCATTCTGTTACAACCTTGATCATTACCTAAATAACATGATAACACCTCCAAGGGCAGTGACAATTAAAATAAAACGCCGATAATTGACATTGGAAATTAATCTAACTATACGCGCACCCAAGAAAAAGCCAATGACAACTGGAGGGATAAGCACAGAATTGATCACCAAAGTTTCTGCGGTTACAGTTTTCCACACAAGAATATGAAAGGGAAGCTTAAATACATTTATAATGAAGAACAACCATGCCGCAGTACCTATAAATTCATTTTTAGGAAACCTAATAGCAAGAAAATATATGTTGGAAATTGGCCCGGCTAAATTACCTATCATCGTTGTGAAACCCGCCAAAAACCCCATTATAATACCAAATATTTTGTTTTTTGGAACGTTGGCAGATTTTCTGTGTTCAGTATAAAACATGATAAGGACCGAGGCAATTATGGTAACAGCCATTAGCCTTTTAAATACCATTTCAGAAATATCGTTACCTACCCAAACACCAACCAAAACGCCAACTATCATCCATGGAACAAGTTTTTTTATAATATGCCATTTAACATGATGGTAGTAATAGGTTACCGCAAAAATGTCAGCCACAATAAGCATGGGAAGCAAAACACCTGTAGAGGCCTTTTCACCGAAAACAAATGCCAAAATAACGACGATGATGATGCCAATGCCTTTAATGCCAGATTTTGAAAGTCCCAATAAAAAAACCGCAAAACTGATGGCCAGCCATTGCAATGCAGTTAAATGATACGACTGAAGTATTTCTAAGTAAGACAATGGTTATTTTTTGAAAACGAATTTACAAAAAAGCACTATCAACAGGTTCCCAAAGCTCTATTTTATTCCCATCGTTATCGAGTATCCAGCCAAATTTTCCGTATTCGTATTCCTCAACTTCGCCAACAACAGTAACATCTTCTTCTTTTAAAACCTTCAGCAATTCATGTAAATTCTCCACTCTATAATTAAACACAAACTCCTTTTTTGAAGGCCGGTAATATCTAGTATCTTTAGGAAAAGGGCTCCATTGGTTTGAACAACCATTGCCCTCTTTATCTTTCCACCAAAAGGTACAACCATAATGGTTGGTATTAAACCCTAAATGCCTTTTGCACCAATATTTTGTGGCTTTTGGGTCTTTGGTTTTAAAAAACAAGCCTCCAATGCCAGTTGCTCGCCTTTTCATTTTTTTGAGGGTTTAAACATGTTGATCAATAAGTATGGTATTCCCATCGGGGTCATACAACACTATACTTGCTGGCCCAGAAGCGGTTTCGTCAGTTTCGCTTTCTAAAGGGATATTGTTGCTTTTTAAATGTTTTTGAATACTTCTAACATCATCAAAAGGTTCCACCTTGTTGGCATTTTCATCCCAGCCTGGGATAAAGGTTAAAATATTTTGTTCGAACATGCCTTGAAATATTCCAATTAATGGGTTGCCATTTTTCATGATGAGATAATTCATGGCCAAATCACCAGCGAACTTTTTAAACCCAATGGTTTCATAAAATTGTTTTGACCTCTTGAGGTCTTTCACGTTTAAGCTTACTGAAAATACTCCTAGTTTCATAATATTGATTTTAATTATTTCTCTTTGGTGTTGGTCTCGTAAATCGAAATCCATTCGTCCACAGAAATTTTTTGGCACAATTCGGCAATCAAACCATACGGAATATCATCAACTTTTTTAAACCGAATACAACTTTTTCCCATGTCTAATTTTCTATTACTGTGCTTTGGAAATTCTGAAACAAACCAATCATGAATTTCTGGAATGGCATAAATACCAATGTGGTAAAAGTTTATTGAATGTTTTTGGGATGCGAAACTCATAAAAGGCAATGGCTCTTTTGGGTTGCAATGATAACCATCTGGATAAATAGAATGTGGCACAAAATATCCAACCATACCATATTGAATGCCTTCTTGAAACCCTTTAGGCAAGTTTCCTTTTATAACCTTTCTCAATTTTTTTAATGCAATATGACGTTCTTCAGGAGCTTGACTTATGTAATCTTCAGGAGAATTGGCATTGTATTGCATAATGAAAACCTTAGAGAACTAAATTTAGTAAATTTCCCTCGTTAATCAGGATTTAACTACTTTAAGGCTTGGCCTAACACTAATATTAGTGACCTTAAATTCTCTAAGAGTTGGTCGTAGAGTAGTTTGCTTTTATCTTATCTACAATGGTTTGTGCCAACTTTTCTTTGCTTTCAACCGTCCAACCAGCAATGTGAGGTGTGAGCAAAACATTTTTAGCTTCAATTAAATATTGGAAAGCCTCAGGCAAATTAGAAGAAAATAAATGTTCAAAGGAAGCCTTTTCATACTCCAGAACATCCAATCCGGCGCCCAAAACTTTGCCAGATTTTAATGCATCAACTAAATCTAAAGTAACAACGCTTTTACCCCGAGCCGTATTTACAAACCAAAACGGTTTTTTAAACTGGTTGATAAAATCAGTATTTACCATGTCAACCGTTAAAGGTGTTTGTGGTGTGTGCAAACTTACTATATCAACCTTCTCTTGAAACTCCTTAAGCGAAACTTGTTTTGCATTTTTATCGCCAACATCGTCCTTAATATCATAGCATAAAACGGCAACATCAAAACCTTTAAGCTTTTTGGCAAAAGCTTTGCCCATATTGCCATAGCCAATTATGCCCACTGTTTTTCCATCAAGTTCAATACCTCTATTATCCTCACGTAGCCATTTTCCCTCCCTAACTTCGGCATCGGCCTTATTTAGCTTATTGAATAAAGACAGTAACATACCTAAAGCGTGTTCTCCGACGGCATTGCGGTTACCTTCTGGTGCTGATATCAAATAAACTCCTTTTTTTTCCGCATAATCGCAATCTATATTTTCGAGACCCGCTCCAACCCTACCAATAAATTTCAGGTTTATTGCTGCATCTAAAAATTGTTTATCTATTGTAAATCGGCTTCGTAAAATAACGCCGTCGTAATTTTTAATTTTCTTTTCTATATCCACTTTTGAGGACGAATAATCTTCATCATTTTGAAAACCTAACTGATTTAATTGATCAATTATCAGCGCATGGTTAGTATCAAGGTGAAGGATTTTCATAGTGACTGGAAAAGTGAAAGAAAGGCTTATTTAATTATTTAAATAAAATTACATGAAATCATGATAAGATTCAAATACCCAAAATGAGCTTTGCTATGGAGAAATAGATGAGTATGCCCAATATATCATTACTCGTAGTAATAAAAGGCCCTGTAGCAATTGCTGGATCTATTCCTCTTTTATCTAAAAACAAAGGCACAAAAGTTCCTATTAAACCGGCTACAACAATAACAACTACCAAAGATATGGAAACAGCCAATGCCGTGTTTGGGCTATTACCGATAATCCACACAAAAAGAAATAGAAATAGTGCTAGAATAAGCCCATTTAAAGCTGCAAGCAGCATTTCTTTAAACAATCGACTGTTTATACTTCCCTTAACGTCGTCGTTTGCCAAACCTTGAACAATAATGGCACTGGATTGTACCCCAACATTACCCGCCATCGCCGCTATTAATGGCGTAAAAAAGAACAGTACGGCATACTTGCTAAAAGCTTCCTGAAAGCCTTCCATTATAATAAATGCTCCTATACCTCCAACTAAACCTAAAAACAGCCATGGCAAACGGGCTTTGGTTAATTGCAAAATACTATCATCTGCCTCTACATCTCCGGTAATACCTGCAGCAAGTTGATAGTCTTTATCGGCTTCTTCTTTTAAAACATCTACAATATCGTCTATGGTAATTCTTCCCAAGAGGACTTTGTTGTCATCACTTTGAATTACGGGAATTGCTTCCAAATCGTATTTTGCCATAATTTTTGCTACTTCCTCTACATCTTCGTTTACATTTACATAATCAACACTGGAAATAAAAATATCAGCTATTTTTTGGTCGCTTTTTGCTACAATCAAATCTTTTAAAGATAATCGCCCAATGAGCCTTTCTTGCTTGTCTACCACATAAATGGAGTGAACTCGGGTAACATCTTTTGCCTGTCCGCGAATACGGCGAAGACACCCTGCCACCGTCCAAGTTTCATATACTTTTACAAGCTCTTTTGCCATAAGCCCCCCGGCCGTATCTTCATCATAAGCGAGTAGTTCCTTAATTTCCGCCTTATGGTCTTCATCCTCAATTCTGGAGATAACTTCATGTCGGCGTTCCTCTGGAAGTTCAGCAATAATATCGGCTGCGTCATCGGTATCAAGTTCTTCAACTTCATCTGCAATTTCTTGTGCAGAAAGATTTCTTAAAACCTTTTCCCGATTGTCTTCGTCCAACTCCATCAGCACATCGGAAGTGGTTTCAGAATCCAGAAGTTTTATAACATACATGGCCGGATCCAAATCCAACTCATCCAGAATTTCTGCAATATCGGCGTAATGAAACTCGTCCATAAGCTTTTTAAGCTCCTTATCTTTTCGCTCTTCGATAAGAAGTTCCACCTGCTCAATGAGTTCATCAGTAAGTTGAAATTGTATGTTTTCCTTTTCTTCTGACAAATTGAAAATAGTTAAAGGTTTTAGATGTCCTTTTCAATCAACTGGGTAAGGGCAATAAAGTCTTGAACACTTAATTGCTCCGGACGCCTGTCAAATATACTACTTGCTTTTAAATTATCTGACAAATTGAATATTTTTAAACTGTTACGAATAGTTTTACGGCGCTGCTGAAAAGCTTGCTTAACGGTTTTAAAGAATAGTTTTTCATCACAGGGCAATGTATAGTTCTCTTTTCGGGTTAATCTTAAAACACCCGAATCTACTTTTGGAGGCGGATTGAAAACATTTGGCAGTACGGTAAATAAATATTCAGCATCATAAAAAGCCTGTGTTAACACCGATAAAATACCATAAACCTTGGTACCTTCTTTTGAGCAGATACGTTGTGCCACTTCCTTTTGAAACATCCCACAAAACTCCGGGATTTGTTGGCGCATTTCTAAAGCCTTGAATACAATTTGACTTGAAATATTATAAGGAAAATTGCCAATTATGGCAAAAGGCTCATAATTAAAAACCTCCTTTAAATCGTATTTTAAAAAATCCTTTTCTATAATTCTAGGCTCCAGATTTAGGTAGTTTGCCTGAAGATATTCCACCGATTCTGAATCAATTTCAATCACATAAGTTGTGCAATCTTTTTCTAAAAGATATTTGGTGAGCACACCCATTCCAGGGCCAATTTCCAGAACATTCTTGTAATCTTTAAGGGTTAAGGTATCTCCTATTCTTTCAGCTACCGATTCATCATTTAAAAAATGCTGACCTAAATGTTTTTTTGCTTTTACTTGATTTTGGTTGGGGTTACTTGCCACGAATTAAGACTTTTAGTTGGCAAAGATACGAAAGACGCTTCGACTTTAGGCCGACATGAACGAATACGAAAGGCTATGGGTGACAAAACTATTTGAAATTAACCGTGTACTCATCAATAATTTGAAGCTCGGTTCTAAACGCTAGCATTTTATCGGCAAACTTTTTCAAACCGTCACCTCTCAATCTTTCCGCATCTTCCCTATAATAGGCATCCAAAGCCTCACGTGAATAAGAACGGTATTGAATGGAATAAGTAAAACCACCCATATCTTCTTCCACCAAAACTCTGGTTAGGGTTGCTTTATCAAATTTACCTGTACCCAAAACCTGAGGAATGTGTTCTTTTATCCAAGCCAGCCATTCGTCATGGATGCTTTCGTCTATGTTTACCGTTACGTTGTATATTATCATTGATTGTTGGTCTGTAGTTGTTGGTTTCTGGTTATTATTGAATTATGAAAAAGGTTTATCTGAAAATCTAAAAGGTCTTAAAAATCTAACTCTTCTAATTTATGGCATCACCGCGCAAAGCCCTAAAGCGTTTTCGGGCATCTACAAAATAAATGCTATCGGCATGGTTAAAGATGATATTCTCATAAAGCGACTTTGCCTTTTCCATCTGATTTAATTGATTTTCATAAATCTGCGCCAAATTAAAAAGGGCGTCGTCCACCAAAATACCATCTCTATAATTTTCAATGAGTACTTCATAATTTGCCTTGGCTTTTTCAAACTCTTTTTTTAATACAAAAAGTTGCGCTTGCTTAAAAAGGGTTTGGGCAATTATTGGTTCGGTTTTATGCTCTTCCAATATTTTATCCAACAAAATTATTGCCTCATCATTTCTATTTTGAAAAGCCAATAAATCGGCTTTCGCATATTGTTTTAAAGCGGTTTGAAGTGAATCTTCATATTTGTTATCGGTAATCAACAACTTTAATTCCAAAGCGTCATTGGCAATAAGCTGGGAAGTGGAAGATTTAAGAATTTTAAGTTGCGATTCTGCCCATTTAAAATCCCCTTTATAATAGCTTGCCTTGGCCACTTTAAACCTAGCTTCTTGTGAAATGGTGCTATTTTTAAGGTTTCGTTGAATTTGTGTATAGTAAATTAAGGCTTTGTTAAATTGTTCCTGCAAAACTAAAATATCACCCAATTCTAATTTTATTTGTGCTTGTTCAAGCTGATTTAAGGGTTCATTCTCTAAAAGATTTTCTAAATAAACAGAGGCTCTTTTAGTCTCTTTTATATAGAATGCCAAGAAATGGGCGTAAGAAATTTGAAGGTTTAAGGTTTCTGCCTCCGCACCAAAGGTTTTTAACAAGTCTACATATTTAGCTTCTATTGTGGCATAATCAGCTTTTGAACTTTCCTTGATTTCCAGTAGCAATAAGTTATAATGTGCATTCAGTTCAGTATCTGGATTTTGCGCTGTTTCAATAATATAGCCATAAACTTCTTTGGCAATTTCACTTTCATTTTCATTGACACAAATTGAAGCCAATTCTTCAACTCTCTGCAAACCCTCTTGCATTCTATTGTAAATGGCTTTTTCTTGTATAAATGCCTTTCTGAAATCTTTCTGCTGAATGAATAACCAACTGAGCAACTCGTTCCATAGCACATCGGGCTCTTCCTGCATTTTTTTTAACAGAATTTTTCGGAATAGCACATTGTTTTCATCCAGGCCATCTTCACTTATGAAATCGTTGATGGCACGCTTAACATCACTCAAAACAATAGGATTTGATTCTGCAAAATCAAGATAACTGTTAAACATTTTTTCAATATTGCCCTGTTCCCCATAAATCTGGGCCAGTTGCACATTGAAGTTATAATCTGGATTTAAAACCATAGCTTTTTCATAGGCCAAAACTGCCTCATCCAAAAGGGAGTGGTTTTGAAAACTCCTCGCCACCGAAAACACATTGCTCGCCCGTTCATCAATACTTTTAATCGCCGCATCGTACAACTCTCGAGCCTTCTCCATATTATTTTTAAGCTGGTAATTATACCCTAACTCTACCCAAAAAGGTGGATATTTCATGCGCTCCATGAGCTGGGTTAAAAAAACCTCGGCTTCATCGTACTGCTCTAGTTCTTGGTACGTCCTTATTATTTGATTGATGTAATTTGGGTTGGATGGCGATTTGGCATACAATTTTTTATACTCCATTAATGCCTTTTCATATTCACCATTTTTAAAATATTCCTTGGCAAGAATATCACCTTGAGAGAACGCCATTGCGCCAACAAAAAAGAAAATGATAAATAAGGGTCTCATACGGTAAATATAACAAATGTGCTATTTAGATATTGAGGTAATAAGAATTTTTTAAGATTTAAAGATTTGACGTCCCTATCATGAGATTCGGATATCTATCGGGATTAGTTCAACAAACCAATTTGCATTCGCCTTAAAAGACTCCAAAAATCAGAGTTTCACTAACAAAAATGCCCGAATAAAATTCGGGCACTAACCAACCAAAAATAAAGTTCTATTAACTACTTGTTAATTAAATACTCGATTGGGGACAGTCTTTAAGCTCTCGCAAAAACAAGAAAGACTATTTCAAACTAACTCTTTGGATTGCATCAATAAATTTGCATCGAAAAAAAATCCCTATTTTTTGACTATAGCTGTTACGTTATCTTCAGATTTAAATAATTCGAAATCTGGAGACAATACTTTTGATGCGAAAAAAATTAGAGCAATTAACAGTACAATGCGTTTAACATTTTTCATAATTAGTAGGTTGAATAGATTTGGTGTTGCTAACTTGAAAAATATATATCAAAAAATCAAGAAATTCGAAACAAAATCGTTAAACAGCATTCGTTTTTTGCACTTAATCGATTTTTTCAAGAATTATTATCGTTTTTTGTAGGCTTAAAGCTTCAAAAATATTTTAATCAATAATTTTAAAACCAGTGTAAGATTGTAAAACTTCGGGCACCAAAATACCTTCTTTAGTTTGGTAATTTTCTAAAATACCAGCTAGTACTCTTGGTAACGCTAAAGCACTTCCATTTAGTGTATGGGCAAGCTCATTTTTTCCATCACTGTTTTTAAAGCGAAGTTTTAATCGGTTGGCTTGAAAGGTTTCGAAGTTTGAAACTGAAGATATTTCCAACCATCTATCTTGGGCTGTTGAAAACACTTCAAAGTCGTAAGTTAAAGCTGAAGCGAATGATGTGTCGCCACCACACAAACGTAATATTCTGTATGGCAATTTTAATTCTTTTAAAATACCTTTTACGTGGTTTACCATGCCATCTAAAGCTTTATAAGATTTGCTTGGGTGTTCCACACGGATGATTTCCACTTTATCAAATTGATGTAACCTATTCAAACCCCTTACGTGGGCTCCATAACTTCCAGCCTCTCTTCGAAAACATGGTGTATAACCCGTAACACCTATAGGCAAATCGCTTTCGTTTAAAACCACATCTCTAAAAATATTGGTTCCTGGCACTTCTGCCGTTGGTATTAAATACAAATTGTCCTCTGCAACATAGTACATCTGCCCTTCTTTATCTGGCAATTGCCCAGTACCGAAGCCAGAAGCTTCATTAACCAAAACCGGCAATTGATATTCTGTATAACCAGCAGCTGTATTTTTATCTAAAAAATAGGCAATTAAGGCACGTTGTAATTTTGCTCCTTTTCCTTTGTATACTGGAAATCCAGCACCAGTAATTTTATTGCCAAGTTCAAAATCTATGATGTCGTATTTTTTGGCCAATTCCCAGTGTGGCAGAGCACCATCATGCAGTTTTGGAATATCACCTGCTCTAAAAACTTCTTCATTATCCAGTTCTGAATTCCCACGGGGCACAGAATCATGAGGGACATTTGGAATTTTATAAAGCAACTCGTTTAAAGCATCTGTTTTCTCGTTTAAAGCATCTGCCAGTTGCTTTGAGGTTTCTTTCAACAGACCTGTCTTTTCCTTTAAAAGATTGGCTTTTTGGGCTTCACCAGATTTAAATAAATTCCCTATTTCCTTTGAAAGCGCATTGGATTCTGCCAAAGTATTATCCAATTCGGTTTGAATACGCCTTCTGTCCTCATCAAAAACAATCACGTCATCAATCATTTTGGCGGCATCTATATTCCTTTTTGCCAAACGATTTATGACCAATTCTTTGTTTTCTCTGATAAAGGCGACTTGTAACATTCTTTAAAAATTTAAGCGACAAATTTAAGGAATTACTTAAATAATCACTCCTGTTTTGAACGTAAAATCCAATTGCTGTGTTTAAAAATATCCCATGGCACATTGGCCAAATCTGCATTTGGGTTTATTAATGTTTCTGAAGGTTTTCCGTTGATGCTTATTTCACAATCTACATAAATAGCAATATCCTGCCCTTCGGCTTTATACTTTTCTTTTAAATGTTGGGCGAACTGCCAAATAACATCAGGTTTTGTGCTCGCAGCCCGTTTTTGCTTTTCGGTTAAATAATCCTCCAAATTTACATGATTACCCTTGTTAGTGGTTTTATTTTCAACCCAATAGGCTGCGTGACCACTTTTTGAGCGTAGCATCATACGCCACGAAAGCCTGTGCCCCTCTTCCGTCCAAAGTACATCATCTCCTATAAAATGATGTCTTAGTGGCAGCACTATTTGCACCAAAAAATAAGTTGAAAAAATGATTAGAAAAGCACTTTTATACTTAGGAGTCTCAACTTCTACTTCGCTGTATAATGGCTTATTCCTTAAAAATATCTTTTGAATGGTTTTTGGTTCAAAAAAGAACAGACTAAACGCAAGTGCCAAATACGGAAAGATGCCTATTTGAAAAACAATGGAATTGAACAAATGGAAGAAAATGGAAACTATAAAAGCATATTTCCGGGTTGGCTTGTACAATAATAAGGGCACAATTAATCCATCAAATAAAATACCTCCGTAAGACAAAACATAATGCACCCATTTTTGCTGAAGCAACTCACCTATTAGCAGATAATTCTGCTTGCTTTTCATCATCATTTCAATAACCCTTGTGTCCAACCAATCTGGGTATAACTTAGCAATAGACGCATAGGTATAAACAATAAAAAGTTGCAAAATAATAACCAAACGGCACCATTGTGGCATGGAATAACTTTTTGTTTCCGGATTTAATTTGGTATCATAACAGGCATATCTATTCGCTGGAAGGCAAGCCATAATGCCAGTGATTAGCATTAACAAATAATAATGGTTATTGTAAGACGACTTTTGCATGAGGTAAGTTGCCGTCCACATGAAAAAGAAACTTATTATGCTAAATCGATACTTAAAGCCCACCATGATGAACAGGCCAAAAACCCCCATCAGAACATAATAAAAATACATGCCAATACCAGGCAGTGGTTGTAACCATTCAAAGCCAATAAAAGAAAATGTGAATTTCGGGTCAATGAGCGTGTTCTTTACCCAACCTGTAAAAATGGCCCCAACAGATTCTAAAAAACAGAGTAACCCGAAAATAATTCTGAAAACAATTAATGCAGAATTATCGATATGTTTAAACAGCCATTTATTGAGCATTTTGGTTTGAAATAAAATCTAAGGCTGTTTTTTTGTCTAAAGCCAATTGGGCTTTTAATGCTTCAACAGATTCAAATTTTTCTTCATCCCGAATGCGATGCAACAAATCTATTTGGATTTTCTTTCCGTAAATATCACCATCAAAATCAAAAAAATGTACCTCAATAGTTTGCTTGCTTCCATTTACCGTTGGGTTGGTTCCAATATTCATCATACCGTAAACCAGTATATCGTTTATTTTTGAACTTACAATGTAAGAACCCTGTTTTGGAATAAGTTTGTAATCTTCCTCTATTACAATATTTGCAGTTGGGCAGTTCAATTGTCTTCCCAAACCTTTTCCCTTTTCAACCTTTCCCTTCAGCATAAAGTTATAGCCCAAATATGCATTGGCCATTTTTATATTTCCTTCTTTTAAAGCTGTTCTTATTTTAGTAGAACTTACAGAAACATCGTTAATGTCTTGAGCCGAAATTTCCTCAACATCAAAACCATACATTTCACCAAAAGTCTTCAAATCATTGATGTCGGCATTTCGGTTTCTTCCAAACCTATGGTCATAACCAATAATCACTTTTTTCGCATTTAGTTTGTCTACTAAAATTTGCTTCACAAAATCTTCAGCTGATAATCTTGAAAACTTATGAGTGAAGTTTTTAATGAGCAGATAATCTAAACCTGTGGCATTAAGAATATCATGGCGTTCATCAATGGTATTGATAAGTTTAAGGTTTGAATCCTTTTGAAGAACCATTCGAGGGTGCGGAAAAAAAGTAAGAATGACCGATTTTAACCCCGACATTTTGGCCGTTTTAATAAGGCGTTTTATTATTTTTTGATGCCCTATGTGAACACCATCAAAAGTGCCGATGGTAACTACGGTTCTCTCGTTTCCCAAAGCATTTAAATCACTCTTAGTTTTCAAGCTATTTTGTTTTCTACAAAACTAGGTAATAAGTAAGTTAAAACAAATTTTAACTATTTATTGTATGCTAAAAGTTTCGCTAATCTCGGTTATTACTTGGGGCACTTCGCTTATCTTAAATTTGAGATTAATTTTGGCTTTATCATCATTTAGCTTAAATACTTTTAGGCTGCCTTCATTTATTTTATAATATCCTGTTTGCCCTTTGCAGTAGCACCACCTTGCGAAAAAGAGGTTCTTATTTTTTAAATCGGTTGTCTCAACCTCAAAATTTTTCAACGGTAATTCGATGAAAACTTCTTCTCTGTAACTCCCATCAAGCAGTTTTTTGTCGTTGTCCTTTTTGTATTCAAACTTCAAAACCAGATTATGACCATCAACCATTGCAAGATAAATTTGGTTAAAATCTCCCTCTTCAATTTTAAGGGATTTATTCCTGTAATTTTCAAACGAACACGTACCATTTTCAGGACAAACAGTGTAATCTACCTTCTTGTTTTGCAAAGAAGCGACTTCCTTTTTACACTTACAGGAGACCATAAAAACAACCAAAAATAATAGGCTCAAATACTTCATAAACAAATATATGTTATTTAGCCGATAAAATATTTTTTTGCAATTGACATTTTAAGAGCCTATTTTTAGACCACTTAAAGACCCAAATTACCACTACTATGAAAAGTTTGAAAATGAAAATAATTTTTTCCGCTCTGTTTTTCGTGAGCATTATTTATGGTATTTCTGCTCAGGAAAATCAGGTGCTATGGTCGGAAATATCAGATATAAAAGTTCCAAAAGAAAAAAAACTAATTAGAAAAACCGAACCCAACAAAGCCCAATATTTTCAGTTGGATGTTGCCAAACTAAAAACTGTTTTAGGTGTTTCTGCTAAAAGTACTTTCAACAAAAAAACAGAGCTTGTTATAAAATTTCCCAATAGTGAGGGTAATTTTGATACCTATAAAGTAAAGGAATCTTCCATTTTAGAACCCGATTTTCAGGATAAACACCCAGAATTACGCACATATATTGGACAAAATACAGAAAACCCTTCAGCAACAATTACCTTTAGTTTAACCCCCAAAGGGCTGCATGCTATGGTTTTTTCTTCAAAAAATGGTGTTCAATTTATAGATCCATATGTTAAAGAGACAAACACGTATTTAGTTTATAAGAAAGGGGATTTACCAGCATTGAAAAAAGGATTTCAATGTTATTTACCTGAAAACTTTACTACCGAAAGTAAGTCGGAAAAAATCATTAAATCTTCTTTTAACGCGAATGATGGTAAACTAAGAACATTTAGATTGGCCATTGCCTCAACGGTAGAATATTCACAATTCCATTGGATGGCTGCTGACTTAACGGCAGGAGATACCGAGGCCGACAAAAAAAATGCCGTTTTGGATGCCATGGTAGTGACAATGAATCGGGTTAATGCCATTTTTCAACGTGATTTATCCATTAAAATGTACATGGTAGATAACAGTAAAATCATTTTCATTGATTCAGATAATTTTAATAATGACGATGCCAATGTGCTTATCGACCAAAGCCAAAGTGTTATTAATGATTCCATTTTACCTGCCAACTATGATATTGGGCATACTTTTAGTACAGGTGCCGGTGGTTTGGCTTCTTTGGATTCTCCCTGTGTTAACAATCGAAAAGCACAAGGTGTAACAGGATCCAGCATACCTGTTGGGGATGCCTATGATATTGATTTTGTAGCCCATGAATTAGGTCATCAATTTGGAGCACCACACACGTTCAATGGCAATGCTGGAAGCTGCAGCGGCAACAGATCATCTAGCAACGCTTACGAACCGGGTAGTGGCTCAACCATCATGGCCTATGCAGGCATTTGCTCCTCACAAAACATACAACCCAATAGTGATGCCTATTTTCATCAAAAAAGCATTCAGATGATTTGGGATAATATTACAACAGGCAGCAGTACCTGTGGCGCAGAATCTTCAACGGGTAACACAGCACCCGTGGCCAATGCCGGGCCAGATTACATCATACCTATTTCAACAGCATTCAAGCTTACAGGTAGTTCTTCGGATGCCGACCCATCGGGAACAAGCACCCACACCTATACTTGGGAACAGTACGACCTCGGCCCTGCCGGCGCACCGTCAGAAACCGACACAACTGGGCCTTTGGTTCGTTCCGTGGAGGGCACTAACAACCCTGTTAGAAGTATTCCTGATTTTGCCGATTATATAGTTTCCGGTGGTTCAACAGCTTGGGAAAAACTTCCTTCTGTTAATAGAACAATGAATTTTGCACTCACGGTAAGGGACAATGATGTTATTGGTACTGATGGAGGCGGACAAACCGACGTTGATTTTATGGAAATTACCGTTAATAGCACCGAGCCTTTCACAGTGAACAACCCCGTAACTTGGGCACAAACAACGTCGCAAACTATTGAATGGAATGTTGGCCAAACTGCTGACATTGGAACAATTAATTGCCAAAGTGTAAATATTAAACTATCTACTGATGGCGGTGAAACTTTTCCAATTGATATTGCTACTGGTACGCCAAACGATGGCTCTTTCACTTTTACCGTTCCGTCTCTTCCAGATACAAGTTTTGCACGCATATTAATTGAAGCCGCCGATAATATTTTTTATGATGTTTCAGATTTTGATTTTTCTATATCTAACAATCCCGATTTCTTTATAGTAGAACCAACTCTCGTGCCTGTTGATTGTGGTGACAACAGCGCTGTTTTTAATTTTGAATATGTGGTTGCCAATGGTTTTTCTGAAAACACCGTATTTAGCGCTTCAGGTATTCCAGGCGGTGGCACAGTATCTTTTTCACCAACCAATCTAAGTACTTCGGGTAGTGTCAATATGACCATTGGTAATTTGGATGGCATTTCTCAAGGAAATTATAATATTACCATCACAGGGACTGCCACGACCCAAACTAAAAACAAAGATGTTGATTTCCCTTTCTTTAACTCACTTTGCCCAGCTTCAGGAAATCTTGATTATTTAACAAGCACAACGCTTGTTCAGTTTAACACCATTGACAATGCTTCTGGAAAATCGGCATATTCTGACTATAAGGCTTTTTCAACGGATGTTAACAGAAACATTTCTTATGACCTAACCATCAATGTAAATACAGACCCAGATGATGGTGCATATACAACAACAACTAAAGTTTGGGTAGACTGGAACCAAAATTGCAGTTTTGATGATGCAGGAGAGGAATACGATCTAGGTGATGCATATAATGTTGCAGATGGCCCAACGGGTAATTCACCTCTTACCATTACCATTCCGAATGATGCCGTTTTAGGAAACACCATTATGAGGGTGGCCACAAAATACAAAGATGATGGTTTACCAACGTCTTGCGAAAATGGGTTTGATGGTGAAATTGAAGATTATACCATAAACGTTCAGCCAACACTCTCTATTGAAGAGTTTGGTTTTGAAAACTTTGCCGTTTTCCCAAATCCGAATAGGGGGGAATTCATTGTGAAGCTGAATGGTTCTCTATCCCGTGAAATTAACCTTAAAGTTTTTGATTTAGGCGGCCGAATGATTTACAGTAACACATATGATAATGTCGGTGATTTTAACGAGAAGGTTAATATAGGATATGCCCAATCTGGCATGTATATTTTAACTGTTAGTGATGGTCTGCGAAAATCCATCAAAAAAATAATTGTTGAGTAATTGACAAATAAAAAGGGAAGGTTATAACCTTCCCTTTTTACTTACCATTAAAGGTGTTCATCGTATCATTCACTCCAGCCAATGCAAAGGATTTTATCAATTCAGAAGATTTTCCCAAACGTTCTTTAAGCTGACTTGATTCATCTTCTGTCCATTCACCCAAAACATAATCAATCTGCCTTCCTTTGCTGAAGGTGTCACTTATGCCAAACCTGAACCGGCTATAATTTGTGGTATTTAACTTGTCTTGAATATCCTTTAAACCATTGTGGCCGCCATCACTTCCTTTGGTTTTTAAACGCATGCTCCCAAAGGGAAGGTTTAAATCGTCTGTAATGACCAATAAGTTTTCTAAAGGTATCTTTTCTTTAGTTAACCAATATAAAACGGCCTTACCACTTAAATTCATGTACGTGTTGGGCTTTAAAAAAATAAAGGTTCTCCCTTTTAGTTTATAGGTTGCCACATCTCCCAATTTTTGAGTTTCAAACGTTAAGCTTTCCTGATTGGCAAAAAAATCTAAAATTTTAAACCCGATGTTGTGTCGGGTATTTGCATATTTTTCGCCGATATTTCCTAAACCTACTATTAAATATTTTTTCATGAAATCTACATCTTCTATATGCTTGCCTTTACTAAACCATCTTTTTAAAAACCACCACATAAAAGTTATTTTTTGCAAAAATAAAAAAGCATCCCAAATAATTTGGAATGCCTCTATAAACTATCTTTTATTTAACCGTTCTAAAGGTTAAATATTATTTCTCATCTATAATTCCAATGCTTTTTTGACGTTGTTATCCATCAAAAGTTCAATTGGATTTTCCAGTGCTTCTTTTACTGCTACCAAGAACCCAACACTTTCTTTTCCATCGATAATTCGGTGATCATAAGATAAAGCCACATACATGATTGGTCGAATTTCAACCTTACCATCAACCGCCACAGGGCGTTCCACAATATTGTGCATCCCCAAAATACCACTTTGTGGTGGATTGATTATTGGTGTAGACAACATACTTCCAAAAACACCGCCATTGGTAATGGTAAATGTACCGCCGGTCATTTCATCAACAGTAATTTGACCATCTCTAGCTCGAATTGCCAAACGTTTTACTTCAGATTCTACGCCTCGGAAGCTTAAATTTTCTGCATTTCTGATTACAGGCACCATCAAGCCTTTAGGTCCAGAAACGGCGATGCTAATATCGCAAAAATCATAGGTAATCATCTCCTTTTCATCAATCATAGAATTAACCGCAGGATACATTTTTAATGCTCTAACCACAGCCAAGGTGAAGAAGCTCATAAAGCCCAAACTAACGCCGTGCTTAGTTTTGAATGTTTCTTTGTATTCGTTACGCAGTGCGAAAATAGGCGACATATCAACCTCATTAAATGTGGTTAGCATAGCCGTTGTATTTTTGGCCTCGACCAAACGCTCCGCAACTTTACGACGTAGCATGGACATTTTAGTACGTGAAGTTCCTCGACTTCCGCCAGTTGGCGTTCCCATAGAAGGTACTGCGTTTACGGCATCTTCTTTGGTAACTCTTCCATCTTTTCCAGTTCCAGAAATTGACGCAGCATCCATACCTTTTTCTGCTAAAATCTTTTTTGCAGCTGGGCTTGCGCTACCAGTTGCATAAGTTTTTGTTTCAGGAGCCGGAGCTTTTGGAGTTTCGGCTTTTGGTGCTTCCTCCTTTTTTTCTTCCTTTGGAGTCTTACCGCCTTCAGGTTTTTCACCATCTGTATCAATTAAACAAACTACAGCGCCAACTGCTACAGCATCACCTTCTTCTGCCTTAAGTGTAATGGTTCCACTTACTTCAGCCGGCAATTCTAGAGTTGCCTTGTCGCTATCAACCTCTGCAATAGCTTGGTCTTTTTCAACATAATCCCCATCTTCAACAAGCCAAGTTGCTATTTCTACTTCTGTAATGGATTCCCCCGGCGAAGGAACTTTCATTTCTAAAATCATTCTTTATAATTTTAATGGTATCTAAAATTCTTTTTTAATTTATTTCGAAAACGTCGTTTACTACACGTTTTTGTCTTCTTTTATCTCTTGTACTTGAACCTGGAGCAGGTACTGAGCTGTATGGTCTGGAACAAACTTCTAATTTCACTAAATCCATACGTTGTGCAAAATACGTCCAAGCCCCCATATTCTTAGGTTCTTCCTGTGCCCAAACATACTTTTCAACTTTTGGATAGCGATTGATTACTTCCTGAATCTTATCTAAATGCAACGGGAATAATTGCTCAATTCTTACCAATGCCACATCTTCCCTTTGCAATTCTTCTCTTTGTTCCAACAAATCATAATAGAATTTACCCGTACAGAAAACAAGTTTGGTTACTTTTTGTGGGGCAATAGTATCGTCAATAACTTCTTGGAATTTACCCGTTGCCAATTCGCTAATTGATGAGACCGCTTTTGGGTGACGCAATAAACTTTTTGGAGTGAAAACTACCAAAGGCTTGCGGTAGTCGCGCTTCATTTGACGACGCAATAAATGGAAGATATTGGCAGGTGTTGTGCAGTCTGCAACAATCATATTGTCATTTCCACACAATTGAAGATAACGCTCTATTCTTGCTGATGAATGTTCCGAACCTTGTCCTTCGTAACCATGCGGCAACAGAACCACAATACCGTTTTGGGACTTCCATTTATCTTCAGCTGCAGACAAATATTGGTCGAAAATAATTTGCGCTCCGTTGCTGAAATCACCAAACTGAGCTTCCCAAATGGTTAGGGTATTGGGATTGGCCATGGCATAACCATAATCAAAACCTAAAACACCATATTCAGACAAAAATGAGTTGTAAATATACATTTCACCTTTGTTATCTGGGTTAGTGTTTAAGAGGTTGATACGCTCTTCAGATTTTTCATCTCTTAAGATGGCATGACGGTGACTGAATGTACCACGCTCAACATCTTGACCTGAAATACGCACATTGTATCCTTCTTCCAACAAACTTCCGTAGGCTAGAGATTCAGCAATTCCCCAATCAAGGGTATCGGTTTCAAAAACCATATTTGCACGGCCTTCTAAAATACGTTCGGCCTTACGCAAGAATTGAACACCCTCAGGCACAGTTGAAACAATTTTAGAAATGTTTTTAAGCTTATCTTCGGCATAACTTGTGTCCTCAGATTGCAACATGGCATCTAATCCTTTTCGCTGAAATCCTTTCCAACGCTCTTGCATAAATTCCCTTACCTTGGATGCTTCAGCTTCTTTTGATTTGGCATATTCAGACTCTAGAGTTTCTTTAAACTCCTCAACAATATTGCTAACATATTCTCTGTCTACGGTATTTTCAGCAGTAAGCTTATCTGAATATATTTTAAAAGGATTCGGGTGTTTTGCTATATATTTATATAGCTTGGGTTGTGTAAATCTTGGTTCGTCACCTTCATTGTGGCCATATTTTCTATAGCCCAACAAATCTATATACACGTCTTTTTTATAACGCATTCTGTAGTCTAAGGCCATTTCTACCGCATGCACAACTGCTTCGGCATCATCTGCATTTACATGCAAAACGGGTGAAAGCGTTACCTTTGCAACATCGGTACAATAGGTACTGGAACGCGCATCTAAATAGTTGGTTGTAAACCCAATCTGGTTATTTACAACAATATGCACAGTACCACCAGTTTTATAGCCATTTAATTGACTCATTTGGGCTACTTCATAAACCACTCCTTGCCCAGCTATAGCCGCATCCCCATGAACTATAATAGGTAAGATTTTAGAATCATCGCCATTATAATCATTGTCAATTTTTGCTCGGGTAATTCCTTCGGCCACAGGCGCAACAGTTTCCAAATGCGACGGGTTTGGCACCAAGTTCATCTTGATGTTTTTACCATTTTGATAGGTTTTATCAAGCGTTTGGCCTAAGTGATATTTCACATCCCCATCAATATTTTCATCTTCAAAATCCAAACCATCAAATTCATTGAACAATTCATTTAACGGTTTTCTAAAAATATTTACCAGCGTGCTTAAACGGCCACGGTGAGCCATACCTAAAACACACTCTTTTACATCATATTTTTCAACCGCATAAAATAGTACATTACTTATTGCTGGTATTAATGATTCGCCACCTTCCAACGAGAATCGCTTTTGCCCCACATACTTTGTCTGTAAAAAGTTCTCGAATGTAACGGCCTGATTTAATTTGGAAAGTATATATTTCTTTTTCTCAACCGAAAAATTGGGCTGGTTGTCATTTAAATTCAACTTGCTCTGCCACCAGGAAATCACCTCAGGATTACGCAAATACATATACTCAACACCTATTGAGCTACAATAAATCCTTTCTAAATGAACAATGATTTCACGTAACGTTTGCGCACCAATACCCAAGATTTCACCAGCATTAAAAACGGTATCTAAATCGTTTTCGGAAAGACCGAAATTTTCGAGGTCTAAGGTTGGAGTATATGTTCTTCTATTTCGAACTGGATTGGTTTTTGTGAACAAATGCCCACGCATTCTGTAGCCATCGATAAGTCTGATAACCTGAAATTCTTTTTGAAGATATTCTGGCATTTGTGCTGAAACACCCTCAACAATTTCTCCGTTAAGTCCGTAATTTTCGCTTCCGAAGTCGTAGCCTTGAAAAAAGGCCCTCCAACTCGGTTCTACAGAGTCTGGATTTTGAAGATATTGGTCGTATAAATCAGCAAAAAATGCTGTATGCGCTGCGTTTAAAAATGAAAATTTATCCATTGTAAGAATTAATCCCCTAAAAGGTTCGTCAAAATTTTTTCAAAAATACAACTTTTAGTAAAATTAGGGGTTTGTTTAACTATATTTATAACTTTCAATCTGCGTTTCATAAATATGCCCAATAATCTGTTAATTTTTTGATAATTTCTCAATACAATGAATTTATTGCCTTCAATTAATAAAAAAAACTTTCTTCTATTAGCAATCTTTTCAGTATTTACATTAAACATGGCAGCGCAAAAAAGCGAACCCGATTTTTGGAGGCATGTTCGCTTTGGTGGTGGTTTAGGTTTAAACTTTGTTGATAACTTTTTTAGTGCGACCATTGCTCCAAGTGCCATTAATGAATTTGACCGAAACTTTACTCTTGGCCTAGGGTTTAACGCTACTTTTTTCAATCAAAAGAACGTACATAAAACAACCGTTTTAGGAGGCAGTTTGGTTGGGCTTTACAATGTGATTTCTGAGCTACAGCTTTCGGGAGAATTTGAGCAACTTAACGTAAACAGAAAGTAATGTCAATTTAAATGTTACGGACGATAATTATTGGTCGCCCGCACTATTTTTGGGCGCTGGTTATAGAAGTGGCAGTGTTACTTTTGGCGTTAGATACGATGTGCTGTATGATGAAAACAAAAGTATTTATGCCGACCCTTGGATGCCTTTCGTAAGGTTTTATTTTTAAAAAGCTATTTCCAAGTGTAATAAAGTATGTCAACAATTGGTGAATCCAATTTGGCAAAAGAGTTTCAAAGGTAATCTTTATTGTTCCATTTATCATTGATATTTTTTTTGGTTTCATCGGTTTTCTGGTTAGTAAACAATCGAAATAAATAAAAAAGGACAATATTGTCCTAAATATGATTTTTATCATATTATTTCCCTCCTAAATACGATAGTTTTACTTCTCTAAAACTATTCAACAATGAAAACAACATTTTTATTCTTCACATCATTATTGATGGCATTATTAATTAGCTGCGGAGGCACCGAAAAGAAAAAAGAAAAAGGATTTTCCTATGAAAAAAAGACCGCCACAGAAACTAAAGCAAAATCAACCTCTGAAAAATTACCAGCTTCCCAAAAAGTAGATTTATCCAACAAGGGTATTGGTCCAATTACCTCCATTAACCTACCTGCTACAATTGATGAGGATTTAGTGGCGCAAGGAGCAGATGTGTACAAAAAAATGTGTACGGCGTGCCATAGGCCCAATAAAAAATTTATCGGCCCTGCACCAACGGAGATTTTGAAGCGACGTTCTCCTGAGTGGGTAATGAACATGATTTTAAACCCCGAGGAAATGACACAAAAAGACCCCTTAGCCAAAGAGTTACTAATTGAATTTAACGGTTCCCCAATGGCAAATCAGAACTTATCTAAAGATGAAGCCAGAGCTGTTTTAGAATATTTCAGAACCTTATAAAAAAACAATATGAAACCAATTAAACATCTATTTTTTGTTTTTGCACTTGTGGCACTTCTATGTTCGTGCAAAAACGGAAGAAATGAAGCCACAACAGCCTCTCAAGCAAACCAAACCGATGGAACTACAACAGAACGATCAGGTCAAGCCTTTATTGAGGATGATGAAGGGTTGCCAACAGTTTTAAGCATAGCTATAGAATCTCCAGACCATACTACTTTGGTTGCAGCTGTTCAAGCCGCTCAATTGGAAAATGCCCTTGTTAATGCCGGCCCCCTAATGGTTTTTGCTCCTACAAACAAAGCTTTTGCAGCTTTACCAGAAGGAACGGTTGAAAACTTGTTAATACCAGAAAACAAAGAGGTATTAGCTGATATTTTAAAATACCATGTGACTCCTGGAAAATATTCCAAAGAATTCTTGACCAAATTTAAAAAATTAGGACAGGCAAATAATCAATATGTTGTCGTTGATATTGTGGATGGAGAACCCATAATAGGTGGAGCTAAAATTTTAGCTAGCATTCCTGCAGGTAACGGAATTGTGCATGTTATAGACAAGGTTTTGCTGCCTCCGTCAGAAGAATAAACACTAATCTAATCATAAATAAACAATGAAAAATATTCAAAAATCATTAATTATCATGGGTATATTCCTAATGGCAATTACGAGTTGTGAAAACACAAAAAAGGCTGATTCTAAATCAGGTGCCTTGGTGGGCAATGTAGCCGAGAGAGTTTACGTAGCACCTGGGGAACACGATGAATTTTACGCCTTTATCTCTGGTGGTTTCAGTGGACAATTATCCGTCTACGGGTTACCATCTGGACGCCTTTTCAAAGTAATTCCAGTTTTTTCCCAAGATGCCGAAAAAGCTTGGGGTTACAATGAGGAAACCAAGCCCATGTTGAACACATCTCATGGCTTTGTGCCTTGGGATGATGCACACCACCCAGACATTTCTCAAACCAAAGGAGTGGTAGACGGGCGTTGGATTTTTATTAATGGGAACAATACTCCTCGTATAGCCAAAGTTGATTTGACCACATTTGAAACTACAGAAATCATTGAAGTGCCTAACAGTGCTGGCAACCATAGCTCCTCTTTTGTTACTGAGAATACAGAGTATGTTGTAGCGGGCACGCGATTTTCTGTTCCTATTCCGCAAAAAGATATGCCTATAAAAGATTATAAAGGCAATTTTAAAGGTTCCTTGACCTTTATTTCAGTTGAACCTGAACATGGTAATATGGACATCAAATTTCAATTGATTATGCCAGGTTTTGATTACGACTTGGCACATCCAGGTCGAGGCAAATCTCATGGTTGGTTCTTCTTTTCAACCTATAATTCTGAAGAAGCCAGCACCTTGTTGGAAGTGAATGCATCCCAAAATGACAAAGACTTTATTGCGGCCATTAACTGGAAGAAAATTGAAGAGTATGTAAACAACGGTGGCGGAACAAAAGTTCCAGCAAATTATGCTCATAATGTTTATGATGAAGACACACATTTGGCGACCTCAACTATGAAAAAAGAAGTTCTGGTTGTTAACCCTGCCGACGTGCCAGGTGCAGTTTATTTGTTGCCTACCCCTAAATCACCGCACGGTTGCGACGTGGATCCAACAGGCGAATATATTGTGGGCAATGGTAAACTTTCCGCTAACCTAACAGTACACTCGTTTACCAAAATGCTTGATGCCATTGAAAATGAAAGGTTTGCTGGTGATGCCTATGGCATTCCCATTTTGAACTTTGAAGATGTTTTGGGCGGTGTTGTAGAACAACCAGGCTTAGGGCCCTTGCATACCGAGTTTGATAACAAAGGCAATGCCTACACAACTTTCTTTATCTCTTCTGAAGTAGTAAAATGGAAAGTAGGCACTTGGGAAGTTGTAGATAGACAACCTTGCTATTATTCTGTAGGCCACTTGATGATTCCAGGCGGTAACTCACAAAAGCCATGGGGAAAATATGTTGTGGCCATGAACAAAATTACCAAAGACAGGTATTTGCCAACTGGTCCTGAGGTTACCCAATCGGCACAACTTTATGACATCTCTGGTGAAAAGATGCAGTTATTGCTGGATTTTCCAACCATAGGAGAACCACATTATGCCGCTGGTTGCCCAGCAGATCTTATCAAACCTAATTCTAAAAAGATTTTCAATTTAGAGGACAACAAGCATCCTTTTGCAGCGAAAAGTGAAGCAGACACTAAGGTTGTTCGCGAAGGCAACATCGTACATGTGTACATGACCATGATTCGAAGCCACTTTGCACCAGATAATATTGAGGGCATTAAAGTTGGAGATAAGGTGTATTTTCATGTTACCAATCTTGAACAAGACTACGATGTTCCTCACGGCATCAGTATGATTGGAGCCAATACCTCAGAATTGTTAATCATGCCTGGGCAAACAGAAACATTCCTTTGGGAGCCCAAGCAAGTAGGGGTATGGCCTTTCTATTGTACAGATTTCTGTTCGGCATTGCACCAAGAAATGCAGGGTTATGTCAGGGTTTCTCCACCAGGATTGAACACCGCATTGAAATGGTCACTGGGGGAAGATATTTAATCATCGATTAGGACAATATTTTAGTGTTTGTATTTCCATAAAAGAGGCGAGAGCAATATTTTCACTCTCGCCTTTCTTTCAAAAAAGCACTTTACCGTTTTAAAATAATCAATCATGAAAAGGTCAAACATCATTATGCTAATTGCAGCTTTGCTGCCTTTAGGGCTATTCTTATTTCCTCTTTGGAAAATAACGTTAGAAGCCCCACAATATCCCACGCCGTTGGGGATGTATATCCATATCAATGATTTTTCTGACGCCCATCCACATGACATAAAAAACATTAATTTAATGAACCATTATGTTGGGATGAAATACATTCCAGAAGCTATACCAGAATTCAAGATATTTCCTGCCGGAATAATAGCCACAAGCATTCTGGGATTGCTCATTGCCTTTAAGGGCAATTACAAATGGTTTTTGTATTGGTTCATTTTAATGATAGTTTTGAGTGCCGCTGGACTATATGACTTTTACCTTTGGGAACATGATTATGGCCATAACCTAGACCCTAAAGCCATTATGAAATTTACCAACCCAGATGGCACCCAAATGGGTTTCCAGCCACCATTGTTTGGAACCAAAAATATTTTGAACTTTACGGCCCATTCTTATCCGCGATTGGGTGCTTTTTTCCTTGCCTTAGGTATTGCTACTTCCCTTATAGCTCATTTAACGGGAAAAAAACAGCATAAAAAACCATAATACTCTAAGAAGACAAATAGTAAACAAAAAAACTATTGAAAATGAAAACACTAAAAAATGTCTTGTTGCTGCTTTTACTCACCGCATGGGGCTGTAGTGTAAAACCGAATCCAATAGATTACGGCAACGATAGTTGCCACTTTTGTAAAATGACTATTGTTGACAAAGTTCATGGAGCAGAGCTTGTAACCAACAAGGGAAAAACATATAAGTTTGATGCATCAGAATGCATGATTAACTTTATGAATCAATTTGAAGATTCATTAGAAATAAAACTTTATCTAACAAATCATTACAAAGAACCAGAAATTCTAATTGATGCCACCAACGCTACTTTTTTGATTAGTGAAAAAGTTCCAAGTCCAATGGGTGCTTTCCTTACAGCCTTTAAAAATAAGGTAGATGCTGAAAAAACCCAATCAGAAAAAGGAGGGATCCTTTTTTCCTGGGAAGAACTTTTAGTGCAACGGAAGAAATTATAAATTTTAATAAAATTGAATCTTTAGGCTAATGTAACATCCCAAAAACACTTTCACTCCTATTGATATGCTTATTTTTTAACCAAGCAATTGCGCAAAAATAAACCATGCATTACAACATGTTTATTAAAGATAATTTACACCAAGCTAAGACCGGATTAAATAACACAAATCTTGATTTTGATGCTACAGAATATCTAATTAATTATTTTAGAACAAATGAATGAAAATTTATCACTTACTTTTGGGGCTAACTATATTGTAATTTAAATGAGGATTTTCAGCAAACATAGCATAATTTTTTTTTTCGTTATTTCTAACGCACTCCTATACGCCCAAAAAATTGAGGTCTGTAAAACATGCCCAATTACAGCATTAACAGAGGCCATTGCCCAGGCCATGGATTACGATACTATCCTTGTCAAAAAAGGAACTTATAAAGAAAAGAATATTGTTATAAACAAACCACTAACCATTGTTGGCGAAAAATATCCGGTGATTGATGGGGAGCTTCAAGGCGAAATCATTACCATTACCGCCAACGATGTTACCATTGACGGCCTGTTTTTGATAAATGTTGGCACTAGCTATACGGAAGATTACGCAGCCATTAGAGTTAGAAAAAGCAAAAATTTTGTTATACAAAATGTAGTTTTGGAAAAGTTGTTTTTTGGTATCTATATTGAAAAATCAAGCCATGGGAAAATTTATCATAACAAAATAATTGGCAATGCCATTGAAGAATACAATTCTGGCAACGGCATTCAATTATGGTACAGCAACCATATTGAGATAGAGCACAATTATGTGCAACACGTAAGGGATGGCATTTATCTTGAATTTGCCAATAATTGCTTAATTAAAAACAATGTAAGTTCCAATAACCTGCGTTACGGTTTACATTTTATGTTTTCAAACAATGATATTTACAAAGACAACACCTTTCAAAACAATGGTGCAGGAGTAGCGGTAATGTTTTCTAAAAAAATAAAGATGTTCAATAATTATTTTAAAGACAATTGGGGAACCGCTTCATATGGTTTGCTTCTCAAGGAAATAAACGATGCAGAAATAATTGGCAACACCTTTGAAAAAAACACTACAGGAATTAACATTGAGGGCTCTAACCGCATTGTTTACAAAAACAACCATTTTAAAAGCAATGGTTGGGCCTTAAAAGTGCGCGGGGCATGTTATTCCAATAGTTTTCTTGAAAATAATTTTTTGTACAACTCTTTCGATATTTCATACAACAGTAAAGTGAACGACAATATTTTCGATAGAAACTTCTGGAGCAATTACACAGGATACGATCTTGATAAAAATGGCATAGGCGATGTACCATATAGACCCGTAAAACTTTTCTCCTACATTGCAAACAGAACGCCAGAAACCATTATTCTGCTACGTAGTTTATTTATCGATATCATTGATTTTTCAGAAAAAGTATCTCCCGTTTTTACTCCTGACAACCTATTGGACAACAACCCCTTAATTGAAAAAACGAAATGGTAATCATTCAAAATTTACATAAAAAATTTGGCAAAAATCAAGTTTTAAAAGGTGTTGACCTAGAAATTACTGATGGAGGAATCTTTGCCGTACTTGGCCCCAATGGATCTGGAAAAACCACGTTGATAAAATCGATTCTGGGCATGGTCATTCCAAATAAGGGCTACATTTCGGTGCTTGGCGAAAACATAAAAAACAACTCTGGTTACAGACACAAGATTGATTATTTGCCACAAATCGCCAACTTCCCGAACAACCTGAAAGTTATTGAACTTATTAAAATGATTAAGGATTTACGCAGACCCTCCAATAAAGACCAACATCTTATTAAGCTTTTTAAACTTGACCCGTTTATAGATAAAAAACTAGGCAACCTCTCAGGAGGCACCAAACAAAAAGTAAACCTAGTATTAACTTTTATGTTTGATAGCCCACTCATTGTTCTTGACGAACCCACAACAGGTTTAGACCCCATTTCGTTAATAGGATTAAAAACCTTGATTCAGACTGAAAAAGAAAAGGGAAAAACCATATTGATAACATCGCATATAATGAGTTTTGTTGAAGAAGTATCAGATGAAATTGTTTTTTTGCTAGATGGCAAAATATACTTTAAAGGACCCATTTCAAAATTAAAGACACAGACTGGACAACCAGATTTTGAAATCTCTATTGCCTCTTTATTAACCAATAACTATGTTTAAAATATTAAAATACAGTTTTTACGATTTAATACGAAGCCGTTGGAGCTATGTGTACTTTGCTTTCTACTTTATGCTCAGTATTGTGTTGCTGTTTTTAAACAACGATTTATCTAAAGCCGTAATTACCCTAATGAATGTTATTATTGTTCTCGTTCCGCTAATAGGAACTATTTTTGGTGTGATGTACTACTATAACTCAAAAGAGTTTACAGAACTGCTATTGGCACAGCCTTTAAATAGAACTTCAATTTTTTTAGGCCAATATTTAGGAGTTGCCATATCTCTATCAATGAGCCTAATACTTGGAATGGGTATTCCTTTTATAATTTATGGCTTGTTTAAAAGCAATGCCATATGGGATTTTTCGCTATTGCTAATTACAGGAACCTTTCTAACCTTTATATTTTCGGCCTTGGCCTTTAACATTGCTCTTTCAAACGAAAACAAAATAAAAGGTTTTGGCTATGCCATATTGTTATGGTTGTTTTTGGCAATAATTTATGACGGCATGTTTTTAATGTCGCTGATCTTGTTTGAAGATTACCCACTAGACAAATTATCTATAGTTGGTACCATGTTAAATCCGATTGATTTGTCAAGAACGCTAATCTTGTTAAAACTCGATATTTCGGCCCTGCTAGGATATACTGGCGCTGTTTTTAAGAAATTTTTTGGCACTAATTTGGGGTTAGTCATTTCATCTATAATGTTAGCTGTTTGGGTTTTATTGCCTGTACTTCGAATTGCAATTAAATCACAGAAAAAAGATTTTTAAACTAAGCACGTTCTAACTTTCCAAAAAAACAACCCTTTGCAGAACTAAATTCTTGGTTTAAAAAGGTCAATTCCTTTAAACATGTTTAAGTTGAAAAAATTATAAATTCCGGAAAGGAAGGCTTTCTGGAATTTTAGGTCTTTACAGAAATAATTCTACCCAAATTGTTGCTCAAGCTTCATAGCCTTAGGGAATAAGATATTATTTTCTAAATGAATGTGTAAATGCAAATCTTGCTCAAACTCTTGCAACATGGCATAGGTTACCTGGTAGGTATTACAAGCATCTTGTGGTGGGCTATAATGATTTGTAAGTTGTGCTATTTGCCTAAACCGTTCACCCTCGTTGTCGTGTTCTTGCTTCATCATTTCTATAGGATTTATAACTGCCCCAAACTTAGGCGTCCTAATGGTGGTTTCACCTATTTTAGCCGCTACCATTTTTTTAACAAATGGAAAAAGTATCAGCTCTTCCTTTTTCATATGCGCGGCTAAATCGGTTGCAGATTCCTTAAAAAGTTCATTAATTTTAAAAAGCTCTGGATGCCGCTCACCATGAACCTTGCAGAGCTTGTCCAAAAATTGGAGCAATACGGGAATTTTTTCTTCCACATAACGATGATGCTTTTTTTCTATGTAATCTACCAATAAATCGAGTGGCCACGATTTATAATCAATTGTTTGATCTGTTTTAGAATTTAACAGTACCTCCAGCTCATCCAATAATTGAGAGGTTTCTATGTCTTTTTTGTTGCAAACCTCTTCAATAGTTCTCTGCCCTTTACAACAAAAGTCTATGCCATATCTACTAAATACAGCTGCTGTTCTGTAATCATCAGCTACAAATTGCCCAATTTGCTTTTGGATTTTATCATTTAATATTTTCATAATTTTATTTATTTAGGATAATTTTATCCTATTTGTATTTAAATTTTTTAAACTTTCAAAAATGATGTGCCAGATTTTATGTTCAGTGCCAATTCTTCCAATGTGGTACTTTCCAACATGTAGTTTAGCTCATCCCTAACTCTTACAAATTTATCGTGAACCGGGCATGGGTGGTCTTGGTCGCATTGTTTCAAACCTAAGCCGCAACCCTTATAAATACCATCGCCATCTATGGCCTTTACGATCTCAGATAGCTTAATTGTAGAAATCTTAGCTTTTTCAATTTTAAACCCTCCATAAGCTCCCTTTACAGAATCAATTACATTGTGCCTCACAAGAGCCTGCAATATTTTTGCAGTAAATGCCTGGGGAGAATTTATTTCCTTGGATATTTCTTTTGGGCTAACACGCTTGTTCTCGAAAGATTTCATGGCAATAAAAATAGTTGCTTTAACACCGTATTCACAAGCCTTTGAAAACATAATATTATTTATCTCAGTACAAAACTACGAAGAAATTTTAAATAGGACAAACTTATCCTTATTTCTATTCAATATTTATTTCTCAAACAAACCTTTTGCCACTCCCGTTTTAAAATTAAAAACGAAACATCTTCGGAGAGCTTCAAAATATCTTCACCATGCAATTCTTTTACCTGCTTTTCTGAAACATCAACAATATAAAGTAGGTTTAAATACCCTGTAAATTTCTCCTGTATAAGTTTATAAATGGTTTCTTGAAGCAACAATTTTAGGCTTGAAGGCAATATTTCCTCATGAAAATCTAAATCAATATTTGCCAACAAAAAATCCTTGTTTAACTGCTCCACAAGTTTTTTATACAGCTTTAATTTATTTGCTTCTTCTATCAAACTATTGAATGTGGTTGGCAAGTGCATTAAACAGTTCTATTCATCAAATTATTACCAAACGCTTTTAAAAGTTCCTTTTTGTCTTCGGAAATATTTAAGGATTCTAAAATTAAAAATGCCTTGTTAGTGTAATCTTCAATGGCACTTTTTGTCGCCTCTGCCGAACCTGACGACACAAAAAACTGTTTGGTCACTTCAATTTTGGTGGCAATGTCCTCTGGGTTTGAGGAAAACAATTGCCTTAGTTCTACCTTATCGGTTTCATTCAAAAACTCTAAAGCCTTTAAATACAAATAGGTTTTTTTGTTTTCAATGATATCGCCACCAACTTGTTTTCCAAAAGACGTTGGGTCGCCAAAGGCATCTAAGTAATCGTCCTGCAATTGGAATGCGGCACCCAGATTTTTACCGAAATCGTAAATACTATTCTGGTCTTCTGTTGAAGCATTGGCTACAATGGCTCCCATTTTCATGGCTGCACCAACCAAAACGGCGGTTTTATATTCAATCATTTTTAAATACTCTGGGATGGTAACATCGTCCCTAGTTTCAAAATCCACATCATATTGTTGGCCTTCACAGACCTCTAAAGCAGTTTTACTGAATAGTTTTACAAGCTCATAAAATGGTTTTGGCTCATAGTTTTCAAATAGCGTGTAGGCCATAATCAGCATGGCATCACCTGACAGAATCCCCGTATTAACATCCCATTTTTCATGAACAGTTTCTTTTCCTCGACGCAGTGGAGCATCATCCATTATATCATCATGCACTAAGGAAAAATTATGAAATACCTCAATACTCAAAGCGGCATTCATGGCGTTTTTATAATTACCATTAAAAATATCCGTCGTCATTAAAGTTAAAATGGGGCGCAATCTTTTACCGCCCAAACTTAAAATATAGTTAATGGGCTCATAAAGATTTTTGGGCTCCTTTATTGTTGCACATTCTTCCAAATAAGCAACAAACTCGTTTTGGTATTTTTCAATTGAAAGCATCAAACAAAAATAAATGAAATAAAAATATTAAAAAGTTAGATTGTGAATTAAGTGTTAAATAATTGTAAAACTTTGGAAACTTTTTTTGTTTTTAAAGTTTCCTGTTGTATTTTCGGATCCGATTATGAGAGAAAAGATTTTAACAAATTCGGCTGAACTGTTTTTAAACTATGGTTTTAAAAGTGTTACCATGGATGATATCGCCAACGCCATAGGCATATCAAAAAAAACGATTTATCAACATTTTGACAACAAAACTAAACTTGTTGAAGCTACTACCTTACACATGTTTGAAGTTATCTCACATGGTATTGACTGTATTTGTGCACTTGACAAAAACCCTATTGAAGAGATTTATAAAATAAAGCAATTTGTGATGGTGCATCTAAAGGATGAAAAATCATCACCGCAATATCAGCTTCAAAAATACTATCCCAAGATTTTCGAATCCCTAAAATCAAAACAATTTAGCAAAATGAAGGGTTGCGTAACCAATAACTTAATAAGAGGTGTAGAAAAAGGATTGTATAGAGACAACATTAACATAGACTTTATTTCAAGATTATATTTTAACAGCACCCTTTGCTTAAAAGACCCTGAACTTTATCCGCTTAATGACTTTTCAATGAACACCCTTATGGATAATTATTTAGAGTACCATTTACGCGGCATCTGTACCCCAAAAGGCATGGAAATTTTAGAAAAATACTTAAACAATAATCAATCATAAAACATGAAGCAAAAACTAATTTTAATTTTTAGTTTGTCCGTGGTAATTCAAGGGTTTTCCCAAGAAAGCATACAAAGTTTTTCTTTACAGGAAGCTATAGATTTTGCACTTACAAATAATAGAACAGCTAAAAATGCGGCCCGAGATATTGAAGCCGCAAAAAAACAAAAATGGGAGACCACTTCTAGCGGTTTGCCTCAAATTTCAGCCGATATTGCTTATCAAAACTGGTTAAAACAACAAGTTTCGTTGATTCCAGCAGAGTTTTTTGGGGGTAACCCCGGCGAATTTCAGGATGTGATTTTTAGCCCAAAACAGAACGTAAATGCTACGGCAACAGTCACCCAAAAGATTTTTGATGGCTCCTATTTAGTTGGTTTACAATCAGCTAAAGTGTATTTACAAATTTCAAAAAACGCCAAAGAAAAAACAGATTTGGAAGTTAGAAAATCTGTGATTGAAGCCTATGGGAACGTTTTACTTGCTGAAGAAAGTGTGAACATTTTGCAACGTAATGTAGAAACTTTAGAGAAAAACGTTTTTGAAACTACTAAAATTTATGAAAACGGCCTTGAAGAGCAAGAAAGTGTTGATCAACTTCAAATTACGCTTTCTGGGGTAAGTAGTAATCTTAAAAATGTTTCCCGTTTAAAAGAGTTGGCGTACAAAATGCTTAACATAACGCTTGGGTTAGAGATTAACCATCCAACAACTTTAACGGACAATTTGGAAGCTCTAACCGCGCAAAACATTGTATTAGCTTTGCTTGAAGCCGATGAAACGGTTGAAAACACAATAGATTATAGAATTGCCGAAAATGATAAAAGAGCTAAAGAATTGCTATTAAAACTGGAAAAAAGCAAAGCACTGCCCACTTTGAATACATTTGTTAATGGAGGATATTCTGCTTTTGGCAATGATTTTGACTTCACTAGTAAAGACCAGAAATGGTTTGGTTCTTCGCTTTTGGGTGTCAACCTCAACGTCCCCATATTCAGTTCTTTAGGCAGAAGTGCTGCGACACAGCGTGCCAGAATAAATCTGGAAAAGGCCAAAGACGATTTAGTTGAAACCCAACAAAGAATTCAATTACAAATAGCCTCTGCAAAAAGCGATTACCAGTTTGCCATTGAGGATTATCAAAATAAAAAGCAAAATTTAAATCTGGCTGAACGTATTCAAACTAAAAACCAAACCAAATTTTTTGAAGGTATTGGTTCAAGTTTCGAGCTTCGCCAAGCACAAACCCAATTATATTCGGCGCAACAAGAATTCCTGCAAGCTATGCTTGACGTTATAAATAAAAAAGCAGCTTTAGAAACCGTACTCAACTCAATTAATTAATCACCAATCAATAAAACACGTAAAATGAAATACATATATTCTTTAATACTAATTGGAATACTTTCGGTTTACAGTTGCTCAAACTCCGAAAAAGGAACAAAATCAATTGATGAACTTATAGAAAATGGCAGCTTGGAAGAGCTAAAGCAAAAGCGCATAGATATTGCGGCCTCTTACGATAGTGTGGCCAACATTTTATCTCAACTTGAGAAAGCCATTGTAAAAAAAGACACGACCATAAAATACACATTGGTAACATCTTATAAAGTTAAAGACACTACGTTTACAAGCGACGTTTCTTTACAGGGCAGTGTTGAAACTTCTGAAAATATTTTAATTTATCCGGAATATCAAGGTGTTTTGTCCAGAGTTTATGTAAAAGAAGGGGAGCAAGTTAATAAAGGGCAACTTTTAGCAAAAATTGATGATGGTGGTTTATCCAGCCAATTAAGGCAGCTAAGAGTACAATACAATTTAGCCAAAACTACCTTTGAGCGCCAAGAGCGCTTATGGAACCAAAAAATTGGCAGTGAAATACAATACCTTCAGGCCAAAACCAATATGGAATCCACACAAAATGCTGTATGGCAACTTAAATCTCAATTAGAAAAAACAACTGTTAAAGCTCCTTTTTCAGGTGTTATTGACGACATAATAACCGAACAAGGACATGTTGTAACGCCTGGTATGCAGGCTATTATGCGTTTAGTGAACTTAGATAACATGTATGTTAAAGCCTCAGTGCCAGAAAACTATATAACCAGCATTAACAAAGGCTCATCTGTAAAGGTTACATTTTCCGCTTTGGGCAAAACAGTAGATGGAAAAGTTAAAACTGTTGGCAATTATATAAACCCTAGTAACAGAACTTTCGAGATTGAAGTTGACGTACCGAACGAAGATAAAGACATCAAACCAAACCTTATGGCCAATATGGATATTACAAACTATTCTAAAGCAGGTGCTTTGGTAGTTCCTTCCAATGCCATTCAAGAAAATTCATTGGGTGAAAAATATGCCTTTGTTTTAGAAAAAGCAGATAACGGAAATTTTAAGGCCATAAAAACCCAAATAGAAATAGGCAACAACAACGGCGGTATAGTAGAAATAATAAGTGGATTGGAAAAAGGTTTTGATATTGTGAAAGATGGCGCACTAACCTTGAAGGATGGTGAAATTGTAACCGTAAAATAAAATCAATCAACCAAAAGCATGAAAAATAATCAAGCGAAAAAATATTTCGGACTTTCCAATTGGTCCATTGATAACCCAATGACGGTATTTGTCATTATTGCCATTGTACTTTTGGGCGGATTGATTTCGTATTCTACCCTGCCTAGAGAGTCTTTTCCAGAAGTCGTAGAATCCAAGATATATGTCAGTTCAGTTTTTCCTGGAAACTCCGCGGAAGATGTTGAGAAACTCATTACCAAACCTTTGGAAGAAGAGATTAATGATATTACAGGGGTTACCAAAATAACCTCAACGTCCTTACAGGATTACTCCATTATTACCGTTGAGTTTGAAGAATCTATTCCTACTGACGATGCCAAAATAAAGATTAAGGACAAAATTGACATGGTAACCGCAGAGCAGGATTGGCCAACCATGGATGGTGGTGCAAAAGTAGAGCCAAATGCCTTTGACATGGACATTTCTGAAATGATGCCCATTGCCCAATTAAACCTAACTGGAAATTACACGGCCGAGCAGTTAAAAGATTTTGCTGAAGACCTTCAAGACCATATTGAAGATTTTCCAGAAATAAAAGAGGCCGCGGTTTTAGGTGTTCAAAACAAAGAGGTAGAAGTAGCCATAGATGCCTTTAAGATGACGGCAGCCGAAGTAAGTTTCAATCAAATAATAGGGTCTATTCAAAATGAAAACCTAACCATCTCTGGGGGCAATGTTATTGAAAATGGGTTACGAAGAAACATTCGTGTTATTGGTGAAATTGATAAACCAGAGGAATTGGCAAACATTGTTGTAAAAGAAGACAATGGTGCAGTTTACTTAAGGGATATTGCCGCCATAAACTTCAGGCAAAAAGATGCCACAACCTACGCCAGGGAATTTGGTAAGCCCGTAGTCATGTTGAGCATCAAAAAGAAAAGTGGCGAAAACATGATTGATGCCATGGATAAAATTAGAGATCACTTACCTGAAGCGAAAGCAACCTACCTTCCAGACAATTTAAACGTTTCAATTACTAGTGACGAATCGACTAGAACAGAAGACCAAGTTGCTGAATTGGAAAACAGCATCATTTTTGGTGTTATTTTGGTTGTTAGTGTTTTGATGTTCTTTTTAGGCTTTAGAAACGCCCTTTTTGTTGGTATAGCTATTCCACTTTCCATTCTGTTATCATTTTTAATCTTACCCGTGGTTGGTGATGGCTTAGGCATGAACATTACGCTTAACACCATGGTTTTGTTTGCAACGGTTATGGGGCTGGGTATGTTGGTAGACAATGGGATTGTGGTAGTTGAGAACGTTTACAGACTTATGGATGAAGGGGTTCCAAGAATGGAAGCCGCCAAACAGGGTGTTGGCGAAATTGCTTGGCCAATTATTGCTTCAACGGCAACTACTCTTGCGGCTTTTTTACCTCTTGGCTTTTGGCCGGGTATTATGGGCAAATTCATGATTTATTTCCCATTAACACTTTCTACCGTACTTTTCTCTTCACTGTTTGTTGCATTGGTCATAAATTCCACATTGACCTCAGTGCTTATGAAGACAGAAGAAGAAGTCATGTCAAGAAAATCACTTATTAAAATAAGTGTTGCTCTGTTAGCCTTTGGGATTCTTTTATTGATATCTGGAATTTTTGAAACGCACATTATTTTTCAGATTCTAGGTTTAATAGTTTTTTTAGGCGCTTTGGTTATGACCTTTTTGGGCTGGCTTGATAGAAGCAAAACCAAAATGCTAAAACGAGGCTTAGGCTTGATGGCCATAGGTATTTTATTCACAATTTTAGGGTTTGTTGGCGGGCCAAAGGCATTGGTTGGGTTTGGTAACTTATTTGTTTTTACATCCATTTCGCTTTGGTTTTTTAAATATCTGTTAATACCGGCATCAAAAAACTTTCAGTTTAAAACCCTGCCAAAAATTGAAAAATTATACCAAAATCAGCTATATACAGCTCTGAAAGGTAAATATGCTTACATCTATGTATTTGGAACATTTGGGTTGTTGATTTTAGCCTTTATCGTTTTTGGTATTTCAACCCCAAAAACATTGTTTTTCCCAGACAACCAGCCCAATCAAGCCATTGTATACATAGAATTTCCAGAGGGCACCGATATTGAAAAAACTAATGAGCTCACTAAAAAAGTGGAGCAACGCGTTTACAAAGTATTGGATAAATACGAATATGAAAAAGATGGCGAACCATACAACTACATGGCAGAAACGATTATTTCCCAAGTTGGCGAAGGTTCTGGAAACCCTTTTACCGATGGCCCTTCACAAAACGAAATGCCAAACAAGGGTAAAGTAACCGTTTTGTTCAGGCAGTTTAAATACAGGTTTGACCAAGAAGGCAATAAAATTAGCAGTTCTGATGTGTTGTCTGAAATACGAGATGCTGTACAAGGTTTTCCTGGCGTGAGCATCATAGCCGAAAAAGACCAAAACGGGCCTCCTGTTGGATATCCCATCAACATCGAGTTAAAAGGGGAAGATTACAAAGAGCTTTTAACAGAAGCGAAGAATATCCAATCATTTATCGACGAGCAAAACATCCCTGGGATTGAAGACCTAAACCTTGATGTTAACGAGAACAAACCTGAAATGGAAGTGCTTGTTAATCGTGAAAAAGCTGGTGAACTAGGTGTTTCTACGGCACAAGTGGGTCAAGCACTTCGTTCTGCAATTTATGGCTTTAATGCTTCTACCTATAAAGATGGTGAAGATGATTATGATGTTTTCGTCCGTTTCGATGGTGAGAGCAGATACAACAAAAACGCATTATTCAACCAAAATATCACCTTTAGGGACAACACCGGGAAACTTAAAAAAATTCCATTGTCAACCTTGGTTGAAACCAAAAACATTGCAACGTTCAGCTCCATAAAACGTAAGGATTTAAAGCGTGTAATAACCATTTATTCTAACGTCTTAGAGGGGTTCAATGCCACTGAAATTGTTCAGAAAATTCAGGAATCCATGAAAAATTACGACCTCCCAAGTGGCATGTCGTATAATTTTACTGGAGAGCAGGAAGAAATGGCAAAAAACATGGCCTTTTTATCCAAAGCCTTGGTCATTGCTATGTTCTTGATTCTTTTGATTATAGTGGCGCAATTTAACTCCATATCAAAACCATTTATCATTTTTGTGGCAATCGTACTCAGTTTTATTGGTGTATTGTTTGGATTGGTAATTTTCCAAATGGATTTTGTTGTGATGATGACCATGATGGGTATTATATCGTTGGCCGGAATTGTGGTAAACAATGCCATTGTACTTATTGATTACACACAGTTACTGATTGATAGGAAGAAGAACGAATTAAATATGGAAAAAAGTGAATTATTGACCAGAGAACAGTACCGCGATATTATTGTAGCAGCCGGAACCAACCGTTTACGCCCTGTATTGTTGACCGCTATAACAACTATTTTAGGGCTGATTCCTTTGGCAGTTGGATTGAACCTGAATTTCTTTACGTTATTCACAGAATTTGACCCTCAAATTTATATTGGAGGAGACAACAACATTTTCTGGAAACCAATGTCGTGGACCATTATTTTCGGGTTATCGTTCGCAACGTTCTTGACCTTGATCATCGTACCGACCATGTTCTACTTACTAAATCGTGCCAAAATAAGATTTAGAAATGGAGACAATCAAGATACAAATGAAAATTGAGTTTCATAAAAGTTTAAAGCCCCGACAATTTTCGGGGCTTTTATTTATAAAACAAAAAAGCTTCCCAAAATGAGAAGCTTAATATCCTGTTGTTGTGCGGGCGGGGAGACTCGAACTCCCACACCTCGCGGCACTAGATCCTAAGTCTAGCGTGTCTACCAATTCCACCACGCCCGCAAAAGGACTGCAAATATAAACAAGATTTTTAAATTGCAAATAGCAATTTATTAAAAACATTCTTTTTTTATACTTTTGAAAAGTAACATCAAAGACTTCATGGAAAACATAAAATCTTACATAAAAGAACACAAAGACCGCTTTTTAAACGAGCTTATTGAATTACTGAAAATACCATCAATCAGTGCTGATTCAGCATATAAAAATGATGTACTTAAAACTGCCGATGCCATTAAATTAAGTTTAGAGGAAGCTGGTTGTAATATTGTTGAAATCTGCCCAACAGATGGCTATCCAATCGTTTACGGCGAAAAAATAATAGATAAAAATTTGCCAACCGTTTTGGTATATGGGCACTACGACGTGCAACCACCAGACCCTTTGAATTTATGGGACTCCCCTCCATTTGAACCCATTATAAAAAGCACCGCTTTGCATCCTGATGGTGCCATTTTTGCGCGAGGTGCTTGTGATGACAAAGGGCAAATGTACATGCACGTAAAAGCCATGGAATTCATGACTTCAACAAACCAGCTGCCATGCAACGTAAAATTCATGATTGAGGGTGAAGAAGAAGTAGGCAGTGCCAACCTAGCCACTTTTGTAAAAAACAATCAGAAAAAATTAAAAAATGATGTAATTCTTATTTCAGATACTGGAATGATAGCTAAAGATGTGCCGTCAATTACCACTGGTTTAAGGGGCTTGAGTTATGTTGAAGTTGAAGTCACTGGCCCAAACCGTGACTTACATTCTGGTCTTTACGGTGGTGCCGTTGCTAATCCTATCAATATTATAACCAAAATGATTGCTTCACTTCACGACGAAAACAACCACATTACCATTCCCGGTTTTTATGATAAGGTTGAAGGACTAAGCAAAGAAGAACGCGCAGAAATGGCCAAAGCCCCTTTTAGTTTGGATGCTTACAAAAAAGCACTGGACATCGATGCCGTTTACGGCGAAACGGGCTATACTACCAACGAGCGAAACTCCATTCGCCCAACCTTGGATGTTAATGGCATTTGGGGCGGTTATATTGGTGAAGGCGCAAAAACGGTGATTGCAAGCAAAGCGTACGCAAAAATATCCATGCGCTTGGTACCTCATCAAGATTGGGAGGAAATCACCAAATTGTTTACCAAGCATTTTATGGCCATCGCTCCAAAAGGCGTTAAGGTTAAAGTCAAGCCCCACCATGGTGGGCAAGGCTATGTAACCCCAATAGATAGCATTGGCTACCAAGCCGCCAGTAAAGCCTATGAAGTAACATTTGGCAAAGCCCCAATTCCACAGCGAAGTGGTGGCAGCATTCCTATTGTTGCCCTTTTCGAGCAGGAACTTAAAAGCAAAACCATTTTGATGGGCTTCGGCCTGGACAGCGATGCCATTCACTCCCCTAATGAACATTTTGGCATTTGGAACTATCTAAAAGGCATTGAAACCATTCCGCATTTTTACAAATATTTTGCGGAATCATTTAAATAATAACAGCATTACCATAAGTGTTGCATTTTCACTAATAGTTTTGACTCGATGCTCACCTCGTAAAAGCTAACCATTAAAATCGCTAACGCAAATTCCAACCTTTTGAAAGATCAACATAGCACCCATCTTATTCAACTTGCTATAGCGACACTTTTTATAAGTGCTTCTGGCGCGTTGGGCAAGTTTATTGATATGCCGACACCAGTTGTTGTGTGGTGGCGTTCTATTTTGGGCGCAATATTCTTGTTAGGGTTTTGTGTTTACAAAAAATTCAATTTAAAAATCGATTCACGACAAGATGCCCTTGCCATCTTCTCAAGTGGACTTTTAATGGGAGGGCATTGGCTATTTTATTTCTACGCGCTTAAACTCTCAAACGTTGCTATTGGCATGTTATCTTTATTTGTGTTCCCCATATTTACCGCCTTTTTAGAGCCACTTTTTATCAAAGTAAAGTTCGACCCCATTTACATCCTTTTGGGAATTATGGTTTTAATTGGCATGTATATTTTAGCACCAGAATTCAGCTTAGAGAACACCCGTTTTCAGGGTATCCTGTTCGGTTTGCTATCGGCATTGTGCTATGCCGTTCGCAATATTATTTCCAAAAAACTGACGAATAATTACAATGCAACAAGCATCATGCTATATCAAACTAGCATATTAACCGTTATACTTTTTCCTGTCCTATTTTTTATGGATACCTCAAATATTGCCAGCCAATACCCTTATGTTCTTCTGTTAGCTCTTGTGGTAACAGCAATCGGACACACACTATTAGTAAATAGTTTAAAGCATTTTTCAGTAAGCACAGCAAGCATCATCAATAGTGTTCAGCCCATTTTCGGGATTATTATTGCCTTTATTTTTCTCAATGAAATTCCAACCGCAAACACTTATTTGGGAGGCTCCTTAATTCTTTTAACGGTTGTTATTGAAAGTGTACGCTCTAGAAACAAATAATAAAAAAGCCATCAAAAATGATGGCTTTTTTATTGCTTATGGTAAGTAAGAATAGCCTTTTCGCGTTTTCCAAAGGAAATATTTTTCAAACAACACCTTTGAAAAATCATAGAATACATTAGGTATCATGATTGCAAAATTTCTAGGTTTGAAAAGTTTATCGCTTAAAATGATAACCTCTTTTTTACCAGCATCCATAACACATATTCCAGGTATTTTTCCCCAAGCTTTTTTCTTCAACTTAGTTTTACCTTTGGTTACTCTTATAATGTTTTCTGCAACAATTTTACCTGTTTCATCAGACGGGTAGCCCGTTTTTGGACCAGAGAAAGGAACTTTGCCAGGTTTAAATGGCAACTTAACATCTACGGCAATACCAGCAGCCCAAACATTAGGTAAGCTAACATGTCTGTAATCATCTGTTACAGGGATATAACCAGTAGCAGTTGCATTAAGTTCTGGTGAATTTTTAACAAACTCTACACCTAAAAATGGCGGCATTAACATGGTAAAGTTACTTGGCAACTCTTCATCTGTTGTTAAAATTACTTTATCCTTTAAAACTTCTTTTACGCCTACCTCGGTTCTGTAATGAATGTTGAACATCTTCATAAAAGATTTTAACATAGTCTCACCACCTGTCATTCCATCAATACCAAAATGTCCTAAAAATGTTTCAGGAGTAATCCAGTATAAATCTACTTTTTTTCTGATTTTTTGCTCTCTAAGCCACTTTTCAATATTGAACAAAAACTCGTAAGCTGCGCCCATACAACCAGCATTTTGTGTTGCACCAATTACTATTGGGCCAGGGTTTTCCTTAAAGTTTTCTAGGGCTTCACGTGTTTTCATGGCACCATTTGGTGTTCCAATGTAGTGGGCATATTCTTCAACACCTGGAGCCACATCATATTTTACCTTTGGCCCAGTGGCAATTACCAAATGGTCATAATGCACTGATCCTTTATCCGTTATAACCTCCTGTTTTTTAGTGTCTACCTTTAATGCTTCAGCAACTAAAAAATCAACGCCTTTCTTTTTAAGTATTTCATCTTTTCTAAATGAAATATCTTTTATGTTACGTCTTCCAAATGGCACCCATATTAATGATGGAATAAACAAAAACAAGGGCGATTTATCAATCATAATAACCTTATGTTGGTCTTTTCCTTTACGCTTAATCTCGAGGGCTGCAGTCATACCTGCAAAGTTTCCTCCTACTACTACTGTTGTTGTCATGATTATTGATTTTAATATAGTACAAAGTTAACTCCATCGCCAAATATAGAACGTTACAAATGTGACATAACAACTTAAAAACTAAAATAATAAGCCATTAAATGTAACAAATTGATTGTCTTGACGTTCTAATAGTCAATCATCAATCAAATCACATAGTATGCTTAAGCGTTTTTTTATCATCTGCTCGGGTGCAGATACTGATATTTTAAAGGATTGTTCCGTTGGCGAACAAAACAAATATGCTGGTATTGGCGCCACAGTTTTCTTTACAGCAATCATGGCATTCATTGCCGCCAGTTATGCTCTTTATACCGTTTTTGATAATTTGTTCACAGCCATTTTTTTCGGATTTATTTGGGGCTTGCTTATTTTTAATCTAGACCGTTACATTGTTTCAACCATAAAAAAGACGGGGAATGTTATTGATGAACTTATTCAAGCGTCGCCAAGAATTATTTTAGCGATAATAATAGCAGTGGTTATTTCAAAACCATTGGAACTTAAAATTTTCGAAAAAGAGATCAATCAAGTATTGCTGGAGCAGAAAAATGACATGACCCTTTCCAATAAAACTCAAATTGCCAAACAGTTTGACCCAACTATTGCATCACTCCAAGGCGACATTAACCGACTTCAAAATGAAATAACCAACAAAGAAGCAGAAGTAAACCAATTGTATGACACATACATTGCCGAAGCAGAAGGCACGGCTGGTACAAAATTATTGGGCAAAGGCCCTGTGTATAAGGAAAAACGTGATAAACACGATACGCTTTTGGCAGAACTCAATCAACTTAAAGAAGAAAATAAGGCAAAAATCAACAGTATTGAAACCCAAATTGTACAACTTAAAAACGATTATGATGCCGAGGTTTTGAATACCCAGCCCATAATAAATAATTTTGATGGTTTAATGGCCCGCGTTAATGCACTGGGCAAATTACCTTGGTTGCCTTCATTATTTATATTCTTGCTGTTTTTAGCCATTGAAACATCACCGATTTTTGCCAAACTAGTATCGCCCAAAGGTGCTTATGATTTTAAATTGGAAGACCATGAATCGGCCATAAAAACAAACCTGTTGCAGAATAAAAATCAGCAACAGACCATGTTAAAAACCGATTACGCTCTAAACGACCGCATTTATAGCGATATTGAACGTGAAGACGAACTTTACAACTACAAGCGTAAAAAAGCGAGAGAGCTCATGCAGCTGCAAGCAGATGCCTTCTATAAAAAACAGAAAAACGTATTATAAATTTTAAGCTGCGGTGTCAGTTTTAAAATGGTCGTACAACTCTTTACAACCAAAAGCAACTATAGAAAGTCTTTTGTTTTTCACCAAAGCTTCATTATGAAGTTGAACAATGGCTTCAACTCCATATTTATCCATACCTACAACATCTTGGATGTTTATGGTAATATCATTTAATTTTTCAAAAACGTTCTTAAATTCTCTGTGGAAAAGCTTTAAGTTACTTTTGTTTAAAGTCCCTTTAATTTTAAAGAAGTTGTTGCAATTGGTAATTTTTAAATCCATAGCATAATGTTTTTAATTGATTTAATAATAAACTTGAGGGAGAGCAATTACTTGAGTGTAATCTAAATGTATAAAACTGATATTTTTCTAGTGCAATTTTTTCGACAAATAGATTTTTACTTTGGATAAAAACAAACGCTATGTCAATTTCATCGATGAGTGACGTTTTACAATAAACAGATTTTGTTACTTTTACCCAATAAGTGAAATTTAAAATGAGAATTGAAATAACCCCTATATTCATACCCTATGAAAAAATTGGCTTTATTGTTATGCTTCGTATGTGCTTCAAACAGTTTTTCCCAAACTACAATAGAAGATGATATAAAGGATATTAACAAGGTATTAAAAAAGCAACGCATTGCGTGGTCTAACAATAATTTGAAAGAATATATGGAAGGCTATTGGAAAAGCGATTCGCTTAAATTTTATAGCAATCGTGGAGTTGTATACGGTTGGCATGATACTTTAGAGCGCTACCAAAAAGCCTACCCAACAGAAGCGCACACTGGAAAATTAAGCTTCAGGATAAATGATGTTACCCAAATAAGTGACAGGGCTTATTATGTTTTGGGAGAATACCACATTAAAAGGGACATTGGCAACGCCGATGGTATTTTTATGCTGGTTTTTAAAAAGATTAATGGTGAGTGGAAAATTATTGTCGACACCTCAACCTAAAACTCCTTATCTAAAACGACATCCAGTTTGAAGGTGAAATATGAATACAAAATAACACTCATGGTCATTTTAGCGGCCATAACCATTTTTGGTTTGGTCACAGGCAGGTATCTTTTTCTAGTATTTATGTTCCCTTTAGGTTTTGGGCTGTTTAAAAAGAAGGATTCTGACTAAGTCTTTTTAACGAAATCGGTTATAATGACTATTTGTTGCCCGTCAACTTTACCCTCAATGTACTTAGCGTTTTCATGATCTAAGCGAATGTTGCGCACGGCGGTGCCTTGTTTGGCAACCATGCTAGAACCCTTTACTTTTAAATCTTTAACCAGCACAACCGAGTCGCCATTTTCCAAAACAACGCCGTTCGTATCGCGGTGAATTATTTTTTCACTTTCGTCTTTGTCTTCTCCGGTTGCACGGGCCAAGGTCAAGGCATCATCATCTAGATACATCATGTCCAGCAAATCTTTTGGCCATCCTTCATTGCGAAGCCTTTGCAACATGCGCCATGCCATAATTTGCACGGCAACATGTTCGCTCCACATACTATCGTTTAAGCATCGCCAATGATTTGGGTCAATTTCTGAATCACCATTTATTTGATTTAGACAAGTTTCACAAACCAAAACATCATTTGCCACATTTTCATTCAATGATGGCGGAATGGTATATTGGCTTAAACCTTCATTTGAACCGCATAATTCGCAGCTATTATTACTTCTATCCTTTAGTGTTTGCAAAACGCTCATTACAATATTTTTTAACGGTGCAATAATACGTTTAAATAGCTACGCTCACAAACTATCTATGTTTCAAAAACAAAAAGGATGTCTTTGAAGACATCCTTTCAAATTAAATTTCATATATCATTAAATTAAAACCTAATTGGAATGTATAAATAATCACCATGATGACCAAAATACTTATTATAGGCTTTGCGCTCGTCTTCAGTCAATGCTGTTTTCATCAATTCCATATATTTATCAAACATCTTCTCTAAATCACACATAGAATCTACATAAATAACTTCATTAAAATCACGTTTATCGGAACCCCAAGCGTGTCTTTCTGGATAGTAAGCCTTAGCATATTCATTCTTACTAATCACATTTTCAAACACTTTTTTATGCAGTGCCTCCCACTCGTCCATGCTTCCATCTTCGGGAAATGCCATTTTATTTTGGCGCACATATAAAATCATATCTTCTGTAATCCCGCCTTCCAATTCTTTGGCTCCAGGCATGGTAGCGTAAATTTCATCAGAATGATAAACTGTATAGGCAGAATTCATCTTCTTTAAAAATGCTTCACGCGCTTCTTTATCAGGCCAAGCTTCTTTTTCAAGTTCTGCATTTCTTGCTGCAGCTTTATCTATCGCATCCCAATTTGGATAAGTCTGGGCATAAATAACTTCGTTGCTGTTGTCTGTAAAAAGATGTCTAAAATAGCCGGTCCACATGATGAATTCATTCTTTTTGGTCACCTTCTCCATGTATTCCTTTTCTATTGCCCTCCATTCCTCTGGGGTGCCTTTGTAATCATCACTCCAATATGTCGTGGTTACCGAAATGTACATAGGCCTTTTTGCGTCGTCTTGCGCAAAAGATAGGGGACTGTTAAAAAATAAAAGCAGCGTTAGCATTGCCACAAATAATTGATTGGTTGTTTTCATAATCTGAAAGAATTAATAGTTATTATATTGGTTAATTAATTAAAACTTTAAGATTTAGGGGTAATATGCATGGGCTATTATAATTAGGAATTGAGAGTTCTATAAATATACAATAAAAAATGGATGCCAAAGCATCCATTTTATGATTTAAGGATATATTGTTATTTTGATAGTTCATGAATCCATTTATACATATAATCTTCATGAACCCCGGTAAAATAGTTGCTCCAAGCTTTTCCTCTCGCTTTTCTTTCGGCTTCATCCGGCCAAGCCTCTTTCATAAGTTCTTGGTTTCTATCATACATCTTATCCAGATCTGCCCAAGATTCAATAAAAAATGCTAGTAGACCCTCTGTTCTATCCGAACCCCAAGCATGTACATGTGGATAAAACGCTTTGATATATTCATTTTTATTGATGACCTTTTCAATATATTCTAATCTCATTTTATTGAACTCTTCTTGCGAGCCATCTTCTGGAAATGCAAAATGTACTTTTCTAACATAACAAAGCAAGTCTTTTGTTGGCGCTTCTGCCATTAGTTTAGCCCCTTTTAGTGGCGCATAAATTTCATCGGAATGCTCATTGGCGTAATAGGAAAAACGATTGTCAAAAAAAGCTTGTCTGGCTTCTTTATCTGGCCATGCCTCTTTAGCAAGTTCAAAATTTCTATCTGCAAATTTTCCCATATCATCCCAAGAGGCAAATGTTTGGACATAGATTAGCTCCGTATTATCGGGAGTGAATTCGTGTAAATAAGTAGAAGCTCCCAAGATGTATTCATTCTTTTTGGTTACTTTATCTAAATACTCTTTTTCAACAGCTTTCCATTCGTCCATTTTAAAGTCTTCCTTGTCCATGTTCCAATGCATCGTAGTTACGGCAATGTACTCTGGCATTTTCGGGGCCTCTTCCTGTGCGGAAATAATTGAATAGTTGAACAACAATAGCATAACAGCCAATGTTGAGAATAATCGGTTGATTGTTTTCATAATCTGAAAGAATTAATAGTTATTATATTGGTTAATTAATTAAAACTTTAAGATCTGGGATAATATGTCTGGGCTATTGTAATTAGGAATTGAGAGTTCTATAAATATACAATAAAAAATTGACCCTCTTTGAATTAATTGATTTTTATTGCTTTAGGGTCTGCTGAATCTTTTTAGATAGTCCTCTTACGACCATGTTATAGGAGTGGTCTATAAGTTCTTTAATGAACTGTGGCTGAAGTTCGCCTTCATGAAGGTAAAGTGTGTTCCAATGTTTTTTGCTCATGTGGTAACCTGGGCGAATGCTCTTATATTCGGCACGAAGTTCTTGTGAATAATCAGGGTCGGCTTTTAAGTTTATGGCTGCTTCACCACGTTCCCAAGATTTTAATGATGTTAATGCAAACATTTTGCCCAAAACCTTAAAGACCAAAGTATCTTCATCAAAAGGAAAATCTTCAGTGGTTCCTTTTTTACTAAGGCAGTATTCACAAATTTGCTCGATGTTCACGATAATTACTTTAATTTTTTTGTGTTGCCTTCTTCAATCTTTAACGCAGAATAGTCCAATTTCCAACCAATAGTCTCGACAATGGTTTCAATGAGCAAAATTGCCTCTAAAGCTTCTTGCTGCGCTACCTGAATCAAACCACTTTCTGGAATTTTTTCCTGGATATGCATTTTCGCCTCATTGTGTAATCCTGTTAAATCGGCCGCTTCAAATTTGTTGAAAAAGCCATCCGATTTGTCGTAATAATTCAAATCGGTTTCAATAGACAAAACTTCTGGTTGCGGGAAATGTTCTAAAAAAATCTTTTTGTTCTCATTGTCGGCTTTCAGTTCAATCTTAGACAAATCAAACCCTACATGAGCCTTTGCATTTATAACCACTAACGCCTTTTTTTTACTGGAAATAAGTTTTAAAAAGCGTTCCTTAACATCTTCATAATGGTAAATTTCAGCAAAGTCGCCTTCCACAGTAATGAACTTGCACACCTTTTTTATCTTATCTAAAAGTATGGCAGATTGCGCTTTTACTAGCTGCTTCTTTTTAATCGACCTCAGGTAGGTTACAACACCCAAGCATACCAAAGCGCCAATTATAATGCCTAAAAATGTTTCCATTTATTCATTAATTTCAAATAAAACTGGTCTACTTGGCGATGCATCATTTTCAAAAGGTGCTACTTGTAAATTTAAAAAATACTCGCCGTCCTTTATTTTATTAGACAAATAGATAAATTCGGTGATGGTGGCATCCAACCTCAATTTCCCTTTGGTGTTCCAGAATGTATTGTGTCCTGCCAGTTCTCCATCATCTTTTTCTCTATCTATACTAGGTAAATCTATAAGCAAATGTTTAATGTTTTTTGAAACCAGATATTCCACAGCATCATTTAACAGATATGGCCAGTTTGTGTTTGAGTATTGCATGGAACATTTTTGCTTTCTAGTGTTTGGTAAAGTCCTGATTACTATAGCGTCCCGCTTTTTGTTTCCCAGAGCAAACTGAATTTGTTTTTTAGAAATTACCATATCGTCTTTTAAACGTTCGGGAGCCACCGTAATAACTTCAGCCAAAAAGAAAAACTGCTTTAAGTTTTGGTTTATGGAATGTACTTTTTCGGTAATATGGCCGGCACATTCAGTGTGTGTTCCATGAGCATGCGGATTGAAATAAATATTGTTGAAATTTATACTTGCCCCCTCTGCAACACTGGCCATCCAATCGCCATCTTTCTCAGGTTCAATCTTGGGTGGGCCAACGTACCAGGCATTTACATTGTTTTCCGAAGCTTGAAGCGGCATGGAAATATCCAAAGGTTTTGATAAATCTATTTGAAGTTTTCTGGAATTGTATTGTATGGTTGTTATCAAGATAAATTAATTTTAAAAAGGCTGGAAGCAATGCCATCACTTAAAAACTTCCCCCTTTTTGTTGTTAAAATTTTGCTATCCTCAATATACAATAAATGTTGGTTAATATAAATTTCTGATTGCCTTAAAAGATAATCTTTATAATTTTTTCCGAATTCAGTTTCTACTTTCCTAAGGGAAACACCCCAAATAGTCCGGAGGCCAGTCATGATGTATTCATTATACTTATCAGTAACCGTTAGAACTTCAGTTTCCATGGGCAAAATATACTGTTGTATGCTTTTTATATATTTTGAATTGTTTCTTATGTTCCAACTGCGGCTATCTCCATCAAATGAATGTGCTGATGGGCCAATGCCCAAATAGGGTTTTCCTTGCCAATACGCCGAATTGTTTTTGCTGAAATAATTGGGTTTTCCAAAATTGGAAAGCTCATAATTTATAAATCCTTCGGCTTCTAATTTTTGGACCAATAAATTGAACTGATCTTGCGCCAATGCATCATCTACATTTTCAACAATACCCTTTTTAATAAATGTTTCCAATGCCGTTTTTGGTTCTACGGTTAAGGCATAACAGGAAATATGCTGTATGTTGTATGACAATGCTGTTTCAATATTTTCAATCCATTCCTCATTGCTTAGCCCTGGAATGCCGTAGATTAAATCAACTGAAATATTATCAAAATACTGAGTGGCTAAAGATAAACATGTTTTGGCTTCATCGGCATTATGCGCCCGGTTCATGAGTTTTAAATCGCGTTGAAAAAAAGATTGTATGCCTATGCTTAACCTGTTTATTGGCGTATTTGTCAATGCGTTTAAGTGTTTAGGTGTTAAGTCGTCTGGGTTGGCTTCTAAAGTAATTTCTGGGTTTGTAACTACATTATAGTTTTTATAAACCCCATCAATCAATAATTCCAATTCGTCAATTGTCAACAAAGAAGGTGTTCCACCACCAAAATAAATGGTTTCAATCGTTTCGTTTCGGAGCTCATCTTTCCTTAAAACTATTTCCTTTGCTAAACATTGAATAAGTTCATCTTTCTTTTTTAAAGACGTTGAAAAATGAAAATCGCAATAATGGCAAGCTTGTTTGCAAAAAGGGATATGGATGTAGATGCCAGCCATTATTTTTTCACCCGGTCTTCATTCTGCTTCACAAACGCACTCCACCCAGAATAACTTTTACCGACGTCGATACGCCCGGAATTATAAAAATGACAAACGGCTGCTGCCAAACCATCAGTAGCATCCAGATTTTTAGGCAAGGATTTTAGTCCCAATAAATTTTGCAGCATTTTTGCCACCTGCTCTTTACTGGCATTTCCATTGCCTGTAATGGCCATCTTAATCTTTTTGGGCAAATATTCGGTAATGGGTATTTCTCTACTCAAACCTGCGGCCATAGCCACACCTTGTGCACGCCCCAACTTTAACATACTCTGCACATTTTTACCATAAAAAGGGGCTTCTATGGCTATTTCGTCTGGATTGTGGGTGTCTATCAATTCTATTGTACGCTCAAAAACATGTTTCAACTTTAAATAATGGTCATCATATTTTTTTAAGTCCAACTCATTTAATTGGATGAATTGCATGGTTTTTCCAACCACTTTTATCAGTCCAAATCCCATAATGGTTGTTCCAGGGTCAATTCCCAAAATAATGCGCTCTTTCATCAATCTCCACAATAATAACAACCACTAAGCGAAATAGATGCACCAATGGTTATGGTTAACATATCTCCGTTAAACGACCCAAAACCATCAGAAATGGGGTTAAATTCTTTTCCGAAGCCCAGAATATATGAGGTATCAAGATACACCGTTAATTTGTCTGAAACACCATAGTGCAGCTCTAGACCACCCAAAAAATTGAGGTAGGAGGTATTATTTTCGGTATAATCCCCTAAAGGTTTAAGGATTGAAAAACCAGGGCCAGCATGAAAAAACAGTCCTAGTCTATTAGAGAAATTCATAACATTTGACGCATCATAAACCAATTGCAAGTTTATTCTCGAATAATTCACTTTAAACTCTGGCGTGTTATCAACATTAGAAAACCGGTTAAAACCATAATCCAATTTAGCACCGAATTTCTGCATAAACATATATTGCAAACCTAGATTAATGCTGGGGAAGTTTATGGAATTGGCCTCGAAGTTACTCACAAATCCATTAGATGACGGATTATTCACACCCAAGGCAAACTGAGCCTTAACCGTACTAGTATCACCTTGGGACATTCCGGGAAAAGCATAGAAAAACAACATAACGGCCAGCCAAATTCGTGTATTGCCATTTAAATTTTTAATCATAAAGTATTATTGGTTTAATTTGTAGCAACTATGCTGTTCAGCCTACCATACAAAACTAAACAATTCTTTTTTGTGCTCATCAAGTTAAGCATTGTGGTTGGTGCATTTTATTTTATTTATCAAAAACTTGCCAACAACGACGAGCTTAAACTTTCCGTTTTTGTTGATTTTGTTTCAAAAAGCAAGGTTTTTTCACTGAAATCAATCGTTTTTTTGCTGATTTTAAGCATTTTTAATTGGTTTTTTGAGATTTTGAAATGGCAAACTTTGGTTGCTCCAATTAAAAAAATAAGTCTTAAAATGGCTGCAAAACAAAGTTTGGGTTCATTAACGGCATCATTAATAACCCCAAATCGAATAGGTGAATACGGTGCCAAAGCCCTTTACTTTGTTAAAGATGAGCAAAAAAAAATACTGCTCCTAAATTTTATTGGCAATATGCTACAAATGGGCGTAACTGTTTTGCTTGGCACAACTGGTTTATATTTTTTTATAAAAACCTACAATCCAGAAGTTAATTACTTAAAGCTTGGCAGATTATTACTTATTGCGCTCACCATAATTGCTTTAATTGGATTTGGATTTACGAAAAGCAGATTTACAATAAAAGGGGTTCCATTGGAAAAATTGAAATCCTTCCTATTAAAATTTCCTAAAAAAAACCTCCTAAAAGGGGGCCTTTTTTCATTTTTACGCTACGGTCTTTTCTCATTTCAGTTTTACTTTTTGCTGCAAACTTTTGCAGTTGATTTTGGTTATATTCAGGCGATGACCGTTATAACATCCATGTACCTACTGACCTCTATAATTCCTTCAATTTTTATTTTTGATGTTATCGTAAAAGGCAGTGTTGCCATTTACCTATTTTCGTTTGCCGGAGTTAATGAGGTTGTTATTTTGAGCATCACAACCATCATGTGGCTATTTAATTTTGTGCTTCCAAGTATTGTTGGAAGTTATTTTGTGCTGAATTTCAAACTTCCAAAAAAACATCAATATTCATGATCTTTGCTGCTATAATCATAACCATTACTTATTTATTTTTGATAGGAAGTTTTATCTACGGATTTGATAAAATAAAAACATTTACTTTAAAAGATGTTCCAGTAAAAACTAGATTTTCAATCATCATTCCTTTTAGAAATGAAGCTGGAAATTTGCCTCGTTTATTGCAATCGGTTGAAGCATTAAATTACCCAAAAAAATATTTTGAAATTATTTTTGTTGATGATGCCTCCGAGGATAATTCAGTTGAAATAATAAAGAGGCAACTTTTAAAGAGTAAAGTCCATTTTACCTTAATTAAAAATGAAAGAGCAACTGGTTCACCAAAAAAGGATACCATTACCTCAGGAATTAAAAAAGCAAAAAACGATTGGATTATAACTACAGATGCCGATTGCATTTTACCCAAATATTGGCTGGACAGCTTTGATGAATTCATTCAAAAAACTGATGCTTTATGTATTGTTGCTCCTGTTGCTTACATCAATGAAAACTCATTTTTAAATCGTTTCCAAATTTTGGACATGCTAAGTCTGCAAGGGGCAACCATTGGTGGTTTTGGTATTAAAAACCCGTTTTTGTGCAATGGGGCCAACTTTGCCTATAAAAAAGAAATTTTTAATTCGCTAAATGGTTTTGAAGGCAACACCAAAATAGCCAGTGGCGATGATGTATTCCTTCTTGAAAAAGTAGCCAAATCCTATCCGAAACAACTTCATTATTTAAAATGCGAGCACAGCATTGTTAGAACAAATTCACAACCAAGTTGGAAAACGCTAATCTCTCAAAGAATAAGATGGGCAGCCAAAGCAAGTGCCTACAAAAATTGGTTGGGAAAATTTACAGGGCTTACCATTTTACTGATGAATATTTTGATTATTGTTGGATTTATACTTTCAATTATTGATGTTTTCTCTTTACGGGCATGGATTTATATCATGATAATTAAATTCAATATCGACTTCTACTTAATTTATAAATCGGCCTCGTTTTTTGACCAAAAAGAAGCTTTACGAAGTTTCATTTTTGGGTTTATCATATATCCGTTTTTTAGTGTTTATGTTGCCTTTGCCTCCCTGTTTTCAAATTATACTTGGAAGGGTAGAACTTTCAAAAAATAATTACCAAATATAAAATGGGCGTCATTACGAGGGAGGAACGACCGAAGAAATTTCTCAAAAACACTACAACTCTGTCTAAGATTGCTTCACTACGTTCGCAATGACGTTGCAAATTAATGTAAGACTTAATCTCAAAACATTCTCATAAACATTATTCACCTTAAATTTTCTAGATTTACACCTATGAACCTGTTAGACAAAACCACGAACCCTGCTTTTAACAATTATTTTTTTGGAGAAAGAAATACATCCCAAAAAACAATGACGGTTACTGGCATTTTTATGAAATCGATGCTTTCCATATTGATTATGGTTATTATATCGTTCGGTGTTTGGCGGCTATATAATCAAGGTGCAGATATAAAATGGTATTCTATGGGTGGCATGTTGACGGCTATTATCATTAGCATTGTCATTTCCGTACGACAACATTGGGCACATATTTTGGTGCCACTTTATACCATTGCAAAAGGCCTTTTTCTAGGCAGTATTAGTATTTATGCACACGCACAATTTCCTGATTTACCCTATCAGGCCATCGGCATTACGGTTGTTACGTTTTTTGTTATGCTGTTACTTTACCAAACCCGAATTATTGTAGTGACTAAAAAATTACGAAACGTTATTATTACTGTTGCGGCAAGTATTTTTATAATTTACCTTATCTCATGGATTTTGGGCTTTTTCGGTATAAAAGTCTTCATTTGGGGCACGTCTTGGCCAGCCATTGTTTTTAATGTTGTGGCCTTGATTTTTGCAGCACTATCATTGCTTTTGGATTTTGATTATATAGAACGCCACAAAAACAAATCGCCCAAATACAAAGAATGGATTGCCACTTGGGGACTTTTGGTAACTCTAGTTTGGCTTTATGTCGAAATTTTAAGACTTATGCGAAAACTGGCCATAAAGTTTTAGTCGTTATTCTACATGAATTATAATGGGCAAATTAAACTCAGTTGTAACTTGCTGTCCGCGTTTTATAGCTGGAAAAATTCTCGGCAGCGAATCCAAACTTTTTTGGATCAACCCTTTTATTTCTGGAATTTCCTGTTTGGTAAGGGAATCTATATCAGCTTTCAATAAAGATAAATCCCCTTGTTTTGATATGTGAAACTGAAGGATTACCGTATCATTAATATCTTGGGTCACAACAATCTTTTCCTTTTTTAGATAATTGGTAATGTGATTGGTCAATGTGTACTGAAAACACGCTTGCTTTTCGGTTTTTGAAATGGAAGATTCACAGACTGAAAAGCTGGGATATTCATCAACATCGTTCCAATTGAAGGTTTGCAGTTCTTCGTTCAAAATGGCTTCGGGAGATGTTTTTTTCGCATTAAAATACTCGCAAGAATAGAGCATAAAAACACATATCCAAACCAAAAATATCTTCATAAATTACAACTGAAACCGAAAAGTACAATTTTATTCTAAATGTTCAATCCACATAAAGTATGAATTTGTAACATTAAGTTCAATTTTTAGTCCTATAAAATGAACATCTCAAACTCTTTTATGGACATATTTTTAATAATTATTGCACTCTTCATTATGGTTTTAGGGATAATTGGTAGCTTTTTACCTGTACTTCCTGGCCCTTTAACAAGCTGGGTTGGCCTATTGGTTGTTCATTTTACTGACTCCATCCCCATGGATAAGTCGTTCTTAATTATAACGCTTGCCATCGCATTATTTATTTGGCTGCTCGATTATATTATCCCAGCCATCGGCACCAAACGCTTTGGTGGCACGAGATATGGTATGATTGGCACCACAATTGGACTAATTGTTGGGTTAATTGCCCCTATACCGGAAGGAATAATAATTGGACCTTTTGTTGGTGCACTCCTTGGTGAACTTATAAACAAAAGTGATTCTAAAACTGCAACGAGAGCAGCATTTGGTTCATTCATTGGGTTTTTAACCTCAACCTTTATAAAATTTGTTGTGGCTGCTATTTATCTAGGCCTTTATATGGGCATTGTATGGGATTACAGAGCAACATTATTCCATTTATAAAATGAAGAAACCCTGTGGGTCTCTCACCTCCACAGGGCTTGTAAATTGCTATTATCAACAAAAAAATTGAGGGATTAATTAATTTTTATAAGTGTTGATAGCACAAAGATATTTATAACTATTCTTTTTGAACTGCGGAAAACCCGTAACGTTTTTACGGGTATGGTACAAACCCTAGAAATAGCAACGGATTTCGAAGCTTAAAAAAATACGGATTTTTTTAGGTAAATTAAATTTTAACATTTTTTGTAATACTAAGTCTACACAAATCCTTTCTTTCGTGCTTCATCAAGGAGGGTTTCATCTTGTCCATCTTGTACTTCAAAAATTTCCCTAAGCTGCTTTTTTCTTTTTTCAATGGCACTCAACGAAATATCAAGATGAGATGCCAAGTTTTTGGTTTTTACCCCTTGCGACAATAAGTGAAGAATTTTTCTGTTTTTGTCATCAATAACAATGTCGCTAGTAATTGTTTTTCTTATATGGCTATTCACTGTTCCACTATAAAAAGGCGGATTATTAAGTACAGCCTGAAATGCACTAGCAAGTTCACTGGATGTTAAATCGCTCTTAATTAAAAAACCTTCTGGATCAATGGTTTTAATAATATTATGAATTCTAAACGACTCATTGAACATCGTTAAAATAATAATCTTTGCTTTTGGTAAAATCTTTCTTGCATATTCAGACAAGTCTTCACCAGAACTCATAGAGCCGTCCTTTGAAGGGGGCAAACTTATATCTACAAACAATACGTTGTAAGGCCTTTCATTTTTAACGGACAAATCCATTAATTTTACAGCCTCATCACAATTATTGGCTATATCAATGTTTAATTCTTGAGTATCCTTTTTTGTAAAAAGTAGTGTGTTTTGATAACCTTCAATAATCATTGGGTGGTCATCAATCATTAGTATTTTTATTTTTTCAGTCATAATTTTGGCGTTAGGGTATTGGTGCCTCGATAATTACTGTAGTTCCAACCTCTTTTTCTGAAGTTATTTTAAGGGTTCCGCTTATCTCATTTATTCGCGAGTTTATGTTCTTTAAACCAATGCCAGATTTTGCTTTGTTAACATCAAACCCCGAACCATCATCGGTTATTGAGAGGCAAATTACATTATTTTTTAGTTTAAAACTAATAATAACATGATTGGCTTGGGCGTGTTTATAGATATTATGAAGCGTTTCTTGTATTATTCTATAAATATGAATCTTCTTTTTATTGGTTACAGCATCCCAGTTTATATCATCATCATGCTCTAATTTATAAGTGAGATTATATGCCAAGGTCTGCGTTTCAACCAAGGTTTTAATAATATCAATAAACCCAGAACCTGAAACAAAATCGGTGTTCAATTCGTGCGACACTTTCCTGATGTCTTCCTCTATCGTTTTTAATTCTGCAATGTATTGACCTCTGGTTTTTACCGCTTCTGTACTATTATTCATGTTCAAACTATCCAAACTCAATCGTGTGCCAAATAATCTACCCAGAACGCCATCATGCAGCTCTTCCGATATTCGTTTTTTCTCTAATGCCCTAGCCTCTTCAATGCTCTCGTTTTGCGATAGCATTAAATTGTAGATTTCTTCGTTGGTTTCTTGCTGTTGCTGAATAAATTGTAATTCCTTGTTTTTATTCCTTTGCGCAATAACCAGATATAATAATATCGAAGCTATGATGATGACAACTGAAATTATCAATAGCCACATGCGTTCTTTTGCAATTTGAATGTTCTCCTTTTCAATTTGGCTGGTTTCGAAACGAATTCTGGCAAACTTATTTCTTATGGCCCGCTCATTTTTTTGTAAACTATCGTTAAGCTTGATATAAGCTTTTAAATGGTCTGCCGCCTTTTCACCTTCATCTATTTTGGAGAGCAATAATAAGGAACTCAACAATTCATCTTTATGAAAATTCTCTGCTATATCTTTTGCTTGATAGGCATAGTGTTTTGCAGCAGTAATATCGTTTTTGTATTTGTAGTATTCAGCAAGGTGTTGGTTAATACTAATGGAATTATACCCTCCTGGATTTATACTGTCTGAAACTTTTAAGGCCTTAAAAAACAAATTAGGCAACTCGCCAAAATCCTGATTTAAAAATTTAGTGTGGGCGTAGTTATCCAAGACCAAAGCATAGAAATCTGGTCTCGTATCAATCAAATCCTGATTATTTAAAATTTGACCATAATACTCTAACGCCAAATCATAAGCACCAGATTTTTTGTAGGAAAGGGCCAAGTTATTTTTGGAGATATCTATACTTAACTTATTATCTCCTTTCATCTTTTCTTTTATGGTAAGGGCCCGTTCATAGTAGGATATAGATTCCTCATATTGCTCCAATTCACCAAAAACAATACCCAAATTATTATAAATAAATGCCTTTGTCTCAATTACCGATTCCGTTTCTTTTAAAGGTTCAAGCAAAGACATAGCTCTTACAGAAGTTAATTCACTGCCAGTAAGATCTTTTTCATTTTTTTGAACAACAGCAATACCGTATAAGGTTCTAGCTAGTTTATAATTATCATTTTTTCTTTCATAGTACTTTTGGGCCTTGTGGTAGTAATAGTAAGCACTGTCTGCAGAGAAACTAAATCTGTACAACTCTCCTAAGGCATAATAGGCATTAGCAACAGTTGTTGAGTCCTGGCTCTTTTTTAATAGTACATTTTTATGAATGGAATCTATTAAAGCTAAATTAGTTTCACTTTGAGCCATTACTGAAGTGAAACAAGAAAGGAAAAGTATTTTAAAAATTAAAAATCTCAAGAAAATAGTAAAATTGGCTATTTCTCAAATGTATTTATAATTTTTCAATTTAAATCAATAAAAAACCTCTTTACTATATTAGTAAAGAGGTTATGTAGGTAAAAACTTTTTTATTATTATTATTCATCAACCGCACCACCAGTAATAGGAGTTAAAACTTCTGGAGTAATTAAAACATCATCTTCAGTTAAATCTTGTTTTGTACAAGATACTAGTGACGCAAAAATAACGGCTACTAATACTGTAATTTTTAGGGATTTCATATAATTCGATTTTAAGGTTAAACAGTTTTTCTCTTTTCAAATAAAAATTGTTAGCCAAGACTTTAAAAAATAAAATCTGGCATGAGGGAAAAAATGGATAATTAACTTAAAATCGAAAACACAAAAATGTGCAGAACGATTCGATAAATAAATTTTGAGGGATTGACTTAAAAAGTCTGAATGGATTAAATTATAAAGCTGGACTTAGGGAAATTGGGTCGCCCGACTATATAGTGCTAAAATAAGCTAACAGTTGTTAATAACTCTAATTTTTTTCGATAAATGGGTAAATATTCGATGAAATGCACCCTTTTTTATCGACGAAATGCAATAAAGCGCGATTTTCAAAGAAAGATTTACCGTGTTGATTTGTCTTTTATCAAGCTTGTTTTAACAATTTTTGTCTTTACATCGTCTCCATTCGTCGGATTTTGTATTCTATTTATGAGCATTTGGGCGGCACTTGCTCCAATCTCTTTGGCATGCTGACGAATGGTAGTTAGTTTAGGAAGTGTATGGTTTGATTCTGACTTGCTCGCAAATGCGATTACCGATATATCTTTAGGTACTTTGTAACCGAGGTTAATGGCTGCATTAATAGTTATAACGCCAGAGGAACTGTCTGCAGCAATTATGGCATCAATACTTTTATTCTTCTTTAAAAATGATTTTATTTTCTTCTGATGGTCGTCTTTACTCTTAATTTTCAAGACCAATGGCTGCTGAGTTCTGCTTTCCAATATGGCCTTGTTATAGCCGCGCTCCCTAAGCTTGCCCACACTAAGATCATCAATATTGCTAATAAAAGCAATTTGTTTTCTGTTGTCATTCAATAAACTTCTGGTGGCATTGTAGGTTGCATCAAAATCATCAACAATCACTTTATCACACATTACATCGTGTGCTACGCGGTCAAACATGACTATAGGCAGCCCTTGTTTTATGGTGTTTTTAAAATGCTCTATTTCCTTTTTAACCTGTGTCTCGGCCGCAACAGACAAAATAAAACCATCAACGCTTCCGTTAGCCAATAATTTTAAACTTTCCTTTTCCTTCTCCAAAGACTCGTTAGAAATACATGTAATAATATTGTAACCAAGCTTATTTGCTTCACGTTCAATACCAAAAAGCACTTTTGCCAAAAATCGGTTTAGAATATTGGGAATAATAACCCCAATAGTTTTTGTTTTATTTTGCTTTAAGCTTAACGCAACTTTATTGGGCGTGTAATTATGTTGCTCGGCGAGCTCTTTTACACGTCTTATGGTGTCTTCGCCTATTTCCTCACTATTGTTCAACGCCTTAGAAACCGTTGAAATGGAAACATTCAATTCTTTCGCCAATTGTTTTAAAGTAACCATACGTTAACCTATAAAATTAAAGTTACGCAATTTACAAAATTACTTTTGCAAAAACTCTAAGTTAAAATTAGTTGCCCAAAGCACACGTGACATAAAAATTAATATTTAGCTAACATCTTAATTAGCCAAAGAATAGTACTTTTGCCCTTCAATCAAATATATGGATTTTTCAAAAGTAAAGCTTGTAGTATCAGACATGGATGGCACCTTACTGAACCGAGAAAGTGAGGTCAGCACCCGATTTTTTAATCAGTTTAACGCTTTGAAGGAAAAAAACATTCATTTTATTGCTGCAAGCGGGCGTCAATACCAAAGTATTTTAGACAAACTTCATTCTATAAAAGACGACATATCAATAATTGCAGAGAATGGGGGCATCATGAAATACAACAACGAAGAGCACATTCTGTTGAAATTAACCTCGGAAAATGTGCAAAGGTCTGTCTCATTGTTACGAATGGTTGAAGACGCCTACATTGTGTTGTGCGGAAGAAAAAGAGCCTATATTGAAACTAGTTCTGAAGATTTTATCTCAAGATTCAGCAAGTATTATAAAGAGTATGCCATAGTTGATGATTTAACCAAAGTTGATGATGACGATTTTTTAAAAATAGCCGTTTTTCATTACGAGTCTTCTGAAAAACATATTTTGCCCATAGCTAAAGCTTTAAGAACGGATTTACAGGTTATTGTTTCTGGTGAAAACTGGTTGGACATTTCGCATGCCGAAGCCAATAAAGGCTATGCTTTAAACATTCTTCAACAAAAACTTGGGGTTACAAAAGAAGAAACCATGGTTTTTGGCGATTACAACAATGATCTAGAAATGCTAGAACTCGCTTATTTTAGCTATGCCATGGAAAACGGACATGATGACGTTAAAAAAACTGCACGCTTTATAACAAAAAGTAATGCCGAAGAAGGCGTTGAAACTATTTTGGACAAATTATTGAACCACGGTTTATAAAACGGGTTTAGTAATTTGAAAAAGAAAAGGCGTATATAAGCATATACGCCTGTTAGCTATTAACCGCCTTAATTCTTATGGAGAACTAAACGTTCATAATTACAACTTAAATCTCTCCTGTTAAGTAACATTTGTTACATAAGTAAAAAAAACAGCCCTCTTTAAAACAGCTTTTTATAATATTCATCAGCCATTCTTGCTGTTGTAAATTCCGGAATTACGCCATCCATGGCATTAAATACAATGTTTTGCCATTTATCTGGATTGTCGTAATAAGTTGGAAGCACCTTATTTTCCAAAATATTATATAAATGCTCTGTATCCAATTTATCTTGGTCCCAGGTTGGCATATTATGGTCCAATTCGGGTAAAACGAAACAATTTTCTCCGTCCTTTTGAAATTCGGGTATCCAACCATCGTTTGTTGAAACATTTACCGAACCGTTCATTGCAGCAGTCATTCCGCTAGTGCCTGAGGCCTCCCGTGTAATTCGTGGTGTATTCAACCAAACATCGGAGCCACATTTTAATTTTTTTGATAAATCTATTTCATAACCAATAAGCACCGCCAAATTTGGTTCGGCTTTAGAATTATACACCAAATGGTTAAACACATCAATGGCTCCATAATCGAACGGATAAGGTTTTCCGGCCCAAATAATCTGCACGGGATATTGTTGATTGGAAATCAATCTTTTAAAACGATCAAAATCATGCAACAACAAATCGGCTCTTTTATAGGCAGCAAATCGTCTTGCCCAAACAATGGTTAAAACATTAGGGTTAAACGACTTTCCTGTTTGGTTATAAACCTCTTGAAATAGCTCATTCTTTAATTCAGTCTTTCGCCATTTATAGCCTTTTTTATCTTTATGAATCCATGCTTGCTTTACGCTTTCATCTTGCCAAAACTTTTGATTCTGGGCATTGGTAATCGGTATGATTTGGCTAACTCCGTAATAATCCTTCCACATGTCATTTGCTACCTTGGCATGCAATTTTGAAACGCCATTGGCCTTTTTACTCATTCTTAAGGCAGAAACCGTATAATTAATCATTCCGCCATTTACCATTTCCTTTTCCAATTCTTCGTTGGAAAGCGTTCTTCCAAAAAAACCACATCGGTTTAAATGTCTTGCATCGCGTTCTTCATTTCCCGCTTTTTCTGGAGTATGCGTTGTAAAAACCATTTGGTCTTTTGTAACTCCCCTATCCCTTAAATAATAAAAGGCTGGCAAAGCATGGCCTTCGTTTAAATGATAGGTTTCTGCGCCACCTAAAGCTTCAACTACTTTTGCGCCGCCAATGCCCAGCACGATACTTTGGGAAACACGAGTCACTTGATTTTGGTCGTACAAATGATTGGTGATGGTTCTCGATAAATGGTCGTTGCCCTCAACATCCGTGGTCAAAAAATACATGGGCACAGTGCCAAAAACCTCAGGTTTTAAAACAAAAGCTCGAACCTTAACATGCGGATTATCGTGCAGTTTAATTTCTACCTCAACACCTGTGTCTTCCAAAAAATCAAAATGTTTTTCGTTGAATTCCGCTTTAAGTGTTTGGTCTTCGTTTCTGGCTTGGTCGTAATAGCCATACTTCCAAAGCATGCCAATGCCAATCATATTTTGCTTGAGCTCATAACCTGAACGCATGTGCGATCCTGCCAAAAACCCCAAGCCTCCAGAATAGATGTTAAAGGATTGGTGTATGCCAAATTCCATACTAAAATAGGCTACACGTTTATTATATTCTTTAGCTGATTCATAAGGATGATACCATTTATTATATTGGGTGTCCATAAGTTTTTACAATAAAAATTTTACTGCTTAAATGTAGCAAAAACTGTTATGCGCTTGTGGAATTTCAACACTTAATTAAGCTTAAAAAAGTAATTTATAACGTATATAAATTTGCTTTAGAATACTTGTCTTAATTATTTTATGACTAAAATCAGAAGAAAACCTGAATGATCACTTTAACTTTTCGGGTTAACTTTTCATTATCCTCTTTTTTTGTATTTTTAAGATTGTAATAACGCTCTTAAACCGGTTTTTCCTAATTTAGGTGAAAAGAATTAGTTTAAAGAAAAGTTATGCTATCCTCTCTCAGTCTCGTTGAAGGCGTTCAAGTTAAAAATGAACTTAACAAGGTTATCCTATGTTCCATGTAAATAAAAATCACTATTTCCTATGGATTATTGCTTCAACGCTAATAACATTTGGCGTAGTTTCCTATTTGAGCATGGCCAGTCAAATAAAATGGAAGGAACCGGTATTAAAACACTCTTATACATTTGAAGATGGTACCGCTAAAGATGTTGTGGGTGAAGCTCATGGAACCATTAAAGGCAATAGCGAGATTACACATGGTTTATTTATTACCGATGAAGAAGGGGATTATTTAGAATTTCCAGCAGATAAAATAAAGATTAACGAATATTCCGCTATTACTTTGGAGGCCTATGTAATTGCAGGAAAAGGCAATGGCGCATTTACAATGCTTTCATACTTTGGAAATACAAGAGGTGAATATGGAGCAGATTATATATGTCAAACTTTAGTAAATAATTTAACTAGCGGTACTAGCATTTCATGCAAAAATTATGAACTTCCTTGGGAAACAGCAAGTGATATTACTGAAAAACTCTTATCGGATGATCAATTTCATCATATCGTCACAACCTTTGACAACCACGAACTTAAATTTTATCTTGATGGGAAACTAGTTAGTGAATTACCATCAGAAAACAAGGATAATATTATTAAAAACTTAAGTAACAAATTTGCTTATCTATGTAAATCAGGCTACTTGCAAGACCAAACTTGGTTAGGTGCGATTGAGACTTTTAATATCTATGAAGGCATCCTGAATGATAAAATGATAGCCAATTCTGCAAAAAAGCTTGATACTTATAAAAAAAACCTTGAAGACTATTTGACAAATAATCACGAAGCCCAAACAACCAAACCTGTACTAAAACATTCATACACCTTTGAAGATGGCACAGCTAATGACTTAATAAATAATGCAAATGGTATGCTTGTAGGTAATGGTATGATTGGGGATGGGTTATTTATTGCCGATGAAGAAGGGGAATATGTAGTTCTCCCAGCTAATAAAATTAATATCAATGAATATTCTTCAGTAACATTGGAAGCTTTTGTTTTAATACCAAAGGGAAGGTGGGGCCAAACAATTTCTTATTTTGGGTCTAATCGAGCAAGCCGCGGAATAAATTATATTAATCAATGTGTAGATAATAATAATCTCAGCTATACTGGAATTAGCTGCATCACTACTGTAAGACCTTGGGAAACAAGAACCGAGTTAATAGGCATCTCAATTCAGGATGATAAATATCATCATGTTGTGACAACCTTTGACAACGAAATATTAAAATATTATGTAGATGGTAAGTTAATGGGCACACAATTTAATCTCCGTCAAAAATCCAATAATATTAGTAATTTAAGTAACGATCAGGCTTATTTGTTTAAATCAGGGAATAGATGGGAGGAAACCTTGAAGGGCGCCATTGACACATTTAATATCTATGAAGGTGTTTTAGATGCCGAAACCATTGCCAAATCTGCCGAAGAGTATCTCAAAGAAAAAGAATTATAAATCAAAAACAATGTCCAATATTCTCTATACGGGATAATCTCGGATAGCTCAACAATAGTTGCAATGTATCTTTGAGTATAATGGTTGCAATACCCTCAATCTTCAACCTAATATTAAAATATATGAAAACAAAACGCATAATTTATCTTGCATTTATTATTTGCGCAATCGCCTTTTTAGATTGTAGTAGTGACAACTCAAATGAAGTTGAGGAACGTCAAAATACAATGTCGGCTTATATCGACGTGCAGTTAATAACTTGGAAAGTTGTGTCCTTGAGAGATAAAGGCGATAACTATGAAATATCAGGACTTGCAGCAGATAATGTGGATTCAGACCTAACACACTCTTTTAAAATATATTTTAATCCAACTAGCGGCCCAGGAGTTTATAACTTTGACGGCGTTGAAAACTATGTAGAATATTATGTGTATCGAGGAGGAATTTTTGACTCTACAATTGACTACTATTATTATTCCCCACCATTTTGCAACGATGAATATCAAAACATCGTTTCTGGCAAAATTGAACTCACTTCCTTCAACAGTGTTTTTAAAGGCACTTTTGAGTTTGTCGCAACAGAGAAATGTGAAACCAAACAAACCCAAATAACTGAAGGTAAATTTGAAATAGGACTAAGTATGTATTAATCATTTTAACCATTCGCACTCCACTTTAAATAACCATTATCAATATGAAAGCAACATTTAAATTCTTTAAAATTCTTTTCATTTGGGTTATAGTTCTTTGTTTGCAAAATGCTTTTTCGCAAAGTCAAAAATCATTTCAAGAAGGCGAATGGATTAAACTTAAAATGAGCTATAGTGGATGGCTTAAAGCCGGAGAAGCCACCTTAGAGGTAAAAAACGCAAAATATAAAGATAAACCTGTTTACCATGTTGTAGGCCATGGCAAAACAACTGGACCAATAAGTTGGTTGTTTTTTAAGGTAAGGGATAGGTATGAAAGTTATTTGGATAAAGAAACAGGATTGCCTTATAAATTTATTAGACAAATTGATGAAGGCGGGCATACCAAAGATATCGAGATTGAATTTGACCATGCCAATAAAAAGGCCCATGTTAACAACAAAAAACATAATGTTCTTGAAACATATTCCATCGAGAAAAATGTTCAGGATATGTTATCCGCATTTTACTATTTGCGCAATAATTACGATACAGAAACTATAAAAGAAGGACATATGGTGGCCTTGAATATGTTCTTTGATGAAGAAAATTTCAAATTTCAATTAAAATTTCTAGGAAGAGAGACCATAAAAACAAAATTTGGGAAAATAAAATCATTAAGGTTCCGCCCTTACGTTTCTGCTGGTAGAGTTTTTAAGGAACAAGAAAGTTTAACCCTTTGGGTAAGCGCGGATAAAAATAAAATCCCACTAAAAATAAAGGCCGATTTGGCCGTTGGTTCGTTAAGAGCGGAAATTGTTGAAAGAAAAGGATTGAAACATCCGTTTCCCATAATATTTGAGAAATAAAAACTAAAAAGATGCCTAAAAAAGTAAGATTTGCGGTATACCTAATCTACATATACCTTTTTGCTGCAACAATAGGGTTTACTTTTTTTGATGCAAACTTAGAGTTTATAGGTCTTGATTTAATATTCAGCACTGGTTTAATTAGGGTTTCTCCAATTTTAGCCTTCATAACTAAAATTTTTCTCATGGGTCTTCTGGCCTTTAAAGTTGGACAAGGAAAGAATTGGGCAAGAATTACATTATTGGTTTTGTGCATTCTAGGTATTGTTCTTAATTTCTTTTACTCTTATTTTCCTTTATTGATTGAATTAAGAGTGGTTAATGTCATGGGGTTTATTACATCTTCCGTTATGTTAATAGCTCAATCGGTCATAATCCTTTTACTCTTTAATAAAACATCCAATAATTGGTTTGATGCAAAAAAAGAAGAAACTAATTATAAAAAAATATTCACTCAAAATCAACTAAAGTTAATTACTACTATTAGTTTAGCGTGCTTGCTAATTCCGTTTTCAATATTTGGGTTATGGGTATATGATGCTTCTATTGGGACATCACAGCCAGAAGCAGTTGATATTTTCAAAAATTACTTTCCCGATTTTCTTCAAGGGAGATACGACACAACCGTACTATCTATTATATTTTATGCTTTTGCTATTATTTTAAGCGGAATAAGTCTTCATAAAATACTCGATAAATTTTGGAAGGCACTTAACATTGCTACTTTAGTTGTTAGTTGTTTTTTTCTTTATTTAAATATCTTTTCGATGATGTAAATAAATCCATTTAAATTGAAATTAATGAAAACTATAGTGATTTTTATATTATCCTTAATTACCATCCCATCAATTGGTCAAACATATCGTTTAAATAAAGATTTAATTGAAAGGGATAGGAAAGACTTTTTGGGTTGCATAGAGGAGCTGTTTGAAATTGGAGGAGAGTTCTCATTCAGTTTATCTGTAGGAGACTTGTATCCTTCTCTAGATGATATAGAACATGAGCACCCCTCAACCCCTGAATATCTGGAAACCCTGAAAGATTCCTTATCAAGAGATTCCCTGAATTTTCACCTACTTTCTAAAATTGGGAATTATTATGAGAATATTAAAGAACAAGACAATGCCAACAAGTTTTTCAATAAAGCATTAAAAAATATCGATGTTCATTTCTTTGAAAATGATTCGGCTCGTTATTTTGGCAATCGGAGTATATTAAGATTTAAATTAGGTAAAGATGGATTTATTGAAGATGCTGAAAAAGCACTCTCCTTAAATCCCAACGAAATGAATGCTTTTTCAACTTATACCCTTCATCTTTTTTCGATTGGAAACTATAATAAAGTAAAATCCATTAATATCAACTCGCTTAACGCCAATAACCCCCAGCCAGAGGTTCCAATTTTTTCCTTGATACTTGTTAACGCTGTAGAAAAAATGTTTGAATTACGGCCAAAACTAGACGACCCTATGGTTTTAACAGAATTAAAGCAAACATATTACAAAGAGTTAATTGATTGGACATCCATAAAAAGTTATTATGGGAAAATTAAGAATAAAGAGGTAGAAGAAAAAATAGATAAACTAACTAACTTTTTTAATCTCTTTCTAAAAATCTTAGTTTCTAATTATAATGAAAAAAATCCACCTGTTTTTTATTTTAACCCATCGGAAATAAAAGAAATCAAAGAATTAGAAAATTGGCTTCAACAATCATTCAAAAATGAAAGACTTAATGAATATACCTTGAACAAGTGTCTCGGTTTTATAAATTTTTGTCTAGATAAAAGAGATTTAACTATTGATTATTATAAGAAGGCCTTTGAAGTTTTTCCAGAAAATGCCCCCAAAACCATGTTTAACCCGAATGAGGTTTATTCCAATTTATTGTTCATGTATAAAATATTTGATAGAAATAGCGATTACGAGAATCTGCTTTTAGAAAGAATTAATAATCAATTGCTTAGAGAATTATCAGACTATATTAATCTTATTAAACTTTATTCTTCAAAGGACCAAATGGAAAAAGTACAATTCTATATGGAAGAAGCCGAAAAAATAAACCCGAATAATTTTGAATTGCTTCGTTTAAAAGCACATGTTAATTTTTTAAAAGGTACGGAAATTATACTCGAAGGATTTTATTTAAACAAGGCGCGTCGTTTCATGCAAAATGACAGTGATAACTATCTCCTTTTTTTGCAGAGTGCCATTTACGATATTTTCAACCATAAACCAGAAGATGCCATTAATAAACTAAACCTAATAAAAGAGAACCAACCAAAATGTGAGACCTGTGATAGACTAATAGCAACCTATTTTAACATTGAGAATAATTAAATATATAGCCATGATGAAAAATAAAATCTTACCATTATGTGAAAATTTAAAGACATTAAAATTGATTTTCCTTTTAGTATCGATAGCTTTTTTCCACAATTACAGTCAGGGACAGGAATATAAAAAGTTGGTTGGCAATGCCATAATTGGCCATGATGGCTCATGGGGCAACAATCCATCAAATCTTAAGGAAGCTGCTTTTGATGGAGACATCAACACCTATGTAGATGCGCCATCACCAATTGGTTTTGTTGGATACGACTTTGGAATAACAAGAACCGCAAAAATATATTCCATTAAATATGCCCCACGACCTGAATTTGAAACACGCATACTTGGCACTGAAATACGTGGTTCCAACGACCCTAGTTTTAGAACATATAGTGTGTTGCACACCATTTCCAATATGCCTGTAGCAGGTAAATTTTCTGAAGATTTAATAAACGCATCCGAATCCTATAGATTTATATGTTTTTATTCTTCCAATGGGTTTTGCAACATAGCAGAACTAGAATTTTATGGTTCTTTATCTGATGTTGAAATCCCTACTTTAAGTGATTTACAAATTGACAAAGGTGTTTTGAGTCCGCCTTTTGAACCCGGTCATTTTGAATATTCCATCTTGGTACCATCAGGAGTGACGACTATCAATTTAAAAGTGATTCCTGAGAAAAAATCATTTTCCGTAGTGGGAGACCAAAAAATCTCTTTGTTAGAAGACCATGCCAAAACAACTATAAATGTTACAAATGGAGCAACCACAACCACATATACCATTAAGGCAATTCCTTTTAAACTTAAACATTCATATACTTTCGACGATGGTACGGCCAATGATATTGTGGGCGAGGCTCATGGCGCTATTAGGGGAACTATACAATCTGAAGGCAAGGTTATAGATGGTTTGTTTGTTACCTATGACCAAGGACAATTTATAGAATTACCTGCCGATAAAATAAAAATAAATGAATATTCAGCCATCACTTTAGAAGCCTTTATTCTGGCTTCGAAAGGAAGTGACACCAAAATGATTTCTTTTTTTGGAAACAGCACCGGAAACTTTGGCACAGATTATATTGCCCAATGGGTGCATAATAACGAATTTAGTTGGACGGGTATCTCATGCAATAACGACATAGCCCCTTGGGAAACCATAACCCAAGTTAGTGGTAAATCGCTTCAGGATGATGCATACCACCATATAGTTACAACCTTTGACAACCAAGAAATAAAATATTATATAGATGGCACTTTGGTTGGTAAACAAACAACACTTGGGCATAAATCAAATATCATTGCCAACCTAAGTAACAATCTTGCTTATTTGTGCCGGTCTGGTTACTTAAGGGAACAAACTTGGTTGGGAGGCATTGATGAATTTAATATCTATGAAGGTATTCTTGATGCAGAAACCATTGCCAAATCGGCTAAAAAGTATTTGGAAACCTCAAAAGACAGAAATAAGACATTCTATAAAAGTCTAATAAGCCTAACCGATTTGAATGAAGGCTTTAGACCAACGAGCGACTTATCGGATGAATTCATCAAAACGCTCAAGAAATCCAAGATTGAAGTGTACCCAACCATTTTGCGCACCGTTGATTCTACAACCTGGTCTGAAACATCGGGAAAAGAGTTTGCGGCATCGTTAAAAAGTGACTTGGAGCTGGATATAGACTTTAACAGAAAAACACTAAACCCAGACGAATTAAGAGGCAAAAATCAATTTGAAATTTTCAACAATGAAATGGACTCCTTGGGAGAAAAAATTAGAAAAGAAAAAACGCCGTCAGATTACAACATAGTTCTTGAAATTCTTTTTGCACCAAAACAATCAGAAAGATTAAACGTATTTGGCATTCACGTTTATGTTTTAACAAATGATGGAAAAAATGCCTATTCATTTTTGCTCAACTCACACCATGATAGTTTTAAATATGCCCAACTTTTTGAGGACCATGTTACCAAAGAAAGCTTGGAAACGTTGAAACAAAAATGTACGTGGGTGGCACTTGAGGTGTTTAAGAAACAATTAAATAATAAAATAAGTCATGGGTCAAAACCCATCGATTACGAAGATTATCATGGCCAACTATCCCGCACAACCTTATATACCAACTTACCGACACCAACTACAGAAGATTTCAGAAACGGCGCATTACAATACCATTATCCATTAAAACCTAGTGAGCTTAAAAAAATCAAAAATTTAATCATTGGTGATTGGGTTATGGGGTTAGCAGAGTACAATTATATCGTTGCAAATAAATTAACCTTTAACGCTGATGGTAAATTCACTTCCACAAGCGAATCAAGCTCTACTTTTAAATATGAATTGAAAGGAGATTCCTTGGTGACCGAGTTGCCTAATAATTTAAACAAAAAACAAAAATTCGAAGTAGAAGGCTCTAAATTATACCTTTACGAGAATAATAATCGAAGTGAATATACCCGTACCGAAGGAGATTCGAGTTCTGGAATTCTTGGAAAATGGACTACCAAGATAGGCAATGAAGGAACAATGACATTTGAATTTACACCTTCAAATAACCTAAATATAACCACTAAAATGATTGCTGATGAAGGAACATTTGAGATTAATGCCAATTTAATTGAATTTTTTAGTGAAAAAGGCGGATATATTTTCATGACGATTTTAGCGGTAGACGACGACAATCTTTCCATAAAATCCAATGGAAATGGAAACACATTTAACTATGTTAGGCCAAAAGAGCAAGACTGAAAAATTATAATTTTAAGCCGTTAGGACATATTATGTTTGTTTCCGTTTAAAACAATGTCATTTATTTTTCCTTTCGGCCTTTTTCAATTCCCGTTCCAGTTTTTTGAAATAACCCCGGGTCAAGAAATTATGTTTTAGGGCATCCATGTTTTGGTTGAATTTATCGGTGCCTTCTTCTACATTTTGAAGGGTTTGCTCAAGCTTTCTAACAAATTCCCCATCATTTGAAAGATAGTTGATGGCACCTTCACCATCTTTTATGTTTGTGAGGGTTTCATTTAAATTATCTACCACCGTTTTTATTTCTTTGCTGGAATCTTCAAGGTTTGCAATTACAGCCTTCACTTTTTGCGCCTCGATGGAATCGTTCAACAATACGCCAGCAACACTTTCATCCACATTTAAAGAACCGATTATTGAATTTATTTCTTTCAGTGCCTTGTTGGCTTGAATGCTTGTAAATTTCAAGTTATTAATTGTTTGCTTGATGTTGTTTGAGGCCACACTATCATGGATTAGCATACCCAAAGTACCTTTACCATCCGCTATGGCATCGGCAATATCCAATAATTTAGAGGTGAGCAATGCCGCATTTTCGTTGGTGACATTTAACGTGTTCAGCATTTCACCCGTCCCGATTTTGGTATACGATTTAATAATATCTCCAGAAGAAATCATAGCGCCATTTCCTTCTCCAGGAATAATATTAACAATCATATTCCCAACCAAACCATCGGTTCCTATGGTAGCTACGGCATCTTTTTTTATGTGATTGACCATTTTTTCATCAATGACCATCTCCACATTTATAACCGAATCGTTTACCATGGTTATTCTTTTAACAGTGCCCACATTAATGCCCGAATAACGCACGTTATTTCCTTGAATTAAACCATTAACGTTATTGAAATTGGCACTTATGCTAAATGTTTTGTTGAACAGGTTTTGCCGTTCCCCAATTAAATAAATGGCCACCACAAAAAGGAGCAATCCTGAAATCACAAAAACACCGAGCCTGAATTTTTCCGTTGTTGTTTTTTTCATGGTTTCTAAATTTTATTGTTTAAAAAATGCCCTTATCTTCTCGTCTGTTGATTGGGACAATTCATTAAATGTTCCTTGTGCATAATTAACCCCATCAACCAATAAAACCATACGTTCTGAGACTACTCGCGCGCAATCCACATCATGGGTTATAATCAATGACGAGGTTTTATACTTTTTTTGGACTTCGCGCATAAGCTCAATTATTTCTTTTGATGTTATCGGATCCAATCCACTTGTAGGCTCATCGTATAAAATAATTTTTGGCCTTAATATTAGTGTTCTGGCCAAGGCTATTCGTCGCTTCATCCCCCCAGAAAGTTCCGCGGGCATTAAATCCATAGTATGCGCCAACCCAACACTATCCAAAGTTTCTAAAATGAGCTCTTCTGCATCTTCTATATCCTTAAACCGATTTTTATGCCTTCTTAAAGGAAATTCCAAATTTTCCCTAACGGTCATGGAATCGTAAAGGGCACTGCCTTGAAAGAGGAATCCAATTTCAGTTCTAAGCTCGTCCAACTCCACTTGGTTTAACTTAACTATTTCCTTACCCATAACCTCAACACATCCCGAATCGGGTTCCATTAAACCTACCAAGCATTTTATCATTACCGATTTCCCGGAGCCCGACTTACCCATAACCACAAGATTCTCTCCTTCAAAAAGTTCTAAATTAAAACCGTTTAAAACTTGATTTTCACCAAAGGATTTTCTCAAATCCTTAATTTTAATCATCGTCGCTCGATTTCCTTGAGACAGTTGAACTTGTTGTATGTTAGTTTCTTCGTTCATTTTTAAACTTCAAAAAATATGTCTGTTATAAAAACAGCGATAAAGTCAAGTACAAACAATAGTATGGAGGCAAATACCACTGCCGTGTTTGCTGCTTTACCAACGCCAACCGTTCCCTTTTTACAGTTATAGCCTTTAAAACAGCCTACCAACCCAATGGCAAAACCAAAAAAATAGGTTTTAATGGTAGCGGGAACCAGGTCCGTAAATTCCAAAGCTTTAAAAGCTTTATTAAAATACAGTTGAAAGGATACATCGCCTTTTATGTTTTCAATAATGTAAGAGCCATAAAGTGCAATAGCATCACCATAAATCACTAAAATTGGTATTACCAGTGTGGCAGCTAAAATTCTGGTCACCACTAAAAATTTAAACGGATTGGTGCCGGAAACTTCCATAGCATCAATCTGTTCTGTAACCCTCATGGAACCCAATTCTGCACCAATTCCCGAGGCTATTCGTCCTGCCACGGTTAATGCAATAATAACTGGGCCAATTTCCCTAATTATTGAAATGCTTACCATTGAAGGCATCCAAGCTTCGGCACCAAATTCCTGCAAGGTTGGCCTAGTTTGCAATGTTATAACCAACCCAATTATAAAACCCGTAAGGCCTACCAACAAAAAAGAACGGTTTCCTATGTTGTAGCACTGCCTTAATAACTCATTAAGTTCAAAAGGTTTTTTAAATACTTCTTTAAAAAACCTTCGGGTGAATATGGAAAGTTCACCTATTTCAACAAAAAAGGGTTTTATTTTATTTAAACCAAACATTATACATCATGCTACAACCCTCTAATTTAGTTAGATATGGGCATTTTTTAAATGATAAAAATCATATCCCGAAACTGATTGAAATCATTGGCAAAACATGGAATATGATATAAATTTCAAATAAAGGAATGTAAAGTCCTCAATCTTGATATTGGCAGGTTATGAATAGATTTTTTCAAAACTCATTAGTCCTAGTTTTGGCCTTTTTCGCATTTGTACAAGTGGCTTTTAAAATTGACAAAAAGCCTATTATCAAAGCGGAAGCAATAGAGATTTGTGCTCATGATTCTTCCGTTAACTATGTTATCGTAAACAGAAATATTGCCATTAACACCTATTTTGAATATTTAGATTCCATCGTTAAAAAATATGATTCAGTTACCCCTTACAAATTAACCGAGCATTTGTTGGTTCGCGCCAACCCTTGGATTATTGACACCTTGAAAAACACCGATTACTACATTATGAAAGCCCGTGGTATAAAAGTGGACAATCAAAAAGAAATGGTTATTTTAAACAAAGGAGACACCATTTTTTTACCAAATAATGATTTGGTCAACAAACTCTTAAAGGTGTTCAACACAACTCTCATAGACCTAAACATTCCGGAATACAAAATGCGCATTTTGGAAGACTCCACAGAAAAATATTCATTTCCCGTTAGAGTGGGCAGAAATGAAAAAAAATACCTTGAAACAGCAGGACGCATTATAGACTTAAAAACCAAAACCGGAAATGGAACGATTATCGGTTACAATAAAAATCCCGATTACATAAACCCTGTAAATGGGCATCGTTACTATGTTACAAAAAGAGATGATAACGAGGTGACCAAACTGCCCAGAATCCCATTTATAGAAACTGAAATTAATGGCCAAAGGTATGGGCAATTAATACATCCAACCACAAACCCCATTACTTTGGGAAAAGCTTATTCCAATGGTTGCATTGGCACAAAGGAATCTGATGCCTGGGTTATTTACTATCACGCTCCAATAAATACAAAAATAACCATCAGATATAATTTGCACATTAATGGTGAGGATGGCAACTCAATTACTTTGAAAGATATTTACAACAAAGAAAAATAGATGCCAACTGATATTAATCATTGCCCTTTTCAACAATAGTTTAGATATTTAAAGGTAACTCAAAATCCAATGATTATGAAAACTATAGATAACGCCACATTTGTAGACAAAGTTGTTGCACAACTAAGAAGGACCGCCATTGATCTTGAAGAGTTTCAGGTTAAAGCCTCATTGGGAAAAGCTGAAGCCACAGACAAATACGAAGAAATTAAAAAGAAATTCAACTTATTCATCCATGAAACCAAGAATAAGATTGAGTTAGGAAAAGAAAAAATAACAGACATGAACACGATGTTCGATGAACTGATTGTTCAACTGGCTTTGGGCAAAGCAGAATCTAAAGAAGCTTTTAAAGAGCAAAAAAAGAAACTGCTACACAAACTACATGACATTGAGGTAAAGATTAAAACAAATGAAACACTAAATAGCATTTATGCTTATGTTTTAATTGAAATTGAAATGTTTAGAGTTCAACTTGAAATCTTAGAGAAAAACTTCGAGAAGGGTAAAGACGGTGTAAAAACAGCTTTTGAGAAATCCAAAAAGGAGTTTAACGAGATGATTGAGAAAATTAAAAGCAAATATTCCGGCAAAAAAAAGGAAACCCAATGGGAACATTTTCAAAATGAGATTTCAGAGGCCTTTGGCCATTTTAGGCAAGCTTTTTCAAAAGCTTGACTTAAGAAAGAAAGCACAATTTAAAAATTGTGCTTTCTTGTTTATTTCAGACATCATAAACGTCACCAATGATGAAAATCCTTCTTCCTTATATCGCGAATAACGCTTACCCCAATAATAAAAGCGAAAAACAAACCAACAAGTCCGAATATGGATATGTCTTTCCAAAATGGAGGAATAGCCGTAACAATAAACAAAGTAGAACCAATAATTAAGGCCACCAAAATAAAGGCTGTTACAACCTGTTTTGTTACGCGGTGTATGGCATAAACCATCGCATCAATACCTTTATGGGTTAAATTAACTTTTATCTCGCCACTATTTATTTTCCGAATGGCATTTTTAAGATCGCTCGGAAATTCTTCCATATAATTTGTCATTTCATATAGCGAATTCACCACTTTCTTTCCCATCTTAAGTGGATTATAATCTTTGGTTACACTTCTTGACAAATATGGACGAACCATGTCAAATTGGTCTAAAGACGGATCCAATTTTTGGATAACACCTTCAATGGTAACCATCGATCTGGCGAAAAGATAAAAATGGGATGGCACCTTCAATCCGTGCGCGACAATAATATCTTTTAGTTCAAGCAATACTGTACTAATTTCATTTTCATGAACGTCTCTTACATAGTACTTTTCTAAAAATTCATTTATGTCAAATTCTAATTCTCTTTTATTCTCTATAACCGTTGTATTTGAGAGTTGCTGTAAAGCCTTGATAATTTTGGTTACATTTTTATTGGTAACGGCCATAAAAAGGCTGCCAAAAACTTTAATATCTCGTGGTAAAATGCTGCCCATCATTCCAAAATCCAAATAGCAAATATGACGATTGGGCAAAACCAATAGGTTACCTGGGTGTGGATCGGCATGGAAAAAGCCATATTCAAAAATTTGTTTGAAAAAACTAATGCTTAACCTTTTCGCTATAACTTCTTTATCAATGCCCTTTTTATCAAGTTCTTCTATTTTGTTGATTTTAATACCTGATATAAATTCCAAAGCAAGGATTTTTTCGGTGGTATATTTTTGATAAACTTTTGGGGCATTGGCGAATTGATCGGGACTATTATCTTGAGCAATATTGTTGTAAAATCTTTGGGCGTTGATCGATTCGTTAATAAAATCGAGTTCCTTGAGTATGGACTCTTCAAAGTTTTTCACTAACCCGATTGGGTCGAAACTTTTTAAGGAAGGAATTCGTTTTTCCAAAACTTCAGCTACGCTGTACATGACCTTGATATCCTCTAAAATAATTCTTTTAATTCCTGGCCGTTGAATCTTTAGGGCTACGCGCTTTCCTGATTTTAAAGTTACCTTATGCACCTGAGCCATTGATGCCGAAGCAAAAGGTTTTGGGTTGAACCATGCAAATAAATTATCAATGCTGTCTTTTAGTTCTGAAACCACCACTTCCTTGGCCTTTTTGTCGTCCATTGGTGGCACCTCGTCTTGAAGCTTTTCAAACTGCAATACCAAATCGAAAGGTATAAGGTCTGGCCGATTACTTAAAATTTGACCAAACTTTATAAAGGTAGGACCAAGCTCTTCACACACCAATCGCATTTTTTCCCATTTGGTAAATTGTGCGGCATGAACACGTGAAGACTTAGGCACAAAACGCAAAAAAAAGGTGTATTTGTCCTTTTCCCTAAGATATTGCACCAAATCTTCAAAGCCATATTTTAGTAATACCCTTAAAATTTGGTTATACCTAACAATTGATTTGTACTTGTACTTTATGTTTGAAAAAACATTCATATTATTCAACCATTTCTAAATGATTTAACCTAGCTTCCAATAATGCTATGGACTCGTTGGCTTTTTCAAGCTTTTCGTTTAAGGCCTTGATTTCATCTAAGTGGGCAATGTTCATTTTTTTATAGAACTTCACAATCAGCTCTTCTATTTTTTCCTCTACTTCATCTTTAACTTGGTTGGTTTTTAAAATGATTTTATCGATAAACTCAAGTTCATTGCCATCATCGTCTACGGCAGATTCTGAAGCCACTTTATTGATTTCATCTTTCCCCTTTTTGGATAGTTCATTAAATCTATCCATAAGTTGCGTGTCCTTTACGATATAATAGATACTTGAAGATAAGGTGAGCCATTCCAGTAGTGTTTTAGTTTTCATGACCTCAATTTTTAGTTACTAAATCAATATTAAATATATGCCTAAATAACTTATCCTAAAATGATTAAAATCATAGGTTGATGTATGTTATAATTTTAATTTAGTTACAGTTTTAACGTAAATACCTGTGTCATGTCATCCTCACCTGTTTCTTCAATAATGTCTAAAAATGTGGTGTGCGTTACACCGCATCAAAAACTTATAGATGTAAAACACATTTATGAGAAAAAGGAATTTCATCATCATATTCCAGTAACTGAAGATGAGCGATTAGTGGGCATGATTAGCCTAATTGACTTTATGTACAAAATAAAAGGCGCAGGCCTTGATGACAATCATTTGGTTTACAACGAATTAACCGCCAAAGACATCATGACGCCCAACCCATTTGCATTGGACGAGCATGTTAGCATTGATGAAGTAGCACATGAACTATCTAAAGGAAATTACCATGCCATACCCATTGTTGAAGGCAAAAAGGTAATAGGTATTGTATCTACTGCAGATATCATCAAATATTATCTGAACAAAAATAACACTGAATAACTAGACGTTTTTTCAGAAAGTTGAAATTAGTTGAATAAAAAAAAGGTGAACAGTGTTCACCTTTTTTGCCCCAAATCTACCATGAACTTAACCTACTTATGTTATGGTAGTCCAAACCTAAATAAGTTTGCTGTATTAAAATAAACAATTCTTCAAATTGCTTATTTAATTGTTAAAATGTGAAAATCACATTTGCTTTGTAGCTGTTTTCAAACCATAACCCTAAAGATTATGAAACTCCCGATTATCAAAGGATCTTATCTCCTAAATATCCCTTTAATTTTTGTGTCACTCTATATTAGTTGGTTCACCTTATTGTTTGGTATAGCCCATTTGGTTAGTGGCAAAAATCCAGATATCACGTTTGCCCAGCACCTTATGGGCGTAGCATTTTGTATTGCACTTTGTGTTATAGGCATTGTTTTTTTAATCGTAGCGTTAGCAGCAATTAGAGGAATTATCCATAAGCTAAAAGGAAAAAATTAACCTAAAGAAACAGTTTTAAAAACAAAAATTTAAATAAAAATCAAACCCTTGATAATCTAATTTTTGTACCTTTATTTAACTTTCCTCATTGTTTATCGTTCTTCCTACTTTTTGCAAAATGGCACAGTAATTCTAGGCAATAAACATTAAACTAAAAATCATGAGATTAAAACCAACCATCATGCCCCTATTTTTAGCGCTTTACTTCTGTTTCAATTCTGCTAACGCACAAAGTAATTTGGAAGGAAGGTGGGAATTAGTGAAACAAGTATTGACCTTACCAGACACCTCCTATACACGTACCGGTGAAGATGCTGCAAACATGGTAAAGATTATTAACCAAAAAATCTTTGTAACTGTTGCTTTGAGGGATTCTATTCAACACAGCATGTTTAATTGGGGTTATTATGAGTTGACCGATGATACCTATACTGAGAACATTGAATACTTTTCATATCCCGAAGAAATAGGTAAATCGTACACTTTTAAAAGTAAAATTGAAAATGATATTTGGACTATAGAAGGACCAATAAAAAGAGAAGGTGAAGAACTGCCTGTTTGGAAAACTTATGAAAAGTATAGAAAAGTGGAATAGGATGTTAAGCCTTTTACGTTCATCATGACATATTGGAGCAAAAGCCACTTTAATTTAAAATAAAAAAGGTGAACGAGTGTTCACCTTTTTTGCCCCAAATCTACCATGAACTTAACCTACTTATGTTATGGTAATCCAAACATAAATAAGTTTGATTTATTAAAATAAACAATTCTTCAAATTGCTTATTTAATTGTTAAAATGTGAAAATCACATTTGCTTTGTAGCTGTTTTCAAACCATAACTCTAAAGATTATGAAACTCCCGATTATCAAAGGATCCTATCTCCTAAACATCTCAATTCTTATTGTTTCACTTTACATTAGCTGGGTAACCTTGGCCATTGGTATAGCTCACCTTATTGGTGGTGAAAACACAGACACTACCTCAGCTGAAGCTTTCAATTTTCAACATATCTTAGGTGTTATTTTTATAATTTTTCTCTGTTTGATTGGCTTAGCTTTCTTAATAATAGCGTTAGCAGCAATTAGAGGAATTATCCATAAGCTTAAAGAGAAACATTAACTTTTGAGAAACATTTCTAAAAGCAAAACTTAAATAGTTATTCCCAATTTTCTATTAACTATAATAGATAGTTACAAGTTATGCCATAATCTCTTTTGGTCTATAACTAAGTGTTTGTCGCTCCGTAATCTATGTTTGACGAAAAATATTGATTCAGTAAAACCCATCTCTTTATTTTTATATCAATAAAATTCGTTAGCCATGAAAACACTTAAATCCTATTTCCCGCTTTTTATTGCAGCACTCTTGCTAAGCTCCTGCATTGTTAAATCGATGTATCCGTTCTATACCAAGGATGTGCTGTATTTCGAACCTAAATTTATCGGTAATTGGATAGATGAGGATGATGGCATTTGGAAGGTGAAGCCATTTCATGAATTTTATAAGCAGGTGGATGCACAACTCAAAGAGGAAAAGGTCAAAATGTACAGTCAATACAATAACATTAGTTACCATGTACATTATGAAAAAGACAGTGTGAAATTCGCCTTCCTGGTTGTGCCTTTTAAGGTTCAAAATCAGATATTTCTGGATTTTTTACCAATAGAGAGTAACAAAAGTTTCAAAGACATGGAATTTCTTTATTCATCGCATTTAATTGGTTCCCATACTCTGGCAAAGTTATTCATGGATTCTCAAAACAATATGAGTATTAAATGGCTTGGCTGGGATAAACTCGGAACCATTTTAAAAGACCATAAAGCCAACATTAAGCATGAAAAAATCGGAATGGACGAATTCCCTGTATTAACTGCCTCTTCAGAGAAATTAGTGAGGTCCATTAAAAAATATATCAATTCTGAAATGAAAGACAAAGGGGGAACGGACTTATTGTTGGAGCTTAAAAGAAGCTAAGCTTCCCCCTATAAAAAGTAACACCATGATTGCCATAAAAACTTATTCTTTATTATATAATCTTCTAATAATAAAACAAATGAAAAAACTAATTTTAATATTGTTCGCATTCATAATATTAGGCTGTGACCAAAATCTTAAAAAAAAGGGTGTCCTACTTGGAACTTGGGATGCAATTTCTGCAACTGATATTGAAACAGGAGAAGTCAGTTTTCCAGAAAGTGATGAATTAGCGTTTGTAGAATTTAAATCAGATTCTCTTTATCTAAGTCCTGATTTAAGTCTTGGTGATAAAGTTTTTGCTTGGCGAATTGAAGGGGATTCTATAGTTCTTTTTGATGAAGGTAATGTTTATATTAAAGAATTAACCAAAAATAAACTTGTAGTTGAATATGACTTTTTTGGTAAAACACAGTTAAACTTTAAAAAAAGAAAGTAGTTAACACTTGCAGATTTCAGGGGAAAGATAAGCCATGGCTTTCTCACAATAATGTTTTAGGCAACCCATTTAAATCCAAGTTAAAATGAAAAACATAATCTTTTTTGCAATAGCATCATTTACCATCACCTACTGCCAAGGGCAAGTCAGAGATAGAGAAAGTGGACTATCATTATTTGCTTCCACAAACGATTCAGCGGGAATTGATTTTTTCGGACGTGAGGGTAATAGCAGAATTCATTTTGGTTATTCATATCAATTTAACGGACAGAAAAATGAAATTAAAAAAAAGCAAGGCCAAACGGATGGGTTAACAGAAGATGGGAAAGGCGATTATTTCTGGGTTATTGATTTGGGTTATAGCAGGATATTTATAGATAAATTAACCGTGCATTCTGAATTGAGCATTGGAGGAAAAAAGGAGTTTACCAACTTTTTGGACGATAGATATAGTGATGATGGCTATTCATTGATAACCAGCTCAAAAGCTGTTATGGGGGTTGGTTTAAACATGGGTTACTTAATGAATAATGGCCTTGAACCTTTTATCGGAATCCATACACTAAAAAAAATAAATATTGGCGTTCGGCTTTCATGGTAATCATATTTCATCCCAAACGCAATCAAGTATCCTATCCTTTTTAGTATAAGTGGTTATAAATAATGCAAACTCTTAAGTGTTTGACTACTAAAACACCTTGTTTGACGAAAAACATTGCACTGAGACATTTAATCTCATTAAATTGTTTGAAATGCAGTGTTTTCAGATTAATCCTTAATGCACTTAATTTGAAAATTCTTGACAGATGAAAATTGAGCGGCATCTAATTCATACAGCAATCATTCTTGGATTAATGGTGAGCTCAACTTTTGCCCAGAACGATGGAAAGCCAGGATATTTTTTTGAATTGCATTTGCCTTTTCAAGAAAGCTTTGGCCGTTTTGAAGACGCTTCCAGTTTAAGGGCTATAAACGACACAACCTCACTTTACAAGAAACGTTACGCTCCTGGATATAAATCAAATAAAGGGATTGAAGTAGTAGTGGGTTATTATAAAAATAGATTAAAGTTACAAACCACTATAAATTATGCTACTAAAGATATTGCATTGAGCGAATCATTAGCCTCTTCATTTGATGGGCCGCGTTTTTTGCTCGTAGATATGCTTACATTTAAAGTTTCTGCTTTATTCCCTTGGAAAAGCACCAACTATACACCATTTGGTTTGTATTATGGTTTTTTTATCAGTTCTGCCATTCCAGTTTCGTATGACATGAATGCAGAAACAAAGTCCAATTTTGGGATTGAGGATTTCAATCCCTCAACGCAGTTCAATTGGGGTTTTGATTTAAATATTAACCTCAGGTTCACTAATTCACCATGGTATGCCACTGGAGGTTTCTCCGCTACAGGGCCTGGAGCAGTTGGACAAATAGGAAAAATAACATTGGAGCCCGATTCAAATTATGAAATTGAGCGAGACAAATTTAAAATGTATACTTTAAATATCTTTCTTGGAATTGGCATACTCTTAGACTGATATAACTTTAGAGTAAAATTTAAAACAAATAAAGTGTTTGTCTACCAAACCACCTTGTTTGCCGAAAAACCTTGAATCGGCACTGTTAAAATTCTTAAATTGAAGTCAAACAAGTTGAAGCGTTATGAAAACACGTTCTATCCTATTAAGTATTATTGTGGTGTTTACAGTTAGCTCTTGTATTATAAGGTCATTATACCCCTTTTACACCAAAGACACCATTTATTTTGAGGAACGATTTTTAGGGACCTGGGAGGGTTTCGATGGCAAGCCCAATAAATGGATAGTTGTTTCAGTAGAAGATGTTTATCATGTTCAAAATGCCCTAGATATGAGAAATTGTAAGGGACCTTTATGCAGAGAACGAATAACCACTGAAATAGAAGCTTACTTTCTTATTATAAAAGTTAAGGATGAAATAGCGATTTATTTAATGACTCCTTTTAAAATCAAAAATGACCTATTCCTTGATGTTTTTCCAATAAATAATTATTGCAGCGATGGTTCCGGAAATGGATGTGAAATGAAAGAAGATTTTAAAAGTTTTAATATTAAAACACATTCCCTCTTGAAATTAGATGTATTAAATAATGATACAGTAAAGATGCATTTGTTCGACAAATTTGAGTTAAGAAAGCTTATTGAAAACAATAAAATTAAAATCAAATACCACAAAATTGAACAATCAGACGGAACTAAGGATAATTTATACCTCTTAACTGCTTCTTCAGTGGAATTGCAAAGATTCATTGAAAAGTTTATCCGTTCTAAAGAATTTAAGGAGGACTATGATATAGATGATAGCAAATTAAATAGGATAAAAAATCGTGAAGACACATTTGAATTTATTAAAAATATAATTGCTGGCAATACACCATCAAATGGTATAAGAATACCCATTGTGGACTTGAATTAAACCAAACCGTGTTAATAAATAAAAAAGTTCCTTAGGGAAAGACAATTTTAAAATATTACAAAACACTTATAAGTATCATGAAAACGATTAAATCATTTTCTTTATTAATAGTGCTCTCTCTTATGTTGAGCTCGTGTCTTCTGTTATCCCTACATCCCTATTACACCAAAGATTTAATTCATTTTGAAGAACAACTCATTGGAAAATGGGCTGATACTTCTAATGGGAGCTGGAAGATTTTGGGCTATAAAGACTTTCTTTTGAGTGAAGCCAAAAAATCAGGTAAAAAAATAAACAGTCAAAATTTGAATAAAAATGAGTTAGAACTGTGGCACAATGCCCACTTGTTTTATGCAGTGCAATATAAAGAAGATCCCGACAGCAGAGATACCCTTTATCATTTGGCAGTACCCTTTAAAATTGATGACCAGTTATTTCTAGATATTACACCCCACCAACAAAGTTCAACCAGTAAAGTACCTGCCATAAATCTTTATAACAATCATAAAATTGATGTCCATGCCTTGGCCAAGGTAGATATCCTTTCCAATAACAACATCAGCATTACATGGCTTGGGGATGAAAAGTTCAATAAACTTTTAGCTTCCGATAAAATAAAAATAAAATATGAAACCGCTGGAGGTTTTATTACAAGTAAAGTTTTAACTGCCTCATCAGAAGAATTAGTGAAATTTCTCAAAAAATACATGAATTCCAAAGATAAAGACCAATGGTATTGGAATTCTGAAAATGCAGGAATTGAATTTACACATAACTTAAAAAGAAATTGACCATACTATAAATAATCATGAAAACTTTTAAATCATTGCTGCTGCTCCTAATGCTGGGGTTATTGTTAAACTCCTGCTTTATAACCTCCCTGCACCCTTTTTATACCGATGATGTCATACAATTTGAAAAACAATTGATTGGCCAGTGGATTGATTCAGATAATGGAGTTTGGAACGTCATGCGCTTTACAGACTTTCGAAAAAATAAAACTAATAGAGATACTACAAAACTGAATGAAAAGCAGTTTGATGCCTGGCATAGAGATAAGCAATCCTATATGATACAATATGAAAATTATGATGGCTCTAAGTTGTATAATTCAGTATCAAAGAAAACCTTCAGAATGGAGGACGTCCATCTTAAGGTTGTACCCTTTAAAATAAATGGTCAATTATTTCTTGATTTTAATCCACATCATATAGGTTGGGATGAAGGACTTGCTGGCTTCCCATTTTCTACAAGTCCTAAGATAAATACCCACTCCTTGGCCAAATTGGATATGGACTCAAAAAACCAAATAACCATTACATGGCTTACTGAGGAAAAAATAAATGCGCTTTTAGCTACACATAAAATTAAAATAAAACACGAAAGCACAGGTACGAATGGAAAAACACTGTTAACCGCCCCACCTGAAGAATTGGTAGAATTTATTGAAAAGTATATGAATGTTAAAGGTGGAGATAGATGGGATTCTAGCGATAATCAGAAACTCAAATTTCAATTGAAAAGACGATAAGCTTGGAAAGATTAAGTCCAGATATTAATTACACGGCATTTTTATATACCAAAATAAAATCTGGTATATACATATTATGCCTTGCACTCCTTATAACCTCTTGTGGCCCAAATGCCTACGATATTAGTGGCGGCCAGCATTATGAGTTTGAACTGGATTACAAATTATTGCAAGATTCCACATTTATTGAAAAAAGCATAAAAAATTCCACTAAGTATATCCCCATTTCCAATAGCTCCATTAATCAGTCGCATCTACTTTACAATGCCTTTTTAATGCTCAATAAAACACAAAGAAAAAAGCTCAAAAACTACTTGGAAGAACAAAAGGACACCACAAGTTGTGACTATAAATTGGCATTGATGTATTATAATGTAGCAAAACACGAATTTCAAAATGCCAATAACTTGTATTCCAATCTTTGCAAAGAATCTATAAGGTTTAGCGAGGAACTTATTTATGCCGACCTTCAATTTGAATTGGCTTTGTACCAAGGTAATTTAAACTATAATCAGCAATTGGCACTCTATCAAGATTTGATAGATAAACATATACATGATGAACTGGCAAAAACAATTATTAAATCGAGGGCGAGAAGATTGCGCTATATCAACAGGAATTTCTAATTTCATCAATGTTGTTATTAGACTATTGCTAACCATATCTTTAGGTTTGGTGGCCGCATCCTGTTTTAGCAGTAAAGAAGTTAAGGCATCGTTTACCTTAAATCCCGAATCTTTAAGATACTTGTACGATTCGAATCCAATTGACTGCAATCGAGATAAAGTGGTTTATTTTGAGTTGTTCGACAGCATTCCACTAAACAATTATACGCCTTTTAACAAAAAGGGTTGGGGGGCGATTCCTTTAGTGGCCTTTAACCTTTTTTGGCAAAACTATGAAGTGGTTATGGGGCAAGATATGGCATTCCCCAATTATCATCAATTCTTTTCAGAATCAATCATTACAGAGAGCCAAAGAACAGGCTGTTTTACCCTAAAAGAAAAACAATCAGAGCACGATACATATATCTTAAAGTTGATGATAGACAAATGTGAAACCAAATCAAAATTAACGTCAACATTTGGTTTTATGGTGGGTGGATATACTGCTAGTTCAGGTGATGGGCACACAGGCAAACCCTCAAATACCGAGTTGATTGTTAATGCAGAACTGCTGCAAAACGGCGTGACAATTTTTGAAAAGGAATATAACCTAATACACCACCAACCCTTTTTATCTAAAACATATCAAGCGCCAAATGCCCGAAATACAGATATAGATTTAAAACACAATATGGTAGAATCACTTTCTTTTGCCACCAAAAATATTATTGAAAACATTATACTGGATATTAATAATACCCTAACCTCTCTCTAGTCTTCAGCTACAAAAATGATTATTAAATAATAGCGCATGTTCATTACAGGCACTACCCTTTAAGTGTTTGTCCCCCCAACCGCCTTGTTTGACGAAATTCAACATTTCCTATATTCCTTTTAATTACTTTTAGATAGACAATTTATGATTTTAAAAAATAGCATGAATCGTTTATTCTTAATCATATTACTACCTCTTCTTTGCAATGCCCAAAAAAATTGGAAGGAATACCATGGCGAAATAAATTTTAAAGAAATCGTTGAAATTAATGGCCTCATTTATCGCAATGCCGATACGGCATTAGTGTCAGGAAAAGTCATAAAATTCAATAAGAAAAACATAGCAAAAAAATACTTGCTTGTATCAAAAGGCAAGCCAGATAATATAGGATGGATACCCTTTAAGGATAATATCCAAATGCCCGAAGAATTAGGCTTGGGGTTATTATTATCAATCCCAGCCCATGCTTTAGGCAATAATATCCACTACCCTAATGAAGATCCATTTAGTATTAATAGAACTGAAGATTATCTTTCAAAGCAAAAGGAAAATACTTCGAGAGCATATCATGATATGATGGAAAGGAATGACATGAATGCGCAATATAATGCGGACAAGAAAAAAGCAGATGGTTCCTTTGTGGAATATTACACCAATGGCCTACCAAAAATTAAAGGGAGCTACAAACACGGCAAACTGGAGGGTGCATGGGAGGAATACTACAACAATGGACAATTAAAAACTAAAGGCAACTATAAAAACGGCAACACGATAGGTGAATGGATGGACTTCAATGAAAACGGTGAACTCCTGAGGAAAAGGCGTTGGAAAGACGGTAAATGGATTGAGCATGATTAAAAAGAATATGACCTAAAACACCACCAACCTTTTTATCTAAAATATATCAAGCTCCAAATGTCCGAAATACAGATATAGATTTAAAACACATTATGGTAGAATCACTTTCTTTTGCTACCAAAAATATTATTGAAAACCTTATACTGGATATTAATAATGTCCTATCCTCTCTCTAGTCCTCGGCTACAAAAATGATTATTAAAGAATAGCGCATGTTCATTACAGGCACAACCCTTTAAGTGTTTGACCCCCCAACGGCCTTGTTTGTCGAAATTAAATATTTCGTATGTACATTAATCATAAATTCACTTTAATAAATAATCATTTAAACCACTAACTTAAAATTAATTAACCATGAAAAAAATTATTCTTACCACAGTCATTCTAACCTGTATCATTACTGCAAATGCTCAAAATTTTGGTTTAAGGGCCGGTGCTGATTTTGCAACTGCCGAGGCAGAAGTCGAGGGATTAAGCGTAAGCGACAACGAAACTGGTTTTTATGTTGGGCTTTTTGCAAAACTAAAAATCATAGAGAATTTTAAAATTAGGTCTGAAGCTAATTACATTAACATAAAAGACCTAGAACAAATCCAAATTCCAGTATTGGCGGAAGTGGGCATATCAGATAAATTTAATGCTTTAGCCGGACCAAGTTTTGGCTTTTTATTGGATACCGAGGACGAAGGAAGATCCTTTAATTTTGGTATTGACTTTGGACTATCCTATGACATTACCGAAAAGTTTTTGGTAGAAGCCAGGTATTCGCTCGGGCTATCTAATTTAGTTGATGATAATATTTATGATATCGCTCTTAAATTACATGGATTATTTATTGGTGTTGGTTACCTGTTTTAATACCCAACAGGTATTATAAAAATAACGCACAGTATTTCAAGTGTTAATTGTAAAAGGCCCCTCTGGAATATATGATCAATTGTTATAATCATGAAAGCAATAACTTTTTTTATATCCATGAAGGGCCTTACTTCTATTAAATTGATTACTGGCCTAATCATAGTAAATCTATGCTTTGGGTGCGCTTGTTTTCCAAAAAAACAAGAGACCACTCAGTACCTCAACAAAGGCAACATTAATGCGCTAAATGGAACCTATGGTATTAAGCCCATATACGCAAGTCAAACGGTAGACTCTACTTCCATGTGGTATTCAGAAAGAAATTTAACCTCGTATTCAACCTTGTTTAAAGAACTGGATAGCCGCATTATTCAAAAAGAAATTGATATCGAAGAAGGGAAAATGTATGGCATGGGTTTAGAAATATTAAACGAAAAAATAATCAAATTAAAATTCATAAAAGAAGATAGCATTGTCAAACAAAAACGGATTGGGTATCGGTTAAAAGATGATGGGTATCTCTATTTAAAAAATAATAACTTCAAAATGCGTGGTATTCCATATCTACTCGGAGACTTCAATAAAAAAAGAAGCCGAATAACGCTCAATAAAGAGAATAATTTACTTTTTGAAACTTCCGAATTTAGTAGCGGAGGCCTGTTCTTTCTCAAGGTCTATCCTATCGCCAAAATGAAATATGAAAAAGTATTTGAACGTATAGAATAGCATTGCTGATCTAGCAAATAATTAAAAAAATGAATAAAGGCAATTACAAAATCTTATTAAGTTGCACCATCCTTTTAAATTTGGTAATGAGCTGTGCCTGTTTTCCTAAAAAACAGTTCCCTGAAACTTCTCATATCAACGCCAACAATATTAACTTATTGGAAGGAACTTATGCCATGAAAAATTGTTTCCCTGAAGACTCCGATGGCATTATTGATATGGGCCTTGACAATGACGAATCAAACCAATATCCTACCTTTTTTCATGAAGTCCATAATGGTTTGTTAGTAAAACCTTTAAAGATAAATTCCAAAAAAAATTATACGTTTTCCTTAAAAATTTCAAGTCCCAAACGCATTGAAATTGAATATCTTGAAGACGACCTTATAGTCAGAAAAAAAAACATTCGATATACATTAAAGGAAGACGGTTTTGTTTATATAAAACATAGAAACTTTAAAATAATTGGCATCCCCTATGTATTGGGAGGATTTAATAAAAAAAGAAGCCGTTTAGCACTAAATGAGGATAATTATTTGCTTTTTGAAACATCTGAATTTACATCTGGAGGTGTGTTTTACGCAGGGTTTATAGCACCGGTAATTAATTTTGCCTCCAAGTCAAAATATAAAAAAATATATCAGCGCATTCATTAGATAAAAAACAATGGCCAAAAGGCATTGATAATGATATTTTACCTAAAATTGTTCTGAGCTTGCCACGATTGCCAATAAGTGTTTGCCCTCCGAACCGCCATGTTTGACGAAATAATTATAAAGATGAAAACCATTAATTTATTTTCGATTCAGAATTTTAAAATCTGGAAATCATGAAAACACGTCACCTCTTTATTTTCGCTATCGCGATGCTTATCCTCCATTCCTGTATCATAAAGTCTTTACACCCATTTTACACCAAAGATACCCTGTCATTTGATAAACGATTTTTAGGAACATGGAAGGACGACAAGGACCCCAATAATGAATGGATTATTACTTCGGTAAAAGATTGTTACCAAGAAGAAAGAAAACACGACACCGTACCGCCTTCTTCTAAACAAATAGAAGACTATAATAAAATAAAGGAAGGCTATTACGTTATATTTAAAGAAAAAGATGAAATAGGCATTTTTTTTGCCATGCCCTTTAAAATAAAAAATCAACTTTTTTTAGACTTTACTACTTTTACTTCAAGTTGTACTTGTATTGATCTTTACAGTTATCATAAAGTCACTACACATTCTCTGGTAAAGTTTGATATTTTAGATGATAATAGGGTCTCCATCAAGTGGTTTTCATCTGACAAAATGAAAAGTTTGTTCGAAAACCATAAAATCAACATCAAGCACGAAAAATACGATTCAAATTATCTGCTAACGGCTTCTCCTGAAGAATTGCAGAAATTTATAGCCAAATATATGGTTTCCAACGAAACAGATAAATGGAAAACCGATGTAGCCTATAATTTAGAGAGAACTGAAAGCAGTGAAAAATCATTTCAATACATTAAAAAACTGATTAGTGGTGAAGAGAAATTGAAAGGAATTGATTTAAATTAAAAAATTAAATAGCCATGCCACCCATTAACACATCAAAAATAGACAACCATAAGCCCATTCTTTTTAATTTGGTTTTATGGGCCATCTCCTTTGCTATTCTTTTGTATTCCTTTTCTGGAGAGGGTGTGCCCCAACAAATTGATTATATCTATACGGGCTGTTTTTTGGCCACCATTATTGTGCCCGTACTTATCAATCTCTATGTATTGATACCCCAATTTTTAAAACAGGAAAAGTATTTGGTGTACTGTCTCCTTTTTATTGCCAACCTCCTGTTATTTACCCAGTTAAATATTTGGTTTTTTACCTATCTTATTGATTACCTGTTTCCTGATTATTATTTTATTTCCTACCATTCTGGCACCAAGCTCATTACGCTTTTCAGCATCTTTTTGGTGGGCACCACTTTAATCAAGCTATCGGTGGATTGGATATATTACAACCAAAATGAAAACAGATTGTTAAAGCTCAGGAACCAACAGATTGAAACCCAATTGGCCTTATTGCGCTCGCAAATCAACCCGCATTTTTTGTTTAACTCTCTAAACGTGATATATTCATTAGCTATTGAAAACAAAGCTGAAACCCAGCATGCCATTGTGCAACTATCGGATATTTTACGCTATGTTATTTACGATTCTGGCACCGAACGTGTGGCATTAAAAGAGGAAGTCACATTGTTGAAAAACTATATAGAATTCCATCAGTTCCGTCACCAAAATACCGACAATATAAAATTCCATTGCTCCATTGACGACGAGCAATATCAAATTTACCCCATGCTTATGCTGCCCTTATTGGAAAACAGTTTTAAATATGGGCTAAAGAGCGATATTGAAAACCCTTACATCCATATCGATTTAACCCTAAAGAATAAAAACTTTATCTTTAGTATTGAGAACAACTATTCCGAAATCCATTTGGAAAACATCAACCATTCTGGTGTAGGCATAGAGAATATTAAGAAAAACTTGGGCATTGTGTATCCAAAAGAGCATCAATTTGAAATTGATAAAACCGATGACACGTTCAGGGTCACCTTAAAATTAGTACATCATGAAAATTAATTGCTTGATCATAGACGATGAGCCTTCCTCACAAGTGGTCCTTAAAAAATTTGTGGGCGATGTTGATTTTTTGGAGCTCGTTAAGGTTTGCAACAACGCCATTGATGCACTGCAGGTATTAAAGCAAGACCAAAGCATCGATTTACTTTTTCTTGATGTCAATATGCCAAAAATATCAGGGCTCACCTTTTACAAATCCCTGCAAAACCCACCAGAGGTCATTTTTACTACAGCCTACCCTCAATATGCCGTTGATGGTTTTGAGGTTAATGCCATAGATTATCTGTTAAAGCCCTTTTCTTTTGAGCGGTTTTTTATGGCCGCTAATAAAGTATTTGAAAAAAAATACAATAATGGCAACCAAACAGGTATTGACCAATTTATCTTTATTAAGTCCAATAAGACCCTTCACAAAATAAATTTCGAGAACATTTTATACATAGAAGCCTATGGCGATTATGTTAAAGTGCATTTAGCAAATGAATTCATTCTTACCAATGCCACGTTTACCTCTCTCCTTGAATCCTTACCTGAGCATTTATTCATTAGGACGCACAAATCGTTTGCCATCAATTTTAAACAATTGAACAGCATCAGTGGCAACCAAATCACTATAAAACATCATAAAATCCCCATTGGGCAAACTTATAAAACGGAATTTTTAAATTTTATAAATAATACCAATACCAAATGAAATGGACATCCTAAAATTACTCTTAAAAGAACACCCCAACCCCAACCGAAACCATAGAAAAGTTTTGATTGCCGATTCTTAAGTGCTCATAGCCACCCGTGAATTTGTACCTATCCACATGGTAATTTAGCAATCCGTTAAATTTATTGATGGTCTCAGTGTTAATGAAAGTTTGGTTAAAATTAATCTCCAAACTCAAGGGTTTGGAAAAAAACAATTCAGAACCCAATCCATAAGCAAATCCAAACTGATTGACATTACCTGCAACATAGGATGTTCCAACACCCCATTTTACATCAAATTTTTGTGTGCGCACACGATGGTATTGTGCCAGTAAACTAAAAATGGCCAAGTTATCTTTTCCAAAATTGGGATTGTCTTCCCATAGTTGCATATAGTCTACTTCTACACCCAAACGTTTAAGAAAGCGCATATCCAAATTTAAATGCATCCCCTTTAAATTATTATTTTCGGAGATGTAGCGACTTGAAATACCTGCCCTAAAAAAACTTGTTTCTTCGGTTTCCAAGTCATAAGTATAATTGCCTTTATTCGCGCTGTAATAGGGGTATTTTGTAAGCCCAGCCAAACTAGAATTACTTTCAAATTCAGAAGGAGATTCAATAAGTGTGTAATAACTGACTGCCAAAACCGCTTCCGCGACATAATAGGCAATAGCTGCAACAAAAGGATTGTCGTCATCATCAAAACTACTGCTGTTATGTTCAGAGGATGTGCCTCCACGATCCCTCTTTTCGTTTAAGCTATCTTCCGCCCTACCAAGCTTGGATTGGGCAAAACCAATTTGAGCCGTCAAAAACATAAATACAATGCAGAGCATTAACGATTTTGTAGGATTGAAGATTATATTGCGATTCATGATAACGGCTTTTAAGTTCTGATACAAAATTATTAAGATAGCAATAATATTCTGTCCTAAATAATCCATGGAATAATTATTCGGACATAAAAGGAATCAAACTACTATTAGTTGCTAAAAAAGCCCTAATCTCCTAGGGCTTTTTGCCATTTCGCATTACGAAATAAATTTCCAACTAATAACCGTTTTCTGTAAAAGGAATATATATTTACCTTTTAATATTTTATAAACTTAAAAGTTGCTTTTTTATCATCGGCTTTAATGATGACAATATAAATTCCATCGGCGTCGTTGTTTATGTTCAATTTAAATTTTTGCGATTTTCTAAACGATTCTTGTTGAACCAGTCTGCCCAAATTGTCGAATATCTTTACCTCAATTAAACCGTAACTTTCACCCAAATCAAAATTGACCTCACTTTTTGTGGGATTTGGATAAGCCGTGATAAATTTTTCAAACGTGTTATCCATAACGCTAAGACTTGTTAACGCAAATTCATCTGATGTGACCACACTCCATTGATTTGACGAATCTTTAAACTGAAAATGAATGGTGTAATCTCCAAGTGCAAGACCGGGAAAATCAATATCCTCACTTAAATTCAACAATTTGGTTGGATTATCTACGGAAACATAAATCGCACTATTAAAATCATCATTTAACCAATAGCGGTATCCGGTAATTCCATTATCGACTACATGGTTGGATTTATAAAAATATTGATTCACCGGCACACTCCAACTGCCTTTATCATCCTTAAACCTAATGCTAAAAATATGCAAGCCTTCTTCGATATCCTCAATAGGAATCATTTCGGTTAAGTGCATATGCTGTATTGGTGTAGTTGAGACCAACGTATTGGTATCAATATCATTATCAAACCAATATTGATAGGCCAAAATGTTGCTATCGGTTAACTCATGATAATAAAAATATTGATTCTGCGGAACGCTCCAAATACCTTTATCATCTTTAAAACGAATGCTAAAAAGATGCAGTCCATCTGATATAGTTGAAAGTGAAATCGACGTGTTTAACAGCAATTGTCCACTCGGTGAAACGATTTCGGTAGTTTGATTACTATAATCATTATCAAACCAATATTGATAGCTATCAATATTATTTGTAGTTAATTCGGTGAAATAGAAAAAATCAATTGAGGGAATACTCCACCGATTTTGGTCATCCCTAAACCGAATATTAAAGCTATGTAAGCCATTGGCTAAAGTTTCAAGAGGAATTGGAGTATTCAATCCCAATTTATCTGTTGGAGAAACCGATGTATGGATGTTCGAATCATAGGCACTGTCAAACCAATATTGATAACTATTAATATTATTGGATGTTAAATCATTGTAGTAGAAAAAATCACTAGAGGTGATGCTCCAACGATTATCCGTATCTTTAAAACGAATATGAAATACATGAAGTCCGTCTGTTATAGTTTCGAGAGATATAGCGGAATTTAACTCAAAGTTTTCCGTCGGAGAAACCAATGTATGGGTATTTGCTCCGTAGTCATTATCAAACCAATATTGATAACTCGTAATACTGTTTTGGGCTATACCATAAAAGCCTACAAAAAGGTAGTTTGTAAAAAATAATAACCCAATTTTTAGTAACCGTTTCATAACTAATTTTGTTGTGCTTCTACTTTAAAAGAAACATTTAAGAATCCATTACTATCGGTTGTAGTTTGTATGGATTTATATGAAATATGAGGATTTACAGGTACTGCTCCTTCTTTAAATGGCAATAAGCCTCCGTAAAGTCCCACCTCGGTGCCATCATCTCCCAAATATGTTGAGGACGCATCTGGTAATAAATGAAAATCGGACGCTGCCTTATCTACAAAAACAGTTGCCAAGTCAATCCCTTTATAATTGTTTAAATCTGTATTCCCTGTTCCAAGTGAAGGAGATGCATTAGCAAAAATGTTATATTGAAAATTATTATAACTACAAGCACCATCTGAAATGAGGCTATTTGAGTTAAAAATATTATTCGTAAATGTATTTGAATCACAATTCTGTAAAGTTCCAAAGCCATTTTGATCTGTTATTACATTATTCTTAAAGACATTGGAATCGGAGTTTTGTATTCTACCCCTCAAAATACAGTTAGAGACAACAGAATAAGACACCCCTTGAATATTAGTATCGCCTGCAATTTCACATTGAATTATAGAGGCATTTGTTGGTGTTGCTCCGGTATTGGAAAAAATTAAATCATTAATTTTTAACCTAATTAAAGTAAAACCAGTAATAGAAGCATCTGTTTTAAATAAACCTCCTTGAAAATGCATGCCTTCCATATATAAGTTTGAGGCATTACTTCCTATTTCAATTCTACCGGAATTGACTGTGGAATCATAGATATAGGTTTTTCCTGTTACTGCAGTAGAATCCGTATCAAACCCCGCGCCGATAATAACCAGTCCTTTATCAATGGTAGTTGGAGATACAAAATTACCTCCTGAAACATACAAGGTATCACCGGTAGCCGCTGCGTCGTAGGCCTCCGTTAAAGGAGTATCACCACCAAAAATAGTTGTGGTTCCGTTGCTGTGTAATGCAACTGACTTCTGCGCTGTTGAATAACCAACAACGACAAAAAGCAAAACGATTGAAAGTAAAAATTCTCTTTTCATGATAATTTATGTGTTAATAATAGTTGACCTTAATTTAGCATATGTTGAAAAGACCCAAAATGATATCCATCAGTCAGGTTTGAATAGTTGAATTCAAAAAAAGTAATGAGATAAAAGTGACTCAAAATCCTCTCAAAATCTTCTTTGAGCCATTTAGACAATTTGTTGGACTTTACAGGACACCCCCTCCCTTATTATAGCCTTTACTTTGTACCATCAATAACAAATAAAACTTAATTATCATGAGTACAAAGAAATTAGTAGTATTAATTAGTAAAGGTATGGATGACGAAAGAGCATCGGTAGCTTGGAGCATTGCCAATGGAGGCATAAAATCTGGATTGGAAGTAAGTATATTTTTGGTCAGTTCGGGAGTGGATTGGGTAAGAAAAGGAGCTTATAATCATGCCCATTTAAACCCAAAGGACCCTACAATGAAGGATATGATTGAGACCGTATTGCAAAATAATTGCAGAATTATGGTTTGCCCGCCTTGTTCGGCTGTTAGAGGATATGTACCTGAAGACCTTATTGACCAAATAGAATTGGTAGGATCTGCTGCCTTGCATCAACTTATTCTTGAAGGTGCAGAAACAATATCAATTTAAATTGTATAACCTTAAAAGATTTAAAATCATGAAAGCTAAATTTTCAAAAGAACTTATCGAACAGATCACAGTCAATCAGCTCGATGAAATTATTGCAAAAAAAGAATTTACAATTATTGATGTTAGAACGCCGCAAGGCATAGAAAATCAAGGTGAAATTCCAACGGCAATCAATATCCCCTTGGAAGAACTGAAATTGGAAATTGAACAAAGAAATCCAAACTCGTTGTTCCATAGTGATGGCCCTTACCTTTTCTGTTGCACAGGTGGTGTCATGTCTTACATGGCGGCAATTCATGCACAAGAGCATGGGGTTAAAAATGTTTTTAATCTTGAAGGCGGACATTCCGCATGGGCCAAATTAAAAACAGCTCAAACTGCATAAAGATGTAAATTATGATAACAAGAATAATAACGCAAGCTCTAAAAATGGGTCAAATAAATGGTTCTGAGAGCTTGCATGTTATCTTCTTCGTAAAATTAGAAAATTATGACATTATTAGTTTCAATATTAATTGTTTACGGAATTTCAGCTATTATCGCATTAGGCAAAATATTTGAACCTTTAAGAGACCTAGCCGAAAAACACAGCCCGAATTTTTGGAAACATTTAACCAGCTGTATGCAATGCCTCCCCTTTTGGGTTGGTGTATTCGTGGCTATGGTATATGGAACACCTATTAAAATTACCAACACAACTCTTCCGGATTTTTTAAATGGCTTTTTCACCTATTTGTTTTCGGGAGCTTTATATAGTGGAACAACGATGCTTATACATACATTGTTTGTTCACCTAAAAGGCAGTGAATGGAACAAACTTCAAGAAAAAGAAGAGTTGAGGAAAATAAAAAAAGGCATTGTTTCCCAAACTAAAGATTAACAGAAATTATGCGCTTGGTATTTTATTTTGTCTCCAATTATTTGGTGTAATGCCATACTCAGATTTAAAACTTTTATTAAAGTGGGAATCACTTTCAAAACCACAATCATAACATATTTGCTGTATTGTAAAATCTGTTGAAATCATGAGCTGTTTTGCAAGTTTAAGTCTTTTGGTTAAAAGCCATTTAGCCGGACTAGTACCATAAGCCTGCTTAAAATAACGCTTAAAAGTAGACAAACTTTTGCCACAAAGCCTGGCAAACTCTTCTACTTTTAAATTATAGAAATATTGCTCTTCCATAATATTTTCAATGGTATATCCAGATTGCAGTGACAGTGTATAAAGAACATTTTTTATTTCCCTATTGCCAGAATCCAAACAAATATTCAAAAGCATTTCCCTGAATTTTAATTCAATGATTTTTTGAGGTGTCTTACTGGGTTGCTTCAAATAAGAGAAGAAAGAATGATATAAATCCAATAAACTTTCATTTGTTTTAATACGGTAAACAAAATCTGGATGGTCTACCTTTTGAAATACGTCAATTTCCTTACCCACATCGCTTTCCATACAGCGTTTGATAAAATCGTCTTTCATAAAAAACATCAAAACACAAAAGCTCTCTTCAAAATATTGCTGGTTTTTAAACGCTCCTTTCCTAACAAAAATGGATTGGTTTTCCTTGACCAAGAAATCTGCTGAGGGTGTAATCCATTTTTTCTGACCGTTTAGCACATAAACAATGCTGTGGCATTCGGACCAAGCATCAAAAAGTTCTTCCTTAATTGGGCATTTAAACTCTACAATTAAGTAATCATCACCAATAATTTTGTGGTATCCCGGAGTTTCTAAAAAGTGCTTGTATGAATCAAACATGAATTTATTGTTCGTAATCAGCGTAATAAAATTAACCAATTAAGTTGAACTATTAAAATTCAACCCATTCTAAAACAAAAAAAGCATCCCATTCTAATATAGAATAAAAAGTTGGTAAGTTAACTTTAATAAAAAAATTATACTTTTATACTGACACATATTCTCTGACCATTTACTCCTCTCTCCCAGAACTACCTATTTAAAAATTGATTAAAATGGAGCATAGCAAAACAGCTGACATTTTAAGATGGATAGCTGATATATACGGAGGAATAATGATTTTATTCACCACAATACTTTTATTGGAGTATGCTTTTATGAAACTAGAGAAATAGACATAACATATCCAATTATTGCCATGAAAGTTTTAAAAAAAATACTGAAAAGTTTTCTAGTCTTTATAGTTATCGCTTGTTTAATAATAGGATTATTCTTTAGACAAGAAGCCTATCGTTTATACAAAGTAATGACTTTCTTTGAACCTGAAAATATCTCAGAAAACTTTAGGAATACTACACATATATTTCCAACGAGGGTAGTTCCAAAATCAACTCATCCCTATCGATTCGCTTATTCTAAAATGAAGTTTAGCTTACCTGTCTCTTTTAAGTTTAAAGATTCCGTTGTTAATACCAAATCTTACCTTGATTACACTTTGACAGACGCCTTGTTGATTATTCAACATGACTCAATAAAATATGAATACTACAATAATGGATTTCATGCAAATGACAAACACATATCTTTTTCAATGTCAAAATCCGTTATTTCAGCGCTTATTGGAATTGCGATTGAAGAAGGATATATAAAGAGTATAGAAAATACAGTAACTGATTAT